>CAXSBA010000001.1:0-1813748 GCA_963422215.2 Spirochaetota bacterium
AAAAAGTTAAAGAAGTTTAACCAAAATTAAAGAAATTTAATTATTTTTCATTAAATTTCTTTAAAGATAAGCAAAGGGATGTTATACTTACCTACAGTGATGAGAAAGTTACTCGTTAAAAAGTTGCTCGTTAGAAAATTACTCGTTGTATTATCTGCTGCAGGTGCCTTGCTAAGTAGCACTACCTTGTTTGGGGCTGGTTTTTCGGGATCTGCCTTGTCTGGGGTTAATGTTGCTGCTGAGCCTGCTCCTAGCGTGCTTGTTGACTCCAATGCTGAGTCAGGTACTGACGCTGAATCAGGTGCTAATGTACCTGAGAGTGATGCACCGGTTAGTGATGTACCGGTTAGTGATGTACCGGTTAGTGATGTACCGGTTAGTGATGTACCTAAGGCTATCCAATGCTATGAGGAGGCGACCAACTCCGAGGACATTGAGAACTACATGTCCTGCTTCATTGCTGACCCGATGATCATCGACGTTGGTAGGACGATAGAGGGTTACACCGAGGTCAAGAAATGGGCTTTGCGGGAAGTGATTTCCTATGGCAAGTCTTTCGAGCATAGGAAAGTGCTGGAGGAAAAGAAGGGCTATGCTAAAACGGAAGTGAAATGGCGGAGCTGGGTGGTGCATTATTATTACTGGTGGAACAAAAGCGACAAGATAGTGAAAATGGATCTCCAGTATGCAGATTGAAAGAGGGAAGATTAAAAGAGAATTAAAGAAAACTAAAAGAATTAAAGAAAGAACTAAAGGAAGGTAGAGAAAATGTTTACAGTGGATGGCAAAGCGATCAAGCAAATCGGCTACGGGGCGATGGTATTGGAGGGCTACTATGGTCCTAGTGGGGACGAGGAAGCCGTTGACACTTTGAAATACGCTATTGAGCATGGAATGATGATCGACAGCGCTGACACTTACGGCGAGGGACGCAACGAGGGCTTGGTCCAAAAAGCCCGCAAAGAGGTCGGCAAGGATGCTTTTATCGCCACCAAGTTTGGCATTGTTTTCGACAAGGGGCAAACTGGCAGCAAAGTAGACACCGGCTGGGGGTTTCCCCTCACCATCAATGGCTCCAAAGCGTATGCGAAGCAGGCGATCGACAATAGCCTCAAGCGTCTGGGGACGGAGCAGATTGACTTGGTCTATCTTCATTTCATTGACCCGAATACTCCGCTAGAGGACAGCATTGCGGCGATGGCGGAAGCAGTTGAAGCGGGCAAAGTGAAGCACATCGGCATTTCCAACGTAACGAGCGCTGCTGAGATCGTGCGGGCGAACAAAGTTCATCCCATCGCAGCAGTTCAGTATGAATATTCGTTGTCGCGGCGCGAGGCGGAGCGGGAGATTTTACCCGCTATCAATGAGATTGGTGCTCATCTCGTTGCTTGGTCGCCTCTAGGAGCGGGGTTTTTGACCGGCGAAGTTACGGAGCTAGCGAAGGGCGATTTTAGAAACACTAATCCCAAAATGCAGGGAGAGAATTTTAGCGACAACTTAAGTCGTTTTGAAGGCATTAAGAAGATTGCTCTTGACTTGGCGATCACTCCGGCGCAGCTGTCGCTTGCTTGGTTAGTCGCTCAGGGGAGCAACATCATACCCATTCCCGGCACTCGCAAGAAGTCACGCATAGATGAGAACTTAGCGGCTCTTGACATTAAGCTCAGCGAGGATACTCTTCGCAAGATCGACGAGATTGCTCCGGTGGGAGCGTTTAAGGGCGGGACCTTGATTTAACTCATAAAATTTCATTCATTGACCTAGTGGACCCTAAATTATCCCCCGGGTTTGCTGGGTTTCTTTAGCCTGCCGAAAGTTGGAAATACCCCCCCAACTTTTGGCGGGCGTCGTTGTCCCTGTTCTCTACCCTCTCCTGTTACTTTCGTGCTAATCGTTGTTAAAAACTAGTTGCTGGAAACTTGTTACTTGGTAACTCGTTTCTGGAAACTTGTTCCTTGGTAACTTGTTGCTGGGGAACTTGTTACTTGGTAACTTGTTGCTTGGTAACTTGTTGCTGGGGAACTTGTTACTTGGTAACTCGTTTCTGGAAACTTGTTGCTGGGGAACTTGTTTTTTTTTTCACTCTAGGGTACAATTACCCTAGCGAGAAAATGCGGGGCTGAATTGGGCTTACTTGAGTTGTCCTAGTTTTCGCTGGTGTTTTTTGTGCAAGATTGATGCCGAAGTGGTGGAATTGGTAGACACGCTAGATTTAGGATCTAGTGCCGCAAGGTGTAAGGGTTCAAGTCCCTTCTTCGGTATTTTCTTTGTTTTTAGAAACCTAAATAACAATTAAAAATCCCTGTTTTTGCTTATCTTTTAGGAGTTAAAGGAAGAAGGGGGATTATAATGTACAATAGTTCAGCGTAATTTATGGGGAACAATGAGAACAATGAGATAAGAAATTCAACGGAAAAAGGCAAAGGATGGTGGGATAAGGCAAAGAATAAATCTGGGGAAAGTCAGCGAAAATATCGGAGAACACTTTTAGTGGTTTATGCTCTGCTGGGAGGCTTCTTCGCTTACTATGGCTATGAGTATGCCTATGACAAGCTCATCCATGATGGCAGTGGGGAAAAGTATGCTCGCCTCCTGAGCATTGCAGTTGTTTTATTAGCCTTGCTGGTGTCGTCTTATTTGTGGTACCTGAGGAATCGCGCTAAGCTGGAGAGCTTGGCAGAAGCTAAACGGAGCAACCAATTCAATAGCTATTCCATTGCCTTAAAATTATTCTTAACCGAAGACAAACCAACCGAGAAACTAACCGAGAAACCAACCGAGAAGTTAACCGAGAAACTGAGGGGTCAAACGAGCCGCGAAGTGGGATTACTGCTATTGATGAGGCTAAAGAACGAGGAAAAGTTGTATGGGGAAGAAATTGACTTGGTAACTCCTTATAAAGACTTAACCGGAGCATATTTGCCATCGGCGGACTTAACCAAAGCGAACTTAACCGGGGCGAACTTAACCGAAGCGGACTTAACCAAAGCAGACTTAACCGAAGCGAAACTACAAGATGCAGATTTAACCGAGGCGGACTTACGAGGAGCAGACTTAGAAGGAGTAGAATTAACCGGGGCAGCCTTAGAAAGAGCGAACTTAGTAGGAGCGGACTTAGAAGGAGCAAACTTAACTGGGGCGAACTTAATAGAAGCGGACTTAAGCGGAGCATACTTAATAGAAGCAGGCTTAATGGAAGCAAACTTTTGGGGAGCAGACTTAACAAGAGCGATCTTATTCGCCGCAGAGTTAATAAAAGTAAACTTAACCAAAGCGAACCTACGAGGAGCAGACTTAAGCGAAGCGGATTTAACTGGGGCGAACCTGCAGGAAGCAAACTTAGTAGGAGCGATTTTGGAAGGAGCGAAATTACTAGAAGCGAACTTAACCGGAGTGAACTTAACCGGAGCGGACTTAAACAAAGCGAAGCTACTTATCAATGAAGAAAACTTAACGAAGACCCTTAGTAGAGAAGAGTTGGAAAGCATGTTGAAGAACAATTACCAAGACATTCACGACCCGAAGACAGCAGAACTCAAAAGCGGGTTAGTGGAAGTGAAGATCGTAGCAGCAGAAGACAAGAAAACATATTCTTTAAAGAAGTTAAATAACAAAATACAGACTTAACTGGGGAGGGCTTAACCGGAGCAGGCTTAATAGGAGCGGAGTTAGCCGGAGCGGAATTAACTGGTGAATTTTATTGTTGGAAATTTCATTGGTTTTAGTTCGCCGCCTAGAATTTTAGGACTATTGTAATGATTTCGTTATTTTTTTTGGTAAAATAGCATTTTTCATGGAGTTCATGTTATAAACCATCATAGTAACGGCCATGAATGATGCAATGAAGAAAATGTTCCGGAAAATGTCCCAAGGAATGTTCCGGAAAATGTTCTTAGGGGCGGCGATGATGTTCTTCTGGCTTTTGCTGGGGTGCTCGGGCAAGGCAGCAGAAAGCATTACTGCTGGGGACTTCACTCCCAATGAGACTCCCGCTCCTCCCAGCACCATAACCCCTCCTCCCAGCACCATAACCGCTCCTCCCAATCCCGATAAACCCCTTCCCGAGATCCTCGTTAGCCCGGAAGTTTCCAAGCCCGAGGAGGTAGACTTGAAGAAAATTATTTACAAACCATTTGCTAGGAAGCATGGGGACAAGTTTTCCTTGGGAGACTTTGATTCGCCTTACTTGGTTTGGGTTTCTGCTGTCTACGCTGATTTTGTCGTTAGCAATAGCAATGTTTTCTTGAATGAAACTCCGCAGAGGGTCGCTAAAACCAATTACCAAGGGAGCACTTACCTCGGCATTGCCGGCTTCGGTTTTATTGACTACGCTAACCTTGCGAACGATACCTCGGATCTCACCATCAGGATAGAACTCATCAGGGCTGACCGGAGCGTCGTAGCGGTGGAAACGCTGGTGGGCTTGGAAGTGACGAAGGCTCACGAAATCCATACTTGGATGGACCTGCAGGGAATGAAGCATAACTTGAACGGGGAATACGAACTCCTTGACGACATCGCCTTTCCCTCTGCTGACCGCGAGGGACTCGCCCCATGGGGGTTTGAACCCGTGGGCAGCAGCAACGACCAGTTCACCGGGAGCTTTGCCGGGAACCGGCATAGGATTGCTAACCTATTCATCAGTCGTGATGAAGCAATGGATGAAAATGATTTGATGGAGTCACCTCAGTCATCTCAGTCACCTACACCCGCGGGACCCACGGGACCCACGGGTCCTGCTGCGGGGGGCGACACAAACGAAGAGTTTCTGGCGGGACTGGAGGGAATGGGATTTCTAATCTTGAATGACGATGTTCGCCCGTTGGATAGGTGTCTGGACGTTGATAATTTGGATGATGATCTCGTTGCGAGTGGCGAGGATTATAAAAGTTTTGTCGGAATATGGGGAGCTGTGGGTGATGCTAACAGCGTGATCAAGGACTTCATCGTCGATCACGTGGGCATAAGGGGGAAGAATAGCGTAGGAGCGGTGGTGGGATGGCTGCAGCACGGAATGGTGAGCAATGTGGGGATGGTGAGCAGCCGGAATATGCGTGTTGCTGGAAATAATAAGCTAGGGGGCTTGGTGGGACGGAATGGTGGAAAAGTGATCGGCTACACTACGGGAGAAGTTGCTGGGAACAATCAGACGGGAGGCTTGGTAGGAGTCAATGATCTTACCGGAACGGTGATGGGCTACACCACGGGAAAAATTTCTGGAAATAATAGGGTAGGAGGCTTGGTGGGAGAGAATAGCGCTGGCTGCGGCTCGGACAGTGTCGTGAGCGGAACAGTGGTCGGCTACGTAACGGGAAAAGTGGAAGGAAGGCACGATGTAGGAGGCTTGGTGGGGCACAATGAGCTGAACGGAAAAGTGATCGGCTATAGCTCTGGCATAGTGGACGGAGATTCTAATACGGGAGGTTTTTTAGGCTACCTTGGTAATGGATCGCCATATCTCAATGGCTACTGGGACCAAAAAAAGAGTAGGCAGAGCGTTTATGGTCATGCTATTAAAGATCCTGAAAATCCTGAGCTTCTGGATGCTCGCGATGATGACGATCATAGGGGCGTCGGGATAAGCGGTATTTCTACCATCGCCCATGTGGTTTTTAATAGCAAGGACAATACCTACACGGACACGAGAGGAACTAAGGACGACATTGACGACGTCCCCGCATTTAACAACAACCCCGCCGCTTTCATGAAAGAAAACCCAGAAGACAGCGTTCCAGCTTTTGTCGATTACTTCACTTTTCCGGGGGCTGATGGCACTTGGCCGACTTTGAACGTAGCGAGTTCTTTCCTGCAGCCCTAGAGCCCTAGCGGCGGCAGTGGTTGGGGGCAGTATTCTGCTGGTAAGGCGGCAGTGAGGCGGGGGTCGTTGGGGGCAGTGAGGCGGCAGCAAGGCGGGGGAAAATCGGCAGTAAAGCGGCGAAAAATTCCGCTGGGGGAAAAGTCGGCGGGGTTTTTATTTTTTTTCGGTAAAATTGGGTGCTATTGCCTTATTTCATGATACAACTAGGTTTTAGTGAATTTTATTGCTATTAAGCAAGGAAGGGATGAACGAATACCAGAATATAACGAAAATAGCCACTAGAATGGCATCTAAAGCGGCTTTTTATGGCTTATTGCTATCGTTTCTGCTCTTAATGGGATGTGCGGTGAGTGACGCCATTAGTAGAGCCCTGCCCACTCCCATCAACGAAGTCATCAATCAACTAGGCAATCCCGACCAAGGCAACGTCCCATTTGACCCCGGCGATCCCGGCGACCCCGCCAGCCCTGCTACTACGAATGCCTCTAATCCTGCCAACGATCCTAATGACATCGTCATTCCCCGTGTCGATACTTCCACTCTGCTGGACAGGATTACCGTCACTTACAAGCCTCTTGCCCCCCAAGACGCCGATAAGTTCTCCCTAGACGACATCAGCTCTCCCCGCCTGATCGAGATAGCGGGAGTTGATTTTGCCACCAATGGCACGATTCTTCTAGGCGGCGAAGATTATCCCTTGGTTAAGACCAACTATGGGGGTGCTGCTTACTTGGGGATAAGCGGTTTTAGCTTCAGCAACTACCTTCGTTTCTCTACTAATGAGGTTAATGACGAAGCCTTGCTCACCATAGTGTTTCATGCTACTGATGGCACTATCACTACCAGCATGGAGCTAGGGAAGGTGAGCGTGAGCGCTCCTACTGACATCTATACTTGGATGGACCTGCAGGGAATGAAGCATGACCTAGCGGCTCGGTACGTGCTCAGGACTAATATTACCTTCCCCGACAAGGGCAGCAAGGGACTAGGGGCAGCGGGATTCGAGCCGGTGGGAGATGGTGAGATTAATTCATTAACTGGGGTGGTCACTGGTGATCCATTCACGGGGAGTTTTGCTGGCGGTGGGCATAGGATTGCTAACTTATCCATTGATCGCGATGACAGGGATAAGGTAGGAATATGGGGAGTGGTGGATGGTGCTGACAGCGTGATCAAGGACTTCGTCTTAGACCATGGGGGCATAGCAGGGGATTGGAACGTAGGTGGGGTGGTGGGATATCTAGCCACTGGAATGGTGAGCAACATCGGGGTGGTGAGCAGCCAAAGGATGAGCGTTGCTGGCGCTGGTAGTGAAATAGGAGGCTTGGTGGGATACAACGACGGGGGAACCGTGCATGGCTACGTCACCGCAGATGTCTCGGGAGCTAGTGATGTAGGGGGCTTGGTGGGATACAACGACGGGGGAGGCGTGCATGGCTACGTCACCGCAGATGTCTCGGGCACTGGTTATGGTAATGTAGGAGGCTTGGTAGGAGGGAATGATGGAACCGTGACGGGCTACGCTACCGGAGCAGTTTCTGGAACTGCTAGTGTAGGAGGCTTGGTGGGAGGGAATAATTTTGGAGGAAGAGTGACGGGCTACGTGCGGGGTAATGTCTTGGGAACTGAGAACGTAGGAGGCTTGGTCGGGGTGAATGACGGAGCAACCACAACGGGCTACGTGCGGGGAGATGTCTCGGGAACTACTAATGTAGGAGGCTTGGCGGGCGAGAATAACATTGGGGAAGTGACCGGCTACGTAGCGGGATATGTTTCGGGAGATAATGTAGGAAGCCTAGTGGGATATAACCATTTTAAGGGAACAGCGAATGGCTACTGGGAGCAGGGAAGCAGTGGGCAGATAAATAGCGTTGGCTTCAATGATGATGCTACCTTTAGCGGAGTGGGTATCTCCGCCATCGCTGACGTGGTCTTCACTTCCACAAATACTTACTGGGATAACAAGGGGACTCCTGACGACGCCACTGACGACGTCGCGGTGTTCACCAATGCTACTTTTCTACATCATTTCGCTTTGCCGGGTGCTAATGCCACTTGGCCGACCTTGAAAGCCGCGGCTTTTTTCCCGCAGCCCTAGCAGCGGCGGTGATTGGGGGCAATATTCCGCTGGGGCGGTATTCCGTCGGGGAAAAGTCGGCGGGGGTTTTTGGGGAAATGAGTTTGCTGGTCCCCTGTTTCATGGTATAATTTTCCCATAACTTTTAGCGATGAGTTCTCGTTAAAAAGGGAATGAACGAATACCAAAACATAACGAAAATAGCCTCTAAAATAGTTTCCAAAATAGCATCTAAAATAGCCACTAAAATGGCATCTAAAGCGGCTTTTCATGGCTGGTTGTTATCTTTGCTGCTCTTCGTGGGATGTGCGGTGAGTGACGCCATTAGTAGAGCCCTACCCACTCCCATTGACGAAGTCATCATTCCCATTCGCAATGTCAATAATTTCACTTTGTTGGGCGATGTTAAAGTCACTTACAAGCCTTTTGCCCTTGGGCACAATGATAAGTTCTCCCTAGGGGACTTCGATTCGCCTTACCTGATCCAGATAGAGGAATTTGATTTCTCTACCAATGGCACGATTGTTTTGGGCGGCGAAGATTATCCCTTGGTTAAGACCAACTATGGGGGTGCTGCTTACTTGGGGATAAGCGGTTTTAGCTTCAGCAACTACCTTCGTTTCTCTACTAATGAGGTTAATGACGAAGCCTTGCTCACCATAGTGTTTCATGCTACTGATGGCACTATCACTACCAGCATGGAGCTAGGGAAGGTGAGCGTGAGCGCTCCTACTGACATCTATACTTGGATGGACCTGCAGGGAATGAAGCATGACCTAGCGGCTCGGTACGTGCTCAGGACTAATATTACCTTCCCCGACAAGGGCAGCAAGGGACTAGGGGCAGCGGGATTCGAGCCGGTGGGAGATGGTGAGATTAATTCATTAACTGGGGTGGTCACTGGTGATCCATTCACGGGGAGTTTTGCTGGCGGTGGGCATAGGATTGCTAACTTATCCATTGATCGCGATGACAGGGATAAGGTAGGAATATGGGGAGTGGTGGATGGTGCTGACAGCGTGATCAAGGACTTCGTCTTAGACCATGGGGGCATAGCAGGGGATTGGAACGTAGGTGGGGTGGTGGGATATCTAGCCACTGGAATGGTGAGCAACATCGGGGTGGTGAGCAGCCAAAGGATGAGCGTTGCTGGCGCTGGTAGTGAAATAGGAGGCTTGGTGGGATACAACGACGGGGGAACCGTGCATGGCTACGTCACCGCAGATGTCTCGGGAGCTAGTGATGTAGGGGGCTTGGTGGGATACAACGACGGGGGAGGCGTGCATGGCTACGTCACCGCAGATGTCTCGGGCACTGGTTATGGTAATGTAGGAGGCTTGGTAGGAGGGAATGATGGAACCGTGACGGGCTACGCTACCGGAGCAGTTTCTGGAACTGCTAGTGTAGGAGGCTTGGTGGGAGGGAATAATTTTGGAGGAAGAGTGACGGGCTACGTGCGGGGTAATGTCTTGGGAACTGAGAACGTAGGAGGCTTGGTCGGGGTGAATGACGGAGCAACCACAACGGGCTACGTGCGGGGAGATGTCTCGGGAACTACTAATGTAGGAGGCTTGGCGGGCGAGAATAACATTGGGGAAGTGACCGGCTACGTAGCGGGATATGTTTCGGGAGATAATGTAGGAAGCCTAGTGGGATATAACCATTTTAAGGGAACAGCGAATGGCTACTGGGAGCAGGGAAGCAGTGGGCAGATAAATAGCGTTGGCTTCAATGATGATGCTACCTTTAGCGGAGTGGGTATCTCCGCCATCGCTGACGTGGTCTTCACTTCCACAAATACTTACTGGGATAACAAGGGGACTCCTGACGACGCCACTGACGACGTCGCGGTGTTCACCAATGCTACTTTTCTACATCATTTCGCTTTGCCGGGTGCTAATGCCACTTGGCCGACCTTGAGGGCAGCGAGTTTTTTCTTACCGCTGACGCCGTAGGTGGTAGTGCAGCAGCAAGAGGCAAGGAAAAAAAATTCAGCGAGTTGTTTAGCAATTAGTTGCTAGTTATTTTTCTAGTTTTTCGGCGGGTTTTTAAAAAAATAAGTTGGTGATTCCGTAACTTATGCTATAAGTAAGTTACGTTCTAGTGAGTTAAATTCTCGCTAAAAAAAGGAATAAACATGAAAAATATGAGAAATAAAGCAGTGAAAACAAATTTTTTGGCAGTGACACTACTCCTAGCAACGCTATTGTTCTTAGCGGGCTGTGCGGCAGATGAAACCATTAATCCCAATGCTTCCGTCTCCGGCAATGGCTCCGGCTCGGGATCGGGCTCCGGCCCAGTAGAGAGATTCACTTACAAGCCTTTTGCCAGTGGGCATGGGAATAAGTTCTCCCTAGGGGACTTCGATTCGCCTTACTTGGTGCGAGTGGGTGACGATCGCTTTGTCCTTGCAGGTAGCCAGATTATCCTCAACAACGTAACCAATGAAATAACCAAGACCGATTATCAAGGTGGCACTTACGTGGGGATTGCGAGCTTTGGGTTTAATGACTACACTAACTTCATCAGCACGAACGCCACTCTCACCATCAAGGTAAGCCTAGTGGCAAGCGATGGAACTTATACCCTGAGCAATGAAACCGTTGCGATGAATTTGACGGTGACGAAAGCCACCAACCTCTACACTTGGCAAGACCTGCAGGGAATGAAGCACGACCTAACGGCTGATTATAGCCTCAGGAACGACGTTAATTTCCCCGACAAGGGCAATGAAGGACTAGGGGCAGCGGGATTCGAGCCAGTGGGAGATAATAGTGCAGGAAATCGCTTCACGGGGAGCTTCGCCGGTGGGGGGTACGGCATCACTAACTTATCCATTGATCGCGAGAGAATGAATAACGTAGGAATATGGGGAGTGGTGGAGGATGGTAACAGCGTGATCAAGGACTTCGTGCTGGACCATGGGGGTATCGTGGGCACTAATAACGTAGGCGGAGTGGTAGGAGAGCTACGCAGTGGAATGGTGAGCAATGTGGGAGTGCTGAGCAGCCGGAATATGCGTGTTTCTGGAAATGCTGAGGTAGGAGGCTTGGTGGGAGATAATGGAGGAACAGTGACAAGGAGCTACGCAACCACAGCGGTTTTTGGCAGGGGCAATGACGTAGGGGGCTTGGTGGGAAAGAACGATAGAATAGTGACGAATAGCTATGCCACGGGAGCGGTTACTGGCAAGAACAACGTAGGGGGCTTGGTGGGAGATAATGATAATAACGGAATAGCGGTGGGCTACGCCACGGGAAATGTTACTGGAAATAATAGGATAGGAGGCTTCGTGGGAGAGAATAGAAGAATAATGACAACCGTGGTGGGCTACGCCACGGGAAATGTTACTGGAGATAATAGTGTAGGAGGCTTCGTGGGATGGAATAATGGTCGATCAGTGCATGGCTACGCTAGGGGAGCAGTTTCTGGAGATAATAGTGTAGGAGGCTTGGTGGGAAATAATCTTGGAACCGTGGCGGGCTACGCCACTGGAAAAGTTCCAGATTTTGATGCCGGTGGCTTGGTAGGCAATAGCAATACTAGTGGAACAGCGAATGGCTACTGGGACCAAGCCAACACTGGTGACGATACCAGCAATGGCGGAGCGGGCATCTCCGCCATCGCTAACGTGGTTTTTGCCTCCCCTAGTACTTACACGGACAACAAGGGGACTCCTGACGCCGCTGACGACGTCGTGGTGTTTGACGATGCTACTTTCTTAATGCATTTCGACTTGCCGGGTGTTAGTGCCACTTGGCCGACTTTGAAAGCCGCGAGTTTTTTCTTACCGCTGACGCCGTAGGTGGCAGTGCAGCAGTAAGGGGCGAAATTCGGGGAAAAATTCGACGACAGTTGTTGGCGGCAGGAAGGCGGCGGGGGTTTTGTTGCTTTCCCATGAAATAGGGTTCGTGGTCCCTCATTCCATGGTATAATTAGGTTTTAATGAATTAAGTTTCTATTGAAAAGGGAACGAACGTGAAAAACATGAGCAATAACAGGCTGAAAACGACTCTGCTGGCAGTAACGCTACTCCTAGGGGTGCTATTGACCTTAACTGGCTGTGCGGTGGATGAAGCAGCCAGTGCTCCCGACATCAATAACTCCACTCCCAGCAGTCCTAACTCCAGTCCCAGCGAACCTAACCCCAGCGACCCTAACCCCAGCGACCCTAACCCCAACGATCCTAACCCCAACGATCCTAGCCCCAACGATCCTAACCCCAACGATCCTAACCCCAGCGGTCCAGATGTAATAGCAGAGGGAGTCGCTTACAAGCCTTTTGCCAGTGGGCATGACGATAAGTTCTCCCTAGGGGACTTCGATTCGCCTTACTTGGTGCGAGTGGATGACGATAGCTTCACCACTGCAGGTAGCCAGATTATCCTCAACAACGTAACCAATGAAATAACCAAGACCTATTATCAGAGCAGCACTTACCTCGGCATTGCGAGCTTGGGTTTCAGCGACTACGCTAACTTCATCAGCACGAACGCCACTCTCACCATCAAGGTAAGCCTAGTGGCAAGCGACGGGAGCGTCATTGCCGATGGGGCGGTGGCGAGGGACTTAATGGTGACGGGGGCTACTAACCTCTACACTTGGCAAGACCTGCAGGGAATGAAGCATGACCTAGCGGGTAAATACGTGCTCAAGAATGGCATTACCTTCCCCACTAGGGGCAGCGAGGGGCTGGCGAGGGAGGGCTTCGATCCCGTGGGAGATATTAATCCTGGATTCACGGGGAGCTTTGCCGGTGGGGGTTATGGGATCACCAACTTATCCATTGATCGTCCCGGGAGAGATCGCGTAGGAATATGGGGGAATGTGAATGGTGCTACTAGCGTGATTGAGAACTTTGTCCTGGACCATGGGGGGATAAGGGGTGCTAATGATGTAGGCGGGGTGGTTGGATGGCTAAGCAGTGGAATGGTGAGCAACGTAGGAGTGGTGAGCAACCAAAATAGCAATGTTACTGGAGCAGATAACGTAGGAGGCTTGGTGGGAGATAATAGAGGAACAGTGGTGGGCTACGTAAGGGGAGCAGTTTCTGGAAATAATAATGTAGGAGGCTTGGTGGGACAGAATAATGGAACAGGCACAGTGATTGGTTATGCCACCGGAGCAGTTTCTGGAAGAAATATTAAAGTAGGAGGCTTGGTAGGACAGAATAGTGGAACAGCGGTGGGTTATGCCACCGGAAGAGTTACTGGAGGTGGTGCTGTAGGAGGCTTGGTGGGAACTAATACAGGAGGAACGATCACCGGCTACTGGGACATAGGGAGCACTGGCGAAGCTACTAGTAGTGGGGGAGTAGGCATCTCCGCCATCGCTAATGTGCGTTTCTTCAGCGAATTAAATAGGTACTGGATTGAAGGTACAAATACAGAAGTGTTTAACAACAACTCTACTTTCTTAATGCATTTCACTCCGCCGGGACGAGCTGGTGCGTGGCCGAAGCTGAACGGCGTTGACTAAGCAGCGTTGAGCAGTGGAGTTCCTTAGCTAGAGCAGTTCCCCTAGAGCAGTTCCCCAGCAACCGATTTTGCCCCCGCTCCATCAGCCCTCCCCCTTTACGCTCATAGCCTTTAAAAACCCATTTCAAAACAACCGACGAATTTCCCCCGAATTTCACCTGAATTTTCCCCACCGACTTACCTCCGCTAACCGCTAGGGAGCGAGAGGAACTACTTTCAAGGCACTGCCCTCAAGGTCGGCCAAGCACCACCTCGTCCGGGTAAGTCGAAATGCATTAAGAAAGTAGCATCGTCAAACACTTGTGTACTTCCATCCATGTAAGTGTCGGCTGTGCCGTCGTAAACCACGTTAGCGATGGCGGAGATGCTCACCGCAGTAGTACCCCCAGCGCTATTATTTAGCCCAGTGCTCCCTATGTCCCAGTAGCCATTCACGGTTGCTGAATTCAAGGGAGAAACAATATTCAACCCCACCAATCCTCCTACATTACCAGTACCGGAAATCCTTCCGGTAGCGTAGCCCACCACTGTTCCAAGATTATTTCCCACCAAGCCTCCTACATTAACGGTAGTTCCCATTCCAGCAACTGCTCCCCTTACGTAGCCCACCACTGTTCCAAGATTATTTCCCACCAAGCCCCCTACATTAACGGTAGTTCCCATTCCAGCAACTGCTCCCCTTACGTAGCCCGCCACGGTTCCAGAGTTCCATGCCACCAAGCCTCCTATATGAGTGTTTCCAGAAACATTGCTATTTTCACTACTCACCACCCCGACATTGCTCACCGTTCCAGTTAGTAGTTGTCCAACCACTGCCCCTACGTTATTATTCCCTCTTATGCCCGCATGGTCCAAGACGAAGTCCTTAATCACGCTAGCAGCACCATCCACATACCCCCATATTCCTACATTATTCCTGCTTCCACGCTCAATGGATAAGTTAGTAATCCCGTGCCCACCACCGGCGAAACTGCCAGTGAAATTATCACTATCATCTCCTACCCTATCATCACCCACGGGATCGAAGCCCTCCCTCGCCAGCCCCGCCATTCCCCTGTCTGGGAAGGTTACGCTATTCCTTAGCCTATAATCAGCCGTTAGGTCATGCTTCATTCCCTGCAGGTCTTGCCAAGTGTAGAGATTAGTAGCAGCGCTCACCGTCAAATTCCTCGCCGCCGCCCCATCGGCAATGACGCTCCCGTCGCTTGCCACTAGGCTTACTTTGATGGTGAGAATAGCGTTCGTGCTGATGAAGCTAGTGTAGTCGCTGAAACGAAAGCCCGCAATGCCCACGTAAGTGCCACCTTGATAATCGGTCTTGGTTATTTCATTGGTTACGTTGTTGAGGATAATCCGACTACCTGCAGGGGCAAAACTAGTGTAGTCATTCAACCGCACCAAATAAGGCGAATCGAAGTCCCCTAGGGAAAACTTATCATTGTGCTCGCTCGCAAAAGGCTTGTAAGTGACTCCCGCTAGGATGGATTCACTCCGGACAGGACTGCTGGGATTTACGTTAGCAACAATGGTGCTGGCTGCTTCATCCGCCGCACAGCCCACTAAAAAGCAAAGCAACAAGACTGGCAGGTATTGAATTATTTTCATCGCCCTATATTCTATATTCGTTCTTTTTACTTCAAAAATTTACCAAATTTCACTTAATACCACCCTATACCACCCCAATACCATTAATTCAAAGCTTAAAAACCCATTTCAAAACAACCGACGAATTTCCCCCGAATTTCGCCTGAATTTTCCCCCGCCGACTTACCTCCGCTAACCGCTAGGGAGCGAGAGGAACTACTTTCAAGGCACTGCCCTCAAGGTCGGCCAAGCACCACCTCGTCCGGGTAAGTCGAAATGCATTAAGAAAGTAACATCGTTAAACACTTGTGTACTTCCATCCATGTAAGTGTCGGCTGTGCCGTCGTAAACCACGTCAGTGATGGCGGAGATGCCTACTCCCCCACTACTAGTAGCTTCGCCAGTGCTCCCTATGTTCCAGTAGCCATTCACTGCTCCTGATCCAGCATTCTGTCCCACCAAGCCTCCTACTAGACGAGTTCCAGAAACTGCTCCGGTGGCGTAGCCCGTCACTGCTCCACCATCATTGTATCCCACCAAGCCTCCTACATTAGTAACTCCAGAAACTCTTCCGGTGGCGTAGCCCGTCGCCGTTCCAGTATTTTCTCCCACCAAGCCTCCTATTTTGTCGTTTCCAGAGACCACTCCCGTAGCATAGCCATTCGCTGATCCCTTATTTTCCCCCACCAAGCCTCCTACTTCATCATTTCCAGAAACCGCTCCGGTGGCGTAGCCCGCCGCTGTTCCACCATTATTCCATCCCACCAAGCCTCCTACGTCGTTATTTCCAGAAACTCTTCCGGTGGCGTAGCCCGCCACGGTTCCCGAGTCATTGTATCCCACCAAGCCCCCTACTTCATTACCAGTACCAGAAACACTCCTCTTCCGGCTGCTCACCATCCCGACATTGCTCACCGTTCCATTCTGCAGAGCTCCAACCACTGCTCCTACTTGATTATTACCCCCGATGCCCCCATGGTCCACGACAAAGTTCTCAATCACGCTATTAGTATTATTCACATAACTCCAGATTGCTACGTAATCCATGCCATGACGCTCAATGGATAAGTTAACGATCCTATGCCCACCCCCCGCAAAGCTCCCCGTGAAGCCGAATCCAGTAAGAATGTTTCCCACCGGCTCGAATCCCGCTTCCTCTAGTCCCTCCCTGCCCTTGTCGGGGAAGGTAACGTCGTCCCTGAGCTCGTATTCGCCCGCTAGGTCATGCTTCATTCCCTGCAGGTCTTGCCAAGTGTAGATCAGCGTAGGAGCGCTCACGCTCACTCTAGTGAGATCCATGTCAACTCGGTAAGTCCCATCAGCCGAACGAAACCTTAGCCTAAGCGATATTTGCTTATGAGTGTTAGCATTATAAAGACGAACGTAGTTGCTGAAGCTAAAGCCTGTTATCCCCAAGTAAGCACCACCCCCATAGTTGGTCTTAACCAAAGGGTGATCTTCGCCGCTCAAAACAATCGTGCCATTGGTAGCAAAATCAAGCCCCGCTATCTCGATCAGGTAAGGCGAATCGAAGTCCCCTAGGGAGAACTTATCCGCATGCCTGAGCGCAAAAGGCTTGTAAGTCACGGTAATCCTATCCAGCAAAGTGGAAGTATCCACATGGGGAATAGCGCCATTACCAGAGGCATTCGTAAAAAAAAGGCTTGCGGGGTCTGCTAGGTCGGATGGAGCATTGCTAGGATTACCTAGTTGATTGATGATTTCGTTGAGGGGAGTGGGCAGGGCCCTAGTGATGGCTTCATCCACCGCACATCCCCCGAAGAGCAGCAAAGATAACAACAAGCCATAAAAAGCCACTTTTGAGGCCACTTTTGAGGCCGTTTTCGAAGCCATTTTCGAAACTAGTTTCATCGCCCTTATAATCCCTGTAATCTTCTCTATGCTTTCCTCTATGCTTTACATCTTATATTCGTTCTTTTACTTCAATAATTCACCAAATTTTACTCCAAATTTCACTTAATACTTCCTTTATAATCACCCTCATAATCACACTTATACCATGAATTCCCGGCTTAAGAACCCCATTTTACCGAAAAATAACCAAAAAACAACCGCCGACCTCCTCCCGAATTTCGCCTGAACTTTCCCCCGAATCTTGCTCCTCCCTGCCATTTTACAGAGATAGTCATAGTACGGAGATAGTCATGGTGGTATATTGGTTATTATTGGTTATTTTTCCTTTCTTTTTTCATTTCATTTTTTTTAATAGTAAAATAGGAATGTTTGCGTCTGTAGCTCAATTGGATAGAGCATCTGACTTCGGATCAGAGGGTTGTGGGTTCAAATCCTACCAGACGTGATGGTTTTAACAAATTTACTCACCTAAACAAAGGAATGAATGCCATGAATATATTGTCAAAAGTTAAGTTGAAAATCGTTTTTTTTGTTGTCCTACTGAGTTCTACCAGCCTCGCTGCTCAGCAGTCGTCTTATTTCGTGAACATCGCCGCTAATCAAAAACCCAAGTATCCCGCGAACTTCCAGCATTTCGACTACGTCAATCCCAACGCTCCCAAGGCCGGCGAGCTAGTGTTAGCCGTCCTCGGCAGTTTCGATAGTTTAAACCCCTTCATCGTAAAGGGAGAGGCAGCCAATGGCATTGCTTACCTGTACGACACTCTCTTGGTCGCTAGCGAAGATGAACAGAGCATGGCTTACGGACTTTTAGCGGAAAAGATTTTTTACGACGACGAGCGAAAAAACGTCGCTTTTGAGTTGAGAAAAAACGCTCGCTTTCACGACGGCACTCCAGTCACTGCTGAGGACGTCGTGTGGAGTTTCCGAGCCCTCACCGAACAAGGCTCGCCCCTTTATCGGTTTTATTACCAAGACGTCAAAGAGGTAACAGCAAAGAGCCGCTACCGAGTTGAGTTTACTTTTACCAAGAAGAACCTTGAGCTCCCTTATATTTTAGGACAACTAATCGTTTTCCCCAAATCCTACTGGCAGAAGAACGACTTTAGCAAGGGCACTCTCACTCCCCCGCTAGGAAGCGGTCCCTACCAAATAAAAAACCTCAGCGCCGGTAAGTTCATCACTTATGAGTTAAATGAAAACTACTGGGGAAAAGACTTACCCGTCAACAAAGGAAGGTACAACTTCAAAACCATTCGCATTGATTACTACCGCAACCGCGACATCATTAGAGAGGCTCTCAAAGCAGGAAAAGTGGATTTCTTTGCCGAAAATTCCGCTAAGGAATGGGCAACTGCCTATGACGTCAAAAACATTAAAAACCGCCTCATCATCAAACAGCTCATCAACGACAACACTCCCCAAGGCCTGCAAGCTTTCGCCTTCAACCTCCGCTCAGAGTTATTCCAAGACATTCGAGTGAGAAAAGCCCTCAACCACGCCTTTGACTTCGAATGGCTCAACAAAACTTTTTTCTTCCAAACTTACATCAGGAGCAATAGTTTCTTCAATAACTCCGAGTTCTCCTCAAGGAGGCTGCCTTCCCTCGAAGAGTTAAGCCTCTTAAACCCCTTCCGCAGTCAACTACCGCGGGAAGTTTTCACCAAAACCTTTTCCCTACCCAAAAGCGATGGCAGTGGGAACAACCGAGAAAACTTAAAAATAGCGCGTAACTTATTGCAAGAAGCGGGCTGGAGGCTGCAGGACGGAAAATTAATCGACCCAAAAACTCGTAAGGAGTTTAAATTTCAAATCCTAATCGTCCTCCCCGGCTTTCAAAGGATACTCACTCCGTTCGTGCAGAATTTGAAAAGACTGGGCATCACCGCCGAAATCATCCTTTTAAATCCCGCCCAATACGAGAAGAGGATGCGCGAATTTGATTTTGGCATGGCGATTCAAGGCTTCGGGCAAAGCGACTCGCCGGGCAACGAGCAAAGGGATTTCTGGAACTCTTCCGCCGCAGACAAAAAAGGCTCTAGGAACGTCATCGGGATTAAAAATCCCGTCGTCGATCAATTGGTGGAAAAACTAATAGAAGCCAAAACTAGAAAGGACTTAATCATTTCCGTTAGAGCCTTGGACCGAGTTTTGTTGTGGAATTATTACGTCATTCCCATGTGGTACTATCCTTATTATCGCGTGGTTTACAGCAGCAAAATAAAAATGCCCAAAATCATGCCCAAATTTTCCTTGGGAATCAACAACTGGTGGATCGACGCTGCCAGAGAACGACAAGTCAACGCTTTGCTAAAAAAGTAACACCTCCGCGATCAGCGAGCCCAGCAACGAACCCAGCAACTTCAAGGAAATGGCTTAAACAACCCGCTTAAACCCCCTTAAAAACGCTTAAAATGGCTTAAAATCGCTTAAAACTGGTAGAATCGACTAAAAACACTTGGTTGCTCGAAAAAGATGTTACAATTGCTCTTAAAGGGAGGATTCAAGCCATGAGAAAACTAAATTTCAAATCGTACTTCAAACTGCATTTCAAACCGCATTTCAAGTCAACTTTTGCCCATGAAAAAACCTCGTTTAAACTTGGTTTATTGCTCAAGTTAACTTTGCTAGTCATTTTAATGTTGTCCACTGCCACGATCTCTGCTAAGGAGAAGTCCAACAACGAGGCTAACAACGAAAAGGCCAACAGGGCAAAAAGCCCCAAGCTTCTGCCGATCTACGCCCCCGAGGGCTTGGGAGCGGGCGGCTATGATCCGGTGGCTTATTTCAAGGCAAAAAAGCCCATCAAAGGAAAAGACCAGTTCGTCTATCGTTGGGAAGGAGTGAAATGGAAATTTTCCTCTAAGCAAAATTTGACCGCCTTTAAGGGAAACCCCTTAGCCTATTATCCCCAATACGGCGGGCATTGTGCTTATGGAGTAGCAGGTGATTATCTCGTCAAGGGCGACCCCCTAGCTTGGACAGTGCTAGAGGGCAAGTTATACCTCAACTACGATAAAAGCGTTCGCCGGAAATGGCTTAGGGACACTGCGGGCTTTTTGAAAAGATCCGAAGTCAACTGGCCCGGTCTATAAACTATAAACTATAGACCTATTTTAAGACCTATTTTAGCTGCGGTTTTTTAGCTGAGTTTACCGGAGTTATAGCCCACTTATACCCGAGTTATACCGGAGTTATTTTTTTTTTACTTCGCTCCTTGCGACTCGTCCCGATAAATAAATACAGGCGACTTGTAGCCATGACGCCACCATGATATCGCCATAAAAAACGAGGAAGGGACGAAAATGAATTATTTTGATTTGAAATTTAAACGGGCGAGGACTTCACCGAAGACTTCACTGAAGACTTCACCGAAGACTTGGGTACTTCCCCTACTCCTCAGCGGGTTAATGTTGCTTTCCTGCACTCAGAAGCAAGCTTTTTCCCCAGCCAAGCAATCGGCAACTCCGAGCAAGCAAGAGATAATCATTAAGCAAAGCAAGCCCTTAATGGTGCTGGTCACCAACCCCATCATTGGGGATTTGATCAAGCAGTTAGGCAGGGAGCGTTGCTCGGTGGCGACTTTGATTAAGCCGGGAATGGATCCTCGGCGCTTCACCATTGGCGAGGAAGAGCGAGAGGCGATCGCAAGAGCCGAAGTCCTCTTTTATAGCGGGCTAGGGCTGGAGAACAAGAACATAATGAAAGTGCTCGATGAGTTTAAAAAGGCGAATAAGAAGACTTTCGCCATCACGAAGGGAATCGATCCGAACAAGTTGATAAAAATAAACGAAAAAGAATTCAACCCCCATTTTTGGTTTTCCATAGCCCTCTGGAAGGATGCCGCCAAATACGCCACGGATACCTTAATCGCTTTGGATAAAAATTTCACTTCCCATTACTCCAATCAATATGAAAAATACCTCCAAGAGTTAACCCTTTTAGAAGAGGAAGTAAAAAATGCCATAAACGAAATCGCTCCAGAAAAAAGATTCTTAATCACCGTTCACGATGCTTTTGCTTATTTTAGCCAAGATTATGGGCTCCAATCCCTTAGCCTGAAAACTCATTCAACGAGCCAAGCGAGCTTTGCTAGGACGGAAAATTTAGCTAACTTCATCGTAAAAAACGAAATCCCCGCCGTTTTCTTAGCAACTTCCACGCCTAAAAAAGAACTGCTTCCCCTGCAGCGAAATGTGTTTGACAAGGGAAACGTTTTGATCATCGGGGGCAAGCTTTTCGCGAATACTTTGAGCGTAGAAGAAAACAACGACACTTATGTTAAAATGTTTAAAAAGAACGTTGAAAAAATGGTTTTCGGCTTAACTCAATGACGAATTCAATGACGAAATTCAATGACGAAATTCAATGATGAAATCTTAAAAGAGAAATTTTAAAAAAACATTGAAATCACAACCTGCTCCCCAAAAAGCTTCCAAGGGTTAAAGCCTGCCAAGCGTCGTGCTCCCCCAACGCTTGCGGAGTTAAAAATGCTTTTTGATTACACCTACTCCATCGTTTTAGTAACTGCCTTCGTCATTGGCGTCCACCTAGGAGCGCTGAGCTGGTTTCTCTATGGACGGGAAAAGTATCGCTTCCTCGGCAATGGAGCAGACTTTAGCAAAAGCAACACCTTGCTTCCTCGGCTGATTGTAATCACTTTAGAAGTGCTTTTTTTAGGAGCAACTTGCTTAGGAGTGCTTTTTTTAGGAGCAACTTTTTTAATCCATCAAGAACTTTCCTTTTCTGCCAAGATAGCTCTCCTCAGAAAATATCTCTTCGGCAACCCCACCGCTGCCCTAAACAGGGACTTCTACCTCATCCTCGCCTCCGCCCTACTTACTTCCGTGGCTTTGCTCTATTGGCTCTATTGGTATAAGCGAGCGAATTCCCGCAAAAACGCCCTCAGTAGTAGTAGTGGTAGTGGTAGTGGTAGTGGTAGTCCAGTAACTTTTTTAGCCTACTTTTTAATCTACTTAGGAGCGAGCCTGAGCGCTGGGCTAGGAATTCAGCATTTGGGAATCATTTCCACTTTGTTACTAGCCCTAGCCCCCGGGAATATCGCAGGAATGCTTTTTACCAAGAAAAGCTGGGTGTTTTTTTTCGCTTTAGCGTTAGGCGGGCTTTATGGTTTAACTGCGGCGGGAGTGGAAGTCTTTCATTTCAAAGGAACTTTAGGAATCGCCCTTCCCCTCATCGCTTCAGCGATTTTTCTCTTAGCCATTTTCGTTAATCAAATTAAAAAGAAGCAAAAATTTCATTGACTTTGCTTTTAAGCGAAGCGGGAATCTCTTTTTTTCTCAACTTACCGAAGTAAATTTTTTGTTGATGCATTTTTGTCTCCACCCATTCATAGCCTAGTAAAATTTCTTCAGCAAAAAAACCCCTAGCGGAGGAAAATGAAGGGAAGGAGGGAAACGATTTTTCCAAAGAGCCACCCACTCCATTACCTGCTTCGTTACTTGCTTCGTTACTTGCTTTTCTAGGTTCGTCAGCAAAGCCGCGAAGTTTAAAATCCAAAAAGACCACTTCGGCGGGAATGATTTTCAGCAAGGGATTCACCAAAACTAGGGGATTCGTTTCTCCGCAAGTAGCCACTTCAAAGTCAATCCTAAAACTAGCTGCTTTGCTTTTATCGTCGAAGGAATAATAAGTGTGCACTCCCATGTGACTTTTGTCCAAATGATAAAGCTGCCTAGCCAGATGAACGGTTTTTTCGCCAATCAAAAGAGAAACGCTGGAGCCGAGAGGAGCGAAATTCTTCTTTGATTTGCTTAATATTTCCACTTCGATTTCCTTGGCGAAGGGAGCTAAGATCGCTTCAAAGCGTTCCGCTGAAAAAGTTTCGTTCAAATATTGAAACCATTTTCTCCTCGTCGTGCTATCGGGAGCGTAGCAAAGCTTTATTAAATTAACGTTTAATGACTTAGTGATCAAAAGAAAAATACTACCGGAACACTCCCATCATTTGAAAAACTGCCGCAGCGTCTCGCCAACGAAAGCAGCCCGCTCTAGCCCTAGCTTGCTATAAAAGGGAAGAGAAAAATGCCTCTTCGCTAGGAAATGAGCTTGGGGATAATCGCTCATCGCAAAACCCATTTTCTTATACAAGGAAGTGAGCGGAAGCGGTAAATAATGCATGTTCAAAGCAACTCCCCTATCCCTAACGGCTAAGAGGAAGTCTTTTTTCTTATCCAAATGATCGAACTCCTCGCCCGTCAATTCCAAAGTATACAAATGGGGGAAAATTTCATAATCATCGTTGCTTAAGTTATTCCTGCTCAGGTAATTAGCGTCGTTTTGAAACATTTCATTGTAATAGTGAAGCAACTCGGTTTTTTGCTGGAAAAAGTGGTCAATCCTTTTTAGCTGCATTCGCCCAATCGCGGCATTGATATCGTTTAAATTGACTTTATAGCCCGCACTGCTAATGTCGTAAAACATATTTTTCTTGCCCAGCCTTTCATAAGCATTGGAAGTCATCCCATGAAGCACGAGGGAGTGAAGGTGGTCGCTAAAAGAATGGTTTTCGCTGATTTCTTGGTTAAGCAGCGAAATAGCCCCCCCATCAACGGTGGTGATGTTTTTAACGGCATGAAAGGAATAAACGTAAATGTCCGGCAACAAATTTTCATTTTCTCTTTTAGGCATGGTGCCAAAAGAATGAGCCCCATCGCCGATGATGGCAATCCTCCCTAGCTTCTCTTGCTGAGGGTTGTTAGCAATGAACTTTTGTTTCTGCTCGCCAACGATTTTATGGATTTTCGCGTAATTGCATGGATAGCCCCCGTAGTCCATGGTGATGATTGCCTTGGTCTTAGTCGTGATTTTCCGAGCAATTTCCGCAGGATCAATCAAGTAATCAGCGCCCACGTCCGCAAAAACGACTCTAGCCTCGTTCTGCACTATCGCATTAGCCGTTGCCGAGAAAGTATAGGGCGTGGTGATGATTTCATCTCCTTTAGCGATTCCCCAGCTTTTAAGGGTTAAAAAAAGCCCCGACCACGCTGAACTAGTAAAAATGATTTTAGGAGAATGTAAAAAAGACCTCAGGTCGCGGTTAAACCTCGCCACTTCCGGCCCCGTGCTCACCCAGCCGCTTTTTAAGACCTCTACGACTCGCTCTATTTCTAAATGAGAAATGTCATGCTCGTAAAAAGGAACTACCAAAAATTAAAACGAAACCACTGCTGAGATCACTTCCCAGATCATTGCTGAGATCATTGCTGAGATCATTGATCGTGACCGCTAGTAAAATGAAACTGACTAGCACGCAGGCTTTTGGTCCACCTCGAGGTAATGGTCTTGAGCTGCGTATAAAACCTCACTCCCTCTAGGCCATGAATGGCATTGTTCCCAAAAAGCGATCTCTTCCAACCCCCAAAGCTATGATAAGCCACGGGAACTGGGATGGGGACATTTATCCCGATCATTCCTATTTTAGCGTTATGAGAAAAATGCCTAGCCACATCCCCATCGCGAGTAAAAATAGCCGCCCCATTGCCATACTCGTGATCGTCGACTAGCTGCAGAGCCTCCTCATAAGTCTTGACTCGCACCAAAGAAAGCACGGGACCAAATATCTCATCGGTGTAAATGCTCATGTCCTTCGTCACTTGGTCAAAGATGCATCCCCCGATGAAGAAACCATGCTCGTAATGAGGCACTTTTACGTTCCTCCCATCTAGGACCAGCTTAGCCCCACTCTCTTCGCCTTCTTTAATGTATTTTTTTATTTTAGCTAGGCTCTCTGGGGAAATGATCGGACCCATCTCCGTTTCTGGTTTTTCATAAGAACCAATTTTTAAGTTTTCGACTTTAGGCTTCAACTTTTCAATGATTTTATCCGCCATTTCATCGCCAATGACCACCGCCACCGAGATCGCCATGCAGCGCTCTCCCGCCGAACCATAAACGGAACCAAGTAAGGAATTAACCACCAAATCCACGTCCGCATCGGGCATGACCACCAAATGATTTTTTGCTCCGCACAAGGCCTGCACTCTTTTATTGTGTTGAGTTCCTTTTTGGTAAATGTACTCTCCGACCGCCGTAGAGCCCACGAAGCTAACTGCCTTGATGTCCTCATGCTCTAAAATGGCGTCCACGGCTTCTTTATCGCCGATGAGGACATTGAGCACTCCCTCGGGAAGACCTGCCTCCTGCAAAAGTTCCGCTAGTTTCAAGGATGTAGAAGGGTCTTTCTCCGAGGGCTTTAAAATGAAAGTATTACCACAAGCAATCGCCACCGGGAACATCCACATCGGCACCATGGCAGGGAAATTAAAAGGCGTTATCCCCGCACATACGCCTAGGGGCTGCCGGAGGTTGTAGCTGTCAATGTCATTGGAAACGTTTTCCGTGAACTCTGATTTCAAATGACCAGTTATCCCACAGCAAAATTCCACCACCTCAATGCCCCTGCTGATAGACCCCTTGGCATCTTCTAGGGTCTTGCCATGTTCCTTAGAGACCAAGAGAGCTATTTCGTCCAAGTTTTCTAGGATTAACTCCCTGAAGCGGAACATGATCTTAGCTCGCTTGCCCGGAGGAACGACCTTCCATTTTTCAAAAGCCTCTTTAGCCACTGCCACCGCTTGGTTCACTTCTTCCCTGCTTGCGAGCGGTGCTTGGCTCTGCACTTCACCCCGAGCCGGATTGTAAATGGCGCAAAAACGCTCGCTCGTGCCCGAGACGAACTTTCCCCCGATAAAATGTTGCTTTGTTTCCATAAAAAATTTCCCTAATCCTCTTGATGTATTTGGGAAATTGTACCATAAACCCAAACAAACCTAACCATAAATCATTTTTTACCAACTTTTCTCAACCTGCTCAATCTTCTCAACCTGCTCAATCTTCTCAACCTACTCAATCTTCCCAGTCTTCCCAACAAGGTGATTTTCATTTAATTCCCCTAAATAGTTTATAGTTGGTTTATAATAAAGGTGGCAAGGAAAGTTTTAGGAATGAAAAAAAGTTTTTTAGCGATTCTAGGAATTATTTTTTTACTCTCTTCTTGTGCCAGCGAAAGCACTGCTGAAAACAAAAGATGGTACTCCGAGCGAGAGTCGTTGCTTGGGAAAAGCGTTTTTCAAAAAAACTGCGCCGTCTGCCATGGAGCCCAAGCAGAAGGCACTAGAAACTGGCAAAAAACCCTACCCGATGGTTCATACCCACCCCCACCACTCGATGGAACGGCTCACGCTTGGCATCATCCCTTGAGCGTTTTACAAAAAATGATCCTAGATGGTGGAGTAGTTCTAGGCGGACAAATGCCTTCCTTTAGAAACAAGTTATCCCCACAAGAAATCAAGCAAGCCATAGCTTATTTTCAAAGCAAATGGGATGATGAAACTTACCGCCAGTGGGTTGCAAGAGGTGGCTTACAAAATTGAGGCAATGATCGGCAATGATCCAAGTGATCGGCAATGATCCGTTGAGATTTTTACCCCGTTTCTTACCCCGTTTCTTACCTCGTTCAAGGGAAATGAGCGCAAAAAAATTTAAAAGCGATTCAAATTCTTTTTTTATGGTACAATGAAGTCGTTTCAATGAATACCTCTCCGCTGTTTATGGTTTTTCTGGGCATTTTCCTCATCACTTGGACTTGCTCTAACTTCCTCAGTCCCTCGGCTGAAGGAGCCCTTCCTAATTCTTCGAGTTCTTCTAGTTCTCAGGGGGATACTTTTATAACTTCCATCAGCGAGGAACAAGTTGCTGACGGGCTGGACTTAGCGGCTCTACCTGCCGTCTTACAAGAAGTCAAAACTGCCGAAGAGTTCGAGCAGAAAATTAACGAACCCGGCGGCATCAATAACTTGGATTTGAACAACGATCAAGTGGTGGACTACATCAACGTAAGCGAGTTAAAAAACGAACAAGCGGGCACTCATGGGTTTCAGCTCAGTTCAGAAGTGGAGCCCGGGCAAATTCAGGACATCGCCACCATTGAAGTCAAGCAAGACGGGGAACAAGTTGCCGTCAATGCCTATGGCAACGAAGCCATTTACGGGCAGAACAATGGTTATAGCAGCACTTTTCCCTTGGGCTCTTTCCTGTTAATGTCTTACTTTCTATCCCCGCATTCCTTGTTTTCTTCCCCCTATGGCTATGGCTCTTATCCCAGTGGCTATAGGTCCTACAATAGCGTGCCTAGGGGCGACTATGCTAGCCGAGCCCAGCGGTTTCAAAGCCGAGCTCAGGCCACCCAAACGACCAGTCGTTCCAGTTTCGCCACTCCGAGCCGCAATGCTGAGAGCGGGATCAAAAAGTCCCTCCGGAATCCCACTGCTTCGCAAAGGTCATTTCAAGTCCGAGAAAGAGACAAAGCAGTACGGTCGGGGGGGTTTGGTAAAAATTCCTCCAAGCCAAGATCGTCTTTTTTTGGCGGGGGCAATTCTAGGGTGAGAAGTTTTTCAAGTAGTCGAAGGGGATTTGGCGGCTTTGGCAAATAACAACCAACAGGCAATGCAGGCAGCACAGGCAGCACAGGTAATGGGTCTAGGTCATTCGTAAAAAAATGTTTAGCAGCGATTTTTGGGGTAATTTTGCTATTTCAAGCGAATATTTCACTTGGGACACTCTCCTCTATGTTTTCGTGGCTTTAGTTTTCTTCTTCATTGCCAAATGGAACTACAACAAGCTCCAGCCGAACTTCAATTTAGATGAAGAGTTGTTAGAGACGGACAACAAGGCGTTGTCGGTTTCCTTTTTAGGCTACATTTTGGGACTTGGCTTCATTTTCAGCAGCGTGCTTAGTTCTGAGACGAGTTATTATTTAGCTGACTTAGTCACCTTCCCCCTCCTCGCGAGCTTACTGGACTTATCCATTTGGATCGCCATCGGTATCGCTTTGCTTAACGTAGCGAGGGTGATTAACAACCGCTTCGTTTTGCGGGGTTTCAGCAATGAAAAGGAAATCATCGAAGATAAGAACGTGGGAACGGGAGCGGTGCAGTTGGGAAGTTACGTTGCCTCTGCTTACATCATAGCCACTTTGCTCGCTTTAGGTGGCACGGAGAGTTTTTTTTTCGATCTGGGGCAAGTGCTTTTGTTTTTCTTATTGACTCAGTCGTTCTTGATCCTTTTCAGTTACCTTTACAACAAGACCATTAGCTACGACCTTCATAAGGAAGTCGAGCGAGACAACGAATCAGCCGGTATCGTTTTCGGGCTTAACTTAATAGCCATGGGCATCATCATGTCTTTTCCCCTGCAGCAAGAGGGCGGGATTTTGTTTTTCCTATTTTGGTTCGTCAATGGTTTTGTTTTGCTCACTTTGGCAAGGTTCTTCCTGCATAAAGTTATTTTCAACAAAGGCGATTTGAGGCATGAAATAGTGGTGGATAACAACTGGGGAATTGCTCTCATCGAGGGCTCGCTATCCGTCATCATTGCCATCATCATCAATGCTACCTTCGGCTAGATCCTGATTCCAGATGCCGGTTAGACCCTGATAAAGCGTGGCAACTTCCGATTATAAAATTAGCGAAGCAAAAAAGAAAGAGATGGCGGCTCTTTTGATCATTTACCTGATGCATCGCCATAAAAAGCGTTTTCCCATCCTTTTAGAAAAGGACGACAAGTATTTGGAGCCTATTTTCGAATATTTGCTTGCTCAGGAGAGCATCATCATCGACGAAGAGAGCTACGCCATCAGCGAAAACGGCAGGAATACTTATCGCGTCTTCATGAAGCGTTACAGCGATTTCATCGTATCTTTTGACGTTTATAGTGCGGTGGATTTGGCGAGTGGGGAATTTGCTTTTGAAAAGTATTTTCAAATAGAAGATGAGCGCTCTTGGGATGAATATCTGGAAGAGGAAAGGTTTGAAGATTTGCGAATAGCGGTCGCCGTTCACAAGGGAATCGATCCCGGGGAAATGGTTTTCCTGAGTTTCCTCCACGATGGGATATTAGACGACAAAATAGGCAATAGCGGCTGGCAATTTGACTTGATTTCCGGCAAGCTATGGGAGGAAATCGTTGCCATCATCAAAAGCGCCTTAACGGAAGACGACTTGGCTTACGAAGAGGGTGGCGAGGAGATTAGCGGGGAAATGGTTTTAAAGGACATCATCGCTCAGGGAGCTAAGCTCAATCAAGCCTTATGGAAGGACGAAGGGCAATACTTAAAAGAAGAATATCCCGAAATCATCGAAATCGAAGACGGCGTTTACGAGGCTTACCTGATCGACGATAAGCATAAAGACAAAATCTGGACTAGGAAATATTTTTAAAAACTTTACTTCTCTACGATAGCCAAAACTTCCGCAACCACTCTCTCCACCACGAAATCGAACTCCTCCAATAACTTCTCCTTGGGAGCAGACGCCCCAAACTCATTGATGCATTTCACATGAAGGTTAGCGTGAAACAAGGGTGACAAGCTCCTAAAAGAAGCCGCTTCTAAAAAATAAACCGGCTTTTTAAAATCACCCAGTAGCTCCCTCTTCCATTCCAAGGAACTCCTCTCCAACAACTCCAAGCAAGGCACGCTTACGACTTTAGCAGCGACGCTTTTGCTTTTTAATATCGCTTGACACTGCAGCAAGAGACCCACTTCGCTCCCACTCCCCAGCAAAACCACGTCCTCCACTTCAGCAGGAGCAGCCAAGCAATAAGCCCCTTTTTTAAAGGAAGAGTAGCTGCTAAGTTGCTGCTTAAAGCATTCCTCGGCTAAAGTCTGCCTAGTGGTTATGATGGAAACGGGAAAATCGTTTTCTAAAAAATAAAGGAAACTAAAAGCCAACTCCCTATCGTTAGCGGGACGAAAAGTATAATGACCGGGAAGGAGGCGAAGCGTATTTAGTTGCTCAATGGGTTGATGGGTAGGACCATCTTCGCCCACTTGAATGGAATCATGAGAAAAAATGAACAAATGCTTTAGTTTAGCAAGGGCACTTAGCCTCAAAGCTGGCTTCAAATAATCAAGGAAACTCAAAAAAGTCGACGAAAAGGGAATGAAAGTCCTGCTCAGGGAAAGCCCGTTGTTGATAGCCGCCATAGCATGCTCGCGTACTCCAAAAGCAATGTTCCTTCCCGAAAAATCGCCTGCCTTCACATAGCGACTACTTTTAATCGTCGCCTTCGTCGAAGCCACCAAGTCAGCCGAACCCCCCACCAGTGTCGGTAGCGCTTCAGCGCAAAGCTCCAGCACCGCAGAACAAATGTTCCTCGTAGAATCTTGCGGCTTAGCGATTTTAAAATCACGCAGCTTCTTCGCCAATTCCTCCGGCACCCCACTAGATCCTCCACTAAGTACGCCACTAAATTGCTGGTACTCAACGCTTTGCTCGTGGAACTTTTCATATCGCTGTTTCCAGTTTTGGTACTGCTTAGCATTTTTAGGGGAATGAAACCATTTCTCTTGAAAAATTTGCTCTTTGGCTAAAAAGTCGCCAGTGGCGATCTGCTCCCGCACTTCTTCCTCTAGGAGCGAATCTTCATCAGCAAAAAAACTTTTGATGGTGGAGTTTTTTATGAAATAAACGATTTCATTTATTCCCGGGGGATTGCCATGGGCTTTGTAATTATCTTCTAGTTGGTTCAACCCCTTGCCGATTTTGGTTTTTAAAACGATTAGCTTCGGCTTCTCTCGTTGCAGGTGAATTTTCTTCAACCCCTGAAAAATGCTAACCACGTTGTCGCCCTTCACTTTTAAAACTTCCCAGCCCAGCGCTTTAAACTTCAAAGCTACGTTTTCCGAAAAAGTTAAGTCAGTCCTCCCATCGATGGAAATTTGATTGTCATCGTAAATGGCTATCAAGTTATTTAACTTCAAATTACCCGCCAGCGAAGCAGCCTCTTGCGTGATCCCCTCCATCATGCACCCATCGCCCAACAAAACATAGCAATTAAAATCAAAAAGACGAGCCTGCTTCTTAAAACGATGCTTAAGCAACTGACTTTCCAAAGCAATGCCAACGGCATTAGCAAACCCCTGCCCCAAAGGTCCGGTCGTGGTTTCTATGCTCGCAGCTAAGTTATATTCCGGGTGACCCGCGGTGATGCTTCCCCATTGACGAAAGCGACCAAGGTCTTTTAAAGTGATCGATTGGTTAAACAAATAGCCCAGCGAATACAACAACATAGAACCATGCCCTGCCGACAACACAAACCTATCCCTCGCCAGCCAAAAGGGGTCTTGGGGATTGAATTTCAAAAAATAACGATACAGCACCACCCCAAAAGCAGCACAGCCCAAAGGCAGCCCGGGATGCCCAGAATTAGCCCGTTGAATGGCCATTAACGAAAGATAACCAACGTAATCTTTCATCATTAGGATTTTCTTTTTATCAACTAAATTCATGAAGCAAAAGCTAAAACGATGAACTAAGCGAGCGACTCAAAAAACCTCAAATAGACACCCGGGTTATCGTTGATGTATTTTTTAAACGTATTTTTCTCTAGTTTGAACAGAATAGCGTCTTTAGCAGTACAAGTGATCGAAGAAGGCAAATAATTGTTAAACTCATTGTAATTACCTATGAAATCTCCCTTTTGGCATAAAGTAACTCCACCGTCTTCCATGATTTTCACTTCACCAGAATGATAAATGTACAGGTCCTCGAAATGCTTGCCCTTGGTAAGCAACTCCACTTCCTCCGAACCAATGGTAACTTTATCCAAGAGGATTTCCAACTCCACTTTCTGCGAGCTGGTCAAATTTTCAAACAAACTAGTCTTGCTAAGCACATCCCAGCTCAGCTCGTCCCTATTGTTAGCGATTTTAAGCAATTTCTCTTCCACTTTAGTCCCACTAATCAAGTTAACAAAAGCAGTGCGAGAAATAGTGAGCAATTCCACGTCGTTTTCCGCATAGACATCCGCACTCCTAGTGGTCTTGGTGAGCAGAGAAACCTCGCCCAAATATTGAAAAGCACTAAACCTTTTTGAGTTCTCGCTATCTTTGCCCCGGACCACCAGACATCCCGATAAAATGATGAAGAAAGTATCTCCCCGCTCCCCTTTTTTAATGACATGAGTGCCTTTAGGATAATTTTCTTTTCTTATAACCGCCAAAAGGTCCCGCACCCTATCGGGAGTAAAATCCTTAAAGAGGTCGATTTTAGTGATGATGTCCATGACCGCATAAGCCTCTTGAAAAGAACTCCTTTCGAAATCAATGACTTTGGTGTTAGCAATCCCGAAACTACTCAGGGTCAACGAAGTTCCCTTTTCCTTAGTGCCCTTGTAAAAATCAGCATCGGAAATATGATAGACGAAAATTTTCTTCTGGATCTCTTCATCCAAAGCGTTGAGATTGCCGATGGGAGTGTGGAGAGGCGGCACTCCCGACTCGTGATAAATAACATCAGCGTCCCAAGGAAAATTAACGAACTCCTCATACCTCTTCCGAGAAATCACTTTCTTATCCAACAATTCCTTAAATTTCGCCTTATCGTTCAAATGATCGGAGCTGTAGACAAACGACCGATCTCGGTAATAAAACCTAAAGCCCATGGTGGGAATGGAATGCAGCATGTATTTGAATTTAAACCAAGCTCCCTTGATGTTAATATTTCTGCCTATGATAACGGGGATGAAGTCAAAAAGTTGCGACATTTGCTTTATGTCGATTTCAGCCAAAGTAGAATATTTGCGTAACCAAGAATCCATGATGGTTTTAGTCGTGTAAATGGTTATCCTATTCTCTTCGAGGATTTTTTGAAAAGTGCCGGTGTCGTGATCGGCGTGAGTATGAGTGAGTATGATCGAGTCGATGAGCTTGGGATTGACGTTGGAGCGGAGCAACCATTCCGTTGAATTAACCGGCGGATCAACCATGATCCCCATGCCATTGATCCAAACGATGAAGCCCGATGTATTGCCATTGGGATCGAAGCCATGAGATGAACCCAGACAAGTCATGCCAAAAAGGGGGGGCTTAAAAGGCTGGGAAGGAATGCTCCCCACGTCGTAAATGACTTTGTATTTCAATTCGCTAGGAACGATGACTTTGAAATTATAAGTCTCATCCTCTATTTCGTATTTGCTTTCGTCGTTGAGATAAATGCTGCATTTGCCTATTTGAACTTTCTTTTCCTCATTCAAAGACTTAAACTCAACCAAATCATTGAACTTAAACGTAGCAAAATGGAGGGTTTCCTTCTTAATGTTGGGGAGATCGGTCTCTTCGGAGGGATAATCATTGGAAATGTCGTAATTCCCCGGGCCATAAAGGGCTTCGGTGATAACTTTTTTAAAAATCTTCTCATGTTTATGCAGGCAAATGATGGTGGTTTTCTTCCTTTGAATGAAGTAATTAAAATAAATGGGAAATTCCAGTTCAGCGAGCGATATAGCCTTTTTCCTATCGAAAAAAATTTTCGGCAAACAAATGATGTTGGGCACTCCTTTCTCCATGCCCATGGTATCTTTGATCGTCTCTGGGGGAGAACCGACTTGAATGTAGCCTTCTGAAGTGTTTACGATGTATCCTCCCCTAGGTAAATCGTAATACTTACCCAACTCCAAAATTTTTTTATTCATCGCACTCTATACTATAATTATACTCTATATCCACCCTATTAACAACGTTTTAATCATCCATTAAACATCCATGACTTACGATAAAGACTTCTATTCCCTCAAGGCAAAGAAAAACAATTTAAAAGCTAGAAGCTATTTCAAACTCCAAGAAATAGATGAGCGTTACGATTTTATCAAAGCCAACCAAAGGATTTTGGATTTGGGCTCGTCGCCCGGTTCTTGGAGTCAATACTTGCTGCAAAAAACCAAGGGCAACATCTCCATCATTGGCATTGATGTAAAAAACACTCTTTTAAGCCACCAAAATTACCTCTTTATCCAAGAGAACTTATTTAATTTATCGAAACAATATTTTAAAAACTTGAAAATTACTTCCTTTGATGGGATAATTTGCGATGCCCTGCCCCCAACCTCGGGAATAAAGGAAAAAGACAGCTTTGCTTCCTTTGAAATGGTGAGCAAAGTGCTTGAACTTGCTGAAGAAATGTTGAACAAAAGATGTTTCTTAATAGCAAAATATTTCTGGGGAACGGAAGCCCCAAATTTAAAGGAAAAAATCATCAAAAATTTCAAATTAATAAAACTATTGAAACCCAAATCAAGTAAAAAAAATTCAAGAGAAATCTTTATCATAGGAGAGAAATTATGAAAAAAGTCGTCTTAGAAAAAGTCGTCTTAGCTTACTCGGGAGGATTAGACACTTCCGTCATATGCCAGTGGTTAGTAGAACAGGGCTATCAAGTGACCTGTTACGTCGCTGACTTAGGCCAAAGGGAAGATTTTGCCCAAGTAAAAGAGAAAGCCTTCTCTTCGGGAGCGAGCAAAGTCATCGTAGAAGATTTGAAGCAAGCTTTTTTAGAAAATCACGTCATGCCCGCCCTCGGGTTTAACGCCACTTATGAAAGCAGATACCTATTAGGCACTTCCCTAGCAAGGCCTCTCATCGCCAAGGGGCTAATCCATTGCGCCCGCCAAGAGGGAGCCGACTTCATCGCCCATGGAGCGACCGGCAAGGGCAACGACCAAGTTCGCTTCGAAATATCCGCCTACTCCCTAAACCCCAGCATAAAAATCATCGCCCCTTGGAGAATGAAAGAATTTTACTCCGTCATCAAAGGCAGAAAAGAGGCTTTGGATTACGCTAAAAAGCATAAGATAAGCGTCAAAGCCACTCACCAAGAGCCATGGTCCTCCGATGATAACTTATACCACATCAGTTTTGAAGCGGGAGTCTTGGAAAATCCCCAAATAAAACCCCAAGAAAAAATGTTCCAATACACGAAGAGCATCCCCGACGCCCCCGAGCAAGCAACTCCCTTAAGCATAGAATTTCAGCAAGGAATTCCCGTTAAAATCAACCACAAACCCTATGATCTGGTCAGTCTGCTAGAATATTTAAACTCCGTGGGAGGCGAAAACGCCGTCGGGCGAATCGACATCGTGGAAAGTCGCTTCCTCGGCATGAAAAGCAGAGGAGTTTACGAAACTCCCGGCGGAACGATTTTATACCACGCTCATTTGGATTTGGAATGCTTGACTTTAAGCCGGGAACTCTTGCGTTTGAAAAATTCTTTGATGTTGCGGTTTTCCGACTTGGTCTACAATGGCTTTTGGTTTAGCGAAGAAATGAAATGCTTGCTCGCTTTTTTAACCGCAAGCCAGAAAAACGTCAGCGGAATAGTTCACTTGGAACTCCTCAAGGGAAACGTGATCATAACCGGCAGGGAATCCACCAAGAGCCTCTATCATGAGAAAATCGCTTCCATGGAAGACGATCAAGGAACTTACACCATAGAGGACGCCTCTGGTTTCATAAAAATCAATGCCTTAAATGCTAAGCTAGAGAGATTACGCAGCCGAGAAAACCAAGAACCAAGCCAATAAAAAAGTCAATGATAGCTGAAATCCAAATTCTTCAGGGAAAAAAGTTTCTTCTTCATTTGATAAGCGATTTCCGGAGACGAGGGCAACTCAAAATCAGTTATTTTTTCCGTAAGTTCGCCTATGCTTTCCCGTAGTTTTTTCCTCATCTCCCGAACTAGGCTAGCCGGAATGGGCTTCTCGGGATTTTGCCTCATCTCGTTGAAAATGGATTCGTGATTTTCCCTTAAGTAAAAATAAGCGAAACCCAAACGACTTAAAAGATGACCCTCCGCCAAAAAAAACAAATCCCTATGATAGAGATAAAATAAATTCACTTGCCGGATAAACTCCCGCCCCGCCGGCCCCGCCGGCCCCGCCCGCCTCGCTTTAGCATCCAACTCCTCCCCCGGCTCACCCTGCCTCAGCCAGAAAAACAATTCCACTGGAAAAGTGAACCAGTTGCTCAGATGCCTCCCCGCAAGCCCTGCGATGCGCTGGGGCACCGCTTTTCCCTCCTTTTCATTAGCATACACTTTGAGGTTAAAATAAAGCTCGGCGTTGGATATTTCCTTTGATTTTAAATAGAAAAAGTTTTTGATTCTAAAGTCACCGATCTTGTCAATGCACTTAAGCCCCTCTATGATCAACAAATCACCATATAGGATGTGAATTTTGCGTTGGCTGGCGGCTTCGCTCTTCACTTGGTTGTGAATCAAAAAGGAAAGATAAGTCGCCTCAACGGCTTTTTTCAAATCGTCGATTTCCCTAGGCGAGCAAAGCAACTCGCTTTTCAACTCGCTTTTCAACTCGCTTTTCAACTCACGAGTCGTCAAGTCAATGAGCTCATGGATGAGACCAACCCCCTCCCCCGCCTTGAAAAAGGAAATGATTTTTTCTAATAAGCCCTGATCTATCTTGTTGTTTAAGAATAGTTCGTTAACTTCCTTAGAATCCAAAATCATTTCATCATTTTTTTGCCGTTCTCTTTGTAAACCGATAAATCAATCACTCTATCTTGCTCGTTTTTGAGTTGAATTAGCTTCGACCCCCTCGTTGACCTTCCCAGAGACGAAATGGTCCCCTCGCTTATCCGGATGACATTAGCTAGAGAAGTAATGATGAACAAGCTAGAATCTTTTTCAACTGAAATGACTTTCGCCACTTTTTCCGATTTTTCATCTATTTTAAAAAAGATTTGCCCCTTGCCTCCGCGATTTTTGCGACTAAACAAATCAAATTTCATCTTTTTCCCATAACCCAGCTCCGACACCGCCAAAATCTCATTCTCTCCATTTTTCACTTTTAACAAGCTAATGATCTCATCGCCCGAGTTTAACCTCATCCCCCGCACTCCCATAGAGCTCCTCCCCAAAATTCGCAAGTCGCTAATGTTAATCCTCGTCGCCAAACCATTTTTCGAGAAAATCATAAAATCCTGCTCATCGCTCTCCACGTCAATGATGCTAATCACCCGATCGTCCTCTTTCAAATTAATCGCCTGAATTCCCCTCCGCTTAGCGTTAACGAAATACTTTATCAAACTCCGCTTAACCGTGCCGTTCTTCGTCACTATGATGAAACTCTTCTTATCGTCAAACTCTTGAAAAACGATCTCCCCTTCGACTTTCTCGTCTTTATCGAAGTTAAACAAAGTCCGCACATGAACTCCCTTCGCCAAACGCGAAGCTTGGGGAATTTCAAAAGCCTTCAAATAATAAGCTTTCCCCTTGTTGGTGATAAAAAAACAAATGTCATGAGTAGAAGCAACGATGAGCTTATCCACTAGGTCCTTTTCACTGCTTCGATGGAAGCCTTTTATTCCCACCCCACCCCTATTCTGCATTTTATAAGTATCAATGGGCAGCCTTTTAATGTAGTTCGAAGTCGTCAAGGAAACCACCACGTCGCTTTTTTCGATCAAATCCTCCTCCTCTAAAATGTCTAAATCAGAAGAAACTATCTCGGTTTTCCTAGCGTCCCCATAGTCGTTTTTAATCCTCGCGAGGTCCGTTTTAATGATTTGATAGATTCTGTTCTTGTCGCGCAAAATTTCCTTGAAGTTTTTAATGGCATTTTCCAGTTCGCGCTGTTCTTTGATTAATTTATCTATTTCCAACTTCACCAAGCGTACCAAACGCATGTCTAGGATGGCTTGGGTCTGCTTTTCGGAGAGTTTAAAGTTTTCCATCAAGTTGAGCTTGGCTTTTTCCGCATTGTCGCTATTTTTTATCGTTTCAATGATTTTTTCTATTTGCGGCAACACAATGTTAATGAAGCCATCCACGATGTGCAGGCGATTTTCCGCTTTTTTTAAATCAAACCTAGTCTTGCGCTCCACCACTTCAAAGCGATGAGCAACGAAGTGAACAATAATCTCCTTTAAATTGAGCGTCTTAGGAGTCTTATTCACCAGAGCCACGCCATTATAGCCGAAGGAAATTTCCAAAGCCGTATGCTTATAAAGCAAGTTAAGCACCGTTTGCGGATTAACCTCCCGCTTCAGCTCAATGACCACTCGCACGCCCTTGCGGTCCGATTCATCCCTTATTTCCCCGATACCTTTGATAACATCGTTCTTGACCAGTTGCGCCGTCTTTTGAATCATTTCCGCCTTGTTCACTTGAAAGGGAATTTCGCTTATGATGATCGCCTCTCTTTTCTTGTAATCTTCCACCGTCAACTTGCTTCTAATCTTAAAACTCCCCCGACCCAGATGATAAGCGTCTTTAATGCCTTTAGCCCCATGAATGATCCCCCCGGTAGGAAAGTCCGGACCTTTAATGATCGCACTCAAGTCAGCAATGGAACAATCTTGCTGGTCAATGTAATAAATCGTAGCCTCGATGACTTCGCTTAAGTTATGCGGAGGAAAGTTAGTCGCCATCCCCACAGCAATTCCCGATGAACCATTGATGAGCAAGTTAGGAATAGCCGAGGGCAATACCGAAGGCTCTTTTTTAGTGTCATCGAAATTGCTATTGAAATCAACCGTTTCCTTGTTAATGTCAACGAGGAGCTCATCAGCGATTTTCGTCATCCTAGCTTCCGTGTAGCGATACGCCGCCGCCTTGTCCCCGTCCATAGAACCAAAATTACCCTGCCCATCGATGAGGGGATACCTTAGGGAAAAAGTCTGAGCCATCCGCACCAGCGATTCGTAAATAGCCATGTCCCCATGGGGATGATAACTAGAAATGACTTGCCCCACCACGGTAGCGCATTTTTTAAACGGGCGATTGTACACTAACCCCAGCTGATGCATGGCATATAAAATCCTGCGATGCACCGGCTTAAGCCCATCGCGTACTTCGGGAAGAGCCCGAGAGATGATCACGGACATGGCATAGTTCAAATAAGAAGTTTTGAGCTCCGTAGTGAGCGAACGGTTAATTACTTTATGGTGAAGGTTGTCGGTCATTTCATTTCCTTGTTCAGTTGAGCGATTTTACGCAGTTTTTCCTCTAAGGAAATGAGTTTCTCCCGCTCGCTCGCAACGACTTGGGGATTTCCTTTTTTCAAAAAATTCTCGTTTCCTAGTTTCTTTTTAAGGTAAGCAATGCGTAAGCTAAGCCGCTCCAATTCCCTACCCTGCTTCGCTTGGTCGTTAGGACCTCGCTTAGCCTCTCCCTTAGCCTCTCCCCCAGCCTCTCCCCCAGCCTCTCCCCCATCTTCTCGCGGAAAAACCAAGTAAAACTCAATCTGCTCGATCAAGACCAAGGAAGCCCCTTTCGGCTTCTCGGCAACGCTAGTTAAAGACTTAAAATAGCCGATGCGCAAAAGGTTGTCCTTGATTTCTTCCACGAAAGCCTGCCAGCGAGAATCACTGCATCTAAAAAACAAGTCCACTTTTTGATTTTCGCGAATAGCGTTATGCTTTTTAAAGGCCCTGAGTTTAGCGATGACTTCCTTGATCAAAACCACTTTTTGAACTAATTTCTGGTCATGCCTCTCCTCCCCTTTCGTCAAAAAAGGAGTTATTATCAAAGGCTTAGAGGGTAAATGTGGTAGCTTTTTAAAAATGAAGTTGTTGATCTCTTCCGTGATGAAAGGAATCAAAGGATGAGCCAAAACGATTATTTTTTTGAGCAGAGCAAGCGCATTGTTAAGGGTGCGGCTTTTCGTCTCTTGGTTTCTCAAACCATTTTTAATCAATTCCAAGTACCAATCGCAAAAATCGTTCCAAATTAACCCATAATAAACTTCCCCTAGGTTAGAAAAATCATATTTCTCTAGGCTCGCAGTTATCTTCTGCACCGCTCCGCTAATGTGAAAATCCATCCAAAGATCGTACTCGGTAGGGTCTTGAAGCGTCAAAGAAACCCGCTCCGCCTCTTCAGCACTAAGTTTTGCCAAATCCAATAACAACAACCTACTAGCGTTCCATAGCTTGTTGGTAAAACGCCGCCCAATGCGAGTAAAATCATCTAAGGACAAGTTAATGAACTGCTTGTTAGAGGATAAGAAAATCAACGTGAACCTCAGCGCATCCGCCCCCACTCCGGTAAACCCTTGAGAATATTTCCTTTCAATCTCGTTTATCATTTCAGCTTGGTTATTGGGTTTAGCGTCTAGGATGGGCTTTTTCAGGTCTTCCATGGTCGCCCCGTTGATGATTTGATAAGGGTCTATGCCGTTGCCTTTTGATTTCGACATGACTCTACCCTTGCTATCCATCACCGTGGGATGAAAATAAATGTTTTTAAAGGGCAGCCGATCCTCGAAATAAAGCGAAAAAAGACACATCCGCGCTATCCAAAAGAAAATGATGTCCTTCGCCGTGGAAATGGTGTCGTTGGGGAAATACAACTTAAAATCCTCCGCCTGCCCATCGGGCCAGCCCAAAGTCGACAAAGGCCATAAAGCAGATGAAAACCAAGTATCCAAAACATCCGCCTCCCGCACCCAGTCCCCATTGCCCTTAGCTGCTGCCGGTTCTTCCAAGGCAACGATCACCTCGTGCGTTTTCTCATTCACCCAGGCCGGTATTTGATGCCCCCACCATATTTGACGCGAAATGCACCAGTCATCTATGTTCTCCAGCCAGTAAAACCAAATTTTCCGGTAAAAAGCGGGATAAAAATTAAGCTCAGCGCTATTCTCCATTAACTTTTTCGCCAGCGGCTTCATTTTTATGAACCATTGATCGGACAACCTATATTCGATGACCGCCTTAGAACGATAAGAGCGTCCTAGAGGAATCATTTTCGGCGTCTTGCCCACCAACAGGTTTTTTTCTTGAAGCCTCTGCAGAACTTTCTTGCGACAAGAGTACCTATCCAACCCCCGAAATTCCCTAGGAACGTTTTCGTTCATTTTAGCCGCCTCATCCATCACCGTGATAGAACGAAGCTTATGCTTTTTGCCAAGAGCAAAGTCATTCAAATCATGAGCCGGGGTAACTTTAAGGCAGCCCGTCCCAAAATCCATCTTCACATATTCATCGCTAATGATCGGCACTTCGCGTTCCGCCAAGGGAAGCAAAACCCGCTTGCCCCACAAAGACCGATACCTAGCATCCCCCGGGTTAACCGCCACCGCCGTGTCCCCGAACAAAGTCTCGGGCCTAGTGGTCGAAACCACCACAAAAGCCTCGCTCCCCACCACCGGGTATTTGATGTCATACAAAAAACCCTGCTCCCCCTTCTCCTGCTTTTCTATTTCATCATCGGATAGCGCCGTCATGTCAACCGGGCACCAGTTAACCATCCGCTTGCCCTTGTAAAGGAGCTTATCTTCGTAGAGCCGCTTGAAAGCGTGATTAACCGCTGCGATCAACTTCTCGTCCATGGTGAAGCGAACCCTAGACCAATCGCAAGAGCAACCCAACGACTTTATTTGCTCCAAGATGATGCCGCCATATTTCTTCTTCCACTTCCACACTTCCGCTACGAACTCTTCCCGCGTCAGACTGCGATAATCCACGTTCTCGCTGTCTAGTTTCTTCTTCACCACCGTCTGAGTAGCTATGCCAGCGTGATCAGTCCCCGGCAACCAGAGGACGCGATAGCCCAGCATCCGCTTGAAGCGAGCAACCACGTCTTGAATGGTGTTGTTGAGGGCATGACCCATGTGGAGTCTCCCAGTAACATTAGGGGGCGGAATGACCATGGAAAAAGTTTGCTCCTTAGACTGCTCCCTAGTCTGCTCCCGACCCTTATTTTCATCCGTTGAAGAGCGGCTAGTCGAATAATTACCATCGGGCTTGAAAAAATCGTTTTCCAACCAAAAGTCGTAAATTTTTTTCTCAATTAATTTAAAATCAAATTTCGAATCGATCATGCTCGCCTTAACTTACCAATGTTTTCCTCCAAGCTCTCCCCACGAAACAAATAACTACCACTCACCACCACGTTAAACCCACTTGCTCGAATGGCTTTGACATTCTCGTCGCTAACTCCCCCATCTATTTGAAGGTCTATCTCATAACTAGCTTTTTTGATTTTAGCAGCCACCTCTCTCCCCCGCATTAAAGTGTCTTCGATAAATTTTTGCCCCGCAAAGCCCGGGTTAACCGACATCAGTAATATTTGGTCGACATAGGGGAAAAAACGCTCTACTTCGCTTAACGAACTACCCGGGTTAAACACCAAACAAGGCTTAGCCCCCAGTTTTCGTATTTCCTGCAGTAAGGTAGTAACGTCGCTCTTGATTTCGTAATGAATGCCCAAAATGTCAGCCCCACTAGCCACGTATTTAGCAAGGTATTTTTCAGGATTGCTAATCATCAAATGAGTGTCCAGTACCTTACCCGTCCTCTTTTTCAATTCAGCAATGAGCTCGTAGCCAAACGTCAAATTAGGCACAAAATGCCCGTCCATCACATCGAGATGAATGTAATCAACACTGGAACGGTTAATTCTCGCTAGCTCATCCTTCAAATCAAACATGTCAGCAGATAACAAGGAAATGGAAACTTTGAGACCCCCAGCCCCACCATCAGTCCCACCCTTGGCACTACCCTCAGCCCCATCCACTCCTCGCTTAGAGGAAGGCACAGGGTTAGGTTCTCCCATGCCGGAAAAAGAACTCACAACAACAAAACCCTAGCAAAAAACGCAACAAACGCAATGAAAGGCGAGTTAAACTAACTCTAACCCCGCCTCAGTTCTTCGCCACCCAATCACCAATCAATCACCAATCGTTTAATGGAATGTTCCTTTCATCCGCCGGTAACTTTTGTTGCTCCAAATCCAAATTGTCCAAATAAACGTCTTTCTCCACCGATAACTGATCGAAATAAAAATAAACTTCCCCTACCGCATCAAAAGCATAGAACTTCACTTTAAGCCCTAAAAAAGTAATTCCCCTACGATGAAAAAAAGTTTTGTTCGGGGGAAAATCCTGCACGATGTTCGTGTCCCGAGGGCTAGTAGGAATGGAAATTTCCAACTTCCTCCAACCAAGGTATTGCAGATTCGGATTAAACTTGAGCTCAAACAACTTCCCTTCAATATCCCTCACCAAAGCATAAACTTCATGCGGAGCGTCCACTCCCACCGCCCAGATACTCATCTTCTTAACAAAGCCATTGATGGGAATTTCAGCCGGAGGACTTATGTAAGCCTCGGAAAAAGACCTCCTGAGAAAATTAACTTTAGCCCCTAAAACAAACTCAGTGTTCTCAGGCTGGGCATCTCGCAGGACCTTAGGCCCACCCCTCCGCTTAAGCACTCTAATCAACCCATTGTCGAGAAACATCTGCCCATACCAACGATCGGCATTCTCAAAGTTGTAAACCACTTGCTCCACCACCACTTCTCTGCCCTTGACCCCTAGACCCGATGAAACCACCGTTTGCCTATCATCGCCCTCAGCACCGGGCTGAGCCGCCTCATCCGTCGCTGCCGCTTGATCAGTCGTCTCCTCCGTTTGATCCTCAGCCGTTCCATCCGCCTGATTCTCTTGATTTTCTTGAGAATAGGCGTAAAACAAAACGAACATAACAACTACTAAAAAACATTTTAACAAATTACCGTTCAACATAATAGCAAAATTTCCTTTAAATATAATTTAATTATTTCAAATCCTCAACTTTCTCGACTTTCTCGACTTTCCTCTGGGCTCTCCGAGCTCTGGGCTCCGGGCTCGCTCAACTCTCTGGGCTCGCTTAGTTACCACCACCAGCACCACCAGCACCACCGCCAGCATTACCATTCGCACCATCTCCCGCACCATCTCCCGAGTTGCCGGCGTCTCCTCCACCTTGCTCACCGCCATCACTACCATCGCCACCACCAGCATTTTGCTCTCCACCGCTCCCGTTAGAGCCACTAGACGTGCCTTCGATTTCGTCGGAAATTACCTTCTCCAATTCAAAACCATCGTAACTCCCATGAGCAACCGTTTGATTAACCGTGAATTCGTCAAAGAAGAAAAACAAATCGTTGACTGCTTGGCTCGGGCTCACGAAAATTCTAAACCTATCGAATTTATATTTCTTAAGCGGCTCCCTGTTAGAAACATTGTCCCTAAAAACGTAGTTAGGTAGCTCTAAACTCTTTTTCCGCCAACCTTTGAAGTTCAACGTGCCAAAGCTAGCAGCGTACGTCAGTCCATCTCCTCTAGTAAAAAGGGCGACCACTTCTATGTTGCTGTCGTTCCCCCACAGCCAAACCGACAAGGAAATGGGAACTCCCCTGAGCTCTGGGGCATTGACGGGGATGATGTCCAAGTAATTGCTGCTAAGCCTATCCCAAGACGCCCGCACTCCAAAACTGTTCTCTGATTTCTTCTCTCTAGCCAAAAAAGCAGAGACGTTGGGGTAATATTTAGAGGTAAGGTCATCTTTTAATAAAAAATCCGACCCACCAAGGTTAAAATCCTCCCCCGGTTCAAACTTAAACCAAACTTCGCTAATGATGTCGCTTCCTACATTAAACTCCACGCTGTGGAGGCTGACCCACAAAAAGGAAAGCAAAGGAAACACTTTAAAAAAATTTTTCATTTCAAACTTCTCCAATAATATAACGATCGTACAAAATAGATAGACAATTATAAAATACAAAACCCAAAATGTCAATTAAAAAAATGCCCTCGGCTCCTATTCTAACCCAAATGAGGCTGATTTCGCCCCTACTCCCCGCTTAAAACCAACCAACAGGAGCTTAAAATTCACCTTTGCCGAATTCACCTCGGTTAAATTCACTTTCCCCCCACCTTCGCTAAATAACACCCCCGGCTTTCCATCACTACCGAAGTGCCCCCAGTTCCTACTCTAGCCCAAAATTACCCCCAGCCTTCTATCCTAGCCCAAACGACGCTGATTTCGTTTACTCCCCTCCCTCGGCTTTCCATCACCACCGAAATACCCCCCGCCCCTACTCTAGCCCAAACGACACTGATTCCGTCCTTACTGCTCCCCCCAGCCTCGCTAAAAAACACCCTCGGCTTTCTATCACCACCAAAATACCCCCAGCTTTCCATTGCCCCCAGTTTCCTATCCTATAGCCCAAACGACGCTGATTCCGTTTACTCCTCTCCACCTTCGGCTTTCCATCACCACCGAAATACCCCCAGCCCTCTATCCTAGCCCAAATGACGCTGATTTCGCCCCTACTCCCCGCTTAAAACCAGCCAACAGGAGCTTAAAATTCACCTTTGCCGAATTCACCTCGGTTAAATTCACTTCCCCCACTCCCTCGCTAAAAAATACCCTCGGTTTTCCATCACCCCGAAATACCTTCGGCTTTCCATTGCCACCGAAATACCCTCGGCTTTCCATCACCACCGAAATACCCTCGGCTTTCCATTGCCACCGAAGTGCCCCCAGTTCCTACTCTAGCCCAAAATTACCCCCAGCCTTCTATCCTAGCCCAAACGACGCCGATTCCGTTTACTCCTCCCCCACCTTCGCTAAAAAACGCCCCCGGCTTTCCATCACTACCGAAGTGCCCCCAGTTCCTACTCTAGCCCAAAATTACCCCCAGCCTTCTATCCTAGCCCAAACGACGCTGATTTCGTTTACTCCCCTCCCTCGGCTTTCCATCACCCCGAAATACCCTCGGCTTTCCATTGCCACTGAAGTACCCCCAGCTGCTATTCTAACCCAAACGACGCTGATTCCGTCCTTACTCCCCCACTCCCTCGCTAAAAAATACCCCCAGCTCTCCATTGCCCCCCAACTCCTATCCTATAGCCCAAACGACACTGATTCCGTTTACTCCCCTCCCTCGGCTTTCCATTACCACTGAAGTACCCCCAGCTGCTATTCTAACCCAAACGACGCTGATTCCGTTTACTCCTCCCCTCCCCCGGCTCCTATTACCACTGAAATACCCCCAGCCCCTATCTTAGCCCAAACGACGCCGATTTCATTTACTCCTTTCCACCTTCGGCTTTCCATCACCCCCGGCTCCTATTACCACCGAAATACCCCCAGTTTCCTATCCTAGCCCAAACGACGCTGATTTCCTTTACTCCTCTCCCCCGGCTCCTATTACCACCGAAATACCCCCAGCCTCTACTCTAACCCAAACGACGATGATTCCGTCCTTACTCCCCCACTCCCTCGCTAAATAACACCCTCGGCTTTTTATTATCGCCGAAAGTACTCCCGGCTTTCCATTGCCCCCAGTTCGTACTCTAGCCCAAATGACACCGATTTCATTTACTTCCCTCCCCCGGCTTTCCATCACCCCGAAATACCCTCAGCTTTCCATCACCCCAAAACGCCCCCGGCTTTCCATTGCCCCCAACTCCTATCCTAGCCCAAACGACGCTGATTCCGTTTACTCCCCTCCACCTTCGGCTTTCCATCACCACCGAAATACCTTCGGCTTTCCATTGCCACCGAAGTACCCCCAGCTGCTATTCTAACCCAAACGACGCTGATTTCGTTTACTCCTCCCTCCACCGGCTCCTATTACCACCGAAATACCACCGGCTTTCCATCACCACCAAAATACCCCCAGCCTCTACTCTAACCCAAACGACGATGATTCCGTCCTTACTCCCCCACTCCCTCGCTAAATAACACCCTCGGCTTTCCATTGCCTCCAACTCCTATTCTAGCAAAGACAATCCATTTCAACGACTAGGCTCACTAAATGACGCCGATTTTGCCCTTACTTCTCCTCCACCCTCGCTAAAGAATCTTCTTTAATCCTTGTTAAATTTCTTCAAATTTCTTTAAATTTCTTTAAAAAAAGTTTAACTTTCTTTAAAAAAACGTGGCAGGAAAATTTGATTTAAAGCAACTTCAAAAGCTTTTCTTTCTCGATAAGGTTCAAAAAGTGACCTAATTTAGGGCCCTGTTCCTTGCTTATCAGTAGCCAATAAAGCAATTTAAAAAACTTTTTAGCTTCCAGACCATGTTGCTCTATCAAAGCGTAAAGGTAATTGGCCATTTCCTTGTCATTGCCGCGATAAGTTTCCCGTTCGATCGCATCTTTAAGTTCTAAAATAGCTTTTTGGTAATTATGCCCGACTTCAACTCCCAGATGATCAGCCCAATTCACTTTTTTTTCGTTAAGCAAGAACTTGAAGTCTTCCGGAGCGTACTTTTCAATCCAATTTCTAACGCACCGCAACCTAGCCTCTAGGCTAGGGAGACTATCTTGGTTGATCGCTTCCTTTTCGTTTAGTTGCCGTTTGATCCCCTCCACAGAAAACTCGTTTATCTGGCTAATATTGGTTAAATGCCTAAAGGGAAACTGCTGTCTCTCTGGGGGAGAATGCTTTTCTAATTGCGAAAGTTCAAAAATGAAGCGATTTCGGTTGATTTTATTAGCGGGGATGGGTTCTTTTTGGTAAAACTGCCTCTCCATGCGATCGTAAGCTTCGTAGATTTTAATTACATCCAAATCAAAGGCAATGGTGAAATCAACGTTGTTTTTATAAGAAGAAAAGATCCAGCGAACGATTTCTGCTTGGTAAATCTCCAACAAGTCATCAAGCGTAATCACTTCTCCAGAACTAGACGAGAGCTTGCTTTTCCTGCCTTTGGTTAACACAAAGTCATAGCGCAAGTAAACCGGCGGCTCGTAGTCAAATATTTCCCGACTAATGAGCTTAGCCGTATCGTAGGACCCCCCCTCGCTAGAATGATCTTTGCCGCCGGGTTCGAAATCCACTTTTTCATATTGCCAACGCATGGGCCAGTCGATTCTCCAGAGGAGCTTTAAGTTAAAATCCTTACGGAGGTCAAGGGGGAACTTTTTAGAGCACCTAAGGCAAAAATAAACGAGAAGATCGTTGTCATCGTAATCCTCTACGCTGGTCTGATCGTACTGGCACTGCTTACAGAAAATCGTCACTGGATACCACTTCTCCCCCAATGGGGACGAGCGAAATTGGTTGAGGATTTGCTTAATGGTAGCAGTTCTTTTTAAAACGAATTTAATCCTCTCCTTGTACTCTCCACTTGAATATTTCTCGCTTTGATAGAGGAATTCGGGGCAAACCTTGACTTTTTCCAAAGAATTTTCCAGCTTTTTTTCGAAATAAGCAGCGTAGGATTTCTCCTCGGTGAAGGGATCGGGAATGGCAGATATGGACTTGCCTAGCCACTTGGGGAAAATGGCTCTTTTATCGGGAGGAAGGTTGGCGGGTACTTTTCTAAAAACGTCGTAATCGTCCCAAGAAAAAATAAAACGCACTTTTTTGCCCCTTTTCTCCAAAGCTCTTTTGACCAGTTCCACCGTTATGAGTTCTCTAAAGTTACCGATGTGCACGATCCCCGAAGGAGTTATCCCCGCTGCCAAAGTATAAATCTCCTTATCGCCCTTGACTTTAATGATTCGCTTCGCCGCATCATCAGCCCAATGAATTTTTTCTCTATCCTCTCTTCTCATAAACTATTTTTTATAAACTATTTTTTAGACGAACCACCCTGCTGAGACTTCTCGCTTTGATAGAGGAATTCGGGGCAAACCTTGACTTTTTCCAAAGAATTTTCCAGCTTTTTTTCGAAATAAGCAGCGTAGGATTTCTCCTCGGTGAAGGGATCGGGAATGGCAGATATGGACTTGCCTAGCCACTTGGGGAAAATGGCTCTTTTATCGGGAGGAAGGTTGGCGGGTACTTTTCTAAAAACGTCGTAATCGTCCCAAGAAAAAATAAAACGCACTTTTTTGCCCCTTTTCTCCAAAGCTCTTTTGACCAGTTCCACCGTTATGAGTTCTCTAAAGTTACCGATGTGCACGATCCCCGAAGGAGTTATCCCCGCCGCCAAAGTGTAAATCTCCTTATCGCCCTTGACTTTAATGATTCGCTTCGCCGCATCATCAGCCCAATGAATTTTTTCTCTATCCTCTCTTCTCATAAACTATTTTTTATAAACTATTTTTTAGACGAACCACCCTGCTGAGTAAACTTGCCAAATCACTGAGGGGGTACTGGGTTTCCTTGTCGGACAAAGCTCGAGCGACGTCGGGATGAGTTTCGATGAAAAGCCCATCCGCCCCCGCTGCTACCTGTGCCAAGCATAAAGTCTCTAAAAATTCCCTACTCCCTCCTGAGCGATCTCCCCTAGCCGCCGGCAACTGCAGGGAATGAGTGGCGTCGTAAACGTAGCGGAGCCCTAAATCTCGAATGATTTTTACGCTCCTAAAATCTACTACCAAGTTCCCATAGCCAAAAAAAGTTCCTCGTTCGGTTATGAGCACGTTTTCTTGCTTTCCGCCCGATTGAACGAATTTGTTAGCCACGTTTTCCATTTCATAGGGGGACATGAATTGCCCTTTCTTAATGTTGATCACTTTTCCCGTCTTCGCCGCCTCGAGGTAAAAATCAGTTTGGCGAGCTAAAAAGGCCGGGATTTGGATCACGTCTAATATTTCAGCGCACTGCTCCACCATTGCGGGAGTGTGAACGTCGGATAAGATGGGAATCGGCACGCTTTTTTTAATGTTCGCCAACCATTGCAGCCCTTTTTCCAGCCCCGGTCCCCGCTCGCTAAAAACGGAACTACGGTTGGCTTTATCAAAAGAGCTTTTAAAAACGTAAAAAACCTCATGCTTTTTCGTCATTTCCTTTACCTGACGAGCCACTTCAAGGCCCATCTCCTCGCTCTCCAACATGCAGGGCCCAGCTATAAGAAAAAATCGCTTAAAATCCACTTTCAAGTCCTTAATTGGTAAATTGTATAATGAGCTGCGGGGAATCGCTCAAGATATCGCTTAGAGAAAACTTTTTCGGCTTCCATCGTCCAGCATCGCCGACCTTAGGCGGTAACTAGGCGGTAACTCGCAGAGTAAAACTCGTAGAGGAAAACTTGCAGGGGAAAACTTGCAGGGGAGAGTGGTTTTTACCTTGAAAGTCGTTTTTGCTGTGCAGGTCGTTGGTTTTTTTGATTTTTTTCATTGGGCGTTATTGGACTAGGGGGTGCCTAGGGATGCTTAGGGATGCTTAGGGAAGTTTGTTGGATGCTTAGGGAAGTTTGTTTTCATAAAAAATATCGTTGTTACGGGAAAATAGGTTAAAATAGTGGGAATGAAACAGAAAAAGGTGGTTTTAATTTGGAACAAAAAGAATTTGAGAAGTCAATGAAAGTATTTCTTGAAGCTGGGGTCCACTTCGGTCATAAGAGCAATATCTGGAATCCCAACATGAAAAAATACGTTTTTATGAAACGCAATGGGGTGCACATCATCGATCTCCAAAAAACGGTGTTGCTCTTTGAAAAGGCTTACAACTACATCAAGAACGTCTCGGCTAGCGGGGGCAAAATACTATTCGTAGGCACTAAAAAGCAAGCCAAAATCATCATCGAAGAGGAAGTGGCTAAGCATAACTACTACTACATGGCGAACCGCTGGGTGGGGGGGCTACTGACCAACAACAAAGTCATTCGCAAGTCCATCGATAGATTGAAAGAGCTCAATGCTTTTCTTGAAAACGAAGAGGAGCAAAAAAGGTATTTGAAAAAGCAAATTTTTAAATTGAAAAAAGAACGCGATCGGCTTCATGCTAACTTTCAGGGGATTGTGCACATGGATAAGCTTCCCGATTTGATTTTCATCATTGATGTCTTTTACGAAAAGAACTGCGTTCAAGAAGCTAAAATCATGGGCATCCCTACCTGTGCTATGGTGGATACGAATAGCGACCCTAGGGACATTGATCTAGTCATTCCCAGCAACGACGATGCGATAAGATCGATAAGTTTTTTCGTTTCCAACATCATTAAAGCGATAAAAGAGGGCGAGGAGATTTTTAAAAAGAACAAGCAAATGGAGGACCTAGTGCACAACTACGATTTGTTAAAGAAAAACGAAGACCCTGAAGAAAAAAGCCCCACTGAAAGCTCCCCTGAGAGCCCAAGTGAAAAAAATGCCGCCAAAGCCCAGAAAAATCAACCCCAGAAAAATCAGCCTCAGAAAAATCAGCCTCAGAAAAATGAAAAAAGCCAATCACCAGAAAACGCTTCGTCGGTAAAGCTAAGCGACATCAAAGAACTCCGGGAACTCACCAACATCGGCATGATGGAATGCAAAAAAGCCCTCGTAGCGGCTAAGGGGGACAAAGAGAAGGCTATCAAAATACTCAAAGAAAAAGGGATGGAGATCATTGCTAAGCGGAAGGACAAACAAGCCAATGAGGGGATCGTTTTCGTTCAAGCAAAAGGCAACCAAGGCTGGATGTTTAAGGCGAGCTGCGAAACGGACTTCGTGGCGAAAAGCGCTTCCTTTAACGAGCTCGTCGCTAACCTAGGCGAGGGCTTCCTAGCTAGGGGCGGGGAGTTTTTAAAAAGCGAGGAATTTCGCAAGGCTTTGAACGAGAAAATAGCCCAAACCAAAGAAAAAATAGAAATTAACGACCCCATTCACCTTGCTTGTGAAAATGGGTTCATTGCTTCTTATCTGCACAGCAATAAAAAAATCGGAGTATTGCTCGCAATCACTACCAAGGAAGGGAGCGGGGAAAAATTAGCCGACAACGAAGCCATAAGGGCTTTTGCTAAAGACTTGGCTATGCAGGTAGCGGCGATGAATCCGCTGGCGGTTTCCTTAGAGGAAATCGATGAAAAAACGATGGAAGAGCAGAAGGCGATTTTTTTAAAGCAATTAGAAAAAGATAAAAAAGATCCCGCTATCTTGGAGAAAATAGTTACGGGGAAAGTGAGGAAATATTTTTCCCAGCAATGTTTGTTGGAAATGGAATCGATCAAAGAGGACAAGAAGACCATAAAAAGCATCGTTAATGACCTAGCGAGGGAGAGTGGGTTGGAGTTGGAAATAAAAGAGTTCCACAGGCTTCAAATCGGTAGTTAATCATGAGCAATCCTAGGGATCTTTACCGAGAGGTTTCCGTTAAAATGGAGAAATCCATTGCTACCTTGATGCAGGAGTTTCAGACCCTCGGGTTTGAGCGGGCGAGTTCTGGGCTACTCGAAAATTTGAGCGTTGACGTTTATGGGCAAAAAATGCCCCTCAAAAACATTGCGAACATTTCCGTCATTGGCAGTAAGGATTTATCCGTCAACGTTTGGGATAGGAATAACGTTAGTTTGATCGACAAAGCGATTCGTACTTCGAAGTTGGATTTGAATCCGCGTATAGAGGGCAACAAACTACTGATAACCCTGCCTACGCTCACTACTGATAGGAAGAAAGAGTTCATAAAAATGGCGAAAGCCAAGACGGAAAATGCGAAAGTGGCTATCCGGGGGCATCGGAGGGCAGCCAACGATACGCTCAAAAAACTAAACAAAGATGGCGAGCTCAACGATGACGAACTAAAAAAAGAATTGAAAACCTTTCAAAATTTAACGGATGAAAAAATCGCTAAACTAGAAGATCTACTGAAAAACAAAGAAAAGAGCCTGCTCGATTTCTAGTTTTAAATCCTTTTTGATGACCACCATCGTTAAACACATCGCTTTTGTTTTAGATGGCAATGGGAGGTGGGCGAAAAACAAAAACTTGCCTTTAACGGACGGGCATAGGAAGGGGCTAGAGAATCTCGAAAAGATATTGGATTTTTGCTTTCACAAGGGAATCAAAATCGTAACTCTATATGCTTTCTCCAGCGAAAACTGGAAAAGATCGCAGCAAGAGAAGAGCATTCTTTTTGATTTGCTTGCTTATTATTTCGAAAACAAGCTGCACAAGATCATCAAAAACAACACCAAAGTAAAAGTCATTGGCAACGTTAAGCTATTCCCGGAAAAAATTCAAGAAACCATTTTTAAAACCGAGCTAGCGTCTAAAGAAAACGATCAATTCCTCCTGCAAATAGCCCTCAGCTATGGTGGGCGAGACGAAATCATCAGGGGAATTAGGCGGCTTTTTCAAGCCATTGAAAACCAAGAGGCCTCCATTGATGAACTGAACGAAAACGAATTCAAAGCCTATCTCGATACTGGAAAGATACCCGACCCGGATCTGCTGATAAGGACTGGCGGGGAGCTACGGCTGAGTAATTTTCTGCTCTATCAACAAGCCTACACGGAATTCTATTTCACGAGCACGCTTTGGCCTGATTTTTCCCCAGAAGAATTGGAAGAAGCCTTGGAATGCTTTTCGCTAAGGGAAAGGAGATTTGGCGGGCGGCATGAAAAATAGGCTCATCTACGCTGGAGTGGGGATCGTCATCGTTTCCTTTTACATTTTTTGGAATAATTATTACTTGAGCAATTTGTATTTTCTGTTTTTCGCTAGCTTTTTGATTTTAGAGTTGCGTAATATTTTCAAAATCGCTAGGAACGAACTCATTTTCATTTTTGGCACGGTTTATTGTTTCGTCATCGCTGGGGTGTTGATTTTTACTTTTCAGTTGCCCGCTCTGCTTTTAGAAAAGGTGGGTGCAGTTCTCATTTGCGGGCAGTTTTTTGTTTATTCGACTTTTTTAATCGTTAAAAACGAAATTTTAGATTCCTTGAAGAAAACCTGCATTCAAGTCTTCGTTTCCTTTTACATTATTTTCATTTTTTTTCAGTTCCTAAGGCTCAAATATTTCTATTGGTTTCAGCATGACCTTCAGAGCGTTGACGAAGAGCAGGACTTGCTCATGATTTTTTATAGTTTGTTTCCTTTTTACATTTCGTGGGTAATTGACGGGGCGGCTTTTTTCATTGGTAAAACCATGGGAAAAAAGAAATTGGGCCTCGCTGCTTCACCGAACAAGACTTGGGCGGGGCTAATCGCTAGCTTTTTGCTAACTCCGCTGGGATTTTATCTTTATAAGTATTTTTTGCTCGTTTTTTATCCCGAAATCTTATCCAAAAGCCTCTTTGCTATTTCCTTGCCTAAGATCATCGTGTTTAGCTGGGCAATCGTTATTTTGGGACTTCTAGGAGACCTCATCGGCTCGCTGCACAAGAGGGGAGGAAATCTCAAAGATTCAGGGAGCTTTTTGAAGGGGCATGGTGGACTTTACGACAGAATCGACAGCACAATAGCGATCAACTTCTTTTTTTACTACGCAGTCATTTTTTTCTCTCGCTAGGTTTTTGCCCTGATTTCTCCCTATCTTGAATTTATTTCCAAGAAACCCCAAAAACCCTCCCCCAACTCCCCAACGGAAAAGTCTTTTTTTCTAGGGAATTTTTTTTTTAAAAAATCCCCTCGGGGCACTTAAAAAAACAAATTGCGAAAACCGAAACTTAAATGGAAGTGGGGGAGGGCTTTGTTTATAAAATTAATAACGATTAACTTCGCCTGAGAAAACTAATGCAACCATTCACCGCCGTAAAAAACGACATCAAAGAGCAATTCCCCAGCCTCGACTATAAAATCTGGCTAAACGACATTGGCTTTGTCAGCTACCAAAAACAAGTTCTAGCACTATCCACCTCTAGCTCCTTTAAAAAGGATAAAATTGAAAAAATATACTTGAAATCCTTATTCCAAATAGCCAAAGCACATTTCAACGATTTAAGGAGCATCGAAATCAAACATTTAGAAGATCAAGAAAACGAACAGGCAGCCCCCGCAATAGTTCCAAAGAAAAGCAATTTCAATCCCTTAAAAGAGGAACCAACGACTAAAACTAGTAGATTAAACATAATAGGAGAAAATAATTTTAGGAACTATTTGGTTTACGAAGAAAATCAACTAGCTTTTGATTTTTCTAAGAAAGTTATCGACAAAATGGGCTACATAAACCCCCTGTTGATATTTGGTAAAGTCGGTGTCGGGAAAACGCATTTGATTCAAGCAGTTTACCACGAAATCAGGAAGAAATTTCCCTTTTACGCCTTGAAATACGTCAATCCCAACGACTTTGTCAGCGAGTACACCAATGCCCTGAAACATAAACAAGACAGAAACTTTAGAATCAACTACCGTTCCCTCGACGTTCTTTTCATCGACGACATCCAGTTTTTCATGGGCAAAGAAAAAAGTGCTCAGGAATTTTTTGATATTTTTAATGCCATTTTTACTTATAAGAAGCAAATGGTGTTTTGCAGCGACCGAGAGCCGGAAAAACTAGACAAAATCGACGAAAGGCTTAAAAGCAGGTTGTCGTCCTCGGTCATTTTAGAATTAAAAGAGCCTTCCTTGGAAAGCAGGAAGAAGTTAATTTTTTTTTTCAATCAACTTTATAATACTAAATTGTCCCTTGAAGTCATTGATTTTTTAAGCCATAACTTGGAAAGCGACGTTAGGAAAATCAAAGGGGGGTTGAAAAGCCTAAAGTTGTTCCAAGAGATGTATCATAAAACCATAGACGTTGATTTTTGCCTCAACCATTTGAAGCATTTGATCAAAAGCAAAGAAGAAAAGCGCTCATCTATCCCAAAAATCTTAAAAGAACTGGCTAAAGTCACCAATACTAGCCTAGAAGCGATAAAATCAAGCAAACCCAACAAGCAAATGATCCTCATAAGACAGATTGCCATGTTTTTGATCAAGAGGCACACGGAAAACCCGCTTAAAGAAATCGGGCGGGAACTAGGAGGGAAGTCCCCGGCGGCTGTTCTTTATTCCATCAATCACATCAAAAAAAATAAAGATCATAACCTAAACATTAATAATATAATTAGCAAGACTGTAGGCGGTTTATAATCATTATTGTCGCGTTTCGTTTTATTATCCTTAGCGTTGTTTTTCAGTTGTTCGGGGAAGTAAGTCCAATTGTTGCGTTTCGTTTTATTATCCTTAGCGTTGTTTTTCAGTTGTTCGGGGAGGCAAGTCCAAGAGAGCAACAAGTCCCCTTTTGCTGTTGTAAAAAAGAAAGTTCATTTTAACAAAGTACTCAACAACACTAGCATTTTTCATTTGGAAGAGGAACTTTACGAGAGCATTTTAACCATTTTTAAAAACGAAACTGGTTTTTCCTATGAAGAGAGCTATGCTAAGGCGGATTATATCATCACTATTCACGTGGATGAGTTTAAGCTTGCCCTAGAAAGCGGAGATCCCTTTGAAAATTATTTGAAGGGCGTGATTGCTTTAGATGGGTTAAAATTTAATAGGACCGTGAGGAGTGATTTCATTGTTTTCTTAGATAATTTGGATAGCAATGCTTACAATGAAAACGACGACAAAATCAAGAACCAAATATTCGCTAAATTTTCCCGCAAGCTAAAAATTTGGCTTAAATACAATGTCCGCTAAAAATATTTTTTTTTTTCATGGCAAAGATAGGAATCATTTCAAGCATCATTGCGAAAAAATCATCGGTGAAAAAATATTTTCTCAAGCGACGAACCTAGAAACGCTTGAGTTTAGCGGTTATGAACTACTTGAAGAAGAGAAACTGCATGAGCTGCATTCATTGCTGGCGAACGAATCGTTATTTGACTTGGAAAAAACGAAAAAAGCCTTCGTCATATGGGATTATCACCCCATTCATCGCCATAAGAAAATTGAAAAGCTAATCGCTAGCTGCCTGCCCCATCATTACCTTTTCTTGTTCACGAGAGAAAAAAAGAAATACCTCAGTGCCTTGGAAAAAAAATTCAAAGCAAGAATATTCGTGATGGAAGAGAAATACGTGGATAAAAAGTTCCTCAAAACGAAAATCAAGGATTTTTTTTCCCATAAGCTAACCATAAGCGAAGAGGTGTTACATCATTTGACGGATTACTTCGCTAAAGAAGCGGATTTTTTAGATGGGGAGTTGGAAAAAATTCTCCTCTACGCTCATCCCAATAAAAAAGTTACCTTAGAAGAGGTGAAGAAAGTCGTCGTCCAGCCGGAGGGCGAAAAAGAGGCTTACGCTTTAGTAAGTAGTTTTTTTACTAGGAAAAGGGAACTCGTTTTAAACGAAACCCTGCATTTCATTTCATCGAAAAATAGTTTTCCTCAATTCGTTTCCCTCATGATTAGGGAACTGAGTCTAGTGCTTCATTTCAGCGAAAGCGGTAAAAGTCATTCCATTTTTAACGAACTGAAAGTGTTTCATGCCTTTCAAAGGGAAAACGTAATGAAAAGAAGTTCCGTTTTTAACAGGAGTGAATTGGTGTTTTTAATAGATAAATTTATTAATTTAGAAAAAAAAACCAAATCTAATTTTTTCCCCAAGCATCGTGATTATAAAAACATTGACTTGGTCTCGTTGAACTATTTCATTAAAATGGTTTTGCATGTTTGCTAAACTTTCCAAACTTCGTAAACTAGTGCTCGTCCTTCAACTGGCTGTCCTTTTAACGAGCTGTGGGTTAGTGGGCATTCAAGGGCAGAGTATTGAAACGCCTAGCCTGAATGCCAAGGCAACGGGCGACCTGAGACTCACGCTTAACGTAAGGGGCAGCTATCCTCCGGCTGAATACCCGCGTTTTTCGGGGGTTTTAGTTTACATTGGGGATAACAACGTGGTTAACGACATAGAAAAGCGCATTCTCTACGTTAGCGATCAAAACTTCTTACCCAGCGTCAATGCAGCTGCTAGTGCTAACTTCAATGTCAATATCGTCCTAGGAGATACTTTTGCTTATCGCTACACTAGCCTAGCTAACGACGAAGATTACTCAGCGGCTAACATTAGCAACCAAAAAGATAAGCTCTTGATCAAGCGTTTTTCTCCTTTGGAAACTTATTATTTTAGAGTTAAGATCGTCACTGAAGATTTTTCTAGTTCCAGTTCGCTAACCGTTCCCATTAAAATTCCTTTGATCATTGCCTTAAACGATTTGAACCTGAGCGCTTCGCCTAGTTTGGCGTCTTTGCCTGAAATAACTTCTGCGAATCTAAGGGCGGGTTTCGGCAATCTGCAGTTGAGTTCAGGGAACATTGCTTTCATCGATAACGATAGCGCCCCTTTAAAGATAAATTCGCTAGCTAATGGAGCAAGGGCTTCTATTTTCGATGACGATATCGTCGTTAATTCGCAAGGGAATTTGGTTAATTCTGGTTATGAAATTTTTTCTTTTTATCCTTTGGTCGATAACTGGAACTATTCTTTCATCCTCTCTGGAGATGAAGACAATCGCGACAACTTGGCTAGGAACTTGAGAATGCATGTCAGTAGCAAGACTGCTTCCTCACTGGACTTCACTTTAGCTTATTACCAAAATTTCGTCACCGACATCGACGCTAAAGAGGCGCTCAATTAAAGCTAACGGATGAAAAGGGGTTTCATTTTATTTTGCTCGCTAGCCGTTTATAGTTGTGAAGCTTTCGACTTATCCACCTCTAGTCAAGTCTATCAATATCCTCGGCCCAGCATCGAAAGATTAGCCCTACAAAACAATGCTTTAACGGTGACCATTTCCATTAGTTTAAACCCCATCAATAGGGATGATTTTTCCAGTTATTTGATATTCGTTACTGAAAATGGCAATAGTTTTGCTCCTCTGCTCAGGACTGACTTCAATAACCCCGGGCTAGACACCTTCACTACCCTTCCCTTCTTCATCACCAACACTGCCAGACCCACCTTTTTTAGAGATGGTGTTCAAAATTTGAACCAAAACATCACTTTGGCTTCCCGCAGTTTTGCCACCAATCAAAGCTATAAAGTGACCGTCCTAGCCTGGGGACTTAACGAAGAATTTGCTCGGAGTTTCGACAACAACGGTTGGATTTTATCGCCTTTTGCCGAGGAAAAGAACTTCCACTATCGCCAAGAGAGGCTGAGGCTCATGCTCAACCAATTTTCTGAAAAAACCAACAACAACGACTATGGCTTCAACGTAATTGACGACGAAATCGTTTCCATCAACGTTAATTTACCTTCCGATGATCCCCTATCAAGCACTAATCAAGTTATTTTTTACTTCAACGACAGCGGAGTAGTGGATATGGGAATGTTTTTCACTAGCGGAGGTTCGCTCATTCAATCCCTAGGCCCTACCCATGATTTCTTTGAAGTGATTGCTTTACCAGAAGATGGTTATTTAGCCGCTGGGGTCGCTTTACCAGTTAACCGAGCAAATACTTACGCCATTAAAAATAGCGATAATACTTATATGAAAATCTACGTTAATAATTTGAACATCGCTTCCGCCATCAAAGTGATTGATTTGAACGTGGCTTATTCGATCGTGCCCCATGAAAGGAATTTCTAAAAATAGCTTTGTGAGTCCGGATAGCCAAATTCATCCCTCGGTGGTGATAGGTCCATTTTCTTTGATCGAAGCGGGAGTGGAAATCTCCCAAGGCTGCCTAATCATGAATAACGTAACGATTAAAAAAGGAACTAAAATAGGGGAAAACAACGTCATTCACTCCAATGCGGTCATCGGCGACCTTCCCCAAGATTTGACGTTTGATAAAAAAATCTCTTCGGGAGTGAGCATAGGAAACCATAACACCATTCGAGAAAGCGTCACCATCCATAGGGCGACTAAAGCAGGGGCAGCCACTGAGCTAGGAGATAACAACTACCTAATGGCGTGCTCGCATTTGGCTCATGACTGCAAGGTTCATAATCACGTGGTCATCGCCAACAATTCGCTCATCGCTGGGCATGGCGAAATTTTCGATTACGCTTTTATTTCGGGGAACTCTGCCGTTCATCAACACGCTAGGATAGGGAAACTAGCCATGATTGGAGGACTGACGAGGCTTAATGTGGACGCTCCGCCTTTTTCGCTCACTTATGGCTTCTATCCTACGTTTGAAGGACTTAACTTGGTGGGACTGAAAAGGGCTGGAATGAGTGGGGATAGAATCAAAAAAATAAAAATGTTTTACCAATCATATTATTCGCACATTCCTAGAAAAGCAAAGGAGATGCTCGGTGAAAGAAGGGGGGAGTTTAGCGAAGAAGAGGAAATGATTTACGACTTCATCGTAAAGAGCAAAAGAGGCGTTTTAAAGCCTAAAAAGATTTTTCAAAAAAAATAAACTAAAATTTTCCACTGCAAAATAACTTCATGAGAACCAACAGCCCCGTCATCGCTAATGCCTTCCTTTCCTTAAGCGACAAAAGGGGGGCTGAGGAACTCGCCCTAGGACTAGCACAGCAAGGGGTAAACTTATATTCCACGGGAGGGACTTATGAGTTTCTATTAAAAAAGGGAGTAAGCATAAAGCCTTTGGAAAAAATAGCTCCTTTCCCAGAAATTTTAGCTGGGAGAGTGAAGAGCCTGCAGCCGGAAATTTACGGGGGAATATTATTTGAGCGGGACAACGAAGAGCATTTGAAAACCATGGAAAAACGAGGGATCATCCCCATTGACTTGGTGGTCGTCAACCTTTATCCTTTTGAAGAAAAAGTGGGGCTAAAAAAAAGTCATGCCGAGATAATGGAGAACATCGACATCGGGGGAGTAACTTTGTTGCGGGCAGCGGCTAAAAACCATCGCTGGGTCACTGTTTTGTGCCAAAAGGAAGATTACGAAACTTGCTTAGGAGAAATGCAGGCTGGGGGGAATACTAGTTTGGACTTTAGAAAAAAATTGGCTTTGCGGGCTTTTTCCCATACCCTACAATACGAACAGGCGATATTCCAATACCTAAGCCATGAATTCGCTGAACCGAGTGAAGGCAGTCGTTGGAACTTGAATTACCGCCATTCCAAGCCGCTTAAGTATGGGGAAAATCCTCACCAGAAAGCGGAATTTTTGTTCGATCCCCATGAAAAGAACCATTTGAGCCTAGCTAATCTCGAAGTCATTCAGGGGGGGGAATTGTCTTATAACAACTATTTGGACATCGAAGCGGGGCTCAAAGTGCTAGAAGACTACGACGAGGACAAGTTAGTCGCTATCATCAAACATCAAAACCCTTGCGGAATAGGGCTTAGCGACGACTTAGCGAAATCTCTCCAGTTAGCTTGGGAGGGAGACTTGGTGTCTGCTTTTGGGTCCATCATCGTTCTTAATGGCGAAGTGGGCTTGGAAGTGAGTGCTTTTTTGAAAAAGAAATTCGTTGAAATAATCGTTGCCCAGCAATTCACTCCGGAAGCGCTGCAGGAACTTAAAAAGAAAAAGGTAAAGGTAGTTCAATTTCGCCCTTACCGGCGGAAAAGCAATTACGAATATAAAATCGTCGCTGGGGGAGTCTTGAAGCAAGAAAAAAATGACTTGCTTCACCAAGGATTAACGTTAAAGAATCGTGGACAAGCCGCTAAAGCACTCACCGTTCAAGAAAGGAAACTTTTCGATTTCTCCATCAAGGCGGTTAAAAAAATGAAAAGCAATGCCATTGCCTTGGGTTTTTGCTTCAAGGAAGGCGAATTCATGTTGCTTGGCATGGGGTCGGGGCAACCTAATCGCCTAGATGCTATGAAGATCGCCCTAGAAAAAGCGGAAGGGAATTTGAAGAGATTGTTCCCGGGAAATCACCGAGAAAAACTGCCCGAAGCGGTTTTAGTCAGCGATGCTTTCTTCCCGTTTAAAGACAACATTGAACTAGCGAAGGAGTTTGGCATAAAGCAGATCATTGAGCCGGGGGGGAGCGTAAGAGACCTAGAAGTAATTCAGGCTTGTGAAAAATACGAAATCAATTTATACTTTTCTAAAGTTAGGCATTTTTATCATTAATGGAAGGAGTGAAGTTATGAAAGATTTAGATAAAGTGAAGCATAAGAAGTTATTTTTTTTTTTCTTAATGGTTTACTTCGTTGGCTTCATGGTGTTAACTAGCATCACAGATAAAATCAACCAAGACGGCTACATCATCACAGCGCTCATCGCTCCGCTTTTAATCTTGTCTGCGGTGGTGTTTATGACTTATTCTTTGATTAAAAAATGAACTTAGAAAATTGAAAAAATTGAAAAAATTGAAATAAAAGGAAAGACCATGATTCCCATCACCAAAAAAGGATATGAAGCACTTATGAAAAAGCTAGCGAAACTAAGGGAAGAGGCTAGCCAGATTCCTGCTATCATCGCCAAAGCTAGGGCGCGGGGCGACTTAAAAGAAAATGCTGAATATCATGCGGCTAGGGAGAGGCAGGGGCTCATCAACGCTCAAATCACCAAGCTCCAAAGCGACATTCAAAACTCTAAGATCATTGACCCCAGCACTCTTCCAGAAAAAATCGTTAACTTTGGCAAAAAAGTCACTCTCGTCAATCTGGATAACGATCAAGTGGAGACTTACATCCTCACAGGTCCTAGCGAAGGAGACGATCTAGGCAACGCTTTATCCGTCACTAGCCAACTGGCTCGGGGAATCATGGGAAAAAGGGAAAACGAAAAAATCTCCGTTACCTTGCCGAAGGGAGCGAAGCGTTATTTGATTAAAAAAATTGAGTTTAGCTAATTTATTTTCTTGGAAAACCTCGCCATAGAAACAGCTTCCAAAAAGTACTTAGTGGTTTTTTTGGAAAACGAATTTCGTAAATTCATAACCGAACTGTCGCTAAAGCACCCCAAGTCCCTCATCACCATCATCACGGATGAAAATGTTTTTAAGTTTTATGAAAAAGAACTTCGCTTCATCGACAACCAACAATTTTTTCTCTTCACGATAAAATCTGGAGAGAAATCAAAGTCAATAAAAAGCAAACTAGCGATTGAAAAATTTTTATTTAGCCACAAGAACAATCGCCAAAGCGTTTTAGTGGCGCTGGGTGGGGGGGTAGTTGGGGACTTAGTGGGCTATGTAGCAGCAACTTTCATGCGGGGGATCGCCTACTACATGGTGCCCACGAGTTTGCTCGCCATGGTTGATTCTAGCATTGGCGGGAAGACGGGCATCAACAACGAGTTTGGCAAAAATTTAATCGGGGCTTTTTATCAACCCGAGGGAGTGGTGATTGATTTTGGTTTTTTGAAAACTCTCAGCAACGAACATTTTAAAAATGGGATGGCGGAAGTCATCAAAGCTGGCATCATCAAAAACCCGCAAATATTTTCTCTAGTAGAACAAAACGCTCCTAAACTGCTTGAAAGAGAGAGGCGAGAGGAGCAAGAGGGGCGAGAGGATGATTTGTTAAAGCAAATCATCGTTAAAAGCATAGAAGTTAAACGCGAAGTCGTGTCCCTAGATGAAAGAGAAAATAATTATCGCCGGATTTTAAACTTTGGGCACACGGTCGGTCATGCCTTGGAACTAGACTCTGACTATGAAATGCTGCATGGTTTCGCCGTCTCCATTGGCATGGTGGTGGAAGCATTTTTCTCTTATAAGTTAAATTTATTGCCTGCGGAAGATCTCCGTAAAATCACCAAGGTTCTTCAAAGCATGGGTTTGCCTTATCGGCTTCCTAAAAGCGTTAATGCGCAAAAAATATATCAAATCATGCTTTTGGATAAAAAATCTCTGGACAGAAAAGTTTATTGTAATTTGATCAACCAAATAGGCGAAGTGAATGCTAACCGAGGAACTTTTAGAAGAGTTATTGAGCCAGACTTTGTGCATGAATGTTTTAGGGAAATGCAGAAAGTTTAGCAGAAAGTTTAAAGTTTTCTCTTTGGTGAAATTTTTTGCTCGCTAATGAAAGTTGCCGTAGTTCACGATTGGCTGATTGGCTTCAATGGAGGGGCAGAGCGAGTTTTAAAGGAAATCCTCGTTTGCTTTCCCGAAGCAACTTTGTTTAGCTTAATTGATTTTTTAGATGAAAAAGCCAAAAGTGAATTTAACCAAAAACCAATAACCAGTTTCCTGCAGAAACTTCCGCTAGCGAGGAAGTGGTATCGTTTTTATTTATGGCTCATGCCCCTCGCTGTTGAACAGCTTGATTTAGCGGAGTTTGACGTGGTCATCTCTTCTTCTCATGCCGTTGCCAAGGGGGTAAAGACTTCGCCCGATCAGTTTCATTTGGCCTACGTTCACTCTCCGATGCGTTATATTTGGGATTTGGAAAAACAATATTTCGCAAAGAAGAAAATTTATCACGGGATTGGGGGATTTTTTTTAAAAAAATGGCTGCAGAAATTGAGGACTTGGGACGTGGTGTCGTCTTTTAGAGTCGATTGCTTCGTTGCTAACTCGTCTTTCGTTCGAAAAAGAATTCATAAATATTACCGCAGGGAGGCTAGCGTCATTCATCCACCCGTGAACCTAGAGGAATTTCCCCAGAACCTCGTTGAAGTTGCTCGAGAAGATTATTATTTATTCGTGGGGAGGTTAGAGATTTATAAAAAAGCCGATTTGGTCATAGAGGCATTTAAGGAATTAAAAAACCAAGAGTTGGTCATCATAGGAAATGGCTCGGAATATGAACGACTACGAAAAGACGCCCAGAAGCATAGCAACATAAAATTGCTAGGCTCGCTCACTAGAAAGGAACTCATCGCTAAGCTCTCTAGGGCGAAGGCGCTTATTTTTCCCGCTTTAGAAGATTTCGGCATTGTTATGCTGGAGGCTCATGCTTGTGGGATTCCGGTGATTGCTTATAAAAGGGGGGGGGCTTTGGACATTGTTGCGGAAAATAAGACTGGCGTCTTCTTTAAGGAGCAGAGCCAAGCGAGCTTGCTGGAAGCAATATCTTTTTTTGAACAAAACGAAAAGAAATTCAATCAAAGCAAAATGAGAAAACGCTCGCTTGAATTCAGCAACGATAAATTTCGCAAGAAATTCAAAAGAAAAGTCTTGCTGGAATATAAAAAGTTTTTAGGTAAAAATGACTGAAATTAATAACAGCTGAAATCAATAAGCGTTTTTATTTAAAAAACCTTTGAAGAAAGATAAGGCAATGATCTTCAAATCAAAAGTGAGCGACCAATGATTGAGGTAATAAAGATCGTATTCGGTTCTCTTCAGCATTTTTTCCATGGTATTGGCTTCTCCGCGATAGCCATTGACTTGTGCCCAGCCAGTGATGCCCGGCGGAACGAAATGCCGCTTCATGTAAGAAGGAACTAACTTTTGGCAACGATCGTTTAAAACTTTGGCGTGCGGACGAGGACCGACCACCGACATCCTTCCTTGTAGAACGTTGATGAATTGCGGGATTTCATCAAGGGAAGTTTTTCTTAAAATTTTTCCCAGCCAAGTGACGCGAGCATCGTCCTTCCGTACCTCTTCGCCAATTTCGTGATTGACTCCATGCACCATGGTTCTAAATTTATAAACTCTTATGAGCTTGCCATTGATGCCAAACCTATTTTGCACGAAGAAAATGGGTCCCTTTGAAGTGAGCTTGACGAGAAGAGCGATCGAGAGGAATAGCGGGGAAATCAAAATCATGATAACGAGGCTAAAAGCGATGTCTTCCACTTTTTTCACGAAAACATTGAAGCCTTTGATGGGGGCGCTATGAAGGGAAATGATGGGTAAGTTATTAAAAATGTTCCACTCGGGATTGAACAATTGATAGCGAAAAATGTCGGGAATCAAATCCACTAAGACGGGGCTCTCCTCGTGCAGAATGGAAATGATGCGGTTGATTTTCTTTTCATAGCGAAGGGGAAGAGCGATGAAAACCCTTTGCCATTTGGACTTCTTAGCGTCGCTGAGGGCTTTTTGAATATTGCCTAGGATGGGGACGCCGTTTAAACTTTTTTTTTTTTTATCGTCGTAGAAGCCCACTATTTCATAGTTGAGCCAGTTGTTTTTTTTAACGGTTTTCAAAAAAGCCTCGCCTAAATCCCCCGCTCCCAAAATAACTATTTTTATTTTCTTGCTAATTTTGACACCGAGCAAGTTGAAAAATACGAAAAAAAAATACTGAAGCACAAGCAAGAAAATGGGAGTTAAAAAAAACCATAGTCCGATGGAAACCCTCGAGAAGTCCGATGACTTTTTCATAAAAAAAGATAAACTCATTATGATTAAAACGCAAAAGAACCAATTGAGGTAAGTGTTTTTCACCAACTTAAAAACCGAATAACTGGTATAGGAAGTTGCGTTGCGGTGATTTAAAAATTGAAAAAGCAACCCACCCAAAAGTGCTAAAAACAAATAATCATCGTTCCAAATGGGATGTCCTTTATAGACTGCATAAGTTTTCGTCACTGCCAACAAACTCACGACGATGACGAAAACGTTTAGTAGCTGAATGAGGAGAGCGATAAAGGAGGAGCTTTGCTGAAGCCTATCTCTAACTTGGTTCGTTTTCATTTTTTAAGTTCAATTGCTTCCAATGGTTAGACTGAGCGTATTCCACTAGCCTCGCATCTCCATTGACCACCACGGGGTTCGCCACCCAACGCAGTAGCGGCAAATCGTTATAAGAATCGCTGTAGAAAAAGCTACCTTCAAGGCCATGCTCACGATTTTGTTCCAGCCACTCTTTAAGGCGAGTGACTTTCCCCTCGCGGAAACTGGGAATGCCTTTTATCTCTGGCAAGTAATGCCCATTTTGGAACTTCAACTCCGTAGCGATCAAATCGTCAGCTTGGAGTGACTTGGCTATTGGCTCGGTGACGACTTGGTTGGTTGCGGTGATGATTAAAAAAAAATCGTTTTTCGACTTATGTTCTTTTATTAAGTGGAGGGCTTTTTTCCTTATGGAAGGCTTTATTTTTTTTTCTAAAAATTCCTCTTGTAGTTTTTGCAGCTCGCTAAGAGTAAAATGAACAAAAGGCTTAGTGCAGTAGCTGATGTACTCATAGATGTCTAAGACTCCCTTGATGTACTGATCTTTAAACTCGAACATTTTCTCGAAAAAAGCCGGCGAGGTTTCTATCTTTTTTTCATATAAAAACTCGGTCCACGCATGATCGCTATCAATGTCGAGAATGGTCTCATCCAAATCGAAAATGGCTAAGCTCAAAATTTAATCAGACGCTACTTCCATGTTTTTAAATTTCTTAAAATAACGCACAAAACCCATCGCCGTCATGTGGGGAGGATTAACCCATTTTATTCTCTTAATGAGCTCGTGAGAACAACCCGCATCCATGAAAAGTTGGTTGGTGAAATGCTCAAAGGCTTCTTCTATTTCTTTAAAAGAAAACTTTTCGTTGATTTTTTCAAAAAACCAATCCTCTAAAGTTTTTAAGAAATCATCGCAGCCAGCGATAAACTTGTTGCATTCATTGATTTCGCCAAAATGAGTGAGTAGAATTTTCTCTAAACCGAGATCCCTGATTTTTCCAAGCGACTCCCTCCATAAACTCAAATCGGTCTCAGGAGGAGGGCTAGGCATTAGGATGGGAGAGTTTTCTATTTGAAGCCCTAGAACGTCGCCGGCAAAAAGCGACTTGTCGATTTGATAAGCAATGTGGTGCCCAGCATGCCCCGGGGTGTGATGAGCAATGATTTTCTTCCTCTCCCCACTAGGAGTGGTGAAGTAAGTCTCCTCTTGGTCCGCTAAAGTTTTAACTTTTTCAGCAGGAATGTCTTTTATGTCGGACCATAATTTCTCCATAGCATCGCCGTATATTTTAGTGGCGGAAGCAATGAGCTTATCCGGTGAAATCAAATGAGGAGCTCCTAGAGGATGGACGTATATTTCTGCCCCCTGCTCGGCGAATGCCCAAGCCCCCCCAGAGTGATCCAAATGAATGTGGCTCACGAAAACTTTTTTAATGTCTTTTACTTCCAGTCCTTCCCTTGCGATGCCTTCTTTGAGGCTCTCATGGCAACTATAAGGTCCAGTCTCAATGAGAATTCCCCCTTCGTCAGTTTTGATCAAAAAAGCACCTATCAAATGCTTTTCGTTTTGAAATTTTAAATCAATTATGGTATGCATTTTTTTATTCCTTTCGCTCATGAATTAAACGTTCGCTCTCTCCTAATAAAATTAACAAAGCCCGCCTAAGTGGTTCAGCCGCTCCCCAAAGCAACTGATCGCCCACGACAAAGGCGTTCAAATACTCTTCGCCTAAGTTTGTTTTCCTTAACCTGCCTAAGTGAATGTTCAAAGTCCTTGAAACCGCACTAGGAGTCAAGTTTTCCAAAGTAGCTTTTCTATTGTTGGGAATGATTTTAAGCCAAGGGTGAGAACTCAAAAGGAGAGATTCTATTTCCTCCAAGCTTAATTTCTCTTTTAGCTTAATCGTCAACCCCTTGCTATGGCATCTAAGCGTAGGAACTCGGACGCAAGTTCCATCAATTGGCACAGGAGAGGCTAAGTTTAAAATTTTGTTTGCCTCTGAAAAACTTTTGCTTTCTTCACGAGATTGACCTTTTTGAACTTCTGTGTCAATCCAAGGAAGCAGGGAGTTAACCAAAGGCTGTCCAATGGTTTTTTGCGGAAAATCATTTCGTCCAAATAATTCCTCCATCTCTTGGTCTGCATTTAAGGAATCGAAATTGACTCCTTGAAAATGGTTCGCTAGGTAGTTCATCTGTTGAATTAACTCTTCCATGGCTTTCGCCCCAGCCCCAGAAGCGGCTTGATAAGACATAAAACTCACCCACTCCACGAGCCCTTCGTTCATGAGCCCACCGATCCCCATGAGCATGACGCTGACCGTGCAGTTGCCTCCAATGAAGTTACGACAGCCATTTTTCACCTCCTCATCAATGACCTTGCGATTGATGGGATCCAAGACAATGCAGGCATCTTCGTGAAGCCGAAGAGTCGAAGCTGCGTCGATCCAATAACCGTCCCAGCCACTACTCCTAAGGGCACTGAAGATTTTCTTGGTGTAATCTCCGCCTTGAGTGGCAACGATCATCTCCATTTCCTTGAGTTCCGCTAAAGAAAAAGCGTCTTTTAAATTCGTTTGGTTATTTTTAACGACGGGTCCCTTGCTCCCGGGAGCAGAAGTAGAGAAAAAATGAGGTTCGATCAAGGCGAAATCCTTCTCTTCTTCCATTCTCGTAAGCAAGACTCTTCCCACCATTCCTCGCCAACCCACGAAACCAACTTTCCTTAAACCATTTTTTGCCATTCAAAAATCTCTCGTTCAACTCATCCCAATGTTTGACTCAAATTCTACTATCAATACCTGCTTTAAAAAAAGATTTTTCGTAAGCAGCAAAAAAACTCATTGCATGATGGGAGAAATATTAACGAAAAAAAGACAATTTTAACGAAAAAAGAAAAACTAGATGAAAAAACTATATTACAATTTGTTGTGCTTTACGGGAGGATTTGTCGGTAATAATTTCGGGAAAATTTTATGAGAGTTTTAATGGTTCTTTTCATTTCTTGGGCTTTGTTTTCTTGCGGCTCAACTTCCAAGCGAGTTGCGAAAAATAAAAACGTTGTTCTTAGCAGTGGTGAATTCAAACTCATAGCTGAGAAGTTTTCCAACAAAATAGCTGATTTTATCAACGAAAAAAAGCAAGACAACCCCGAGCAGAGTTATTTTTTAGCCCTACTGCCCACTAAAAACAACACTTTAAACAACTTGCCCTTGAATGCCTTGGAATTCAACCTCGTTAAAGATTTATTAGAAAAAAAAATTCCCGTCGTTAGAAGAGAAGATCGCCAAGAAGCCCTGCAGGAATTGGAACTACAGCTCGCTGGCTTTTCGGAAAATAATCTAACCATAGGAGAGATGAAAACCCCCAATTTCTTCATAAAAATGAAAATAGAGGAAAACTACTTGAGCGAAAGAAGGAAAAGGCTAGTGGAGCAAACCATTTTGTTAGAACTCAGGAGCGTGGCTACTCAGCTAGTGGTGCTAAGCGATCGAGTGGAATTTTTTAAGGAGAAAAAAACTCGTAACAGCATTGTTTGGTGATTCATTGATCCCAAACGATTTCATAGCCCGCCAACAAAGCGTTTTCCTTATTTAGAAAGAAAATCAATCGCTCGTTGGTCAAATCCTTTAAATGAGCGTAATGGTAACTGCTGTAGGGAAGGTAGACTCGTTTGGTTTTTCTATTGCCAATCAAATAGTTTTCTCGATAACTCGCTTCGCTGTAACGCTTTTCTTTCAAAGCCATCTTGATGAGCAGTTTCTCTAAGTTGTTTTTGAAGGCTTCTGGGCTTTCCTTAAGAGCATAATCTCCCCATAATATTTTTTTCGCCTGCTGGGCTTTTTTCAACGCTTGCTTCATCCCATTCCAGAGAGGGGGAGCGAAAGAGAGAATTTTTTCTTCATCGCTTTCCCTCAGCCAAGCTAAGCCATTTTCCAAAATGCGTTCGTTAAGCGTTCTCGGGGGCTCGAGACCTGCCGGGTTATCGCTCTCTAAAGTCAAAATGCCCCAGTACTGGTTTCTTCTAATTTCCAAGACTCGCCCCCTTACTCTTCTTTGGGCACCCATTAAAACGACCATTTCCTTCGTTAAAGTGAATTGGGGTTCTTGATGGTATTGGGCAATGCCTAGTTGCGGAATTTCCAAGCCGCTGAGGAAAAAATGAATGGTTGCCCCACTGTTCGATAATTTAACCACCATTTCGTTAGCAGAATTAATCCTCACTAGTTTTCCAGTAAAGTCATCTCCTATTTTAGGCAATTTCTTTTGGTTTTCCTTCATCAAATGAATCAAATATTGCTGATAATTCAGTTTCGTTTTGTTCCTGTTCCTTAGGATAATGTACTTTTCGAACTCAGTTTGATTGGGGGACTTTTTCCATATTTCTTCAAATCGCTTTTGATATTGAGCGTTTAATTTTTTTGAATCAATGATCAACAAGTTTTCGTTGTTGTTTCTAATGGCGTTTAGCGAAAAGTTGAAACTTCCCGTGATGACCTTACGCTTATCTAAAAGCATGAGCTTATGGTGGACTCGGTTGGCTTCGTTATCGTATTTCACATCCGCTCCCTTTTTCCACAGAGCCTGAAAGGGAACGGCTTGCCAACTTTTAGTGACATTGACCGTTTCAAAGCTGTCATCGAAAATCCCTCTCACTTTCACTTGCTTTAAAAGTTGTTTTTCGAAGTAGCCAGATATTTTTCTCGAAGAAAAAGCAAAAATTAAAAAATTGATTTGTTGGCGAGTTTGGCTGATTTCTCGGCTGAGGTGATCCGTGATGTTATCGACTCCAAGAGAAAACAAGGGAAGCACGCTTTCGGTTTCGTTTATTGTTATCGCTCTAGTGATTTGACGATAGTTTTTGCCATATTTTCTCCTATGATACTTATCCGTTAACGTGATGTAGTTTTTTAAGTACGCTTCGGCTAAGTCTTGGCTATGGATGATGAGCAAATCGTTGTAATTGTGAAAAAAGCCGTTATGGGTGAAGTTGAGCGAGCCAGTCAAAACGCTTTTTCCATCCCTAACGACGTACTTGTTATGCATGAGACCACTCCGAGCGTCTTTAATAATTTTAATGCCATTTTTCGCTAAAGTGCTAAGCGCCTCCCGGCTAGACAACTTAAAGAAATTGTTCTTCTCTAATAAAAGTTCCACATAAACTCCTTGCCGCTTTTTCTCCACCAGCAAATCAGCGAGAGTCTTCATATTGAAGTCATAAGCAGCAACGTGCAGACTAGTTTTTGCTCCTGCTACGAACTTGGTAAAAACTTGATAAGGAGAGGCTTCATCTTCAGCAGAAGTGGGAGAGAAATAAACTGCCATAGAAGGAGAAACATCGCTCGCCTTAACCAAGGGAATGAGGATGAACAAGAGGAGAAAATATTTTTTAAGCAAAATAGCAACTAATACAAATCAAAAGGTTGGAATTCATCTTCGTAACTTAAAAAAAGCGACTTGATGGCAGCTTGGGGGAAAACGAATTGCCCTGCTAAAGGCTCTTCTTCTTCGTTGATGATGTTGTGGTTTTTTTTCTGCCGATCCTCGTTGGTTTTTTTAAGAATTTTACTTTCTTCGCTTTTTTTTCTCTCGTTGACCAATTGCCAAGCCTCTTTCAAACGAAGCAGCTTCTCCTTCATTAGCGGCTCGTCCTGCAGCCAATTAGAAAAATCTAAGCTAGTTGAGTTATCTGAGCTAGAACTTTCTTTCAACTCCCCCTCCCCGCTTGACTTTGTTCCTGTGGGGTAGTGGTTGGGTTCTTTCAACAAATGATCTGCTGAGGCAAAATCAGTCACTGGGAAATCAGTCGCTGGGGAATCAGTTGCTGGCAAGTCAGTCACTGGGAAACCAGTCGCTAGCTTAAGGTAAATTTTCTCTATAGTGATTCTAGGGAATTTTGCTTTATATTTTTCTATGATTTCTACTTGGCGATATTGCAGTTCGGTTAATCCAGAAGCCTCCTTCACCATCACCACGAGAGTGCCCTTAGGGGTGAGAGCGACCGGCTTGGAAAAAGCCGCCATTTCCTCGCCAATTATTGCCGGCCAACTCAAAAAAGCCTTGGCGAGGTAAACTTGTTCTCGGTTCCTGCTTAAATAACCTTGAAGCCAATCGCGAAACTGCATAAAAACTTCAAAAATAAAAAAAAACTATCTTTTCTCGCTAACTTTCTCGTTAAAGATCATCGCCTAGTTTTATCGGCATGATGACGTAAATGTATTCGCTGCGATTTCTCTCTCTTACGACTAATGGAGAAGTGGGGGAGTTAAAGAAAATATCCACTTCTTCCGTTTCAATCTGCCTAAGGATCTCAATTATCATTTTGGCGTTCAGTCCAATTTTAAGCTTCTCCTTAGCGTAATCAACTGCGAATTTCTCCTTAGCCTCGCCATAGTCAGCGACTTTAGAAGAAACTTCCAATTCGTTTTTGCTCAAAGTAAAAATGAGCTTATGGGTAGGGTCGCCCTCCATTAAAGCAGTGGCTAAGTTAATCGCCCGAATAAGCTCGTCCGTTCGGCAGCCAATGGAATACTCATGCGTCTGGGGTAAAAATAATTCGTAGTTAGGATATTCGCCATTGATAAGATTAGCATTGATCATGAACTCATCAAATTTGAAGTAAATTTTTCCTTCCCCATAACCAAAAGACAAACTCCCATCCAAAACGAATAGTTTCTGCAGATGAACCAACAAATCAGGCGACAAAATAATTCGTTCGCTTTGCTTGCCTAGATCGGGGACTAGAGTGCTAAACACCGCCAGCCTCCTAGAGTCGCTTGCTACTAAATTAATTTTGTCTTCCTTGAGTTCTAACAAGATCCCGTTCAAAGCATATTTGGTGGCTTGCGTAGCTACGGCGAAGGAAACTTTTTGAATCATTTTTCTAAAATAACTTTTATCCAAGGCAATGCTTTTAATGTCGCTAGGATAAGGCTCAATGGGGGGAAAATCGTCCGCTGGGATACCTAGGAGCTTGGTGGCTAGTTTTCTTTTGGATTCTAGTGGTTTTATTTCTATGAGGTTGTTAGCATCTGCTTGAAAAACGACTTTGCCTTCTGGGATTTGACGAAGCAAATTAAATAGCCTTTGCTGCGAAATGGTTATCTCCCCTTCCACGTTTATCTCCCCGTCCATGAGCGCAATTTGAGCCAGATCGCTGTTAGTGGCGCTAATGGTGATTTTACCGCCCTTCGCCTTGATGAGTAAGTTAGCAAAATTGGAAAAACTCATCTTAGCTTTCACAATGGTGTCGGTGGCACTGACGACTTTTAGAAAAAAGTTTCTCTCGCAAATGAATTTCATGGTGAACTAATTTCGTTTAACGGAAACCGCTTTATCAACCGTTATTATCATAGCAATTGCCAATTTTTTTAGCTATTTCTTCAAGCTCGCTTTTATCCAACTTCAGTCGCTCGTTAGAAAAGTTAATGTCGTTCATTTTATTCAAAGGAACCAAGTGAAGATGGAGGTGCGGAACTTCCAAGCCCACTATGGCAGTGCCGACTCTAGTGGGAGCGAAAGCCATTTGAAGGGCAGCAGCCACTTTCTTGGCAAACAAATGAAACTTGACGTACAGCTCGTCCTCTAAATCCAAGAAATAGTCCACTTCCTTTTTAGGCACGACTAAGGTATGCCCCTTTACCAAAGGCTGGATGTCTAAAAAAGCCAAGTTATCGTCGTCCTCGGCGACGATGTGCCCGGGAATTTCTCGGTTTATGATTTTGGTGAACAAACTACTCATGCTAGCCCTCTTTTTAAAGTTATAAGATTAGGTTGTAAGATTATAATATAAACGATGACTTACGGATGAGAAATTTTGCAACTTTTGGCGACTTTTGCCAGCCAATGCAAAAATAACTCAGAAAATAACTCGCCCCATGATTTTATGAGAGGTTTTATGAGAAGTTTTATGAAAGGATTATGCTGCTCAAAATGCTCCCCTTAAAATGCTCTCCTAAAGCGGGCTAAGCATAAGACGTCTCAAAAACCCCTCAAAAAAACCCCTCAAAAACACCCTCAGGCCAACTCGCAGTAAACGAAAGAAGCATCCATTTTTCCTCGCTCCAGCACTTTTTTTAGCCTAGGCGTGAGGACGGTTTTTATGAAATCCATTTGCTCGACTAAAATGAATTTTCTATCGCCCCCATCCTCTTGGTTCATTTCCAAAACTGCCTGCCCAGTGGTGCCCGAGCCAGCGAAAAAATCCAAGACGAGATCGTCCTTGGCGGTGGTTTGTTCCACGATGAACTTTATTAGCTTAACTGGCTTGGGGTTTTTGAACACTTTCTCTCCATCAAACATCCTGTATAGTTCTTCCGTGGCAGATTTGGAAGGGAACAAACCTAGAAATGAAACGAGTTGCTTTTTTTGGGGATAATCCTTTAAGAACTCTTTTCTAGCCGGGTATTTTTTACGATCATCGGGAAACATGATGATTTTTTCCTTTATCCATTGGTTTAACTTGTCTTCCGTATAAGGGGTTTCGAAAGTGAACTGCATGTTGTTTTGGGGATTGGTGATGGTTCTTTGGGGGAAATTCTGCCCAAACCTCTGCAGGTATTGCCGCTTCCACTTTCCCCTAGGGTCATTATCGGGGTTGTTAAACCCTTGCTGATCTCTGTCCAGACCCTTGAAGTGAAATTTGCTTTTTTGCTTGGCGAAGACGATGATGTACTCGTGATTATTCACCACCATGTTTTTCGTTACTACGCCCTGAGCCCCTTTTTTTCGCTGCCAAATGAAAGTGATCACGAAATTCACCCTGCCGAACACTTCATCCATTAATGCTTTTAAACTAGCCTGCTCGTTATCGTCGATGCTAACCAAAATCACTCCGTCGCTCGTAAGCAAAGTTTTAGCGATTTTCAAACGCTCCCTCATGAATTGAAGCCAGGCGGAACTGTTCAATTTATCTCGGTAATGGAAACTCTCCTTGCCAGTGTTATACGGAGGGTCAAGGTAAATGAGTTTCACCTTGGCAGCGAGTTGCTTTTTAAGGATTTTTAAAACCGCTAAGTTGTCTCCTTTGATGACGAGGTTTTCTCGCTTCCTTTCGGCTAGTTCGCTTTGGTCGATGAGCTGCTGCCCTTGGTTGTTATCTTGGTTGCTAGCATATCTCTTCCAATGAGTGAAACCAGCTAGGGATAATTTTTCTACTTGGGAATGAGGTAAAGTGGAGAACAATTTTCTTCTTCCGTTTCATATTGTAATATATTTTTCATTTCCAAAACCGCTAAGCTAAAAACTAAAAATAATAAATAAAATAAAACTAAACCTGAGGCTAACCCTTGCGGTAGAGAAGAAGGGGAGGTCTTTTCACTAGTTCCCGCAATATTTTCATAAAATGGATTTTTTTTACATTAAGCTCAGGGTAGGTTATGGTATAGTTATGTCGTAATGAATCAAGCCGTCACTATGAAAGAGAAATGATAAAAAAGAAATGATAAAAAAGAGATGAGTATAAAACAATAACGCATAATAATGCGGAATAATGCGGAATAACGTGCTGAAATGTAACATGGTGAAGTCTTCCCCCCCCCCCCCCGAAAAATAGCCTCAAAAATAACTTAAAAAAAACAGCCTCTAAGACAGCTTCTAACACAGCCTCGAAAATATTTGCCTACGGGCTCTATGGCTTATTGCTATCGTTCCTGCTCTTAATGGGATGTGCGGTGAGTGACGCCATTAGTAGAGCCCTACCCACTCCCATCAACGAAGTCATCAATCAACTAGGTAATCCCGACCAAGGCAACGTCCCATTTGACCCCAGCGCTCCCGGCAACCCCGGCAACCCCGCCAGCCCTGCTACTACCAATGCCTCTAATCCTGCCAACGATCCTAATGACATCGTCATTCCCAAGATTGACACTTCCACCCTGCTGGATAGAATTACCGTCACTTACAAGCCTCTTGCTAGAGAACAAGCGAGTGAGTTCTCCCTAGACGACATCAGTTCTCCCCGCCTGATCGAGATAGCGGGAGTTGATTTTGCCACCAATGGCACGATTCTTCTCGGCAGCGTAGATTATCCTTTGGTTAAGACCACCGATGGGGATCGTGCTTATTTGAGAATAACCAACTTCAGTCCCAGCGACTACACTAATTTTTCTGCCACTAACGCTAATGCTTCCATTAGGATAAGGTTTCGCTCGGCGGATGATATTTATCGAGTTAACATGTATCTCACCACAGTGAACGTGATAAAACCTCCCATGCCTGCTCCTCCCATGGTGGCTAGCATTGGGGCTACTTACAAGCCTTTTGCGACCGGGCACAATGATAAGTTCTCTCTAGGGGACTTCGATTCCCTTTACTTGGTGCGAGTAGATGACGATCGCTTCGCCACTGCAGGTAGCCGGATTATCCTCAACAACGTAACCAATGAAATAACCAAGACCGATTATCAGGACAGCACTTACGTGGGTCTAAAAAACTTTAGTTTTAATGACTACACTGCTCTTAGAGGCACTGGTGCTACTTTGACTATCAAAATGAACCTAGTGGCAGCGGATGGAACTTACATCGCTAGCAACCAGACCATTGCCAGTGGCTTAATGGTGACAAGCACTACTGACATCCACACTTGGCAAGACTTACAGGGCATGAAGCATAACCTAGCGGGTGAGTATCAACTCAGGAACGACATTACCTTCCCCGACAAGGGCAACGAAGGACTGCCGATGGAGGGATTCGATCCGGTGGGAGATAGTAGTGCTAATGCATTCACTGGGAGATTCAATGGTAATGGGCGTACGATCACTGACTTATCCATTGATCGTGGTAGCAGGAATAACGTAGGAATATGGGGGTATGTGGATAATCCTAACAGCGTGATCAAGGACTTCGTCGTAGACCATGCGGGGATAAGAGGCTGGAATGGTGTAGGAGCAGTGGTGGGATACTTAGCCGCTGGAACGGTGAACAACGTGGGAGTGGTGAGCAGCCAAAGCAATGACGTTACTGGAAACGCTAATGTAGGAGGCTTGCTGGGAGTTAATGAAACCGGAACCGTGACGAATAGCTATGCCACGGGAACGGTTATAGCAACTGGAAATACTGCAGGAGGCTTGGTGGGACGGAATGATGGAACAGTGGTGGGCTATGCCACGGGGGCGGTTACTGGAGGGAACAACGTTGGGGGATTGGTGGGATGGAATGATGGAACCGCGACGGGGTATGCCACCGGAACAGTTTCTGGAACGGGAAATAATATAGGAGGCTTGGTGGGAGATAATAGTGGAACCGCGACGGGCTATGCCACCGGAACAGTTTCTGGAACGGGAAATAATATAGGAGGCTTGGTGGGAGGGAATAATGGAAGAGTGACGGGCTACGCTACCGGAGCAGTTTCTGGAAATAATAGAGTAGGAAGCTTGGTGGGAGGGAATAATGGAAGAGTGACGGGCTACGCTACCGGAAGAGTTACGAGTACAGGAGGTGGAATGTTTACAGGAGGCTTGGTGGGAGGGAATGCTGGATCAGGAGCAGTGAATGGCTACTGGGACGAAGCAACTACAGGGCAGAATGGTAGTGCTGGCGGGGGAGTAGGTATCTCTAGCATCGCTAACGTGGTTTTCAGCACCCCTGCTACTTACACCGACAACCGAGGGACTGCTGCTGACGCCACTGACGACGTCGTGGTGTTTAACAACACTACTTTCTTAATGCATTTCACTTTGCCGGGTGCTAATGCCACTTGGCCGACTTTGAAGGCCGCGGCTTTTTTCCCGCAGCCCTAGCGGCGGTGGTTGTTGGGAGCAATATTCCGCTGGGGGAAGGCAGCAAGGCGGCGGCGGTTGTTGGCGGCAGTGTTCCGCTGGGAAGGCGGCAGTGAGGCGGGGGTTGTTGGGGGCAGTGTTCCGCTGGTAAGGCGGCAGTTGTTGGGAGCAATATTCCACTGGGAAGGCGGCAGTTGTTGGTGGCAGTGTTCCGCTGGTAAGGCGGCAATAAGGTGGGGGCAGAACATGGGGGAGTTTTTATGAGTTATCCACCCGTCTTCTGCCTCCCGCTGCTCGCTTGCGAGAGTTAGCAGGCGGCAAGGCCTCCCAGAGGCAAGACCTCCCAGAGGCAAGACCTCCCAGAGGCGTGGCATGGCATGGCGGTGGGGGTACCGCCATGCCGGTAGGGGTAAGTGAGGCTAATCTCTTCTGCTATTCTTGGCTAATTCCCTGCTTTTAAGCCATTTTAAGCCATTTTCTCTAACTAATTTCAAGGCATTTTTCTGCTGCTCGGTTGAAAGTCGGCGAAAAATCTTCGTTAAGCGCCCAAGCTCTTGGGGTAAGCATTGCTCGAAGCTAGGCTCAACGCTCATGACTCTAGCAATCTTTGACTTATTAACTTTTTTTAAAACTTGGGCGTGCATAATGTTGCTAGGGCTCCTTAGTCATATACAAATCAAACGAGTCTTTTCTCTTAAATTTTTTTTAAAGAAATTTAATTTGTGAATTTCTTTAAAAAGTTAAACACGAAACTAGTTCCACATTCTCCCACTCATTGCCCTGTAATAGCTACTGGGGCTACTGGGAACGACCCTGAAATGACGCTGGACTGACGCTGGATTGACGCTATTATAAGGGGTTTCGTTCTTACCGGATTGTCTATATTGTCTATAGCATTAGTTCGTAGTTATTTTCCGTCTTCAATGATTTTTTAAAAAAAAAATACTCTAGGTCACTTCGTCCATGGTATAAATACCTTTCAATGAATGAAGGTTCATGAGTTATTAGACTACCGAAGAGAGGAACAAATATGAAAAACAACAAGATGAAAACAACTCCGCTGGCAATGACGCTATTCCTAGGGGTTCTATTGACCTTAGCAGGATGTGCGGTGGATGAAACTACTAGTCCTAGTGGTTCTGGTCCTAGCATAGTAGAGAGAGTCACCTACAAGCCTTTTGCAGAAAGTCACACCAACAAGTTCTCCCTAGGCGACTTCGATTCGCCTTACTTGCTTCTACTGGAGGGCTATACTAACTTCGTTGCTAGCAACAGCAGTATTCTGCTGAACAACATAACCCATGAAGTGGTTAAGACTAACTATCAGGGCGGCGTCTACGTGGGCATCGATAAATTTAGTTTCGGCAACTACACTAGCTTCCTAAGCACGAACGACACGCTGACCATCAAAGTGAACTTACTGACCACTAACAAGACTTACACCCTGAGCAATGAAACCATTGCGATGAATTTAACCGTGACGAAAGCCACTAACCTTTATACTTGGCAAGACCTGCAGGGCATGAAGCATAACCTAAATGGAGATTACATGCTCAGGACTAATATTACTTTCCCCGATAGGGGCAGTGAGGGACTAGCGGCAGCGGGATTAGAGCCGGTGGGAAATGGCGCTAATCGGTTTACCGGGAGTTTCGCGGGGGGCGGGCATACCATTGCGAACTTATCCATTGATCGTGGTAGCACGGATAACGTAGGAATATGGGGGTTTGTGGAGAGTGCTGGTATCGTGATTAAGGACTTCGTCGTGGACCATAGTGGTATAAAGGGTGCTGATCGAGTAGGGGCAGTGGTTGGAAATTTAGTTGATGCAGTAGTGAACAATGTGGGAGTGGTGAGCAGCAAAAATAGTAATGTTTCTGGAAATAATGACGTAGGAGGCTTGGTAGGAAGTATTAATAGTTCTAGTAGTGCTGGTTCGGTGGTTGGTTTTAATACTTCAAAAGTTTCTGGCACTGGTATTCGCGTAGGAGGCTTGGTAGGACAATTCCCTAATGGCGCAATAGTGACGGGCTATGCCACCGGAGCAGTTTCTGGAGATGGGAATCAAGTAGGCGGCTTGGTAGGATGGGGTCAATTTGGAACAGTGACGGGCTACGCCACCGGAGCAGTTTCTGGAGATGGGAATCTTGTAGGTGGCTTGATGGGACAGAATAGTTTTTCAACAGTGACGGGCTACGCCACCGGAAGAGTTTCTGGAGCAGCTGATGGAAGTAGTGTTAATGTAGGCGGCTTGGTAGGAGAGAATAGTGGAACCGTGAATAGCTACTGGGACCAAGCCAGCAGTGAGCAGATGGATGGTTTTGGTGCTAACAGTGGTACCTTTAACGGAGTAGGCATCTCCCGCATCGCTAACGTGGTCTTCACTTCCACGAATACTTACTGGGATAACAAGGGGACTCCTGACGCCACTGACGACGTCCCGGTGTTTAACAACCCTACTTTCCTAATGCATTTCACTTTGCCGGTGCCGGGAGCTGGTGGTGAGTGGCCGACCTTGAAAGCGGAGGATTCTTTCCCGAGCCCGCCGAGCCCGTAATCATAAGGGGAAGCAGTGGAGTGGTAGCCGCGGAGAAAACTACGGCGGAAAACTCGGGGGTGAGGCTATGAGCGTAACTCACCCCCCACTCCACCAGCCCTCCCTTTGAGTGGGGGCAAAATCGCTTGCTGGGGAACTGCTTTAACTAAGGGACTTCATTGCTCAGCAGCGCTTAGTCAGCACCATTTAGTGAGCACCATTCAGTCAACATCGTTTAGTCAACGCCGCTTAGTCAACACCATTTAACTTAGGCCATTCACCGCTTCGTCCCGGCAAAGTGAAATGATCTAGAAAATCCATCTCGTCAAACACTGTTGTGTTTCCATCCCAGTAAGTATTCGTGGAAGTGAGAACCACGTTAGCGATGCGGGGGATACCTACTCCAGTAAAGGTAGCAGCAGGAGGATCAGGAGGAGCAGGATCAGGAGCATTGAAACCAGAACCATCTCTTTGCCCAGTGCTTTCTGTGTCCCAGTAGCCCGTCACCATCCCCATTCCAAAAAAACCCGCATTATTCCCGACTAAGCCTCCTACATCACTACCAGTTCCAGTAACTCTTCCAGTGGCGTAGCCAATCGCTGTTCCCCCCGGACTATATCCCACCAAGCCTCCCACAACATCGTTTCCAGAAACGCTTCCCGTGGCGTAGCCAATCACTGTTCCACCAAAACTATTACTTCCCACTAAGCCCCCTACGTTCATCATTCCAGAAACTGCTCCGGTTACGTAGCCCGCCACTATTCCCCGATTATTAAGTCCTATTAAGCCTCCTACACTAGTATTTCCAGAAACGCTCCTCTTTCCGCTGCTCACCATTCGCACGTTGTTCACCATTCCAGCGTTTAACCTTCCCATCACTGCCCCTACTTGATCAGCACCGCTTATCCCCGCATGGTCCACGACGAAGTCTTTGATCACGCTACCACCACTATTCACAAGACCCCATATTCCTGTGCGATCTCTCGTGGGACGATCGATGGATAAGTTGGTGATCCTATACCCATTACCGGCAAAGCTCCCCATGAAACTATTGCCAACATCCCCCACTGGATCGAATCCCTCCATCGGCAGTCCCTCACTGCCCCCATCGGGGAAAGTAATATTAGTCCTGAGCACGTATTTGCCTGAGAGGTCATGCTTCATTCCCTGCAGGTCCTGCCAAGTATAAATGTTAGTGGCTTTCGTCACGGTCAAATTCATCGCAACGGTTTCATTGCTCAGGGTATACGTTCCGTCCACTTCCACTAAGCTTACCTTGATGGTAAGAGTGTCGTTGGTGCTGAGGAAATCAGTATAGTCGCTAAAACGAAAGTTGGTAATGCCCAAATAAGTGTCGCCCTTATAGTCGGTCTCATTGACTTCATGGGGCAGGTTATTGAGGAGAATTCTGCTGTCATTAGTGGCAAAGCGATACCCCTCCACTAGAAGCAAGTAAGGCGAATCGAAGTCCCCTAGGGAGAACTTATCGTCATGCCCACTCGCAAAAGGCTTGTAAGTGACTCTCCCTATGATGGGCTCACTGGGGGTTGTGCTCGGGGGACTGGGACTTGCATTAGCAGCAATGGTGCTGGCAGTTTCATCCGCCGCACATCCTGCTAAAAAGCAAAGGAACAGGACTGACAGGCACTGCAGCAGTTTCATCCTATTGTTTTTCATATGTAACTCCCTTGTTGAGTGAGAATTCAGTTTATTAAAACGTATTTATACCATGAACTAAGCGAGTTAAAAGATCATTTCAAAAATTGAGCGTTACTTTCATCGTCATTTTCGTTATTTTCCCACAAATAGGGTTCGTGGTCGCTCATGTCATGGTATAACTACGTTTTAGTTGAATTCTCGCTAAAAAGAGAAACCAGCATAAAACAACAACGAAGTGAAAGGCAACATGGTGAAGTCCCCCCCCCCGAAAATGGTCTTAAAAGTAGTTTTTTATGGGTTATCGTTCCTTCTCTTCGTGGGATGTGCGCTGGAGGTTAGTCCCGATCCCCCTGAGCTAATAGAGGAGAGGCTCATTTACAAGCCTTTCGCGAGCGATCATGACGATAAGTTTTCCCTAGGGGACTTCGATTCTCCTTACTTGCTTCAGTTAGCCGATGGAATGGCTGACTTTGCCATTGGTAATGGTAGCAGAGTTCTCTTGAATGGCGTAGCCTATGGAGTGGTTAAGACTGATTATCAAGGTGGCACTTACCTCGGCATTGCCGGCTTTAGCTTTAGCGAGTATGCTAACTTCACCAAGGCTAACGCTGAAGCGAACCTCCAAATAAGCTTAGTCCTAGCTAACCGGAACGCCATTGTCATGGGGGCGATTTCCAACAGCTTGGTGGTGAGTGATCCTAGCGCTATTTACACTTGGCAAGACCTGCAGGCGATGAAGCATAATCTCATTGGAGAGTACGAACTCAGGAACGACATCACCTTTCCCGACAGGGGCAGCGAAGGACTGCCGATGGAGGGATTCGAGCCGGTGGGAGATGGTAATGTTGATTCATTCACTGGGGAGGTCATTGGTGATCCATTCACGGGGAGCTTTGCTGGTGGTGGGCATACCATTGCTAACTTATCCATTGATCGCGATGACAGGGATAAGGTAGGAATATGGGGAGTGGTGGATGGTGCTGACAGCGTGATCAAGGACTTCGTCTTAGACCATGGGGGCATAAGGGGTGCTGAGGTTATCGGCGGAGTGGTGGGAGCGTTAAACAATGGAATGGTGAACAACGTGGGAGTGGTGAGCAGCCAAGATAGGAGCATCTCGGGAAGCGATTTCGTAGGCGGATTGGTGGGAATGAATTTTTTTGGAGGAACGGCGAATGGCTACGCCACTGGAACGGTTGCTGGAAATGATTTTATCGGAGGCTTAGTGGGACAAAATGAAGGAATAGTGACGGGCTACGCCACCGGAACGGTTGCTGGAAACAATTTTATCGGAGGCTTGGTGGGACTTAATAATCAAGGAATAGTGAGCGGCTACACCATCGGAGCAGTTGCTGGAACTAGAGCTGCAGCTAATGTGGGAGGCTTGGTGGGACTTAATGGCGAAGGAATAGTGACAGGCTACGCCACTGGAGCAGTTTTTGGAGTTACTAATGTAGGAGGCTTGGTAGGAGCGAATGTTGAAACAGAAACGAGTTTTGGAACAGGAGCAATAGTGACGGGCTACGCCACTGGAGCAGTTACTGGAGTTACTAATGTAGGAGGCTTGGTGGGACAGAATGATGGAACAGGAATAGTGACGGGCTACGCCACCGGATCAGTTACTGGAAATTTTAGGGCAGGAGGCTTGGTGGGACTTGATAGCGAAGGAACAGTGACGGGCTACTGGGACCTAGGAAGCACTGAGCAGATGAATGGTTTTGGTATTAATTTTGTCGGCACTACCTTTACCGGAGCCGGCATCTCCAGCATCACTAACGTGACTTACGACAGCACCGCCGGCACTTACACGGACACCAAGGGAACTGGTGCTGCCGGTGACGACATCGTGGTATTTGACAACATGGCTTTCACCAATAGTTTTGTCTTGCCGGGAGTTGGCAGTGAGTGGCCGATCTTGAGGGCAACCCCTTGAAAGCAGCGAGGGAGTTGGTGATAGCAGCGGGGGAAATTCAACGGTTTTTTGAAAAAGATAAAAATGAAAAACAATAAGATGATGATACTCCTAAAGACCTTAACAACCTTAACAACCTCAGCGACCTTAGCAGTCCTAGTCGGATGTGTGGTGGATGAAATTACTACTCCTCCCCCTCCCCCCACACTCACGCAGCCGGTGCCTATCCTAGCGGGAGTTACTTACAAGCCTTTTGCGAGTGGGCATGCGGATAAGTTCTCCCTAGGCGACTTCGATTCGCCTTACTTAGTTCGGTTGGATGACTACACCAACTTCGTTGCTGATAACAGCAGCATTCTCCTCAACAACTCACTCTATGAAGTGACTAAGACTAATTATCAGGGGAACACTTACCTAGGGATTGCGGGCTTTAGCTTCATCGACTATGCCTTCCTAAGCGATAACGCTGAAGTGAATATGATAGTGAACTTAGTGGAGGCTAACGGGAGCATTATCGTGAGTGGGGCGGTGGCGAGTCGCTTAATGGTGACGCCTCTTACTGATATTTACACTTGGATGGACCTACAGGCAATGAAGCATAACCGAGGTGGAGGGTACGAGCTAAGGAACGACATAACCTTCCCCGATAGGGGCAGCGAAGGACTAGCACCAGAAGGCTTCGAGCCCCTGAGACTTTTCACCGGCAGTTTCAATGGTAACGGGCATACCATTGCTAACTTATCCATCGATCGTGATAGCACTACCAACGTAGGAATATGGGGGTATGTGCATAATTTTGACAGCGTGATTAAGGACTTCGTCTTGGACCATGCGGGCATAAGCGGCGCTGAGCAGGTAGGGGCAGTGGTTGGAAGGTTAGACAGCGGAATGGTGAGCAATGTGGGAGTGATGAGCAGCCAAAATAGTAATGTTTCTGGAAACGCTTTTGTAGGAGGCTTGGTAGGAGCAAATGTTGGAACAGGAGCAATAGTGACGGGCTACGTCACCGGAGCAGTTTCTGGAATGACGAACGTAGGGGGCTTGGCGGGATATAATACCGGAAGAGTAGCGGGCCACGCCACCGAAAGAGTTTCTGGAAACGCTTTTGTAGGAGGCTTGGTAGGAGCGAATGTTGAAACAGGAGCAATAGTGACGGGCTACGTCACCGGAGCAGTTTCTGGAGTTAGTGCTGTAGGAGGCTTGGCGGGAAGTAATGATGGAACAGTGACAGGCTGCGTCACCGGAGCAGTTTCTGGAAACGCTTTTGTAGGAGGCTTGGTGGGACAGAGTAGTGGAACAGAAGCAATAGTGACGGGCTACGTCACCGGAGCAGTTACTGGAACTTTTGGGGTAGGTGGCTTGGTAGGAGCGAATGATGGAACAGTAACGGGCTATGCCACCGAAGCAGTTACTGGAACTATTGCTGTAGGAGGCTTAGTAGGGCAAAATGATGGAACAGGAGCAGTAGTGACGGGCTACGTCACCGGAGCAGTTTCTGGAACTACTGACGTAGCAGGCTTGGTGGGGGGAGATAATAATGCCGGAACAGTGAATGGCTATTGGGACATAGGGAGCAGCATGCAGAATACTAGTAGCGGCGGAGTAGGTATTTCCAGCGTCGCTAACGTGGTTTACGACAGCACCGCCGGCACTTACACGGACACTGGGAATGGTAATGCGGAAGTGTTTAACGACATCGCTTTCACCAATAGTTTCGACTTGCCGAGAGCTAATGCTACTTGGCCGACCTTGAAGGCAGTGCCGCCCGCCTCACTGCTTGCTTTCATAACGGGTGGTGGAGGAAAATTCCTCGGTTTTTTTTGAAATGGGACGATGTTTTCTTAGAGAAGAAACTCATCAAGCTAAGAGCCAAAACCACCAAGGCTAAAAGAACTAGGATAGTTCCATTGATTCCTGCTCTACTGAGATACTTGCTTTCCATAAAAAGGGACTGAAGCAAGACCGCGATCATGTGGTCTGCTATTTAGGCAGTTACTTATGAATGAGTTAGGATGGGAATATCGCATTCACGATCTAAGGCATCACTTCATAACGTTATTGTTTTCAGTGGGAGTCAACCCTAGGACTATTCAAGAGACAGCGGGACATTCAACACTTAACATGACGATGAAATATGCGGAGTATTCGGACAAATATTTAGAGCAGGCGGCAAAAGAGATTGGAATAAAACTGGGCGATATAGGGGCGACCCCAAAAAAAGGCTTGTTGCCCTAACTGAAAACCATGCTAAAAGATAAGCAAAAACAGGCAAAAAGAGTGGGTGTAGGTAGACTTGAACTACCGACCTCTACCTTGTAAGGGTATTTCCGTGGGTTACAAATAGTCATAAATAGCAATAAAATCAACAGAAAAGGGGTTTTGAGTTGCTAAATAGTGCTATTTAGAACATAGTTTGGGCGATATATGGGCGACATAGGGAAGCCGTTTCCAGCCAAAACAAGCCAACGACAACCCAGCCAAAACAAGCCACCAGACAAGACACTAGGCAGCCTAGACGATGAACTAGTTAGCATTATTCTTAGCAGATACTTGTTTTAAGGAACGTTAAAGTCCGTTAATTAAGTAGGGGGAGGAATGAGTTATGAGTAACCAAAAAGACGTGATCTACGCTATTCTCATTAACATGATGATTGAGGAGGGGCTCATTTTCAACTGGGAGATAGCCAAGGGAAGTTATGGGTGGAGCAAATCTACTTTCTACAACTTCATTCAATTCGTTAAGAAGATAAATTGTTTTGAAGTTATCCGGGAGAAAACAGGTGAGGGATATAGCTTGAAGGTTAAAAGCGAGCTATGAGAAACTAGCAAGATATCTAGGGAAGAGATGAAGCGAAAGAGATGAGGCGTAAGAGAGAGCCTAAGGGCATTACTTTTTAGAGAACGAACCGAATTAGATCTAATCACTGGAATTCCAGTTCTACAATAATCCAACTTTGCTGCGGTGCTCACTGCATAATAAAGGGAAGCATAAAGCGAGAAGTGATCATGCTTCTATTATGAAAATTGAAAAAATTAAAATCAATAAAATAAAAGAATACGGAAACAACCCAAGGGTTCACTCTGAGCGTCAAATAGAGCAAATAAAAAACTCCATTGAAAACTTTGGATTTAAGGTCCCCATTTTGTTGGATGAGGATTTAACCATCATAGCGGGGCATGGGAGGTTTGAAGCTGCTAAGTCACTTGAACTTAAGCAAGTTCCCTCGATAATTTGTAAGGATTTATCGGTTGATAAAGCTAATGCTTTAAGAATCCTCGACAACCAAATAGCGCTCAATTCTTCTTGGAATGAGATGGCTCTTCTGGAAGAGATAAGCAAAATAAATTTTTCTAGCCTTGCGTTAGAAGATTTTGATTTTCCTAAGCTGGAGGGAGATGAGAAACTCAGGGAGATGTTTAGAGAAGCTGAGGAGGGGAGGCTCGACATAGCGGAGAGCATTTTAATGAAGCAGATTAAAAAGGGCAACACAACGGCGTTAATATTTTTCCTTAAAACCAAGGGGAGGCAACGGGGGTATGTGGAGAAGCAAGAGTTGTCGCACTCCGTAGATGATGGGGATAGGGAATATTTCAAAAACATGTATAGGGAATGAGAGAGGAAGGACGCAGAAGAAGTGTTGAAGTTGCTAGCTGGGAGTATCATATCGTTTTCGATATTCGTTGGTTCTAGTTTGCCGTTAAAAGAAGTTCATGAGGAGTGGGCTAGGTGGTTGACAGCAAGTAACGATAGGAAGACGATTAGCGATGCGACTTTGACTGGGAAGTTTCATTATGCTAGCGGGAAAGTCCTTGGGGTTAGTGGCACGGTAGGTAGCGTTGCTACGGTGGAGTTAGCTGGTATTAGCGCCTTTCAAAAGTTAGGTGACAATTTCATAGGGGTAGCATTGAGTGGTGCTATCAACGTAAGCTAATGGAGGTGAACAGATGGATAACAAAAGAGAATTTTTCATCAAAACCATAAACGGCATTCTCGCTGAGGGAGCTAGGCCGGCATTAACGAGGTCATTGTTTAACCCAGTGATCAATAATGGAGACGGAAGCTCTAGGGTTAGTTTTTTTAAGCAGAGCGATAAGGCACTTACTGGAGGTTGGACAGGTGTTGGGCTTGGCAATCTTTACGATCGCTTTCATAGCGAAATGGTGGAAGACAGCAACAGAGTCGTTCAAAGGAAAATCATGGTGGAGATGGAACTTTTAGAGTTCGATCGCTTAAAAAATGGCGAAGGGATAGGGGTTGCTTTTAACACTAAAACTCTAAACATGTTTAACAGCGTGGAAATGGAGATCGACAAGCTCTCTTTCCTAGGAGGTGGTAATTTACGAGGTGTAACCAATAACGCTTACTATAAGGCTAGTAGTAGTTTGAACGTGAATCATACCGCTTTAAAGGGGATTTCTTTAACGGGACAACTCACCAGCTTAGACACTAAAACCTATGACGACTTGGTTAAAACTTTTTCTAAGGCTTTTGAACTTAGCGAAGCGGGGGGTCTTTATTTAGAGCCTAAGACTTTGCTATTAGGAGCAAATGTTTATAGTGCTTTAGTGGCGTCCATGAGGGATAACAGCGACCTGAGCGTCAAAACTTACTTGGAACAAAACTTTAATATTGACAGCATTGTCAAAGTCAAAGATTTACATGGCAAAGCGTTGATACTGGAAAACAATCCCAGTTACCTACAGGCTTGGTTTGGTAAAGACATGAGTTTGGATGGGGACTTAGAAGAGCGAGCGGGAGGAGTTACCGGCTACTACTCTTGTCGCTATGGCGGAGTGTTGGTTAAGAATGCCGAGCCCATGGTCTTGATAGCATGATAGATTTCAGTTTCGTAGAAAGCGTCTTAGACCGGGAAATCAAAGAAGCGGAGCGATCTTCCATAGAGGCGGGCGTAGCTTTAGCCTGCGAGCGGGTGGTTTAAAAGACGATTACGAGTTCATCGATTTAGCGCATAATTACAAAGCCGTCATCCTTTTAGCTTTAGGTGATAGTGGCACTGATAGGCTGGGGGAGATGTCGAGGCAAAAGACTGGACGTCCTACCATCGTGAATGAATATCAAAAGCTATATGATGCTTTGCTTGTTAAAAACAACTCTAGTCATGGCTACCCTAAGGTGGTTTGCTAAATGAAAGTAGAGTTTCAGTTTAATAACCTTAACGCTAACTTCTTGAAAAAGTTAACGACCTCTAAGATTTTAATTGGATATGAAGGAGAGCGAGCGACAGTGGCATTAACCCATGAGTATGGGAGCAAGAGAAAGAACATACCCGCAAGACCATTTTTAAGGCCAGTGGTGACCAATTTGAGGACGATTAAAAAGGCACTAGCCTTTGGGGCAAAACTTCATTCAATAGAGGCTATCGGAGAGTATTTGGTCGGGGAAGTAAGGCTTAGGATAAAGAGGATGCACGTTGGTATGCGTTGGAGAGGACATAGCGTCAAGGCTCTAAAGCCCAGCACCATAAGGCAAAAAGGAAGCGATGCCATCTTAACCGACACGGGTAGGCTAGCCCAAGATTTGAAGGCAACCATTGAATGAACACTGAGAGAATGAAGCATATGATTGACAAGAATGTAGTTTAGTTTTCAAGAATGTGCCTAGCCCTAATAACTCCCTAACTTTAATTTATGATTTTGTTAGGACAGAAAATTCCTTGATCTCTTATGATGGTGGATATCGGGTGAGGTTTTTTTTAAAGTTGATGTTAGTGGCTGGAGGGGTCAACTTAGAAGCGATGAAAAAGTTATGGGAATGTAGGGATAAAATATTTGCTTACGTGAATGGAAAGGTGAGCACTAACTTCATAGGAGATGAGGACATTTATTACTTTTATGAAAATGCTATGCCTTCTATATCCATGTTAGTTAGGCTGGATTGTTTGAGCAAGCTACCAATAGCGGATGGCTTTATTGGCGGATGGCTTTATGGATGGGATAGAACTTGCTTATCAGGAGAAAAATCGTCCAATCAACGAAGTCCAAAAGATAGTGATAAGAAATGATAGAGTAAGGAGTGAATAAAAATGAGTTATTTAGCAACGATAAATATAACGATAGAGCCTAGCGTTGTGGTCCCGACTTTCACGGGGAACTTGGTGGTGGTGAGTAAGGCTGGTGAGGAAGTCACCGCTGATTTGGATGGCCGGCTGATTAGAGTCACGGCGGCGGCGCTTAGCGAGCTACCTAGCAGCCTCCCTGCTAGCGATGTGAGGAAGGAGTTAAAAGCAAACAAGGTGATAGCGGGAGCGTTGGTGGCTAGCAATGGACTTGGCAAAGTTTATTATTACGCTCACAAGGCAGACGATGAGATAGCGGAAGTAGTGAGCAAGACTAGCGGTTATGCTTTCCTGTTTCACGAGGAACAGCGAGCTTTTAGCCAATGCTTTGCTCAACAATACCCCCATAGGTACCGCCTGGCATAGCGAGAATGCCATCAAGATAGAACACCTTTACAACGGCATTCCTTTAGAGTTTTACTTCAAGATAGCCGCTCCTGTTCCCTTGAAGTTGGGGGTAACCATTTATGGAAGCCAACTGTCTTTCATTACTAACGAGGAAAATGAAATCGCTGAGAACGAAGATATTTACCTCGCTACTAATAACATGATAAACGAACATCTCTCTAGTTTATTAATTGGGGAAAAAGTTATGGCTGCTCCCCTTTTCAATTTACTAAACAAGTTGGCTGATTACAAAGTATTGTCAAACTTTAGGATAGAAGTTAAAAGAGAGGCGGACCAGAGCGAATGGCATAACGATTACGATGTCGTTTTGAAGTACTATGAAATGGTCGGACAACATCGTTTGAAAATTATTCATGAACAATAACCACCTCATAGCATTAGAACGACTGCATGATTACGTTGATTTGAGCGAGCGCGATAACGCTTTCCTAGCAGTGCTGCAGAAACATTACGCTTCTCTCCTTGACGACATCGCTCAGCTTAAAAAACAATTGAACATCATCACTGCTGAAGGCATTTGGTTAGATAACTATGGTTCTCTCTTGGAGTTTAAAAGACCATCCTACTTAAAACATACTAGGAATGATGATGAGGCTGGTCGGAAAACAAAAGACGATACTTACAGGAGTTTGCTTCTCCTCCACTCTTCCTATATTTACAATGACTTGACTTATTCTCTATTTCGTTCCCTAGGTGCTATTTTAGAAGCCAATAATTGGTTGTTGATTTTCGTTTTCTCTGACAAAGTTCAATATTCTTTCATCAACATCACGAACGATGAAATGAGCGAGATCATTTTAAAGAGCCGCATTTTACATCGCTATAAACTAGGCAAAGAGTTCATCACCGTAACCTATGGCCAAGAGACCAGCTTCATTTTAAACGTTAGCTGGGGAAAACTAAGCAAGGTTCATTACCATGGGATGGGAGATTAATCATAAAAAGAGGACAACACTATGACCGACGAAACAACCAATCAAGAGACGGAAGGAGGGGCTAATGAAAATGGAAGAGAAACGAGTTCAAATGCTTTTTTCCCAGTTAGCCCAGAAAACAGAAGCGACATAGCTCATTTATTAGAAGGGGGATTTCGCGACAACCAGCCAGTGACCGCGGGGGAGTTTAATGCTTTGTTCGCCAATATTCAAACGAAATTAAATGACCAGCAAGGATTGATAAATACCTTGAACACTACTTTAACTAATTTAAATACAACTTTACTTGAGCAGATCGCCAATGTGAATACTAAAACTGAGGCGAACAGAGTTATATTGAACAACATTAGAGGTTCGATCGTTACTATGATTGTCAGTACTAATTCCGTTATAAATGGATTGGTTGGAGATAATTTATTAGTGCTACGAGGGAAATTTTTTAATATAAATCATACCAGTAAAAGCGTTCAAAACAATACTAGGTTATATGAGTTTCTTAAATATTATTTTAATAACGATAATTTCATTCATAAAAATTATTCCGGTAACGGTTCATCCTACAGAAATCATCTTAACCACTATTCCACGTACTTTAGATTTTTTGGGAATGGCATTAGTAATAACACTGTTTATAGTCATAATCATAAACCTACCCCTTCCCTATTTACCTTTGAAAATATGACTCATGTTAGAATGCCTTATTTAAATGAAATAACTCATAACAATGGCGGTATTGGTGTGACTCGTGCCCGTTACTGTATGATAATTTAATAATACCCTAGCAAACCATAGAACAAACTTTTAATGATTTGAGCGAGTATCACCAACAAAGCATGAAAATGAACGAGCGAGTGAAGCAACTAGAGAAGTCAGTCCATGGCAATGGCGAGGAAGGGCTCGTCCACAAAGTGAGCTCCCTCCAAAAGAACCACGCCAACCTCTCCGCCTCCCATGAGAAGCTGGTCAAGACCATGGACACCATCAAACGCCTCATGTGGTTCATCGCTGGGGTCCTAGCCTACAGTGCAGTCGGCTCTAACAAAGTCATCTCCGCCATCCTGAAGAGCCTATCGTGAGGAGTCTAGCATGAAAATAAGCAAGCATTTAAACTTAAGCGAACTCACCAAGTCAACCACCGCCCTAAGAAGAGGCATCGACAACCAGCCGAGCGAAGAAGTCATCAAGAGCTTAACCAACGTAGCCATCAACTTGTTCGAACCCCTGCGGGCGAGGTGGGAGAAGCCTCTCTACATCTCGTCGGGGTATAGATCGGAGGAACTCAACCGAGCAATAGGGGGGAGCAGGAGAGGTGGGGAAGTGAGGGGTGGGTGAAGTGAGGTGAGGGGTGAAGTGGGGGGGGGTGAAGTGGGGCAAGAAGTGGGGGGGGATTAAGTTTTTGAAAACTCAATAATTTTTTCTGCAATTTTTTTAAAGTTTTTACCACATGTTTCTATATCTTTGCCTTGTCCGCCAATATTCGCTTTTTTACCTTTTATAGCCTGAAAATCTTCGGTCTTAAGATCAAATATGGGCTTTGATACGCCCTGAGAAATAGGGGCAAGGCTATGGTAGTTTTTAATTTCTCCTAATGAATAATTTTTTTCATTTATGGGGATATTTTTATTAATAAAATCCTTTCCAAGTTTAAGAATCATATTTTTTTCTATTTCTTTATTTAATTTATTACTCCAATATTCCCAACCTTTAGTTTTTTTTTTCCCATAGACATTAAAATTTTGATTTAAAAGCCCCAAGAACTTGGGATTACTTTTTTGAATATCGAAATTCAATTCTTTCTCAGCTTTTGATTTCTCAGATTCTTTTAGTTTGCTAAATTTTTCTAGCAATACATTCCAGTCATTAGACCATCTCTTAAACACTTCTCCAATATTTTGTAGTCCTCTAATTGAAAATAAATCAGGTGCAACTGGTATAATAAAGTTGTCACAACTAGATAAAATCGTTTTATTTAAAACACCTAAATTAGGAGCCATGTCAACTAGGACATAATCTATTTCATGCTTATCTGATGAAGCGCATATTATTCTAAATAAAGCAGAAATTAGCCTCAGTCCCCTAGGTTTACCTGCCATTGCTTGTAACCATGCCGATGACAAATCATCTTCAAGTTTACTTAAACTTACGTCACCGATAATTGTCCAAACATTTTTATTTTCTTTCCTAATTGGATTTAATTCAACAATATCTCCCATTCCTTCAATCACTCGTTTCACTCCAAAGTAAATAGTTTGCTTATCTGAAACGCTTTTTTCTACTCTCTCCTCGCTATGAAGATAAGCAGTCAAACTACATTGAGGGTCTAAATCTACAAATAAAACTTTTTTATCAAGTTTTGCTAAAGAATAACCCAAATGATATAAAAGAGTGGTTTTACCAACTCCTCCTTTATTATTAAAAAGAGTTATAATTTTAGTTTTTCTATTCAATTTTTCCGCCTTCTTTCAATCAATGAGGCACCCTTAGAAAGAAGTACTGCACCTATTTTCTCATTATAGGACCATTCAATCGTTAAGCCAAGTAATTTTTTGAAAAACCCTACCCCAAGAACCTAAACACGCTAATCATCGTCCCCAGCACCACGAAGCCAGTTCCTATAATCCAAGTCAACTGGTTGAAGCGTTGGTTCATGTCTTCAAACCGCTTATCCACGCTTTCAAAACGTTTATCCACGCTTTCGAAACGCTTATCCATGTAATGTTGCATGTCCTCAAACCGCTTATCCATGGTATGCTGCATAGCCTCAAAACGCTTATCCATGCTTTCGAAGCGCTTATCCATGGTATGGATGACTTGTTGAATCAGTTCTCTTTGATGTTTTAGTTCTTCTTCTATCTTAACAAGACGAATATTTATATCATAGTTGTTTTCTTTTAGGATAGCTTTAACTTTTAGTTCAACCAGTTCTTCTATTTCTTGTTTGTCTTGAGTGTCCAGCATGACTTAAGTATAGCATGCTAAAAGAGGGAGAGCAAACATTTTCACTGAACTCGTTGTCCGTTGATGCCCCACCGCCTACGGATGACCTCACCTCCCGCTGATAATCTCACCAACCTTGCCCGTTATCTCTAAAGACCCCCAACTGCTGATTCTCTTGCTGGTCCTCCTGCTGGTCCTCGTTGCCGAAGTCCCTTACTCCGCTGGACCAGCTAATCATACCCCTACTGCATGCAGACATGCACACAATAGGGGATATGAATCTAATCCAATGTAATGGAAAAAACTGCAGTGAATCCTCCCGCTGTATCCCTATACTCCCACCTTTTACCAGTAACCGTTACCGTTCCATTCCTCAAAGTAGTTGAAGTTCCTGATAAATTTGAAGTAATTTCCCTACTGCTTTGGTTAATACTTGTCGTTACAGATACTCCAGTTTCCTCTACAGTTCTATTGAAACTAATCGTATTGCCATCATCGGAAATGGTGCAGTTGCCTCTTAAGTCACTAGATGTGGCAGAGCTAGAAACATCTGTGGTGGTAGTAAAAGTGCAGTTGCCTTCTTGAGCACTACTACTAACAGGATTTTCCTCTTCAGCACAACCAAACAACCAAAGCAGTAGAACCAATAACAACTTCACCTTGAGCGATATTTTAAATAATTTTTAATCCCTTGCTGCTCCCAGTAAAACCTCTGCACCTGTCGCAGCACATGCTTCTGCTGTTGGATCGGCAGCTTAGGAAACACTTTCAGCAAACGAGCGTACTCTTGGGGAAGTTGAAACTCTCCTCGCCTAGAAATTTTGGCAATGTTGGGCTTGTTGAAATTGGGTGAAAACTCCGGATACATAGTGACTAAAAGTCACTATTTTATACAATCAAAGCATCAGTTCTTATGAGAAAATCCCATTTCTACGCCTTCAATGATCGAATAGTCGGGGAGTTTTAGACATTAACTGAAGGAAACACATCATCACGACAAGTTTTATTCAATCACGAAAAAAATTCTTGCTTTTTAAGCTGGAGAATATATTTTGAAAACCGCACATCTATGCTATTGCTTTATTTGAATCATCTTCTTTAAAGCGAGTTTTCTTTCGATCGCTTGTTTGGAAGTGAGAAAAAATAAAGCATAGCCAGTCAAGAGAGAGCAATGGGGGAGCAAAAATGGAGAGAAGGTGGCAAAAGTGGTTGATAAAAAAGATTTCCGTTGCCGATGTCGGTAGAAAAAATCGAAAAAATTATTCTCGTTTAGTTAAGTCTAAATTAAAAATGCGAGCGAAAAAGGATACTAAAATGCTTTGAGATTATAGACCACTAATCCTATAATATTTAGACTGCCTTCATCAACTTTCATGACTTCAAAGTTGGGGTCACCCTCTTTTCGTTAACCCCTCTTAATCCCTCGCTGCTCCCAGTAAAACCTCTGCACCTGTCTCAGCACATGTTTTTGCTGTTGGATCGGCAGCTTAGGGAACACCTTCAGCAAACGAGCGTACTCTTGGGGGAGTTGAAACTCTCCCCGCCTAGAAATTTTGGCGATATTGAACTTGTTGAAATTGGGCGAAAACTCCGGATACATAGTGACCAATAGGACACTATAAATATACAAGCAAAACCTTCATTTCTCTTGAAAAAAGTTATTTCCTCAACTAATTTATCTTGAAAACCAGTGTCCGTGAGCCTATCATTGGTCAACCTAGCGATAACCCAGTTAGTTTTAACCCATTCCCCGTCCCTATTTTCGATTTTTATTAAATTATATGAAATTAAATAACCAAGTGACTTTTGAAATACATAAACCCAGTGATGTCAAAGGTGAGTCATAGAAATCTATACTCACACCACTACTAACGACGACCACCATTTCATTTGCGAGATGGTCGACATCCAAGAGTTCATCATAACCAAGGAAGAGTTCTCTTTTATGAATGAAATGAAGGCAGTTGAATGAGCAAGAAAATTAGCCTAGTCATAACGGAACAAGTCTTAGCCAGCGCTGCTGACGAAGAGAGCCTGAAGAACTTGAATCACTACCATGAACGAGGGCGGAAGGAGAAGCGAGCCTACGTAGTGAGTGGGGTAGTGCAGGAGCAAGGCACTTACCAAGTGCAGAAACTCATCTATAGCTACGCCCGAGAACTCTTTGAGCTAGCCATGACCAAGAAACTTTTTCCCATCAACGATTTTAGTTTCTTCAAGTTGAAACTCTCAGCAAAATATCTCCTCGGCAAGTTCACTAAAAAAATCATCTTAGTAAAACAAAAGGGAAAGGAGCACTACCGCAGCCTAGAGAAATGTTTCGAACGCTGGAGTTGGAGCTACCTCAACTCTAGCAAGAAGCAACTAAGGACCATCCTCGAAGCACTGGGCGACTTTGGCGAGCAGCACCTTGCTTACCCGCTCAGCTTGTTCGCCCTAGGTAGGATCGACAACGTTAAAGAATACCTCATCAAAGTTCAACTGAACAAATGTGCCATTTCCAGAGGACACCTCACTTACCCATGCGACCTCCACCACGCCTACCTGCATAACACTTCCTTCAATAGAAGCAAGTTCCCCCATCTCATCAACAGCATCGTTAACTTGTATGCGGTGAAACATGACGAGCATATCATCAACCACCCTCATGAAGAAGAATGCTATACCAAGTTCATGACCAAGCTCAAAGCTAGGCAGGTATCACCCTTGCTGAGGCAAACTTACAAGGAGCAAACTTGGAACGGGTGAGTTTACGGAGGGCGAAATTAGAAAGAGCGGATCTACTAGGGGCGAATTTATCTGGGAGCGGAGCAAAGTTTTAAGGTGAAACCAATTATTTACCGACTATTTACCGATGAGATACCAACTTGACGAGAAGCAATAGAGTTATGAAAATCAATACCAGGAGTTATCATGATTGAAGAAATTTTACGAACCATTGTAAGGGAGGAGCTTAACCATAAGTTCAAAGAACTAGAGGACAAGAAAGAAAGAGAGGACAAGAAAGAAAGCAATGAAAAATATTACACTTGTGGGGAGGTGGCTTCTTTATGGCATTGCGAGGCACAGAAAATTCGTTATCTCTTTCATACTAGGAAACTAACTGGTGCTAAGATAGGACACAACATCCTGTTTAGAAAAAGCGACATTGACCATTACTTTGAAAATCATAAAAACGATAACAAAGTAATAGAGATTTAAGGATAAAACATGGCTTTCCATTTAGTTAAGAAAGGTAAATACGGGTTTCATACTTATCGCTTTGACTTGATGCTAGAAGGAGTAAGGCATCGTAAAAGGGTGAAAGCCCTCCCTAGCCAAGTCTACATAATCTACGCTGAGTGGGAGAAAACCATAAGATTGAACAAGACTGAGCAAAACATTACTTTATCATCCCTGTTTCATAAATACCTTGATTTCTGCCGGCAGAATAAGACGAGCAAGGAAACTTTGAAAGTGAATACTTATGCGGGTTTCTTCAATAACTTCTTCAAGGGCAAGAAAGTCAATGCCTTGAGTTTAGAACGCATGGATGATTTCATAAATGCTTTGAGCAGAAAATACCCCAACCCTAACACTTACAACCGAGCCCCTTAATGTCATTAAAACTTTCCTAATTTTCTGCCATAAACGGGGCTACGCCGTCTCCCCCGACCTCATTAGCGGAAGAAGCAAAAAAGTAGTTAAGCGAGAAATGGTGCTACTAAACAAGTTTCAAATTAAAAGCCTGCTGGATAGTTGTAATCACGTTCACCAAAGAACCTTCATCATGCTGGCTATTTACACAGGCATGAGGCACACCGAAATACTCAGCTTGAAATGGAGCGATGTTTTCTTAGAGAAGAAACTCATCAAGCTAAGAGCCAAAACCACCAAGGCTAAAAGAACTAGGATAGTTCCATTGATTCCTGTTCTACTGATGATACTTGCTTTCCATAAAAAGGGACTGAAGCAAGACCGCGATCATGTGGTCTGCTATTTAGGGAGGAAATTAACGACTTTTAGGAAAACTTGGCAGTTGCTTATGAATGAGTTAGGATGGGAATATCGTATTCACGACTTGAGGCATCACTTCATAACGTTATTGTTCTCGGCGGGAGTCAACCCTAGGACTATTCAAGAGATAGCGGGACATTCAACACTTAACATGACGATGAAATATGCGGAGTATTCGGACAAATATTTAGAGCAGGAGGCAAAAAGAGTGGGTGTAGGTAGACTTGAACTACCGACCTCTACATTATCAGTGTAGTGCTCTAACCAACTGAGCTATACACCCCACGATCCTCATTGGAATCACCGAACTAATTGTAATATACTTTTAAATGTTCTGATAATATTTTTTATTAGGCAATTCTTTTATCTTTCCCTTAAAAAGCAGCTTCATTACTTCGCGATAAATTTTTTCCGTTTCCATTTTTAAAGTCATCGATAATTCATTAACGCTTTTAGGGCTGTCTTTCACCAAATGAAGCAAGCTGTCTTCCATGTTATTGCGGTCAAGGGGGGAAGCAATCGTTTCCCTTTCAGCAGTTGAATTAGCGGCGCTTTTTCTCCTATCCTCATTGGTTTTTTTCAATAATTTAAAAGAGGGACTGGAGGTTATTTTTTCGAGAAAGTCGCTTAAGTTCTCTATGGGAGTAGCTCCCATATCCAGCAATTCTTGGTTGCCTAAGAAATTTTCCGCCACGTTGTCTTTGGGAAAATGGCTATAGACGTAAATGTTCTTCCCCGCTTCTATCCCATAGTTTACGGTGATTTTCACTCCACTTTTTCTAGGCGACTGAAGAACGAAAATGCCCTCGCTAAGAGCAGAAATGATCCTATTCCTCATGGGGAAGCGATATTCCAAGGGCTTGGAACTTGGCGGATACTCCGAAATGATGCATCCCCCATTATCGAGAATTTTATGATAAAGGTCCCGATTAGCGAATGGGTAATAAATGTCCAAGCCATTCGCCAGCACAGCCGTGGTCGGTTTCTTGGCTAAGCAAGCCCCTTGATGGGAGAAGCCATCTATTCCTTTCGCCAGACCAGAAATAACATGGCCTCTTCTAAGGGAAAATTCATAAGCGATTTTTTTAGCCAAGAGATTCATGTTATCATCGCTCCGCCTAGTGCCAATAAAAGCCAAATAAAAACCCTCTCTAGGTAAATAATTTTTCAAAACTCCCTTATAATAAATGACCAGAGGAGGGTTGTAAATGTTTTTTAAATAAAACGGATACTCCTCATCGAAAATAGTCACTAAACGAATTCCCTTCTCTTGGCATTCCCTTCTAACCTGTTCGGCACTTTTTGCTAAAACCGAGGCGTCTTCAAGGGTTCTGTTCTTCTTTAGCACTCCCAGCTGCCTCATTTCATTGCTGGATAATTTTACCAAATCTTCCAAGGGAATGTACTTGACAAGAGGGTAAATCCTCTCTTTTCTAATCGCCTCAGAGAACGATAAGGCCAATAAGCGGCTCGCTTTTTCAAAAAGATCCATCGATTCTCGCCAAATTCTCTTGCGCCTTGGCTACTTTATCCTTCTTATCGGGGAAATTGTCAATGATTTCGCGATAAAAATTTTTAGCTAAAACTTCATTGCCCTGTTGATAATGAATGTTAGCCAAAGCAAAGAGAGTGTTGATGTTCCTGTTATTCAGCTCGTAAGCCACGTTCAAGTAAAAGAGTGCCTGCGTCAAGTCCTTTATCATGAAACCATACAAAACCCCTAGCCCATAATAAAGCGAGTCGTTCTCCTTATCGAGAGCAATCCCCTGCTCAAATTCTTTTTTCGCTTTTTCGATCTGTTCAGCCTGCTCGCTAGAGTCCACTTTAGCTAAGTTGAGATAGCAAAACCCTAAGTGATAATAAATTTCGCTGTCCTGATCTCTTCCTAGTCTAGCTTCTTCCAAAACTCGGATCGCTTCCGAGAATTTCTTATCGTAACTCAAAATAATGCCCAGTGACTTCAAAGCTTCATATTTGCCATTAAGCGACTCCACTGCGTAAAGAAAAGCCTCCTCATATTCCTCCACTGCTTTGCGTAGGGAGGTCTCATCGGTCTGGTATTTGAATTTTTGAGCCTCGCGAAACTTTTCAACATAAGGGTCTTCGGCACAGCCAAGCAAATAAAATGCCGCCAAGGACAAAAAAAAAGCCCAGCAAAGCGAAGATCTAGCAGTTTTCATTTCGTTATGGAGCTCGCCCGCTTAGCCATTTGATAATGTTTTTTGATGAGGTAGTTATCTTCCAAGCTAAGGGCTTTCCTGAGCATTTGCTTAGCCTCTTTCACGTTTTTACTCAAGAAATACAACCAACCAACGCTATGAATGTAGTTAATATTGCCCTTGTCTTGATTAAACGCCTTGTGAATGTATCTTCCCGCCAGCCGCACGTCCTGCTTCCAAATCAAGTAGTTATAGCCTAAATTGTTATTAAAAGTGGGGTTCTCCGGCTCAAAAGTCAAAGTTTTCTTGAAAAACTTATCGGCTAAGGCAAACTCCTCTTGTTCGTGAGCGATGTAGCCCAGCATTGAATAAGGCGAAGGACTTGGATAATCCTTCTCCACCGCTAGCGCAAGGTATTTTTTAGCATTTTCAAAATCTTGCTTTTTAATGTACAGATAACCTAGCAAGATAGCCGACTTCATAGTGATTTCCGTTTTTTTGTCCTGCTCAACGATTTTGCCGAGCAAGGGAACGGCTTCACTCGTCTCCCCTAGCTGATACAAGCTAAACGCTTTTAAATAATGAATGACGGCGTTATCGTTTTTTCTTTCCAAGAGCTTGCCGACTAGGGCTAGGACTTGATTGTATTTCTTGCTTTTGAAGGACTTGACGACTTCTTGAAAAATAATTTTCGAAATATTATCCACTTTTTTTAAATTAACCTTCCTTTCTAATAAAATTAACTCATGCCTTCCTGCTAGTTACCATTTTCTGCTACCAGTTTCTGCTACCAGTTTCCGTTACCATTTTCAACCTTCCCATCTTCCCAACATTTATCTTATACAAACAGAAAACCAATGATGATTAAATTTTCGATAAAAAAACAATTTAGTTAAACAATTTAAACAATATTCCTCAACAACATCTCTAAGCGATGTTCTTCTCGCGCCAAAAGCCTTCCCTTTTCAAGAGAGCCACTAGTTCATCGACAGCCTTTTCCGCGGGAATGGACTTCAAGACGGGATTCCTCCCCTTATAGAGGGTTATTTTGCCCGGACCCGAACCCACATAGCCAAAATCAGCGTCAGCCATTTCCCCCGGACCATTGACGATGCAGCCCATGATTCCTATTTTCACTCCCTTCAAATGCTCGGTCTTCTCTTTTATTTTAGCGGTAACTTCTTGTAAATCAAACAAAGTCCTCCCACAAGAGGGGCAAGAGATGTATTCCGTTTTAAACACCCTCTGCCTAGAGGCCTGCAGTATTTTAAACAATAAAGTCAAATCCTTCCCCCGATCGCTCGCCAACATCACCCCATCCACTAAACCATCCGCCAACAAAGGACCAAAATAACTCGTCGTCTTAACGAGCTCATCTTCTTCCACTTCTTCCACTTCTTCCGCCTCTTCCTGAGTAGTTTTGAGTTCCTCGTCACTAGAGCGGTGATCGGTGGGGTAGCGTAAGACGAGCGGGAAAGCAAAGTTCTGCTTTTTCAAATGAAAAATGAAGTTGCGTAAAACCCAAGCCGGTCGCGGCGAGCGATCTTCCAAAACAAAAACCGTGTGCGGAGCGAAACTGGTTTTTTTCATTTCACTAAGGTCAGCTAACTGCAGCAAAACGAAGTCCAGAGAACTAGCCCGCCTTTCCCGCTCGTTCATTTTTTGGTAGAGGCTCAGCGAGGAAAAGTAACGCATCCCCTCTCCCCCTTCCACTTCCCCCTGCTTTTTCATTTCAAAGGCGACTTTTAACTGCGGGGGAATGAGCGCTTCCATTTTTTTTTGCTCCATCGCTTCGGTTAAAACGATAAAGTCCGGGACCACGTCGCGACTCTCCCATTTATCCAAAGCTGGGTTTTTATAAAAACCCAACTCACGGAGATCTTTAAGCTCCCTTATTGCTGGCACCTGCAGGACAACTTTAGGAACTTGCCCGCCGCCTAAGTGAAGCACTTTATTCGTCTTTTGCCTAGCAAACGAATAGGGATTCACGCTAGCTTCCACTTCCGCCAAAGGGGGCACTTTTAAAAAGGGAGCAAAGTTTTTAATGATTTTCTCTCCTACGGGTATCTCCTTCTCCGAGTCCTCGGTTAAAGAGACCCGCACCGTGTCGCCGATGCCATCGTTTAGGAGAGTCCCTATTCCTAGAGTGGATTTGATTCGCCCTTCATCGCTGTCTCCAGCCTCCGTCACTCCTAAGTGAATGGGATACAGCCCCCTCCCCCTTTCCTTAAGCATTTTCACCAGCAAGCGATAAGCCGCAACCATGACGATTGGGTTAGAGGATTTCATAGAAAATACAATTTCATGAAAGTCATGGTTTTCGGCTATTTCTAAAAACTCTAATGCCGAATGAACCATCCCCAAAGGTGAATCCCCATAGCGAGTTACTATCCTATCGCTGAGCGAGCCATGATTAGCCCCAATGCGAAGAGCGGTGTGGTTTTTCTTACACACTTCCAGCAAAGGAACGAACTTATCAGCGATTTTCTTGAGTTCTTCCCCATAATCTTCTTCATTCAAAACAACTTGCTTAAAATGCTTGCGATCGCTAAAGTTCCCGGGATTGATTCTTACTTTCTCCACGATAGCAGCTGCCCGCAAGGCTGCGGAAGGAGTGAAATGAATATCGGCTACTAGGGGGATGGCTTGTTTCTTCTGCAGGAGTTTGTTTTTAATGTTGGCTAAATTTTCCGCCGCTCTTAAGTTCGGCACGGTAACTCGCACTAAGCGACAGCCAGCTTCTTGCAGACGAAGGATCTCAGCAACGGTTTTTTCAGTGTCTTCGGTGTTGCTGGTGGTCATGGACTGAACGACGATGGGCTGCTCTCCTCCTAGCACGAGGTTGCCTATTTTTACTTCCCTAGTTACTAATCGCTTAAAAACGCTATAACTGTCCAAGTAATCCATCGCAAAAACATTGTATCATGTAAAAATAGCACTTTTTGCTAATTTTTCTCACCAAAGAGATAAGCGAACATGGTATGATGTGAATATGAATTTAAAAGAAACGCTAGGCTCCCCGACCATTCACCCCGTTTTGTTTTATAGTGCGAAACTGGGCTTAATCTATTTTTTCTTCCTATTTTTAACCACTTTTTTCCCCATCAATGGTTTTTTGGGCTTGTTTTTATTCGGCTTCAAAGTCATCCTATTGCTTCTCTTGGCGTTCAGCATTCTAAGCTTGGGATCTTCCTTTAGAGTAGGCCTCCCCAACCCCGGGGAAGAGGTTCAACTAAGAAGCTACTTCATGTTCTCCTTTAGCCGCCACCCCATTTACACTCTCTTGTTCATCATGATCTTGATTAGTTTAAAAGATTATTACCATGATCTCAAAATCATCCTACTAGCCATCTACACCATCTCCCTTCACCATCAAATCGTTTTGAAGGAAGAAGAATACCTCCAGAAAACTCTAGGCGAGGACTACGAAAACTATAAGACCAAAGTGAAGCGCTACGGTTTCTTTTAACCTCTTTACCTCCTTTACCCCCCTTACTCTCTTTAATTCCTTTTAAATTTCTTTAATAATCCCCTTTTAAAGTTCTTTAATTTTCTTTAAATTTCTTTAACGATTCTTTAACGATTCTTTAACCCTTTTTGACCCTTTTTTACCCCTTTTGAACTTGAAGCTGCTCGTTATTCCCCCTGCTGATCTTTTGCTGAAAAACATTTCTACCCCCCATGAAAAGCTACCTAGGAGGCTATTCTTCGTCTTTTTTCGTCTTAAAACTTGATTTTAAACTTTTTGAGTAGGAAAGGCAAGACTAAGCTAAAGGCGGTCAAAGCCCAGAAAAACCAAGTAATGCCGGTAGAAAAGAAAATAGCAAAGCTACCTTGGCTGTAAGAAAGGGCTCTATGGAGATTGGTCTCGATGAGATTGCCTAGAATGAGACCCAAGATGAGGGGAGCAATGGGGAAGTTCGTTCTCCGCATCATGAAGCCCAAGACTCCGAAAACAATGGTGAGCAATATATCGAAATAACTTCCGCTGATGGAATACACTCCCACGAAACTAAGCGTCACGATGATCGGAATGAGCAACCACTTAGGGATGAGGAGGATTTTGGTGAAAAGCCCTACTAAAGGAAGGTTCAAGACCAATAAAACCAAGTTGCCTAAAAACATAGAAGCAGCAAAACTCCAAAAGATATCCGCTGAAGTGTTTAAAAAGAGCGGACCGGGCGTCACTCCAAAGCTTAGTAGAGATCCCAGCATGACCGCCGTCGTCTCACTACCCGGGACGCCTAAAATCAAAAGGGGAATGAAAGCTCCTATGGACGCTGAGTTATTCGCTGACTCGGGAGCCGCCACTGCTCGCAAATCTCCCTTGCCAAACTCATCTTTTTTATCCACTAATCTCTTCTCAACGTTGTAAGCAATAAAGCTAGCAATGGTCGCTCCGGCACCGGGCAGGACTCCCACGAAAAACCCCGAAACATTGCTCCTGATAATGGAAAAGAAGGACTCTTTGAATTCTTTCAAGGAAAATAAAATTTTTCCAATTTTGTTGGTCTTGGTAACGTTAGAGACGACTTGAGAAAAAATTTCAATGACTTCGCCAATCCCATAAAAACCAATGACCACCACGATGAAACTAACCCCATCCACCAAATGCAGAGTCCCGAAAGTGAACCTCTCCACTCCAGACTGAAAATCAGTCCCCACGGTCCCCAGCATGATGCCTAACAGGGCAGAAATGATTCCCTTGATCAAATGCCCCTCGCCAGAAAGACTGGATATGGCGGTGAAGGCAAAAATCATCAGCACAAAATACTCTGCCGGACCAAACTGAATGGCTAACTTAGAAAGCCAAGTAGCAAAAATGACTAGCCAAAATATCGAAATGATGCCCCCAATGAAAGAAGCCACTGCTGAGATGGAGAGAGCCTTTCCTGCTTGACCTTTCTTGGCTAACTGATGCCCATCTATCGCGGTCACTGCCGCTGACGAGGTGCCGGGGACGTTTAGTAAAATACTAGAAATTGAATTACCGTATTGCGAACCATAATAAATGCCGGCAAAGAGGATCATAACCGAGGAAGCCGGCAAGCCTAGAGAAAAAGTAATCGGGAAAAGGATGGCTATGGCATTGATGGGGCCAATGCCGGGTAGCATGCCAATGGTCGTCCCGATGACGCAAGAGATAACGACGATGACGATGTTGTTAAACTCAAAAGCAATGCTGAAACCTTGCCAAAGTAACGTTAATTCTTCCATGCTTATGTTGCTTAGTTTAAGAGGCCGTCAATGATGCTACCCAAAGGTAAATTAATTTCTAAAGCAAAAACAAATAAGACCTGCACGAACAAACATATCAAGCAACTCGCTAAAAGCGATTTGACCAAAGTCCCCCTCAGCGACACTCCCACATAAGTGCAGATAAGAGTGGTCGCTAGCAAGAAACCCAAATAATCTAAAACCAAAGCATAAAAAACCATCAAAAAAATGAAAACGAAAATCTTCCCCCAAACTGCCTTGCTAGGCCATATTTTCGAATGGTCCGAGCCTTGGTTTTGGATTGCTAAGAGCAAACCTAGAAAAAAAAGCAGGGCGGCAATCGCCAAAGGAAAAGTCTTCGAGGACACCACTCCTCTGCTTATCCCCTCCTCCAAACCAAGAGAAACGAGAGCATAAAACACCGCCAGTACAACAAAGACTAACCCGTCGATTCTCCTCCTTAAACTCATTTCATTCCCACTTTCTTCATAAACTGCATTTTCATAAACTGCATTTCCCAACAAGGGAGGTGATGCCTGAGGTAATGCCTGAGGTGCTTCCTTGCCTTGTTGGGGAAATGATCAACTGCTATTTCTTCAATAAGCCTAAGTCAGCCGATATTTGCTTAATTTCGTTGATTTGCCCACTAAGGAAACTTTCAAACTGGCTTCCAAAAGACTTAAAGGGGGCTAAACCGTTTTTTGCCATTAGGTTCTCCCATTCCTTGGAGTTGGCTACTTCTTCCACAGCGTCAGACCAATACTTGAGGGCATCCTTAGAGATACCTGAAGGGGCATAAAAGCCTCGCCAGTTGGCTCCAATGACGTCGTAGCCCTGCTCTTTAGCGGTGTTAGCATTGCCTAGCCTAGCCACTCTTTCGGGAGAGAGCACGGCTAATATTCTAATCGCTCCAGCGTCTAACTGACCTAAAACTTCCGAAGTATCTCCCGTGAAAGCGTTCACCCGACCACCGATGAGCTCGATCAAAGCGTTGCCACCGCTATTAAAGGATACGTAGTTAACTTTTTCTAAATCTTTGACTCCGCCCTTTTTAGCCAAGAGGAGGACTTTTAAATGATCCCAGCCTCCCGCAGCGCTTCCTCCAGATACTTTCACGTTCCTTGGATTCCTTTTCAACGCATTGATGAAGTCTCCTAGCTTTTTATAAGGTGAATCCTTAGCGACGGCTATCACGCCATAGTCAGCACCGATAGCTCCTAGCCAATTGACATCCCCAGCATTGAACCCGGGATAAGCGTTTTGTGCCAATCTAACGGCAGTTGCCTGACTAGCGGCTACTATGAGATTATCATCGCCCTTTTGTTTGTTAACGACATGAGCGAAGGCAATTCCGCCTCCACCACCAGCCATGTTAACGACTTTCATGGTGCCGGATATCAGCTTTAATTTCTTCATCACGTTAGCCGCTGGAGTTCGGCAGGTGAAATCCCATCCTCCCCCCGGAGAAGCCGGGGCAATGCACGTCACTCGACCGGGCTTGAAGTCCGAGAAACTAAAATGAACCGTTAAGACCAAGAGCGTCAAAGCCACCTTGAACAATGAACTTACTTTTTCTTTCATATGATTTTTCCTAAAATTAGATTTTAATTGAACATTTTTTAATTGAATACTTATAAGGACACTCCTAAGAATAATTATAAGAACGACTATAAGAATACTTGTAATAGTACTTATAAGAATAATTACGAGAATTTATCAACATCTACTATTCAACTGAAAGGTAATTATAATATTATTTTTTTTTCTCCAATGACTTTTTGGGGAAAAAACTTTTTTTTTATCGTGTTTTATCATTGTAAAATTTCCCCGTCTAGTGTACTTTCTAGCATATTTCTAGCATACTTTTTACGAGGCGAAAAACATTGAATAAAAACAACCAACTTCAAAACAAGCAACCAAGTGACTCTACTAAAGGAGTTAACGACCATGGCGCTAAAAGTGGCGCTAAGGCAGCGTGGAAGAAAGTTAAAGATTTCACCGATATAAAATACGAAAAGCTAGGGTCTATCGCTAAGATCACCATCAATAGGCCTGAAGTGCGGAATGCCTTTCGTCCTCTCACGGTGGATGAGATGATCTCTGCCCTAGAAGATAGTCGCATCGATAAAGACATAGGAGTGGTCATCCTGACTGGGGAAGGGGAGAAAGCCTTTTGTGCTGGCGGAGATCAAAAAATTAGAGGTGATGCTGGCTATGCTGATGAGAAGGGGGTCAATCACTTGAACGTCTTGGACTTTCAAAGAAAGATAAGAAACCTGCCCAAGCCGGTCATTGCCATGGTGGCTGGTTATGCTATAGGCGGGGGACATGTGCTCCACATGTTAGCGGACTTGACCGTTGCGGCGGATAATGCCATTTTTGGGCAAACGGGACCTAAAGTTGGTTCGTTTGATGGGGGGTTTGGAGCTGGGTACATGGCTCGCATCATCGGTCAAAAGAAAGCCCGCGAGATGTGGTTTCTCTGTGAGCAATACGATGCTCGCACTGCTGAAAAAATGGGACTAGTCAACAAAGTAGTTCCGCTGGAAAACTTGGAGGAAGAGACCCTGAGCTGGGCTAGGAAAATTTTAGAACATTCCCCCCTCGCTCTACGATGCATAAAATCCGCCCTAAACGCTGACTGCGATGGCGAGACGGGACTCCAAGAATTAGCCGGCAATGCTACCCTTTTGTACTACATGAGCAAAGAGGCTCAAGAAGGAAGGGATGCTTTTAAAGAAAAAAGAAAGCCAGATTTCTCGAAATTTCCTCGTTATCCCTAGCCCTAACCTAGCCTTTTCTAGGAATTTTTCTCAGAACTTTCCTCGGAACTTTTCTCGGAATTTCGTTCGCTTGTTTGTTCACTTTTGATTCGCTTTTGATTCGTTTTTGATTCGCTTTTGAGAATGGCTTGAAGTGATTTTTGGTGAAATTTATTTTTTTATAGTAGTGGGGGCAACTCTCCGATGATTTAAGGGATGTTTTGATTTCATCGGTTTCGTTTCATTGATGCGTTCTTTTCGATCTTATTACTTCAAGAATAATACGGGGAAAGGCCCTAAAGGAAAAGTCCCTAAGGGGAAAAGCGGGAAAAGCCCGAAAAGAGAGCGGAGGAAGAAAAAGGGACTTGAAAAGGCATTGTTTTTTTTAAAAGCGAAGCCCCCTACTCGCTTCGCTTTAGGCTCAGCGAAACTCTCAACGAAACTCTCAACGAAACTAAAAGTAAAAGCAAAAAGGAAAAGGCCAAGCACCCTAATGAAAGACATTAAAAGCAAAAATTCCTTTCGCTTAGCCGTTATTTACTTATTTTGTGGGCTTTTGATCATTCCCTTGTTTTCGCTCATCAGGACAGTTGACCAAGTCAATGAGAAATTTAGTAATGTAACTCCTAGGGAAGAGGGCTTGCCCGAGATCGTTCTAGTCGATCAAAATGGAGAAAATCCTAAGCCTAATCCTGAGCCTAGCTTCGATCGCGAGGAAAAAGTCGTCAGTAATTTTAACAACCAAAACGCTTCTAACGATGAGAGGCGAGCGAAATTTTCCCAAGATAAGTTGGAGAACTTAGAGAATCCCAATGAATTCATTGATAAAGACAAGATAGGTGATTTGCTAGATGATGAAGATGAAAACTTAGCGAAAGTGAGTTCCAATCCCTTGTCCCCGCCCAGCAAGACGAGCGAAGCGAAAAGCTTAGTTGCGGAAGCCCGAAAAAGGAAAAGCTACACCATAAAATCAGGCGATAACCTGTGGAGCATTGCTAAAAGAAACCGAGTCTCCCTAGATAGCCTCATATCGCTCAATGAGATAGAACTGCCCCATCAACTACGGCAAGGGAGCTCCATTGAAATTCCTACGCTTTCGGGGATTTATTACCAAGTGAAAAAAGGCGATACTCTGCATAAACTGGCTAAAAAATATGGGGTAGCTGACGATGAAATAAAAAAATACAACCAACTGGGTTCTTTTTTGAAAGTTGGCGAGGAGATTTTTCTTCCCGGGGCGAAACTAACGCCTTTTGAAAAGAAATTGATTTTTGGTCGCTTGTTCATCAAGCCAATTGAGGGAAAATTATCTTCTAACTATGGCATGCGGTTCCATCCCATTAAAAAAAAATGGCTTTTCCACACTGGCATTGACATCGTTAGCAGCAAGTCCAAAAAAGTGAGATCCTTAAACGATGGCGTCGTTGCTTTTGTCGGCAAAAAAGGCAACTATGGCAACTACGTTAAAATCAAGCATAAAAACGGCTATGAATCGGCTTATGCTCATTTAGAGAAGTTTTTCGTGAAGAAAGGGCAAAGAGTCAAGCAGGGCCAAACCATCGCTGAAATCGGCAATACTGGGCTATCTACGGGCACTCATCTTCACTTAGAGATAAAGCATAATGGGAAGTTCATCAACCCTAAGCGGTTTATAACTTATAAATGAAGTCGTTCCCCTTACCTCGGTCATCCTAGGTTTTTTTTTTTTCTTTTTTTTTTGTTTTTTTCTTCTTTTTTCTCCTTTTCGTGTTTTTTAATGGGAGTTAAAACCGTCTCACTTTTTTTAATTCTTGAAAAGAATAATTTTTATGTTATAATTTAGCCATTATTTTCATGAGAGAAAGAGATGAAAAGAACTTATCAGCCTAGTAAGCTCAGGAGAGCTAGGAAGTTTGGCTTTAGGAAACGAATGAAGACTAAATCGGGAAGGCGAATCATTAATGCTCGCAGGAGCAGGGGTAGGAAAAGATTGTCCGTCTCTGATGAGTAGTAAAAATAAAAAGATAAAGAGGAAAGATTACGCACAACTTTTTAAAACAAAAAATAGGATTGTTTCGGGAGGCTCGGTTTTTTTTTTTAAGCAGCATAGTTCGCTGGTGATCAAAACGGCTGCTAAAAAGGCTATCGGTAAGGCGTGGGTTAGAAATTATCGTAAAAGAAGGCTAAGGAATATATTGACCAACCTAGATTTTAAAGAAAAATTATTGATTTTAGGTATTGTAGTAAAAATTGAAGATATTAGTTACAGGGATGAAAAAAGGAAAATTGGCAACTCTCTTAAACCGATCCTTATCTAAGGGTTTGCTTTTCCTCATCTCGCTTTACCAGAGGTTTGTTTCTCCTTTCACTTTGCCATCTTGTCGTTATTTGCCCACTTGTTCCGATTACGCTGTTCAGGCAATTAAAAAGAAAGGTCCTTTCCTAGGAACTTATTTTTCCATTAAAAGGTTGCTTAGCTGCCATCCTTTTGCTAAGAGTAGAGTTGACGAACTCAAGTAATTTGATTGGTTTGAGTTTTTGGTTAGTGGTTTTTTGAGCCACTTGTTCCTATAAGCCAATTTTGCTAAGCCAATGAGTTAGTTTCGTCAGCGCAATTAATGTCCTAGGACTTGCTACTAGGCAAGTCTTTAGTAAATTTAGCAAGGGAGGGGGTTTAAAGTACCATGCAGAGTAGAGAAGATAAGTTAAGGTATTTCTTAGCCATTTTGCTGTCTTTGGGGGTGTTGTTTTTTTGGACTTTTTTCTCCAATCCTCCCGACAGTAAGCCGGCCCAAGAAAATGGCAAAAAAGAAGCCGCTCCCGCTCCTACCGCTCCTCGGGATCAAAGCGAAGGTAGCGTTTTCGACGAACAAGAAAATTCTGGCGGGAATGCATTAAAAGAAGAAGACATTTTCGTTCCCGAAGAGAAGAACGAACTGCCTCCGGGGACTGCAGGAGTTGACTCTAGCTCTCGCGAAACTAACGCAGCTAAAAAGAGACTGACGGAGGAACTTGTTTCTTTGGAAGGAGAGAATCTCAAAATAGAGTTTTCCAGCAAAAATGCCGTCGTGAAGAAGGTATTTCTTACTTACAGCAACTTTAGGGACAGGATAACCACGCCTAATATTGAATATGGCTTACCGCAATACGCCACCGGAAACATTGCTTTTAGCTTAAACGACGAGAACATTGGGGATAATTACTACGAGATCGTGGAAAATAACGGCAAGCGGCTGGTTTTTCGGACGAAAATTTCGATTGAGAATAGGTCGCTCGTCATTTATAAAACTTATTCCCTAGACAAATACAAGCTCAACTTAGACGTTCGCTTTCAAGATGAGAACGGAGAGGAGGTGAGAGTCAACTATTACCTATTCAACGGCAGCGACATTGGCGTTAAAAAAGCTACGAGAAACATTTTCGACATAACTGAAATATCGTATACCCAAGGCGACAACACGGAAACGGTGTTGTCAAAGGGTTTCTTTTCCTTTTTTAGCGAAGACAAAGACAAAGAAGAGCTAAGCTTAGACCCCGACTGGATTTCCATTGACAATCGCTTTTACATTAGGCTCGTTACTAGCAAAGCGCCGGTTGATAAAGCCATTTTCCTGAAGAAAGACCAAAATAACCAAGAATATTCCATAACCGGTTATAAGCTCAAGTCGGGCAATGAGAACTTTTTCACTTTTTATTTTCTTCCCAAGCAAAGGAGTTTGCTAGATGAGTTTTACGATGAGGAGAAGGCTTATTTTTTCAACCTTTTTCATCAATATAAGTTCATGAGGATACTTTCCAACATCCTTTATTTTTTTATTCAAGAGATTTATCGCTTCGTCAATAACTATGGCTGGTCCATCCTCATCATCACCATGCTGTTAAAAATTTCCATTTTGCCGCTTACGCATAAAAGCATGAAATCGATGAAAAGGATGCAGGAGCTGAGCCCTAAAATGAAAGCCATCCGCAACAACTTTAAAAACAATCCGCAAAAGCTCAATGCTGAAATGATGAACTTGTATCGCAAGGAAAAAATTAATCCCCTAGGCGGATGCGTTCCCATGTTGATTCCCTTGCCTATTTTCATAGCCTTTTACTCTTTGTTTAGGAACATGGTGGAACTCCAAGGAGTTCCGTTTTTGTGGATCACGGACTTATCCTTGCCGGATGTTTTATTTCGCTTTGACACTTCCCTGCCTTTGATCGGCATGGATTTTCATTTGCTTCCTTTCGTCATGACCATCACTTCTTTCGCTCAGTCAATGATGACTCCCCAAACGACCACGCCAGAAAATCGGCAACAAATCATCATGATGAAATATTTTCTACCAGTATTTTTTCTCTTTATTTCTTGGAGCATGCCTAGTGCCTTAATTTTGTTTTGGATGGCACAAAACTTGTTTTCTATCGCTCAAATGTTATTTATAAAAGTATATGATCGCAAAAAAGTTAGTTTAAAAAATGCGAGAATCTAAATTCAGGAGTTATAAAAATGTTGTACATAGACATGGAAGGTAACACTACCAAAAGTGCTATCAGTAAAGGTTTGAAAAAACTTGACTTAGAAGAAAAAGACGTTAAAACCGAAGTCCTTCGCAAGGAGGAGAAAGGTATCTTTGGAATAGGGAATAAGCAACTAGCAAAGGTAAGGATTTTTTATAAAGAAAAAACCGAGCTTAGTCTCATTTTCAATAACATTAACAAGATAATTTCTTTTATTGATGAAAATGCTACTACTGATTTTGAAAATCATGGAGAGAGGTATCTTTTGAAAATAGATAGCAAAATGCCCGAGCAATTCATTGGCAGGAATGGCAAGACGCAAAATTCCATTCAAATGCTTATCAATGCCTTGATTCAAAAATATAACAATAGTTTCAAAATCGTGGTTGACGTTAATAATTACACCAAGAAGAAGAACAATAATTTCGCAAAATGGATTAGCGAGCAGGCTCAAAGCGTTAAACGCTCGGGGAAACCGGTTATATTGAAGCCGATGAACTCCTATCAAAGGCGAATCATTCATTTGGAAATTAAAAAATATCCCGAACTCAAAAGCGAATCTCGTGGAATAAGCAAGCTAAAGAGCATAAAAATAAGTTTGGTTAACCCAAGTAGTTCTCAACGTTCCGCCAACAATGCCAACCATAGGAATAGCCATAACGTGGAGAGGAGCATTGAAGAGGAACAAAAGAAATTTGCTTCGGATAACGAAATGAAACAACAGAATTAGCTTTTTTTGAAAGTTGCGGGCCTTCCAACCATTATTCAACTGGCTACTCCTAGAGCGATTGGAGCCATTCACGTCATTAGAATTTCTGGAGACAAGGCCTTAACTTTCTTAAAGCGGCACGTTAAAACAAAGAACATTGTCCCCAGAAGGGTTTACTATGCTACTTTTTTCGCTAAAAAAAAGGCGCTAGACAAAGTTATTTTCTTTTACAGCCGTTCGCCCAAGTCCTTCACGGGAGAGGACATGGTGGAGCTGCAGGTTCATGGGTCGCTCCTCATTGTCGATCAAATGCTGGAGCTCGCTCTTAGCGAAGACTTAGCCTTAGCCAAGGCGGGAGAGTTTAGCGAGAGGGCTTTTTTGAATGGGAAAATGACTTTGGAAATGGCGGAAGCGACTAATAGTTTGATTCATACGAATTCCCTTGACTTGAAAGAGAATGCTTTGAAAATTTTGGAGCAAAAGTCAAGTTTGGAATTTTCTAAATTGGAATTGTCCGTTCAAACGATAATGGCGGAACTAGAAAGTGCCATTGAATTTCCCGAGGAAGACATTCCCGAACTGGACAAGCCGCGAGAGGAACTTTATTCTCATTACCTAGCTAAAGTAAAAGAAATCGGGCAGTATCTCGAAAAAATAAGTCGTAATTTTTTAATTGGCAAAAAAAATTCCGAAGGAATAAAGTTGAGCCTCTTAGGACTTCCCAACGTAGGCAAATCCACTCTGCTCAACGTGCTTTTGAATGAAAAGAGAGTCATCGTTTCCGAGGAAGCGGGAACGACTAGGGACTTCATCAATGAAAGCATGGTCCTCCATCATTTCAACTTAATCCTTTTGGACACGGCGGGGATAAGAAAAACTGAAAACGAGATTGAGCGGATGGGTATCGAGAAAAGTTTAGGAGTCATTGGAAGAAGCGACATTGTTTTGGTGTTGCTTGACGACGTCATGGGGGCACAGAAGTTGCTTAATTTTTCCTTTAGAAAAAAACAGAACTTGTTAGACAAGCATTTTTTGATTTACATCAACAAGGTGGATGCGTTGGACTTAACTCAAAGAGAACAAATCAAGCGAGAAGTCTTAAAGTGGGGATTGCCTATGATGGGTGAAATTAGCTTGTTACGCGAGCCTTATGAGAGTAGGGAAAAAATAACGAAAGATTTGAAAAATTTGCTTGAAACTAATTTTTCAATCCCGCAAAACGAGCTAGCATTAACGAGTTATCGTCAATACGTCATCGTTAATCGCCTCGTTAAGAAACTAAAGGCGGTTGAAAAAGCCATGCAGGAATTCCTTAGCGAAGAGTTATTGGTGGAAGAATTTAGAAAATTAATCAGTGATTTCTCCGAACTCAATTTAAAACTCCATCAAGAAGAAATATTTAACCTTTTGTTCCGACAATTTTGTATCGGCAAGTAAATGCATCATAAACTGGACATCGTTGTGATTGGGGCGGGGCATGCTGGATTAGAAGCTTCGCTGGCGGCGGCTCGGCTGAACAAGCAAACCGCTCTCATCACTCTCAACGTTGATAATTTAGTTTATATTTCCTGCAATCCTTCCATCGGGGGCATCGGTAAGAGCCAACTGGTAAAGGAAATCCATAGCCTAGGGGGCGAAATGGCTAAAATAGCCGATGAAGCCGCCATCCAGTACAAGGTTTTGAATCGCTCCAAAGGGTTAGCAGTGCAGTCGCTTAGGGCTCAAATTGACAAGCATCTTTATTCTAAAGTGGCTTCTAGGGTGGCACAGGAGCAGAAGAACTTAGAAATCATTCAAGATCAAGTCACTGAGTTACTCATTGAGGATGAAAAAGTCATTGGAGTGAGGACTCAGATGGGAATGACTTACGAGGCTAAAGCGGTTATTCTCTGTACGGGGACTTTTTTGGGGGGGAAAATCTACATTGGCGATTATTCAACGACTGGGGGGAGGCTGAGCGAAGTTAGTTCTAGTGAATTGTCGAAATCATTGGAGCGGTTTAACTTTCAACTGCGGCGGCTTAAAACAGGGACTCCCGCGAGAATTCATCAAGACAGCATTGACTTCGCTAAAATGGAAGAAGAAAAGGGAGAAGGAGAGAAGCAGCATTCTTTCACTGGGAATTTAAAGCTTAATAAAAACAGAAAAATAAGCTGTTACGTTACTTATACGAATGAAAAAACTCATGAAATCATTAGGCAAAACAAGGAAAAGTCTCCGCTTTATTCTGGGATCATAGAAGGGACTGGGCCTCGCTATTGCCCCTCCATAGAGGATAAGATTTTTCGCTTTCAAGATAAGCTCCGCCATCAACTCTATTTAGAACCAGAGGGGCTCGACACGAAATCGTTTTACATCAACGGGCTCTCTTCGAGCATGCCTAGGGGGGTGCAGGATGAATTCATCAGGACCATTGTTGGGTTGGAAAAAGTTAAAATTATCAAGCCTGCTTATGCCGTGGAGTACGACTACATTGACCCCCTTCATTTAAAGGCTACTTTAGAGAGCAAGAAATGCACTAACCTCTTTTTTGCTGGGCAAATCAATGGCACTTCTGGTTACGAGGAAGCAGCTAGTCAGGGGCTAATGGCTGGGATAAACGCTGTTTTGAAAATAGATGGGCAGAAGCCTTTTGTTTTAGATCGAATGGAAAGCTACATTGGGGTCATGATCGATGATTTGGTGACTAAAGGCGTCAAAGAACCTTATCGAATGTTCACTTCTAGGGCAGAAAATCGCCTCCACTTAAGGATCGATAATGCGGCTACGAGACTCCTTGCTAAGGGGTATTTTTTGGGATTGGTGCAGGAAGAAGACTATCGGGAATTTTTAACGGACCAAGCGATGAAGAGAGAGCTGGTTGTAAAATTAAAAGAACATAAAATCGTAAAAGAAGAATGGGGGGAGATCATCGGGGATAAAAAAGTAGCCAAATGGAATTTGGAGCATTTTTTTTCTAGGAGTGATTTTCATTTTGAAAACTTGCTGAGTAAAGTGCGAAAAACCCTGCAATTAAGCCCTAGGGAGGCTAGCCTTCTCGTAGAAGTGGCGGCTGATATGAAATATGGGGGCTATATAAGAAAATTGCTAAGAGATCATCGTAAAATAGAGAGAAAAAAAAACCTTAGAATCCCGAAAGTTTTTGATTACGACAAGTTAGTTGGATTAAAATTAGAAGCTAGGGAGAAGTTGAAGTTAAATAAACCGACAACCTTAGCGAATGCTAGTAAACTGGAAGGAATAACTGCCTCTGATGCGAAACTCATTTTTTACCATTTGGTTAAAAACAGGGGAAATTAAGCTAAATTAAAAGTCATCAAAAATGAAAACGAAGAAGAAAATCATTATTTTAGGGGGTAGTGGCTACATTGGAAGCAAGCTAGTAGAAGAGCTAAAATCAATTCACGAAATCTCCGTCGTCTCTAGGAAATGCCAAAAGGTTTTTCGGAAGGAAGGAGTTTGGTTTTACCCTTTGAGCAAACTGGAGGAAGGGATTGCTAAAAACGAAGTCGTCATTAACTTAGTGGGGGAAAACGTGGTGACGAGGCCGTGGACTGCTGCTAGGAAAAAAGCCTTGTACTCTAGTCGCGTTGATTTCACGAAGAAAGTTGTCAAAGTGATTAATTCGCTTAAGAAAAGCAAACTCCTCATCAATGCTTCTGCCATAGGTTTCTATGGGAACTTGCGGAACGATAAAGCGAATGCCCTAGGTGAAGCTAGTCCGCCGGGCGATGATTTCTTGGCTAAGCTTTGCTATGACTGGGAGCAAGCGGCTTTGGGTTTAACAGCACCTAAATCAAGGGTGGTTTTACTCCGGATAGGAGTGGTCTTGGATCCTCAGCAGGGGACTTTTAAAAAAATCATAAGGATCTATCGCAGCTATTTGGGAGGGCCTTTGGGAGATGGTAGCGATGCCTTTCCGTGGATTGCTTTGCGTGAATTTCCTTCTATCGTTCAGGAGATCATTAAAAATAAGCAAATCACCAAAGCCGTGAATTTAGTCTCGCCTAAGCTCATTAATCAAGAGGACTTCGCTATTGAGGTTGCTCGGTCTTTAAAAGTTCCACGTTTTTTTCGAGTTCCTAATTTCGTCATTAAGCTCCTTTTGAGAAAGAGGGCTAGTTTGTTTTTAAAAATTCCCTTCATCAAACCGAAGAAATTAATGGAGCAAGGGTATTCGTTTAAGTATGGAGAAATAGAATCGTTAATGCAGATAAAGGATAAATGAAAATGAAAAGTAGTAAAACTAGTAAAAGTAGTAAAAAAGTTATTCAAAAAGAAATGACGATGGAAGATGCCATTAAAAGTTTGGAAAAAGAATATGGCAAGGGCGTCATTATTAAAATGGGGGAAGCCACTAATCACAAAGGAGTGGAATGCTTTTCTTCTGGTTCTTTGATTTTGGATGAAGCCCTTGGCATTGGGGGGTATCCTAAGGGTAGGATCATTGAAATTTATGGTCCAGAATCTTCTGGAAAAACCACGTTAGCGCTCCATGCAGTCGCTGAAGCTCAAAAGCAAGGAGGCGTGTGTACGTTCATTGATGCGGAACATGCTTTAGACATTAATTACGCTGGTAACATTGGAGTTAACGTTAAAGAACTTTATTTATCGCAACCAGAGAATGGAGAACAAGCCCTAGAAATCGTCGATAACTTAGTGGCTTCTGGTTCCGTTGATCTCATTGTGGTCGACAGCGTAGCGGCTTTAACTCCAAAATCCGAGATAGAGGGCAATATGGGGGATGCTCACATGGCGGTCCAAGCGAGGCTGATGAGTCAGGCCCTGCGAAAGATCACGGGCAGTCTCTATAGGAGTAAGACCACTTTGATTTTCATCAATCAACTAAGGATGAAAGTGGGAGTTTTCTTTGGTAGTCCCGAAACCACTACTGGGGGAAATGCCCTTAAATTTTATTCTAGCGTTAGGCTGGACGTTAGAAAAATGGAAGTTTTGAAGAAAGAAGAGCAAATTTATGGTTCTAAGCTCAAAGTAAAAGTGGTCAAAAACAAGTTGTCGCCTCCTTTTCGAGTGGCTGAAACGGTTATCATTTATGGACGAGGGATTCCGCGAGAAAACGAATTGCTGAGTTTGGCAGTTAAAAACGACATCATTAAAAAGTCCGGCTCTTGGTTTTCCTATCGCGAAGAGAGAATTGGGCAGGGGCAAGATAATTGCTTGCGGTATTTGAAGGAAAACACGGCTACCTTTCAAGAGATAGAAAAGAAAGTGATTGCGTCCTTAAAAGATGGCGAAAACGCTAGGGTTGAGAATTCGCCGCCAAAAGACGAAGAAAAAACCAAGGAAGACGAAGGCAAGACTAAGGAAATCAAAAAAAATGAACCCAAAGAAAAGAAGGGTTCGGTTTTAGCAGATGATTTTTTTGATGATTTAGATTAGCAAGCATTTGTTTTAACGGGTGGGGAGTTAAAATGAGCAATATTTTACTGGTGATTTTTTCAATGGTTTTTTTTCTCTGGGGCTGCACTCAATATAGGCCGGGAGAGGCGAAAAACTTCCCAATAAAAACTTACTTAGCCGAACTCCCGGAAAAGGAGAGCATTAACGCTTCCCTGTACAACTATGAAATCATCCTTGCCCGCGTAAAGCGAGAATATGAAAATAAAAACTATCAAGGAGTGCTCACTAATTACGATTTTTACTTAAAAACGTTTACGGAATCTCCCGTGGATAACGAGAGCGAAATCAATTATTGGGTGGGAATGGCGATTTTAAATTCGCTAAACGATGAAAACATCATCAACCGGCTAACTTTCGCAGATCGTTTGATGGAAGAGCCTAGGAAGCGGCTTAACTACTCTTTAAAAGTGAATCAAGAAAATGGTCAGCTGGAGTATGACAAATCTCATTTAAAAAAAATAATTTTAGATAGAAACGATTTCTTTTTTGAAAGGAAAGCCTTACGAGAAATTTACCTCGACAACTTAAAACGACTATCCCAGCACCCTGCCAATAAAAAAGCCATCCACGATGAAAATTGGAAATATTTTAGATTCCTTGCTACTCGCTATCCCGATTTTATTCCTTACCAAGAGTTTAATTCCCTATTGCTGGGTGGAGATTACTTATCTCCTCAGTTACTAAGTAGGCGGCAAAAAGAGGTTCTGAAAAACCTACGAGCAATCCTCGCTAAAGTGAACCCCGACTCTTATGAGCCTATGATGCTGGATGAAAGCATCTACTTTTCAACCGATGAAACTTTAATCGCTCGAAGTCGTCCTCATGAGATTGCTTCGCGTAATATCGCTAGGATAGAACTTTGGCAACCTTTTAAAATTACTCACTTTCTAACGGGAGAAGATGAGGAAAAATGGTACTGGGTGGAGTATCAAGAAAATCGTCGGGGCTTTGTTAAACTTGACGAAAAACAATTAAAAATTTATTCCCCTAAAATAAAAGTTGTTCGAAATTACTTTGAACTATATAATCTCTATGGAAAGGGGAGATACTTGGAAGTGGTTGAAGGAATTTCAAAAATGATTAATAAACAAGAGTTGTTTTTGAAGGAAAGGAGTTTGGTTTTTTTAGAAAAAACTTTAGGGAAGATAGGAAGAAGGGCAACCTCTAAGGAAAATCCTTTCACGAAATTTGCTTTGAAATATCCCAAATATTTTTATCTTTATGAAAAAGAATGGTACTTAAAAAGCAGCGATAGTCTTTTGTTCTTGATTTTGGAATTAAACCCCAAAACCTCTATGCTGCAGTACTTTGATGGATTCGATATTTACGTAAAATTAGTTAATGAAAAAAAAAATAGGAGTTTTTAAATGAAAGTAGAATATTCTTTAAAGGAATTAGAAAAAATCGCTAACGAAATGGAGAGTGCTGAAACGGAATTGGATAAAGCATTTGAGTTGTTTGAAAAGGGGGTCTTTTTATATCAAGAGATTAAACAAAAAATGAATGGCTATGAGAAGAAGATCAAAATTTTAAACGATAAATTTAGCCCAGACGAAGAAAAACCAGACGAAGAGAAGTTCTCCGATTTTAAGGCTTAGCTTAAGGCTTATAAGGCTTATAATGATTAGATTAAGGCTTAATAAAAGGTAACGTTGTGTTTTAGGAGAGTTTTGTTTTGGTAAATCATTTTAGCAGAGAAAAAGCGCGGCTGTTCCATCCATTTTAAAAACAAATGATCGCCTTCCCAGAGGTTGAGGTCGAATAGTCGCTGATCGTCTATCCATTTGAGTTCCCCTTCGTTTGATTGGTAGTTAATTTCACCTCGATAGTCATGACTCGTGTAGAGGTAAACGTACCAGTCCTCTTCGTTGTTGAAGTCTGGGAAAGTGATGATGCCCTTTAACTGATAATCCACTAAGGAAACGTTGGCTTCTTCTTTGACTTCCCTAACGAGAGCCTCTTCGGGGGATTCGCCTTTTTCTAATTTCCCGCCTAAGCCATTCCATTTCCCCTGATGAATGTCATTGGGCTTGCGGTTTCTGTAGAGCATGAGGGTTTTGCCCTTTTGCTTTAAATAACAAAGTACTGCTAACTTTAAGCCCATTTTTTTTTTTGATATAAAGCAGTCATCTCCCTAGCAAAAGCATGTTTCTCAAACTGGGCTACCGCCGGGTAAGCGACCATGGGAGGAAGCGACATTAGGATAGCATCGATGTTGCCCCCGCTCTTAAAGCCGAACTGAGTGCCGCGATCGTAAACTAAGTTAAACTCAACATACCTCCCGCGACGATAGAGTTGAAAATCGCGATGAATTTTTTCATAGGGTTGCTTCAGTCTTTTTTGTACAATAGGGAAATAACAAGGAATGAAGCTAGCTCCTAAAGTTTTTATCAATTGAAAATGTTCTTTTTTATCGCCAGTTAAATAATCAAAAAAAACTCCCCCAATGCCGCGCATTTCTCCGCGATGCTTTATCGTAAAATAATCATCGCAGATCTCTTTGTGCTTTTCATAATAAGCGGGTGCTAGCTTATCTAAGTTTGTTTTAATGGTCTTATGAAAAAAAGTAAAATCTTCTAAAAAAGGATAGTAAGGCGTCAAATCAATCCCCCCACCAAACCAAGATTCCCCGCTATCGCTTTCAAAAAAGCGCACGTTCATGTGAATGGTGGGAATGAGGGGGGAAGTAGGGTGGAAAACTAAAGACACGCCGGTAGCATTGAAGAGTTTGCTTTCTTTTTTAAGTAACTTTCTAAGGGAAGCATTGAATTTCCCCTGAATGATGGATAAGTTGAGACCTGCTTTTTCAAAGACGAAGTTGTTTTCCAACGTGAAGGAAACCCCACCTCCACTCTTAGCGTTCTCTCCCGAATAATCCCATTGGTTTCGCTGGAAATCACTCTCGCTCGTGGATGTTACTTTTTCTTTTATGGTTTTTTGCAGGGAAATGAAATATTCTTTGACTTGCTTAAACAAGTTAGTTTCGTTCATTTTAAGTTCATTTTTTGAAGCATTTGCTTTATTTCCTTTATTTCTTTGGAAAGTCTTTTGATTTCCTTCTGACTAACTTCTTTTTGAAATCGGTTGATTAAAAAGGACGAAAAATAAACGGTTAAGCTACTAAACAAGCCTATCCCAAAAACCATGAGGATGATGGCGGTGATTTTTCCGCCTATCGTCGTGGGATAAAAATCACCATAGCCCACTGTCGTTATAGTAACGAAGGACCACCACAAGGCATTTTGGAGAGTCTTAATGTGATGAGTGGGGCTAAGGGGTTCTGCTCGATGCTCGAAATACAAAATGGAGACGGTGGAGATCATGAGCATTAGAACCGTTAAAAGGATAAAGGCTAAAAAACTATTGCTGACAATGCTTTTCAAGGAATTTTCTTGATGAAAAATGTTCCTTATCCTGTGGAGTTGAATAATGCTTTTAAGGACTCTTAGAAAAACAATGATTCGTAAGACCCTAAGTACTTTGAATTGGTAAAGGGGAATGGCGGACAGCAAATCTATCCAGCCCCACCTTAAATATTTCAGCTTGTTCCTAGAAAACTTCAAACGCATGAGAAATTCCGTTAAAAAGATGAACGAAAAAACGAAATCCATGAAAACAAAAGTGCTTTGTAAATAAGCTGGTACTAAGTTAAGGAACTCCAAAGCAACGATCAAAAGACTCAAAAGCGAAACCAATAGCAAGAACAAGTTGAAGACCAATTGACTCATGGGAGAGAAAACTGCTTTTTTGAATTTCAACTTGCTTTTCATTTTGGGTTTTTGCTGAGTAGGCATGGGTTGGTTGGGTTTTCTGTTGGTCATGTCAATAATGAATCCTCATTGGGGGGAGTAGTTCATTGGTTGGTAATCGCATAAATTTTATTTGGCTTACGGCAATTTTAAAGCAATTTATTTTTTAGGAATTTCGTAATTGGCAAAAAAATCAATGCTCTCGGGATTCCTCAACGAGCCTACATTGATAACTTTCTCCACCGCTTCTCCTAGTAAGATTTTCTTAATGGGTATTTCGACTTTTTTACCACTTAACGTGTACGGGATTTCCGGTACTTCTATTATCGCTTCGGGAACATAGCGAGGAGAGCAATTTTCTCTAATTTGCTTTTTTAGCTCATCTTTCAAGGAAGGAGTTAGTTGGACGCCTTCCTTTAAAGCAACGAACAAGGGGAAAAAATATTTCTCTGCCCCGAGGTCTAAATTTAAAACCAAGCTGTCTTTGACTTCACTGAGCTTATCGATAGAGCGATAGATTTCCCCGCTTCCCATCCTCACGCCATGGCGATTTAAAGTGGCATCAGAGCGACCATAAATGATAATCCCTTGCCTAGCGGTTAGCTTAGCGCGATCGCCATGGTGCCAGACGTTTTCATAGCTTGAAAAATAGCTTTTCTTATAGCGTTGCCTGTTCTCATCTTTCCAAAAGTAAATCGGCATCGATGGAAGTGGTCTAGTGATGACCAGTTCGCCCTCTTCATTCAAAACGCTTTTTCCCGAAGAGTTAAAAATTTCTATTTTTGCTCCCAAACATCTTTTTTGAATTTCTCCCGAATAAATCGCTTCCAAGGGACATCCCCCAACAAAAGCAGTGCACACATCGCTTCCTCCGCTCATGGAAAACAGCCACATCTCGCTTTTTACGTTTTCATAAGTCCAACGAAAAACTTCTGGACTAAGGGGAGAACCCGTTGAGCCAATGGAACGAAGCTCAGGCAAAGAATATTTTTCCTTAATGGCGATTTTATTTTTGAAGAAATAATGCAGATAAGCAGCGCTGCAACCAAAGTGATGAATGCCTATTTTCTCAGCCAGTTCCCACAATATTTCGCTTCTAGCATAGAGGGGAGCACCTTCGTATAGCACAATGGTTGCTCGTAGGAGTAAAGCAGAAACCAAGAAATTCCACATCATCCAAGAAGTGCTGCTATACCAAAAAAACCGCTCGCCCGGTTTAACGTCGTTGTGAAATTTTAAATACTTGCAATGCTCTACTAAAATGCCCCCGTGGCTATGAGTTATCGCCTTGGGGAGACCAGTCGTTCCCGAAGAAAAAAGCACCACTAGAGGATGGGAAAAGTCAACGGGAATGGTTTCTAAAGGGAGGGAAAAGTCTTTTTGTTCCACGATGTCTTGCCAAGATTTTTCTGCTGAATTGTTGGAAGAAGTTTTTTGATTGAGGAAAACTATGGTTTCCAAACTAGTTACGTTTTCTCTTAGGGCTTCAATTTTTTTCGCTTGCTCAAATGTTTTGCCATTGTATTCATACTCGTGAACGGTGAAAAGCACCTTCGGGGCTAATATTTTAAAGCGGTCAATGGTGGCTCTGATGCCAAAGTCGGGGGAGCAACTAGAGAAGACCAACCCCAAAGAAGCACAAGCCAAGTAAATCACCACCGCTGGAACTTCGTTCGTCACGTTAGCCACCACTCGGTCGCCTACCTCCAGCTGACAATTTTTCAAGAAGCGAATCGTTTTAGCGGTGAGTAGTTCTAGTTCCTCCCAACTCCAACTAGAATAGTCACTGCTCCCCTCTTTTCCAGCTATGATAGCCGGGTGGGAAGTGGTTTTATTTTTAAAAATAGCTTCAGCGTAGTTTAACTTAGCCCCACTAAACCAACTACTCTCCATGAAGTCACCTTGAAAGCGATGGACTTCCTCGAAAGGAGAGTGAAAATCAATGCGATTGTATTCTACTTGAGTAGCCCAAAAATCAGGGTAATTATCCACCGACCATTGCCAAAGCTCATCGTAATTAGCAAAAGATAGTCCCTTTTCGCTCTCTAGCCATTTGAGATATTGAAATAAGTTCGTCTCTTCAATCGTCTTCGCATCCGCTTTCCACAAACTTTCCATGTAACGATAATTTAATTCTCTAAGCAGTTTTCAATGACCATCGCACTAGCTCCCCCACCGCCATTGCAGATCACTGCTAAACCGAGTTTCGCTCGGCGCTCGCTTAGCACATTCATGAGCGACACTAGTATCCTCCCCCCCGAAGCACCAATGGGATGCCCTAAAGCAATCGCTCCCCCATGAACGTTGACTTTTTCTGGGGCAAGGGATAGCTCCTTCATGAAAACCAAGGGGACTACTGCAAAAGCCTCGTTGATCTCAATGAAGTCAATGTCGCTTAAAGCGAGCTCAGCCGTCGCTAATGCTTTCTTCGTCGCCTCGATGGGAGCCGTCGTGAACCATTGGGGATCTTTGGCGAAATCAATGCTCGCAATGATTCTAACTCGCTTGGTTAAGTTTAGTTCTTGTATTTTTTTTTCGCTGGCTAAAATAACTCCAGCTGCACCATCGTTTATTTTAGAAGCATTAAAGGCTGTCACCGTTCCATCGGGAGTAAAAACTGGTTTCAAATTAGGGGCTTTGGCGAAATTTCCTTTTTCTATTTCCTCGTCTTCTAAAATAGCAATTTCGCGACCTTTTTTATCTTGGTATTTCCAAGGAACGATTTCCTTGTGAAAAATGCCCCTAGCAGTTGCTTCCTTCGCCCTTTGATAAGACACTTTCGCCCAATCGTCTTGAGCCTGTCGGCTGATACCATGTTTATCCGCTGTCTTATCGGCGAACACTCCCATGGCAACGCCTTGATAAGCATCGCTTAACCCATCTTTCATTAATCCATCAATGATCTGATCATCGCCCAAGCGAAACCCCTTGCGACTATTGGCTAAATAACGAGGGACTTGGGACATATTTTCCATGCCTCCCGCCAAAGTCATTTCATTGCTTCCTAAAGCAATGGTGCCGGCGGCTAAGCTGATGGCTTTTAAAGAAGAAGAGCACACTTTGTTAACGATAGTGGCAGGAACTTTTTCGCTAAGTCCGCCGGCAAAAACCACTTGCCTAGCTGGTGATTGACCTAAGTTAGCGGAGCACACGTTCCCCCAAAACAATTCATCGATTACTTCGGGAGCGAGATTGTTTCTCTTCATCAATTCCTTGACCACCACTCCACTCAAATGGGTAGCTGGGAAGCCACCAAGAGCACCCATGAAGCGACCAATGGGTGTTCTAACGCCATCGACAATAAAAACGTTGTTTGAAGAAAGATTCAAGGTGAGGTTACTTTTTCACGTAGCGATTCAAAAAATCTAGCGTCCTCTCCCAAGCCTTTGCTGCTTCTTGGCTATTGTAGTTAGGGTTCTCTCCCTCCCTACTGGCAAAGCCATGTTGAGTATTGGGATAAATGTAAATTTCGTGGTCTCCATTGAGAGTTTTTAGTTTGGCTTGAAATTCCTTCACGTTATCAATTTTTATTGCTCTGTCCTTATCGGCAAAATGCCCCAATATGAGTGCTCGCATTTGTTGTAAATCGTCTTGGGGATTGAAGAAGCCATAATAAATGATAGAAGCCACCACGTCTAAGTTATTCTTCGCCATTTGATAGGACCAACCACCGCCAAAGCACCATCCCAAGGAAGCTATCTTTTGGGGATTGACAAGGGGATCTTTTTTCAAATAATCGACGGCTGCTTCAAGGTTAGCGAAAGCCGCCTGCATGTCTTTTCTGACCGCCCCCGCTAACTCCCTCGCTTCAGCAGGTTTGGTCGTGCTTTTACCACCGTAAAGGTCAACGGCTAGAGCAACGTAGCCCTCCTCAGCGAAAGTAGCTGCCTTTCTTTTGATGTCATCGTTTAGTCCCCACCATTCGTGGATGAGAATCAAGGCAGGTAGTTTTTTGCCAGCAGTCGCTTTTGACTTTGGATAAGCGATAAAGCCTTTGATTGCTTTGCCATTTTGCTCGCCATAAGTGATGGTCTTCCCTTGACTAAAAAGTGGGCTAGGAAGTAATAAAAGAGAAGCACTTAACAACCAAAAAGAAAGCGTCTGGTAAGATTTTTTAGAATTTTTTTTCATGCTACATCCTCCAATGCTAAAGAATAAAAACCACAAAATTTTATTATGATTATTCAGTGAGATGATAATTTTTTTATAGGGGGAAAGGAATTTTTTTTCATTGCTTCCATTAACTCGGGAGCAAGTTTGGCAACGATAGTGATGCTTTTTTTGCGGATTGGGTGATAGAAAACGTTCTTATAGCTATGCAGAAAATGCCTCTTTAGTTCCAAACTACTCAACAAATCCTCGCTCATTCCTTCCTCTAAAAAACGCAAGAAATATTTTTCATCTTTTCCATAAATCTTGTCGCCTACCACGGGAAATCCCGCGGCTAAGAGATGAGCCCTTATTTGATGAGTTCTCCCCGTGATGGGATGGGCAATGAGGAGTGATTTGTTAAAGCGACTAGTTATTTTTTTGAAAAAAGTTAGGCTTTTCTTTCCGGCAGGATCGAAAGCCCTTTTCTTATGAACCAAGGAATGGTTGGATCTCGCTAGAGGCAAAGCAACTTTTAAAAAGTTGGGAAAAACCCCATGAACTAAAACCAAGTAATATTTCGAACTTTTTAGAAAAGCATTCGCTAGAAGGCTTGCGCTTTGACTTGTGTTTTGGTTTGCGTTTTGGCGTGTGTTTTTTGGCTTAGCCAAAAAAACAATTCCCGAAGTTTCGCTATCCAAGCGATTTAAAGTGCTTAAGTTCGAATGTTTTTTGTTAAGCATTTGAGTTAAAGTGTTATGGAAATAAGCTCCGCAAGGATGGATGGGAAGCGGTGCCGGTTTGTTAACGATGAAAAAATGCTCGTCTTCGTAAAGCGTTACGATGTTTCTGCTAACCGTTGGTTCGGGAGCTAACTCTAGGGGATAATAATGCAGCTGGGAATTCTCCTTCAAGAGGTAGTTTTTCCCAATGAAGTTCCCATTGCTTTTAAACCTTCCCTCGGCAATGGCTTGACTCCAATTCACTTGCTTTGTTTTCAAATGATTAGAATGATCCTTAGTTAAAAAATCAATTAGTTTTTGTTCTCTGGAAATGTTAAAAGTAACGACCTGCACTGGGTTAAGTCAAGATTAAACTAGGATTCTTTTGAATGGAATTTGAATGGGGTTTTTCATTTCTCACCTAGAAAGAACCTTTCCTTGCCAAACATGTCTCTCAGCACTTTTTTTTTGCTAAAGGAATGAAATATTTTCGAAACGGCTTCGGCTTGCTGGAAGCCCATTTCAGCGTAAAACCGCCCTCCCCTTTTCAACCATTCCCCCACCAAAGGCGCTAATTTCAAGAAAAAATCCAAGCCCGATTCGCCAGAAAAAAGGGCTTTTTTAGGTTCATAGCGCAGGGTGGATTTGCTTATTAGGTGCTTTTCCTTTTCCCCCACATAGGGAGGATTGGTCACCACTAAATCAAAGGGATTTTCTTCAAAAGAACGACTTACGCTTAGATCGAAAGCATCTTTTTCGAGGAACTCTATTTTTTCATTTTCCTTTAAAAGGGATTGGGCGTTTTTTTGGGCAACTGCCAAGGCATGGGGGCAAATATCAACGGCAACTATTTCTGCTTCGGGAAAAGCTTTTTTCAAGCTAATGGCAATGACGCCCGAGCCAGTGCCCAATTCTAAAATTCTTTTTTTAATTTTTCTTTCTCTTTTTAGGATCAAACGCATGAGTTCTTCCGTTTCGGGGCGCGGGATGAAAGTTTTCCTCGTGATGAAAAACTTTCTTTTCAAAAAAAAAGCCTCTTGAAAAATGTATTCCCAAGGGTAGTTTTTTTTTTTCAACCAAGTGTAATAAACAAGTTTCATCAAGCAAGAGAAACTGATTTTCTTTTGAGCGGGGATGATGACTTGCTGAATGAATTCTTCTCCCGACAAACGAAACATTTTTTTTAAAAAAAAATCCAATTCATTTTGCCAAATTTTCTTCAAATGAAGATTTTTTCTAAAGTAACTAAGCTGAAAAAGCATTTTTTTTCAAAATGATGAATGGTTTTTACTGGTGAAATTATATTATAATTCTTAAAGCAAGCGGAGTTCCATCGCTTGAAGTTGTTTTTATTTTGCTAACTGCTAAAGTCGTTAAAAAAACCCTTTTTTTCAAAAAGCCAGCCATCACTTCTAGGAATGTTTTACGCGAAAAAATAGTTTATTTGTTGTTATTAAAAGACGATGGGCTTAATAAAATTGGGCTAGGAGAATGCACTTTCATCCCCGGGCTTAGCCTTGATAACCCCCATGACTATGAAGATAAACTTAACTGGGTAACGAAAAACATTGAAAAGAGAAAAAATTACTTGATGAAGGAATTAACGGACTATCCTTCTTTGAAGTTCGGCGTAGAAATGGCTTTCGCAGCTTTAAACGAAGAAGATGAGGCGGGAATCATTTACCCTTCGCCCTGGACTAAAGGAGACCAGCCTCTTATCATTAATGGCTTGGTTTGGATGGGAGATTACTTAGCTTTAAAGCAACAGGTTAAGAGGCTTTTAAAAAAATCTTTTCGTTGTTTAAAATTAAAAGTTGGGGCTTTGGATTTTGAGGAGGAACTGCGGTTAGTGGAGTTCATCAGAGGCGAATCTCCCGAGATCATCCTTCGCTTAGATGCCAATGGGGCTTGGGGGAAAGGAGAACTCAGTGCTTCCAAAATGAAGAAGTTGCTTCACCGGCTCGAAAAATTAAAAAATTTGAACGTTCATTCCTTAGAACAGCCGGTGGAGAGCAATAATTTAACTTTCCTGCATAAAGTACTCCAAGAGAGTCCTCTGCCCATTGCTTTGGACGAAGAACTTTTGGGCAAACCCTCTTATGAATTAAAGGAACAACTGCTTGTTAGGGTATCGCCGGACTACTTAGTTTTAAAACCAAGCCTATTAGGCGGAGTTCACCAAGCGGAAGATTGGATAAAGTTAGCTTCTAGGCGAGGGATCAAATGGTGGGTGACTTCCGCTTTGGAAAGCAGCTGGGGACTAAACTACCTCGCCCAATGGACGGCTAGTTTGGCTTCCAGCGAGATTCAAGGACTAGGCACGGGTCATTTATACCACAATAACTTTCCTAGTGCTTTGAAACTTGCTGGGGATAAGCTATGGTTTGAAGCAGCTAGGAACGAACAAATCAAACAGGGACTAAATGACTTCTTCCTAAAGACGAAAGAGCCATGAAACAGAGCCATGAAATCAAATCGCAACTTGCTTGCTTTAATTTTCTTGAGGGGAGGGTTATTTCAAGAAATATTCAACGATGTTCTTAAATAGTCTAAGGCCAACTTCGCCACTTTTTTCCAAATGAAACTGAGTGGCAACGATGTTGTTTTTCCTTAAGAAAGCTCCAATGGTGAGGTCATAAATGGTCTCTCCTAAAAGAACGCCTTCTTCCGTAGGCAAGGCGTAATAGGAATTAACGTAATAAAAATAATGGGAGTTACCCAAAGCGGTTAAGAAGGGATTTTCTTGGAAATTAACGATGTTCCAACCCATTTGGGGGACTTTAACTTTGTTGGAGTTAAATTTCTTGACTTTCCCCTTGACCCACCCTAAAGTTTCAACTTCTCCTTCTTCACTGGCTTCGAAGAGGATTTGATAGCCAATGCATATTCCTAAAAAAGGTTTTTGCTTTTCTAGCACTAAGTCGTTTAGCAGGCTTAAGAGGTTTTTACTCTTGAGGGACTTCATCGTGGCTGGAGCACTTCCCACTCCGGGCAAAACGATGAGTTCGCTATTTTTGAGGGAAGCGGGGTTGGCAGTGATTTCAGCGGGAAAACCTATCTTGCGGAGGGCATTGACGACGCTACTACCATTACCGGCTTCGTAATCAATGACTGAAATCATGAAATGAATTCTACCATGAATTTTCTTCTCTTTATTAGGAGCTAGAAACCTTTTTTCAACTTAAGCGGATAATTGCTAAGCTCACTTTTCCTAGTCGGCATTTTTGGTTTTTAAAGAAAAACTTTAGCAATTTCTTAGTGAAAAGGGCTTTTTTATAAAAAAAGAATGGGAAAAACCAACTGATAGTATAATTTAGCGACTTCTCGTTAACTATTTTAATTAAAGGATTTTACAATGAATGAAGAAGAAAAATTAACCACTGCTTCGGGTAGACCTTACTATGAAAATGAAAACAGCATGTCAGCAGGAGAGCGAGGTCCTCTGCTCTTACAAGACTACATTCTGCATGAAAAAATGGCTCACTTCAATCGCGAAAGGATTCCCGAAAGAGTAGTGCATGCCAAGGGTTCCGGCGCCTATGGAACTTTTACGGTGACTCATGACATCACCAATTACACCAAAGCTAAGCTATTTAGCGAGATTGGCAAGAAAACTAAAGTCTTTCTAAGGTTTTCCACGGTCGGGGGTGAAAAAGGCTCAGCTGACACGGAAAGGGATCCGCGAGGCTTCGCCGTTAAGTTTTACACTGAAGAGGGAAACTGGGACTTAGTGGGCAATAACACTCCCATCTTCTTCGTCAAAGACCCCAAAAAATTTGGCGACTTCATTCATACGCAAAAAAGAGACCCGCAGACGAACTGCAAAAGCCCCACGATGATGTGGGATTACTGGAGTCTCAATCCCGAGAGCCTGCATCAAGTGCTGATTTTAATGTCAGATCGCGGGACACCCTACTCTTACCGGCACATGAACGGCTATGGTAGCCACACTTTCTCTCTCATCAACGACAAAAACGAAAAAGTATGGGTAAAGTTTCATTTCAAGACCAAGCAAGGGATAAAGAACTTCACTGGCGCTGGGGCTGATGAAATGAAAGCCAAGGACATGGACTGGGCGCAAAGGGATTTGTTTGAAGCGATTGAACGTAGAGATTTCCCCAAGTGGGATTTGAAAATCCAAGTCATGAGCGAGGAGGAAGCTCAAAAAACTTCTTTTAATCCCTTTGACTTATCTAAAATATGGCCGCATGGCGATTTTCCCCTCATTGACGTGGGAGTCTTGGAACTCAACCAAAACCCCGACAATTACTTTGCTCATGTGGAGCAATCGGCTTTTGCCCCGGCTCACATCGTTAACGGCGTGGGCTACTCACCTGATAAAATGCTTCAAGGAAGGCTGCTTTCTTACCCCGATGCCCATCGCTACCGTCTAGGAGTAAACTACGAGCAAATCCCCGTCAACAAATGCCCTTTCATGGTGAAAAACTATCAAAGAGATGGCTCTATGCGAATGGACGATAATGGTGGAAGTTCGCCCAACTACGCACCTAATAGCTTTGACCAAGTGCGGGTGAGCGAAGAATACAAAGAGCCAGCCATTGAATTAGACGGACAGTTAGCCGATTGGTTTGATCGCAACAAAGACGCTGATCATTACAGCCAGCCGAGAGCGTTATTCGAAAAGGTCATGAATGAAGAGGAAAGACAAAACACCATCGCTAACATCGTGGGAGCGATGAGTGGGATCGCTGGACCTAAAAGAGATGAAATCATTAATCGCCAGCTTTGCCATTGGTTTCGAGCGAGCGTCGCTCTTGGAAGCGGAGTCGCAAAAGGTCTGGGAGTCGACATTGGCAAGCTAGAGCAGGAGCTTGCTGGTTCTATGGCTTAGCCTTAACAAGAAGTCATTTGCAGCAAAATCTGCATATCATCACCCTCGGGGTTAAGGACCTAGCAAGGTCTCTGGATTTCTACGCTAAGGGGTTGGGCTGGAAAAAGTCGCTTGACTCTAAGGAAGGTGAGATAGCATTTTTTTCTCTGAGCGGGGGTATGGTGTTTTCCTTGTATCCCCGAGCAGATTTGGCGAAGGACATCGGTGTCACCGACGCAGAAATAGGCGGCACTGGGGGAATCACCCTAGCCCACAACGTGAAGTCGGAGAGGGAAGTGGATGAAGTCCTGAAGAGAGTCGTTGAACTGGGAGCGGAACTGGTGAAGCCGGGGCAGAAAGTTTTCTGGGGAGGCTATAGCGGTTACTTCAAAGACTTGGACGGGCATCTCTTTGAGGTGGCTTACAACCCTTTCGCTGGTTTTGATGAGAGGAACAATTTAGTCATAAAAGATCCTGAGTAGCCACTGAATGCCACTGCTGACCTTGTCACTGGTGACTCGGTCACTGGTGACCCAACGAATGCCGCTGGTAGCTAGCGCTTGTCTTGCCCGGGGATTTTCTTCCCGCAAAGGGTTCTGCCTTGCTGATCTTGGAGCAGTGAGCAGTAGTCCACTCCGCCTCTACCATCGTAGTCAGCGTATTTCAAGACTGGCCGCTGGCTCCGAGTGCCGAAGTCCCATATGTCGCTGGACCACTTAGCGCTAGAGGCTGTGATGTCGCTTGGTGCAGTGACGCTGGAGTTAGCGTCTTCGCTCCTAGCGATTCCCGCTCTGCCGGTACCTATAACGCTCCCAAACCCATAGCTAACTCTAATGGTTGCTCCTCCGTTTTGCCACCCCACTAATCCGCCAGTGAGGCTATCATCTCCACCAGCTCCGCCGGTGACCCTCCCCGTAGCGTAGCTCGCCGTGATGCTTCCACCCCACTGTCCCCCCACTAATCCGCCAGTGCTGCTGACATCTTCACCAGCTCCGCCGGTGACCCTCCCCGTAGCGTAGCTACCCATGATGCTTCCAACCTGCACCCCCACTAATCCACCAGTGACGCTGTCATCTCCACCATTTCCACCGGTGACCTCACCCGTGGCATAGCTATCCGTGATGCTTCCAACCTGCACCCCCACTAATCCACCAGTGACGCTGTCATCTCCACCATTTCCACCAGTGACACTCCCCGTAGCGTAGCTCGCCGTGATAATTCCATTTTCAAATTGAGTCCCCACTAATCCACCAGTGGCGCTGACATCTTCACCAGCTCCGCCGGTGACCTTCCCCGTAGCGTAGCTCGCCGTGATGCTTCCAAACTGCCACCCCACTAATCCGCCAGTGAGGCTATTATCCCCACCAGCTCCGCCGGTGACCTTACTCGTAGCGTAGCTACCCCTGATAATTCCTTGTTGCTCTCCCACTAATCCACCAGTGCGGCTATCTCCACCATCTCCGCCGGTGACCTCACCTGTAGCGTAGCTCGCCGTGATGCTTCCATTTTTGCCTTGAAACCCCACTAATCCGCCAGTGAGGCTATCATCTCCACCAGCTCCGCCGGTGACCTCACCCGTAGCGTAGCTAGCCGTGATGCTTCCCTTACTTTGATAACCCACTAATCCGCCAGTGAGGCTATCATCTCCACCAGCTCCGCCGGTGACCCTCCCCATGGCGTAGCTCGCCGTGATGCTTCCACCCGCCTGCCCCCCCACTAATCCACCAGCGAGGCTATGATCCCCACCATTTCCACCGGTGACCTTCCCCGTAGCGTAGCTAGCCGTGATGCTTCCTTCCTGTTCTCCCACTAATCCGCCAGTGCGGCTACGATCTCCACCAGCTCCGCCGGTGACCTCACCCGTAGCGTAGCTATCGGTGATGCTCCCACCAACCTGCAGCCCCACTAATCCACCAGTGAGGCTACCATTTCCACCAGCTCCGCCGGTGACCTCACCCGTGGCATAGCTATCCGTGATGCTTCCACCTACCTGTCCCCCCACTAATCCACCAGTGTTGCTATTATTTTTACCATCTCCGCCGGTGACACTCCCCGTAGCATAGCTATCCGTGATGCTTCCACCCACCTGTAACCCCACTAATCCGCCAGTCATGCTATCTCCACCATTACCGCCGGTGACACTCCCCGTGGCGTAGCTCACCGTAATGCTTCCACCAAACTGCAGCCCCACCAATCCGCCAGTGATGGCAAGTCTATTATTTCCAATGTTTTCTACGGCGTTGTCAATGAGGGCGATGTTTTTTAACTGAGCCGCTTCTCCAATCGCTCCAAAGAGTCCTACGCTCGCTTTACTACTCCTTATGAGCAACTTGCTAATCTTCCATTCACTGCCGTCAAAGTTTCCAGTAAAAGAATCGTTGTCCTCGCCATCGTTAAAATAGCCAAGGGGGTCAAAACCATTTTCTGGGAAACCCTCCGTTCCCGGCCGGGGAAAAGCGATGTCGCTCATCTGTTGGTAGCTGCCCTTCAGGTCGTGCTTAACGTTCTGCAGGTCCCGCCAGCTGTAAATCTCGCTGGACCCAGTCCTCGTTACCCCCTTAAAAAAAGAAGTAAGGTCGAATGTTTTCACTTCCCTAGAGCCATCGCTTTTCACTAGGACCAGCTCCAGAGTAACTGGAATGTTCTGCCTAGGTAGGGATTTCCACTCTGCTAACGTCATATCCGCAATGCCCAGATACACTTTTTTCTGATAACTGGTTTTAACGACGTCGTAATTCTTGCCCCCGATGGTGATGCTAGAAGCCTCCTCCGAGTAACGGCGATATTTTCTAGCGACTTGGATCAAGTAGGGATTATCAAAGTCCCCCAAAGAGAACTTATCACCGTGAGCCTCAGCAAAGGGCTTGTAGACTCCCGCATCTCCCAAGGACTTAGCCTGAGAGAAACCAAAGGCGAGAACAAAAAGCGACAACAGGAGTTTAAGCGAAATATTTTTTAAAAAGTTTTTTATCATCTCATGATTGTAACCTAGACCATGGGTTTTGTCAAGGGATGCTCCTCACCTGTTGGATGCCTTGAAAGAACTGCTTGCGAATGCTCTAAAAAGGCTACTTGTTTGGGGCGAGGGCGTTTATCCTAAACTGGTGGATGACCATCCCGAAATAAAGCGACAAGGGAGTTGCCCAAAAGTCGCTCTCCAGCCCATTTTTTTGCTCAATTTTGTTCAAATAAACGGATATTTTGTAATTCCACCAAAACCAATAAATGCCCGCCGTGATGATTAGGAAAACCAGATTGATCAACGCATTGTCCGTCTCTTCATCAATTTCCATTTCATGCAGAACCTCTTTTGACACGTTATAAAACCAAATCAAAAGATAAACTCCTAAAGTAATGACACCAATAAAAACTGAAAACTCTAGCGATCTTTTCTTCATTTTTTTACCACCTTAAAAAATTATTAAAAACCATCAAAACGCTTAGCTCCAACATAATTCTAGGATGACGAAACGCTTTCATATTAGAATAATGAAAGTAGTCTAACATGAAAATATTGGTGCTATTTTTTTTGTTAATGAGTTTTCTACTAGGTCAAGAAAACGACGGTTCAGAAATGAGCTTAGAGCTCACCAACGTGATTGCGTTTCAATCCACCAACACCAATACCAACCTCAGTCCCTTGGAATTTTACCGGCAGTCAACGGAAGAAAACTTTGTCAGAAGAACCGAAGCCATTTTTTTCATTTCCATTCCTTTCACTTATCTCTTCACGAACATCCTTTTCACGCTAGCCCCCTATCCTGCTCAATTCTCAGCCTATTTCAATGGAGTTAGGGGAATTCAATTGCGAGTGGGAAATTTTAGTTACAGCCGAGATAGGAAACCACTTTTTCAAAAAGTGAGCGACCCCTACTACGTCTTCCTTTGGAGCAGCACTACGATATGGCCGGCTACTATTGCTGTTAATAGTTTCGTGGAGAGGTTTATTGACCCCAATTTTTATGAAAATTTTAAAACGAAAATAATTTCCAATAGACCTTCTTTAGAGAGAATATTTCAAAGTCGATTCTAAATTTAACTTATCTTGAGCGAGAAGTTCATTATTTTCGAAGACGAAGACGTCATTGTTTTGAATAAACCTAGTGGGATGTACAGCCATAAAAATCACGACCACCATCAAGGCTTAGCGGTGAGCGAACTCATCAAGGAAAAAATTAACTTTCCCCAAGACGATGAAGAAAATGGCTTAGCGAATAGTTTAAGTGTTTTACGGCAGGGGATTGTGCATCGCTTGGACAAGGATACCAATGGTTTGATGGTTTGTGCCAAGCATTTTCCGGCTTTAAAAAAACTTCAACAACAATTCAAATCGCGTCAAGTGATTAAAAACTACATGGTTTTAGTTCATGGAAAAATTTACAACCCCATGGAACTCAGGGACTTTTTCATTAGAGATAAAAAAAAAAGAACTAAAAAAATGATATCTAAAAAACCCCTCGGCAAGGAAGCATTCACCAAAGTGAGACCCATCGAATTTTTTAAAGACAAAACATTGATCGTTGCTACGCCAATAACGGGGAGGACGCACCAAATTAGACTGCAGTTAGCTAAAAGTGGCTTCCCCATTGTAGGAGATAGGCTTTACGATCTTAGGAAAAATAAATTTAAATTAGAAAAGCATTTTTACCTTTGTGCTTATAAGCTAAGTTTCCTTCATCCCATGACTAAAAAAAAACAAACTTGGCAGATACCCTTGCCAGATTTTTTCTTAAAAAGAATGGAAGCGGAAAAAAATGGAAGTTAATCCCCACACTAAAATATACGGGGTGTTGGGAAGTCCAGTCCTTCATTCGCATTCGCCAAGGATATTTAATCGCTTGTTTGAAAAATATGGCATCAATGGCATTTATCATTATTGGCAAATTCCCGATCAAAGCAAAATTTTGAAAAACTTTTTGAAAAACATTCAGCACTTAAACATCAAAGGGTTGTCAGTAACCATTCCCTTTAAAAAAAAAATCTTACCCTTTTTAGATGAATTAGACCCCCTAGCCCAAAAGTTAAACTGCATCAACACCATTACCTTCGTTGATGGCAAAACCATTGGCTATAATTACGACGGGATAGCCGCTTTAAAGCCCCTTAGCGAAATTCCCGACTGGAGGGAAAAAAAAATATTGTTTTTAGGCCTTGGGGGAGCTGCTCAAGGCATCATTTTAACCCTTTACTTCCATTTCAAGTACGCTAAGCGAGTAACCATTGCGGCTAGGGAAAGCAAAAAAATAAAAAAGTTCAACCTTCAATTCCAAGAAACCATTCCTGAGGCTAACTCCCTTAAATGGGATGAGCTAGACAAAAAAAACTTAGCCCTCTTTGACATCGTGATCAACACCACTCCGCTAGGGATGCATCCTCATTCTTCCTCGTCTCCCTTAAGAGAAGAGGTCATCAGCGAAAAGCATGTTATTTACGACATTGTTTACAATCCTTTGAAAACTAAGCTTTTAAAAGACGCTCAAAGAAAGAAAGCCCAAACCATTGGTGGGCTAAAAATGTTTTTGGGGCAAGCGAGCGAGCAAATGCATTTATGGACTAACGTGAAAGTTAATTTTAAAACCATGGAAGCGATTTATTTACAATGAGAATTGGTATTTTCGACTCGGGAGTAGGGGGTCTCACGGTTAGCAAAGAGGTCGCTATTAAAATGCCTTTTAACGACATCATTTATTTTGGGGACTCGATTCATCTGCCTTACGGCAATAAAAGCATTCAAAACATTTTGACTTATAGTCGCAACAACGTTCAGTTTTTAATTGAAAAGAAATGTCAAATCATCGTCGTCGCCTGCAACACTTCCACGGCGGTTGCTATTGAGATTTTGAAAAAAGAATTTCATCCTTTACCCATTTTTGGAGTCATTGAAGGAGGGGTTAGGGAAGCTTTAAAAAAAAGCAAAAGCCTAAAAATCGGAGTTCTGGGAACTTTAAGAACCATTAAATCTTCTAGCTACAAAAATAAAATCCTCCAATACTCTCCCCGAGCAAAAGTTTACGAAGTAGCTAGCCCCCTACTCGTTCCCATCATTGAAGAGGGGTTTAAACATAAAGCCATAACCATCGCTATTATAAAATCTTATTTAGAAGCCATCGTTTTAAAAATAGATTCTTTGATCTTAGGCTGCACTCATTATCCTCTCATAAAAAAATTAATCAAAACAACTTATCCCGGGCTGCAGGTAATTGATTCGGCTAAGGCGACTTCTTCGTTTTTAGCTAAAAAAATTCCGCCCACTAATCCTAGGAATAGGAAAATTGAAATCATCACCAACGACGATAACGAAGTTTTTAGGAGAATAGCTAAAAAAATATTTCCTAAAGAAAAAGTGACTCTTTTGAAGAACGAAAACTCAACTTAAAAATCAAAATATAATTTTTCATATTCATTCATTATTTTTTCAGGAGTGAATTTTTTAAGGACTTTTTCATAGGAAGCCCTAGATATTTTTTCATAAAGTTTGGGATCATTTAATAAATCGTTGATTTTACCAACAATGTAACGATGATCTTCGCAAAAGAGAAACCCATCTTTTTCATGGTCAATGATTTCCCCTAATCCCCCCACGTCGCGAGCAAAAACCACCATGCCAAAAGACATGGCTTCCAAAGCTGCCAAGCCAAAAGATTCATCGTAACTAGGCAAAAGGAAGAAATCAGCTTTCTCATAAATGTCGTTAAAATGAAGTTTCTCTCCGTAAAAAGTAATCTGGTGATCTAATTTTAATTTCTTGGTTAAAGCAATCATTTTATCTTTCAGCGGACCATCGCCCAAAATTCCCAAATGATAATTTCTCTCTAAGTCGCTTTGAACTAGCTTGGAAAATATTTCAATCACTTCTAGGGGGGCTTTTATTTCCCTTAAGTTGGAGGAATGAATGAGTGAAACGTTTTTGCCACTCAACTTTTTAGATTTAGTGCTTCTGGAATAAAGGACTTCACTACCAATGAAGTTATGAATGGTTTTAATTTTATTTTTAGGCAAGCTAAAATTGGAACAGGTCTTGCGGTTAAGGTAATCGGAAACAGCCGTCACGTGATTGGATTTTTCTATGGAATATTTAGTGATGTTATACATGCTAGGATGCAGTCCGACGACTGTGATATCCGTTCCATGCAGCGTGGTTATGCAGTTAACTTTTTTCTGAGCAATGTCGCGAGCCAAGAGAGCCGCCACGGCGTGAGGAATGGCGTAGTGGCTATGAATGACTTCAATGTTACATTTGACGATTAATTCCGAGAGCTGGGAAGCTAGGGCTAGAGTGAAAGGTTGGAAATCAAAAACGGGATAAATCTGGAGCGAAATGGGATGAAAAGTAATATTGCTGTCGGCTAAGTTATTTCTAAAGGGGGGTTTTAGCCCCACGAAATGAATTTTATGACCTCTTCTAATTAAAGCCCGAGCTATCTCATAAGCAACAATGCCCGACCCCCCCAAGCGGTGAAAATTAAGCACTGCGACATTCAAACGAAGTCTCTCTTAAAATTATCCAAGGGGTTGGTGACTTTGAGTGCATTAGCGCTGATGAAACCCTCTCCATAAGAACAACCGATTAAGCTCCCATGATAGGAATTAGTGCCTGCCAAAGCATCCCAAAAATCATCGGAATGAATGAAGGTGGCATTGCTATTATCAGTCGCTTCTGTCTTCACTTGAGAAGAATAAATTTTAATGAGTTCTATTTTCTTTTGATAGAATTTCGTTATATCTATCACGAAGTTAGGGATTTTTCGCTGGGGGAAATCCATGAAGTAAATTAAATTAAAAGGCCTAAAAGAGGGCATGCTGGGATGAATGTTCTTTAACCCACTTAAAAAAAAAGCCTTTTTAACCAAGTGATGAGTGCTCTCGTGGTCTGGATGACGGCATTCTTTATAAAAAGTAAAAATCAACTTGGGCTTCGTCTTTCTAATGACTTTAATCACTTTGAGAATAGCCTCTCGCTCAATGGACACGTTGCCATCTTCTAAATCTAAAGTTTCCCTATAATCTAAATCTAAAAAAAGTTTAGCCTGCTCCGTTTCTTTTTTTCTAGTTTCCCTACTTCCCAAAGTAGCCAACTCGCCAGCGGTCAAATCTAAGATGCCAACTTTTTGTTGCAGCGACTTTAAATAAAGCATCGTCCCGCCCGCAAGCATCTCGCAGTCATCTGCGTGAGCACCAATGAAAAGGTAATCTAACATACCACTATATCATAACATAACTAACCCAAACCGTTGTTCATTTCCATTCCCCGCCACTCGTTTCTTTAAAAGATGAAAACTATGAAAAAATCCCCCGAAGAGAGTTTAAATGATATTAAAATTAATCAATCTAGCTGAGTCTATTAGGCTAAAAATTTTAGACTAAAAATTTGTGAAGTTGTTTTTTTTAATTGGATTAACTTTTATCGGCGGAATAGCCGTCGCCCTTCAAGCTAGGGTGATGGGAAACGTGGAAAACAAGTTAAACGTCTGGAGTAGCGTCTCCATTAATTTTATTTTTGGTAGCTTGGCTATCTTGATTTTTTCTGTTTTTTTTTATTTGATTGACTTTTTCGACAAAAAGAATTTTAACTTTAACACTTGGATGAATAAAGCCCTTGAGCTCAAATGGTGGGAGTATTCTTCGGGTATTTTTGGACTAATCATCGTGGGAATCGTGGGGTTTTCCGCTTCTAGGTTAGGCATTGTAACTACTCTCACTTTCTTCGTTATTGGGCAGATATTCACCGCTATTTTGCTAGACCATTATGGGCTTTTCGGTGGTAAAGTTTACCCGATTAATTTTTATAAATTTCTGGCATTAGCATTTTTTTCCTTGGGGATATTTTTTTTTCTTAAAAGTTAAAAACGAAATTCATGACTAGAGCAGTTTTGTTCAAACGAGAAGTTTTACTGAAGGAACAAGGGGCAGTTTCCATTCCCCGCCCTAAGATGATCTCTTTGCTAAAGAAATTAATTGACTGCGATCACAAATTATTTTTTCTAACCAGCTCCGCTAAAAAAGACGATTTGTTTTTCACCCTGCTAGCCAATGAAAACATTTTCTTGACAACCGTTCACACAGAAGCGAATTTTTTCGAAGAGCTCCAGGAGGCAAAACTTTACTACCTAACCGACGAAGATGAGCCTAGTTTAAATTTCACGGAAAGCAAGTTCCATAAAATTTTTGACAACCTAAGGCGGGACCAAGAAATCATAGAGAAAATAACCACCATCCTCCACGAAAGAAGGCTCATTGAACATAGCAGAGATACCAAAGAAACTCAAATCAGCCTTGAGCTTAACTTAGATGGAAACGGGAAGAACCAACTAGCAACGGGGATAGGCTTTTTCGATCACATGCTGGACTTGTTAGCAAAACATGCCAATTTTGATTTGAAATTAAAAGTGGAAGGGGACTTGGAAGTTGATGAACACCACACCATTGAAGACACAGCGATAGCGCTAGGCGAAGGAATTAAAAAGGCTCTAGGAGATAAAAAAGGCATCACTCGCTACGCTTTTTCGCTTCCCATGGATGAGAGTTCGGCTCACGTCCTATTGGACATTTCCAATCGTCCCTTTTTGAAATTCAATGCCCATTTCACGAGAGAAAAGGTAGGTGACTTCCCCACTGAAATGGTGGAGCATTTTTATTATAGTTTTGCCCTAGCCGCTGGGATTACCTTGCATGTGGAGTTGAATGGGAAAAACGATCATCACCAAATAGAAGGGGGCTTTAAAGCCTTAGCAAAATGCTTGGAGCAGGCAGCTTTTATTAAAAACAATTCTCTACCGAGCACTAAAGGAAAACTATAAGCAAGACTATGAGCAAGATGTTTGAATTAGCTGGTTACCAATTTCATCAACCAATTTTCTTGGCCCCCATGGAAGAAGTAACCGATCTCTCTTATAGAATTTTTTGCCGAAAAATGGGAGCGGACATGGTTTTTACCGAGTTCGTTAATTCCGATGGGCTCATTAGAGGCTGCCGACAAGGAAGGAGAAAAATTAAGATTTGCGCTGAAGAGAAACCAATTGGCATTCAAATTTATGGCAACGACATAGGAAGCATGGTCGAGTCAGCCAAGCTAGCTGAAAAAGAAAACCCTAGTTTGATCGACATCAATGCTGGCTGCTGGGTCAAAAAAGTGTCTAAAAGAGGAGCTGGAGCTGGTCTCTTGTTAAACCCTAAATTTATGGAGGAGATGATAGCAAAGGTCGTTAGAGCAGTAAAACTTCCCGTGACGGTGAAGACTCGCCTAGGCTGGGACTTCGATAACATCAACATCGTAGAAATAGCGAAACGCTTAGAAGGAGTGGGGGTGAAGGCTCTCACCATTCACTGCCGAACGAGATCGCAAGGACATAGCGGAGCAGCAGACTGGACTTGGATTGAAAAAGTCAAGAAAGAAGTCGCCATTCCCATCATTTTAAATGGAGGCATTGACGAGCCCCGCGATGCTTTAAGAGCCTTTGAGGAAACTCCTGCCGACGGGATAATGGTGGCTAGGGCTGCGATAGGCTCGCCTTGGGTTTTTCGAGAGATGAAAGAAATTTTGCAGTTTGGCAAAGTGATCACGCCGTTTAACTTGAAACAAAAAATAAACCTTTGCCTGAGCCATTTAGAAGCTTTTATTAAACTTAGAGGAGAGAAGGTGGCAGTCCCCGCTTTTAGAAAATATTACCGCGGGTATCTCAAGGGAAGCACTGGCATAGCCCAAATGAGAAACACCCTCATGCAGTTAAAAACTTACTTAGAAGTAAAAGAAGTCCTCCTAGCCCATTCAGCGAAAATAACCCACTAACTTCATGGCGTTCCTGGCAACATTGGTAGTTGGGGCTGAATGCTTACTTTACTAATCCTGATTTCTACTCCCTCTTTGGCTAAAGCAACCACCACGAGCGAGCGATTATTCTCTACCTCGAAAGCATCTGTCGTGAAGGTTTTATCTTTCCCTGCATCAGCCGCTATCTTGACTTTGCTAGTGGTGCCAGATAGCATTCCCGTGCTCGTTTGAACCAAGAAGCCACTTTCGCTCTTGGCATTAGCATCTCCACCGCTAACCGTCGCAGTGATAATGGCTTTGTACCTGGTAGGTGGTCCACCAACAGTAGCGATTTGGCCACCGCTTAAAACATAAGCAAAAAGCGTGCTGTTACCAGCCGTCGAAGTGATCACCACGTTATTGCCACTCTTAGCAACTCCTCCCTCATCAGCAGCCGAACGTATGATGTAATTAGTAACATCAGAGAACCCAGAAAACGCTCCACCCGCTTCCCCGTCAATTACGCTAAACCCACTAGCACCAATGGCACTCGTTATAACATTTCCTATGGCTATGGTGCTGCTAGCATTGTTGTCATTGTTCCTAAGGTTTGCCTTGACATAGGAATGAGCCTCGCTGGACTCTACTCCCGAGCTCGCTATATCACGACCAGAGAGAATCGTTACTTCGCTGTCACTGGTGGTGTTGGCATAAACGGTGTTTCCCGAACTAGCTGATAAAGTATAAACCCCTATGCCCAACTTCGTGGACGTAGGTAGCGCAGTGACCGCCTTACCTGAAAAGTCAGAGACGATAGCTGATAAGGGATTGCCAGATTCATTGAAAATAACGTCCGTTGATGATCGCGGTGGCATCAATTGGTTAGGATCTAAACGCATTAGGGTGTAATTCACTTGCCCCATCGCCCTAGGAGCAGCCAAAGCAGGACGACCGGGATTCGTTATGGCTAAAGGAATTTGCTTGGCTCCAGTGATGAGAAAAACATTGGTAAGACCACCGTCGGCAAGAAAACCAATTCTGTCAATGGGGGTGGGAGTGAAAGCCGTTCCTCGTTTAATGAGCTCTCCCCTTAAAGTGAGCATCCCGGCTGCATTTCGCTTGCCTATCGCCTGAATGGTGAAACGATTAGTAACATCAGCGGGAGTGTCATTATCGGGAATGCCCGTGAAAATTATGTTAGCAGTAGCTCCGCCATTGGTCGCGTCGCCTAAGTTGATTTTAATAGCGTCATTCTCTGCCATAGCGGAAATTATTAAGTCATTCGTAAGGTTTAACGCTGCTAGTGGGCTTTGAAGCAGGGTTACTAAAGTAGAAAAATCTCCCGTTGCCGTGCTGCCTGAAGCATTAGCAGCCACGACCGCCTCACCGGTTAGAAACGGATCGGTAAAAATGTTAGCGGCATTGTTAATAATGTCGTTGAAGAGAAATGGGGCTATGTTTAACTTAATCTCCACGCCTTCGCTTCCTCCGTTTCCTGAACCGCTAACGTATTCAACATGGAGCCAGATAGTGATGTTAGTAGCGAAAGCAGTCTGTTCAACCGTGAGCACAGGCAGAGTCAATTCCGTATCCCCGGCGATATCGCTGTCGCTGAGCCTTATTTCACCGTTAGCATCGAAACCAGAAAATTCAACGCCGGGAATCATGTTCACTTCCGCTAAAGTCAATTTCGTCTTCGTTCCCGTTACCACGGCATTGGAAAAAGAGACAGCGGAAATCTTCTGCCCAGTCGCGACAAATGAAGGGTTGCGTCTTGGTGAGTATTCCCGCCTAGGAGTTAAGTTGTAAGTGCGACTAATGACGTTATCATCATCATAGATCAGCACATCCGTGACCGCACTAGCCCCCGGCTCCGTGGTTGCCTCTGGGGCACATCCCACTAGAAAAGCCAATGACAACAAAACCAAGCTAAAAAAGTTCTTAAAAAAAATTTCCCTCATAATTTCCCTCATAATATAGTCTCCTCACTGAAACGAAGTCACTGCTCCATGAATGCTAGGAAAATAGAGACGAACCCCAACCACGGAACCATCACGAACGGACGTAACCAAGAACTCTCTTATCCCCTCAGCACCACTTAACTAGCGTCACCAAATCGAATCAACGACTAGTGTAACATGTTCTCCTAAAAACTAGGCGACAATTTCTTAAAATCCTAGAAAAATTACCCCTTACCCATGCCTTACACCCTAACAAAGGCAGCAGAACTAGTTTCTTTTAAAATGAGTTGAAAGCAGAAGTGAAGGAGTAGAACAAGAACGAGGGGGTCAAGATGAGTTCGCCCCAGCCAAGATGGGGTCGCCATCAAAGACGACCACCCCCGCCCCTCCTTCTTGGTCGGCAACGCCTTTCAGCGTCCCTAATCGGCGTTCCCTAAGAGAAGGAGGAGCAGGGGATGAATAAGTAACTAATTTTAAATCAAATTAGTTACTTAATTATTACTTATTATTTACTTATATTATATTACTAAAACTAACTTATGGCGTCGGCACTACCGGCTGGACGCTAATTTTCTCTACCGTGATGCTAACTCCTTCTTTGGCTAAAACCACCACGACGAGCTCACGAGCAGAAGTTAAAGTAAAAGGAGCAGCCGCCTTGAAACTACCATCACTACCTGCATTAGCAAGTATTGCAGCCCTAGCAGTACTAGCAGCCTCCTCACCATCACTTGACTGAATTAAGAATCCGCTCCCAGCTATAGCAGCAGCATCACCATCCACTGTCGCAGTGATAGTAGCATTATACGTAGTAGCATCTGGACCTGCGATTCGATCAGTATATAATACAAAAGCAAAGAGCGTACTGTTGCCAGTCGTTGAAGCAACGACTATGTTACCATCTGCGTCTTTACTAACGCTTCCCTCTCCCGCAGCTTGATAAATAGAATAGCCAAGAACGCCAGTAGTTCCAAAACCAGCAGAAGTATTAGGGAACGCAGTGCCAGATGCTCCACCTCCCACACCGAAACTCTGATTATCAGCAGTGACAACATTAGTTATCGCATTTCCTATAGCCAAGCCATCTTGACCTGTGTTGGTTACAAGAGTCGTTGCTTGATTAGAAACAATAGCCGTGCTAATAATATCCGCGCCCGTTATCTGCACCCCAGAGTAAATCGTGAGGTCAGACTGACCACCAACAAGAGCAGTACGATCATACACAGCAGCATTAGCTGAAGCGATAGTCGCTGCATAGGTCTCTACACCCAATAGCGAACTAGCTCCCGGCTTAATGACTGCATTGCCCGAACTGTTAGGAGTAACCGTTCCTCCACCACCTATTCCACGAAGAACATCCGTATTACCCGCAACAGCGGTATCAGGGGCAAAACCATAAGCCACTGAGCCACTAGCAAAAGGAGCAGCCACTGGAGTAGCACTAATGCTACCTATGTTGTTCGTTATGTATAAAGCAATCGAAGCTCCACTCGGAGTCGCATTGTAACCTTCTGTTCCATCTAAAACGAGGCGATTCGTAAAAACGCCATCATCACCCGGCGATAAGAAACCAATCGCAGTGATCGGTGTAGCCGTGAAACCACTCCCTCGTTGGAGTATTTCACCATTCAAAGTCAAAGTTCCTGTAGCATTGTTTCTACCCACAATCGTCATAGTAAAAGTATATGTCTTGGGCTCGGTTGCCGCAGCACCAGCAGCTGGCGTATTAGCAGGTATCGCACTAAAATCTAACCCTCTGTCGCCATTAGCATTTGTTACGTCTGTTACGTTAGTCTGGATCATTGTATCGGAGAGATTACCAACCGTTAAGGTGATATCGTCCGCAAGGCTTAACGCCCGCATTTGTAGAAGCCCCACCAATGGTGCCAAATTAGCAGTCGCAGTTCCGCCAGCAGCAAGAACACTAATCCCAGTGCCCGTTATATACCGAGCAGCCAAATTCCTAGCACCTGTTGCTATAGCAGCATTACCGAAGTCAAGCTGGCTTATCGTTATCCTAACTTGAACGATATTAGTCGCCAAAGCCTCACCATCTGTGTTAGCAGATTTAACTTCTAAGTTGAGAGTGATGTTAGTAGGCGAAGTGTTGTTAGCAACACCCAGAGTTGGAAGGTTACTACCTGCATCATTCACATTAAGCTCATCCGCAAAACTAATGCCGTTAATACCATTCACAGCAGCCGGGGCTATCGTGGTTGTCGTTCCCGTAATTACCGCATTGCTCAACCGGACAGAGGTAATCTTTCGGTCATCGCCACTGTTGTCCGTAGCCGTGAAAGAAACTGCGTTAGGCGCTGCCGTTCCATACATACGCTCAACGACGTTATTGTCATTGTAAACCAAAATGGCCGCAGGACCACTAGGTTCTGGCTCAGTTGTCGTTTCTGCCGCACACCCCACTAGGAATATTACTAACAAAGACACCAAGCCAATGAAAAAGTTTTTTTTCATAATGATTTCCTTATAAATTAAATTTTCACCGCTCTAGGTCAGCGCAGACGCTAAGTAGAACAAATACGAATGCTATAAAAAGCAAAAAGCAAAAAGCAAAAAAATCACTCTCTTTACGTCTTAAACAGCCCTAGACCAGCTATTGAAAGATAGTTTAACATGTTTATCGTTTGAAATATTTTAATTTTTTAACTAAATCGAAAAAATTTTAAAAAAAATAACCAAAATCCCTTTTTTTTTAACCGATGTGGTAAAAATAAATTCCTTCATTGCTATGGATGAGCACATCAAAGGAATCATCGCTTGAAACCGGCGTCATTTCAAAATAAATAAAAAACTCGTCCAAAAAACTTTTCTGCCAAATGATTTCATACTTTTCGTTGAAAATCAACAGCCACCGCCCATTAGAGCTCACCAGCGCCACCCCAAAATGGCTCTGGTTGCTCGCCATGAGAGCGTATTCTAAGTCCCCCAGAGCCCCCAGAGCCAAATCGCCAAGGTCAATGATTTGTTTAGGGTCTCCCCCTTTCAAGTCCAAAACGTGGATTTTGTTGTTCCTGAGGTCAAAGAGGTTTTCGTTGATCTCGTCGATATAGGGAAAGGACAAATGCCTCCTCTCGATGAGAGTGTTCTGCTGCCAGAGGGTTTCCCCTGTTTTGCTTAACACCGTTAAATATTCTGGCTGCAGCCCGTTTATGGCTAATAAGTAGTTGCCTTGATTGGAAATGTAAGTGGTTTTAACGTAATTAAACCTGCTGTCCGTTAAATCTTTAGCAAAGACTAATTCACCCGAGTGATCGTAATAAAATAGCCTGCTGTCCATAGTCCCTAGCAAAAGAGAGCCATCAAAGCTAGAAAACTTAAAATCAGTCACCAAAGAACCTAGGTAAGTCTTGCTCTGCAGTAGGTTCTTGTTGAGATCGTACAGGGAAATGAAACTATTGTCGCTGCTTAAGATCATAATCATGTTATTGAGCGGGGAAATGTGCGGGTAGCCGAAAGTCGCTAGCGACCACAACTCTTCACCAGTCTTGGTATAGAGCCTGACGAACTCCCCGACTTTTTGGTAAAGGAGGTAATAATCATCCGAGGAGGAAAAAAAATTATTCTCGTCCAAACGAAGTTGATAAGTAACCTCTCCCGTCCTATTGTAATAAGCCAAATGATTATGATAATTATAAAACTCTTTTCTTAAACTCACTTCATCGATTCGCTCCACGAATGCCTCGCTTCTCTTCAAGAGGATGCTGCTGGAGAAGTCTTGAAACCAATTGTTAGAGACATTGGGAACTTCTTCCGTTTGCTGATTGCCTAAAACGAATAAAAAAACAATGACTAACAAAAAAGAGCTGTAAAGCAATCCCTTAAAAAAGGAATTCATGATTAATTTTTTCACGACGAGTAATTTTACTATGCTTTATAATTAGCCCATGCCAGAATTGCCCGAGGTAGAAACCACTAAAAACTACCTAATTCCCCACGTCCTCAAAACTAAAATCATAGGAGTAAAGTTGCCTTCGTCGAGGTTAATCAAAAAGGAAAAAAAAGTCAGCCTAAAATCTTTCAAGGAAAACCTGCTCCATAACCAAATCACTCAAATAACGAGGAGAGGAAAATACCTACTATTTCATTTTCACCAAAAAATATCCTTGATCATCCACTTAGGCATGAGCGGAAAAATCATCGTGAAAAAAAGGAATAACTTTTTGCTTTCCAAGAAAATCGCCAACCCCATTACCAAGAAAGAAGTTTTCCATCCCACAGAGGCTCAAATGAAGCACCTTTACTTTTACTTAAAGTTTAACCATCAAAAAGAGCTATTCTTTTATGACCCAAGAACTTTTGGAAAAATTTACTTGGTCGCCCAGAACAATCCCGAGCAGCACTTGGTGATTGAAAAACTGGGCTTGGAACCGCTAACTGCTCCCCAAAAGGCACTCCTTGACATCCATCCTATTCGTTCCGCTAAAAAAATTAAAACTTTTTTGTTAGAGCAAAACCATTTGGCTGGAATAGGTAACATTTATGCTAACGAAGTTCTTTTCTCCACTAAAATTAATCCCCTAAAAAAAATGAGAGATGTCACTCCAATGGAATGGGAAAAATTAATTCATCAACTAAAAATTACCTTACAAGACGCCATTGACCATCTAGGCACCACCATCTCAGATTACAAAAATCCCGATGATAGCAAGGGGCTCTACCAAGAAAAACTCTTAGTCTATGGCAGGAATGAAAAACCTTGCCTAGCTTGCGGTGAAAAACTTAAAGCCATTCGCCTACAAGGTAGAACGACGATATTCTGCCCTTCATGCCAAAGATAATCATGGCAAAGATGAGCGAGTTTCCCTTTGCGTCGCTCTCATTCATGTTACAATAAGGAAAATAGTTTATCAATGATGTTTTTAAGAAGCGATTGGGGTATCTGTGACTGGGTCATCTAAAAGCTTTTAATTCATAAAAAATTTTAATAACTTAAATGAGGTAAGTAAAATGAGTTTTAACTGGGAGAGTTTTTTAGTTTCATTTGGAGAGCTTCATCCTGTTTTTCAAGCGTTATTGGGCGGAATGTTCACTTGGGGATTAACGGCTGTGGGGGCTGGGCTAGTTTTTCTTTTAAGAGAAGTCAAGCAAAAAACTTTGGATGCTTGCTTAGGGTTCACTGGGGGCGTCATGATCGCTGCTAGTTTTTGGTCTTTGTTAGCCCCGGCCATAGCCTACGTCGAACTCCAAAACGAGCTGGGCACTAGTTCTGTTCCTAATTGGTTTCCTCCGGCGATTGGTTTTTTAGGCGGAGCGTTATTCCTGTATTTACTAGATAAGAAAATTCCCCACCTTCACATGTTTAACGAGAAAGCGGAAGCCGAAGGCATTCCCAAGGAAAAAATAAAAGATTGGCGAAAAACGGTTTTACTAGTCCTAGCCATAGCCCTGCATAACATTCCAGAAGGTTTGGCGGTCGGAGTCGCTTTTGGAGCCATTGCTTATAACATCCCGGGGTTTGAAATAGGAGCAGCCATTGCTTTAGCCGTTGGCATTGGAATACAAAATGCTCCCGAAGGTTTTGCAGTGTCGGTCCCCTTGAGAAGACAAGGACTTAGCAAGTGGAAATCTTGGAAATGGGGACAGCTTTCCGCCATCGTAGAACCAATTTTCGCCGTCATAGGAGCTCTGGCAGTTATCACGGTGCTCCCCATCTTGCCCTATGCTTTAGCTTTCGCTGCTGGGGCGATGATTTTCATCACAGTAGAGGAAGTGATCCCCTCTAGTCAAAAAGCCGGTCATACGGATTTGGCTACCATGGGATTGATAGTGGGTTTTATCGTCATGATGATTTTAGATGTCGCATTAGGTTGAAACTTATGCCTTGCTTTTTTATGCCTTGCTTTTAGTAGTTCTCGCCTAGTTGCGTCTAACCAATTGATTTAATGGAACACAAAAGCATGAATGGGAGAAACGACGAGCCCAACCCCTTGAAAGAAGAGCGTGGACAGCTCTTTGCCGACTTAAAGGGGTATGGCTTAGTTTTTTTGGGAGTGTTTTGTTTTGGTCTTACTCTACCCTTCACTAGGGAGATAGTGAAAGAAATCAACCCTCATTTCCTAGGTTGGTCCCGACCTTTTTTTGCGGGTTTGGGAGCAATGCTTTTTCTATCCTTTACTTCCTTTGGATTTCCTAAACTAAAAGACTTTAAAAAATATTTCCTAGTCATCCTAGGCATCGCTTGGGGATTTCCCCTCTTTAGCAGCCTATCTATGGGCAAAATAAGCGCCTCTCATGGCGGAGTGTTGTTGGCTCTGCTTCCCATAGGCATCACGACGGCTGGAGTTTTTCTCAGTCGCGAGCGACCCTCTTCGGCTTTTTGGGCCTGCTGCTTCATAGGAAGCGGGTTAGTCATTTTTTATTCCCTCGTTCAGGGGCTAGGCTCTTTCCAGTTAGGCGATGTTTATTTATTTATTGCGGTGTTTTTAGCTTCCCTCGGATATGCTTGGGGAAGCGTTTTATCGCAAAAGGTCAATGGCATGAGAGTCATTTCTTGGGCTCTTATACTCGCTTTGCCCTTAAACTTGTTGCCGACCATTCATTTTTTCCCCGATAATTTTTTTGATTTAAAAACATCCACTTACATTTATTATGCTTACGTGGTTTTATTTAGCCAGTTTGGCGGGTTTTTCTTTTTCTATCAGGGCGCTGCTCTCATTGGAGTTGCCCGCTCGGGAATGCTGCATTTGCTCCAGCCCTTCATCACCATTTTAGTTGCTTTCGCTTTCTTTGAAAAGAGAGTTGATTTTTTCACTCTGCTCATTGCTGCCCTCATCGTGCTAGTCATCTACTATAGCAAAAAAGTCCCCATTTACAAGAAAAGCGAATCGCTATGACTAGGAAAAATTATTTAACTTTTGCTCGAGAAGCAATTGAAATTGAAAAAAAAGGACTTTCGGAATTAGAAAGAAACTTAAACGAAAACTTCAATCAAGTCGTTCAGGCCATTAAAGATTGCTCGGGGAAACTAGTTTTTTCCGGCATAGGCAAAGCTGGTCTCATTGCTAGGAAAACCGCCAGCACTTTCTCTAGTTTAGGAAAGTCGGCTTTTTTCATGCATGCCGCAGAGGCAGCTCATGGAGACCTAGGAATGATTGGTAAAGACGACTTGGTGTTTTTCTTTTCTAAAAGCGGACAATCGCAAGAGGTGATTTCGCTACTGAATCCCATAAAAAAAACCCAAGCAAAAATCATAGCCATCACTGCTGAGAAAACTTCTCCCCTCTACACTAACGCTGATTTAGCCCTTTTCATGGGCAAAAGCGAAGAGGCTTGTTCCCTAGGGTTGGCTCCCACCACTTCGACGACCGTCATGCTGGTGCTGGGGGATTTGCTTGCCGTTAGCTTGGTAAAAGGCGATGAGAGGTTCAATCAAAACTCTTTTGCCGCCAATCATCCGGGAGGAAGCTTGGGACTAAGGTTAATGTATGCTAAAGAGATAATGCGAAAGGAGAAAGACATTGCGAAAGTCAAACAAGATGCTACCATCAGCGAAACTCTGTTAAAAATGACTGGTGCTCGCATTGGTTTAGCAGTGATCGTTGATGAACGGGAAAGCCTTTTAGGTATTTTTTCCGACGGGGACCTTAGAAGATTACTCACTAAAAACGAACAAAAAATGCATCACCTCATTCAAGATCACATGAACCCAAAACCCTCTTTCGTTTCCCCCAATCATTACATCTGGGAAGTTCAAAAAATTATGTTGGAAAAAAAAATCGGCGAGATACCCGTATTAGGAGCTAACAACGTTTGCCTAGGCGTTGTTTGCCTAAAAGACATTGCCTTATAAAAGCCTCATCCCTTTGTTGAAAAGCAAGCACCAAGAACCATCGGCAGATTACGCTATAAGCATCCGGTCAAAGTTCACTTCAGCGGCGGAAAAAAACTTAAAACTAACTTTAGACAAGCATTACCCTTCGCTCTCCATCACCAAGTTAAAAATAATTAGCGGCTACTATCTTCGAGCAAATTACCCCTTAAAAACCATAAAGGAAATAGCCAAGCGAGTCATCGTAGATCCCATCGTAGAAAAATATTCCATCAATGAAATAATCACCACCCATTTTAATTTCCTATTGGAAATTCGCTTTAAAGAAGGCGTGGTTGACAACTTAGCTCGCACTCTCCAAACTGGAATTAAAGATTATTTAAAGGAAGATTTCCTCGCTGAGACGAAGATAAATAGCGTTAATTGGATTTTGATGCAGGGGAAAAATCTTAATAAAAGAAACATGAATGCCATGGCTGAAGCCCTTTTGTTCAATCCCCTCATTGAAGAAATCCATTTAGCAAGCCTTGATCAAGCCATAAAAAAAATAACCCCCCGTCCTCGCAGAGAAGTTTTTTCAAAACCACCACTCCATGATTTTGAAATCATTGAAATTCTCGAACAAGAAAAAAACCCCGCTCATCTGGAAAAAATTTCTCAGGAGAAAATGTATTCGCTAAATTTAAAGGAGATGCTCGCTGTCATCCAACATTACCGAAAAGATTCCACTAAAAAGCAAAGAAGAACGAGCAACTTGCCGGAAAATCCTACCGACGTAGAAATGGAAATATTAGCTCAAACTTGGAGTGAACACTGCAAGCATAAAATTTTTTCTGCTAAGATAGATTATTACGAAAACGAAAAAAAAATAAAAACCATTCATTCCCTGTACCGAGAGTACATCCAGAAAACAACTTTTGATTTAGGAAGGAAAAGGGACGATCTCATTTCAGTTTTTTCCGATAACGCTGGTATCTTTGCTTTTGATGAAAAATTTGCCATCGCCATGAAAGTAGAAACTCACAATTCCCCATCGGCACTAGAACCTTATGGAGGAGCGATAACGGGAATATTAGGGGTCAATCGCGATATTTTAGGAACTGGCAAAGGAGCACGTCCCCTTTTCAACACCAATGTGTTTTGCTTTGCTGACCCGTTTTACCGTAAGAAAAAACCCCAAAAACTACTCAGCCCCGAAAAAATATTCAAAGGAGTTCACCGAGGAATCCAAAGGGGAGGCAATGAATCGGGAATACCAACCATCAATGGAGCGATTGTTTTCGATGATTCCTTCTTGGGCAAGCCTTTGGTTTTTTGTGGGACAGCTGGCATTTTGCCGAGGAAGATAAAGAACGAAGACACCCATAAAAAGAAAATTAACCCCGGCGATCTCATTGTGATGGTGGGTGGCAGGATTGGCAAAGACGGAATTCATGGAGCAACTTTTTCCTCCGCTAGTTTAGCAGAAGACTCGCCCACTTCAGTGGTTCAAATCGGAGACAGCTTCACTCAAAAAAAAATGACTGATTTCCTATTAGCAGCTAGAGATAAAGACCTTTATGAAACTTTGACGGACAATGGGGCGGGGGGACTCTCTTCTTCCATTGGCGAAATGGCGACGATATCGGGAGGAGCTGAAGTTCATTTGGAAAAAGCCATTTTAAAATACCCCCACCTTAAGCCTTGGGAAATAATGGTCTCAGAATCGCAAGAGAGAATGACTTTAGCAGTTAATCCTAAAAAAATAACTCCACTTCTCAAGTTAGCGAAACTTTACGACACGGAGGCATGCATTTTAGGAAACTTTACCGATAGCAAACTTCTATTAGTTTATTTCAAAGAGAAATTAGTTGCTCAAATGGATATGAATTTCCTTCATCATGGCAACCCACAACTCACATTAATCGCTCGTCATAAAAAAACCGAGCGTCCCGAACCCAACTTAAATGAAGTTGATGTAGCAAAATTTTATCTTCAATTAATTCAAAGCAAAAACATAGCCTCCAAGGAAAACTGGGTAAGGCAATACGACCATGAAGTGAAAGCGGGGACCATCCTAAAACCCTTTGATGGAATAAACGGCAATGCTCTTATGGACGGGGGAGCTTTTAAACCCGTGCCTAATTCCAAGCAAGGGCTCATCATTGCTAACGGGATTTTGCCGCGCTATAGCGAAATAGACGCTTACGGAATGGCACAGGCAGTCGTTGACGAGGCAGTGCGGAATTACTTGTCTTGTGGAGGAGATCCTAGCAAAATGTATGGATTGGATAACTTTTGTTGGCCCGATCCCATTCAAGGTCCCGATACTCCCGATGGAGAGTTTAAATTAGCTCAGCTCGTTAGAGCCAACATGGGATTAAGAGAAATATTACTAGCTTATAACCTTCCTTTGATTTCAGGAAAAGACTCCATGAAGAACGACTACGCAAAGGGAAAGAAAAAAATTTCCGTTCTACCCACTTTGCTGTTTACTTTAATTGGCATCACGGCTAACGCTGAAAAACTCATGACCAGCTATTTTAAAAGTACTAACTCCATCGTTTTTTTGCTAGGCGAAACCACCACTGAGATGGGCGGCAGCGAAGCCTATCATTGCCTAGGTTATTTAGGCAATGAACTTCCCAAAGTCAATTTTAAAAAGAATTTACTTTTATATGAGTTGCTATTCCAAGCCATTCAAAACGATTTGATCGTTGCTTGTCATGACCTTAGCGACGGGGGATTGGCTGCTACTTTGGGAGAGCTGGCTTGGGGAGGCGATGTAGGTGTGGAGATCAACTTAAACCAAATGAAAATGAAAAACCCAGACCAAGAAACAACCGACCAAGAGACAAGCGAACAAGAGACGGGCGAACAAGAGAAATCGCTTTCAAAAAAACGGTTTGTTCAGTTGTTCTCAGAAGGGCCGGGAAGGTTTTTAGTTGAAGTTGAAAAAAAACAACTCAAGGCTTTCAAGCAACATTTTCAAGCAGCGACTTTCAGTCAACTAGGCTTTACCAAGGAGGAGAAGAACTTAACTGTGTTTGATGATAAAGAATTAATCATTCACGAAAAGCTAGCCACTTTAAAAAAATTATGGCAAAAGACGTTAATTTTCTAACTCGTTATGACTTTTGAAAAATCATTTTTCTAGTGGTAATTTTTTACTTTGAAAACCATTAAAGCTATCATTCTCGCTGGGCATGGGCTAAACTGCGAAAGGGAAACTGCTCTTGCTTTTGAAAGAGCGGGGGCAAAGGCTAAGATCTTTCCCATTAACGAACTAATTGAGCAGCGAAAGAAATTAGCAAGTTTTCAAATATTAACCATCCCCGGGGGTTTTTCTTATGGAGATCATTTGTCTTCGGGAAAGATGATGGCTAATAAAATCACTTTTTACCTGTTAGACGAATTTCGAAGATTCATCTCCTCTGGAAAACCCGTTTTAGGTATCTGCAATGGATTCCAGATTCTAGTCAAGACGGGACTACTGCCTAACTTAAGCCAAAAAAACCAGCAAGAAGCCACTCTAATGGACAACGACTCTCATGAGTTCATTAACAAATGGGTTTATTTAGCAAAAAATCCTGCCAACAAATCCTTTTGGTTAAATGGTTTAGAAAAACTCTCTCAGCACCTCCCCTTACCAATAAGGCATGGCGAGGGAAGATTCTTCACCAATAAAAAAAACTTGAATGAGATAATGAAGCGCAATCTCTTCGCTTTAACTTACCGCAAGAGCAACCAGTCTGCTTTTTCCGGCAATCCCAATGGCTCGCTCCTGGACATAGCTGGACTCACCAATGCCGAAGGCAATGTCTTGGGACTAATGCCCCATCCAGAGGCTTTTATGCTAAGGTCATTAGCTCCATTTATTTTACAAAAGGAAATGAAAAAGCAATACTCTTATTTCCCCAACTTGAAAAAAGAAGATGGTCTTGGAATGATTTTCTTTCGAAATGTGGTTGATTTCTTAAAAAAAAACTAAAAAAATCAAAAAGCAGTTCAAATTTTAGAAAAACAATTCATCAAAAGTTACAAAATAGTGTTACAATATACCCACTATCCACTCTAATGGAAGAGAATAATGGAGGAGAAGAATTAAATGAAATACACGAAAACTCATGAATGGATCAAACCAATATCAGATACGGAAGGTTTAGTTGGGATAACGAACCACGCTCAAGAAGAATTGTCCGACATAGTTCACGTCGAACTACCCGAAGTGGGGAAGGTTTTTAATAGAGGAGATACTTTAGTAACGATTGAATCCGTTAAGGCTGCTAGCGATATCTATGCCCCGCTTGATGGGGAAGTGATCGAAGTCAATGAAAGTTTAATTGATCAACCGGAAAAAATCAACGAGTCACCTCAAGGCGACGGATGGCTGTTGAAAATAAAAATTAAAAACCTGCAGGAAATCCATGAATTGTTAACCCAAACAGACTACCAAAAAGAAATCGGTAAATAAAATCTCTCATCCATTAAAAAACTGCTAAAAACAATTCCACCTGCAGTAAAATGTTATTTCATCGGCGCTGGACCCGGCGACCTAGGGCTACTAACTCTAAAGGCCAAGCGACTCCTAGAAGAAGCTGATTTTGTTTTTTACGATGAATTAGTTCCCAAGCTAGCCTTGGGGCTATGCCCTCAAAAAACGAAAAAGATTTCTGTGGGTAAGCTCACTCCGCTTAAAACCGAGCAGGAGAAAATCAATCAACTCATTTTTGCGGCTTTTTTGAGTTTGAAAAGGCGACGTTCTGGAGTGATCGTGCGCTTTAAAGGCGGAGATCCGAGTATTTTTGGACGAATGAAAGAAGAAATTGCTTTCGCCTTAGAAAAGAAAATTCCCTTTGAAATCGTTCCGGGAGTTTCTTCTTTTCATGCCGTGCCTACTTATGCCGGCATTCCCTTGACTGCTCGGGGAATTGCGGGGAACTTTTCAGTTTTAACTGGTCATTTCGAGAACCCCCATAAAAAAATAAAAATCATCAAAGCAAGCGACACCACTGTTTACTTAATGGGAATTAAAAACTTAACTAAAATAGTGGACTTGAACTTAAAATCAGGCAAATCTCCCCAAACTCCCATCGCAATCATAGAAAAGGGCACTTTGCCGACTCAAAAGACGCTAATCAGCACCCTTGCGAAAGTCGTCGCTGAAGCAAAGGCAAGAAAAATATCTCATCCGGGCGTCATCGTCATTGGGAAAATCGTTAAACTAGGAGAGGACTTTGCTTGGTATGAAAAACAACCACTTTTCGGCAAGAACATTGGAATTTTAAAGGAAAGTCAAGAACTGAAAAAACTAAGTCAATTGATTTTGGCAAATGGCGGGAATTTGCTCACTTTGCCTCTTTTGAAGTTCAAAAAAATAACCAAAAACCACCCTGATCTGTTAAAAGCATTGGAAACAAGGAAATTCAAAACCATTGTTTTCACTTCTGCCCCCGCTGTGAAAGAATTTTTTGAAATTTTTAAGCAACTTCACCAAGACGCAAGGTATTTTGCTAATTATAAAATAGTGGTCATTGGAAGCGAAACTGAAAAAACTTTAAACAAATATCATTTGAAAGCGGACTATTTAGGCGAGGAGGCTAATCAAGAGGGAGTTTGGCAGACCATAAAAAAAAACAAGTTAAACAATATTTTATTTCCCAAAGCTAAAGTAACTAGAGATTTTTTAGAAAAAAAATGGCTGGAGGAAAAAATAGAGTTTAAAACCATTTCGCTATATGAATACGAACCCCAAAAAACCACTTTAAACCAGTTCAACCAACCATTCACTCATCAGTTGGCTCGCTTATTGGAATTAGACTTTTTAATCTTTACCTCTTCCTTAAGCGTGAAAGTTTTTCATGAACATTGGAAAAAAATTAAAATCTCGCAGCAAAAATTAAAGGAGTTTCCCCGCGTCATTACCATGGGAAAAACCACCCATGAGACAATGCATAGCCTCCTACCTCCCGCCCTAACGAAAAATAGCCACCACCCCAAGGATAGCAGTTTTGCCGGATTGGTTACTAAAATCATGGAAATAGTTGCCGGAGAGGCTAGACAGGACACTGAAGACACTAGGAGAAAAACGAGCACGGAGCAAGAAGGGAGGGAATAGCGGGGGAATAGTGAGCAAAGTAGCGAACAGAAAGGTGGGGAATACCAAAGTGAGGAACAGAAAGGTAGAGAATGCGGATGGCCAGAGGCGGAATTGAACCGCCGACACAAGGATTTTCAGTCCTCTGCTCTACCTACTGAGCTATCTAGCCTAGAAGTATTTTACTATAAAAAAAAAAATTTGAGAGTATAATTCCTGTCAGTGGCATATGAAAATATCTGAGATAAGTTATAAGGCTGGTTCTTATATAACGGTGGAGAACGAACTTGATTCCGATGACTTCTTCATCATCATGTCGGGTAAGATAAAATCAACCAATTCCGTCAATAAAATATCGGGAACTCGCACTCTCAAGCCCGGCGATTTTTTTGGAGTTATCTCTTCAATGACCAACCGTCCTAGGCTAGAGTCGACTTATTCCATCACCGATTCAAAGCTTTTGATCGTCAACAAGAAAAACTTTGGCACTCTGCTCAAGAAATCCTCTCCGTTGGCTTTGAAAATTATCAAATCGTTTTCCAATGAACTGCGGGTTTACGATAAGATTTTGGCTGACAAAACCATTAAAAAGAAAGAAGATAAAAAAGAACAATTAGAAGAGCAAAATTTATTTGACATAGCCAAATTTTACAACTCCAACAACAAGTTGAAAATCGCTAGCTACATTTTCATGCAGATGGTTAAGTTTTATCCCGACTCTAGTTTGATTCCCGAAGTGCTAGAAACCCTTAGAAAAATAGGCGATGAAGGCATTAAAAAAAGCCGAAATCGTTTCAAGTCCCTAAAAGTAAAATTTCCCAATGACGCCATGCTTTTTTGCGAAGACGAGCCCGGCTATGAGGCTTTTATCATCAAAACTGGCAAAGTTAAAATAACTAAAGTCGTCAACGAGAAAGAGGTGCTTTTAGCCGTATTAAAACCGGGAGATATTTTCGGTGAGATGGCTATTTTAAACGACACGAAGCGGGCTGCTTCGGCCATAGCCTTTGGAGAGACGGAATGCCTAGTTTTAAACATCGATAGTTTTAACAAAATAATTCAAGAAAACGTCACTTTAGCAGTCAAACTCATAACTTTACTTAGCGAGAGAATATGGACTATTTACAAACAAATAGAGAACTTATCTTTTAATAAAATCAGGACTAGGATTTACGATACCCTAGACACGCAAATGCTAATCCACAACGTGAAAATTGCTCCCCGCCAAGAATACTTGTTTTCCATTGGCACTAATGAACTCGGCAAAATGCTTGGCGAAGAGGGAGAGGAATTTAACCAAGCCGTTGAAGAAGCCTTAGAAAACAAGTTTCTAGCGCTATACAACAATAAATTTTTATGCACTGATACTTTGGAATTAAAGAAAGAAACCGATTTTGCCAAGAAAACTGACCGCAAGTAATCCTAAAGGCAAAGCAGTTTTTTTCACCACCATAAGGAAAAATTTCGGTAATGCCCATCACCTTAGGACTTGGCAATATGCTAAAAATTTCAAAATCAAAGTCGTTTGGGCTTTTCACGACGAAAGCCGCGCCACGGTAAAGGAAATTTCGCTAGTTAAACACCAAATCACTCCCATTAAAGAAATCGCTCTAAACCGCTTGTTGGGCGAAATTGAAAAAATCAATCCTAGTTTGATCGTCTTTGATTTAAGGGAGCTACTAGGAGAGTTTTTCATGAAAATGTTGAGAACAACTTCCTGTCCCAGCGTTATTTTCGACAGCCGAGAAAACGAAGTCATGGCTAAAGTGAATTACGTCATCAACCCCCTACCCCTTTTAGACGAATTTCCTAGTAATTTATATGGATTGGAGTATTTGAAAATTGCTTCAGTGACTGGTAAAAAGCGCCTCCAGAAAAACATTTTATTCTACTTAGGCAGCCTGCATCACCCGCAATATTTAAGGGATTCTTTTCGCTCGGTGGCAAAAGTGATTGCGTCTTCACCAGAACTAAGCGAAAAGCCTCTAATCATCATTTTAGAAAATCCCCTACTGCCTTTTTTAGAAGTTTTTGCTAAAACTTATTTAAAAGGCATCCCCGTCACTTTTAAAAAAAGACTGCCCAGCTTTAATCACTTGCTAAACCTCCACCCCCTGCTATTCATAAGCCATTACGGCGTTTCGCTTTTGGAAGCCATGCAGAATGAAATAACCACCCTCGTCTTAGCCCCTACCAAATACCACCTTAAACTCAGCCGAGCCTATTTCCCCAAACTGCTTTACTCAGAGAAAATCACTTATAAAGAAATGGTGAAAAATAACCAAGAGTATTTCAAAAACAAACAATTAGGCACGAAAGAAAAACTAATCGCTCCCATTTTAAGGAAGTTAGCTGAAAAAAAGAAAATGCTTTCTTGTCCCATTTGCCATGCTCGTAAAATAAAAATAGTTCATCGAGAGAGCTGGATGAATATCAACCAATGTAGCAAATGCCTTTTGTTTTTTCAAGAAGATTTTGAATTAAAAGAAATGCTTAATTTAAAGTTCCCCAACTACCAAAAAAATTATTTCCTACGGGAATACGAAAAACAATATGGCAAAACTTACTTAGCCGATGAAGAAAACATCAACCGACTAAACCGCCCTCGCCTCGAGATCATCGCCAAGCTTGCTCCAAAAAGTAATTCAAGGAACAATTTATTGGACATTGGTTGTGCCTTCGGTTTTTTTTTAAACTTAGCCCAAGAAAAGGGATTTGAGACTTTTGGGAGCGAGATTTCCCCTTACGCCGCTAAACAAGCCGCTAAACAAGCCGTTAAACAAATAAAGCAACATTCCATAATCACTGGGGACTTTCTAAATTTCAAAAGCACTGGCACTAACACTACCACTGGCACTAAGCGATTTTCCGTGATCACGCTTTGGTTTGTTTTAGAGCATTTTCCATCGGTTAAAGAAGTTTTAGCAAAAATCAGCCAACTGCAGGAAAAAAACGGGGTTTTAGCTTTTTCCACTCCCAACGGCAGGGGACTTAGCGCCAGATTTCAAAGGAAACTTTTTTTAAAAAACTCCCCCATTGATCATCATTACATTTTTAGTTTCAAAAACTTAAAGCGACTACTAAAAGACCATGGCTATAAAATCGTCGTCAAAAAAGCAACTGGCATTCATTTCGATCGCTTCAAGCAAATTTTTCCTGCCTTGGCTTTTATCATAAGGAAGCCCATTTACAAGCGGCTTGCTCTTTTTTTGAATTGGGGTGACACTTGCGAGATTTACGCTAAGAAAATAAAGTAACTTTAAAGTAACTTCGCTCTTCTAAAAACCAATGACTTTTAAAAATCAATGGATTTGTTAGCAACAAAATTCCAATGAATCGCTAATGGAATCCACCCACTCGCTTAAAAAATGCTATAATTAACCTATCACATTCATTTTAGGAGGATTAACTGACTATGGCTTTTAAATTACCAGAATTACCCTACGCTTACGATGCTTTGGAACCCCATTTCGATGCTCGTACCATGGAAATTCACCATACGAAACATCATCAAACTTATACTACTAATTTAAACAAAGCAATTGAAAATACCAGCTTGGACAACCAATCCATTGAGGCTATTTTACAAGAAATAAAAGACGATGATGGGAAAAACGCTGCCCTAAGGAACAACGGAGGGGGATACTACAACCATAACTTGTTTTGGGAAATATTAAATCCCGCCGGCAAGGAAGGGACTGAACCGAAAGGAGAACTAGCCGAAAAAATAAACGCTTCTTTTGGTAGTTTTGCTGATTTTAAAGCGGAATTCGCTAAAGCAGCCACCACTCGCTTTGGAAGCGGTTGGGCTTGGTTATGCGTAGGCGAGAACAACTTAACCATTTGTTCCACGGCTAATCAAGACAACCCCTTGATGCCTGTTCACGACTTGGGAAAACCCATTTTGGGGCTAGACGTCTGGGAACATGCTTATTATTTAAAATATCAAAATCGCCGCCCCGATTACATCAATGCTTTTTGGCAAGTCGTCAACTGGGAAGTGGTGAGTAAAAATTTAGCCTAAATCATTTTTTCTTTGTCATTTAAAAAAAGCAGCTCTGCTTTTAAGTTGGCTAAGCAAGTTCTAGCTGGGGGAGTTAATTCCCCCGCTAGGGCTTTCAAAGCCGTGGGCGGATCTCCCGTCTTCATTCAAAAATCACAAGGAGCTAAAATCTACGACATCGATGATAACCACTTCATTGATTACGTTTGTTCTTGGGGAGCTATTTTGCTGGGGCATAGCCATGAAAAAGTGATTGATGAAGTGAAGAAAACTCTATCTCTAGGGAGCAGCTTTGGAACTCCCACTTTGCTAGAAACCGAGATGGCGAAACTCGTCATAAAATGCTTCCCTTTTTTAGAAAAGGTTAGGATGGTCAATTCGGGCACTGAAGCTACTTTTTCAGCCATTCGATTAGCTAGAGGCTACACTGGTAAAAATAAAATTTTAAAATTCAAAGGATGCTACCACGGTCATGGCGATAGCTTTTTAATCGCAGCCGGCTCGGGAGCAGCCACTTTAAGCCAACCAGACAGCGCTGGGGTTACGAATAACGTTGCTCAGGATACTCTTTTAGCCGAATTCAACGATTTTAATGAAGTTGAGCGAATATTTGCCGAGCACAAACAAGATTTGGCTGCCGTCATCATTGAGCCAGTAGCCGGCAACATGGGCCTCATTCCAGCCGAACCCGTTTTTCTTAAAAACCTACGCGAGATAACTCGGGAAAACAAAACCCTCTTGGTTTTTGATGAAGTCATGACCGGATTTCGCCTCTCCATAAGTGGGGCTAGTGGGATTTACGGAATTGAGCCGGATTTGATTTGCTTGGGCAAAGTGATTGGCGGGGGATTCCCCGTAGGTGCTTTTGGTGGGAAGGGAGCAATCATGAACGCCTTAGCTCCCGATGGGCCGGTTTACCAAGCGGGAACGCTCTCGGGAAACCCCATCGCTATGCGGGCGGGCATTACCGTCTTAAGGGAACTCCTTGAGCGAAAAGAGGCTTACCTAGAACTTGAAGAAAAGGGAGCTCACCTAACCAAGGGGTTGTTGTCCCTCGCTAAGCAATTCAGCCTGCCAGTGGTGCTCAATAGGATGGGCAGCATGTTCACTTTGTTTTTCAACTCCAATGCAGAAGTCACTAACTTCAAACTAGCGAAAGAGAGCGACACGAAAAGGTTCGCTTTCTTTTTCAATCAAATGTTACACTTAGGCAGTTATTTCCCGCCCTCTCAGTTTGAGGCGGCTTTCTTGAACTTAAGCCACTCGTATGAGGAGTTGGATGAAACGCTAAATCACGCTGAAACGACGCTTCAAAAAATGGTCTGACGAAGATTATTAAAAAACATTTTAAACGGAGGGTTTTAACTAATGAAAGAAAATCAATCGGGTAGGAAAACTTCCAAAGTCTTATCCGACCTCAATAGAAGGATTAACCTCGCCAACATCAACCAGAAAATAACTCAACCCCTACGGCAAAAGGGGGCGAGGAATGAAAGAGAAAGCGAAATATTAGCTCTCCTTAGAAAAAGAAGAAACGACGCTTGGGCTCTTCGCAAGAAGAATCCCAAGGCGAGTTTTCCCGAGAGAGCAGCGGAAATTTTGTTTCATTTCAGCGATAAAAAGAAACCCCCTCCTAAAGTAGAAAAAGAGGAGAGGAAAATGAATAAAAAAATCCCCCCAATGTCCCAAGAGAAAATTGACGCTTTTTTTAGCCGCACTGAAAACGTTGAGAAGTTAGAAAAAAAATTCGATCAGAACTTAATTGAAATTTTAGAATATTTACTGAAAAGAAAACGAGAACAAAAAAAATAACTATTGAGTTTCAGTAAACTTTCGTTGCTAACTCAGCCTGCCAAAAAAATAATCCAAGAACACGCCTCCATTGATCCTTGGTTTCCCGTTCAATTTTCTCTCAATGTGTTTAGTGGTTGTGAATATAACTGCCATTACTGCCGAGCCAATTGGCGAGAAAACAAGAAAATAATTTACAAAAAAAACATCGTTGAGCTCCTTAAAAGGGAAATCTTAAATTTAAAAATAAAGCCCTACACTTTGATAGGAGTAGGCGGGGGCATTAACGAAACTTTTTCCTTCAACGAAAATAAAAACCAAAAATCACTCGAAGTCATTGAGTGCCTGCTTAGCTACAAACTCCAACCCATCATCGTAACTAAAAACGTACTTCCCCTCATGGAGTTCAAGCAAAAGTTACTGAAGTATGAAAAAAGCATCCTCCCCATCATCGTTTATAGCCATAGTTTTTTGCCGAGAAGTTATGGAGAGTTCTTGGAGAAAAAAGTTCCCGAAATTGACTTCAACTTGCTAAACGAAATAAAACAAGCAGGGTTTCCTCTAGGCATCTTGTTTGCTCCTATCATTCCCACCATCAACGACCAGTTCAATGAAATGGAAAATTGCTTGAAAAATTTTACCGCAATGAAGGTGGATTTCTTTTTGTTAAATTACTTAGATTTTTCCGGGCTGCTTCATTTAAAGACGAAGTTCAACGAAGAACTATTTGCTGATAAAAAGAACTTCATCGCTTCTCTGTCTCAGTCAAAGCAACAATATCAAGCCTATCTTCATCCCTCAGCTCTCAGCATCTATAAAAAATTAATCCAAGCCCAGCTCTCCTTAAAAATTCCCCATCGCCTTTTCCATCAAAAAATGAATTTTCGCGATGAATTAATCGCTGTCTTTTATTACCTTTATTTTTACAAAAAAATTCTAAACGAAGAGGCTAGTTTTTTTTATCGAGCAGCTTGGTCCATTGGCAAAACGCCTAGGGACAAATGGGAACTAAAACTAAAACAAAAAAAACTAACCAACATCAAAGGAGTAGGTAGAAAAATCGCTAAAATGACCTACGACATGGCTTTCAAGGGGGATTTCTCTTATCTGGAGGAAACAATTATGCGGGTAATGGAAGGACTAGGACCATCCAAAAATGGGCCCACCTGGACTTGAACCAGGGACCAGACGATTATGAGTCGCCTGCTCTAACCAACTGAGCTATGGGCCCTTTTAAACTCGTAATTAAACTCGTAATATTGTACTATAAAAAGCGTGCTCCAAGAGCATGCCGGGAATTTCAAACTTCAAAAATTAACTTTCAAAAAAAAATGGCTTTTTTCTGGTAAATGCTAGCCGCTTTTCTTTTCAAAAAAGTATTGACGAAGGAAAAACTCTTGTTAACACGAGGATTAAAAGCGTTTATTTTTTCAAAAACGCTATTGAAAAGTTCATCGCTAGTGAGCAAAGTAGTCACGAACCTAAAATAAACGAAATCATTGATGAGCGATTTGTCTTTTGCTAAAAGAGAAGCCTTTTGATAATAAAAGTTAGCCTTCGCCAAATCACCCCCCAAGCTTCGAGTTCTTCCGCCATAATAAGCAATTAAAATAGCATAGCTAGCCCCATGCAGATAGTTCTCGTCAATGGCTAGGATTCTCTCAGCGATTTTCTTCATGGTTTCCAAATGAACCAACCTTGAAGTATCGCTAAGGTCGTTGAACAAACGCATCGCCCAAGCAAAATTAAACCAAAACAAAGTTTCCACATCGTCTTTTTTCACTTTAGCTAAAACTGCTTCAAGGTTTTTCTTCTTCAAAACCGCTTCCCTAAAACCACTAATCCTCGCTTCTAAAGCAATGAGACCATAATCAATTGCCTTGTCATATAAATAGTTGATGCGATCAATTTTCTGTTCGTAATTTTCTTCAAAATCACTCAAGGGAGTTTCATCAATGTAAGCAAAAGCATAAGCAGCGTAAAGCAAAGTGAGCTTGCTAGAATAGTAATCGTATTTAGGATAATAGAAATAAAGAGCCTCCGCAAACTTAATGGCAAAAGGCAGAGTCTGAGAAACGATCGCCTCCTCCTCTTCGTTCAAAATCTGCTCCTGCATGTTGTCCACAATGGGAGAGAGCTGCTCGGCAACCACTAGGCGTAAAGAACAACTCGAAAGCAGAACCACCAAACCAAGGAGAAGAACATTGCTTTTATTCATAGTGAATTTTTTTTTACTAAAAGGATTTTTTTTTGAATAAAACTTGATTTTTTATTTAAAATATTCTCGTAAATCGGAAGTCACTTTACTTTTTCTAAATTCCAAAGGAAGGGGGAAAAAAGTATTCTCTTTCGTGGTGCTTATTTCTCGAACATTGCTGACGGTTAAATTCGCTTTTAAAAAGTCAATCAACCTTTGAGTTAAAATTTCTGGAGCGGAAGCTCCCGAAGAGATACCTAGCTTCTTTTTGCCCTTGACCCAATCCAAATCTATTTCATTGGGATTGTCAACTAAATAACTAGGAACGTAGCGACTAGCGAGCTCCCTCAAGCGATTGGAATTAGAACTATTTTTAGAACCAACGATGAAAAAAACATCCACCAAAGAAGCCACTTCAGCAACTGCTTCTTGGCGATTGGTCGTGGCATAGCATAGATCACCGCTCTCGGGTCCGACGATCTGGGGATATTTTTTTTTCAAAGCATCTATAATGCCTTTAGTTTCCCCAATGGAGAGAGTCGTTTGCGTAGTGTAAGCTAGGGAGTCTTCTGGAGAAAAAGGCAATTTTTCCACTTGTTCTTCGCTCTCTACTAGAGTCACTTCGCCGTCTCCTAGCTGCCCCATGGTCCCGATGACTTCTGGATGGCCCTGATGACCGATCAAAATAACGTGGGATTTTTTCTTGTGGTGCCGCTTGACTGAAAAATGAACTTTTTTAACTAGCGGGCAAGTGGCATCAATTATTTTGAGCTGCTTTTTGTCGGAAGCCTCGTAAATGGAATTAGCAACCCCATGAGCTGAAAAAATGATGGGAGCATTGTCGGGGACTTCGTTAACGTCTTCAATGAACTTCACTCCTTTTTTTTTCAAAGATTCAACCACATACTTGTTATGCACGATTTCATGTTTCACGTAAATGGGCGGAGAATATTTTTTCAAAGCCTCTTCAACAATAGTGATCGCCCGCTCCACCCCAGCGCAAAAACCACGAGGACTAGCTATGATTATTTCCACGTTCTCAGCAAACTTCATTTTAAAACCAATTCAAATCAACCAAATCGCAACAGACCTATTGTAACATGTTAAAAAAAAACAAACAGCAACTATAGGACGAAACGAACAAAAAATTAATAAATTTCCCCTAAAGTTTTGCTAAATGCGACTTGCTATGATTTCAGCCCTGTTTAATTAGTCTAGCTACCTTGCTCCACCTACATTGCTTTTAATCGTTCGCCACGCCATGAGAACTAATCTAGGGAGATAATTTTTCTCAGCCCCTAGCAAATTAATGCTATAATGAGGCATGAAATCATTAGAGAATTTAGCAGAGTTAAACGAGGTTTTAAAGCAACAAGGACTTTACGCCTTTTACAAGCATTCTTCCGTATGCCATCGTTCCGCCATGGCTTTAGGGGAAATGGAAGCCCTAGGCGGCTCAGTGCCCGACTTGAAAGTGTATCAAGTCCTAGTGCTAGAGCATCGTCCAGTCTCCAACGAAATAAGCGAAAAGTTAGCCGTTAAGCACGAATCCCCCCAGTTTCTTTTGGTAAAGGAAGGAAAGTGCCTGTGGAGCATCTCCCATGCCGCCATAAAAGCGAAAAGCATAAGCGAATATTTAACCGAGAAGAAATTGCTCAACCACTAACTTCAACCACTAACTCAACCACTAAGCGCCTCTTCAAAAAACTAACCATAGAATGCTAGATTAACGACGAGGCAACTTCCCTTGCGACCATAACTCCGCCCCTTGTAAGCAAGAAGTAAGCACGCAAGGTGCGAAAAGCAGGGAAAGCGATTACAAAAAACGATGAATGCTAAAACCCCGAGCGTAGACGAATACGCGAGACGAATACGAGACGAATACGCTCAGGGTAAAATGTTTTATGAAAAAAAACCATCCTAAACCACTAGGAAGCAAAGAATTAAAAACTAGGCTCTAAAAAATAAGAGGCTAACTCTAAAATTCATTGATCCCATTTTCAGTGGTTTCTTTTACATCATGCCGGGCATTCCGCCGCCCATTCCGCCCATTCCACCGGGCATTCCGCCGCCGCCCATAGGGGCTTCCTCTTTACCTTTAGGTGCATCGGTCACTAGTGCCTCCGTAGTTAGAAGCAGTGAAGCGATCGAGGCTGCGTTCTGCAGAGCACTTCTAGTCACTTTAGCCGGATCAATAATGCCTTCCTTCACCATATCCACCCACTCTCCGCTTCTAGCATTGAGACCTTGGTAATTGGAGTTCCTTGATTTATCAAGGACAATAGAACCATCGAGACCAGCGTTAGCAGCAATGGTCCGCATTGGAATTTCCAAAGAGGCCTTGACTATTTTAACTCCCACCTCTTCATCACCTGTTGCTTTTATTTTATCTAGTTTCTCTTGTGCTTTTAACAAACAAACTCCCCCGCCGGGAACTATCCCTTCTTCAATGGCAGCCCTAGTAGATGATAAAGCATCCTCTACCCTAGCCTTTCTTTCCTTCAGCTCCGTCTCAGTGGCTGCTCCCACGTTAATGACGGCAACTCCTCCCGAGAGCTTGGCTAAACGTTCTTGCAGTTTTTCTTTGTCATACTCGGAAGTGCTTTCTTCTATTTCTTGTTTTATTTGATTACACCTACTCTCGACCTCCTGAGCAGAACCCGAGCCCTCTACGATGGTGGTGTTTTCTTTATCAACAATGATTTTCTTCGCCAATCCCAAGTCCGCAACATTGACATTTTCTAATTTCATTCCCAAGTCCTCTGAGATGACTTGCCCTTTCGTGAGGACAGCAATGTCTTCCATCATTGACTTCCTACGATCACCAAAACCGGGAGCCTTCACAGCACATACATTCAATGCTCCCCTTATTTTGTTAACCACTAAAGTAGCTAGAGCCTCTCCTTCCACTTCTTCGCAAATGATGACTAGCGGCTTGCCCTCTTGCGAGATTTTCTCCAGCAAAGGAACCAAGTCTTTCATCGTAGTTATCTTCTTATCGTATAAGAGAATATAAGCGTCGTTAAACTCAGAGATCATTTTCTTTTGGTTAGTTACGAAGTAAGGAGATGAATAGCCCCTATCGAACTGCATTCCCTCCACGACTTCTAGGCTAGTTTCTAAAGATTTCGCCTCCTCAATGGTGATCACTCCTTCCCTACCGACTTTTTCCATGGCTTCAGCAATCAAGCTCCCTATCTCTTTATCGTTGTTCCCCGAAATGGCAGCCACTTGCTCAATTTTTTCTTTTTGATTAATGGATAGGCTTTGGTCTTTGATGCTCGCCAAAACTTCTTTAAGGGCTTGGTTGATTCCGTCTTTGACGATCATGGGATTAGCCCCAGCAGCGACGTTCTTAAGCCCCTCTTTCACCATTGCCTGAGCCAAAATGGTCGCCGTAGTGGTGCCATCGCCGGCAACGTCATTGGCTTTGGATGAAACCTCCTTCAAAAGCTGCGCCCCTAGGTTTTCGTAAGGGTCCGCTAATTCGATTTCCTTAGCAATAGTAACCCCATCGTTAGTGACCGTCGGCGAGCCAAAACTTTTTTCTATTAGAACATTCCTCCCCTTAGGTCCCAAAGTAACTTTGACTGCGTCAGCCACCGCATTGACCCCGGATAATAATTTTTTTCTTGCTTCTTCATTGTATAAAATTTGTTTTGCCATCTGTTATTCCTTCTTTTCCTTCTTTCTTAATTTAAAATTGCTAAAATATCTTCTGATTTCAAAATAATGTGCTCAACATCATCGAGTTTAATGCTAGTGCCAGAGTATTTGTCATGTAATATTTTATCTTTCGCTTTGACTTTTATTTTATCGCTATCTCCCACAGCAATAACAATAGCCTCTTGAGTTTTTTCTTGAGCAGTTTGCGGTATGTAAATACCTCCTTGAGTTTTCTCTGCCACGTCAACAGGTTTAACTAAAACCCGATCATCTAAAGGTTTGACATTCATTTAACTTCCTCCAAAATTTATTTAATAAAATTAACCTTAAACAAGAACAACTAAAAAAAGGACTTCCTCTTTTGATATTTGAGCTGCTACACTTGTCCCCTCTTTAGCCATCTTTTAGACCAATATAATTATCTTTGCCGATAAAGTCAAATTTTATTAAATGGTTTTCACGGACGAAACCAAACCAACCTTGAAAAAAAACCTTGCTAAATTAATCGTCTTTAATTTATAAATCAATAATGGCTGCTTTTTTAATGCTAAAATAGTGCTGGATATGCTAGTTTTATCGCGCAAAAAAAATCAAAGCATCGTTATCAACGACGAAGTGGAAGTCACGGTAATGGAAATAAATGCTGATTCCATCAAAATAGGGATAAATGCTCCTAAAAACGTGATCATTCATAGGAAAGAAGTCTACGATAAAATCAAGAAAGAAATGAAAGACGCTGCCAAGAGCCCCCTGCCTAAAATGAGCCACCTTAGAGATGACCTTAGAGAAGATCTTAGCGACGATAAGCGGGAAGAAGAATAAAAACCTTTTGACGATGCTAGATAAGATAAGTAGCCGAGCCTTAATAAAAAAAGTAAAGGAAGAATTTCATAAAAAAATCATTGGTCAAGAAAGTCTCCTCAGTGGCTTTTTAATTTCGCTTCTATGTAGGGGTCACCTTCTCTTAGAAGGCGTTCCGGGAATCGCCAAAACTTTAGCGATAAAAACCTTTGCTGAAATAACCGGCTTAGACTTCAAACGCATTCAGTTTACTCCCGACTTGCTTCCCGCCGACATTTTGGGAACGGAAATTTACAACCCTAAGAAGGGAATGTTCAGCACCAAGAAAGGACCTCTTTTCACCAACATCGTGCTAGCGGATGAAATCAATCGAGCCCCTTCCAAAGTCCAGTCGGCTCTTTTAGAAGCCATGCAGGAAAAACAAATCACCATAGGAGAAAAATCCCATCCTTTAAAACTCCCCTTCATGGTTTTAGCAACGCAAAACCCCATTGAGCAGGAAGGAACTTATACCCTACCAGAAGCCCAGATAGATCGCTTTATTTTCAAAATAAAAATCAACTACCCCGATAAAAACGAAGAGTTAGCCATCATTGACAAAAACTTGTCTGGGGAGCTTGAAAAGAAAACCGAGACCATTTTAAAGTTAGAGGACATTGCCTTTTTGACCGAGGCTTTCAAGACAACTCATTTAGAAAACAAAATAATAGATTACGTCGTCAACATCGTGAGAGCCACTCGCGAACAAGAAAAAGCACTCATTAACTTCGGAGCTTCTCCTAGGGCTTCTATTTTTCTAACCCAAGCCGCTAGGGCACACGCTTTTTTGCAGGGCAAAGATTACGTCACTCCCGATGACGTCAAGGAAATGGCGCATTTGGTGCTTCGTCATCGCCTAGTCATGAGCTATGAAGCAGAAGCAGAAAACATCAGCCCAGAAGAGATCATTGATGAGTTATTGCTCAAGGTAAAAGTTCCCTAGCGGATAAAGTTCCTTAGTGGATAAAGTTGCCTAGCCAAATTGCTCGCAAAAAGCCAATCAACCATTGAAAAAATCAGAAATTTAAAACTAAAAATTTTCTTAAAATCCAAAGACCAATTATTCGGCTCCCATAAATCTTTTTTCAAAGGTTCGGGAATAGATTTCGCTAACTTAAGAAAATACGTCGTGGGAGATGACATTAAAAACATTGATTGGAAAGCCACTGCCAAAAATAACGAATTATTCGTTAAAGAGTATCAAGAAGAAAGGCAAACGTCTTTTTACCTTTGCCTTGACATATCTTCTTCGACCATGTTCTCCTCGCAAGAATTTTCTAAGCATGAAATGGCTTTGAATGTGCTCACGGCTTTGATTTTCTCCATTCTCAAAACCAATAATAAACTAAGCCTGCTTTTGTTTAGCGACAAAATAGAAAAATACCTACCTCCTAGGAGCGGGAGCATTCACGCTCATAAGATTTTAGCGACTTTAGCGAAACATGAACCCCGGAACAAAAAAACCAACATCACTGAAGCCATTAAGTTCATGCGGAGCAAAAGAAGGGGATTCGTATTCTTGTTTTCCGATTTTCTTTTTCCCTTAAAGCATTTGGAGGTTTTTAAAACCTTAAATGAGAAGCATAAAATTTTCGCTTTTCACCTGCAAGACAAGCTCGAGCGAGAAATCCCTAGTTTAGGATTGCTTGAACTAGAAGACAGCGAAACTGGCAAAACCATGCTAGTGGACACTAGTTCAAGATATTTTTCGAAAAATTACCTAGAGGAGCAAAAAAAACGCCTGAAAGCCATTGAGAAAACTTTGTTGAAATTCAAAATAAAGAAATTAACTTTGCTCAACGATGAAGATTACTTAAAAAAAGTGTTCCTTTTCTTCAATTACCATGCCTAAGCTCAAAGAACTCAAAGAACTCAAAGAACTCAAAGAACTCAAAGAACTCAAAGAACAATTTTGCGAATTCCTACTGCACAACGAAGTCCTTTTATTCGGAAATTTCATCACTAAAAGCAAGAGAAAGTCGCCTTATTTCTTAAATTTTGGCAACATTCATCAGGCTAATGCCCTGAATCAACTAGCGACTTTTTTCTTAAAAATTGTCGCAGAAAAACAATTAAAACCCTCCTGCTTTTTCGCTCCCGCCTACAAGGGCATCCCCCTAGCCCTCGCTTGCTGCTTGAACTATGCTCCCGATTCCTCGGTCAGCTATTCCTTCAATCGCAAGGAGGAAAAAAAATATGGAGACAAAGGAAATTTAGTCGGGAAAGACATCCAAGAAGGCGAACGAGTGATCATATTTGACGACGTCATAACGGCAGGGATTTCTCTTAGGCAGTCCATCGCCACCGTTAAAGAGAAAAAAGGCATCGTCTTAGCTGGGATAGTCGGAGTGGATCGCATGGAAAAGGGGATTAAAAAAAGCGCCGCTGGGGAAATAAGAGAAGAATTTAAAATTCCCATTTATTCTATAATTACCATTGCAGAAATCATAAAAATATGCTATGATTTTGGTAAGTTGTCTAAGGAACAATTTGATATCATAAACGACTACTTAACGACTAGTTAACGGCTACTTAACGATTGCTTAGCAGTTGGCATGGCATAAGTTTATCAGCGAAGTCGTTTATGACCATGAGTAGCGGCTATGAACGCTTAACTACATAAGTGGAGGAAATCATGAACAGAAAGCAGTTTATTCAACTTTCGCTGAAATACGGAGCTCTTTCTTGGTTGTTTTTGAATCAGTTTGCTTGCTCTAAAACAAGCGGAAAGGCAAATCAGCAAATCAAAGCAATAAAGGAAGGCAGCGTGTTAGAACCCTATGGCAACAAGCCGATAAAAAAACTAGTTTTATCTAAGGAAGAATGGCGAAAAAGACTCACTAGCGAACAATTTTACGTCCTTCGCGAGGAAGGAACGGAAAGGCCCTTCACCAGTCCCTTGAACGACGAGAAACAAGAGGGGATTTATTATTGTGCGGGCTGTGACTTAGATTTATTCACTTCCAAAATGAAATACGATAGCGGAACTGGTTGGCCGAGTTTTTTTGAAACCATCCCCGGACGCTTTGAAACTAAGAAAGACTTTAAGCTGATATTCCCCCGCGAGGAATATCACTGCATTCGCTGCGGTGGTCATCAAGGACATGTTTTTAACGACGGACCTTCACCAACTTATCAACGCTGGTGCAATAACGGAGTCGCTTTGAAGTTTCAGGCGGAAAAAATCGCAACTTAGCTCAACTTAGCTTATGAAAAAATTATTGATAATAGGATTAGCATTGTCGCTTTTGCTATATGCTGACGATGATCGAAAAAAAATGGACAAAAAAGCAGAAAATTACTCTAAAATAGTTTTGGCTGGAGGTTGTTTTTGGTGTTTAGAGCCCCCTTACGACAAAATAGACGGCGTGGTGAAGACAGTCGTGGGTTATGCTGGAGGGGAGGAAAAGAATCCTTCCTATGAGCAAGTTGCCGCTGGTCTTACTGGCCACACGGAAGTCATTGAAATAACTTACGATCCCAAGAAAGTAGGCTTGGAAAAGTTGCTGGATGTCTTCTGGCGCAACATCGATCCCCTTGATAGGAGCGGGCAATTTTGCGACAAAGGTCGTCAATACAGAACCGCGGTTTTCTACTCCGACGAGCAAGAGAGAAAACTCGCCCTCAAAACTAGGGGCAAAGCCGAAAAGCAAATCGCTCTTAAGGGAGAGTTCGTCACTGAGATAACTCCGCTTGATCGCTTTTATCCTGCCGAAGACTACCATCAAGAATACTACATCAAGAACCCCTACCGCTATAAATTTTACCGCTACTCTTGTGGAAGGGATAGAAGGTTAGCCCAGCTTTGGGGTAAGTGATTTATTCAAAAGCCATCTTCATTGGCTTTTTTCTTTTCGGGCAGTATTTTTCAGGTTGTTATTAATTTCTCGCCAAGATTTCTCGTTAAGTTTGCCGATACCAATCTTTCGGCAAAGCAAAATGTTCATTTCCAGTGTTATCGTAATCTAGTTTATGCGGGAAGTCAGTTCGGTAGCCTCCTAGCTCAGCCCTATCTTTTCTTAAAAAAGTGAATTCCATAATTGGAGGAGTTTTAATGGAAGGAACTTTGCTAGGTAAGGCATTATTGGGATGGATGTGAACGGGAACATGAGTTTTCAGTAGTTTTTCAAACGTTTTAATGATCAAACTGGTCAAAAACAAAAATTCTGGATGAGATTTCGACTTAAAAATGGTATCCAACCTATGAAATTCAACCACTATTATTCGAAATCGTTTGATTAAGGCCTCTGACATGCTCATGATAACTGGGTACTCATGTCCTTCAATGTCCATCTGCAGCAATAATTCAGTTCGGTCAACTAACCCACTCCAATCAAACCAACTATCCATGGTCATGTATTCTTTGTCGTTAAAATACCCGATATATTTTTTAATAAAACTGTATTGAGTTTCCGGGAAATCCAATCGTGGTTTTTCTACAGAAGCATCCGCCATGAAAACTTTCATGCCATGCTTCAGACAGTCAACTTCAAACCCCGTCATATCCGCTACTCCCGGAGAAAAACGAGCCTCTACCCCCGCTAAGTCATTAGGTATCAAATACCCCCCATCGCCATTGGGGCCAAACCTAATCAATTCAAATTGGGTCAAACGAGGGTGTAACCGCCTAATCACATCTAAAATTACTTGCCTGCTCAGCCGAGGCGTTATCAATGCTTTCAATGCTGAAGGTAGAAGACTCACCAATAGCTTCCTATGTTTTATTACTTTCCCTATGTAAGACACAAATCTCCCTTTAACTATTTTTGCTCATGAAAATTTTCTCTGCTTATTTCGCTTTTATAGCCAAACTTTTTAATAAAGCGTCGCTCTCGGGCTTTTGCCCACGAAACCGGACGTATAATTTCATAAAATCTTCACTCCCGCCTTTTTCTAAAATGTTCTCAAGGAAGGCATCCGCCCACTTGCGATTAAACAAGCCGCTTCGCTTAAACATGCTAAAAGCATCCGCTGCTAAAACCTCCGCCCATTTGTAGGAATAATAACCACTGGAGTAGCCCCCTCCAAAAATATGAGTGAAGCTATTTTCAAAGCGATCCATGGGTAAAGGCTCGAACAAAGAAAATTTTCGATTGGTGCTTGCCACGATTTCATGGGGCTGCTCACTTTTTTCCGGGAATTCCAAATGCAGATTCATGTCAATCAAAGCGTAATTGAGCTGCCGCACCATGTTCAAAGCCGAATTGTAATTTTTAGATTTCTTTATGATTTGAAAATCGCTTCTGGGCAGCGGCTCTTTAGTCTTGTAATGACAAGACAAGTAAGCAAGTCCTCCCTCTTCCCAAGCCCAATTTTCTAAAAATTGCGAAGGGAGCTCTACGCCATCCCAAGGAACTCCATTGATCCCGCTAAAAGGCAAATAATCAACTTTCGTCAAGAGATGATGCAGAACATGGCCCATTTCATGAAGCAACACCACCACGTCGTAATGAGTGAGCAGAGAAACTCCTTGGCTCGGAGGAGCAAAATTGGTATTAAGGTAAGCAATGGGAAGTTGTTTCTCGGTCAAACTATGATCTTTCCTAGCAGCATATTCATCCATCCACGCTCCTCCTCGCTTACCAGCACGAGCAAAAAGGTCTAAATAAAGATGACCGATCAAGCGGTCTTTCCTATCATAAAGGTTATAAAACTCCACTTCTTCATGCCACAGATTGGGATTATCTGCTTTTTCAAAACGACAATGAAACAACTTATTTATTAAGCCAAAAAGCCCGTCCATCACTTCTCGGTAAGGGAAATACTCTTTTATCTTTTCCTCGTTGTAAGCATATTTTTCCTCTTTCAGCCTCTCGCTGTAATAAGAATAATCCCATAAATAAAAAGGAACTGAAGGAGGAACTGAACCTTGGGAAGTGGAAACTTGCCTGCGTTTTAACTCCATAATTTTCTGCCTCTCTCGTTCCGCTTGAGGCGAACTTTTTTTAAACAGGTCTTTCAAAAACCTAAGCACCGTGGCGGGAGATTTCGCCATCCTATTTTTTAACTTCCTAACGCAATGATTTTTAAAACCAAGCAATTTTGCCTGCCGATGCCTTAAATCAAGAATTTTCTTTATAATCTCGCTGTTGTTTCTTTTGCCCTTACTCGCCCTAGTCACTAGAGCCTCATACATTTTTCGACGAAGGTCTTCCCTTTTGCTGTTCTTCATGAAAGGAACGAAGCTAGGATGGTGAAGCGTGAAAGCCCAGCTATTTTCGCCCAGTTTTCTCCGCTCCGCTTCTGCCTTAGCCTGTTTGATGCTAGTCTCAGTAAGTCCCGCCAAACCCTCAGGATCACCAACTTCCAAAAAGTAATCATCCGTTTCATCCAAAACATTGTCAGCAAATTGCTTGTTTAGCTTAGCGAGGTCTTGGCTTATTTTTTTATATTTTCGCTTATCCTCATGAGCAAGGTCCACTCCACTGAGTTGAAAATCTTCTATTCTTTTGACCACCAATCTTTTTTGCTCGGGAGTGAGCGAAGCTTGGCTGCGACTAATTTCTTGACACAAGTGGTAGATTTTAGAATGCTGTTGGATGAAAACGTTAAAGTCATTGAATTTCCGCAAGGTAGCTTGATGAATTTCCCTTATTTTAGCCGAACTAACCACGTTGTTCAAATGATTAATGACGCCCCAAATTTTATTCACCTCTTCCAAAAGATCATCCAGTTCCAAAACAAAAGCAAAACTGGGATTCTTCTCATGCTTCTTGATGAGCTGCTTAACTTTGTCCTTGTTCCTAGCAATCACCCCAAGCACCCAAGGCGTGTCCATCTCTTCCAAATAAAAACGAAAGTCCGGCAAAAGATCCGGCAAAGGAGCTGGAGGCGTTTCCATCACTTGATTCTTTTAATTTTAAATATTTTCCCAGTGAAAGCAGCTAACGGAATAACCACTAAAGACAGCAAGGCCCCCATTTTCGCCGCTCCTTGAAGGGTTTTGTCCTGATAGGCCTCTCCTGCTATGAAGAGCGATACGGTTAGTCCCAAGCCGGCAATGAGTCCAATGACAACCAAATCTCTCTTGCCAATTTTATCAGGCAAAGGGAAACCCAGCTTGCTACCAGCCATGGCAAAAACAAAAATGCCTAGCGTCTTGCCTATTTTTAAAGAGAAAAGGATAATCCAAGTAAGAGCATTGATGTTGGAAAAAACCACTCCCGCATTGGCTAGGGAAAAAAACAAAAGACCCATGTCAACGGGATATTTAAAAAAATGTTCAAAAGCCAAGAGCGGACTACGCTTTTCGCCTCGTTTTTTATTGCCGGGCAGAAAGAAAACGACTGGCACCATTGCCAAGGCTGGGTGGAGATGAGCAAAAATGAGCCCCAGCCATGATGGAATGCCCGCTAAGAGAATGTACCAAAAAACGTTCCTGACATTGCTTCTATTCAAAGTAAAAGCAATCACCAAAGCCAACAAATTAACGATTAAAAAACCCGGCTCAACGGTGTATTCCGGCGAAGGATAAAAAACGGCAATGATGATCAAACCAATAGCGTCATCGCCTATCGCCAAAAGAAGGAGGAAAGAAATAGCGGGATGACTTCTACCAAAAACTATCTTAGCCACCAACCAAGCCAAGGCAATGTCCGTCGCAGTAGGAATAGCCCAACCTCGCAAGACCGATTCCCTGCTGAAATCATTTAAACTAGGGTAAGTTAAAATATTAAAAGCGAAAAAAACAACCACAGGACCAACTACGCCTCCCAGCATGCCCAAAACGGGGCTAATGGCTTTGCCAATGGGATTCAATGAACCCCCCTTTTGAAAAGCAACCGCTATTTCCACCGCAGCTATTCCAAAGAAAAAAACCATGAAAATGTCGTTGACGATGAAATGGGGAGTGAGCGTATGCCCCAGAAACTTACCTCCCTGTAGGAGATCGTATTCCCAAACGTAAGCATAACCCTCGTAATCAACATTAGCCCAAAGCAAGGCCACCACCACCCCAAAAAGAAGCGGGATGGAGAACTCTTGCAGTATTTCGTTTATTCTCCGAAAGTCTACCCTACGTCTACGATCCATTTTTGTTTTATCAGCCATTTTAATTACTCCTCTACTCTCTAACGAATGGTCTAATTATATTATAATAATGATAAAAAAGTGCACTAAAACTAGATTTGTAAAACTAGAGCCCTATTAAAGCCCCGAGCCCTTATTAGAGCCGTTACTAGAAGTTTTTTTATTAGAGCATTTAATAGAGCCGTTAATGAAAAGCCGATAATGAAAGTTTTTAAGATAGCTTCCCATCATTTGATCAACTTGTTAGAAGACAAGAAGCTCCCCATCCGCTATTCCATTGAGCCCAAGAGACCGTATGTCTTTTATGCTGAAAAGTACCTCTATGGGCTATACCAGCTCAAAACCAGCACTAAGTATTTTCATTACTTTAAAACCAATTCCTTCAAGCCGCTTAAAATCATTTCCCCGACCATCCTCCATGAGGGCAATGCTCAAAAGATAATCAACATCTTCCTAGCGGAAAATCAAATTAAAAACCGGCTCTATTTGAAAATAATCAAGAAAAACGACGCCCTCTTCATCCTTTACCTCAACAAGAAAAATCCCCAGCTATTCTCTCAATACAAAGTAACTCTGCAGGAAGAAGACGAAAAAATAATCAAGCAAATTAACGAAATGATCGCAGGAGAGAACAACCAAAATTTCCTGCCCTTAAAAAAACTAGGTCGGGAGTTATTCCAACGAATCGCCAACAAAAAATTAACCACCATTTTAGAACACGCCAATCAAATCGCCCTCGTAGTTCCCGAGGAAATCAACGTTTTGCCCTTAAATGGCAATGATAATTTTTATTTCATCAAAAACGTAACTCTTTTCCACCATCATACCAGCAATAAAAAAATGCTCCGGCAAATAACTTCTCTGCAAATAACAAGCAGCCTAGAAGATCGCTTTATGATCGAAGAAATAAAAACCATTGAAAGTGTCTTGGCAAAGAAATGCCGAAGGCCTTATTCTATTTTGAAAAAACCAACTAAAAAAGATTTTTTAAACGAGCTAACTCGTAAAGATTTCCTCCACCTCATCTATCATGGCGCTCAGGAAAAGGAAGGCTTTCAGCTGTTGGAAGGAGGGAAAGTTTTCTTAACCGCTAGGGAACTATATGAGCACAACGCTCCGAGGGTGTTGTTTTTAGCAACTTGTTTTTCTAAAAATAAAAATTTGATCGATTGGTTTTTCAAGTGCGGCGGGCAAACTTTAATCGTTTGCCAAGGGAAACTCTTTTCGAAAAACCTGCCTCGGGCTTGGTTTCTTTTCTACTGGTGGCTGTTTTACAAGAAAGTGGATGTGCGGACGGCTTTCTTTAAAATGATCGCCAAACTCCATTTTTTAAATGACTTAAACGTTTTTAAATTTCACCTCTACGGCTATGGCAAAGAAAAAATTTAATCGCATCGCTGTCAATGGAGTTTATTTAGCAGATCGCTACACCGGCAGTGGCTTTCATAGTTATTTAACGAATTTCTTAAAACAACTATCCCACATAAAAGCCCAAAACCATTACTACGTTTTTTATCCCGAAGAAAAACCACCCATCAAACCATGCCCCCATTTAAAATTCATCCCCCTGCCGAAAACCAAAAGCTCAGGCAGCTACTTGGAAGACATCGCTAAAAACATCGAGACTAACCCTTTCAAGATAAACAAAATATTTCTCCCTCATTTGGAAAAAATTCCCCAAAACTTTCCCCTGAAAATCTACCTAACCATTCACGACATCATCCCCACTTTATCTTTGAATCCGGTTTTTTTTTTCAAAAGAAAAATTCCTTGGCAAGGACTTAGCTCAAAGGGATTAATCGACTACCTCCTAATAAAGAAACTAACTCCTCAAGTCGAAAAAATCATCACCATCTCCAAGACGACGCAAAAGGATTTAACGAAATTATTTCCCCCATTAAAACACAAAGTAAAAGTCATTCCCCCTTTCATCTCGCCAAAATTCACTCCTCAAAGCAAAAAAACCCTTCAGCCTTACTTGAAAAAATTCAACTTAACTCACGATGGCTATTGCCTATACTTTGGCGGGCACACGGTCAGGAAAAACGTGGAAAAAATAATGCGTTTCTTCAGCGCTCATCAAGAGGTTATCTCTTTCCCCCTCGTCGTCATTGGAAAAAAGGAAATGAAAAAAGCAATTCTTGCGAAATATCGCCAACAAAGCAACCTCGTTTTCTTCAACAAGTTACCCCTCAACGATTTAAGCAAATTATTAGCTGGAGCGAAGTTTAGCATTTACCCCTCGCTTTACGAAGGGTTTGGCATGCCCCTTTTAGAGAGCTTACGGGCTGGAACTTTCCCGCTAGCCAGCAACATCCCGGCGACTTTGGAAATCACTCGGGGGCTTTTACCTACTTTTGATCCCTCCACCTTGAAAGGACTTTTACCCATCATTGAAAAATACCAACCTATTGAAAAAAGAAAAAAAATCATTCGTGATTTTAACCGAAAAACAAATTCCCTTTCCAACGAGATGGCCATGTTAGGATTCGATAATTTGTTTGTTGAGGAGGACATTTTTTGATTAAAATAACCGTCATTGGTTCGGGCTACGTTGGGTTAGTCGCTGGAGCTTGCTTAGCCGACATCGGGAACGAAGTTACTTGCGTAGATAACGATAAAGAGAAAATCACTTCGCTACGCCAAGGCATCTCTCCGATTTACGAGCCGGGGATAGAAAAAATCATTGCCAGAAACTTACAGCAGAGGTTATTTTTCTCAACCGAAATAGAACAAGCAATACGAGAAAGCACCATCGTATTCATAGCAGTGGGCACTCCAGAGCGAGAAGATGGCTCGGTTGATTTAAAATATTTTGAGGCAGTGATTGAAACCATCGCCAGAAACTTAAACGCCTACAAAGTGATCATCAATAAAACCACCATTCCCGTGGGAACTCTGCTTAAAGTAAAAAAAAAACTAAGCCAAATCACTTCGACTCCCTTTGACATTGCTAGCAACCCAGAATTTTTAAAAGAAGGAACGGCGATCCATGATTTTTTTTATCCCGACCGGATCGTTGTGGGAGCCGAGAACGAAAAAACTTTTGCGACCATCAAATCCATTTACAAACCACTTTTAAAGGAAAACAACTTTTTGGAAATGGATATCAACAGCGCTGAATTAACCAAGTACGCTGCCAATGCTATGCTAGCGACTCGGGTTTCCTTCATGAACGAACTAGCCATCTACGCGGAAAAAACCAACGCTGACATCCAACAAGTCCAACTAGGCATCAGCTCAGATAAGCGAATTGGCAATGCTTTTCTAAACTCTGGCATAGGCTACGGGGGTTCTTGCTTTCCCAAAGACGTGAACGGGATTTTACAAGACGCTGAAACGAAAGAGGTCGCCCTGCCCGTGATTCAAGGAACTAAAAAAACCAACGATGAGCAAAGAATTTATTTCCTCGATAAGATAAAACGTTTCTTTAGCGAAGCAAAAAACAAACTTAGCCATAAAACTTTAGCCATCTGGGGACTAGCCTTCAAGCCCAACACTGACGACATTAGAGAAGCCCCCGCCCTCTTTATCATGGACAAGTTGCTCTTAGAGAAAACCACGCTAAACGTACATGACCCCAAGGCTCTCTCTTTAGTGAAGAAAATCTATCGAGGCGAAATCAATTGCTTTGCCGACAAATACCAAGCCCTCCAAGGAGCGGATGGACTTATAATCTGCACTGAATGGGAGGAATATCGAAATCCCGATTTCGCCAAGCTAGCGAAAACCATGAACCAAAAAGTCATCTTCGACGGGCGAAACATTTTAAAGGCTCAAGCAAAAAAAAATGGCTTCCAGTACTTTGGAATAGGGATTTGAAACCAAACTAAACTTAAACTAAATTAATTTAACTCATTAAATTAATTTAAATTTATTAAATTAATTTAACAAATTAAAGGGAGTTAAACTCCGATTAATTCAACCAATGCAGGTAGAATTCCACCTCTCGCACCGCCCCTCCAGCGCTTACCCCGCTGCCGGATGAACCCTGACATCACCCCCCAGATGCCCTTTAGCAAAGAGTTCGGCTGCTCGATAGGACGAACGCACCAAGGGGCCAGCCGCCACGAATAAGAATCCCCGATCCCGAGCCTCTTTTTCCAAATAGCGAAATTCTTCCAGTCGGTAATATTTTTTTACGGACAAATGCTTTTTACTAGGCCGCAAATATTGTCCCAAAGTGACGATATCCACTCCAACTGCCCTCAAATCATCTAAACTTTTAAGCACTTCCGCCAAAGTCTCCCCCAACCCCAACATGATGGAGGATTTCGTCAATAAGGTGGGCTTCTTTTTTTTAGCATTGGCAAGGAGTTTCAAGGAAGTTCGGTAATTTGCTCGGCGATCCCTAACCATTGGGGTTAAATTTTCCACCGTTTCCACGTTATGAGCAAGCACATCCACCCGACTAGCGATGATTTTAGCCAAAGACGCCTCACTTCCCCGATAGTCGGAAATGAGTGCCTCCACTTTGATTTCCTTGTTCCTGTCTTTTATGAGGGATATGGTGCTAGCAAAAATGCCCGCTCCCCCATCCACTAAATCGTCGCGATCAACGCACGTGATCACCACATAAGTGAGTTTGGATTGGACGATTTCGCTCGCTACTCGTTCGGGCTCTTCCTCATCCACTATTCCGGCCGGGTTTCCCGTTTTGACATTGCAGAACTTACAAAAGCGAGTGCACACATCGCCTAGAATCATGATCGTCGCCGTTCCTTGCGACCAGCATTCGTTGATGTTAGGACATTTGGCTTCTTGGCAAACCGTGTTTAAGTTTCTTAAGTTTAGTTTTTCCTTCAACTGAAAAAAACTCCCCCCGTTTATGGGCTTCATTTTAATGAAGTCGGGCTTTCTATCCCAAGAAGCGGGGTTTGCTTTCGTGCACAGCATTTTCAAAAAACCAAGTTGTTGTAAGATTATACCTTGAAAGCAATTATTTTGCAGGAAATAAATTTTTTCATTTCAATGGAAAATTTGTTTACTATTAATGAATAATGACGAACCAAGGAATTGAACTAAAAGGAGTGAATTTATGAGCATAATATCAACCAATTATCAATAAGTTATGAGCAAGTTTAGTTGGATTTTTATCTTTATTTTTATGCTTTTTAACTCCCTCTGGAGTGTCCTCCCGAAGCACAGCATCAATGCCATTAATTCCAGCCCAAGGATTGGACTAGGAAACGCCTCCACTGCTCTTAGCGATGACGAATTTTTGCTTTTTTCCAACCCAGCCGGCTTAGGAGTAAAAAAAAAAAATCTAAAACAAAATTCCTTAGCCTATAACACTCCCCTAGATCCTAGGAACTTAATTTATCTAAATCTAATTGACCTTCCTTTAAGAGACCTCGTTCCATCTTTTCTCTTCTTTCAAGCCTTGCTTAGCGATTCTAGTTTCATTGAAAAAGCGAATTCTTTAACAACTAAACTTCTTCCCACCATTCCAATCAGTTTTTCGTTTTTGAATTTTAGTTATTTGGCTAAGCCCAGCAACACATTTGCTTGGGGAGTGAGTTTGTTTAATCAAACCCGCCTCTACAACGTTTTATTGAATAGAGTTTCCTTGGAAGGTTTGCTAGGTGGTGGGGAAGCCGTTAATGGGATTTTTAATTTTAACCTTGAATTTGAAACTCATTTATCGTTTGGGTTTGTCCCCTATAGCCTTTCTCTCCTAAGTGCCTACGATTTTCACATCGGCTTTGGGTTGAGGACTTTTTACCTTTACCATTTGGACATCGACATAGTGAACTTTAACGACTTATCCGCTGCCCTCAATAGCTTCCGCTCCCTGTTTAACATCGATGAGTTTAATAACCGTTATTTTAGAGACCGCTTCCTAGAAGGCTTCGGGTTCGCTCTTGACATTGGGGTGCTATGGGAGATCCTACTTCCCGATAAGGAAAATCAAATCAACTTAGGAGTTTCCGTTCACGACGCTCCGGGGATAATTTTCCCGGTCATTTCCATATTAGCAGCTGGGGGGCTATTTGATCTCTTCCTCCCCAATATCGCAGTGGGAGTAGCTTGGAAAATGCCTTATAAGTTGAATAATTTCTTCAACAACACCGTCTTTTCCTTTGATTTCGCTAGGATTTTAGATGACAACTTAGATTATCCTGCTAAAATTCATTTGGGATTCAGCACTGACGTCTTCAATTACAACTCTAAAGTCATTTTTAAAGCCTCCGTTGGAATGAAAGCCCTACGGCCTACTTTTTCCTTCCAAGTTTATGCCTACTATTTCACTTTTACTTATGCCTTAGACAACTTACTCGTAAAGAAGAGGACTGAAAGCGAGGTTCAATACCTACATCAGTTTTTAATCAGCTTTCGTTTGTGAAATAGTTCGCCTCATCATTCAATGTTGAGAATTTTTTCGTAGACTTCGTCGTCATATTCAAAAAGTTCCTCTTCTAGGAAAATTTTTTCTTTTAACTGCTTGATCCGACTCATGGTTTCATTGCTGAATTCTCTTTTAGAAACTAAGTTCTCCCGCCTAAATTTTTCTAAATCAATCTCCACATCAAAAAAGTAATAATCTGGGGACACTACTTCCTTAGCGTCGTCCTTAGCATCGTTTTTAGCATCGTCGTTCGTCTGCTTTATGGGAAGAGGAAAAATGAAATCATTTTTATCTCGTTCGCCTAAAACTTGTTTCTCTTTCTCTTCTATTTTCTTCACGACGAACTCGCTTCTCTGCTTAAAATCATTTTCTAAAAAAAAATAATCTTTTAAAAAAAGGAGGCTGAAAAAAACAACTATGAGGAAGTAAAGGCGTTTTTTATATTTCATTGATAGAGAAATAAGTTAATGGAAAAGACGATGAACAAGAAGCCCATCGCTTTGCTCAGAAAGGTGTTGTAAATGGTTAATAAATCTTTTATCCTTTTTCTGGAAAAAAAATGAGTGACTAAAAAAAACCAAGTAAAACACAACAAAAACATCGTGCCGACATAGATGATCTTCGCCTGTAAATCAAAAGAGTCTTCTTTAATGTAAAAACTAAACAAACTCACGAAAAAGACCACCACTTTAGGATTCAACAAATTGACGAAAAGCCCTTCTAAAAAAAAATTCCAACTAGATCTCATTGTCGTCATTTTTTCGTGCTGAAGCTCACTTTTGCTAAACATCATCTTTAACCCCAAATAAAGCAGGTAGGCAGAGCCGAACAATTTCAAATAATTAAGCACAAAAGCAAAATAAATATTGAGTAAAGTTAAGAAAAATAAAATCACCACCCCATGAACGATATTGCCGATGCTAATGCCTAAAACGGTGTAATATTTCTTGGTGGAATGGTAATGGAGAGAGTTTTTAAAAACGATTAAAAAATCAGGTCCCGGGGAAATCAGTCCTAAAATAAACAAAAAAACGAAGTAAAAATATTCATTCACTTGCCTTAACGATCTCTTTTAACTTGTTTAAAAAATTCAAAGCATCTAAAGGGGTTAGATCGTTCAAATCTGCCTTTTTGACTTCATCTAAAAGGATTTTTCCAATGCCGTTGCCGTCATCGGGAACTTCTTTAGCAACTTTTTCGTCGGGAACTGTTGTTGTCGCCATGCTGGTGTTATTCAACTCAACTCCAATCCTTTCATTCCTTCCAGTTATTTGCTGGAGTATTTTTTTAGCTATTTGTAAAACTTCTTCGGGTATTCCCGCTAATTCTGCCACGTAAATGCCATATGATTTGTTCGCTAATCCCTTTTCGACTTTTTTTAAGAAAACGATTTTTCTCTCCAATTCCTTAACGGCTATGTTGTAGTTTTCCACTATTTTGTTTTCATCGGCTATTTTGCCTAGTTCATGATAATGAGTGGCGAACAATACTTTGGGCCTTCTTGGGGTGGAATTGATGAAATAAGCGATGATGCCCCAAGCGATTGCCAAACCATCGTAAGTGCTCGTCCCTCGCCCCACTTCGTCCATGATGACGAAACTATCATCGCTAGAATGCTTTAAAATGTTAGCAACTTCCTTCATCTCCACCATGAAAGTCGATTCGCCTTGGGCGAGCTTATCTCCCGAACCAACCCTAGTGAATATTCTATCGAAAATAGGTAAGTTAGCGGCGTCGGCGGGAATGAAAGAACCCATTTGAGCCAAAATGATGATGAGGGCATTTTGCCTGAGAAAAGTGGACTTCCCGGCCATGTTAGGACCGGTGATCAAATGAAAATAATTTTCGTCGCTCATGAGGAGGGAATTGGGAATGAAATCTTCTTCCAAGCTAATTTGGCTTTCCACCACGGGGTGGCGAGCATTTTCTATGGTTAAGTTTCTCTCATCGTTGAACATTGGCCTCACGTAATTTCTCTTGTTAGCTAGGAAAGCTAGCGAGGATAAAAAGTCAATTTTGGCAATGAAGAGGCTGATTTTTTCTAGGAATTTTTTCTCTTGCTTTAATTCCGTTAATATTTGTTGAAAAAGCAACATTTCCCTGCTTACTAGAAGTTCGTTGGCATTGGATATCCTGCTTTCTAGTTTGATGAGTTCTTCGTTAACAAACCTTTCGCTATTGATGAGCGATTGTTTTTTAATGAAGTCGCGAGAAATTTTATGGGAATGGTTTTTATTGATTTCGAAAAAAAACCCCATGTTGCCGTTGTATTTGACTTTCAAAGAGTTGATGCCTAGTTTCTCCTTTACTTCTTGTTCTAAGCTATTTAGAGCACTGAGGCTTTCTTTTTTTATGGAAGCGTAATGGGTGAGCTCTTTATCGTGCTCGGGGTTGATTACCTCTCCTTCTTTCAAGTTTAGCCTAGGGTTGGGTAGTATTTTTTGAGCTAGGTGAATGATTTTCTTTTTCGAGGCGTCGAATTCATCGCAAAACATTTCTTTAATCCACGGGAAAGCGAAAAGCCCGTTAAATTCGCTTTCTATGGTTTGGCATGCTTGTTGGATTGATTTAACGTTGTTGGCTAGATGCAGTATCTCTCGGGGATTGATGGTGGCGTTGTGAATTTTTATGTTCATTCGCTCTAAATCAAATATTTTTTTCAAGCTATTCCTTAGGCTAAGGAGACCTAGCTGGTTCTTTTTGAATTGCTCCACCACGTTTAGTCGCTCATGGATTTGAATTTTGTTTTTAAGCGGCTTTACTAAGTTCTGCTTCAAAATCCGAGCCCCCATGGGAGTCAAGGTGTGGTCAACGCTTTTGATCAAACTAAAATCGCGCGAATCTTCATATTGCCCCTCAATGACTTCAAGGTGCTTCAAAGCCAAGTGATCTAAAATTAAAAAATCTTCTAAATCAATGTTGATTGGTTTTTTCAAAAACAAAATGTTTTCATATTTGTTGAGTATGACGAATTTCGCTAAAAGTTGATATATTTCTTGGTGATTTTCATCCAAAAAAAAATCGTCATCGAAAATTGCTTCCATCAAGTCGTCAATCTTCACTTCCTTTAGATCCAAATCAGCCAAATGATCAATGACGATCTGGGGAAAACTATTTTCTAAACTTTTAAGAATGTCGCTGGGCAGATTGTTTTGTAGCACCACGATTTCCTTGGGCTTATAAGTAAAAAAATAGCTTTTCATTTTATTGAGAAATTCGCTGGTTAAAATCGTCAAGAAAACTTCCGCCGTGGAGATGTCGATGTTAAGCAAATAACATTCGCTAAGCCCATCTTTTTGCTTGAAATAAACAAATAGTATGAAGTTATTTTCTTCCGCTGATAAAATATTTTCATCCAAAACCATTCCCGGAGAGATTATCTTAGTGATTTTTCGACTGATTATTTTTTCATCCCCCTCGCCCTCTTTGTTGATTTGTTCGGCGATGGCAATTTTCCGCCCTTGTTTAATGATTTTATGAGCGTAGTTATGAAACTGATGATGCGGGATACCGCACATGGGAATTCCATTGCGATGAGTTAATAAAATCGAAAGGATTTTGGAAGCCTCTTTAGCATCGTCGCCAAAAAGTTCGTAAAAATCGCCTAATCTAAAAAAAAGAAATTTATCCTGCTGTTCTTTCTTTAGTTCATAATATTGCTTCATCATGGGAGTTAGGTTCGCTTTATTTGCTTTGGCTTGCTTCATTTAACGGCTTTCACATAAAAACGATAAGGGTAAGGATATCCCTCCAAAGTAGTAACATCGTCCCTCATTCCTTCCGCTAAGCTGGGATTTGGCGATAAGGCTGTTTTCCTTTGCTCTTTTGGACTTAATTTTTCTTGATAGAAAACTTCAATGCCTTTGAATCCCGTTCTAAACAACCAGTTTTTCAAGCATTCTGGGCTAGGCAAAAACCAAAAATTGCTTTTGCCTAAATATTTATCTTTGGGAAATAAGGCAGTGGCTCTGCCATCCGCAATCCCTTGACAATCAATTAGTGCCAAGCCTCCCGGCTTTAGGGAGCGATGAATTTTTTTTAAAATCAGGAGAGGATCGGGGTGGTGGTATAAAATTCCCAAGCAAAGAACGACATCGAAAACTTGATCAAAAAAAGATAATTCCTCATGCCCGAGCAAACTAAAATCCATGTTCTCCTTTTTAAGGAACTTGCTGATTAGAAAATACTGCAGGAAAAAAATCCCCACTGGTTCCAAGCCCAGCACGAAGCCGGGCTTCAAGCGCAGCAAATGAAACATAAAGTATCCATTGTTACAGCCAATGTCGAGAATAACTTTTTCGTTCAAACTCGGAAGCACTTTTTTTATCCTGTCCCATTTTAAGTTTGACTTCCATTCGCTGTCAATGATTAATTCGTCTAGCTTATAAGGGCCTTTTCGCCAAGGACCAATCCCTTCAATCAAAGTTTTCAATCCAGCCTTGGCTTCCATGGGTCCAGAGTTTAAGTTGTTTAAGTTGCTTAAGTTTAAAAAACCATCTCGATAATGGACCTCTAACTCATTTTGCTCTAATTGGGAAATTGTATTATAAAAAAAAAGCAACTTTTTGTTTAATTTTATTTTTTTAAAGAAATACTTAGCTTTCTCTTCTAAAAATAAAAATTTTTTTTCCCCTAGAACCAAATCCGCTGCTACCATAATTGGTTAATGGAAATCCTTGCTATTAGAAATCCTTACTATTAGAAACAGAAAAAAAGTTTAATTGATTTTAAACTTAATAAAAATCATCCAACCTAAAATCGTTTAAAATTTGGTTGGCTTCCCTAGCGAGGGCATCGCTAAATTGGTCTAAGAACAAATCTTCATCCATATAGGGTATTTTCTTTATTTTGATGATTTCGGACTTGTAAGCCAATTGCTCTAAAAAAATCCCGAATTGCTTCACTTTTTTAAACAAAAAAATGCTTTTTTTAAACATATCCACTTGGCATTTTTCGATTTCTTGGGGATTGTTTTCATGAACTTCCAAAGCGAAACGAAAAGAATTGAACGCCATTGGTAACTCGCTATCTCTTTTAGAATAAGTCAAATCTTCTAAGAGGTTCATCAAATCAATAAAGTTATTGTTATGTTCTATGGATTTAGAAAGGCGTTTGAGTTTAAGAAAACTATTCATGAAAGATTTTCTAAAATCTATCAAAGCTCCGAGCAACCTTTCGATTTCCTCGGAAGCGTTTTTATGAATGGGCATTCTGGTGTATTTTTTGATGTCCTCGCTCATTTTTTCAAAAATGTTGTCAATGGCAGAAGAATCTTGCTTTTCTACGCTTTCGTTCTCCATTTTTTCTTTGAATTGCTCTAGGGCAAGTGCCTCTGCTTCAAAGAAAATAACCATGTCCACTTTGTTGCTTCTAGCCTCCAGATACCTTCTCTCTAGCCTATTTAAAAGCGATTTAACGGTTATGTCCGACCTAACTTCCCCCAAAAGAATGTATTGCTCTTTTAGAGTCTCATACATTTCTTGTTCTTCGGCTTCAGAGAAATGGGGGTTCAATTTATTTCAAAAAAAACTAAATTTTTCCATATAAATAATCCAAGTCGCCGGGAATTTTTTTATAGACTTTAACGTCTTCGTAATGATCGTTACCGGTTCCGGCAGGAATTTTCTGCCCAATGATAACGTTTTCTTTGAGACCGCGCAAGTCATCTATTGAATTCTTAATGGCAGCATTGGTTAAAATCTTAGTGGTCTCCTGAAAAGCTGCTGAAGAGATGAAACTTTCCGTGTTAAGCGAAGCCTTAGTAAGGCCCAATAATATGCTCTCCACAATAGCTGGCTGTCCCCCCTCTTCAACCACTAACCTATTTTCTCTTCTAATCTTATACTTGTCCACTATCTCGCCTTTGATATAAGAGCTGTCCCCCGGGTCGATGACCGCTACCTTCCTAAGCATTTGCCGGACGATAACGCCAATATGCTTATCGTTTATATCAACTCCTTGTCTTTTATAAACTTCCTGCACTTTTCCTAAAATAAAGCGATAGAGCGGTATCTCTCCACTCACTCGCAATATATCATGGGGATTTATTTGTCCCTCGCACAACGCTTCGCCTGCTTTTACAAAGTCATCCGTTCTAACCAAAATGGCTCGCACGGAAGGAACGACGTGGACCACTTCGTCGTTGAATTCGTTAATGATCTTGATTTTTCTTTTTCCCTTCCAGACCTCGCCTATCTCGACTCTCCCATCTATCTCGGCAATCACTGCTGAATTGAGCGGGGTTCTCGCTTCGAATAACTCTTGAACCCGAGGAAGGCCACCGGTGATATCAACTGTTTTCTGCATGGCTCTAATCCTACCCGATAAAATGTCGCCCGAGTTCACTTTTTGCCCATCTTTAACGTAAAGGGTAGAATTCACCGGGATGTCGGTTTCATTGGCTTCTTTTTCGTCGGGAACAATGATTAGCTTAGGTTGTAGCTTTTCTTCTTTGGATTCAATTATCTTCTTGTTGATCGTTCCAGTGAGTTCATCTATTTCATCGACAACGGTTTTGCCTAGGACAATGTCTTGATAGCGAACGGTTCCGCTGACTTCGGCTATGATCGGCTCTATGATGTTATCGAAAGTGTAAATGGTTTCCTTTTCAGCGATGAACTCTCCTTCTTCTTTTTCAAAGACCGCCCCTATTTCAACGGGATGTTGATAAAGATTAAACACTTGAAGGAGCAAATGATTTTTTTCATCAATCTTAATGATCCCGCCTTTTTTGCATAAAATTTCCTCGCCTTTATGCGTGAGAGCAATCACTTGATTGAGCTTGACCACTTCGTTGTTTTTCACTTTGACTTCTCTTATTTCATCCATTCTCCACCGACTATAGACAGCAGCCAAAGTAACGAACACCCTCCTAGCCGCCATTAGTTTGTTTTCAGAATTCAACACTAGATTCTCCGGTAGTTTGAAAATCACGGAATCGTTTTGTGCTTTGAAATAAGGTTCTTTAATCTCCGAAGAAGCCGTCCCTCCGATGTGGAAAGTTCTCATGGTGAGCTGGGTGCCCGGCTGTCCAATGGACTGGGAAGCAATGATGCCTACTGGCTCGCCAATGTTCACTAAGTTCCTCGTTGCTAAATTAATCCCGTAACACTTTTGGCAAATCCCTCGCTCACAGTCGCAAGTGACCACCGTGTAAATAACCACTTTTTCGATTTCCAACTCATCTATCTTAAGCCCCACTTCTTCCGTTACTAAGTTCCCTGCTTTTAAAATAACCTCTTCCGTGAAAGGATTCACGATGTCCTCTAAAGCAAACCTCCCAATGACGCGCTCGGACAACTTTTCAATGACTTCATTGCCTACTTTGATGGGATAAACATCAATGCCCCTTATCGTATTGCAGTCTATTTGCGAAATGGTAACGTCTTGAGCGATATCCACTAGTTTTCTCGTCAAATAACCCGCATCCGCTGTTTTCAAAGCGGTGTCGGAGAGCCCCTTCCTCGCCCCATGAGTGGATATGAAATATTCTAAAACATTTAGCCCCTCTTTAAAGTTGGAAATGATGGGCATGTCAATGATGTCGCCAGTTGGCTTAGCCATTAAGCCCCGCATGCCGGCCAGCTGTCTAATTTGCTGCTTGCTGCCTTTCGCACCCGATTTAGCCATGATGTATAGGGCATTGAAGCCTTCCCTTGATTTTTCTAAGTTCCCCATCATCTTGTTAGTGATTTGGTCGTTGGCATAAGTCCAGAGGGAAACGTTCTTTTGATACCTTTCTTCATCGGAGATGATTCCGTTTTGGTAATTCTCGTTATTTTTTTTAGTTTCAATGATGGTTTCATCGATAACTTTTTTCTTTTCGTCGGGAATTAAAATGTCTTCTAGCGATATTGTATCTGCGAAAAGAGTAGAGTAATGAAACCCGATTTCCTTGAGGCGATCCAACATCTCCACCGTTTCATAGTTTCCGCATTTCTTGTTAACGTCGTTAATGAATTCGTTAAGAGTCTCATCGTCTAAAACTTTATCAATGAGCCTTATCGGGTAGTCCTCTGGAATGACTTCCGAAAAAATTAGCCTTCCTAGAGTGGTTTTGACGAAACCATTCGTTTCTTGTTGATAAAGTTTAATTTCCGCCTGCAGTTCCAACTCGCCAATTTCATTAAGCTTCTTTGCTTCTTCAACGCTAGAGAAAGTCTTACCCGTTCCCTTGGCATTCGGTTTTATCAAGCTCAAGTTATATATTCCTAATATCATGTCCTGACTAGGGTTGGTGATGGTCTTGCCGTTCGCTGGGTCCAATAAATTATGAGGCGATAGCATGAGCGTCCAAGCCTCTATTTGCGAACCAACGCTAAGGGGCAAATGAACTGCCATTTGATCGCCATCAAAGTCAGCGTTGTAAGCAGAACAAACGAGGGGATGAAGGCGAATGGCTTTGCCTTCGCTGAGCCTAGGTTTAAAAGCCTGCATGCCTAGTCGGTGGAGAGTGGGGGCTCGGTTTAAAATAACGGGATGATTTTCCATTACTTCTTCTAGCACTTTCCACACTTCGGGATATTCTTTATCAATTAACTTTTTAGCACTTTTGACATTGTAAGCCAATTTCTTCTCAACCAATTTGTTCATCAAAAACGGACGTGCCAACTCCAAAGCCATTTTTTTAGGAATGCCGCATTCATGAAACTTGAGCTCGGGCCCGACGACGATTACTGACCTCGCGGAAAAATCCACTCTCTTCCCTAGTAGATTTTGGCGAAACCTTCCCTGCTTTCCTTTTAAAATGTCCGACAACGACTTCAAAGGACGGTTGCCAGTTCCCTTAATGGTTTTCTTCCTCCTTGAGTTGTCGTAGAGAGCGTCCACTGCTTCCTGCAGCATTCGCTTTTCGTTTTTTACAATTATTTCGGGAGCTTTTAAAGCAATGAGTTTTTTCAGGCGATTATTTCGGTTAATGAGTCTTCTATACAAATCATTCAAATCTGAGGTGGCGAACCTACCCCCCTCCAACTGAACCATAGGTCGCAACTCTGGAGGGATGACGGGGATAACCGTGTTGATCATCCATTCTGGTCGGTTAGAAGAATTTAAAAAATCTTCTAATAAGTTGAGCCGCATCATTTTACGCTTATCAAAGGTTTTTGATTTAGCCATCTTCTTCCTAAGTTCAATAGCCTCGCCTTCCAAATCAAGGTCCATCAACAAATCGCGTAATACTTCCGCCCCTATGCCGGCCTTGAAACCATCGCCATATTTCTCTCGGTAGTCGTGGTATTCCTCTTCGCTTATTAGCATGTTTTTTTTGAGTTCGCTCGCTTCCCCGGGATCAACGATGATGTATTTCTCATAGTAAATGATTGATTTCAAAACTAAAATGGAAAAATCCAGTAGTAAGCCAATCCTAGAAGGCACTGCTTTATAAAACCAAATGTGAACCACAGGGCAGGCAAGCTTGACGTAGCCCATTCGCTCCCTTCTCACCCTAGAATGAGTTATCTCTACTCCACAGCGATCGCAAACAACTTTTTTATAGCGAATGCTTTTATATTTACCGCAAAAACATTCCCAGTCTTTAGTGGTGCCAAATATTTTTTCGCAAAACAAGCCATTTTTCTCCGGTCTAAGCGTCCGATAATTGATCGTCTCTGGTTTCAAAACTTCTCCGTAGGACCATTCAACGATCTTTTCGGGAGAAGCCAAGCCTATTTGGATTTTCTTGTATTTATTTTTTTCCATTGTTTGAACCTTAATTTATTTTAAAAAGCAACTTTGTTTTTGTTTGGAAAAATATCCACTTTTTTATCTTCGCTGTCGTATATGGTTATGTCGATTCCCAGTCCGCGAAGCTCGTGAACTAAAACGTTAAAAGACTCGGGAATGCCCGGGGTAGAAATGAAATCCCCTTTAACAATGGATTCGTAAATTTTAGTTCTTCCTTCTATAGCATCGGATTTCACCGTCAAAAATTCCTGCAGGATATTAGACGCTCCATAAGCCTCTATAGCCCACACTTCCATCTCTCCCACTCTCTGCCCGCCAAACTGCGCTTTACCACCCAAAGGTTGCTGGGTGATCAAAGAGTAAGGACCTGTGGATCTAGCGTGGAGTTTGTCATCGGCTAAATGAGATAACTTCAAATAATACATCACTCCAACGGTGACTTCATTCAAAAACTTCTCTCCCGTTCTGCCATCGTACAAAACCATTTTGGCGTTTTCATTAAAGCCATCTTGCTTCAGGATATGCCTTAGTTGTTCGTAGTTAATGCTATCGAAAATGGGAATGGAAACTTTTTGCTGGGCTTTTTCAGCAATGAGACCAGCTATCGTCTCCATGACCTGACCAATGTTCATCCTAGAGGGAACTCCCAATGGATTTAAAACAATATCAACGGGTCTACCGTCGGCCATGAAAGGCATGTCTTCCTCGGGCAAAATTTTCGCCACCACCCCTTTGTTGCCATGCCGCCCAGCGAATTTATCTCCTTCTTTTAGCTTCCTTTTTTTAGCCAAAAGCACTTTAACTTTTTCAATCACTCCGGGTTTTAAATCAAAATTATCCTCTTTATTGTAACGTTTGACGTCGATCACCACTCCTTCATTACCATGGGGAACTCTTAAGGAAGTGTCCTTCACGTCTTTGGCTTTTTCCCCAAAAATAGAATATAGCAACCTAAATTCAGGAGTGATTTCCGAGTGATTTTTAGGCGTCGCTTTACCCACTAAAATATTGCCCGCCTTGACATAAGAGCCAACGTAAATGATGCCGTCTTGATCCAGCTCGCGGTATTCCTCTTCCGCCAAATTAGGGACATCTCTCGTGATCTCTTCCTTGCCTAGCTTAGTTTCCCGCGCTTCAAGCTCAAACTCTTCAATGTTAATGGAAGTGTAGACATCATCTTTGACCAACTTCTCCGACATTAAGATAGCATCCTCAAAGTTGTATCCTTCCCAGCACATGAAGGCAACCATTAAATTCTTGCCCAGCGCTAACTCCCCATTGTCAATGCATGGACCTGAAGAGAGCACTTGATCTTTTTCAACCGCATCGCCTTTTTGGACAATGGGACGTTGATTGTAGAAAACTCCCTGATTGGTTTTATAAGATTTTATTAAGTTATAATCAGTGATTAAGTCATGCTTATCTTTTATTTGAATTTTGCTGTTATCGACATAAGTGACGACTCCAGCTTGCTTCGCCAAAACACAAAAGCCCGACTCGCTTGCTATCTTCGCCTCCATTCCCGTCCCCACAATAGGGGCTTCGGAAATAAGCAAAGGAACGGATTGCCGCATCATGTTGCATCCCATTAAAGCTCGGTTAGCATCGTCATGCTCCAAAAAAGGAATTAAACAAGCCGATAGAGACAAAGTTTGCTTACTGGAGACGTCCATGTAATTAACCATGTGAGATGATTCGAGATTGTAGTTTCCTTTGTTCCTGACCGCCACGACGTCCTCTTCAATCATGCCGTTTTTTATTTTCGTGTCCGAAGAGCAAAATATGAAATGCTCCTCCTCAATCGCCGATAAGTAATGAATCTTGCCAGTGAGCTTCTTGTCCTTCACTTCGTAGTAGGGAGTTTCAACGAAACCGTATTTGTTGATCTCAGCGTAACAAGCAATGGAAACAATGAGTCCAATGTTAGGGCCTTCGGGAGTCTCAATGGGACAAATGCGACCGTAATGAGTATAGTGAATGTCCCTCACTTCAAAGCTAGCCCGCTCTCTAGTAAGTCCTCCCGGTCCTAGCGAACTGATTCGCCTTTTATGCGTAACTGCTGATAAGGGATTGGTCTGGTCCATGAATTGAGATAGTTGAGAAATTCCATAAAATTCATTGAGTCCCGCACTTATGGGTTTAATGGATATTAGAGACTGGGGGGTGAGGCTCTCTGGTTCTTCTATTGCCATCCTCTCTTTGGCTAACTTCTTGAGCTTAGCAAAGGAAACTTTCAAATGATCGACTAACTGCTCTCCGGTTCGCCTTATCCTCCTGTTGCCCAAATGATCAATGTCATCAACGCTGGCGATGGAATATTTAACTTTCAGCAAATGTTTAATCGTGCTGATGATGTCAATGATTTCTAAACTCTCGCTTTTGATTTCCTGTTGATAAGTGAATTTCTTATTAATTTTATAACGCCCTACCAACCCCAAAAGATAATGATCGGAATTGAAAAAAATTGACTTATCAATGCGATTAAAACTACTTTTGTTATCGCAGCGATGACATTCTCTAGGAACTTCATAGCTAGTATAACGCTCTTCGCATTTCACGCATTCATAACGAGTGACGATTTCGTTAATGGCTGTTTCGCTATTGCTTGCTTGAACTCCCTTAATGATGTAATAAAAATACTTGCAGGCTTCTTCTTGAGTTATCTCTTCGCTATCTTTATCGAAAGTATTAAACACTTCCTCGTAGCCCACGTTGTCTTTGCTAATGACTTCAATCTCTTTCAAAGCCAACTCTTCAATGAGCTCTAAATGTTTATTCGTGAGTAAGACTCCTGATTTTATTTTTATTTCCCCATTTTCGTTTTTAATGTTTTTAAGCAGCCTCTTGTCCAACAACTCTTTTTCCAGTTCTTCTTTTTCCCTACCCGCTAAAACCACTTTTTCCAACTCAAAGTCAAATAAACTTAAAATTTCTTCACTGGTGACAAACCCCAACGCTCGCATCAACATGGTAACTGGGATTCTCGCTTTTTTGTCTATTCTAACGTAAATGATGTCTTTAACGATTTCAAACTCTATCCAAGGTCCTTTCTCGGGAATGAGCCTTGAATGATACACGCTAGCTCGATTGTTAAAATCAAAAACAACTCCCGGACTCCTACGCATTTGCGATACCACTGCTCGCTCATCGCCGTTAATGATGAAAGTCCCATCATCCGTCATGTAAGGAAAATCGCAAATAAAAATCTCCTGCTCTTTAATCTCTTCGGTATCTCGGAAAAATATCCTTATGCTAGCTCTCACTGGGACCACATAACTCTTATCTTTTAAAATAGCCTCCATCTTGTCATATGGTCTATCTCCAATGGTGTAATGGCTAAACTCAACTCTAATGCTATTGTCATTGGAGGAAAACGGGAAAATGGAATTGAACAAGTACTGAAGACCCACGTTCTCACGCTTCATGGGATCTATGTTTTCTTGGAAAAAGAAAGCAAACCCATCTTTCTGCAGTTCATTCAAATGAGGAAACTGAAAAGTAAATTCGCCTTTATTGGATAAATAATACCTAGATTTGTCTGTCTGGTCATAGTTTTCAATGAAACTCTTAGTTTTTTTATTGCCCTTTATTTCCCGCTCATCCGACTTTTTTTTAACGTCTTTGCGTTTGCTTTTTACTTCGTAATCTTCTACGCTGCTAACGAAATTCTCACTCATTTTTAAACTCCCTGAATATTGATCATGTTAGAAAATTCAAACCATCTCTTTTCTTTTTTTCCACAACGATCCCCTTGTTTTTTCAAGAAACCATTTTTCTCTCGCAATAGAGAAATACCAGTTAAAAAAATTATTTTAAAGATGTTTAAAACTTATTTATCAAAGAAATCAACTAACAATTTTTACTGGAGTTCAACGGAAGCACCAGCAGCCTCTAATTTTTTTTTCATGTCTTCTGCAGTTGCTTTATCGACTTTTTCCTTTATTGGTTTACCAACTCCCTCGGTTATCTCTTTCGCTTCCTTTAAACCAACTCCAAGGAGGGCCTTCACTTCTTTGATGACGGCAATTTTGCTTGAGCCAACTTCTTTAAGAACCACGTTGAAAGCGGTTTTTTCTTCTTGAGCCGCTTCAGGGGCTTGTCCGCCAGCAGCCATCACTGGGGCTCCCGAAACGTTAAACTTTTCTTTTAGAGCCTCCACCAACTCGTTGAGTTCTAAAACCGTCATGCCCTCTATTTCTTTTATAAAATTTTCTTTTGTTAAAGCCATTTTTTATCCTATTCGTTTCAATTTTTTATTCATTATCTAAGACGTCTTGTCGTCCGCAACGACGTCTTTTTTTTCTTTAGCGATATCTTCTAAAACGTAAACTAAATTACCGATCAAACCACTTAAACAACCAACCAAAACCCCATGCATTTCTTCCTTGGAGAGCAGACTAGCGTATTTCCTAACTTTTTTCTCGTCAATGACCGCCCCTTCAAAGAAGCCGCCCTTTATTTTAATTTTCTTAGATTTCTCTGCTTGAAAAATGCTCTTCCCCACGTTAACGAACTTATCACCTTCTACGATAGCCGTCGCCAACATTCCCTTGAAAAAATCATCGTTTAAATCAATTTTCTCATCTTTAACGACTTTTTTTAAAAGGGTGTTTTTCGCTATTTTTATCACTCCGCCAAATTCTCTAATCTCCTTGCGCAAACTAGAAATTCCCTCCACGTCAATGCCTTGGTAATCCATAAAAATGAGCGATTTCCCCGTTAGTTTGCTTTTAAGTTCATCTATTTTAGCTTGCTTGATTTCCCTATTTTTAGACATCTCTTTCCTTTCTCATTTAACCAGTTTTTTATCCAAGGCAATGCTTCTTCCCATGGTAGTGCTCAAATAAAGCGACCTCACGTAATCTCCTTTGAGATCAATGGGCTTCTTCTTAATCACTTTATTTAAAAATTCTCGGCAATTCTCCACGATCGCCTCCACGGGCATTGATTTCTTTCCCACTGCTACGTTCAAGTTGCCATCTGCATCAGCCCTAAATTCCTTCCTGCCCGCTTTCACTTCCTTTATAGTTTTAGCAACGTCATCCGTGACGGTTTTGGTTTTAGGATTAGGCATGAGTCCCCTACTTCCCAAAACTCTGGCGATTTTAGCAATGTCACGCATCATGTTGGGAGTCGCTATCGCCACATCGAAGTCCAGCCAGCCTTTAGTTACTTTTTCAATGAATTCCGTCCCGCCAGCGTAATCAGCTCCCGCCTTTTTGGCTTCCTCAACCCTGTCTTCCTTGACAAAAGCCAAAACTTTCTTGGTCTTGCCAAAGGAATTGGGGAACGAAACCGTATCTCTAACGGTGTGTTTCTTTTGTAAATTAAGTTTAATGGAAATGTCTACGCTCTCATCAAACTTAACCCCAACTGCTTCTTTGAGGAGGGTCACTCCCGCAGCCAAATCCCCCAACTCTTCTTTAGAACTTTTCAAATCCCGATAGCGCCTGCTTCTTTTCATGATGTCATTTCCTTAAGTTTCTCTTAGTTTAAGTTTCCTTAGTTTGCCTAGTTTTTGCCTAGTTTTTGCCTAGTTCTTGCCTAGTTTGCTTTTTATTCCACGAGCACGCCCATGCTCCTCGCTGTTCCAGCCACGATTTTCTTAGCTTGCTCTAAATCAAAAGCATTGAGGTCGCTCATTTTATTTTTAGCTATTTCTTCCAGTTGGCTTTTAGTTAAAGTAGCAATTTTGTTCTTGTTAGGCTCGCTAGAGCCCTTGTCCAAATTTAGTGATTTCTTAATCAAGACCGAAGTCGGCGGTTTTTTTAAAACGAAATCATAAGTCCTGTCTTCATAAACATTGACTACAACGGGAACCACCATCCCCTCTTGATCCCTCGTCTTATCGTTATATTCTTTGCAGAAATTAGGCATGTTAATGCCTGTCGGTCCTAAAGCCGTGCCCACTGGGGGGGCTGGAGTCGCTTTTCCCGCCATTAATTGCAGTTTAATGATTTTGCTGGGTTTTTTCTTGCTCGCCATACTATTTGTTGTTATTGTTTTTTCACCTTGTAATAATCTATTTCTACGGGAGTTTCTCTACCGAATATCTCAATGTTAACGCTCACTTTACCTTTTTCGGGGAAAATGGCCTTAACAGTACCTGAGAAGTTGTTAAACGGGCCATCAACGATCAAAATCTTCTGACCAACCGAGAAGTCAAACTCAACGGGAAAAGTGTCAACGTTGTCTTCCTGCGTCCGTGACAAAACGATGTTGATCTCGCTCTTGGGTAATGGCAATGGGAGCTGCCCCTGCTTGGTTAAAAAACCAGAAATAAAAGGGCAACTAGAGACGTAATTTTTTGCTTCTTGATCCATCTGCATGTTCAAACAAATGTAGCCGGGGAAAGATTTTTTTTCTACTTTCTTCTTTTTGCCGTTCTTATAAACCGTTTCCTTGTAAATGGGAACGACTATTTCGTTTATTTTTTTATAACCATCATGGTCTATCATGTTCTCCAGAGCTTTTTTTGCCTCAAACTCCTTGCCGGAGTGAGTATGAACGATGTACCATTTGTATTCCAGTTTTTCCATGAGCATTAGCGCCATAAACGAAGTCCCAGCATCACCACCGCTTGAACCTAGCCTTTATGCGATTATAAGCCACTGCCAAGATCACTAAGACAACCACCATCACCACATAGGAAAATTCCGTTACATAAGTTTTTAAAAAACTCACATTGTCAACCACTATGAAACGAATGATCCTAGCAGAAACTAAATCCACCAAGTAGAGGGCTATGGATAGAATAACAATGGAAACGCAGACAACTATGGTCGTATTTAAAACGTCATCTCTAGTCGGCCAAGTAGTCTTGTCCTTTATTTCAACGTAAACTTCTTTCAAAAATTGCTTAAGTTTCTTAAACATAACTAAAAAAGGGGTAAAAGAGGCAACCGAAATCGAGCCAGGAAGGATTCGAACCCTCACACATGGAGTTGGAGTCCACTGCTCTACCATTGGAGCTACTGGCTCACGAAAATGCTACCCAAACTCTGTCTATTTTAACCCTGTTTTCTAATCCCTTAAAATCGCAAAATCCAAAAATGCAAATTCAAAATTGTAAAAACCTGCTCAAAAAAAACCAAAGCAGAATTAGAGTTATTATATTATGAAACGAAGGTTCTTGTCAACAAAAAAACCAATAAGAATCGCCCCTACACTCCAGAGACACTACGACCAATAAGGCGTAATCAGACGCACTCAGACGCAATCAGAAGCACTCAACAGCCAGCCACCACCCAGCCACCAACCCAGTCAGCACTTCGTCAATAGCCATCAATAGCCATAGCCCACAAGCAGGATTGAACTGCTGACCTCTTGCTTACCATGCAAGTGCTCTACCAACTGAGCTATGTGGGCAAGATCAGTTAGGTTTTTCTAAAAAAAATCATTCACCTACTGCCTGCTGCAGTCGGTTTTCTCCCCGCCGATTAAATCTGCTTCCAGACCATCTTCTCGAAGCGTAAGCTCCAAAACCGCAAAGGGTTTGCTGAAATCATAACCGGCTTCCTTAATTTGCTCCCTATTGTTGAGAAAATCAATGGTTTTAACTGGCTTTGAAGCGGAGTTATTCTGCCTAAACGCATCTCCTAGCTCAGTGCCCGCATCATAGGCAAACAATTCGCAAGTAATTTTGCTATACCACTTGCCGGAGCTGTCTTTCAAAGGCAAGCTATCCACGCCCACAAACCAATCTGGACTGGGGGCTATCATGTTAATGCTAGAAAAATAGGGGGACTTATCGCTGGCTCTAAAAGTCCTAGTCGCCCTAGAAACTCCCTTGGATATTTTTGCCCCGAACTTGAAACTGAAATAATTCTTTCCGTTCTCTTTCGTCACGAAATCAGTCATTAAGTCACCTTCTCCCTCTTCCACCAACTTCTCCACTGCTTTAGAAGCAAGCTCTCCCAAGCGAAAAATCACCAAGTCATCGTTATGGCTGAGTAAAAAAAGCGGAGTGAAATGGTTTTTTTTCTCGGGAAACTTAGGACCATCAGCAAAATAATCGGCACTCCATTTTCCAGTGAAAACTGCCTGATAAGTAACTTTGGTATTACCAAGTAAAGTCGTACAAAAAACTAAGGCGATCAACCCATAAAAAAATTTCTTAAAAAATGCCATTTTGTTAATCAAATACTCCTTTAAAACTAGACAATGAAAAAACCAACAAGACGAAACCGAAGAATAGCACGAAACTAACTCTTCTCCATTAAAAAACTAAAAAAACTTCACCCCCAACCCTTACACTGAGTAGACTGAAAAGTCTGGGTTCAGTATAAAGGTTGAAGGTGAAAAAATAATTTCTATCTACTACCTATTGACTTAGATTATTGATTTTGGTTTTCCGAATCGATTTCTTGGAAAGCTCCATCAACAAACAACTTCAACTTAACATCTAACCCTACCTCGTTCTTATCTTTATCAGTATCACTTAAGTTAGTTGTTCCGCCTACATCATAGTTAACGTATTCGTAGTATAGCCTAAAAGACATCCCGTCGTTGGGTGCCCAAGTAATTGCTGGCTCAACTTCAACTTCAAACCTACTGGTCAAGTCATCTTCAGTCAGTTCTCCACCATTATAGTCTTTTGAAAGACTACCTGCTTGGTCACCAAGTCTCCACCATTGATAGTTCACCTCTTGTCCCTGAAGCTCAAACTGAAGCCCCAAGCCAATAGTGAACTGCCCGATGGTATAAGAGGGAGTTATATGAAAAGCGATGGTCTTATCAAAAGAATCTTTCAAGTCTAAATCACCCAAAGTTTGGTCTTTGGTGGGGTTATCCGGAGCATAGTGAAAATAATAAGAAATACCGAATCCCGTTTCTGCTATGTTGCCGACGCCACCATAAACTGCGATAACGAAGTTGAAATCGTTCTTAGTTTTATACTCTTTATCGAGCACTGCTGCAGAACTTCTAAAGAGATCACGAGTATAAGCACCTGCTACTGCAGCGCCAAACTCCACTTTTAAAATTCCCGCTCCGAAAAACTTGAGCGCATCAATGCTAAGCCCTAAGTTCACCAACGCTATTGGAGTTTCCTCCACGACGTCATCTAAACTACCTGACGCAACAGCTTTATCATAATCAGCCTTACTAACATCAGCTTTGATCCAGTTAGGTGCATCGTCAAATATCCAAATACTAGTGTAAAACCCTAAAGAGATAACGTCCATGTTGAGCTCTACTCCGAAGATGATGTCGTGAATCTCCGACAGGGAGCCAGTTCCCGATCGACCGGTACCCGAATCTGCTAGAAAACCATCGATTAGCGCTCCGTTGACTGTCGCTAAATCTGTTTTTCTAGCCTGCGCCCCGTCTACATTACCCGACTTGTTCGTTGCAATGGTTGTTCCACCGGAAAAGACGTTGATGAAATCTATATCACCGATAGCATAACTCAACTCAATGGTTAAAATGTCAATCGGCTTAACCTTCACCGTTCCACCGTAAAAGTTCTTGTCGGGGAGAATCAAGTCGTCTCTACCTCTCTCGTTCTCAACAGTGAAAAAAGCCACCGTTAAAATGCCGTCGAAAAGATCGTTGACGGTAACCCTAGCCTTATCGAAATCTAAACTTTTACCACTAACCTGAACAAAAGCATCCACGTTGTCAATCGATCCGCTGAACTTAACGTCTAGCGTATCCAGACTACTCCCGCCATCCACGAAAGTGTCGTCTGGGTCCGTGTCTTCCTCTTTCTCGCTTGGGTTAGCCCTTATCTCGCCTTGGAACTCAATTCCCACGTCGTAACTCGCGGCTGCAAAAAGAGAATAAGAGCATATGATAAAAGCAATGAGTACTATCTTCCCCACTATTTTACTTTCTAATGTTTTCATTTATTCTTTTTACCTCAAAATATTAAATTTTCAAGCCAAACGACCAGCCCACCCTGCTAATTGCGTTAAAAAAAGCTATTGGTGCTTTACCTTTGGCGCTTTACTTAAAAGCAAGCAGCCGCCAGACTTAAATTACAGGAATTATAACACTACTTTAAAAAAAAAGTCAAATATTTTTTTTTTCTCGTAATTTAAAGCAAAGTTAATTTACTCCTCAAAGTGAATTTTTTTTGAAAAATAGGCTAATCAACGCATTAACTTTAGCATATCTTAACGAGTTATCCTAAGCTAAATTGGCAGTCACTTGCTGCTTCATGCTAGAATTTCCCCTAGAAAATGGTAAAAACCGACGAAAGGAAACTCGTTAAAAGCCAACGAAAGGAAACAAATCCCCGATAAGACGAAGAAAGAGACGAAAAAAATGAAAATAAGCGAACTCAACTTAAAAAAATTCCTTGAACTTTCTCGCAAAAAAGAGATAAGTCCCTTGGATTTGGTGGAAAATTACTTAAAAAAAATAGCCGAAGACCAAGAAAAACATCCCGATAGGAAAATCAATGCCATCATCTATCACGACTTAGAAAATGCCAGAAAGCAATTCAAAGCCCTAAATGCTTCCAAGGCAGAGAGTTATTTAAAAGGTGCTCCCATCATCGTAAAAAATAATTTCAATGTGAAAAATTTTCCCACTGAATGTGCATCTAAAATCTTAAAAAACTACGTTTCCCCCTATGATGGGACGGTGGTCAAAAAAATAATCGATAATGGGGGTATCATTTGGGGCTATAGCAACATGGATGAGTTCGCTATGGGATCTTCCAATGAAACTTCCTGCCGCGGTGTCGTTCGCAACCCCATTCATAGGGATTACATTCCCGGAGGCTCTTCGGGTGGATCGGCTGCTAGCGTAAAAGCCAATCATTCTCTAGTAGCCCTAGGAAGCGACACGGGGGGAAGCATTAGGCAGCCGGCGGCCTGTTGTGGTATTGTCGGGCTAAAGCCCACTTACGGGCGAGTTTCTCGCTTTGGTTTGGTGGCTTTTGCTTCCTCTTTCGACCAGATTGGTCCTCTTACGAAAACAGTCGAAGATTCAGCGATTTTGCTAAAAGTCATCGCTGGCTATGATCCCAAGGACAACACTTCGCTAAATGTAAAAGTGGATGATTACCCCGCCCTACTCAACCAATCCCTAAAGGGAATCAAAATAGCCCTACCCAAGGAATTTTTTACTTCCGAAGTTGACCCTGAAGTGCTTGCTAAAGTTAAAGCAGTGGCGAACTTTTATAGGGAAAATGGGGCGGTGGTAGAAGAAGTCTCCCTTCCCCACACGAAGTTTTCCATTGCCACCTACTACGTCTTATCCACTGCAGAGGCAAGTTCTAACTTAGCTCGCTTTGATGGAGTTCGCTATGGGTTTAGAAACGATGAAGTCAGCCATTTCAAGGAAATTTATTTAAAAACCAGAAATCAAGGCTTTGGCAAAGAAGTCAAAAGAAGAATGTTAATCGGTAGTTACGTTCTCTCTTCGGGCTATTTCGACGCTTATTATTTAAAAGCTCAAAAAGTGAGGAGCATCATTAAAAGAGAATACTACGAAGTCTTTAAAAATTACCAAGCGATTTTAACTCCTACTACTCCTTATAAGATTTTTAAAATAGGAGAAAAACTAAAAGATCCCGTCGCCATGTATTTGTCGGATTTGTTCACGGTCTCGGCCAATGTTTCGGGAATTCCCGGCTTATCCCTTCCCTGTGGGATAGACAGCAACGGACTTCCCATTAGTTTTCAATTGCTAGCACCACCCTTCCAAGAAGCAACTATTTTAAATTTAGCTCATATTTACGAAGTGAACAACCCCATATCCATAAAAAACGAAATGGAGGAAGCGCTATGAAAGAATGGGAAGCGGTCATTGGTTTAGAAGTTCATGCTCAATTAAACACCAAGACGAAATTGTTTTGCTCTTGCCCTAACAGGTTCGGCGATAGTCCTAACCAAAATACTTGTGAGATTTGCTTGGCTCATCCGGGGGTTCTGCCAGCTCCTAATCAAAAGTCCATTGAAAAAGCCATCCAGCTAGGACTAGCGACCAAAAGCCATATTCATTTGCTCTCTTATTTCGAGAGGAAAAATTATTTTTATCCCGATAACCCCAAAGCTTATCAAATATCGCAATTAAAAAAGCCCATCTGCGAGGGCGGTAAGATAACCATAAAAATCAACGATAAAAAAAACAGCTATACCAAAGACATTCATTTGGAAAGAATCCAAATAGAAGAAGATGCGGGCAAGCTCATTCATTTGGATAGCGACTCTAATAACGCCCAAGGCATCAAAAAAAGCTATGTGGACCTGAACCGAGCGGGGACTCCCTTGCTGGAAATAGTCTCTAAAGCCGAAATGAACAGCAGCCTAGAGGCAATAGAATATTTTAAGACGCTTAGGAATCTGCTCCTTTACCTAGAAATTAACGACGGGAATATGCAAGAAGGCTCGCTTAGGGCTGATGTCAACTTATCTTTGAGAGAAAAAAATTCACGGACACTAGGAATTAGGACTGAGACGAAAAATCTCAATAGTTTCAAGAGCATAGAACAAGCCATAGAATACGAAATAACTCGGCAGAGCCAATTATTGAACGAAAATCAAGCCGTTGTTCAAGAAACTCTTTTGTTTGATAAAAAAAGATTGGTAACCAAACCCATGCGAAGCAAAGAAGAAGCCCAAGATTACCGCTATTTTTCCGAACCCGATCTAATGCCCATTAAAATAAAGCCCAGTTTAATAGAGGAATTAAAAAACAATCTAGTGGAACTGCCACAGGAAAAATTCAACCGATTTTTAAAAGAATACCAACTTTCCAATTACGATACTTGGGTTCTCACCAGCGATAAATTCCTAGCGGACTATTTCGAAAGAGCCGTCAAAGCGTACCCGGAGGGAGCTAAAAGGGCTAAAAAAATCTGCAACTGGATCAACACTGAAATTTTATCAATCGTTAATTTCCAGCAAATCACGATAAATGAATTCAACTTAGACAGCCTTCATCTAGCCACACTGATAAAATTAATGGACGAGGGAACCATTTCAGGAAAAATAGCAAAAACCATTTTCCCAGAAATGGTTGCAAAAAACGCCTCGCCAGAAACCATATTAAAAGAGAAAAACCTCAAACTAGTCTCCAACGAAGAAGAAATCACTGCTATCGTTAAAAGCGTTATTGAGGACAACCGCGAGGCTTTTGAAAAATACCAACGGGGTAACCAAAAAATAGCGGGCTTTTTCGTCGGGCAAATCATGAAAGCAACTAAAGGACAAGCCAACCCCCAAAAAGTTAACGAGATTCTAAAAAAAATGCTCGATTCGTAGTTCATGCTAGCGATGAGCCGCGAGGAAATTTTACCCATCATCAACAGTTGGCGAGATGAGGATTTGAAAATTGGCTTCACTTCTGGAGTCTTTGATTTGCTCCACGTGGGGCATGTCCGCTATTTGGAAGAGGCTAAAAAACATTGCGATAAATTAGTTGTCGCCGTCAACAAGGACAAGTCAGTAAAAAAAAATAAAGGAAGCAAAAGACCCATCATAAAAGACAAGGAAAGGATTAAAATCGTGGCTAACTTGAAAATGGTGGATCTGGCTTTTCTGTTTGATGAGCCCAACAACAACGCTAACATCAGCACCCTGAAGCCGGACTTTTATTTCAAATCCAAGCAATATTCGCCCGAACAGCTGTCCTCCAAATCCTTGATGGAGGAAATCGGTGGAGAGACCATTCTCCTAGAACACGTAAAAGGCTCGTCAACCACCAGCATCATTCACAAGATTCTCGTTGATTATGCTCACGAGCGTCCTTTAATGGAGAAACTCACTTTGAAGAAAAAATCAGCGGTTTTCCTAGATCGCGATGGAGTCATTAATCAAGAAGTGGAATACCTTCACGAGGAGAGCGAATTTAAAATTTTACCCAATGTTTATTTGGGTTTAAAGAAATTACTGGACCATGATTTCAAGCTAATCGTGGTAACGACTCAAGCGGGAATAGGGCTAGGTTATTTCAAAAAAAGCGATTTTTTCAAAGTCAACAAAAAAATGCTAACCCTGCTTCATAAGAAAAATATTGTCTTAGATAAAGTTTACTTCTGTCCTCATTCTAAAAACGACGAATGCCGCTGCCGAAAACCAGAAACATTGCTTTTTGAAAGAGCGAGCATTGAGTCTAACCTTGATTTGAGAACCAGCTACGTCATCGGTGATAAAACCAGCGACATCAAAGCCGGCGAAAACTTAGGCCTTGGGACCATTCTAGTAAAAACAGGTCATGGGGGGAGGGATGGAGAATACTCGGTGAGGCCAGACTTCGTGGCAGATAACTTAGATCAAGCAGCGGAATGGATCATCGCTCATAAGCATTGAAGGCGGGAAAAAAATTTCACTTAAAGTTTTCTACTAATTCTCAATCCACTAAAGGAGGAAGGAAAAGCGATTCTAGGTTCATTAAAAATAAAATAGCGTATCGCAAGATCGCTTATATCAACAACTTAATTGAAAACGTTGAGCAGTTAATCGTGGTCGTTTCCTTGAAGCAGCCTTATTTCAACTCTGGATTGCTGGATAGGTTTTTAGTATTAGCCTCCATGAGTCAAGTGAAATCCATTTTGATAATCACTAAGATAGATTTGGCGACTAAAGAGGAATTAAAAAAAGTGTTGAAAATTTACGAAAAAATTAACTTGCCCTATTACGCCGTTAACAACTTCCAACTAAAAATAAAAGAAGAGTTGATTGAAAAATTATTTAAAAAAAAAATAAGTGCCGTGGTGGGACACTCTGGAGTAGGGAAAACCAGCCTCCTCAATCAAATCGATCCTTCGTTTAAGGAAAAAGTAGCCGAAGTTTCTCAAATCACTTTTCGAGGGAAACACACCACGAAGAGGATCAGAAAGCATGAATTCAGTTTTGAGGGAGCGGTCTACGACATGCCCGGGCTAAAGGAAATCGGCTACATTCACTTGGCTAAAGGGGAATTAAAAAACCATTACCCAGAATTTAACTTGCCTGCAGAAAAATGCTATTACAAAAATTGTCAACATTTTCATGAACCCAACTGCGTGGTGAAGGAAAACTTAAATGAAGATTCCATTCATCCCATTCGCTACAAAAACTATATCAATATTTTAAAAACCTTATGAAAAAGAAAAATCAAATGACGATGTCGCTCTCCATTAGCTTTTTCTTTTCGAAATGATCGCGGAGCGAATCGATGACTTCCTCTATTTCTCCATTCATGAAGCTTTCTAAGTTATAAAGGCTCAGCTTAGTTCGATGCTCGCTCACTCTTCCTTGCGGAAAGTTATAAGTTCGCACTTTCTCAGAGCGATCCCCCGAACCAACTTGTTCTTTTCGCTCCTTAGCAAATTTTTCTCTCTTTTCTTTCTCCTGACGCTCATAAAGCCTTGCTAACAAGACCTTGAGAGCCTTTTCCTTATTTTTAATTTGCGAACGTTCGTCTTGACAAGTAACCACAATGCCAGTAGGAACATGAGTGAGCCGAATGGCGGAGTCGGTGGTGTTGACATGCTGTCCTCCAGCCCCACTCGCTCGGTAAGTATCTACTTTGAGATCTTTATCCAAAATCTCCACCTCCCCTTTTTCCGGCTCTTTCAAAACCGCTACGCTCACTGCCGAAGTGTGAATTCTCCCACTAGATTCCGTTTGCGGGATTCGCTGCACTCGATGCACTCCCGTTTCATATTTCAAATGGTTGTAAGCCTTGTTCCCCTTAACGTTGAAAACAACTTCCTTAACTCCCTTTACTTCCGTAGCCGACAAAGATAAAACTTCTAGCTTCCATTTCTTGTTATCGCAAAACTTAGAGTAAAGACGAAACAAGTCAGCAGCAAATAAAGAAGCCTCATCTCCGCCCGTTCCCGCTCTAATCTCCATGATGAGGTTATTAACATCATCATCGCCCAAGATGGTTAACTTTAATTGATTTTTGTTTTTCAAGGCCTCGCTGTTCAAAGAGTTCACTTCTTCTTGAATCAATTCAATCATTGACTTGTCTTTTTCGTTTTTAAGGAGTTCCTTATTTTCCTTTAACTGCCGCTCCCCTTCGCTAATTTTCTCCTGCAGACGAGTGATTTCTGCTAATTTTTTAAATTCTTTATATACTTTTTTATATTCCCTAGGGTTTTTCAACAAAGATTCGCTTTGAAGCTTTTCTTCATATTCTTGGTATCTCTTCTGGTACTGGTTTTCTGCCGGCATTTTCAAGGAAACAACCCTCGGTTATTTTTTTTTACTTTTCTCTACTAGGTTTTTAACGTGCTCTATGTTTCTTATGGATATGGTCTCTTCATTGACGTTCACCGTCTGGCTAACTTCTAATAAATTTAAATTAGCTTGAACTTGACTAGCGGTTAAGTTAGTCCAACCCGAAATCTCTTCTAATTTCGCTGTTACTTCAACGACTTTCTTCCCCCCTCTACTCCCCACTTCCACATTGCCTTTCTCATAAAGCATCAAGAGAGTATCAAGGACTTTCATTTCGTCGTTTTCTAATAACAAAATTCCTAACTTCCTGTTTTGGTCCAAAATTCTCTTAGCAAAACTCTTGATGAGTTTTATTCCCACTGAAGGTTGTGCCTTGACTAAAGTTAAAAAAGTTTCTTGATTAAAACCCAATAAAACGACATCCGTTTCAGCGATGCAGGTGGCTGACCTAGGCATTTTCTCTAACATCGCCATTTCACCGAATATGTCCCCTTGATTCAATATCGCTAATGTCTTTTCGTTGCGGTTAGAAATTTTTACTAAGCGCACTTGACCTTTTTGAATGAAATAAATTTTACTCCCCAACTCATATTCACAAAAAATAATTTCGCCCTTGTCGAATTCAAGTTTAAATTTATTAAAACTCCCTGACATTAAAAGATCACCTTACTATTTTGTTGAGTTTCTTGATTAATGTTTCCACGCTTTTTCGGTTAGGGGAATTGGGAAAAGAACTAAGGTATTGCTTATAAGTGTACAGGGCTAGTTTATATTTCTTATCGTTTTGATAATGAATGGCAATGTCTAACATTTTTTTTTCCATCTCATCGTTGTCTCTTATACCGATTTTCTTTTCAATGACTTTATGAATCCTCCTAAGATCGTTAGAAAAAGCAATTAAAATCTTAATGATCAAGGAAATGTTTTTCTTTAAAATCAAATCAAATTCATTAGGAGTGAAAACGTAAACTTGGCTGTCGCCGTACGATTGAATGGTTTCCTCTCTAGGAACTCCTAAAATGCCGCTTCTAATGCCAAAAAACTCCCCCGGGTTAACGACTTCCTGCTTGCTGCTCCCCGAACCCAGCAATTGAGTTTTTTTCAACATTTTTCCCTTTTTCAACAAAAAGATATTATTATCCCTCTGCTCACTCGCTAAGTAAACGACATTTCCTTTTCTAAAATTCATGATTCTAGGCATAATGCATTTGCTTAAAAAGCACAGGAAAAAAAACTAAGCAATGTTAAAAAACGGAAGTTTTTTATTAAAACCTATTTTTTTTCTCAAATTTTCTAATAAATCCAAAGGTCTTCCCATCAAATACCCATCTACTGCTTCCCCTCCCTCATCAAAAACCTTTACCTTTTGATAATTTTTATCCAAATCAGCTAAGTCAAGCAAGGGAAGCCATTTATCTTGAAAAAACAAAGGAATCCCTGCCCTAAAAACTATTTCTATATCTTTTACTGTAGCTTTCACCAAAGTTTCGTAATAATTTTCATGACTATCGTTTTTCTCTATTAAGAAAAAATCTGCTGAAAGACCATTTTTAATCCTACCAACTTCACCTTCTAGTTTGAACGCTTTAGCCGAGTTCAAAGTAACCATCTGCATCAAAAACTTATCGTCCAAGTCAAAGGAATATTTCTTCATGAAAAAATCTTTAGCGAACCTTATTTCCTCCAGCAAGTTAATCCCTCCCGACATGGGAGAGTCCGTTCCTAGGCAAACGTTGACTTCTTGATCGATGAATTCTTTAATGTTCGCCGTTTGATTAAACATGAAGAAATTAGAATTAGGACACCAAACCATGGAGGCTTTTTTTTCAGCCATTAAGCGAATGTCTTGAAGAGAACAGCCAATGCAGTGAACTAAAACGGAATTGGCAAAAACCCCACCTTTTTCATGCAGAATATCAATCCCTTGAAGTGCCTCCTCATCAAAACCCTCCTCAATATGCGTGATGAAGGGAATGTCTCTTTCCTTCGCTTCTTTTATCTCTACCTCATGCTCTCGCCCCCATTTTAACTCATAAGATGAAATTTCATGAGCAATGCAGTATTGATCAATTATCCTGATTAAACTTTTTTTTGACTGATCATCCGTGACGGCATGAGGCATGTGGTCGCACACCGTGGTCACTCCCGACAGGATTTGGCGATAATTGCCTATCTCATAAAGCTCGTCTATGGTAAGGTTCTTGCGCTCGGAATAAAGTAAGGAATTTTTCAGGTCATTATCCCAAGGCCGCCAGTTCAAATAAGGCCCATTGCCCACTTTAGGATAATAAGAGCCCAACAAATGGTCATGCCCATTGATGAGGCCCGGATAAGCGATGTAATCATCTTTTAGGGAAAGTTTAAAGCCGTCTTTTTCATTGCTGAACCTACCATCTTTCACGGCGAGGCTAACTCTTTCCCTAACTTGATCGTGGTTGCAAATACTCAAATCGGAGATAACAAATTTTTTTCTCATTTCATTTCGTCCAAACTGTTGTAAAGACCAGAGTTTTTTATCTTATTAATGATTCTAACATGAATCTGACGAGCCCTTTCGCTAGTAATGTTTAACATTTCAGCAATCTTATTAAATTTGAGCGGACTGACTTGCTCTAACCCATGATAGTATTTTAAAACCGTGTATTCTTTGGGTGTCAGCAGCAATTTGATCTTTTCAATGATTTTGTTCATTGAAGCCACTCTCTTTTCATCGTCATCTTCAAATTTTTGATTTGATATTAAAGAATTTTTTAAATTTAAATTATCGTCTTCATCTTGAAATTTACTCTCTATCGAAACATAACTGTAGTTTTTTCTAATGATTTCCTTTATTTTCGCCCCATCGATTCCCATTTGTTTGCTAACCGTTTGAAAAGGTAAAATTTTACCCTTTAACATTAAATTTTTTGATTGTATTTCATTAAAATAACTAAGCACCTGCATTTTCTTCTTAGAAATTCTTATCGGTTGGTTGTAATTTAAAAATGCATTGATCATCTTTTGCTTAATGATGGGATAAGCATAGGAAATGAACCTGATTTTTCTGCTGGGATCAAAGAAATCAATTGCTTCCATCAAGGCAATGGAGCCTTCGGAAATCAAATCTGAAATGGGGACTTTATTGCTAGTGTATTTTTTGGCGATACTGATGAGCAGGCGATAATGAAATTTAATGATCTTATTTTTTAATTGGCTAACTTCTTGTTTTATTTGACTTATTCTTAAATAATTGTTTTTCGCAAGCCCTTTCAACTCCTTATTTTTTTCATTTATTTTTTGAAAAATTCTAACTTCTTCTTCGGGATCGAAATGAATTTTTTTAGTAATATCCCTCAAATAAAGATTAGATACGTAAGACAAGTTTTAGGTACCACTAACCAATTAATTCTAGTGACGCTTAGCTTATAAACCAACCAAACTTTGAAAAATTTTATTAATTTTTCTGATTTAAGCGTAAAAATGGTTGTTTTTAGGCAAAATCTCTACTAAAATTCCCTTTTGGGGACTTTTTATTTCAAAAAAAATTCAGCGATCTTTTTTAGCGATCTTTTTTTACTCTCTCAATCAGCAAATAACCCAAAGGAACTAAAAACAAACTAACCATCGTGCCGAATAATAGTCCCCAAAACATAGCTAAAGTCATGGGTGAAATGGTGCTGTCCGTCTTTCCCAAAAGCCCGTAAGCAGAGGGCATGATTCCCAGCAGAGTCGTCAAAGTGGTGATGATAATAGGCCTCAATCTCAAATTAGAGCCATAAATGATCGTTTCCACGATATTTTTCTGCCCAGAAAAAGCATTAGGATCTACCCCTAATTCGCTGTATCCGCCACTTTTGAGGCGGTTAATGAAATCCACCATGATCAAGGAAGCATTGATAACCACTCCCCCAAAGCCCAAAATGCCAATCATCGCTAAAAGAGATAAATTGAAACCTTGAAGCGAAAAAGCAGTAAGGATTCCTACAATCCCAAAGGGAATGCTAACGATGACCATGATCGGCTGAATGAAGTTGTTGAACTGTAAAACCAACAGCAAATAAATGCCAATGACCGAAGCAATGATAGCAATCAAAAGCTGATTGAAGACGTTAGTGCTTTCCACGGATTCTCCCGCGAGAGTGATATCAACATCGTCATTGTCTTCATTCAACCCTGATATTTCTTCTAGCAAAAGAGAATTAACTTCTTGAGCTGAAATCTTTTCATTATCAAAATTGGCAGTGACGGTGTTTAATCTCCGTCCATTTTTACGCTTAATTTCCAACTTATTAGTGACTTGTTGAACGCTCAAAAACTTTTTGACTTCCACCAACTGACGAAAATCATTCAAGATGAAAATTCCTTTTAGAAAATCCTCTTGATTAAGTTCGTTTTCAGCAAATTTAACGTCTATATCGATGTTCTCCCCATCCTGATTCATTTTTCCCACGGTGATCCCACTTAAGGAAAAGCGAACGTTATTGGCTATCGATTCGGGATTGAGAGAGGCATAATAAGCATTTTCCTTTATCTTAAGTTCAATCCCCGCCCTGCCTTCATCATAATCGCTCTGCACTTGCGAAATGTAGTCTTTCTCTTCTAATTTGGCAATGATTTCCTCAATCGCTTTTAGTCTTTTCTCATCGTCAAAGCCAAAAACATTGATTTCAATGGGTTTGTCTTGTGGAGGCCCTCCCCCATCAATGTAGTAATCAACTTTGGTTAAATTAAATTTCTCCTTATCTTCTATTTCATTCAAGATATAGTCCTTAACTTCTTCTGCTGTGGTTTGCCTAGTAAAATAAGAAGTTAAATAAATATCGATGTGGAATTGATTTTCCTGAGTTCCGCCCGCCTTCACTTTATAGGATGAAACTATGCCTTCCTCGGGCAAAGAAGAAATGACCTGCTCAATTTTCTTAACTTCCAAAAGAGTTGCTTCCTTAGTGCTATTCTTATCGTTCACTTCACCGCTAATGGCTAGGTAAAAAGCCTGATCAATGGGAAACAAAAAGAAGCTAACGTTCTGGGCAGCAACAAAACCCATTGATAGAAAAAATCCTGTGATGAACAAGAGGCTTTTCCAAGGCCTTTTCAAAGCAAAACGCAGAGTTTTTTGGTAATAAAAACTAACCCCATCAATTAACTTTATTCCGAGTGATTTTTTCTTCCGAAAACTAGCCGTAGCTAAATGAGAAGGCAAAATGATGGTTGACTCTAAGAAGCTTATGGTCAGCATGAAAATAACCACCAAGGGAATTTCCACGGCAAAATCCCCGATGACGCCCGGGATAAAAAACATGGATACGAAACTCAAAATAGTGGTTAACAAAGCGAAAATTAAGGGTTTAATAACTCCCCGCAGGCTTTTTAAAACCGAAGCTTCGTCGTTATAGCCCATTTGCTTGAAACGGAAAATGCTCTCCCCGACGATAACTGCATTATCAACAATGATGCCTAAAGTGATGATAATTCCCGCTAAGGAAATATTGTTAATGGACAAATCAAAAATTTTCATGAGAGTGATGTTCATGAAGAAAACAAAGGGGAGGCCCACAGCCGTCCAGATGGCGATTTTATAATTAAGGAACAAAATTAGAATGATGAAAACAAGAAACAATCCCAAAATCCCATTGTTAAGGGCAATGTCAATCCTAGTTTCAGTTTCTTCAGCGTCGTTTCTATGAATAATGATGTCAACCCCACTCCCTTCTATGCTCTCTTGGTAGAGGTTAATTTTTTTTAGGATCTCCTCCGCCGTATCGATAGTGTCAGCATTGGCTTTTTTCAAAACTTCCAAGCCGGCAGCTAACTTGCCATTAAACCTCTCGATGGCGTTTAAATCATCAAATCCTTCCACCACCGAGCCTAGGTCCTTTATTCGTAAACTGATACCATCATCGGAGTTGAAATTTCTAGTCACCCGCACGATCACGTTAGCGATGTCGGTTAAATTTTCAAACTCCCTTAAAGTAACAATGTTTTTTTGACTACCCCCGCTTTCTAAGTTCCCAGCGGTCACTGATATGTTATTTTTTCTAAGGGCGCTAATGACTTCTTCAAAAGTTATCTTATTTGCTAACATTTTTTCTTCATCTAGGTAAACCCAAATTTTTTTATCGGGGAGGTTGATTTCTCTGGCTTCTGAAACTGGTTTCAATCTTAAAAGTTCTTCTTTTATTTTCAAAGTGTGAAATTTAATTTTTTCAAAATCATCATCAACTGCCGTAATGCCTAGCACAAAAACGGGAAGGCTGTCGACTTTAATTTCTTGAATGTCTGGTCTATCCTCAACCACGTCGGGGAAATCGTTAATCCCATCAATGGCATTTCTTATCTCTTCTTTGACGTCATCAATATCGCTTTCTCGATCTAGCTCTAGGTTGATAAACGAAACACTCTCAGAAGAAGTCGAACTGTATTCGTCAATGCCGCCTATGGTCTCTAGTTCATCTTCAATAATGGCAGTAATGTTTTTCTCCACTTCATCAACGGAATAATTGGGAGCTATGGTGGTGATGGTCATTTCGTAAAGTTCAACTTTAGGAAAAGCAAACCTCTTGATGCTGCTGGAGCTAATTAGAAAAACAAAGAAAATAAGCACCAAGACGATCCATTTGAGTAGTTTATTTCTAATTAAAAATAAACTTATGTCAGTGTATTTCATCGTCTAATCCAATGTCAAAGGAAAGTCCAACCGGCTTCCATTAAGAAAATCCCTAGCGAGCATCTTCTTCCCCCCTTGTTTTTGAATGGTTAAGATCTCCACCCAGCCATCTAATAAACCCAAATAAAGCCTCTTTTGAACTCGGTTTAAAGTCATGAAAGAAGTTTTGTTGAAAGGAACGCCCTCTGTTTTGGGAGTCAAATCAATTTCAACGATGTTGAACCTCTGTTTTTGATGATGAAAATAAATTCCCGGCCATGACTTAAAAGCTAAAAATTTATGGATAAAACCCTCAGTAGTCAGGCTTGTGGTCAAATTTTTTTTCATCTCTCCTGCCTGTTTGGTGATTTTTCGACAATAACTCGCTGCCTCTTCGTTTTGCGTTAAAAAATGGCTCTCCTTACCCTTCGCCTGCTTTATTTGGCTTAAAAATTCGTTAAAACTACTTTTACTGATCGCTAAAGCTTGGTTCAGAGCCTCTGGGAAACTCGCTTTTGCTAATTCAAATTCCCTCTGCAGCACAATGGCGCCTCGGTCCATTAGATGATTTATTTTTTGATAAGTTATTCCCGTTTTTGCTTCTCCATTTAATATTGCACTTTGGAGTGGTGAAGCCCCTCGGTATTTAGGTAAAAGAGAGAAATGCAGATTATAAGAACCTAGGAGGGGAAGGTTAAAAAAAGAACTCGGCAAAATTTTCCCAAAAGCCACGATAAAAATAAATTCTGGCTCTAATGCCATCAAGGCTTTCTCTTCCTCTTGGGTGATTTTTTCGCATTCATAACATTTTATCCCATGCTTTTTTGCCAAGAGACTCACAGGAGTTTTTCGTAGAACTTGTCCCCGACCAAAAGGCTTAGGGGAATTGGTCCAAACAGCCTGCACTTTGAGTTTGCTTTCCCTGACGATGAAATCAAGCATCTCAGCAGCTATGAATGGTGAGCCTAAAAAAACCACTTAAGTCGCTTAAAATTGGTAAAGCAATGAACTAAAAGTGTAGCCTCCTCCAACAGAGACGAATAATATTTTTTTATCCTGAATTTTGCCGATTTGATTAGCAAAGTGATTTTGGACCAACAAGTCGAAAACCACTGGAAGGGTGGCGCTAGACAAATTGCCTAAAGTTTCAATCATCTTCATGACCAAAGGCTTTCGCCCAGAGCAAAGCGAATTAATTTTTTTCTCAAACTCATTAATGATCCTCACATTAGCTTGATGAGGGATAACGAAATCTATATCGGAAAAGTCGCATTTGCCCGCAATCGCTTTCTCGCAAATGGAAAACATAACCCGAACTGCATTCCTCTCCACTAAAGGGCCGCTATTAAAATAAATATGCCCCTCCCTTTCCATGTAAATTTGCTCGCTGAAAGTACTTCCCGAAGCAAAACTCAAAACTCCTTTATCGGAGTTATTGGTAGAAGTGTCTTTTTTAGTTATTACGAAAGCTCCCGCTCCATCGCTGAAAATGATGCTTGATTTAGGATCGTTGAAATCCATTTTGTTGCTTAACTGCTCCGCCGCCACTACCAGTATGGTCTTAAAATGCCCCGACTCCACTTTTATACTAGCATCGATCAAAGCATCCAAAAAGCCGCTACAAGCGCCATTTATGGTCATCGCTGAAGATTGGGTTAGGTTCAAAAGATCGATCAATGTGCATGCTGGCGAAGGCATGACTCTGTTGCTGCTATAAGTGGAAAAAATGACTTGATCTATTTCGTCTTTGTTTACTTTAGCATTATCCATAGCTTTTTGGGCTGCTATAAAAGCTAGTTGCTCAACCTCTAGTTTCTTTTCTACTCTTTTTTTCATGAAGGGTCTTTTTTCGATACCACTGACCATTTTGACCCACTTGGAGAAAATAATCGCTCCATTTTCCTGCTCTATTGGAATGTTTTTTTTTCTAAGGGAATTTAAAGCCGTTTCCTCATCAAAGTTGCTAACTTTCTCATAGAGGACCTCGTTGGAAACTTGGCTTTCGCCCAAACTATGCCCAGACCCTATTATCTCTACCGACATAATGACTTATTCACACATAATAAATTGACAAATCACTAGTTATTAATTTGTTAACTCTCTGATTCAGTTTAAAATCATACCATGATTACCGATATCGTTTATAGAATAGCACAATTAATAAAAAATCAAGTCTTACACAACTCTTGGAGCAAGAAAAACGATTTTGAACCTGAAGATAGCGATTACAATGCTCACCACGATGGCTTTAAGGAGGACTATTCTAAAGATCGCAAGGAGAAAACCAACTCAATTGAAGGAGATTTGGAGATTTTTGGAATAAAGCAGTTTGAAAACTTAAGCGCTTTGAAAAGCAAGAGAAACGAAATATTAAAGCAATACCATCCCGATCGCTTTGCTCACGACGAAAAAAAGCAAGCCCTAGCTAAAGAAATGATTCAAATCTACAACGCCGCCTATGAGAGAATAGTCCAGCATTATCAAGAAAATAAAGCAAACTAAACCAAGAAAGGCTAAACCAAAAAAACTAGCCCGAGATCTTCAAAAGGGCAGTAAATCTAAATCCCAAAGTGTTTTTGAAGTCGTTTTTGGTGGGGTGGGATTTATTGTCTCTCCTCGGAGGATTTTCTCATAAAGCCTTAAATATTCAAGCGCCATCTTACGAGCGTTAAAGTTTTCTTCTAAATAAAACCTAATATACTCGCTGTCGAAATCATTTTCCTTCCTAGAAATGGCTGCTAAAAACTCCGCATAATTACGACAAATGATGCCCGTTTTTTCGTTAACCAATTCAGGGCAACTGCCATAAGGCGAGCAGATAACTGGTAGCCCCTGACTGTAAGCCTCAATCACTGCGATTCCAAAAGGTTCATGCCAACGGACCGGCCATAAAAAGGCGTCCATCTTTTCCATTAGGGGAATCTTTTTATGTTGAGGTAGCATGCCATGGTATCGAACGAAGCGATTGAAAAAAAGCGAGGGAGGGCCATGCCATCTACTACCTCCCGCTACGTCGAGATTTTTTCCTGCCTCCTTACAAGCCCTCAAGCAATTGTCTAAGTTTTTAACGCTCCATTTAGCCTTAGCTAAGAAAAAGAAATTACTCCATTTTTTGCTAGGTTTTCTTTTGAAAGGATACTCCTCCAAAGGTAAACCATGGTAAACGTAAGCCTTACTACCGTGAAGTGCTGCATTCTTTTTCGAGACAAAAACGGTATTGGGATGAAAAGTTTCCCCTGCTACGCCATTGGTTCCAAATATAACTAGAAGAGGATGATCAATTTTAAGTTTGGACGAATAAAATAAGGTTACAATGTCGGTATTGGAGGGTATTAATCTTCTCCAATCAGAGTCTTCTGAGTAATTTTTAACTAAGGCAATGCCATGCTGCTCTACATCTGATTGGGGATGACCAATGAGAGTGACTTTATGCCCTATTTTTACTAACTCCCGCATGAACCAAAACAATATCCTTTCTGTTCCCCCGTATTTAATAACTGGGAGTTTACTGGGATACTCAAAAACTATTTTCAAGCTTCTTTTAATCATAATTTCTTAATTTCTAATCGGTTTCGTCATTGGAGAGTGACTTCACTTGGCTTTCGCCCAAACTATACCCAGACCCTATTATCTCTACCGACATAATGACTTATTCACACATAATAAATTGACAAATCACTAGTTATTAATTTGTTAACTCTCTGATTCAGTTTAAAATCATACCATGATTACCGATATCGTTTATAGAATAGCACAATTAATAAAAAATCAAGTCTTACACAACTCTTGGAGCAAGAAAAACGATTTTGAACCTGAAGATAGCGATTACAACGCTCACCACGATGACTTTAAGGAGAACTATTCTAAAGATCGCGAGGAGAAAACCAACTCAATTGAAAGAGATTTGGAGATTTTTGGAATAAAGCAGTTTGAAAACTTAAGCGCTTTGAAAAGCAAAAGAAACGAAATATTAAAGCAATACCATCCCGATCGCTTTGCTCACGACGAAAAAAAGCAAGCCCTAGCTAAAGAAATGATTCAAATCTACAACGCCGCCTATGAGAGAATAGTCCAGCATTATCAAGAAAATAAAGCAAACTAAACCAAGAAAGGCTAAACCAAGAAAGGCTAGCGCGAGATCTTCAAAAGGGCAGTAAAGTCTGGCAAGGTATTTTTGAAATCGTTTTTGGTGGGGTGGGGTTTATCGTCTCTCCTCGGAGGATTTTCTCATAAAACCTTAAATATTCAAGCGCCATCTTACGAGCGTTAAAGTTTTCTTCTAAATAAAACCTAATATACTCGCTGTCGAAATCATTTTCCTTCCTAGAAATGGCTGCTAAAAACTCCGCATAATTACGACAAATGATGCCCGTTTTTTCGTTAACCAATTCAGGGCAACTACCATAAGGCGAGCAGATAACTGGTAGCCCCTGACTGTAAGCCTCAATCACTGCGATTCCAAAAGGTTCATGCCAACGGACCGGCCATAAAAAGGCGTCCATCTTTTCCATTAGGGGAATCTTTTTATGTTGAGGCAGCATGCCATGGTATCGAACGAAGCGATTGAAAAAAAGCGAGGGAGGGCCGTGCCATCTACTACCTCCCGCTACGTCGAGATTTTTTCCTGCCTCCTTGCAGACCCTCAAGCAATCGTTTAAATTTTTAAAGCCCCATTTAGCCTTAGCTAAGAAAAAGAAATTACTCCATTTTTTGCTAGGTTTTCTTTTAAAAGGATACTCCTCCAAAGGTAAACCATGGTAAACGTAAGCCTTACTACCATGAAGTGCCGCATGCTTTTTCGAGACAAAAACGGTATTGGGATGAAAAATCTCTCCTACTTTGCCATTGCCCCCTATTATGACTAACAGGGGTTGATCAATTTTAAGTTTGGGTGGATAAAATAAGGTTACAATGTCGGTATTGGAGGGTATTAATTTTCTCCAATCAGCGTTTTTTGAATAATTTTTAACTAAGGTAATGCCATGCTGCTCTACATCTGATTGAGGATGACCAATGAGAGTGACTTTATGCCCTATTTTTACTAACTCCCGCATGAGCCAAAACAATATCCTTTCTGTTCCCCCGTGTTTAATAACTGGGAGCTTGCCAGTGTGCTCAAAAACTATTTTCAAGCTTCTTTTAATCATAATTTCTTAATTTCTTAATTTCTAATTGGTTTCGTCATTGGAGAGTGACTTTAATGCCGCAAAAAACTTATTCCTAGCAAGAGCAAAATCATGGTTTCAAAAGTTAGGACGGGATAAAAAACCCCCTTGGGAAAAGATTTGCCAAGTGATTTTTTGGAACTAACGATCAAGGTCAAAACTCCCAGCAGGGAAAATACCACAATAGCACTTCGCACCCATGAATGATCTCTTATAAGCAAAATGGCTGTGATGAAATTACTCACCGCGAGAAAGAAAACTAGAGCGTTGAATTTAACTTGCTTAGCTGGTGACCATTGTTTCATCAGTGGCCCTTGAAGCGAAGCCAAGCGTAACATTCCATTCACAAACAATAATATAGGCACCAGAAACATTATAACATTATAAATTCATATTACAAATTGCTCGCTCCAGAAAAATCGAATCACAAGGGCGTCTTTTAGTTTAACCTTGAATTAAATTTTCTTCCTCTATTTTTTAAAAAACTCATTTTCATCCACTTCATGATAGAGTACAACCATACGCTACTACAATTATTAGTTGCAGTAAAAGTTAAAAGCAGCGTAAAAATTAACATTGGATTCGATTAACGTTAAGGATTTTGCTCAGACTTAGTTCTCATGGCATGCCTACCTTCTTTAAAGAGTTTGAAAAGAAGTTTGAGAAGCAAGCGATCATTTGTTTAAGAGTAACTAACTATGCCTCAAAAAAAAACCTCTAAGGAGAAAAAACGCTGCTTTTGGTGTGTTGGTAGTGAATTATACGAGGAGTATCACGACAAAGAATGGGGGCGGCTTAAGCTGGGCGACCAGTACCTATTTGAAATGCTTTTGCTAGAAGGTCAGCAAGCGGGATTGAGTTGGCTCATCATTTTAAAGAAAAGAGACAACTATCGCTTGGCTTTGGATAACTTTGATTACCTTAAAATAGCTTCTTATGGCGAAGAAAAAACCCAGCAACTCTTAACTAACCCCGGCATCGTTAAGAATCGCTTGAAGATAAAATCAATCATAAAAAACGCCCAAGTCTTCATTGAGATTAAAGAAGAATTTTCCACTTTTAAGAAGTATTTAAACCATTTCACTGGGGGAAAAATTTACCAAATAAAAGAATCCACTGAAGCAGAAGACTTCTCCGCTGACTATCCTACTGAAAGTGATTTATCAAAGGCAATTTCCAAGGACCTCAAAAAAAGGGGAATGAACTTCGTGGGAAGTAAAATTATTTTCTCTTACTTGGAAGCGGTGGGCATTTATAATAACCATCAAAAGAGTTGTTTTTTATATAAAAACTTAGGATAACAATGAAGAAAATGAAGAAAAGGTATCGCTATGTTTTTTACGGCATCCTAGGGCTGATTTTTCTATATTTCAATTTAGTAATCGTTAATACGTTTTTACCGACCAGAAAAGTACCCCGAAACGATTTCTTTAAAACTAGTGATTTTTTAAACATTGCCCATAGGGGTGGTGCTGGCATAGCCCCCGAAAACACTCTCTGGGCTTTTTCTAATGCTCTCGTGGTTGGAGCTGATGTTTTGGAATTAGATTTTCATCGAAGCAAAGACAACGTATTAGTAGCCATCCACGACAAATCAGTTGATCGCACCACTGAAGGAACGGGCCTCGTAAAGGATTTGACCCTGCAGGAAATCAAGGAACTAAATGCTGGCTATCGCTTTCAAAAAAATGGAGAATTTCCTTTTCGATCTTTGGGGATAAAAATTCCTACTTTAGAAGAAGTTTTTTCTGCTTTTCCCGAAGAAAGGATGGTCATCGAAATCAAACCCATTGACGAAGAAAACTTTGCCTCAACTAGGCTCATCTGCATGCTGCTTGAAAAATATGATCGCCTAGACCGCACTTTGATAGCTTCTTTTTCCGATGAAGTGATTGCTCATTTAATAGAAAACTGCCCAAATGTGCTCACGGTTTCTGCCTTAGGGGATTCTTTTAAATTTTTAATCCTCAATAAGTTGAACTTAATCAATTTATACAAACCCCTGCACCTAGCTTTTGAAATACCCCCCTCTGCCTTTGATGGAAAACTAAAAGTATATAGCCCCTCTTTTTTAGAAGAAGCCGCTAAAAGAAACATATCGCTTCACCTCTGGACAATAAACGACGAGGAAGAAATGAAGCGTTTCTTACAAGAAGGAGTTCATGGTATTCTAACGGACTATCCCGACAAATTGACGAAAATCATCGAAAGCAGGCAAGAGTCTAAAGAAAAGCCCTAACCATTAATCCTAGTCGCTTAACTGCCTCGCTTAACCACATCAACCACCTATGCGCTTGCCTTTTTCTAGCAAGTCGCTGGCAAATAAAAGAAGTCCACCTTGGGGGAAAATCTTGCTTGCTTCCCTCAGCATGTCCTTTGCTTTCTCTTTGTTCTTTTGTTTTAAATAAGCTTGTGATTTCCAGACATAAGCTAAATATTTAATGGATTGGCCTTTTTCTTGGTCATCAAGGATTCTATCCAAAAAACCAAACGCTTTTTTAAGGTTACCGCCAAACAAAGCTGGGGGGAAATAATAAGACAAAGCCAAGCCAAGGAGAGCAGATGATTCCCTAGAATCAATGGCAAAAGACTTTTCAAATAACTTCTTGCTTTGAGAAAAATATTTAAAACGAGCCGTGAAAGGAAGGAATCCCGCTTTATCAATTTTTATAACCGCTAGCAAAGCATAATAATCAGCCCTTCTTTGAGATCCCGGCTTGGCTAATAAGCTTTCCATGTCTCCTTCTATTTCAAGGAATATGGGAAGCAGTTCTTTCTTAAGTTCCTTTAAATCAACTCCCGCTTCCTTATCGTAGCCCTTTTTGGCATTGATCGCTAGGGCTTTGCTGAAACTCACTAAATAAACTTTGTCATCCTCACTTAGGGAATTGTCTTGCCTTATTTTAAGAGCGTTTTCCATTAGCAAATTGTAATAGTACTCCCTATGTTCAGCACGAGTTAACTTTTCGCCTGCTAAACTAAGACCGCTGAGTTCCGCTGCCCGCAATTTTAACAAATTTTCAAGACCTGTTTTAAAATCCTGTGAAATCAAATGAACCATTAAACATGATAAAACCAAACCGTATTTTAAAACCTTCATTATTGCTCTCAAAATGCTACCCTCCTTAATTTTTTTGCTTTTCATTCAATAAATTTACTCACCTAGTTATTTCACCTAGTTATAGGATAAAGCCTTTACCAGTTTAAAGCAACTAATTTTTAAAACAAACCATTTTAAGAAAATCAATGCAGAATTCTCTTCCTATTCTTTTCCTAAGACCGCAACTCCGCTAGGGTTCGGTTATGACCAATCGTTTTTTATGAAAAAGCTACTTCATTTTAAACTGATAACATTGTATAATGACCAAGATTAATGGAAGGAAAAAAAATTCACGACTTGATCATTGTGGGAGGAGGACCTATTGGGCTTAGCGTTGGGGTTAGTTGTGCCAAGCGAGGGGTGAGTTATTTGATCTTGGAAAAAGGGTGCTTAGTGAATTCCATTTACCACTTTCCCATGAACATGACTTTTTTTTCTACTCCTGAAAAGATCGAAATAGAGAAATTACCTTTTACTTCCATTAACTTAAGGCCTTCTAGGCGAGAGGGGCTGGAATATTATCGTCAAGTGGCTAAGCATTTCAACTTGGCTATTCGTCTTTACGAGGAAGTCATTAAAATAGAAAGGCGAGACAACTCCTTTGGGGTAACTAGTTCTAAAGGCAAATATGAGACAAAGGCCATTGTTTTAGCCTGTGGATTTTACGACATTCCCAATAAGTTAAACGTCGCTGGCGAAGAACTGGCTAAAGTTAAACATTATTTCGATGACCCACATCTTTATTTTCACCAAGACGTAGCTGTGATTGGGGGGGCTAATTCCGCGGTGGACGCTGCCTTGGAAACTTATCGCAAGGGAGCTCAAGTGACTTTGATTGTTCGCGACAAAGCGATTAAAAAAAGCATTAAATATTGGGTGAAGCCCGACATAGAAAACCGAATTAAAAACGGGGAAATCAAGGCTTTGTTCAACAGCGAAATCAAAGCCATTAAAGAAAACGAAATAATCGTTAAAACTCCCAAGGGACTGAAAACTTTAGCCAATGACTACGTGCTTGCTATGACGGGCTATGGACCTAATTACAATTTATTAAACGAATTAGGCATTCGTTTCGATGAAAGCGAATTTAGGAAACCCCTTTTCAACTCCGAGACGATGGAAAGCAACGCGGAGGGAGTCTATTTAGCGGGAGTTATTTGCGGAGGCAAAAAAAGCAATGAATGGTTCATTGAAAATTCCCTAGACCACGGGGAAAAAATCATTAAAAACTTTTTAAACAAAGACCAATGAAATGAAAAACCTACTGAGCATCTTAAATAAATTTCACTCTATTTTTTTACTTTTTTTACTGATAATCGTTTTATCGCTCTCCTCACTACTCGCCCAAACGTCTTTTTCAACGAAAGACTATAGGGTAAAAGTAGTTAAACTTTTCAAGGGATTAAGTTACCCTTGGGGCTTTGATTTTCTCCCCGATGGTAGGATCATTTTGACCGAGAAAGGCGGGAAGGTGCTGATTTTAAATTTAGCCACGAAAAAAGTTTCAACTGCAGCAGTCTTGCGGCAAGTGGCTGATCTGGGACAGGGGGGATTGTTAGACGTTTTAGTAGATCCAAACTTTTCCAAGGAAAAGCCTTTCATTTATTTAACCCTATCAACTCGGCAAAGAAACCAATTTGGAACTATTTTAATGAAAGCGGATTTGATAAAAGACGAATTAACCAACTTCAAAGTCTTGTTTAGAGCCAAACCCTTGTCGACTTCAGGGCTTCACTTTGGCTCTAGGGTCAGGATTGATCGCCAAGGTTTCATTTACCTTTCTTTAGGAGAGCGGGGCAATAGGAGTCAATCTCAAGACTTAGCAAGTCATTACGGCAAAATCATTAGATTAACGAGGGAGGGGGAAGTGCCTGAGGATAATCCGTTTAGCCGACAATTTCCCGAATTTAAGGAAAACTTTACTTACGGGCATCGCAACCCCCAAGGCATGGCGATCCATCCTAGCACGGGAGAAATCTGGACTAGCGAGCATGGGGCTCGGGGAGGAGATGAAATCAACATCATCAAAGCAGGGAGGAACTATGGCTGGCCGATCATTTCTTACGGCACCCACTATAGTGGAAGGAAAATCGGGGAAGGCACGAGAAAATCCGGCATGGAGCAGCCTATTTACTATTGGGACCCTTCCATAGCTCCAGCTGGGATGACTTTTTACGAGGGTGAGTTGTTCCCTAAATGGAAAAATAACTTGTTCGTTTCTTCTTTGAAATTTGGACTCATTTCTAGGCTCAAAATCGTTAACAACCGCGTCGTTGAAGAGGAGCGGATTTTTAGAAACAACTTTGGGCGAATAAGGGACATTAAGCAAAGTCCCGGGGGCTCCATCATGTTTATAACCGACGAGAGAAACGGCGGACTATATGAAATTCTCCGTTGAGGACGTTTTAACCCCTCTGGGCAGCATTAGGGTTAGTGATTAGGGTTAGGGTTGTAATTAGGAGGGGGAAACGAGTTGAAATTTAAAGGGAAACTATTTTTATTGCTTTTCTTGTTGATTTTTTCTTGCTATGAGAACGAGGTTAGGGATTTGGAATGTCTTTATACGCCTTTTTTTCCTCTGCTGATAGTTTGAAGCCGTTTTTTAAAGCAGACAGGTGGTGGATATGGTAGAATTACAAGGTGGAGTAGGAGTGTTTGACCCTGAGAGCCGTTGACTACTTGATGATCGACTTGATGATCGCTTAGGGGGTAGGAATGAGGGTAGGAGTGCCGAGTTCCTGTGCTGGGCTTGGTGTGAGCGAGGGAGTGAATTTGATTCGTGAAGATAATGTTAATGAGAATGATTAAGCGAGCGTTTTTTATAATGGTTTTGTTTTCTACTTTCGCTAGTTTTTTAATAGCTGAGAGAAAAATTATTAAATTCGCCACCTTAGCTCCCAAGTCTTCTACTTGGGGAAAAGTCATCAACAACATTGCCCGAGACATCTACAAGGAGAGTAATAAGCAACTCATTTTAAAAGTGTTTTATGGGGGAGTTCAAGGCGATGAGAGAGAAATGGAAGAGAAAATCCGCTTCCAGCAAATTGATGGTGCCTTTTTTACCGGCAATGGTTTAGGAGCCATTGTTTTTGAAGCGAGGATTTTAGAAGTGCCGGGGCTTATTAGAAATTATCGCCAATTGGATCACGTTTACCAAAACATTAAAGACGATCTCAACGTTTACTTTGAAAAGAAGAACTATCGCTTGGTTGAGTTAGTTGATGTTGGTTACGCTTATTTTTTTTCTAAGAAAAACATAAAATCGCTCTCTGACGTTAGGGACAGCAAAATGTGGCTTTGGAAGGGGGACTTTTTTGGTAAGGAAGTCTTTGAGAAGTTAAAAATACCAGCAGTTCCCGTTAGTTTCACGGAAGTTTTACCATCGCTTCAAACTGGTCTCATCAGGGGCGTTTATACCACCCCCACCGCTTTAGTGTCGCTTCAGTGGTATAAAGAAATTGATTACATGCTCAACTTTCCGATCACTTTAGTCTCTAGCGGGGTTGTGCTATCCAATAGCACTTGGAAAAAACTAAGCGCTCAACAAAAGCAATGGATCAACACCGCCGTGAGCAGCAACGTTAAAAAATACAAGCCCGTCATTAGAAAATCAGACGTTGACACCATCAAAGTCATTAAGGACAGCGGGATAAAGATTAACACTCCTGATTTTGATTGGCAAGAAATTGAAACCCAGACGGACGCTTTGGTGAAACTTTTCCCCGCTCCCCTAGTGGTCACCATGAAGGAACTGCTCAAAAAAACTCCATAACAAAACTCACTAACATAAAACATAAGTAACTCAGTGTTAAAAAGAATAGAAGGCTTCTTTATTCAAGGGCTTATTTACACGGCAGTCTTCTTCTTTAGTTTGAGTTCCATTCTCTACGCCTTCCAGACTTTCCTAAGGATTTTTTTTAACCAAGCCATTTTTTGGATAGATCCTCTCACGAGTTATTTGTTCGCTTTGACGGCTCTCTATGGTTCAGCATTAGCCATCTTGAAAGACGAAAACATCAAGATAGAGATATTTAAGAAATTAAACCAAAATCGTAGAATCACTTTTCTAAGGGAGAGTCTCGCTTTTTTAGCTACTTTGGTTTTGCTTAGCATTTTCTTCGTTCACTTGCGCGCGGAGTTCATCACCGATGACACTAGCTTCCTAGGGATAAAAAAATGGCTCCTAGATGTGCCTTATATTTTTTTCTTGCTGGCTAGCGGAGTTTTTTATTTCAATAAAATCAGAAGTGCTTTCCATAAAGATTAAATGTTAATTTTTCTCATCGTCATTTTTTTCGTTGCCTTTCTACTAGTAGGAACTCCACTCTACATCATGCTTTTTCTAATTTCCAGCCTTTTGTTCTTAAGCGAAGGCATACCCCTGCTCTCAACAGTGGTTAGTTTTCAAAAACTGCAGTCGCAAGAATTCATTTCCGCCATTCCACTTTTTACCTTTGCTGGCTACATTTTATCGAGTTGTGGAAGCCCGAAAAGGATCATTCGCTTTACCCAAAAATGCTTCCCATTCATCCCCGGTTCCACTTCTTTCATCGTTATCGTCATCATGGCTCTCTTCACGGCTTTAACAGGAGCGAGTGGAGTGGGTATCCTAGCCCTTGGGGGGCTTTTTTATCCCCTTTTGAAAAATAAAACCGACAACGAGCATTTCACGTATGGTTTGATCACTGCTTCCGGCAGCATTGGGTTATTGCTTGCTCCGTCTCTGCCAGTCATCATTTACGCCATTGTTTCCAACCAAAATGCTTTGATAGAAAACCGCGTTGACATTGAAACTTTATTTAGAGTGGCTTTATTGCCCTCCTTCATCCTCATTGGTGGTTTTTTTTTTTATTCTTTTTTTAAGGAAAAAAAATCAGCAGCCAACAAATTTAATGCCAAGGAAGCTTGGGCTAGCATCAAAGAAGCCAAATGGGAAATTCCGCTTCCTTTTTTAATTTATGGAGGAATTTATTCCGGCTGGTTCACGGTTTTAGAGGCAAGCGCGGTAACCGCCTTATACACCTTCATCGTCATTTTCGTCATTAAGCGAGAACTTTCCTTAACTAAAGACTTCACTCCCACCACCATAAACGCCTTGAAGTTGTCGGGAGGAATTTTCATCATCATGGCTACGGCTTTTATTTTCACGAATTACATCGTCTACATTCAGCTACCCGATAAAATATTTTTTGAAATATCTTCCATCTTAACGACTAAAGTTAGTTTTTTAATCACTTTAAACATTTTACTTTTAATAGCAGGTTGTTTCCTCGACATTTTTTCTGCTATTTTAATCATTTTGCCTTTGCTCATTCCCATAGTAGAAAAATATGGCATTGACCCCTATCATTTTGCGATCATTTTCTTAGTCAATTTAGAAATAGGCTACATCACTCCGCCCGTGGGGCTCAACTTGTTCATTTCCAGCTATCGTTTCAAAAAGCCCATTATTTTTTTATATCGCTCCACCATCCCATTTCTATTCATCATGTTGTTTAGTTTAATGGTGATCACTTTCATGCCTAGGATATCCACTTTTACTTTAGCAAACGATGCTAATAGTGCTGGGGTTGATAATCAAACCATTTTCAATGAAAAGAGCGCTTTGAAAAAAATAAACGACTTGAAAATAAATGAAATCACCGAGGATTCCGTTCTGTTTGAATTTGACACTAGGGGGAATTACTCTTTAGAAGAGGTGAAGGCTGTCAACATTAAACTAGTTGATTTGAACGAAAACGATGCTTCCATCATCTTTGACTTAGGGGAGGAAGTGCTCATTGAAAAACCAAATCTCCAAGAAAAAAATGATAAAATCTCTTTTCGCTTGAGTGGTCTTATTCCCGGAACCGATTATTCTCTCATCATGGAAATCATTGACTTAAACGACAAGGGGGGAGCTAATTCATCCATTGTTCATTTCACCACCAAAGACGAAAAATAAATAACTATTAATTAGAAATCATGAACAAATTAATCAACAAGCTATACAAAGATTCCCTCGAATATTTAGTTAATTGGAGGAAGCACACTAAGGAATATGCTTGGGCTATTGTTATCGTCCTCATCATTCGCTCCAGTCTAGGAGTCATTTATCGCATTCCCACGGCCTCCATGATTCCCACTTTCAGGCAAGGAGACATTTTGATTGGCAATAGGTTTTATTATGGATTAAAATTGCCTTTCGCTGATGCGAAAGATGGGGCTCGTTTGCCAGCGGTAAGAGAGCCAGAGATAGGCGACGTGGTCATCATTCAAGGACCACGAGAGGCGATGTTTTACGACCTAGTCATTGATTACCGCGAGAAGGACTACCCCTTTTTAAAGGAACTCAACGAAGCCTCTAAATTCAAGGGGATCATCGATAACGATAGTTTCCCTGCTTTTCCCCAAGAAAGCAACTACATCGTTTTAGAGTTCTCGGAAGACAAAGCGATCATTCATTTGTATGAAGAAGTTTATGCGACTTTTAAAGACAGGATTGAAGAGGAATTAACCATTTTCTCTTCGGAAAAAGGGCTTTACGTGATGAATTACGATTTTCCCCTAGAAGAATCTTGGGTGAAAACTTATCTATCCACTCCCATAGCAGGGATAAGCATTTTAGCGACGGTGATTTACCAAAGTCCCTTTTTTTTTCTCTACGATTCGCTCATCAAACTTTTAAGCAATGATTTCAGCAAAACCATTAGTTTTTATCCCAACCGGTTCATTGACAACACGAAAGAATACGTCAAGCGATTTGTGGCAAAAGAAGGAGATGTGGTTGAAATCAGAAACAAAGTTTTATACATCAACGGACAAGTATGCCCTTGGAGCAAGGACTACGAAGTAGATCCTTATATTAGTTCTTTTAAAATTTACCAAGAATTCTTAAGACTATCAAAAACTTCCTCTTCGGAGCAATTCTTTGAGCATCCCCTGCGAATTGGGGAGAGTTACATTAGAAGTAAGTCGCGTTTCGACAGCGAGGATTGGCCTTTTGAACCAGAGACTCTGTATGCAGCTAACTTTAGGGATGACTTTGGTCCCATCACAGTGCCAAAAGATCACCTTTTCATGCTAGGAGATAACCGCGACGAATCGCTCGATTCGAGATACATTGGAGCGGTCCCTAAGTGGCTCATTAAGGGAAAACCTTATTTCATTTTTTATCCTTGGAGCAGGTCTGGAGTGGTTAAATGAAGATGCTTGGGAAGTACACTTTCGTTTTATTAACTGCTTCGTTACTCATTTCCGCTGGTATGGTTTATTTCTTATCGGGAAGCAAGACTAAATCCATAGAAAGACAAAGTTCAACCGCAGCAAGCGAAGAAAATACCCTTAAAGTTAGTTTAGCTGAACGGGATTTCTTAGTGGAAATAGCTGACACCCCAGCTAAGCGGAGGAAAGGGCTCATGTTTAGAGAGAGTCTTTGTGCTGCTTGTGGAATGCTTTTCATTTTTGAAAAAGAAGAACGGCTTAGTTTTTGGATGAAAAACACTTTAATTCCCTTAGACATTGTTTTCATTGACCGAGCAAAAAAAGTAGTTGATTGGACCACTTTGAAGCCATGCGTTGTGGAAAATTGCCCCACTTACACGAGCAAGGAAGCAGCTAAGTACGTCTTGGAAGTGAATGCTGAGACCTTCACCAACATCCTCAACAAAGACGTTTTTTTTTAAACATTTTTCCTCAAGTAGGTGAAATTAAAAGAAAATCTTTATCACCTATGGAATTGGGAAAATTCTAATCGCTCCAATGCTAACCGTAGTCCCAGAGCCATTACTATTCGCTCTTATTCCCATGGCAAAGCCTATTCCCAAATCATTACTCGTCATCGTGAACCTATGATCAATAGGAAGAAAAGAATTACTCTTAGTAGAGAACGAGGCAATCACTCCACTGGTCAAAGCAGCATCAGCATTACCAGCAATGAAGTTACCACTGAAAAAAGTAGGACCAGTCCAATTAATGCTAGGAGCAAAACCTATTCTATATTTTGAAGTAATGCGATAAAGGGCTGGGGTAAATTTTGCTCCATCAAGGATGAGGGTGAACATTCCCCTCCTAGAAACACCTGTGGAAGTGAGATTTAAACCACTTTCATTATTTCTACCAATAGCAATATTACCCGAGGGATCATTATTAGCAAAAAAATGTGTTCTCATTCCGTTAGTGAAAGACAAAGCATTGGCTGCTCCGTCATTGATGAGATTGATTTGTGGTTCAGTTACGGTCGTAGTACCATTGAAAATTTGATTAATTCGCCTAGTGCCTCCACCACCGACTAATATATCATCTGGGTTCACGGTAGACATTGCTGGAAGGGGCATGGTCACACCGAATGCCCTAATTCCTCCACCAGCATTAGGATCTAGGACAGATACTACTACTCCTGCTGCGATAGTGAAATCTGCCGTGGCAGTGCCTTCATGATCTCCTGACTCTCTGCCAGTGATCGTTATTCTGTAGTTACCCACGCCAACTTTATCAGGAGTGAAGTCTAGAACTCCGGTGTTGGTGTTGATGCTAATTCCTCCCAAGTCGCTACCTGAAATTAAAGACAAGGAGAAAGAAAACTGGTCATTAGCAAAAGTGTTTAAGATTTGTCCGTTGATCAACAGAGTGGGTTCGGTGAAATTCGATCCCACGGTAACTTCAAAGGTTGAACTATTAGAAGCAATGGCAAAATTAGTTATGCCTATTTTCGAGATGTTGAAAGAAATATCTCTTCTAGCAGTTCCGACGGTACTTCCTATCCCTGCCGCTTCAACGGTGATTGTTCCTGTGTTGAAAGCAGAAGCCACTCCACTTATCTCTCCGTCGTTAGTGTTAAAACTAAGTCCTGGAGGAAGAGTTCCATTGACAATTTCAAAACTAGCGCTTGAACCCGTTGGGATTAGAGTAGCGACTGTTCTAGGAATGGCGACTCCCAAAGGCTTAGATATGTTAGTTTCGCTGTAAACTAATTCTTCTAAACCACCCGGTTCAATATCAAAAGTAATTTCGTAATCAGAAGTACCGCTATAACCATTATTTCCAGTGGCCCTAATAGTAGCAATCGAAGTGCCGGCATTGGCTGGTATCCCACTAATAATTCCCGTTGCAGGATTAAGGTTGAGACCAGTAGGCAAAGGACCACTTACCACGCTAAAGCTAGCGTTCACCCCAGTGAGCGAACCAAAAGCAGGGCTATTGGTCATAATCATTGAATTGGCACCTCCGACCACGTTGTTGGTCGTATAAGTCAAGTTGCTTATCTGGGTGGTTATGTTCAAAGTGATATTAAAGCTCTCTGTCCCAGTGTAGCCATTTTTACCCATGGCTTCTATCGTTAAGACCCCATTGATGACGTTTTGACTAGGAGTTCCCGTTATCGCTCCAGTATTAGGGTCCAAATTAAGCCCGATAGGCAAAGGAATTGTACTAGTAGAGGCTACTTGATAATCTGCTTCTCCAGCACTCGGGGTTAAGGTAGCGACTAGACTGTTGTTGAGCGGAACCCCATTGAGGACCTCCAATCTGTTGGTGGAGTAGTTCAACCCAGTGAGTTCTTCAGTGATGTTAAAAGTAATGTTGTTAGTCGCAGAACCACCATAATTCCCTATTCCCCTAACTGTTATGGTTACGGTATTAGTACTCAGACTAGAGGGTGTTCCCGTTATTCTACCATTGCTATTATCTAAGTCAATCCCATTGGGTAAAGTTCCACTCGTTAGTTCATAAGCAACCGTTGCTCCCGAGGGTAAAACTTGGGGAACGGTGGGGGCTATGGATTGTCCTGCCCTCCCATTGATCGTGCTAGAACTATAAGCTAAATTAGTCACAGCACCAGCCCTAATGGTAATGGAAATATCTCTACTCACTGAATCAGTGTAGTCTCCGTTGCCAGTAGCCACTATGGTTACATTAGTCGTTATCATCTCATTAGGAGTTCCAAAGATAACTCCTGTGTTAGGGTCTAAACCAATTCCACTGGGGAATCCCCCATTAGTGCTACGATAAGTAACCGTTGCTCCGCCGGGAGTTAAAATAGGATTGGAGTTGTTAATAGCTACTCCCAAACCGCCTGTTATATTCGTGCTAGTATAGTCTAACTCAACCAAACTTGCCTTTAAAATATTAAAAACGATTTCATAGTCTGAAGTCCCACGATAACCATCTCTTCCAGTAGCTCTAATGGTATTCGTGCTCACCCCTACCGCTGTTGGTGTTCCACTAATGATTCCCGTTTGCGGATTAAGGTTGAGCCCAGCAGGTAAAGGACTACCTTCACTATAGTCAGCATTCACACCAGTGAGCGAACCAAAAGAAGGACTATTCGCCACGATCATTGAACCAATCTCTGCGACCACGTTGTTAGTCGTGTAAGTCAAGTTGCTTATCTGGGTGGCGATGTCTAAAGTAATGTTAGCACTCTGGGTCCCAGTGTAACCATTTTTACCCACGGCTTCTATCGTTAAGACCCCATTAGCATTTTGACTAGGAGTTCCCGTTATCACTCCCGTGTTAGTATTCAACACCAGCCCAGTAGGTAAAGGAATTGAAGTGCTAGAGGCTACTTGGTAATCTGCCTCTCCAGCACTCGGAGTTAAAGTAGGAAGTATGGGAGCGATTTCAGTTCCAACGAAAGTAGTTAATTGATCATTAGAATAATTGAGCCTTGTCAATGCTTCAGAGAAATTGAAAGTGACATCCGTCGTCAAAGTGCCAGTGTAGTTAGTCGTTCCTGTGACCGCTATGGTTATGGTGTTCGTGTTCACGTTAGTCGGTGTTCCCGTTATCTCTCCGCTTATGCTGTTGAGCAAAATTCCTCCCGGCAAAGTCCCATTAGTGACCACGTATCTAGCCGTCGCTCCCGTGGGAGTAATCTGACGCATAACTGGAGTTAGTGCTTGTCCCACTATGCCATTGATGGGACTAGGGTAGGATACGCTACTTAGAGCAACGGAACTGACATTAAAGGAAATGTTGTTGCTCACTACCCCGGCATAGCCACCGATTCCCCTTGTCTCTATCACCACATTCGTAGTTATAACTTCGTTAGGAGTTCCAAAAATCAAACCAGACTGATTCAAAATGATTCCGCTAGGAAGCCTCCCCTCCACTATTTGATTATTGACCGTTGCTCCGGTGGGAGTAATAGTAGCAGTGAGCGGAGTTATTCCCTCTCCTACGGGACCACTAAACGTAGTTGAATTGTAAACGACGCTCTCTAGGGGCCTTGGGGCGATGTTGAAAACAATCTCTCTAATGGCTGAACCAAAATAACCCTTGTCACCTGTAGCAACTATTGTCGCATTGGTCACTATGATACTAGTGGGAGTTCCGGTTATCTCTCCCGTCGCATCGTCAAGTTCAATGCCAGCAGGTAAATCTCCATTCGTAATCACGTAACGAGCCGTCGCTTTACCGGGAGGTAAATTAGTAAAACTAGGCAGTAAGATAGGAGTAGAAGAATCAATGGGCAAATCAAAAGTTCCCCTTATGTTAGTAATGCTATAATTTAAGTTGGTTAGCTCCACTTTTGAAACACCGATGAGGATATTAGTGCTCACGGACTGAGTAAAGCCATCTCGTCCATCAGCGATGATGGTTAATCGATTAGTTAAGGTAGTTTCAGCTTTGCCTGATATTGTTCCAGTCGTTCTGTCAAGGACAATCCCATCGGGTAAATCGCCGCCAAAAATGAAGTAATTAGCCTTCCCCCCAGCAGGCATCAAATCAGGCAAAAGAGTGCCTATGTCACTACCGAAGGGAATGTTTATTTCATTGGTGTTGTACGTGAGATTGGTGAGGGTAATCGCATCAAAGTTAAAAAACACCTCATTGCTAACCACTCCCGTGTAACCATCCCTTCCATAAGCAAAGATGTAAAAAGTATTGGAAACTTGTTCGCGAGCATTGCCATAAATAACTCCAGTGAGCGGATCTAGCTCAATCCCATCGGGAAGATCGGGAGCAGTAAAAAGCGCAGTTGCTCCACTTGGCAGTAATGTTGCTTGGTTAGTGGGAATGACCAAACCAGCATTCGTTTCGTAATTCGTGTAAGCGTAGTTGAGGCTCTCTAAAGATAATAATTCTTTTTCGACCTCCACGGTCACTGTTCCTCCAGTGACTTCTTCTGGAGCAGCACAGGACTTCATCAAAAAGCAAAAAGCCAAAAAACCATACAACAAAAACTTCTTCGCTTTGATAGGAATTTCGCTTTTCATTGCTATTTTCAAACTACTTGCTTCGATAAAATTCTAATTTCCCTACACTCCTCGACCACACTTACCCGAGTTAGGATAGTGACTCATCTCTTTTAAAACAAGTAAAATAAATTTATTTTAAAAAAAAATGCTATAAATTCGTTCTTGAATTGCGGTTAATTATTTTTTAGAAAGATTTTTCTCAGCGAAAAAGCAAATGAGAAAAAATTAATAAAAATTTATTTTTTAATAAAATTTTTAACCGCATATTATAATCTTTCCATCGTTTTGGATTGGGATCATCAGTTTAAAATTTCCTCAAAAAAAGGCCGGCACTCGCGATTTTTGGAAAAAGAGCATGAGATTGGGAAATTCCCCCTGCTCAGCGTCATTGACGAGACTAGTTATCGCTTAGATCGGCAGAAAATCAAGGTAGAAGTTGAGAAAATACTGGAATTAGCTTTAACGAAGTACCAAAAATCGAAAAATGATTTAGGAGAAATCAACCTTCTTTTCACCACCCCTAAAAACATTAGGAAACTCAATAAAAAATTTTTGCAAAAAGATCAACCAACTGATGTCCTCACTTTCCCTTCTAATATAGAAAATGAAGTTAGCGGAGATATCGCCATTTGTTTAGAAGAAGTTTATCGTAATGAACTTCCTCTAAACAAGGGAGGCGCTTTTTTATTTTACGAAACCATTTTGCATGGGTTTCTTCATTTGTTGGGGTTAGAGCATGACTACTCAAGAGAGTCCTTGGAAAGGGTATACCAACTGCAAGACGAAATTCTTAAAAAAATAAGGTTAAATCATCATCTAATTCATGAATTTCATAAAAAAACTAATCAATAACCATAAACCAACTTTAGAAGAAAAAATAGAAAGCACCGTTAAAACGCTCTCTAAAAACATTGTCTCGGAAAACGAGATTTCCATGATCAAAGGAGTCATCTCCATTGATGGTTTATCCGCTAGGGATATCATGATTCCTAGGGTTGATGTCATTTCTCTCGATATTCATGCCAAGAAAAAAGACCTTTTTGAACTAGCAACTCAAAGCACTCACTCTCGTATCCCCGTTTACGATGAGAACATTGACGATATCAAAGGCATTCTTCATTTGAGAGACTTACTGCGCTTGCTCCTCTTGGATGAAAAAAAAATAGATTTAAAAAAACATTTGACCAACCCTTATTTCATTCCCGAATCGCGAAAAGGGATTGACATCTTAAAAGACCTGCAACAAATGCATCAGCAAATGGCGATAGTGGTTGATGAATACGGCGGGTTTTCTGGCATCATCACGATGGAAAACATAATGGAGGAAATCATTGGAGACGTTCAAGATGAAAGCGATGACGAGAAGAAAAGCATCATTAAAATATCCCCATCTCTCTATTCCATTGACGCTAGAACTGACCTAGAAACCATTAATGAGACCCTAGGACTTGAACTAAAAGACGAGAAAGCCGACACCATTGCTGGCTATTTGATCAATTGCTTTGGCTATGTTCCCAAGAGAGGCGAAAGCATTACTTTTAACAACATTAATTTTAAAGTAAAAATGAAAAGAGGCAACAGCATTCTCAGGATAGAAATGGAATTGCCTGATGAAGAAAGAAATCTCACACCACAACATTAGCAAAGGAGAGTAATGGTTATGCTTAAGAAATTTTTAGGAGCTGGACTAGGTTGGGCATTTGGCGGGCCTATTGGAGGAATTTTAGGATGGTGGCTGGCGGGGAAGTTAGATCGCAAGCAAAATGCCCAAACTTACTTTGAACGCAGCCCTCACTCTAAGAGCACTTCCTCCGATTTCATGGTGGCTACTTTGATATTAGCCTCTGAGGTTATGAAAGCGGATAGGAAAATAGTAAAGTCGGAAATAGAATTCGTTAAAAAATTCCTTTTAAAGCATTTTCCTCCTTCTTCAGTGCAGGAAATGATGCTTTTTTTAAAGGAAATTCAAGACAAAAGTTATTCGCTAAATGAAATTTGCGAGCAAATAAATGGAAACATGAATTTAGAAGAAAGAATCCATATCCTCCATTTCTTGTTTTCCATTAGCAAAGCAGATGGCGAAGTTCATCCCAGCGAAATTAAGATGCTTGATGAAATTGCTTATTTTTTAAAAGTACCTGCTGACTTGGTTAATTCCATTAAAGCCATGTACTTGCGTTCTGGAGCGAACACTATTGAGCAGGCTTATGAAATCCTCGGAGTGAGCCCTAAAGACAATGCTGAAACCATTAAGAAGAGGTTTAGGAGTCTTTCCTTGAAATACCACCCAGATCGAGTGGCTCACTTGGGAGAGGAAATCAAAAAAAATGCCGAGGAAAAATTTAAAAAAATTTCCGACGCTTACGAGATGATTAGAAGGGATAAAAAGTTTTAAAAACCACTCCTCGCTAAATTGTTCCTTGCTGCCAAAAAACTAAGCACCCTCGTCATCGTTTTTGCCTTGAGTTACCTCTTGGCTTACGCAGAGGCGGCAGAGAGGGGAGAGGCGGGAGAAGTTAAAAAAATCCTCGTTAAGCAAAAAGAAATTATTGATAACCAAAGCAAGTTATTAGACAGCAACTTTTGGATTGCGAGGAAAAAAGATGCTCACAAGACGATTTTAGATGCTCCTGCTATAGCAGCATTAAACAAGAAAATCGTGCGGAGTGGTTATCTTTTGAATCCGCTTAACTTGGGCAAGCGAGTTAGTTCCAAACTCGTAGTAGGTTATTTGAAAAGCGATTTGAACTTAATGTATCGCTATATTAAATATGATTTGCTAGGCAAGCGATACCGTGACCCCGAGTTTTCCAACCACTTGGCTGAATTAATTGATTTAGCTGGTATTAAAAAAAAAACCATTCAAGTTAAATACGGGCTAACCATAAGAAACGTCAACGTTCGTTTTTTCCCCACTCATAAAACTTACGTTAGAAAAAAAGCAAGCGATCACTTCGATATCATGCAGAAGACTCATCTGGGCTGGAACAGCCCCGTGGCTATTTTGCATGTTTCTAAAGATAAGAAATGGTATTTAGTGGAAACCATTTACGTTAGGGGCTGGGTGGAAAAAAAAGCGATCGCTTTGATGGAATTTGAGACTCTAAAAGATTATCACCAACATTATCTCCCAAGCAAAAACAACTTAATAACCACCCAAGCCAAGAACTTCATTTACGCTTCTAAGGAAGCTCCTACGCCCCTGAGAGAAATTTTAGCGATGGGAACTCGTTTAAAATTAGATGAAAAAATGAAAGCAACTAAAGCCAACGAAGGGAAAGCCGCCAAGAGACTGCCCGTTCTTTTGCCTAAAAAAAGCGCCTCTGGTGGTTTCATTCTTAAAACTTTTTTTATTGAAAGCAAGGACGTTCACCAAGGCTATTTAACTTTCAACCAGAAAAACCTAATAGAGCAAAGTTTCAAATTCCTAAATTTGCCCTATTCTTGGGGTGGGAGTGCTCATGGAGTTGATTGCTCGCTTTTTCTAGTGCGAGTGTTCAATAGCTTTGGGATTAGGTTGCCTAGAGCTTCCATTTTACAGAAGAAAATTTTCAATCAAACCATTGAAGACACTCCTAAAAACCACCATTTCCCTCAAATAGCTTTTCTCTCTTCCCCTAACCACATCATGCTTTTTCTAGGAAGCTACCAAGCAAGGGATTATTACATCCATAGTTTATGGTCATTCTACGATCAGCAAAACAACGAATTCGAAGTCAAATCAGTCATCGTGAGCGACAGCGAGCTGGGACATAAAAGCCACTTAGGGAGCCTAGAACAAAGAATGCGGCATAAAGGAAAGTTAAATAAAGCAATAAACTAACTTTCATTCAAAAAAATCACTTCGGGGTCACTCATTTCATGGTATAAGTATTCTGTTAAAGGAAGCATAGGGAGTAAAATTTGGTAAATTGTTGAAGTAAAAAGAACGAACATAGAATATAACATGCTAAAACTAGCCTCAAAACTAGCCTCGAAAATACCTTCGAAACTACCCCCGAAACTACCTTCGAAACTAGCCCTCTATAGTTTGTTCTCGTTCTTTCTGCTCTTCGTGGCATGCCTTGAGATCGACGACGCAGTCAGCAAGGCTCTCCCCTCTCCTGCCAACGAATTCATCCAGCCATCCATCACTGCTCCCCCACGCACAGACACAGGCACAAACACAAACACGGGCAACACCCCCTCTGACATCGCCACCCCTTCTCCTCCCACTATCTTCGACCGCCTTGCCTACTTCGTTAGTCCCTCTTTGCCCTCCAATATCATCATCACCTATAAGCCTTTTGCTAGGGAACACAACGACAAGTTCTCGCTAGGAGATTTCGACTCTCCTTACCTCATCCAAATAGAAAACTACGATTTTGCTCCCACCGGTACCCTCATTATAAACGATGAATTCTATGCCTTGGTTAAGACCAACTACCTAGGCAGCGCTTACTTTGGCATAGCCGATCTTAGCTTTGCTGACTACCTCCGTTTCGCTACCGCCAATGCCAGTAAGCAAATATTCCTCCAAATAACCATTCGTTCTGCTGATGACACTGACTCCATTACTACTAGCATGTCATTGAAGCACGTCACCGTAACAGCCCCTACTCACATTCACACTTGGCAAGACCTACAAGCCATGAAACATGACCTAACTGCCGACTATAGGCTCATGAGCGACATTACCTTCCCAGGCAAGGGAACGGGGGGACTGCCGATGGAGGGATTCGAGCCCGTGGGTGATGGGGCTAATCGCTTCACTGGGAGCTTCGCAGGTGAGGGGCATAGGATTGCTAACCTATCCATCGATCGTGGTGGTGCTGGAGTTGGCCATGTAGGAATATGGGGAGTCGTAGGGCGTGGAACTGACCTAGGCGTGATTGAGAACTTTGTCGTAGACCATGCGGGGATAAGAGGTGGGAATGGTGTAGGAGCAGTGGTGGGATACTTAGCCGCTGGAACGGTGAACAACGTGGGAGTGGTGAGCAGCCAAAGCAATGATGTTACTGGAAACGCTGATGTAGGAGGCTTGCTGGGAGTCAATGAAACCGGAACCGTGATGAATAGCTATGCCACGGGAAATGTTGCTGGAAATGGCAATAACATAGGAGGCTTGGTCGGAAATAATAGCAGACTAATAACAAACAGTTATGCCACGGGGGCTGTTAATGGAGCAGCCTCTACAGGAGGTTTGGTGGGAGTGAATGGTGGTGGAACAGTGAATGGCTATGCTACGGGAGTAGTAGAAGGCAATGAATCGGCAGGAGGACTGGTGGGATTTAATAATAATGGAACGGTGAATGGGCATGCTACGGGAGCGGTTACTGGAAAAGCAAAAAATACTGGGGGACTGGTGGGACTTAACAATAATAGAGTAACCGGCTATGCCACGGGAGCGGTTACTGGAACAGGGAATACTGGGGGACTGGTGGGAATTAATAATGGTGGAACAGTGAATGGCCATGCCACAGGAGCTGTTATGGGAAATGGAACTTATATAGGAGGATTGGTGGGATTTAATCTTGAAAGAGGACGAGTAAATGGCTATGCCTCAGGAAATGTTGAGGGAGATGACGAGCATGTAGGAGGATTGGTGGGGAGGAATAGTAGTGGAACAGTGAATGGCTATGCCTTAGGAAATGTTGTTGGAAGAGCAAGGAATGTAGGAGGCTTGCTAGGGAGTAATGGTGGAAGTGGAACAGTGACGGGCTACGCCACGGGGGCGGTTACTGGAGCAGGGGATCGAGTAGGAGGCTTGGTGGGATGGAATGGTGATGCAATAGTGACTGGCTATGCCACGGGAAATGTTAGGGGAAGAGATTGGACAGGAGGTTTGGTGGGATACAATCAGACAGCAACAGTGACGGGCTACGCTACGGGAAATGTTAGAGGTGGAAATAATACAGGAGGATTGGTAGGGAGGAATTACAATGGTAATGCATTGGTGATTGGCTATGCCACGGGAAATGTTAATGCATCTAGGAACGGTGGAGGCTTGGTAGGACGGAATAATAGAACGGTAATAGGCTATGCCACGGGAAATGTAACGGGGGGTCAATATTTAGGACGACTAATAGGAAGTAATAACTTGGGAACAACGGATGGTTACTGGCTTGTAGGAAATAGTGGACAAAGAGGTGCAGCAGCTAGTAATGGAGGTACCTTTAGAGGAGTGGGCATCTCCAGCATCTCCAACGTGATTTTCAGCACCGGGGTCGGTGCCACCCCTGATACTTACACCGACGACAAGGGGACTACTGCTAGCGGTGACGACGTCGCGGTGTTTGACAATGGTACTTTTCAAATGCATTTCACTCCGACCGGGGGAAGCGGTGAGTGGCCGACCTTGGACGCAGCGAATTCTTTCTCATCGCCGGACTGGCCGATCCCGCCGAGCCCGTAGAAGGCAGGGGGCGAGTCGGTAGAGAGAACATGGGGGGCAGTGCCTAGGGAAGCAGTGCCTGTTGGTTGTCTATTGTATTCATATACAAACCAAAAGAGCGATTTTCTTAAAAAAAATTATTGACCACCCCCGAAGAACCACGCCAATGACTTCTACCCCAATAACTCAAGGGTTGGAGAGCAAGGGTTGGAGAGTCTTAGGCATCATAGGCATTAACGAAAAAGGAAATGCTTTTTTGGCTAAAACTCCCCCACATCCGTAATTTCATATACTAAAATAGTTTCTCTCCTTTTCTTTCTCATAACGACAAATTTTTTCTGGTCGTCAAAAAAACCGCTTGCTTTTTTAAGCTTGGAAGATGAGGCGGGACGGAAGACTTTTACAAGAAAGGAATCTAGTTTAGAATAACGCTAAGAATAACGCTAAGGACAAGAATAAGGCTGAGGATAAGCCAAAGGAAGCCAAGAATAGCCAAACCATGCTAAAATACAAGGAAAAGCAAACCGGATGAAAGCAGATGCCAAGGCGACTCGAGAACAAGCTCCTCGAGTAGGACTCGAACCTACGACCAATTGATTAACAGTCAACTGCTCTACCGACTGAGCTATCGAGGAACCCAAACATATTTTATCATTAACCGAGGGATTTGAAAAAGGATTTTTTTTGAAGCATAGTTTTTATTTAGTCTTTATTTACCTGCTCTACACTATTTTCCTCTTTCCCATTTCCGTTGTCGTCCTAGTTGCTTTTTTTGTAAGGAAGAAAATAACTTTCGTTAACTTCTATCAAAAACTAGGCTTCATCCCTTTAAAAAACCCCGCCAAAAAACAATTCATCCACGTCCACCTCTGCTCCATCGGTGAATGGAATACTTTTTTCACTTTCTTACGTAGTTTAAAGCAAGCAAGCAGTAACCCCATCCTAGTGACTTATTTCAATCAAGACTTAAGTGGCGTAATAAAAAAAAGCGACTTGGTAGAGAAATATTTTTTCCTTCCCCTAGAAAATCCCATTTCCATTCACTTGCTGTTCATGACTTACCGGATAAAATATAGCATCATATCCGAAGCAGAATCGTGGCCGGGATTGTTGTTTGCTATTCAGCTTTTAAAAAGAAAAGCCTTTTTAGTCAATGCCGCTTTGTTTTCAGCAGAGTTCAAACGTTACCGAATGCTAAAGTTCTTTTTCGCTCCATTGTTCAATTCTTATCACGCTATTTATCCCACTTCCCAAGATTTTCTAAACAGATTTCTGGAATTAGGCGTAGCAAAAGAAAAATTAATCCCAAGCGGCAACTTCAAATTCGACACCAACTACGCAAAACTCACTAAAAAAATCCCCTTCACGCCCACCAAAAAAAAGCTAATCGTTTTATCTTCCATTCATTTTGCGGAGTTTAAAGTCATATTCAATCCTTTGAAAAGTTTTTTAGCCAATGAAAAATACGCTTTCCTCATAGCACCACGTAGTTTGTTAGAAAAAGCCAACTGGCTAAAGTTTCTTAAGAAAAACCAAATACCCTTTAAGCTAAGGAGTGACTTAGTAAAAATAGATTTTAGCGAACACGTTTTCTTGGATAGTTATGGAGAACTCTACTCTTTTTATGAAAAAGCTTCCTTGGTCATAATGGGTGGAAGTTTCATTCCCATTGGCGGTCATAACATTTTAGAGCCCATCTCAAAAAACAAACCCGTTCTAATAGGTCCCCATACTCATCACTTCTCGGACATAGTCGCTGCCTTTAAAGAAGAACTTTTCTTTTCCAGCGCCACTCACTTAGCTAGGGACCTGCAGGAAGCATTAAAAAAACTCCCCTTAAACAAAAAAGCTGCTTACCAAAGGAAATTACGAGAAAACCGCGGTCATTCTAAAAAAGTCCTTCGTTCCATCTTAAAAATAACCGCCAACTGACTTTCATCATTTCATTTGCCAGTTTTTCCCCACATTAATGCCCACTTTCAAAATGCGATCAAACGGGGGCACCTCCACTAGTAGTCGAGCGATCTTTTCAACGTTTTCCTCAGTCGCTTTTTCTTCAATGTAAAAAACCAGTTCGTCGTGAACCTGCATCACCATTTTAGCTTTAATAATTCCCCTTTTTATTTGGCGGTGAATGTTTAACATGGCTTTTTTGATGATATCCGAAGCAGTTCCTTGAATGACGGTGTTAAAGGCAATCCTCTCCGCCCTCGCTTTTAAAAAAAACTGACTGCTCGATATGTTCGCGACGTAACGCCTCCGCTGGTAATAAGTTTCCACAAAACCATTTAGCCTAGCAAAATGCAGAATTTCTTCTTGATACTCTTTCACGCGTGGATAACTAATGAAAAAAACTTCAATGAATGAATTAGCTTCTTGATAAGCTATTTTCAACTGCTCGGACAAAGCATGAGAAGAGACTCCATAAATCACTGAGAAATTAATCGTTTTAGCAATATTGCGTTCGCTACCGGTGATGTCGGTAAGCGGCTTGTTAAAAAGCAAGGAAGCCGTTTTTTTATGAATGTCCAAGTCGTTTTCATAAGCCGCTAAAAACGTTTCCTCTTTAGCCAGCCAAGCCAAAACCCTAAGTTCAACTTGAGAATAATCCAAGGAAACTAAATTAAACCCCTTCGGAGCAATGAAGGCTCTCCTAATGCCATGGTTCTCTTCCCCCACGGGAATGTTTTGTAAATTAGGGTTGCTAGAAGACAAACGCCCCGTTGAAGCGACCGTTTGATTGTAATTCGTGTGCACTCTTTTAGTGATCGGGGATAAAAGTTTAGGAAGAGCACTCACATAAGTGCTCAGTAGTTTATTGCATTTTCGGTAGTTCAAAATATGTTCGGCTATTTCGTTCCTAAAGGCTAACCTTTCTAAAACGAAGTTATCGGTAGAAAATCCCGTTTTCATTTTTTTAATCGGTTTAATGGCTAATTTTTCAAACAAGATTTTTTGAAGTTGTTTGGTAGAATTAACGTTAAACTCCTCCCCGGCTAATTCATGAATGTTTTTTTCTAATCCCTTAGCTTTCTGCTCTAAATCTTTAGCCAAATCATTCAAGATAGCCTCATCAATGAAAACCCCATGATTTTCCATATCGCCCAAAACTTCTATGAAGGGAAGTTCCAAGTCATTTAAGAGATTCCTTTGATCGGAAGTTATTTTTTTTTGCTGCTCTTGGTAAATTAAAAAAGTGAACTCTCCATCTTCAAAAGTGTAATTTTTCAGTTCTTCTTTTCCCACCTCAAAAATGGAATTTAAATTTTTAGTCAATGCCTTGAATTTAATTTTAGAATGATTAAAATAATTAAAAACCATGTCTTCTAAATTGAACTGATTTCTATCTGGATTTAAAAGGTATTCTGCCACCATCGTATCGTAATGAATTCCCTTTAAGATTATCCCACCCGCTTTTAAGATGGAATATTCAAATTTCAAGTTATGACCTATTTTCTTTATTTTTTCGTTTTCAAAAATAGGCTTAAAAGCAGCTAAAAAAGCATGATGAGCGGCTAAATCAGCCGATTTTTCCATGATCCTTAAATAATAAGAAGTTTTATCTTCAAAGACGAAAACAACAGCAACCACGCCTGCTAGAAAGGGATTCAAGTCGGTCGTCTCTAAATCAAAAGCGAAGGTTTGTTTTTTTTCAATTTTTTTAATGACTTCCTCTAATTCATTCATGGCGATTTCGCGACGAGTGAAAGGTTTAAAATCGCTTGCTTTCGCCAACCCTCCTCCTTCGCTAGCAAGCATTTCTTGGAGGTTCAGGCTCACTTCCAAGCCTCGAAACGGAGCTAGTTTTTTCATAAGCGAGGTAAGTTCCAAATCAGTTAGTTGCTTCATCAATGCTTCCATTTTGACGGGAGTGAAAAATATTTCTTCTAAAGCAGGAAGATCATCAATGACTTTATCTAGTTTGATCAAGGTTTTCGATAAAAATGCTTTTTCCTTTCCTTCAATTATTTTCTTTTTCAATCCCTTAGCTAAGCTGGAAGTTTCAAAATTTTCGTAAAGATTTTCTAAGCTGCCAAATTGATGGATTAACTTCCCAGCGGTTACTTTCCCTATGCCCCGCACTCCCGGGATATTATCAGCGCTGTCGCCCAAAAGAGAGAGGTAATCAACGACTTGGTTAGGATAAACGCTTATTTTCTCTTTTATTTTTTCCTCCCCTAGTTCAATGAATTCATTAGTTTTTTTTTCAGTCATAACGATTTTGATTTGGTCGCCAACCAATTGAAACAAATCTTTATCGGAGGAAAAAATTTCCAAAGCAACGTCTTTTTTTTTAGCAATTTCAAAAGCATAATGAGCAATGATATCGTCAGCCTCAAAAGAAGGCTTCGCAATCATGGGAACGCCTAAATTAAAGAGCAACTCTCGCACTATTTCAATTTGAGTTCTCAAATCATCTGGCATTGGCGGTCTATTAGCCTTGTAAAGCTCGTAAATGTTTTTCCTAAAAGTAGGCCCCTTGCTATCTAAAATGCAGATTAATTTATCAAAAGGCCTTTCCCTAAACAAACGAAATAGCGTCGTTAAAAAGGAATAAACGATAGAAGTCGGCTGACCCTTGCTAGTCTTTAAAGGATTAGAGGCGAAAGCGTAATGAGATTTATAGAAAAAACTGTAAGAATCAATGACGACAATCGTTTCAGGCAAAGAAATTAAACAACGATCAAAACAACTAACTTAAAGGTTCGTTAAGAGCAATACGATCAACACCACGATCAGACTTATGATGACCAGCAATGACAGGTTTTTCTTAAACTCCGAAGCGAAAGAATATTTATTCTCACTAGGCCGAGTAGACTCAAGCTGGGCGTCATCTTCCCCCGAACCGCTTTTCTTAACTCCCTTCACTTTAACCATTTCTGGCTCTTCTATGATGCCCATTCTTCCATCGTTAAACTTAACCGTGATTTCGACGTAATTATCTTTAAGATTCACTTCTTCAACCGTGACTTGGTCTTCTTGGTAACCCTCTTCTTGGTCATAGTCACCCAAGGCATCCCCGGGAACATTGTCGATAACCCTTACGTAAATCACGTCTTGGGGTTTGAGTAAAAAAATCGATATTCCTTGCGACGGGGATAACACCAACTGCAAGTTCGTCAAATATTGGCTTCTATCTCGACTAGGATCTTCACTATCGTCGTCCTCGTCTTCTTCCTCTTCCTTGTTAGAAAAATATTGCTGCTTTAACTCAAACTCATCTCTTTCGCTAAGAACATCAATATCAAAAGAAAAAGCAAACTTATCCAAGCCAACGTTAAATACTTTAGAAGAAATTTTCTTGTTAATGAACGCCTTTAATTCAGATTCTAAACTTTCATTTAAGACAACTTCCCCACTATTGTCTAAAATGAACAAATCATTAAAACGATCTTCAAAAAAGTCGTTTAGTTCCGTGTTCAACTTGTTATACACTAAGGAATTAATCTCTTTCTTCCTATCCACCATGATTTTATAAAAATGAATATGGTCCGCCTGAACGTCTATTTGATCGTAGAAGGATTGACTGTTGCTCATGCACAAGTTAAAATTAGCCAATAAAAACTTATTTTCATGTTCTTTTTTGTCCAAAAAAAGCTCAACTAAAAAAAACCCACTCTTAGAAGAGTCAAAAGAAACGAATTTAGCTTTAAAAAAAACTTTAAATGATCTTTCCATTATTTTTCTCGCAAATCCCCGTAATAATTATACAATTATATAATAGGACGCTTTAAAAATCTAGTTTTAAATTCAAAAAAGTGAATAACGTTCAATTAATAGGTAGAATCGTCAACGATTTGGAATTAAAGACCGTAGGCCAAGGTAGTACCTTGTTAAATTTTTCCGTTGCCTACAACGAAAAGTGGGGCAATAAAGAAGAGTCTTACTTTTTCGACATCGTTTCTTGGGGCAAACAAGCCGAGACCATAGCCAGTTATTTCAAAAAAGGACAAAGAATAGGCCTATCCGGTAAACTCAAGCAAGAAAGATTTCAAGATAAAGAAGGCAATAATCGCTCTAAGGTAGTCGTGGTCTTAAGAGATTTCACTTTTATAGAAAGCAAGAACACGAGTGGCATGAGTGGTCCTCCCAGTTCAGCCAGTCCCAAAAACACTAACGAAGCCGATTTCAACAACTTCTCGGCTCAAGACTTAGATGACGAAGTGCCCTTCTAATTTTTTTTAAATAAGATTAGCGTCTCTTTTTCTTGGAAAACTAGCAAGCTCAAACCAAACAAGCCAACGAAAAAAGCACTAAAGACACTGAGTTCCGCTAGTTTAATGATTTTCGCTACCCAAAAGTTAGTTGCTTGCTGATTAAGCACCGTCCAAAATGGCTGCATCAAAGTCTTAAAGGAAAAACTGATCGCCCAAGGTATAGCGACTATGCCGGACCATTTGAAGAAAAATATCATCGTCTCGTGAAAAAAATTCAATTTCAATTTTTTCCTCAAATAAAACATCAAATAAAAAAGCAGAAAATAGGAAGTAATGGCTGAAGCCAAAGCAATCACGTAAGTTTGCTGAATGAAATAAGCAAGCGACAAAGCCAACGATAAGTTGACGATTAAAGCAAAGAAAGTCGCATATAAGGGCACTTTAGCATTTTGAAAAGCATAAAAGGCATTGAGCAGAATCCGATAAATGGGAATGGGCAGCAAGGAGAAAATATAATAATAGAAAACTCGCGAAGTTTCTTGAATTTGCTTTTCCGCAAAAAACCCCCACTCAAAAATAATGGAGATGATTTCCAAATGATAATGAAAAAAAATCACGATGACGGGAACAAATAACAAAAAAACCAAGTTAATCGATCGCAGGATCAAATGTTTCATTTTTAAAAAATCATGCCTCTTAAAGAGCCTAGCTAAAGTGGGCATGGAAGCAGTGGTTATCGACACGCCAAAAATACCCAGAGGCAGTTCTAAGAGCCGGTTGCAGTAAAACAAAATGGCCACGCTCCCAACGCTCAAAGACACCGCTATGGGGTCAATGAGGAAAATGTTCAATTGATATATCCCTGAGGACAACAGGACGGGAAGCATCAATCTATAAAACGCAAAGAACTCCTTTCGCTGAAAAAAGTTTGGTATTCGCAGCCGGAACCTCAGCTTAAACAAATAAAACAAAGCATGCAGCAAATTAACAACCCCCGCTAAGAGGATAAAATAGGCGAGCAACGTGGTAAAATCTTCATTGGCAATAATGCCTACTAGGATGAACAGCACTCCCACGATGATGACTACATTGAACATGATAGGAGCGAAAGCAGTTACTTTAAACTGGTGAAAAGAATTCAACGCCCCATGGCAAATGGAAGTAAGGGAAATGAATACAATATAAGGGAAAAGCAGTTTGATTAAAAAACTAGTTCGTTGCTTCAAAAAATCCGAATTTTCCTTAGGATCTAAAATGAAAAAAAAGTCGCTCAGCAAATCAGCTCCCAAAAAGTAAACCAAAGCAGTAAGCAACGTCAAAATCACTAAAAAAGAAAAAAAAACGAAGTTGAGGAAATCATTTTTTTCTGCTTTGCTGGTTAAGCTATTAAAAATGGGAATGAAAGCTGAATTCATGGCTCCTTCAGCAAAGAACCTCCTCAGCAAGTTAGGAATCTTAAAAGCCAAGTAAAAACTATCCGCTAAAGCAGAAACTCCCAAGAACGAGCCAATGAAAGTAGTTCTAAGCTGCCCCGTGACCCTAGAAATGAAAGTGAATAAAGCTAAATGAGATACGTTTTTTAAAAATGAAATTGCGTCAATCCCCTTCTAGTTTGATGCCATGGCTGCGAGAAATTTCCTTCTTTAACCCGCTGAACCTTTTAAATAATTTTCTATCTCTTGAATGATTTCTTCCAAGCGAGCCCGCACCCATTCATGGCGGTTTTCAAAAGTATCGTGGATATGCTTTTCAACTTCCCTAAAACGGTGAGTAAGCACTCGGTGCTCCAAGCGGTAACTCCTGTTCGGATCGCTGGTTTGATAACTCATCAGCCTTGCCTTATAATTGCTAGCCACTCCCACTTTATATTCCCCGGGATAACGCTCATTAGATATCACATACACGTATTTCTTCAAAACATCGTCCCGTTCCCCCATGTCAGTCCTAATGGGCACGGAAGTGGTGAAATGAATTTCCTTTTCCCAGTTGTACAAGTCCTGCTCTCCTCCGCTCGTCTCTCCTTTCACTTCTTTTTTGAGCCTTTGCTTAACGAGGTCGTAGGCTTTGACGGAAACATCAATCCCAATCCACTTTCGATCGAGTTTCTCACTAGCCACGCAGGTCGTAGCACATCCACAAAAAGGATCTAAGACCACATCTCCTTTATTGCTACTAACTTTAATGATCCGCTCAAGCAAGGCTATTGGCTTCTGCGTAGGATAGCCAACTCTTTCTTTGGATTGAGAATTTATTATATTTACATGCCAACAATTATCATAGTATTTAATATATTCCTTATTGCTTAAATCACGAGTAGGAATAGTTTTATCTATAGATTTACTTTCTCTGTATTTACTCCAGTCGTAAACATCAATATATTTCACTTTTGAAATAGTTCTGGAGGAATAGCCTTTTTCCCTTATCTCATAGCCTCTAGTTTCTTTTTGCAATTTTTTTTTGATATTTTTTATTACATGATTTTTGCTTTTAGAAAAAAAAAAAATTATATCTGTAGCAGATAAAAGCTTATATTTGTTTATACTTTGTTGTTTGTTGGGATAATACCACACTATCTCATTTCTAAAATTTTTTTCCCCAAAAATAACGTCCAGCAGGACTTTCAAATAATGACTCATCATAGGATCGCAGTGCAGATACAAGCTCCCCGTGTCCTTAAGGATTCTATGCATCTCCAAAAGACGAATCGCCATATAAGACAAATAACAAAAATTATAACTAGACCTCCCCTCGATAACTTTAACGCCCTCTAGGTAAGTGTGCAGTTTGTCGTTGTCTTCTTTTATCGTCAAAAGCCATTCTTCTTTCAAATCTTCTTCTCTAAAAATATCTTTAAAGCTAGCCCCCTCAGCACTACTCCCGATAGGAGCAGCAAAGACTTTGTTTTTATTGAAAGGAGGATCTAAGTAGATTAAATCAATCACCCCGTCGTTTATTCCCTGCATAACGTCAAGGTTGTCCCGGCAGAAAATAGTGCGATTTTCAACATTGAGCGACTTCATTTTTTCAGTTCACCAAAAACCACCCCCCAAAAATCATCCCCACAACACCACCACTGCAGACGAAGGCTAGTGAGTTCTAACTCCGCCCCCTCGTTACCAAATCAAATTTTTAACTAACGAACTGTCTTCTTTTTAAACAAAGATACCATCATTTGCCGCAACTTCTCCCCCACCACTTCAACATCGTGATTTTTCATTTTCTCCCTGATCGCTTTCATGGTCGGCTTGCCCGCCCGAGCCTCTTCAATGAATTTTTTAGCAAAACTGCCATTTTGAATGTTCGTTAAAACTTGCTTCATGGTTTCTTTGGTTTGGGCATTGATGATTTTAGGTCCTGTTTCATAATCACCAAACTCCGCCGTCTCAGAGATGGAATAGCGCATGTTGTGAATGCCCCCCTCATACATCAAATCAACAATCAACTTCATCTCATGAAGGCATTCGAAATAAGCCATTTCCTTAGAGTAACCAGCCTCCACCAAAGTTTCAAACCCCGCTAAAATCAAATGAACCAAGCCCCCACATAAGACGCTCTGCTCACCAAACAAGTCAGTTTCCGTCTCCTCTTTAAAAGTCGTCTCCAAGACCCCCACCCTAGTTCCACCGATTCCCTTGGCGTGAGCTAAGGCTAGATTTTTGCTGTTGCCGCTAGCATCGTTGTGAATAGCGATCAAACAAGGCACTCCACTCTCAGCCAAGTATTCCCTCCTAACCACATGCCCCGGTCCCTTAGGAGCAACCATGTAGACATCAATGTCGTTTTTAGGAGTGATGAAACCAAAATGAATGTTAAAGCCATGAGAAAAAACCAAAGCCTTACCAGACGATAAATGAGGAGCTATTTTAGCTTCATAAACTTCTTTTTGAATTTCATCGGGCAAAAGCACGTGAACCACATCTGCCTGCTGGACTGCTTCCTCTATTTCATAAGGATGAAAGCCGTCTTTTTTACAAAGATCGTAGTTCCTTCCCCCAGCCCTTTGAGCTACGATGACGTCAATGCCACTTTCCTTAAGGTTTAGTGCGTGAGCATGACCTTGAGAACCGTAACCAATGACGGCTATTTTTTTGTTTTTGTAATGCTCTAAGTTAGCATCGTCTTCATAATATATTTTCATAGTTTTATAAGCCCCAGCATAATTTAGGAAATTATAACATTGATAACCAACTAAAGTAAAAATTAAAAAATTATTTTTCGCCATATTACAATTAAAGGATGAAAGAATTGAAACTAATTTTACTCGGCGTTGGAACGGTAGGCTCAGGACTCCTTGAAATGATCGAGGAAAAACAAAGCTTCCTAGCCAAGCAAGATCTAAGCCTATCCCTAGTAGGCATCGGACGAGAATACGACGGCAGCCTAGAAGCCATTTACAATCCCAGCGGACTAGCTAAAGAGAAAATAGTAGCCCTAAAAAACCAATCATGGCAAAACCAAGACTGGGGAACTAGAAAAAAATCAATTGCTAATTTGCTGGAAGAAGCCGACTACGATGTTTTAGTCGAATGCACTCCCACCAACCTAACCGACGCAGAGCCAGCTTTAACTTACCTCAAAGCCGCCCTAAAGAGGGGAAAATCAGTGGTCACCTGCAACAAAGGTCCTATCGCTTTGTTTTATCCTGAATTAAGTCATTTGGCTGCCCAAAACAAAGCTAAGTTAAAAATTGAAAGCACGGTTTTAAGTGGGACACCAGTGTTTAACTTATTGGAAAACGAACTCAAGGGATTAACCATAAACCGAATAACCGCTATACTCAATGGCACGACCAACTACATCATCAAAGAAATGGAAAAAGGAACTACTTACCAAGTAGCGTTAGAACAAGCCCAAAGGCTAGGCTACGCTGAGGCTAATCCCGACGCCGATGTTTTAGGTTACGACTCTCTAGCTAAAATCATCATCCTAGGCAATGTTCTCTTGGGCGGAAAACTAAACCCTAACAACGTTCCTTTCATGGGAATAAACCACCTGAAAACCGAAGAAGTGATCAAAGCAAAACAAGAAAATCATTTTTTTAAACTAGTCGGAGTCGTTGGAAAAAACAACGACTCGGTCCTAGGTGAAGTCAAGTTAAAGCAATTAACGCTCGCCTCGCCTTTCGCCAGTATCAAAAGCAACCAAAATGCCATTTTGCTAGAAACCAACGAACTAGAAGAAATCATGATCGTAGGACCCGGCGCCGGGAAAGAGCCAACGGCTTATGGATTGTTCAATGACATCCTCAGCTTGTAGTTAGTTGGTAGTTTTCGTAACTCTTTTTAAAAATAGTTTCGCGAAATCAATTCACTTGATACACTTGCCCCTCGCTGTTAAAAGCATACCAAGCAAACCAAAACAAAGTAAAACTAGGCAGCTTTTTCCCATTTGAATCAAAAATCTCCCCACTTTGACTTGCTTTATCCCAAACTATTTTAACTTTTCTTCCTCCGATTTCATCGTTTATGACGGGCTGATTGGTGCGATTGAGTTCTACAAAGGGATAAGCCTTTTTATAACGGCCTAAATCCACTGCCAGCACCCTTTCCTTGCTATGATATTTTCCCGACTCCTTGTTTACTGGGAAGAACAATCTTCTGGAACTTTCATAACCTGCGTAAGGGTCCCTAGAATAATTTCGAGCAAAGCCAGTTTCCTTGGAAAGCACTAACGTGTCGGGATGCCTCCTCTTCCAATTACCCCAAGAAGTCCTCAGGCTAGGAAGGACTTTAAGATTAGTCCCACGAAATTTACCAGTAACGGCTTTCATTTCTAATTGCGACCATAAGCTTTCCGTTTTCTTGTCGTAAAGCAAAACATCGCTATTGTAAAGCAAGCCCGAAACTCCAAAAAGAAGTGCGTCGCCTTTCACTTTAGCATCAAAAACCAACCCACTACCGCAAAGGGGGCAATAAGTGACGGATATGAAAGTAGAACCCACTTTATCATTGACCACTTCATGCCAATTAAGAATGTTAATGGGATAAGCTTTGGCAACTCCGCCCAAATTGACTCCGATGACTTCATCGCTATTCTTTAAATAAATGGCTCGGCTTGCTTTAATGAATTTTGGATTATCAATGGCTGGAATTCCATCTTTAGGGGGTCCACCCCTAAGTATCTCAGCAACTGGAATGAGAGAACCCTTTAAATCAAAGCCATTCTTAGCATCTACAATCGTAAATAAGCAGCACAAGACAACCAATAATTTGCCAATGAAATGATAACGAAACATGAGAACCTCCTAATAAAAAATCTTCTAAAAGGATTCTACTATCATTTGAGGAAATGAAAATAATTATTAATAATGTGATTAAGCGGAACTATTTTAGCAGGATAACTTTTTATGATTTTCTCCGTCCTAAGAAAATCTTTTTCATCATCAACGGTTAATCTAAAATCAGCATGGCGATAAGAAAATGGGGCTGGTTTGATTAAAACTCTATACTGATTTAGATTTCGCCTTAAGTAACCCGTCACATGCTCTAGATCTTCTTTCAAAGTGGTTTTTTCGTAAAGGTCAGCCAAAGTTGCTTTTCGTAGCACTTCCACTCCCGTTCCAAGAGGCAGCTCTTCAAAATGAGAATAATCGTAATTCCCCGCTTCATGCTCCTTCAATATGGTTAACAAGCAGAAAACCGAAGTAAAGGGATTGTCCGCCGTAACCCTAACGTAATGATTAGCAGGAAATTTTTGGGCTGCTAAATAATAACGCTTTAGAACGTTGCTCTCTGGTCCTAAAAAGAGCTCTATTTGAGGAAACGATTTCAAAACGTCTCGAAAAACTTTTTCATCTAAAAAGGGAACGGCTAAAACTATTTTCAAGCGAGTAAGAGCGAGTCTTTTGAGCAAATAATAAATCAAAGGAAGGCCATTTATTTTCTTAATGACTTTTCCTTTTAAACGGTTTGAATCAATTCTAGCTTGAACGATGATAACGGCAGCCAAGAAAATAAAATCACACTTTGATGAGGGAATCTCCTAGAGGACGATAATGCTTTAAAATCGGGTTCACTTCCTCTTCCATGAATTCATCGATCATCTGCACGTTTCTCCCTAGGTAGAGATTCGGGTCTTGTCTTTGCTTTAGCTCGCTCAAAGAGATGTTAATCGTTTTGTCTTGGGCAATTAAATTCAAAAGCGGGTTTTTTTTACCATTTTTCATCATAGTGGACGCTTTTAAAGAATTCCTGCGCATAGCCTCGTGAAGTTGCTGGCGGTCGCTACCGGCTTCAACCTTGTCCATCAAAACGTTTTCCAAAATGATAAAAGGCAAGGACTGAGCAAAATTTTTCTCGATCACTTCTAGGTTAACGTTTAAATTTTTGCTCACATTGCGATAAATGTCTAAAATAGCATCCACCGCTAAAAAACATTCCGGCAAAGCTAGTCGCTTGTTAGCCGAATCGTCCAGCGTCCTCTCCAACCACTGGGTTGAACTAGTATGGGCTGCTGAATTGGCTAGGGTAATGACGAAACGAGCTAAACTATTGATCCTCTCCGATCTAATGGGATTGCGTTTATAGGGCATGGCTGATGAACCGACTTGATTTTTTTCAAAAGGTTCTTCCACTTCCTTCAAATGCGAAAGCAATCTAAGATCGTTAGCGAATTTAGCAGCGCTTTGAGCGACCTGAGAAAGCAAGGAAGTGATGTAGGAATCAATTTTTCGCGTGTAAGTCTGCCCGGTTAAAGCAAGCAACTTTTTAAAGCCAACTCGCTGACAAATGTGTTTTTCAATCATTTTCACTTTTCGCTGATCGCCATTGACTAGTTTCATAATGCTCGCCTGACTACCAGTCGTTCCCTTCACTCCGCGAAAAGGCAAGTCACTGATTTGCTTTTTAACTTGATGATAATCGAACAAAAGGTCCTGCAGCCATAGACAAGCCCTCTTGCCCACCGTGGTCGGCTGAGCAACTTGAAAATGAGTGTATGCTAAAGTAGGTGTTTTTTTAAATTTCACAGCAAACTCTTTGAGATGGTGAATAACTTCTAAAATTTTTTGCTTAACGAGTTCCAGAGCCGATCGATATTGCATCAAATCCGTATTGTCGCCAACATAAGCAGAAGTAACTCCCAAATGAATGATCCCAGCAGCCTTAGGAGCGGCTTTGGCAAAAGCGTGAATGTGGGCCATGACGTCATGCCGGAGCTCTTTCTCTTTTTGGCTAGCGTAAGCAAAGTCAATGGAAAATAAATTTTTCCTCATGTCTTCTAGCTGAGCATCGGTTATTTTTACGCCTGCTTTTTGCTCTGCCTCAGCCAAATACAACCATAGCTTCCTCCAAGTGCTAAACTTATATTTTGCGGAAAAAATTCCTAGCATCTCCTTGGAACTGTAACGATCTACTAAGGGGTTCTGGTAAAATTCCGTCTGCAAAAAAAAAAATCTTACTTTAAACTATATTTTTTAAATAAGTTCGTTAAAACAATCAAATCATTCTCATCAATTTCAGCAATCCTACTAAGGTAGCGGATGATATTTTCTTTTTTGCCTTCTTGCTCATGGAGGGCAATGGCTTCCTTAACTTGCTCGCTAGTCGCCATTTTCATAAGCATTATCAAGTCGTAAAAAGAGTTCAAGTGAAAAGATGCTTTGTCATTGGAAGGTTTGTTCTTTTTGTCTAGCGATTTTAACAAAAGTTTAGTGGTTTTTCTAAGCCTATTGGCTAGGGATTTCATGAGATTCACTCCTATTTCTGGATTAGAACGAACCACTAAGTTCACGTACTCAGAGTAAATGACAATGCAGCTGCAGTCGGTTTTCGTTCTAATGGTAGCATTCCTCTTCCCATCAAGCATGTGGGACATCTCGCCAAAAAAAACCCCTCTTTCGGAAATCTCCGCTACGATCTTATTATCAACAATGATCTCCAGAATGCCTTCGTTTAAGATGTAAATTTCACTGCTATTTTCATTTTGGGCAAATATGATGGAACCTTTTCTATAGTTCCTCTTCTGCATGATAGCCTTTTTGGGCTTTTCTAACATAGCTTTACAAAATCACCTAACTCTAAAATAAACTTTTTTTTTCGTACTAGAGACATTTCCATTCCTATCTTCAGCGAGTATTTCAAAAGTATGAGATGGATTTTGAATTTCAAACAAACCAAACTTATAGTTATGGGAAAGCCCATAAACGTTTTCTATTTTGTCGCCGTCGCTAGTCACTAAATCATTCCCCAGCTCTTCCAAATAACCAAAATGATATTTTTTGAAAAACTTATTGTCAATGAACAAAGTGAGGCTTTTTAAGCCAATGATGTTGTTACCCAAAAAAAGTTGATTTTTCGATCGATAATCGCCAGCAATAACGATGATTTCCACTGGACCGAAATAAAAAAGCTTGGAGTTGTTCTTTATTTTGTAAGTCTTATTTTTTATCCTAAAGAGCAAGCTAGTGATTTTGGGATTCTTATCGTCATTTATTTTTGGAAGTGCTTCATAGGGATTAATCATCTTTTTTCTTTCATAGTCGTAAATCGTCAAATGCAGATGAGCCCCCAAGGAACGCCCCGAATTACCCATCTCGGCTAACTTATCGCCTTCTGCAATAGTGCTAAGGGAATGGTTAATCGTCTCTTCTTTCAAATGATAATAGTAGCTCCTTATTTTATCGGGATGCTCAATGCTCATGAAGCCCCCCACTCCCCAGCGAGGAGTCAAGGGGTTTTTCATTTTGTCCGAGTAAAATAAAACTTCGCCTTCTTTTATCGCGAGAATGTCTTTCTCCCTAGCAAAATCAAGCCCATTATGAAAATGATCGCCCCGCGATTCCCCAAACAAAGAAGTGATAAAAATTTTCCGCACTGGATAACTAAAAGCAACTAAGTTAGCAAAGAGCAACAAAACCAACAACCCTAAGTAAAATAACTTATTCTTCCGCATCTCTCTCTACGTCCACTTTTAAAGAAACTTGATTTATACCGACTTTTTTACTCAAAGACATGACGTCAATTATCCTTTGATAAGCAATGTCCTTGTCCCCGGCTATGACTAAGTTAGCATTTTCCTTATCCACTATTTGAGAAATTAAAAAATCCTCCAAATCAGCCTCTTCAATGGTTTCGTTTTGATAAGAAAAAGTCCCGTTTTTTTTTAAAGTCAACACCGGTAAATTTTTTTCAACCTTGCTCGCTGCTTCAGCGTTGGGAAGAGTTACTTTATAAGCTCGATTCTTGGATAACGAAAAGGAACTGAGGAAAAAAATGATTAAAAGAAAAATCACGTCTACCATGGGAGTCAAATCCACTCCCGATCTCGCTTTTAAATTTTTTCTTATTTTACTCAAGTTCGCTAACAGTGTTATTATTATGGTAAAATGAATTTTAACATAATAAATTTATGCAGTTACCCAAAAATGCCTAGCAATCAAGAGCTCGTTAATTATTTGATTTCGCAAAAATACCTTCAACAAAAACCCCTCATCAATGCTTTTAAAAAAATAGATCGAAAAGATTTCCTACCCCCCCAGCAAAAAAAGCATGCCTACCTCAATCAAGCCCTAGGAATTGGCTTCAACCAAACCATTTCCCAACCCCTAGTAGTGGCTTTCATGCTGGAATTATTGGATTTAAAAAAAAATCAAAAAGTTTTGGACATTGGAACTGGCTCCGCTTACACCACTGCCTTGATAGCCGAAGTGCTGGGAAGTCCCCAAGGCATTACGGGATTGGAAAGAATTCCCCAACTAGTGAAGCAAGGCAATGAAAATCTGCAGAAATACTTCCCCACTCCTACTTCCATCATCCTGCTAGCCCAAAAAGACTTAGGCTTCCCCGAGCAAACTTTCGATAGAATACTCGTCTCGGCTGCCGCAGAAGAAATGCCCCCCAAGCTAACCAACCAACTAAGGGAAGGCGGCAAATTAGTCATTCCCATCAGAAATTCCATTTTTCTCGTTGAAAAAACTAAAAACCAAACCTCCGAAAAAGAATATTTCGGCTTTTCCTTCGTTCCTCTGATAATAGATGATTAAAAAACGACGATTAAAAACTATTCGGCGAGCGACTTAATCAGGTGGTAGGGATAAATCCCCGAAGTATGCCCATCGCTCCAATGAATGGACAAAGCGTAATTACCCAAGGGGTGAATTTCAAGGGGCTTAACGTTAGCTGGAATGGATTGGGGCTGGAGTTTAGCCTCCCCAGTCATTTCATCTTTGCATAAAGCACAGCCACAGTTACGCCTAACTTTCAGGTGGCTCACTTGGTAAAATCGATCGGGGTAAATGATTTTTAAACTGCTTTCATCGAAATCAAAACGAGGAGGCGGCTCAACCGACAAATTGCTTTTCCCTATTTGCCGAATCACTTCGTCGCTTAAACTTTGGCTGTGCGAGCTAGTTTGGTAGTTTTCAAACGAAAGATTTTGGCGAGGCAAAAAAGGAAGTTCTATCTCGCTCGCTAGTCCAAAGCGTTCCCTAAAAGAGATCTTAGCTTTTTCAAACAAATAATGCTTCTTGAGGCAAGAATCACATTCAAAATAACTCATGTTTTCCACCAAGCTAACGATGGGAACTTTCACTTTCTCAAACATGAGAATTCCCCTAATGACGTCAACCACGGATAAAACATGGGCAGTGGTGACCATGACTACGCCATTGATGCTCATGTTTTGCGAAAGCGTGAGCTGCACATCTCCAGTGCCCGGCGGCATGTCAATGAACAAATAATCCAGCTCTCCCCATTCCACTTTATTAATCAGTTCCATGATGTAGTTCGACACCATGGCTCCCCGCATGATGGCCGGGGCTTCTTTTAATAAAAAACCAAACGACATCAACTTAAGGTTGTCGTTCACTTCAAAGGGCTGAATCAAGTTGTCTTTCATGCGGACATTAGCCGAAAACAAGTTGAACAATGCGGGCAAGGAAGGACCAAAGATATCCGTGTCAAACAAACCCACCTTAAAACCACGACTACTTATCTCGCAGGCAAGCGAGGCTGCCACGGTTGACTTCCCCACTCCGCCCTTACAAGAGGCAACGCCGATGATGTTGTCCACTTTAGCCAAGTTAAGATTATCCCTCTTTTGCCGGCGCTTGGTTTTTTGGGCACTCATGACGACGTCAACTCTCTTCACACCCGCTAAAGACGTGATCAAATCATGAGCCTCTTTTCTAAAAACTTCTTTAACGGGACAGGCTGGGGTGGTGAGTTCTATGGTAACCGCTACGCTTCCCTCGTTGATTTCCAACTCTTTGATGAAACCTAACTCAACAATATTTCTGTTGAAATCAGGATCAATGATATTTTTTAACTTTTCTAGGATGGCTTCTTTCGTTGGCATTTCAGTTAGTATTTCAGTTGGTTAAAAACATCCAATTCAGAGCATGAAATTCAGAGCATGAAATTCATAGACTTAAGATGAGTTTCATTTCTAGTTTAATTTTACCTTCCACTGAGGTTTGTTTTAGAATTATAGTATGATTCGCTTAGCAGCAAAGAGTTAAAACCCAATCATAAATGCCAGAAAACATATTTTCCCCAAGATATTATAATTTCATGACAATAATTTCATGAGAGACTGATGAAGAAATACGACTATTTTCTCTTTGACTTGGATGGAACGTTGCTGGAAACGGAAGAGCTCATTTTAGAATGTTTCAAGCATTCGCTAAAACTGGTTTATAACCTCAAAGTCCCCGATGAAAAGTTAGTGAATAAAATCGGCTTGCCGCTAAAAGATCAAGTGAAACTCATTTGCTTGGAGAACCAACTAAGGGAAATTCCCTTTGCGGAATTCCAAGCCATTCACATGAATCATCAATTAAAAATTTGGCGAAAATTTATAAAATTATTCCCCCAAGTAAGAGAAACATTGACCCAACTGCAAGAAAAAAACAAAAAACTAGCCATCGTTACTTCCAGAAAAATGCCCACCACGGAGTTATATTTAAAACACACGAAGATCTTTGATTTCTTCCCCGTCATCATCACCCCAGAGAAGACCACCCAACATAAACCAAAAGCCGAACCAGCCTTGAAAGCCATGGAAGAAATGAAAGCAAAAAAAGCACGAACCCTCTTCATTGGCGATTCCATTTACGACATGCAGTGTGCTAAAGAAAGCGGGATAGATAGCTACTTAATAAGATGGAACGAAAGTTGGAACGATCACAAAAAAGTCATTTACCCCACCAATTACCAAGAAAAAAACTTAACCAAAGTCCTGCAATTCATTTAACCAACTTCCGCAAGAGAAGTTGGAACGAAATCTGGAACGAGCACAAAAAAGTTATTTACCCCACCGATTACCAAGAAAAAAACTTAACCAAAGTCCTGCAGTTCATTTAACCAACTTCCGCAAGAGATCACCTCGGCTCGCTTTGATTTATTTCGTGCCCTGCTGATTTTCACTGGAGTTAATCGTTTCCCAGCCTCACTGCCTAGATTAATTTACCCGTCAATTTCACAAGTTAATTTCACAGGTTACTTTCGTAACTTAATTTGGTAACTTAATTTTCATGTTAGAATGACGGAATGAAAACTTTGAAAGTGAACTTTAAAAATCAGGAAGGAAAATCCCTATCGGGGCTGGTGGATTACCCCGACCATTTGGCATTAAATGACTGCCTTGCCTTTAGCATTTTTGCTCATTGCTTTACCTGCAACAAAAACTTAAGAGCAGTGAACACCATAGCCAAAGCCTTGACCGAGTTGGGAATAGCGGTGCTTCGCTTTGACTTCACTGGTCTAGGGCAAAGCGAAGGCGATTTCTCGCAAACCAATTTCACCAGCAACGTAAGCGACTTAATCCAAGGGGCTAAATTCTTGGAAGAGAAATACCAACCACCCCAGATCATCATTGGTCATTCCCTAGGGGGAGCAGCGATCTTAAAAGCAGCCAATCAAATAAAGTCGCTAAAAGTGGTCTGTGCCATTGCCGCTCCAGTTGAACCCAGCCACGTGACTCATCATTTCGATGATAAGAGAGAAGAGATCGACGAAAAGGGAGAGAGCTCGGTAAAACTAGCCGGAAGAGATTTCGTCATTAAAAAACAATTCTTAGACGATTTAAAAAACTCCGACCTCAAGCAAGACATTGCCAAGTTAAAAAAACCCCTTCTAATCCTCCATGCCCCCACTGACGCCACCGTAGGCATAGAAAACGCCGCCGAGATATTCAAGTTAGCCAAACATCCCAAGAGTTTCGTTTCTCTGGACAAGGCAGACCATTTGTTAAGCAAAAAAGAAGATTCCTTTTACGCTGGCGAAGTCATCGGCTCTTGGGCTAGGAAATACCTCGATTTGAACCTTGCTTTGAAACCCACAGAAGAAAAGAGCACTCCCGCTATTCCCTCTGGCATCGTGGTGAGCAATGAAAAAAAAAACGGCTACAAAAGCGACCTTTTTTTAAACGGGTTTCATTATTTAGCCGATGAACCGCTAAACGTCGGCGGAACTGAACTAGGACCTACCCCGACTAGCCTCTTGTTGGCTTCCCTAGGCTCATGCACGGCGATAACGCTGAGGATGTACAGCGAACGCAAGCAATGGGATGTACGGAAAATCACCGTTAAACTAGAAAACCGACCCCGCAAGAGGGACAACGGCAGTGCGGACAACGGCAGTGAAATCGTTAGAAAAATAACTTTCCAAGGTGACCTTAGCATGGAACAGCGAGAAAGGCTAATCCAAATAGCCAACAAATGCCCCGTTCATAAAACTTTAACGAATAAAATAGTCATCACCACTGAACTAGCCCCAATTTAGCTCCAAACTCATCCCGAATCAGCCCCAAATTCAGCCCGAGTCAGTCAGCCCGAGTCATTTCCTCCTCGTAGAGAGGGGTTCTTCGAAAATGATGGGGTCTAGGGATTTGATCAGCACTTCACTCGTTTGTCCTATTTCATAGGCTCCTTTAGGCAGAGGAATTAGCCCTTTGACGTAGTAATCCGTCGTTCCCTTGAAGAAATCATAGTTTTCCAAAGAAAATTCAAAAGGAACGGTCTTTTGATATTCTCTTTTAGCCAAGGGATTTATTTTCTCCTCCAAAACCATTCTCTGTTTGACTTTTCTCAGTCCCCTAGCCTGTTTCAGAGTTAATTGCTGGGATAACTCGTTTAAGAGAGCAACTCGTCTCTTCACCACCTGAGCGTCTAAAGCGACGCATTCTCCTACTTTTTTTTTGTCATCCAACTTAGAAAGAGGACGAAAAGAAAACGGGAAGACGTGAATTTTAGTAAAATCACATTTTTTAACGAACTCAACCCCTTGTTCAAACTCGCTCTCTTCTTCGTCGGGGAAACCCACGATAACATCCGTGGACACTGAAAAATGAGCATCCACTCCTCTAAAGCGACGCAGTAAGTTTTCAAAGTCCTTTAACCGATAACGTCGCTTCATGAGGGCGAGTATCCTGTCGCTTAAGCCTTGGAGGGGCAAATGAAGATGAGGAACTAAATTCTCATGCCCCAAGCACTTTAAAAAGTCCTCTTTGATGGACTGCGGCTCTAAAGATGAAATCCTGACTTTAGCAAAACGACAAGAAGCTAAAATTTCTTTCACTAATCCCCCAAAAGTAAGTTTATTTTTTTTGTCGTAATAAGTGCCGATGTTTATCCCAGTCAAAACTATCTCACTTTGGTTTTTTTTCTCTAGCTCCCTCACTTGAGCGAGGATATCTAGGGCGTCCCTAGAAATGGGTGCTCCTCTAGCAAAGGGAATTCGACAATAAGTGCAGAAAGCATTGCAGCCATCTTGAATTTTTAAAAAAGCCCTTTGATGATTGAAAAAATTGCTTTGATCGTTATTCAAACTATAAGTAAAAACTCGAGAATTTTTAAAAGCCTCCCATTTGTCCTTATAGTCGGGCACTCTTTTAGAGTAACCTATTTGCTTCCTTAAGACCTCATCGATTATCTTAGGCAAACGAGATTTTTCCCTTTGCGAAACGATCACGTTTTTACTTGATAGTTTCCCCGCCAAATCTTTAGCCAACTCGCTGTAACACCCAGTGATGAAGATTTTCGTCAAATTTTTCTGCCGATTGCATTTAGAAATGATATGCCAAGATTTTCTGTCGGCTTTATGGGTTACCGTGCAGGTATTGATGACTAAAAAATCGCTTCGGTTAAGGTCTTTGGTATAAAAATAACCCAAGGCCGTGAGTTCCTTAGCGATTTGCTCGTTTTCAATTTGATTGACTTTGCAGCCCAGAGTAATATAGCTAAAAAACATGAGAAGAGCGACTTAAAATTTTTGTTTATGAAAAGACTTTTGATAAGTCTTGCGATAAGAAAAGGAAATCCTTACTTTCAAAACATCCAAAGCCATTTTCAAAATATCTCTATTGGTAATATTCGTGTCGCCTTTAAAATCAATGTGAATAGGGGCTTCCACGATTCTAAATCCCAACTGCTTGGCTAAGAAACACAACTCCAAGTCAAAAGCAAAACCCCTTATCTGCAAAACTTCCGCAATCACGTCCAAGACCTCCCTTCTCATGATCTTAAGACCAGACTGAGTGTCCCTTAGAGAAGTATTTAAAAGCAATTTAGAAAACAACTGAAAACCCTTGCTGAGGATTTTCCTTTTCCAAGGGTAACTGATTTTCGAGAAAGGATGCCTCTTGCTGCCAATGACGATGTCAGATGTTGAGAGATAAGGGAGGAAATTAATAATCTGCTTAAAGGGAATATCGCCGTCAGCATCGATGAAAGTGATGAAATTACCCCTAGATTTTTTAAACCCATAAACTAAAGCAAACCCCTTGCCCATGTTTTTAGAATATTGATAAATGGACACATGCTTGTTCCTATGAAATTTTTTCGCTAGCTTCCGCATCTGCTGGCTCTCCCCATCAAAGACCACGATGATCTCCCAATCACCAATGTAAGGAGAGGCAACATCCTTTAAGAGTTCGCTACATTTTCGGCAGTTACGCTCTAAATGCTCGCTAACCCCATAAACGGGTATGATGATGGAAAAAACGTTCAAAAAATGAAACGAGGTTAAATCAGAGCTAAAACTTTTTCGTAATTAGGCTCTTCAATGATCTCCCTAACCAGTTCCCAATAGAGAACAACGTTTTCTTCATCCAACAAAACAACCGCTCGAGCACACAGCCCCTGCAGAGGCGAATCAACGAGCTCAACTCCATAATCCCTAGCAAAGCTACTCCTAAAAGCCGATAAAGGAATCGAGTCTTCAATGGAAAAAGCTTCGCAAAACCGGCCTTGAGCAAAAGGCAAATCTTTAGAAATATTTAAAATCGTCACATCGCGAAATTTTTTAGCTTCATCGTTAAAGCGTTTGACCGAAGCAGCACAAGTCCCCGTGTCAAGGGAAGGAAAAATGTTTAAAATTTTCTTACCCGAGAAATCTTTCAAGTGAACCATGCTTAAATCTTTTTTTAACAATTCAAAATCTGGAGCAACCGAACCTTTTTCTGGTAATTCTCCATTCGTGTTCGCAGGGCTATTTTTTAAACTAGTTTTGGCCATTTTCACATCCTTTTTTTAATTTTTTAAGCTTCATTCGCTGCAGTTCTTCTAACCAAGCACTACAACTAAAATTTAAACAACTACTAACTCAAATCATACCATTAACTTAAGTCCAAACTGCCCTTGAAAAAAACAACTTCAACCAACAACAACCCCCCACCGATGACTCCAGTCACGTTCTGCAGCAAGGAAATGATGGGAATAATGGTCCTAAAAAATTGGTTCTAAGAGATTGATCCTAAGCGATTGATCCTAAGCGATTTAACTAAAATTTCTGCTTTCTATAATCAGCGATCGATGTTTCCACGATGGCAAGCGCTTCTTCGCGACCTAAAATTTCTTTGATTTCGACTTCTTTGCCTTGAAGTTTCTTGTAAGTAGAAAAAAAATGAGTTATCTCTTTGATTTGATGAGGAGAAATTTCGTTAAGTTCGTTAATATGGCTCACTTGAGGATCGTTTTTGGCAACAGCGATTAACTTATCATCGCCTTCGCCATCGTCAATCATCGTGATGACCCCAACTGGTCTGACGCTCACCAAAGTCCCCGGGTGAAGGGGATACTGAGTGAGCACCAAGGCGTCCAAAGGATCTTTATCGTCGCAGTAAGTTTGGGGGACAAACCCATAATTAAGCGGATAATGCATGGGACTATAGAGCACTCTGTCCAGTTTGATCAAGCCACTAACCTTGTCCAGTTCATATTTTACCTTGGAATCTTGGGGAATCTCGACTATGACGTTAATGTCCAAGGGGGGACTATCACCACAGCTAACATCATGCCAAAAATGCATTGCTCTTCTTGGGAAATTTAGAGAAAATTCCTCATCTGATACCTCTTCTTGCGCATGCTCTTCTTGATTTTCTTTTCAAGCTTAATCCTCTCCAACTTCCTCACCAAAGCAGGCTTCTTATAGAACTGCTTTTCCTTAAGCTCTTTTATGTGCCCCTGTTTGTCAACTTCTTTCCTGAACTTCTTGACACTTATATCTAAATTATCACTGCTTTTTATGTAAATTACTGCCAAACTAAATAAACCAAACTAACTAAAACCAAACTAAACGAACGCTCGTAGAACCATCCTTAAACTGAAGTTAATTCTATCATTAATCCCCAACCACCCAAGGAAAATTCTCTCAACTTTTCTCTTTTACCTTTTTTCCCCTTATTTTTTTCCATTTACCAAGGAGATTCCCCTGCAAGGATCTCGCAAAAATCACCAAGGATTTTAAATTTTTCCTAAGAAATAAAAGAAATTTGTTTTTTTTAGCTAACAACCTTAGAAAAATTTCAATCAAAAGCCATAGAAAATTTTTTGAAGGTAAATATTTAAAATAAAATTCCAAACTTCTTATTGTGGAAAAAAGAGCGTTGCGAGGTGATATTGATTGATTTAGTGATTTCGATTTTTCTAAAATATTCCAAACATAAATCATTTCGTTTAGATAACCATACTTATAACCTTGTAATATCGCTCTCTTATGAAAATCAACGTCATCTGTATTAGGGTAAAGGTAATCATACCCCCCTACTTCAAGGTAAGCCTCCTTTTTAAAAGGGGATGAGCCCAACAACTTCCAATTCCGAGCTAATTCCCGAGCATCTAAAAGCCCACTGGAAGTGGCTAAATAACTACAATCTACTTCAGTGATTGTCTTAGTCACCGTGTTTTTGACAGTATAATTGCCAAAAACAAAGGAAAGCGAATCATCGCTGAGGAATTTCGCTTTTATTTTCGCCACGGAATCCTCGGGAAGAACGTCATCCCCATCCAAGAGGATGATGATGTCGTTCTTGCTTTTGCTAATTCCCAAATCTTTAGCGAAAGAACTGCCTCTATTTCTCTCATTGATAAAAAAAGAGATCTTGGGGTAGCGGGCCCTAGCCTTGCGGAGAGTCTGCTTAGAAATCAAGTCTTGAGAACAATCGTCCACGACAATGATCTCATCTTTTTTCTCAACTTGACCCACCACGCTAAGAATCGCATCCAAGAGACGCTTTCCTTTATTCCAATGAGTTATGACGATAGAGCAGTTCATTCAATGCTTCTTAATTTTCATTGCCAAATTCTACAATAGAGCACCAAGGAATAATTTAGTTTTTCGAAAACTCAATAATAAAAAGAACTGCCAAAATTGACAACTAAATTTTCTCGATCGTTCCATCCCACCCCAAGGGTTATTTTTGCCGAACTATAAGCAAAAAGATAACCCGCATTTAAAACCAAACTGACAGTGGTTTCGCTTTTACTTAAATTCACGTCCTCTTTTATCACCCATCCAAAATAGGCGGTCGGTTGTAAATAAATTCCTTTGAAAGGATTTTTTTTCTTAATGTAGCTAAAAGGGAAGATGCGATAACCCAAATCAAGCCCAGCGGCCAAAAGCCCCTGCAAAGAAACTTCCAAGTAAGAAGAACTTTGAAAAATGCTAACCAAGCGACCCCCGCCTAAAAATTTACCGGGCAAAGGGCTTATTTTAAAAAAGCTACTTTCATTCAAAAGCCTACCGGGATCACTAGAGTTGGCGAGCAAAACTTTAGGAACGATCGCTACTTCCATGAAGTTATTAAATTTAAAAATGTTTTCTAAAGAAAAAACGTAATCCGTGGCATAGATGCTCTCTTCGACAAGGTATCTAAAAATAAAACTGTTCTTCAAAGTGATCGTCTTGCTAAAATCACTAAAAAGCAAAAAATTAAGGTCAGTCTCGTTGGAAAATTGTTCAACGACAACGCTAACGAACTTGTTAGTCCTACTGTCTAAAAAATTGGCAATGGCATACTCTCCATAAGAAAAGCGATTCTTAAACTCAATGATTGAAAAGTTGAACCCAACTTCGAAATACCCTAAATTAACGAATTTTCTTTCGTTGCGAATCAACAAACTAGTTTCATTTAAGATAAAACTAAGCACTGGAGCACCTAAATAACCAAGTTCCAAGAGAAGTCCGCTAAATCGTAAGTTGAGCCCTGCTCCGTAGTAAAAAGTGAAAGGATTAAAGCCAATGCCAGTGGTTACATAAGGACTCAAAATAAAAGACGGAGTGACGTAATCTAGCCCGGCCGTGATGCTATTCCCACTTTGAAAAAAAACCTCAATGCTAGTAAAATTAACGTAGTAATCCAGAAAGTCTTTTTTGTTCAAAACCTCGGGAGTGAATTGTTCGGGAGTGAACTGAGCCTCTCGGTCAAGGAAGGCAGAACCTTGCCCATCTTGAGCAGCAAGGAAATGAAAATGAAAAATCAAACAAATGAGAAAAAAATATTTTTTCATTTGTTCATAAATTAATTAATTTTTTCTCGCGATTTTTGAAATTTTCCTCTAAAATTCTACTGATTTCATTTTGGGGGAATAATTTCTTGGAACTCTGGATGTATTTCCAAGAATTTTTCAAATCGTTTCTCAAATAATAAATATTAGCTAAAATAACATTAACCACGAATAACCTCTCCTTATCAGTCTCCTCTTGTTCTAAAACCTTGTTTAATTGACTAATGACTTTATAAATGAAAAAATAATTATCACTCCTAAGAGAAATGCCTTTTAAAACGAACTGCAGGATAGCCCTATAGTTATTCCCATCCAAATTAATAGCCTTGAGCAAAAAAATCTCGCTTTCAAAATCATAAGAAACGGAGTCAATTAAATCAGCAAAGAAATTTTTCTTCACTTTATTTAGGGCAGCGCTAAGCCCTGCATATAGGGCAAAATATTCGCTTAAATGCTTTTTGCTCAAACTGCTTTTGCTTGATGGGTAACTGGTTTTTTTCAATAGAGAGAGCACTTCTTCATCGGGAGGCCTTTTTTGTTGATTTTTAAGCTTGACCCAAAGGTTAACTAGGAGCAAGTTGTAATAAGTTTTCAAATACTCTTCCTCATCGTCCGTTAAACTCTCGCTCTCATCGATCTTGGCACCGATTTTCCTGAGTTCTTCTAGTTCGCCTTTGTATTCTAAGAAAGAATAAAAGTAAAATATTTCTCTTTTTTCAAAATTTTCGTTTTTAGCACCAGAGTGCAGCACGGGAAAATAAGCGATGATTTCCTCTAGGGCGGGGTTGTCCAGCAAAGCCCTTTCCTCAAGGGAATTAATGTTTTTCTCCCCCAGCAAAACAAAAACCACTTGCTTTCTCTCAAAGGCTCGAAGAGAATCTTTTAAAGCAATGAAGTCGGAGTTGTTCTCTTCGCCCAAGAGAGGGAAGAAAATTAACCCTAGCGAAAAAAGTTTACCAATCACTTATTCCCTCGGCCATAGCTGCCTAGGACTTTTAATTCCAGCACTTTTTTCTCTATTTTGCTGAGAGCAAGCCTCACTTTTTTAGCGTTTTCATGGCCAATGAATTCAATGAAAAAATAGTAGTCGAAATTCTTCTTCAAAGAAGGCCTAGAAATGATGTTGTTGAGATTGATGCCCTCGGCCGCCAAAATCGATAATATCTCATAGAGAGCCCCCTTTTTGTCCTTGATAAAGACGACTAGGGAAGTGAAGCAATTTTTTGTATAACTCACTTCTTGCTTTTCTTTGCTGATGACTAAAAAGCGGGTCATGTTGTTGTCGCGATCTTCGATGTTCTCCTCTAAGGAATTTAACTTAGGATGTGATTTTAACAAAGCAAGGGAACCAATGCAGCCACTAGCAGGATGCTCGCTAGCTAGTTTAGCCGCCTCGGAAGTGGAATTAGTTTCTTTCAAAGCGACGTGAGGGAACTTTTTTTCAATCCAATTCCTAGCTTGGGCAAAAGGCTGGGGGTGGCTGTATAAAATCTTAATGTCTTCTAAACTTTTCTCCCGAGAAAGCAAGTTAAGGTTAATCGCCATGTAAAATTGAGAATAAATTTTGAAATTCCCCTTGGCTAACAAATCCAAACTATTATTAACCATGCCTTCAATGCTATTTTCAAAAGGAACAACTCCAAACTTGACTTTATCGTTTTTAACCGCCCAAAAAACATCGGCAATACGAGAATAAGAGACTAAATTAGCAGAAAAACCAAACTGCTTAACGGTGGCTGAGAAAGTATAAGAGCCTTGCGGACCCAAGTAACCAATCGGCAAATCCTTTTCTAAGCTCCGGCAGTAAGAAATGACTTCATTGAAAATATTTCTTATCGCCCCGTCCGTTAGGTTTCCGTTTATTTTCTCGTTATAGGAAATGAGTTTTTCATAGATTTTCCTTTCCCGCTGGGGATCGTAAATGTCAATTTGCTGGTCCTGCTTTAAAAAACCAATTTGCTTAACATAGTCAATCCTTTCGTGAAGAAGTTTTAACAACTTCAAATCAACTTCATTGATTTTCTCCCTAAGATCTTCTAAGTTATTTTTCGCTAAGTTATTTTTCCTATCATTTTTTTTCATTTGAAAGGGTAATGGAAGAAAGCAACCAAAAAATATTAAGCAAAATTGTAACATGACCTGAAAAACCCAGCCCGATTATTCATTATCATTGCCTTGGGCATGAGTGTGGCTATGATCATGGGTAAGGTTATGCTCATGGGTATAATCATGGCTATGATTATTATTAAACGAAGTTCCCTTAAAAGCAACCGTCTTTCTCGCTATTTTAAATTTAGTGGAGTTAAATTTTAGTTAAATTAATTTAACTAAAATTAAATTAATTTAACTCAGCTAAACTAAATTAATTTAAACTCATCTGCTCTAAAAAAACAACAAGGGAAACAGCAGGGGGAAAAATGGAGAAAATCACTGCGAGAAAAATTACTCCTAGTTGGGGGTGGTTTCATATTAGAATGATGCTTAATGAAGATCGTTATCTCGCCCGCCAAAAGCCTCGACGAAAAGCCCATTGACTTTCCCGGAGCCACCACGCCAGTCCTGTTGGACCAATCCCAAAAACTAGTTGGCTTATTAAAAAAAAAGTCAGTGGAAGAGCTAGGGGCACTGATGGGAATAAAGGAAAAACTAGCTCAGCTAAATCAAAGTCGCTTTCGAGACTGGAATGCCGACTTCACTCCGGAAAATGCCAAGCCCGCCATATTTTGCTTCAAGGGGACGGTGTACGAAGGCATTGACGTGAGGCAGTACAATCAAGGGGATTTGAAGAAACTGCAGGAAAACTTGCTTATCTTATCGGGGTTGTATGGTTTTTTGCGGCCTTTTGATTTGATGAAGCCTTATCGCTTGGAAATGGGAGTTAAGCTTAAAACCGAGGGCTTCAAGGACTTATATGACTTTTGGGGCGATAAAATAGCCGCTGAAATCAAAAAACATTGGGGTGAAAGCGAGACCATCGTTAATTTAGCTTCCCGAGAATATTTTAGCAGCATTGAAAAACATTTGAAAAATCCCATCATAACTCCTATTTTCCAAGACCAAGTGAAAGGTAAGTTTAAAGTCGTGAGCTTTTGGGCTAAAAAAGCTAGGGGAAGGATGGTTTCTTATATCATCAAAAACAAAGTAAAGAAACTAGAGCAAATGAAAGGCTTCCGAGAAGAGGGCTACTATTTTTACGCTCATGATGAAGGGGACGTGGTGGTTTTTAGAAGAAATCATTAAAATAAATTCCTTAAATCCAAGAGCACCTCGCCCTCGCTAGAAAAACTAACCAACAAAAGGTCCTCAATGACCTCTATTTCTTCAATGTTGAGTTTATTTATTTTTAAACCCAGAGTCGACTTTTCCGTCACATCTATGGTCTTCGCTTCTTCCACCAAAATCTCTTCTAAAAAAAGGATGTAATCGTTGAACTCTTGTTCTATTTGAGTTTTAAGGACGTTCTCGAAATTCTTTTGATTGAAAAAGTTAGCTAGTTTGACGATGCTGCTCTTGGTATTGACGGAATAACTAAAATTAACCAGTTCAATCGCAGCATTGAGCTTATTGAGATAAAAGGAAGTATTCATGATGAGCGACAACTTTTGTAAAAGCGAACTAGAATTCTGCCCTCTTAGGAAGACTTGGAACTCAAAAGTATTGAGTGCTTTCTTCACGTAAATCTCCGTTATCCTCATTTCAAAGTCGTCATCGCCCACGACGAATCTCTTTTCGCTCATCTGTTTGAAAATGATGTTTTGCGAATCCTCAGGGCTGAGGATGAAGACGGGATACAAGTCAAATTCGCTCAAGTCTTTAATGTTTTTTCCCGAGGGAAGTTTTTCTAAAACTGCTTCCCGTTTGTTTTCCGTTAAAAATGCCAAAGTCTCTTTGGAGAAAGAAAAATAAGAGAATAACTCCAAGTTCAAATCAATTCCGATCGTCTGCTTATCCAGCAAGAAATCAGTGACGACAATTTTCTTCAAATCAATGTAGTTATAGACTCCATATTCTTCGTTGATTAAAATCGGATCGACGAGCAAATCGTTGATGTCTTGAAAAATCTTCTTCAAATCAACTCGCTCAACGATGACTTTGTTAATCCTATTTTTAGCATAGTTTTTCAGGACGTTTTCAATGATGGGCTCGACTTGCCCCAAGACGCTTAGCTTGAAGAAAACGACGTGAATGAAGGGGAAGGTTTTCCATTCAAACTTCCAAGAAGTTCGGGGAACGATTTTAAAATCATTGGTTTCGGAGATCGTCGTTTCAAAAGTGACTAGCATTTCAAAGTCCAGTTTCCTCTCCCAATGGAGGGAAAACTTTTTTTCAAAGAAAAAGAAGTCCAAATGGATGTCTTTTTCAAACAAGTAAACTGCTTCCGTAGAGATGGGAATAACCGTCTTCACCACCCCGTCGTCAATGAAAACTTCCAAGTCCTCCGTTTGAGTGGATTTTATTTTGATATTGTTGTTGGTAAAGGAGTTATCTTCAAATAAGACTCCCTCTTTTTCAACCAAGAACACCCTGTTAAGCGATTTTTTTAACTCTTCGGCGGAATACTTGACCGGTAAAGCGACTCGTGATATTTTGCTGGGCGTAAAGACGTTAGCCGTTAAAAAGGAACTAGCAACCCAGAAAACATAGCATAAAACGACGATGAAAACTTTCACTTGCCCAACTCACTTAATAAATCAGCACACCTAAGCAGCGGCTTAAAAATGCTTTAGAAAAGTTTACTATTAAAATAAATATTTTTGATGACTGATAATGGCGATTCGGTGTTGTTTTTCATATCGAGAGCACTTAAGGCGAAATAATACCGCTCGTTCTCCGCTAATCCCTTGATGATATGGGCATATTCATCGTTGTTAGTGGTTATTTTTTCCAACTCGCTTAGGGGAACGACTATCCTTTGTTGATCTCGACGAAACTCGTTTTTAGAATAATAAATCACGTAGGCGTTGATTTGAGGGTTTAGACTTTTCTTCCAATTAACGACGATGTCGCTTTGCCGCACCCAAACGTTTAACAAAGTCGGGGCTAAGATTTTTTCAGCAACTTCGTAATTGAGTCTCACTTCCTTAACCACTTTAGGAAGGCGGCGATTGTTTTTTAAAACCAAGAAAAATTGAAAATAATTGCTAAAGTCATTGAAATAGAGTTCTCTATCCCAAGGAAGGTTACGACATTTTTCGAAACTTTCCTCTGGGTTGAAGTAACCTCTACTGGTGCAGAGATAAAAGCTAAATTCGCTTTCGTTGAGCCTTGAACCGGAAAAACCGATGCGACTAATGCTTGCTTCTGGCTCAATGCGAAAAACTCTACTAGCATAAACGGACTGGTAAATCTTGTCATTGAAAATCAGCTTTTCCACGTTGACGCTTTCATCGTAGAAACGAACTTCGTCAATGAGTCCTAAAAAACTCTCTCCTAAAACAAAAGGAGTTTTGGTAAAAATCGGATAATAAATGGTCCCATAAGGTTCTCCGTTCGTGGTGGCATAGCCAAAATCAACCAACTGATCATTGAGCTTCAACTCAAGGTAGCCGTTTTGGTGATTGTAATTGAGCGAGACGAAATTCCAACTTTTTTCTTTAATGAGATCGTTGCTTCTCAAGAAAACGGAAATGGTTTTCCTAGCAAAGCTAAAAAAATCATTTAACTTGACCTCAACTCGACCGTTTTTGAGTTCTATGCTGAACTCCGTCCTTAAGAGCTTACCTTGCCAATCAACTACTTCGCTAGCCTTCATTAAAGTGGCGTTTCTAAACAAATCCGAAGGATTAAAATAGAAACTCAGGTTAAAACTCTTTACTGCTTCTAAGTTGGGGAAATCACTTAGAAAATCAAGTTCTAGTCTGGAGTCTTGGCTGTAGAAGAAAGGAGCTTCGCCGAGAAAGCCTTTTCGCCAAAGAACGAATGCCTCGTCGTCCTTGCTGGCGCGATTAAAATCTTCCTTAAACGAGGGTAGGATTAGGTTAGTGTCTCGTTTGGAAGTCGTTAAACTCTTGTTGACTGCGAAATTTTGCTCGGAGCTTAGATAACTCCCAAAGTCATCAATGACTAGCTGCCTCGCCTCCAAAAGAGAAAAGAAAAGAGAAAAGAAAAGGACTAGGCAAGGGAAAAGCCCGATGAGACGAGGGCACTTAACTAGAGCAAATAACGATGAACTTTTAAAATGGAAACACGCAAGGCTCAAGATTATTCAAGGAAAAAGCGACGGTTAAACTATTAAGTCATCAATTATCTTGTCAGCCACTTCATTGGCTACGCTCTCCTTAAGCGCACCATTTTCAAAATACTTCTCTAGGTTTTGCTTGGCAAGTGCCACTTCTTTAGCCCTAACTTCGGGAGAACCCTTAACCAAGCTAATGGTCTTTGCCGTCTCAATTTTGTTCCAAGCATCCTTGGATATCTTGACTTCGTCTTTAATGTTCGTTGAATTAGGTTTGATGGGAGAACTATTGCTTGGATAACTTCCTAAAACGCCATTTATTTTGTTTACATTCATTTTAAATTCTCCTATGGTTAGTTATAATATCGTAATTTATGACAAAACCTTAACTAAATTAAGGGTTCTTGATAAAATTCATTGAAAGCATAATCAAAGGAATCCTTTAAAGCTTCCCAAGAAGCCTCCACAATGTTCGAAGAAACTCCGATAGTGCTCCAACTTTTATTGCTCTGTCCATTGCTTAAAGACGATTCGATCAAAACCCTCGTCTTAGCGGCAGAAGCATCCTCGTTTCCTAAAATTCGCACTTTATAGTCCTTTAAATAAACGTGCTTAATGAAGTCGTATTTCTTAGCAATGGCCTGCCTAAAAGCATTATCCAAAGCATCCACCGGTCCGCTCCTGTATGCGTCGCCAATGAAAACCTCTCCGTCAATTGCTATCTTCATGAAAGCCCAAATCAAACTAGTGTAGTTGCCTTCGTTGGTGCTGGCCTTCTGTATCTCTACGCGATACTCCAGCAAGCGAAACATTTCCTTGAACTGCCCCAACTCTTTTTTGATGATGAGTTCAAAAGAACCCTCTGCTCCCTCAAATTCATAGCCTTCCTGCTCTTTTTCCTTGAGTATCTTGGTGAGATTCACGATTTCAGTGGAATTTTTGTCGAAATTACCAAATTTATTCATCTTAAACAAAACGCTAGCTTTGCCGGCTAACTCAGAAAGCAGAATCCGCCTTGTGTTTCCCACTTTACTACTATCCAAATGCTCCATTAAGTTAGCTTTCTTCAAAATGACATCGGCATGCTGCCCCGCTTTATGAGCAAAGGCACTCTTGCCAGTGTAGGGGCGTTTTTCATTGGTCGGTAAGTTAGCAATCTCATCTAAATAGCGACAGCCATAAGTAAGACGAGCCATCTCTTCATCCGTGAAAATCTTGCGACCCATTTTGAAATGAATATTCGCCATGATGGTGGATAACTCAGCGTTGCCACAACGCTCTCCCCAGCCATTGAGAGTTCCTTGAATCTGCTTCGCCCCATGATCTAAAGCCAAGAGGGAATTCGCCACTCCATAGCCAGTATCGTTATGCAGATGAACGCCGTAGTTCATGCCGGGGATCTTGCTCACCACTTGGATGATTTCTAAGTAACGATCGTGAATCATTCCTCCATTAGTGTCGCATAAAATGACGATATCAGCCCCAGCTGCTCGGGCAGTCTTGATCGTCTCTAAAGCATATTCTTCGTTGGTCAAGTAACCGTCGAAAAAATGCTCGGCGTCGTAAATGACTTCTTTTTTATTTTCCTTCAAATATTGAACGGAATCGTAAATCATGTTCAAATTCTCTGCCCGAGTGGTCTTTAAAACTTCTTCCACATGATCGGAGTGCGACTTGCCCACCACGGTGACCACATCGGTTTTGGATTCTAAAAAAGCTTTCATGTACAGATCATCTTCTACTGCAATGAGCGGCTTTTTCGTGCTGCCAAAAGAAGCGATTTTGGCTTTTTTCAAATCAATGTCGCGTACTTTTTTAAACAACTCCATCTCCTGCTGGCTAGCTAAAGGAAATCCTCCCTCTATGTAATGAATTCCCAAACTATCCAACTCTCCTATGATGTGGAGTTTTTCAGCTAAATTTAAATTAATCTTCTCGCCCTGAAGACCATCCCTTAACGAAGTATCATATATAGTTATCTCAGTCATAAAATCACCTAATGAAAAAATTACGAAAGTTCCCGAACGTGTTTTTAATTGTATTATGCAACTTGTTTTTTGTCTTTTTTAACCCAAGGATTTTTAAAAAATATCGATCAAGAAAGCATTCCCTCGCTGCTTAAAACATATTTCATGACGCTGTCGTGAAAATGATGGGGAATTTTTTCATGAGCTTTGTTCTTCACTTCCTCATGAGCATTGGCTGTGGCACAAGACTTCCCGGCTAATTCAAACATGGGAATGTCGTTGACGTTGTCGCCAAAAACGACCGTGTTCGCCAAATCAATGCCTAGTAAAGCAGCGACTTTCTTTAGGCCGTTGCCCTTGTTGGCTTGTTCGTCTTGAATAGTCATCCATTGCCAAAGCCCATCGACTCCCATGGGGTAAATGCATAGCTTTTCCCCAGCCTCTAGGAGTAGCCGCTGGTAAATCAACCTGCAGCGCTCGGCTTTTTCAATGACGGTGAAGGAAATGACTTTTTCCAAGGAAAAATCAATCTCCGTGATGTCTTTGAACAAAACCAGCCTCGGGTCCCCCTGAGCCAACCGCTGTTGATAAAAAAATTCAGTGGCTTCGTTACGCACTGCCGGCATCCAGCATTTGTTGGTGTTATGAGTTTCATGCTTGCTGTTAAAAATAAAATTGACTTTATGCTCTCGTAAGAAAGCAATGATGAAACCTAGCTTATCTAAGGGCAAATAAACGTTCGTCATTTCTCGCTCGCTCGCATAGTCAACCAAAGTGGCTCCATTTAAAGTGATGACGGGTAGCTGGAAGGGGATGTCTCTGAGTATTTCCTTAATGGTGATTAAACTCCTAGCGCTGGCAATGGTGAAAAGCACTCCGGAGTTCAATATTTCATGGAGTTTATCTTTGGTATAATCGCTCAACTTGGAATGATGGGAAAGCAAAGTGCCATCTAAGTCGCTCACGTAGAGTTTTTTCATAAGCATGTTTTTATCTTATTTTTAAAGTAGCCAAACTAGCTAAAACTAAAATGATTCCCACGATCCAAAACCTAGCAATTATCTTGCTTTCCTTGATTCCTAACAATTCGAAATGGTGATGAATGGGAGCCATGAGAAAAACCCTTTTCTTGGTGGCTTTGTACGAAGAAACTTGAACGATGACCGACAGGGCTTCAACGACGAAAATTCCTCCCACGATGGGCAAGAGGAGTTCTTGTTTTAAGACGAGAGCAGTGAAACCGATTATTCCTCCCAAGGCTAAAGAACCCGTATCTCCCATGAACATCTGGGCCGGATGAGCATTGTACCAAAGAAATCCCAAACCGGCTCCAATCAAAGCAGCGAGAAAAACCGTGTATTCAGCAGTGCTCTTGATATAGGGGATCTGCAGGTATTCGGCAGTGATGAAATTTCCGGAAACATAGCTAAAGATAACGAAAGTGATCACCACCAAAAGCGATAAGCCAATGGCAAGACCATCCAAGCCATCGGTTAAATTAACGGCGTTAGAACTAGCGACTAAAACAAAAACTCCAAAAAAAACGTAATAGTAGCTCAAATCAAAGAAAACCTCCTTTAAAAAAGGCAGCGTGAAATACGAGTAAGTGATGCTCACCCTCTCCGCTAAAGCCACTAGTTCGATTTCATCTCCAATGGTAAGCAAGGCAATGACGATCACCATGGAAAAAGCCACCTGCATTCCCAGTTTCACTTTCACGGAAAGTCCTTTCCCGCCATTTTTTTTGATTTTAACCAAATCATCCACTAAGCCAATCAAGCCAAAGCCCCAAAAAGCCAAAAGCCCGAAGATAATTAGATAATTGTCGAAGTTAGCGGTTAAAAGAACGCTAAAGGTAAGCGAAACTAAAATGACGATCCCTCCCATGCTGGGAGTGCCGGCTTTTTTTAAGTGGGATTCGGGAGTGAGCTTGCGGACTTCGTTTATTTTGTTGCTCATGTAATTTATGAAATACCTCCCGAGCACAACGGAAATGATTAGACTAAACAAAGCTGCTAAAATGGACCTAAAAGTGATGTAAGTGAATAGGTTGAAAAACAAATAATCCTGAGCTAAAGGAGCTAAAAAATGATGAAGCATTATGGTTTCAGTTTTGTTGTTTCAGTTTTGCCGCTTTAAAAATCGCACCAACTCTTCCACTGATTGATTTAAAGCCACTCCCCTAGAAGCCTTAAAATAATAAAAGGAATTTTTTTCCACTCTCTGGCAGAGTTCGCTGGTCAAAGGAGGTTGTCCCCGAAAATATTTTTTTCGTTTAGTTTTCAAACGATCGAAAATTATTTTCATCAAGTGGTCCTTCGTTCCTAGTAGAAAGAAATTCACTCTTCCCAAGGCGATGTCTCTTGCTAGGAAACCATTTATCTTGTGAGCTAAACTTGCGTAAATGCTTTTCGCTTTGCTGCCCAACTCCAAAATGTCTCCTAGAACGACGTTCAAAAGATAATGCTTCTTCAACTCAATGAGTTTCTTTAAAGCTTCGCTCACCGTGTGAAAATTAGCGTTATAAGTGTCATCAATGACTAGGGGGTTATCGTGGACTATCTTGAGCCTATGGTGCTGAACAGCGTCAAACTTCATTTGCTTCAAGGCTTTTTCCCTATCCACTTTGAAATGCTCCGCCACTTTTAGAGCGAAACTATAATTTTCGCCATACAAACTCACCCCCATCTCCTTGCGACTCACTTGGGAAATTTTATCATAAAAAGAATAATTTAATTTAAAGGGAGCAGTAACTTCATGGTGGACGACGACGTCATCTTCCTTCAGCAAGATTAACTGAACCCCTGAGGGGATTTGCTTTACGATGACTTGTTTTTCGTTGATCGCCATGGGTAGGAAAACTAAGCCGGGAACTTTTTGGGCGGAAAAAATTTCGCTTTTAGCCAAAGCGATTTCCTGTAAGTTAGCAAAATTGCCAATGTGAGCGGAATGAATGCTCGTGATGATGGTCACCTCTGGGCTTATGATTTCGCTTAAGTAGCGTATTTCGTTTTTATGATTCATGCCTAATTCAAAGACGTAAAAGTCGTGATTTCGTTTGATTTTAAAAACGCTGTAAGGGACTCCTAAATGATTGTTAAAATTGCCTTGACTTTTGTAAACCGAATACGAAGTTGCTAATGCTTGGGCTAGAATTTCCTTTAAAGAAGTTTTCCCTACGCTGCCAGTGATGGCTATCTTCGTTCCCCTAAATGATTTCAAATGATTTTTCGCCATGAGTCCATAAGCCCGAGCAACATCTTTAACCACGAATAGATTAACTTTTTTACCCCTCAAAATTCTTTTGAAAAAAAATTGTTCTTTTGAACTGACCACGAAAGAGCGAACTCCCTTTAAATAAACGAGATGAATGAAATGAACGCCTTTGGTTCTCGCCCCGCTCAGGCAAAAAAAAAGCTCTCCCCTAGCCGTAGCTCGGCTATCATAGGAAAATCCTTCCACCAGCTCGCTGCCCTTGGGAGTTGCTAAATCACTGCTTAAGATTTGCGATTTTAAATGAACTTTGACTTTACTTACAAGGATGGGCAAGGAGTTTAGCGACTAATTTAGCATGATTGTTAGCATGATTGTTAGCATGATTGGTCAAATGGTTTTTAATTTTATTATGAATTCTAGTTTTTTTTACATTAACTCCTTAAGTCGCTTCAACAAAATAGACTTCGACAAAAACTTGAAAAGTTAGTTTTCCATAAAATAAAAGCAAATCGCTTGGAAAAAGGGTATAATTAGATGAAACTTAACTTAAAACTTAGGTTGAAGTCCATGAGAAAAACAATGGTAAATCGCTTGCTGAATGATCTCCCCTTAAATAGTCGCTCCTCAAATAGTCGCTCCTTAAATGATCGCTTGGCAAATGTGGTGGGTTTTTCCTTGATTTTTCTTGCCTTGTTTGCTTTGGTGGCTTGTGGGTCAACTAAAAAAGTCGTCAAAAAGGGCGAGCAAAACCAAAAGGGCCAAAAAGGAAAAATCACCGTCGTTAATCCAAAATATAAGAACCAGAAAAATCTCGCAAAAGTTTCCCGCTACCGCGTCATTGGATTGGCCCAGATAACCGATAGTGGTAAGCAGACGGCCTACGATCAGGCTATAGAGCATGCCCTTAGAAAAGCAGTGGAACAAGCTCTCGGGGTCTACGTGGATGCTCGGACTAAAATCAACAACCAAACCCTAATCAACGATAAAATCTACGCTCGCTCCTATGGTTTCATTCAAAAATACGAAATCATTAGAACCTGGGAGGAAGAGGAAACGCTTTACCAAGAGCTAGATGCCTGGGTGGTTTTAGCCGACATTGAGGACGACATCCTAGCCCTAGACATTCTGCAAGACAGAGCCAATAAACCTAACCTCATCGTAAAAATCCAAGAGAATGATTTTGCCGGAAAATCAACTGACTTCGCTGAAAGGAAAATTAGCGAGAAATTTTTAGCCCAGCAATTCACCGTTTTAAGTCCAGCGGAATTAAATGCTAGGCAAGAAAACTCTCCTAATGCTTCTCTCTCCCTTCCCTCCCTTCCCCTAGAGGCTGAGATCGTTGTTCAGGGGAAAATCGTATCCTCCATTAACGACACTAGCAAGAACAAATATTTAAAAGATAGTGCTCTAAAATCAGTCACCACTAGCCTGAACTTAAGCGTCTACACGGCTAATGACGCTAAACTCATCGGGAGCTTCACGGATAGGCTCACCGCCGTGGCGCTCAACGAAAACTTGGCGCAACAAAAAGCAGTCGTGAAACTCGCTGATAAAGTCGCTCGCACCTTCATTGAACAAATTAAAAACAAATGGGATAAAGCGATCAACAATGGTTTTGAATATCAAGTGCTCATAAGAAACGTCTCTCCCGAAGACTCCAATTCATTGAAAAGCTTTATTAAAAAAAGAATTCAAGGGATAAAAGCCGTCTTTGACAAAGGTTTCCAACGCGATGAGCTTTCCCTTTTGATTAGATTCACGGGTAACCCTAGCGAGTTAGCGGACTACTTAGACTCACCGAGAAACCCCATCCCCCTTGAGATCAATTATTATAACTCCAAAGTAGTTGCTTTAACGAAGAACGATAAATAAGGGGATCAGGGGGTGCTTCGTATGCTTCGTATGCTTCATAAAGGGGTGCATCAGCCAAGCGAACCACGAAGTTAGTTTTACGCAATTAGCCTGATTAGCCCGATTAGCATGACTAGTGTGACTAACATGGCTAGTGTGGATTGTAATTTTGCTCATTTATCATAAGCCGGTTTTTTTAAACTTCATCCTTGAGCATTTAAAGAACGGAGAAAAGCAGACCATTTTAGATGCTACCCTAGGAGAGGGGGGGCATAGTTTGCCTTGCTTGGAACGGGGGCATAGGGTTTATGGGTTGGAGCGAGACCAAGAAATTTTAGCGAGGGGGGCACTGAGGCTAAAGGCATTTGAAGAGCGGTTCACGGGAGTGCTGGGGAATTTTGCTGACTTGGGCAAGCTTTTCGCTCCAAAAATTAAATTTGACTTGATCATCATGGATTTAGGCATTTCTAAATTTCATTACTTTGCTAGCAAAAGGGGGTTTTCTTTTTTACAAGACGAATTCTTGGACATGCGCTTAGACAGCCCGGGCAAGGGTGGACTTACTGCTTACGAAGTGATTAATAGCTACCAAGAGAGGGAACTGGCTAATATTTTCATCAACTATGGGGAAGAGCCATTTTTTTTAGCCAAGCGCTGTGCTAGGAACATCGTGCAGGGCAGAGCCATCAAACCGATAAAAACCACTGGAGAGCTGAGGGAATTGATTAAGAAATCTTACTTGAGTAAAGTTAAAAAAATCAAGATAAACCCAGCCACTAAAATTTTTCAAGCCCTACGCATTTATGTGAACGATGAATTAAATGTTCTGGAAAAAGGCATCGGGGCTGCTCTGGAGCAACTTGCGGCTGGGGGCGTTCTTTTGATCATTTCCTATCATTCTCTGGAAGACAGAATCGTAAAAAGGCTTTTTAAAGAATCGAGCGAAAAAAAAGAAAATCACAACAAATACCGACCGCCTGTGAAAAAAAGTGCTTTAAGTGCTTTTCGCCTCGTTAACCAAAAAGCCATTACACCAACCGCTGAAGAAATAAAGCTCAATCCGGCTGCTAGAAGTGCCAAACTAAGAGGAATCGTGAAAGGAGCATCGTGAAAAGGAAGCGTGAAAGGAGCACCTTGAAAAAGGAAGCGTGAAAACAATGCTATGAAAAAATTAAACTCAAAAAAAAACTTGATTAACCCTAGGAATTTAGCGACAATCTCATAAAGAGAATCAGCGCTAAAGCAAAAATTTTTTTTAGCAGCGTTCTTTAGCAAGGAAAGCTAATGAAGCAAAACAGGGAGGTTGTCAATGTTGTTTTTAAAGTCGAATCAGAGAATCATTTTCGTTGCGTTTTTTTTATTGAATTTATTTTTAATCATGGCGATTTTTATGGCTACGAAGCATGCTTTTTTGGAACAAAACATTGCTCGCATTGAAAAAGACTACCAAAAGCTAGTCCAAGAAAACGAAAACATAAAGATAAAGCTAAAAATCACTTCCGAGGAAAAGATATTTTTTAGTCAAGTGAATAAAGATCATAAAAGAAAAACCATCAAAGAAATCCCTATTGTAAAATTTTTTTAGTTTTTGCAATCTCTTTTCGCTACGCTATTGACTAAACTATTGGCTGAGTTATTGGCTGAGCTATTTTAGAAATTTTGGGAAGCGGCTGATTTAATTGAAACTAAACCTCCGGCAGTTAAACTCTTTTAAAGAACTTCTTCCCTTAACGGAAGCTAGGAGGAGTTTCCTAGTAAGCCAATTAGCCAAATGTCAAACCCTAGAACACGACAGCCGACTGGTGGATGAAAAGTCGGCTTTCATTGCCTTGGAGGGGGAGAAGCATTCGGGGGTGGATTTTTTAAGCCAAGTCGCTGGCTTAAGTCCGGTGGTTTTTTTAGACCAAAAGCATCAAGCAAGGTTTCCTAAGCAAGATAACTTTTTCTACCTTGAAAACTTAGCTCAAAAAAAAAACGCCCTAGCCCTTGCTTTCTACGACTGGCCTAGTGAAAAAATGAAAGTCATTGGCTTAACCGGGACCAACGGCAAGACTAGCGTGAGCTACATCCTAGAGAAGATCTATGGGTTTTTAAAAATAAAAACTGGAGTCATTGGCACGAACAACCACCGCTATGGCAACAAAGTTATCCCCAGCATTAACACGACTCCTCCTAGTGTTGACCTGCAGAAAATGATGAGAGACATGGTTGATCAGGAAACTCAGCTCCTCATCATAGAGATCTCTTCTCACGCTCTGGCTAAAGAGCGAGTGGCGGGACTACAACTAAACAGCGTGATTTGGACGAACTTAACTCCCGAACACCTTGATTTTCATGAAACCATGAATCATTACTTCGAGAGTAAATTCAAAATTCTTCATTTGTTGGAAAAAAGTTTTAAAAAAAACAAGAAGGCTTTTTTGGGACTGGACACTTTGAATGCCTTTGGAATAGAAGAGAAAATGAAAATGTTTCAAACTTTTGCAACTTATCATTTAGCGGATAGGGAAAATGCCTTTTCCTACGCCATGAAATCGGGACTGGAAAAAAGTTACTTTGAACTCAGCCGAGGGGAAGATAAATGGAAGACGACGACTAATTTAATAGGAAATCTAAACGGAGAAAATCTGGCTTTGGGCTTAATGGAGGTGGTTATGAATGAGGGCGGGGGGGATTTTAACTTTTTGCGCGAGTTGGCTAAGCCGCTTGAGAAAATCCTCATTCCCGGACGCTTGGAGAAAATGATTTTAAAAGGAAACCGTCTGGTCTTGATTGATTACGCTCATACTCCCGATGCTTTAGAGAAAAGCCTAGTAGCGGTAAAGGAATTACGCCTCCCTGTCATTTGCCTTTTTGGCTGCGGAGGAGATAGGGATAAAGCCAAAAGGCCGGTAATGGGGAGAATAGCCCTAAAACATGCTGATGCCATCATCATTACCTCCGATAACCCTCGCGGGGAAGATCCCGATAAAATCATGCTGGAAATAGAAGCGGGAATCGCTCAAGAGAAAGCACTAAGCTCGCAAAAAAAGCATTTTAAAATCAAAGACAGGAAGGAGGCTATCTTGAAGGGGCTGGAACTCTTAAACGAAAACGAAGTCCTTCTCGTGGCCGGCAAAGGCCATGAAGACTATCAAATCACCCAAAAAGGGAAAATCCATTTGAGCGATAGGGAAATCGTAGAAGATTACTTAAAAAACTCTACCTAAAAAACTCCACTTCATCAATGCCCCAGTGCTATAAATCCTAGGCGCTACGATAAAGCTTCGTCATGACAAACTCCTTATGTCCCAAAACTTCAGCAGCCGTAAGAGATCCGTTAGCCGTTTTAATAATGGATTCGATCAAAAGATCGCCTGCCTGTGATATGGTCATTTCTCGTTTCAAGATTCCACTCACATCCACGTCAACGTGCTCCGACATGGTTCTAACAGTCCTAGGGTTACCAGTTATTTTAATCACTGGTAAAATGGGGTTGCCGATGACATTTCCTTGCCCAGTGGGGAAAGTGTGAATGACGTAGCCGCCAGCCGCCATTAAAGTAACGCACTCGGCAGCAGCGGAAGAGGTATCCATGTAGTAGAGTCCCGGTCCTGCTTGGGGACTTTCGGCGGGAGCTAGGACGTCGATGTATTTGACTTCCCGACCAATTTTTTCTAAATTGCCTAACGCCTTCTCTTCTATGGTGGTGAGTCCGCCCGCTATGTTTCCTTTAGTGGGCTGGGAATCGGATAAATCAGAAGTCTTGAAAGGTTCAATGACTTCATCTTGATACGCCTGCCAAGTTTGCTTGAATTTCTTACCGATGGCTTCGTTAATGGCTCTTTTTTCGCATAAATGCTCCGCTCCAGTGAGCTCAGAGGTCTCGCCGAACACTCCGTAGATTCCTTTAGGAATGAGTTTGTCATACATATTGCCCACGGTAGGGCAAGAGGCTAAGCCCGTGGTGGTGTCCGATTCGCCGCATTTCGTGGATACCCAGAGTTCCTTTAAGTCGCATTCTTCTCTAAGCTGCCCACTGGTCAAATGAACGAACTCCTTGGCTTTCCTAGAAGCATTAGCAATGGTCGCAATGTCGCCATTTTGCTCTATGGAAAACCCAGCAACTGGCTTCTTGGTCTCCGCTATGCCCTGCACCACTTTTTCCGTCCACTCTGGCTCTATTCCAATCACGACTACTGCTGCTAGGTTGGGGTTAGCTCCCGTCCCGATGATGGTTCGAAAATGCAGATCGAGATCAGCTCCGAACTGCAGCCTGCCATAGGAATGCGGAAGGGCTATCGTTCCTTTGATGTTATGGCTGACGGCCTCAGCCGCGGCATTGGAAATATCGTCCACAGGCAAAATCGCCACGTAGTTCCGCACGCCCACTCTTTTATTTTCTCTTTTGTAGCCCCAGAAAGTTTTATCCATTTTTAACCTTTATCACCAACGTTTGGTTTTTAAATTGTGCACGTGCACGTGTTCTCCCCCCTTAACATCGGCCACCAACTTGCCAATGTCTTCGCCATATTTGATAATCGTGTCGCCTTTTTTAAGATCCTGCAGAGCAACTTTATGCCCGATGGGGATGGCTTGCTTAGCCGTCAAAGTAAAGTCGTCATTGTTTTCCGTAATCACCACTTTCATCAAAGTGTCAGCCCCTAAGCCTTCGATCACCACCACTCCGACGTTGTCTTTAGGAGTATGAACTAATAAGTGAGGTATTTTCATTCTATGCCACCTTTGCTCTCAACTGATTTTCTAAGTCTAGGGTGTAAGTCTACAATGATTTTATCCCCTATGATTTTAAAAAAGGCAAAAAAACAAATAATACGAGCCAAACACTAGCATATAGCCCCAGAGACCTAGAAACTACCTGAATCGCCGCTTTATCCACCAATAATAGAAATAAAATAAGAACCGCTTCCTCTTCCAAGCACCCTGCATAACAATGGCGATTTTTTTATAAAAAACTTCATCCAGCCATTTTTTTTCAAGGGCGTGAGTTCGTTCTCGGTTTAGCGATCGCTTCATTTTCAGCAATGCTTTTAGGCGAAACCTATCCATGACGGGATGCCTAGAGGAGAGCTGATCTCTCCTGCCCCCATAGCGAACGAGCAATTTTTTTCTAATTAACCCCACTCGTTCTTTCAAAGTGATCCGGAGCCAAAGCTCATAGTCCTCGCAAGCGGGGAAATTTTCATCGAAATAATATTTCTCCTTCTCCAGCAAATCCCTCTTCAAAACAACGCTAGAGGGAGTGATGAGGCAACGAGACAGACTCAACTTAAACAAGTTCCCGATTTTTTTTTCATGAGCCTTGGTGGGATTGACGCGTTGATTTTTTCTAAACCAAATTTCTTCCGTCTGCACAATGGGATACTCGGGGTTGGCTAAAATATAGCGATATTGCTCCAAAAGCTTCGTCGCATGCCATTCATCATCGCTATCTAAAAAAGCCACCCAAGAGCCCGAACTTAAAAAAATCCCCTGATTCCTTGCCTTCGCCACCCCAAAATTTTTCCGCATTTTTTGGTGATGCAGAGGGATTTTCCGCCGATTGAACTCCCCTCGCAGGTGCTCGTTAATGACATAGGCAGGCTTGCTCCCGTCATCAATCACCCAACAGTCAAAGAAAACCCCGGGGTAATCCTTTGGTTTTACTTGCTTAGCAACGGACAACAAAGCCCTGTTCGTCTCAAAAGAACGATTGTACGTCGGGATGACGACTGAAAAAAAAACCATCTAAAAAAGCAACTCCTCATCATACCTCAGGCTGAAATCACCAGCCTTCTTTGAAATGAGAAATTAATTGAAAGGGCTTTCTTTGAAGGGGTTGAAGGATTTTTCTTGGCTATCCTCTTCTTTGGAATCTTTATAATTGAGTTCAACTTTTTGATGAGTATACATTTCGTTGAATAACCTCAAATATTGCTTCGCCTCATAAACGTTGATATGAACGGATTTTATCTCGCCGCTGGCTATTTTCTTCAAGATGGTTTGAACGAGTTCTTCTTGATCTTCGAAATTAGGGTTCTTTAATTGGGCTATTTCAAAAAGCATTAAATTTAATTTCTCTTTGACTAATTTAAGGATAAGCCGCTGAAATCGACACTCGCACTTACCTCGATTTTTTTTCATGCCTTCTTCATGCCTATTTGGGCGATAAAGCCCCTAAATTAACGATTCTTCTAATCTGCTGGTAGACGCTTTTTAACAGATGAATGCGATTTGACCTTATGCGTTTATCTTGATGATTGACTAACACTTTGGCAAAAAAACCATCCAAGACTTTTTCATATTTACTTAACAAAGCAAGAACTTGATAGAAAGAATGTCCCTCCCTCTCCATCGAACTTATTGTAACATCTAAATCTTTTTTTAACATCCAAAGTTTTTTTTCTTCTTCATTTTCAAAGTACGATTGTTCTATTATAACTTCGTCAAAAGAAAGCTCTGGACCAATGATATTTTCCACCCTTTTAAACAACGTAAGAAGCCCCTCATAGTTAGGCGACGCTCTAAATTTCGCTAAATCAAGCAATTTCTCCCACCATAAATGCGGATCAAGCCCATCTCCGGTCTGAATAGCAGAAAAATCTTCCCCGCTAATCCCTTTTTCTTTAACGTAATTATGAAAACGAGTTAAAAAAAAATTCTCAATGTCTTTACTCCAAGAATTGAATGCTTCTTTTGCGAATCCTTCTTTTGCAGCTAGGAAAGGAGTATAATTCTCCGCATGTTGCTGGAAAAAACGAAACAAGTCAATCGTAATTTTCTTTTCTATTAAAATTCTAACCACGGCAAAACCCTGCCTTTTGAGCCCATAACGATCTTGACTAGAGGTGGGAACCAATCCCACAGAGAATAAACTCAAAATGTTGTCCATTTTATCGGCTAGAGACAACAACAAACTCAAACGATTCTGGGGTAAGGGATCTCGGCTGCCCACAGGCAAGTAATGTTCCCTAATAGCAAGGCTCACCAGTTCGTCCCTGTTCTCATGCTGGGCATAGTAATAGCCGATGACTCCTTGAAGATGGGGGAATTCGTTCACTAAATGCGAAGTCAAATCGCTTTTTATCAAATTAGCTCCCTCTTGGATGAGATCTTTTGCTACCCCATAGCCAATATCCTTATTAAGAGAGTGGGCCAAGCGAGCGATTCGCTCTACTTTGGCTTGATAGCTGCCTAATTTCTCTTGAAAAACCACTTTAGCCAACTTAGCATGCATTTCATCCAAGCCGAGCTCCAAGTCCGTCTGGTATAAGAAATTTCCATCGTTGAGACGAGCTCTTAAGACTTTTTGGTTTCCGCGCTTGACTTCTTTTTCAGCCAAAATATTGCTGGTTATAACGAAGAGATGAGTGAGTTCACCGTTTTTCTGCACTGGGAAATACTTTTGGTGTTCCATTAATTCGCTAATGATGAGCTCGCGCGGCAATTTTAAAAATTCTCGATTGAACTCTGCTAAAATGAGATGGGGATATTCCACTAAATTAACGACTAGAGAAATGACTTTTTCTTTAAAGAACAAGTCAATGTCGTTGCGAACGCACAACTCGTTGATTTGCTCTATTATTAATTTTTCTCTCTCTTCCACGCTTGCGATCACTTGATGACGCCGCAACTCCTCTTGATAATCTTCTGCCCGCTTTAGATTGATCGTAACTGGGCTTAATTGAGCATGCCCGAAAGTAAAATTGCTTGACTTCACTCCCCATAACTCAAAAGGAATCACTGCCTCGCCCAATAAAGCACAAAAAGAATGCACCGGGCGAACGAATGGACCTTGACGATCAGCCCAATGCATGGTTTTGGCAAAAGTGATTTTTTCAATCACTTCCACCAAAAGGGAAGAAAGCACTTGAGAAGTTTTTTTCGAGGAAGCTGTTTTCAAATAAACTAGGCTATCGCCTTTTTTTTCCTTTTGAAAGTAAATTCCCGATTGGGTCTCCTCTTCTCGTAAAAAATCAATCTTATCTGGAATGGTCTGCCCTATTTGCTTAACCCAGCCCTTGAAGGCTTTGGTGGGCTCTTCTTTTTCATAGCTTATCTTGCGGGGTGGGCCTTGGATCAAAGTCCTAGCGGTCCTTAATTCAGTTGGAACGCCTTTAACCAAAATGGCTAATCGCTTGGGAGTGGAAAACTTGGTGGTCTCGCCAAAGGGGATTTCTGCCTTTTCCAAGGCTTTTTTTAAAAGAACAGCCAAGCTATCGCTTGCCTTCAGTATTTCCAAATGGGGAATTTCTTCGCTAAAAATTTCTAATAAGAGCGAGGCTTCTTTCATGATTTTTTTGACTTTTTCAATAAGGGGTGCTGCAGTTCTTCTCGGCTTATCAAGTAAAGGGTAGCGACTTTTCGAGAGAGTTTTTGAATTCTGGCTATGTAATGTTCCCTCTCCGTTATGGAGATCACTCCCCTAGCATCCAAAAGGTTAAAAACATGGGAACATTTTAAAACAAATTCATAAGCCGGTAAGGTGCTTTTCTCTTTTAGGAGTAGTTCACATTCTCCTTCATAAAAATGGAATAGTTGAATGTATTTTTGGGGATCGATTAATTGGAAGTTATAAGTAGAGAAATCTTCTTCGCTAGCTAGAAAAACCTCCTCATAAGTTAATTCATCATTGTAACGAATGGCGTTTATGGTGTCTACGTCTTGGATGTACATGGCAACTCTCTCTAATCCGTAAGTGATTTCGCCAGTTATGGGATTTAGAGCTTGTCCCCCCATTTGTTGAAAATAAGTGAATTGACTTATTTCCATTCCGTTGATCCAAATTTCCCAGCCTAATCCCCAAGCTCCCAAAGTAGGTGACTTCCAATCATCGTGAACGAAACGAAGGTCGTGTTTTTTCAAATCTAATCCTAAATGAAGCAAACTAGCTAAGAAAAGTTGCTGAATGTTTTTCGGCGAAGGCTTGAGTATCACTTGGTATTGAAAATATTTCTGCGTTCGGTTGGGATTCTTGCCATAGCGACCATCCGTGGGTCGGCGACAAGGTTCCATGTAAGCTGCCTTATAGGGTTCTGGTCCCAAGGACCTTAGGAAAGTGGCTGGATGGAAAGTTCCCGCTCCTTTCTCCAAATCATAACTCTCATGCAGAACGCAGCCCTTAGCAGCCCAATAGTGGTTTAAACTTTGAATGATTTCTTGAAAGGTCATTGAGAGGGTTACACCCCCATGTGAGCGAACTTCTTCTCTCTTGCTGAAATGATTTCTCGAGTTTTTATTTTTTCAAAGGATTTCAAAGTTTTCAAAAGGCTTTTTTTAAAATTGTTACTCATGCCTAAAGCGTCTCTCTGAGCACCTCCAAAAGGCTCTTTAATGATTTCGTCAATCACTCGGTTTTTGAGAGCATAAGTGGAGTCGTTTTTTAAAGCGTTAGCAGCCTCTTCTTTTTTGCCAGCGTCTCGCCACAAGATGGAAGCACAAGATTCTGGGGAAATGACGGAATAAATGGAATACTCCAACATAGCAATGTGGTTTCCAACGGCAATTCCCAAAGCCCCTCCACTGCCTCCTTCGCCAATGATGACGGAGATCACCGGAACTTCTAAAGCAAACATCGCCTGCAAGTTTTTGGCGATGGCCTCGGATTGCCCTCTTTCCTCCGCCCCAATGCCGGGGTAGGCTCCCGGGGTGTCGATCAAAGTGATGATGGGAATCCGATATTTATTCGCTAAATGAAACAACCTTAGGGCTTTTCGATAACCTTCGGGGTTAGCCATGCCAAAGTTATGTCTTATGCGATCTTGTTCTCTTCCCTTTTCATGCCCAACCAACATAACGGAATGATCTCCTAGCTTCGCTAAACCTCCTAGGATCGCTCGATCATCGCCAAAATAGCGATCGCCGTGGAGCTCGATAAAATCATCGAAAATGGTTTTGCTATAGTCCGAAAAGTGAGGACGATCGGGATGCCTCGCTATCAAAGTTTTTTCCCAAAAAGAAAGGTTTTGATAAATTTTCTTTAGTTTCGCTTGAAAAGACTTTTGCTTGAGCACTAAATCGGCTTCTTTTTTTTTATCGCTTATTTTATCGCTTAGTAAAGAGATGATTTCTTTTTGAAGCTCTTTTAAAGCCTCTTCTTCAAAACTGAGCAGCGAAGCTCGGTAAAAATTATTGTCCATTATTTAAAAACCCTCGCGAAATTATAGAATATAATTAATTGAACAGCATTAAAAAAACGAGTGAAAAGCATTTTGAATATTTTAAAAAACAAATTAGTTAAGTCACGTGGTAAAAGTTCTTGGCAAGAAATTAATTTAAAAAGCGATTTTCCAACCATGCCGGAAGAGAGGAAGAATTACATTCTTAAAATTGACATAGAATTATTAGAAAGCAAAATCAAGCGAAACTTTCAAGATTTGGGTCAATTAGCCTACAAGGAAGCCATTAAAGGTTTGAAGAAAAACCCACTTAAGAAACGTTCGGCTAAATACAAACTGGTAAGCAATATTAACGAATTAAAAAAAGAAATTGACCTGAAGAAATCGCAGATTAAAAAAAACCATTCATGATTTATTATTTTCAAAATGCCATCATCGTTTTATTAATTTTCCTGTCCATTCTATTCTTAAGCATAGTCATAGATCGCTTCATTTCCCTGCATCGCTTTCGCCCTCAAAAAAAGCCTCTCGATAATCTCAAACAAACCCTAATCAATAGAAATTTCAAAAGAGCCACTGAACTATGCCATTTATGGATAAAAAGACCTTTGTTTTCCATGATTCATCAAATCATCGAAGCAAAAAAACAACCTTTAGTCATGGTTGAAAAAAAAATCCAAAGAGAACTTCAAGAACATTACGACAATATGGAAAAGAGGCTTTCGACGCTCAACACGATTGCTTCCATTAGCCCATTGTTAGGGCTATTAGGGACGGTCCTAGGAATGATTGACGCATTTTTTAGCATCACCACCAGTAGCGAGATCACTGCTAGCTTGGCTAGTGGCATTTCAAACGCTCTGATCACCACGGCTCTAGGATTAGCCGTTGCCATTCCTAGCATTATTTTTTACAACTTTTTCTTAAGGAAAATTAACACTAATGTTTCTTATTTGGAAAGGGAAACTTATGGGATCTTAGAATATTTACAGGAGCCAGAATGAGGAGCCAGAATGACTAAAAAAGCTCAGAAAATTTCTTATTTTAGCAAGTCAAAGACCACTTGCCCAGCCTGCGGGCATAAATTTCACGTAGAAAATTATTTCACTGGTCGTGGAAGATTAAATAGTTTAGAAATTTCTAATGACCTTAGGAGAATTTATCAGCCTAGCAAAAAATTTGGCTTAATTTATCCGCTTATTTATCACATTATCGTTTGCTCAAAATGTTATTTTGCTGCTTTGCCAGAAGATTTCAACTCTAACCAAAGGAAGCCCCTTTATGATAAAAAGGCTTTAAACGAATTTTCACAAGTTAGAAAGGAACAAAGCAAGAAACTGACCCCCAAGGCTGATTTTGAAAAAAATAGGGATTTGAATAGTGGGTTGGTGAGTTATTTCCTAGCCATTTCTTCCTATCAGCATTTTCATAAGAATTCGCTAAAGACCGCTAAAAAAGCGATTTTATCCCTGAGGGCTTCTTGGATTATCGATGATATTTTAAAAAAAAAAGAAGGTGATTTGGAAAAATATCGCTATTTAAAGGAATATTTTCGCTTTTTGTCGTTTAAAAAGTTTTCTAGTTACTTCGATCAAATGTATGCTTCGAAAAAAAAACAATTCATAGAGATAAACTACCATGGCCCAGATATCGATCACGACTATGGCTATCAGGGCTTTGTCTATATCTTTGCTTATTTGAATTACGAATTTATAAAACTCATCACCGATGAAAAATTGAAAATGAAGAAACTAGAGGAAATAAAAATAATGTTGGCTAAAATTTTTGGATTTGGGCGAGCGTCTAAAAATAGTCCCTCTCCCTTGCTAGAAAAATCACGCATTTTTTACGACCTTTTGAAGGATGAAATCACTCAAACGCAAAAAGGAGCGGTTGGTTAATCCACATCATCTAGTTTAAAATTGAAGTTAGTGATTTCTCTCACTTATGATGGAGAAAATTTCAATGGTTTTCAAAAACAAACGGGTAAAGAAAACGAGAACATACAGACCATTGCGGGTATTTTAGAAGAAAAACTAACGGTTATTTTCCAAAAACCCATGAAGTCAATCGCTTCGGGACGAACGGACACTGGAGTCCATGCCAAAGAGCAAGTAGTGACTTTTCCGGCAGATGCTGAGCTGGTGGGTAAGATCACTTTGCCTTCTTTAAAAAGGATGCTCAACCGTGCCTTGCCCAAAGAGATTTTCATCGCTAAAATCAATCCTTGCCTTGCTGACTTCCATCCTCGTTACGCAGCTAAAGTGAGGTTGTATCGTTATTCCATGGTGATTAATAATTTCAACCAATTCGAACCCTATCAATTAAAACATTGTTATTCTTACCCTTTTCCTTTAAAAAATTTAACTCTTTTAGAGCGTTACTTTCAACAATTAGAGGGAGAGCATGATTTCACGACTTTTTCTTCTTTAAAAACCACGATGACGAATAAAGTGAGGAGAATCTTTAAAATAGATTTGATTTCTAAACCCCCGCTGCTCAACATTGAAATATACGGCAATGCTTTTTTGAGGAGCATGGTGCGTTCCATCATTGGCAATGTCTTGTTTGCTTATCAAAAGAAAATGAAGCCTAAAATCTTGAAGGAGTGGCTTGCGGAGAAAAACCCCCTACTAGCCAAAAATCGAGTTCCGGCTAAGGGGCTTACGCTGAAAAAAGTTTTTTATACTCAGATTTTTTAAGCAACTTTTCCTTAAGCACCCAGCCAACTATTCTAAAAGAGCCAGTTATGAGGAAGAGTTCTTTTTTTCTTTGGTTGGGCTTAAGATCATTGAAGTCGCTGATTTCTCTAAATTTATCTTTTAGTAACTTTCTAGCTTGCCACCGTACTTGCTCAACCTCTTTTGGGGGGACATAAAAAAACTGCGGATCAAAGAAATAAAAGCCCCACCCCTTCGGGACTTGGGCTAACAAGCCTTTTATATTTTTATCGCTAAGGGCATAGAAGACGAAATTTATTCGCTCGTAGTTGGCTAGGCTGCGATCTTTTTCAATGGCTGTGACTAAATTTTTCATTGAAAGGGGGGTATGGCTTCCATCTAGCACGAGGTTGTTTACTTTTTGATATCTCCCCAGAAAAAATCTTTTCTTCAGTACTCGCTTTATTTTCTCATCAGGCAAATCATAGCCCAAACCTTTCATCACCCAAAGAGACAAAGAGAGGTTTTTTTTAAGGGCTTCATCTAAATAATAACTAGGAGCGAGAGACCCCTGCTCCGATAACCTAGCATCTATTTTTTTCAAGGGGAAATAAGGGGCTTTTTTTTTGATTGCTTCGTTGATGATGACTTGATTAACTTCTCGGTTTTGCCATAAGAAGAAAACGGGCTTTTTTTGCTTGACGATGCCGGCTTTTTCACGAGCAATGGCTCGCAAAGTCTTCCCTAGCTTATCCATGTGTTCTCGGTCGATCATCGTGATCACGCTGGCTCGGGGATGGAGAATGTTAGTAGAATCTAGCCTCCCCCCTAGTCCCGTTTCGACGACTGCCCAATCAACTCGCTTGGTTTGAAAATAAAAAAAAGCGACGGCGGTGAAAATATCGAAAATGGTTGGGGTGATGGCATTTTCCTCGATCACGTCGAGGATTGGTTGGAGGCAAAAATTTAGTTCTTTAAAAGTGATTTTTTTGCCATTAAAGTAAAATCGATCCCTTTCATCTACGACTTGGGGGGAGAGGGTATGCCCTACTTTAAAACCTAGTTCTAGTAAAAATTTGGCTAGGTAATGAGTAACCGTTCCTTTCCCTTTAGAACCGGCGATGTGAATTGCTTGGAAGTTATTTTGCGGATTGCCCAAAGCATGGAGGATTTTGGCTAGGTTTTTTAAATGATAATTAGTGGGGTTGTAACTCACTTTTCTCCTAACTTCGAAATTACTGAAACGATAAAGACGAGTGAAGTTTCTCTTTAAAGAAAAAGGCAAAAGTTAGTTTTCAACCACGAAAAAAATAATTTTGAGAAAATAATTGTAACTTTAAAATGGGTTATTTTTTTGTTTAAAAGTTGGTTTTTTAATTGGCTTTTTTCATAGTCGTTAAAAGCGGTTGTTTCGTTTAATTATTCTTTTCTACTTTAGACTCATGGTAACATTTTAAAATGCATTGAAAAATTCTATTAAGGTGGAAAAAATGGACAATAAAAACAAAACAATAGAAAAGATTTATCAAGAGTTAAGCCAAAACTTGGAGCTGATTCGAGGGAAGGTGAATAAACCCCTTACTTTGACAGAAAAAATTCTCTACTCCCATTTATCTGCACCCATGTCCCATCCTTTTACTAGGGGTAAGGATTACGTCAATTTTAATCCCGATAGAGTTATTCTGCAGGATGCCACTGCTCAAATGGCTATTTTGCAGTTCATGCAGGCTGGCAAGCAAGACACGGCTGTTCCTACTTCCGTTCATTGCGATCATTTGATTCAAGCTGAGATCGGAGCCAAGGAAGATTTAATAAAAGCCAAGTCAAACAACCAAGAGATTTACGATTTCCTTTTATTAGCCAGTAAGAAATATAAAATGGACTTTTGGAAGCCCGGGGCGGGGATCATTCATCAAGTTGCTTTAGAAAACTATGCTTTTCCCGGGGGGCTTATGATTGGCACTGATTCGCACACTCCTAATGCGGGCGGACTGGGAATGCTCGCCATTGGAGTCGGGGGAGCTGACGCTGTTGATGTGATGGTGGGGATGCCTTGGGAATTGCTTTTTCCCAAAGTCATTGGAGTTAAATTAACGGGAAAAATTAAAGGTTGGACTTCTGCTAAAGACGTGATTTTAAAAGTCGCTGGGATAACCACGGTCAAAGGCGGAACTGGTGCGGTCATGGAGTATTTTGGGGAAGGAGCGAAAAGCCTTTCTTGCACTGGCAAAGCAACTATCTGCAACATGGGAGCTGAAATCGGAGCGACGACTTCTACTTTCGGCTACGATGACAAAATGGCGACTTATTTGAAGGAAACCGACCGAGAAGACATAGCCGAACTTGCTAGTCGCTATAATGACTTGCTCACGGCGGACGAAGAAGTTTATGCTAATCCAGAAGATTACTTCGATAGGGTGATAGAAATCGATTTAAGCACTTTAGAACCACATATCAACGGTCCGTACACTCCCGACAGGGCCATTCCCATCTCTAAGTTTAGGGAAGAAGTTATCAAAAACGAATGGCCTAAAAAGCTAGAAGTAGGACTAATCGGCTCATGCACCAATTCATCCTATGAAGATATTAGTCGCTCGGCTTCCATAGCTCAACAAGCGATTGATAAAAAGTTAAAAGTGAAATCGGAGTTCACCATCACCCCCGGTTCGGAGCAAGTACGCTACACGGTAGAGCGAGATGGGTATCTCGATAAGTTTGAAGAGATTGGCGGTAAAGTTTTGGCGAATGCTTGTGGTCCCTGCATAGGGCAATGGGCTCGTCATAATCGAAATCCCGAGAAAAAAAATTCCATCATCACTTCTTTTAATCGCAATTTCGCTAAACGAAATGATGGCAATCCCAATACCCACGCTTTCGTAGCCTCCCCCGAGATAGTCACTGCCATGACAATAGCAGGAGATCTCACTTTTAACCCCTTAACGGATGCTCTAGTCAATCAAGAAAATCAAGAAGTCCACTTGAATGAACCCCTAGGCATTGAGTTACCTCCCCAAGGTTTTGCCGTAGAGGACCAAGGGCTGGTGAAGGGAGAGGGAAGCGAAGACCAAGAGATAATCATAAATCCCAACTCCAGCAGACTTCAACTCCTAAGCCCCTTTAAACCAATATCCAAAGAAGAACTGCAGGGAATGCGGCTCCTCATCAAAGCTAAAGGAAAATGCACCACTGACCACATTTCCATGGCTGGTCCTTGGCTAAGGTTTCGGGGGCATCTCGATAACATTTCTAATAACTTACTCATTGGAGCGATTAACTTTTTCAACGGGAAAGCCAACCATGTTAAAAACCAAGAAACGGGAGAGTATGGCGAAGTTCCTGCTACTCAGAGGGATTATCAATCTAGGAAAATTTCCACCATAGTGGTTGGTGATGAAAACTATGGGGAGGGCTCTTCCAGAGAGCATGCGGCTATGGAGCCGAGGCATCTGGGAGTCAAAGTTGTTTTAGTGAAATCTTTCGCTAGGATTCACGAAACTAATTTGAAAAAACAAGGTCTCTTAGCCCTCACTTTCGACCGGACGGAAGATTACGACAAGATTGCTGAGGATGATGTTTTCGAGATCGTTGGCATGGAAGATTTCCGCCCCAATGAGCCGCTAAAGATGCTCATAACTCATAAAGATGGTAGCGAAGAGACGATCACGGTCAACCATTCCTATAACGAAACTCAAATGAAATGGTTTCGAGCTGGCTCAGCCCTAAATCTCATCAAGGAAATGAATACCTAGACTCTAAAAAAACTTAGGAAGGCCGTTTTTGACCTTATTCTGACCTTAAAAAGCTCTTTAGCGAAAGGTATTCGTTCGCTTCTTTTGGGGGAGAACTTGCTCGGTTAAACTTGCTCGCTTAATTTGGAAAGCACTATCAAAAGTAAAAACCATCTCCTTTTGTTAACGGGGCTATGTTTTTTAACCGTTTTCTGCCTCGGAGTTAGCATCGCTTCTTTAGGTCCATCGCTAAACGCTTTTTTAAAAAACGTTGGCGAAGAGACGGATTTCATAAAATACATTTTTGTCATGAAACCCTTAGGTTTTTTAGTGGGCATTTATGGAGGAGAGAAGATTTTAAAAAAAGTTAAAGAAACAATTTCCCTCAGTGCCTGTTTTTCTTGTGCTTTCGTTTTGCTCATTTACCTTCCCCACGTGAAGTCATCCTCTCTATTGCTTACTACGTTATTTCTTCTAGGAGTGATTGAAGGCATCATGGAAATCAGTGCTAATTATTTTTTAGTAAGTTTATATCGGAAAAAAGTGGCTCCTTACATGAACTTAATGCATTTCTTTTTTGGACTAGGGGCTATCATTTCACCGACTTTGATTGGATGGAATATAGAACTCAACGAACAAATTAATAGTGCTTACTACGTTCTTGCTGTTTTCTTCTTGATTGGCAGCGTGGGATTTTTCATTCCCTTGGAAAGAAAGGACCACTCCACTAAGATGAACGCCACAGAAAAAAACAATTGGTTCATTTTCTTGATTTCGTTGGTTTTCTTTTTCTACGTTGGTGCTGAAGTCGTCTACACGATTTGGATATTCAACTACAGCATGGACATGGCTGCTTTTACTGCTGAAAAGGCTGGTTACATTACTTCTGTTTTTTGGTTTGCTTTTACTTTCAGTCGTTTAGTATGCGTTTATTTGAGCATGAAACTAACCAATCGCTTCATTTTAAACATTTTACTAGTCATCAGTTGCTTAAGCATGGGGTTATTCTACCTCTTGTCGCATAGTTCTTGGGCTTTGTTCTCGGCTAGTTTCTTTTTAGGGTTTTCCTTTGGGGGCATTTTTCCTTTGCTCCTATCTCTAGTGGAAGAAAAAATGACTTTGACGCCTAGCGCGATGCGGACTTTTCTCTTTAGTGCCTGTTTAGGCTCGATTCTTCTGCCCATCGTCTTAGAATTTTTATATCAAATGAACAAAACCCATTTCATTAACATCATCACTCTATGCATCGTTCTTTTCGCCTTCTTTTTAATCCTCAGTCATCAAGCGCTAAAAAAGAAATCGCCGTAAAACGGCTGAAATCGTTAATCTTGCTGGAGCAATTCCTTGCGATAATAATTAAAGATCCTTGACTTAGAGATGAAACCAATGTATTTTTTGTTTTTCACCACTGGTAAATTCCAAGCCTGAGTTTTTTCAAACTTCTCTATGATAGAGGGCATTTCTTCCCCGACGTCTATATAAGCGGGGATTTCCGTCATCAAGGCATTGATTTTCATGGTGTTCTGCAGGTCTTTATCGAACATTTTATCCCTCACATCGTCTAATGTTATATAGCCTACCAATTCTTTTTCATCGTTGAGAACGGGGTAGAGATTGCGCCGACTCTTTTTAATCAATGCGATTAAGTCTTTTAAAAATAAGTTTTGGTTAATGGTTTTAAAATCTTTTTCAATTAGCCTTTTACTATCTAGTTTAAAAAGGATTTTCTGATCTTTGCTTCCCTTGATGTAATCCCCTCTCTCAATCAAATACCTAATGTAAGGAGAATCGGGATTGAAATAAGAAACCGTGGTGTAGGCTATCGCAGAGACGATCATCAAGGGAACGAAAAGAGTGTATCCGCCAGTGAGTTCAGCGATTAAAAAAATAGCCGTTAAGGGAGCGTATTGCGTAGCACTCAAAACTCCCGCCATGCCCACCAAAGCAAAAGTGTTTTCTGGAAGGGAGATGTTGAGATTTAAACTATTGACGAACCTAGCTAAAGTAAACCCCCCAAGGCAGCCCAAAAACAAGGAAGGAGCGAAAGTCCCCCCAGCTCCCCCAGCGCTAATGGTGAAAGAGAAGGCTAGGCATTTAAAAACGATTAAACAAACGAAGAAAGCCACGACTAGCCAAGCATTATCCACTAAACCAGAGAATAAAAAGCTATTTTCAAAGAGTTTATTGCTTTGATTACTAAGGATATTGGAAATGATGTGGTAACCCTCTCCGTAAAGCGAAGGGAAAAGGAAAATGCATATCACTAACAAACTAGTTCCTAGTAAATAGCGAGAAAAGCTGTTTTTAATTAACTTAAATTTTTTTTCAATGAAATCACTGCTTTTAATATAAAAACTAGCGATCAAAGCAGAAACTATTCCCAATAAGATGTAAAAAAGTAAGTTGTTGATTTGGAAGGAAGTGATTTCTCGATAAACGAACAAAGTCGCATCTTCGTAAAGCAATATAGAAGTGAGGGTGGCGGTGAGCGAAGCGGTGAGCAGGGGAATGATGTAGCCTAAAGTGATGTCGAACAAGATGACCTCAATGCTAAAAATTAATCCTGCTATGGGAGCATTGAAAATGGCGGAAATGACCGCTGCGGAGCCACAGCCGATTAATAAAATTTTGTTTTTATAACTTAAAAATAGAACTTTGCCTAAGTTAGAGCCTATCGCTGACCCCGTTAGCACGATGGGGGCTTCTAAACCAACCGAGCCACCTAGGCCCACCGTGACGGAACTGGTGAAAAACCTTGAATACATTTTATTAGTGCCCATTTTGCCAGACTTTTTAAAAATAGCAAACAAAATATCGCTAATGGCATGTCCTATCTTTTCTCGATACAGCAGTTTGCTTAAAATAATGGCTAAAAGAATGCCAACGAAAGGGAGCAAATAAAAATACTCCTTTAAAAGGGAATAGCTAAGCGTTGTTTCTTGAATGAAATGAACTACTTTTTTCAGTAAAATGGCAGCCAGTCCCGCAATAACTCCGATAACGATGCTCAAAATGAGCATGAAATTCTTTTCGGAAAGGTGTTTTTTCTGCCAAGATAAAAAGGAATTTAAGATTCGAAAAACTAACATGAAAAGGAAATCACTATTACTTGGAAATAGTATAAAATACATTATTCCATCTATTGACGAAAAAAATATTTATTGAAATTAATTCCCTTAAAGCTTGCTCATTGTTATCTCTCATCATCTATTTTACTAAGTGGTTTGCTTAGGAGAAGATGCCTAGAAGAGCAGCAAAATATTTTCATTTGACCTGTCTTTAAAAGGATTAGTGGGTAGTTTTTGAAAAAAATAAATATTTATTTTTTAATTATGTTATAAATAAGGTTCATATTTTAGTTAAGGAAGTTTCATCATGGAGAAATACGGCATACCAGAAAAAGTTACCCATCAAACTAATTGCGATAATGAAAAATACCTTGCTCTCTACCAAGAATCCGTTAGCGATCCAGAGAAGTTTTGGAATCAACAAGCAGATACTCTTCATTGGTTTGAAAAATGGGATAAGACTTTTAGCTTTGATTACTACCAAGCAAACATCAAATGGTTTTTGAACGGCAAAATAAACGTCGCCTACAACTGCCTAGATCGCCACTTGGAAAAGAACGGGGATAAAATAGCGATCATTTGGGAAGACGATAGCGGCAAAGGTGGTAAGAAATATACTTTTAAACAACTTCATGAAGAAGTGAGTAAAATGGCTAACATTCTCAAGAAGAACGGGGTAAAAAAAGGAGACCGAGTAGCGATTTACATGGGGATGATCCCCGAGTTGGCTTTTTCTATGTTAGCTTGTGCTAGGATAGGAGCCATTCACTCCATTATCTTCGGTGGTTTTTCCCAAGAGGCTATTAGGACTAGGGTTTTGGATTCAAAATGCAAAATGCTCATCACTGCCAACGAAGGAGTTAGGGGGGGTAAAAAAATTCCTTTGAAGGAAACCGTTGATAAGGGATTGGCGGGAGTTTCTAGCATTGAAAGAGTTTTAGTGGTGAAGCGAACGGATGCGGAAGTGAACATGCAGGAGCCGCGCGATGTTTATTATCACGACGAACTCATGAAAGTGGACGCTAACTGTCCCGCGGAAATACTAGACAGCGAAGACCCTCTGTTCATTCTCTATACTTCGGGCTCAACGGGCAAACCTAAGGGCGTTCTCCACACTCAAGCTGGTTATTTGCTTTACGCAAGTCTCACTCACAAGTACGTTTTCGACATTAGGCCCGATGACATTTATTTTTGTGCGGCTGACATTGGTTGGATAACTGGGCATTCCTATATCATTTATGGGCCACTAGCCAATGGCACGACGACGCTCATGTTCGAGTCAGTTCCCAATTATCCCGATGCTAGTCGGTATTGGGAAGTGGTGGAAAAATACCGAGTCAATGTTTTCTACACTGCTCCCACTGCCATAAGGGCTATTGCTAAAGAGGGAAATGAATTCGTTAAAAAACATGATCGCAGCAGCTTGAGAGTACTTGGAAGCGTAGGCGAACCCATTAACAAAGATGCTTGGCTATGGTATTACAACGAAGTTGGTGAAAAGAAATGCGGCATCGTCGATACTTGGTGGCAAACGGAAACTGGGGGAATCATGATCACTCCTCTCCCGGGAGCCACGGAAACTAAGCCCGGCTCAGCCACTAGGCCTTTCTTTGGCATTCAACCCTGTTTAGTCAATGAAAAAGGAGAGGAAGTGCTGGGGAACAACGTGAGTGGGAAATTATGCATTAAACATTCTTGGCCGGGACAAATGAGAACGGTCTATGGCGATCACGATAGGTTTGTTAAAACTTATTTCTCTGATTTCCCCGGGAAATATTTTAGCGGTGACGGGGCTAAGCGAGACGAAGATGGCTACTATTGGATAACCGGCCGGGTTGATGACGTTTTAAATGTCTCAGGGCATAGGCTAGGAACCGCTGAAATCGAAAGTTCGATCGTCTCTTCCGGCGAAATCGCTGAAGTAGCCGTGGTGGGAGTCCCGCACGAAATCAAAGGCGAGGCGATTTATGCTTTTGCCATTCCTAGGAACAATACTTCCTCCGTAGAAAGCGTTAAAGAAAAAATCAATGCTCATTTAAAAGACACCATTGGATCTTTTGCCAAACCAGATAAGATACAGCTAGTCCCCGGGCTACCTAAAACTCGCTCAGGGAAAATCATGCGTCGTATTTTAAGGAAAATAGCTTCTGGGGAAAGGGAAGAGTTTGGCGATGTTACTACTTTGGCTGACCCGAGCATCGTTGCTAAGATCATTGAAAATTATCGTTAAAGGCAATACGGCTCTAAAACTTTGGGGATCTCTATGGTGCCGTCCGCTTTTTGGTGGTTTTCCAAAATCGCTACTAGCGTCCTCCCGATAGGTAGAGCAGAGCCATTTAAAGTATGCACGTAGCCAATGGATTGATCGCTTTTGCGAAACCTCGTTTTCATCCTACTCGCTTGGAAATCGCTGCAGTTAGAACAAGAAGAAATTTCTCGGTAACGCTCTTGACTGGGTAGCCAAACTTCCAAGTCATAACACTTCTCAGCACTGAAACCAGTGTCTCCAGCAGATAACAGCATAACTCGGTAAGGCAAATTTAATTTCTGGAGCAAACTCTCCACGTGCTGCACCATTTCCTCATGCTCTAAGGGAGAGCGATCGGGATGAACGATTTTCACTAGTTCAACTTTAGAAAACTCATGCAGGCGAATTAATCCCTTGAGGTCCTTTCCGGCACTGCCGGCTTCTGATCTAAAACAGGGAGTGTGGGCGGTTAAATTAATGGGTAAATCTTTTTCCAATAAAATGGTATTTTGATGAAAATTAGTCAAAGGAACTTCTGCCGTGGGAATCAAAGCAAAATTTTCAAAACCACTTCCTAAAAAAAATAAATCTTCGCTAAACTTAGGCAGCTGCCCAGTTCCCTGAAGGGCTTTTCGATTAACGATGGAAGGAGGCTCTACTTCGAGATATCCTTTTTTTAAATTTTCCGCTATGAAAAAGCTAATGAGAGCCCTTTTTAATTTTAAAATCTCTCCTCTCAAAATCACAAACCGCTTCCTCGCTATCATGGCTGCTTTTTTAAAATCAACCCAACTATTTTTCTCTAAAATAACGTCATGGCTCAAAACCGGAAAATCAAATGAAGGCAAATCCCCCCATTTTCTCACTTCCAAGTTGTCTTCTTCTGTAAGGCCTTCCGGCACTGAAGCGTCAATTAGATTTGGTAAAGACAATAAAACTTCAGTGACTTTTTCTTCAATTGACTTAATTTTTTCATCGTTTCGTTTTATCTCTTCACCAAGAACTTTCATGGAGCGATATACATTAGCGTCCACTGCCTTACCAGTCTCTTTTAAAACGCCAACTTCCCTAGCTGAGCGATTGAGCAATCTTTTCTTCTCTTCGTTCAAGCGTAAGAGGGCTAATCTTTCTTCTTCGTTTGCTAAAAAAACTTCTTTATCAAAGGAGAAACCTCGCTTGAGACAATTTTCTGCTACCAAAGTCAAATTCTCTCTTAAAAATTTTAAAGTCACCATGGTTAGAGAATACTGCTTTTAGAGAATGCCAATTTTTTTTTTAACGAGGGCTAGATTTCCGCTAGCTACCTTCCTAGCCTTTTCAGCTCCCTTATGAAGCACCTCATCTAAATAAGCCCTTTCGTTTTTTATCAGATCGTATTTCTTTTTAAAGTCAGCAAAATAATCAATGATTTTATCCGCTAAAATCGTTTTGGCTTCTCCCCAACTCATTCCCCCAGCCCTATATTTTTCCATTAATTTTTCTTGTTCGAGTGAATTGGAAAAATGCTGGTATAGAGAAAAAACATTGCTTTGAGCAGGATCTTTGGGTTCGTCAATGGTTTGAGAATTAGTGACCATCTTCATGACTGCCTTTTTAACTTTTTTACCCTCTTCCAATAAAGGAATGACGTTGCGGTAACTTTTACTCATTTTCCTCCCATCAATGCCCGGAACGACTTCCACCGTTTTATTAACTTTCGCCAAAGGTAGTTTTATCACTTGCCCATAAAGCCGGTTGAAGGCTTCTGCTATGTTCCTAGCTATTTCAACGTGCTGAACTTGATCTTTGCCTACGGGAACGACGTCGGTGTTAAAAAGCAAAATATCAGCGCTCATTAAAAGAGGATAATTAAACAGACCCATGCTAACGCCTTTATCGGGATCGTTTTGGTTTTTTAAATTTTCTTCCATAGCTGCCTTATAAGCATGCCCTCGGTTGAGCAATCCTTTGGATGTAACGTTAGCTAAAACGATCGCTAATTCGCAGATCTCTGCAATGCTGGACTGGCGATAAAAAATATATTTCTCACTGTCTAAACCACAAGCCAACCAAACGGCAGTTACTTGGTAGATGTCTTCTCTTAGTTGTTTAGCTTCTCGCACTTGATTGACAGCATGGTAGTCGGCGATGAAAAAAAAGTTTTGATAATTTTTAGCTTCTAGCAAAGCTGGTTTGATCACGCCTAAGTAGTTGCCTAAATGCATTTTGCCAGTGGGTTTAATGCCTGTCAATAAGATTTTTTTGCTCATTGTTTTAAGAAAACTTCTTTTTTGCTATCAATCTTTTGATATGGCAATTGATTTTTTATAAGCATGCTCCACTGCTTGGTGAACGCTAGTTTCAAACCCTTCCTTAGTTAAAGTTGCTAATCCATCTATGGTAGTTCCCCCCGGTGAAGAAACTTCATCCCTAAGCAGATAAGGATGCTTTTTTGTCTCTGCCACCAAGTTAGCTGACCCAACGATTAAATGTAGAACGCTCTTGAGAGCCACTTTTCTAGGGAGACCCCAACGCACACCAGCATCCGTTAAGGCCTGAATAAAAGTGAAAACAAAGGCCGGACCAGAGCCCGTCAAGGCAGTGATGACGTCCATGTCCTTTTCCTTCACGGTGAAAAAAAAACCCAAATGCTGGAACCATTTCAAGACGATTTCCCTCTTTTCATTATCAATGCCTTTAGAGAAACTCATTGCCCCCGCTCCTTCGCCAATGAGGCAAGGTGAATTGGGCATGACTCGAATCCAATTTGGTTGAGCACTGATTTTTTCGAGATAGCTCAGCTTTATCCCCGCCATAACGGAGATGAGCGTCTGCTCTTTTTTCATGAAACCTTTCATCTCTTCTGCCAAATTGACGAAATCATTGGGCTTGATGGCAAAAAATATGCATTGACAGCAACGGAAAATCGTTTCTAAATCGTTGGCAACGATAACTTGTTCCGATTCCAGCTTTCCAGATTTTAAAGAAATTGCTTTTTTAGCATCAAGATCGTATAAATAAAATTTTTTACCCTCCTCTCCCTCAGCGGTTTCTGTTTTAGTAGCAGCACATAACTTCTTGAATAAAATAGAGCCCATGTTACCCAAACCAATGAAGCCAATCTCTTTCATTTATTATTAACTTAAACCCTTTAAAAAGCCACCGATGCAGCCACAGACATTACCATCACCAATATGAATGCAGTTTAAATGTAGTTACAAGTAGCAACTACGAAAATACCTCAAGGCATAATATAATTTTACTATATTTCATTTTCTCATTTCACTTTATTAATGAATTTACTAGAAACGATTAAGGAAAGAGCCAACATCGTCGACGTCATTCAAGAGAGGCTATCCCTAAATAGGAAAGGAAAAACAATTAAAGCCTTATGCCCTTTTCACGACGACAAAAGTCCCTCGCTCGTCATCTCCGAGAACAAGCAGATTTTTAAATGCTTTTCTTGTGGTATGGGCGGGGACGTCGTTAAGTTTTTAATGGAGTATGACAAAATAAGTTTCAAAGAGGCTTTAAAAAAATTAGCCGCTCATTACCACATTAGCTTACCGAAAACATTTAATTTAAAAAACACTCAATACATCGATCCCCACTTAAAAGAAAAGACTATTCTGCAGACTGCTGCCAACGCTTATCATCGTTATCTGCTTAAAGGCAAAGAAGCAAGCTCAGCGAGGCAATATTTAACGAAAAGGAAAATCACTAGGGAAAGCCTAGCCACTTTTAAGATCGGCTACGCTCCTATTAAAAGAGATTTTTTAACGAAAATTATTTTCAAAAAGCAAGACGAAGAAAAACTACTCCAGACAAATCTCATCAAAAACGATTATAGAGAAAATTTTAGGGATTTTTTCAATCATAGGATTGTCTTCCCCATCATTAACGAAAAAAACGAAACCCTAGGATTTGGAGGACGTGCCCTTGGAGATGCTCAAGAACCCAAATACATTAATTCTAGTGAAATGCCTTGGTTCAAAAAAAGAGAAATCCTCTACGGCTTTAGAGAATCTTATCAGATCATGCTAAAAAAACGAATGCTCTATTTGGTAGAAGGGTATTTCGATGTTTTGGCTTTTCATGCTCTAAATTTACCAGCCGCTGCCCCCATGGGAACTTCCCTCACTAAAGAGCAGTTGTTAAAATTAAAACGCTACATTGATAAACTATATTTGACCATGGACTGCGATGAAGCGGGGACTAAAGCTAATTTAAAAGCCATTTACATTTTAATGGAGCTAGAAATCGACGCCTATGTCATCACTTTGCCTAAGGGTCAAGACCCTTTTGATTTAGCAACTAATTTACAAGAAGACGAGGTTTATCGCTATTTGGAGCGCCACCAAAAACCCATTCATGAATATTTATTAGAACATTATCAACCTGCTGAAGGAACTTCTTTGATCGAGAAAAAAAAAAACTTTCAAGAAATCATGGGATATTACCACGTCGTTAAAGACAAATACCTCAAGCAAAATTTAAATGATTTAATAAAAAAACGTTTTCAAATTTCTGCTGAAGAATATCAAGCAGGGCAAAAGATCAAGCCTAGGTCCCAGCAAAAATTGATTAAAAAGCCAGCTGCTGTTCCTTCTATAATAACGAAAGAAAGAGAACTCATTATTTTTTTATGCAGCTATCCTTCCTACATCAAAGCCACTAATTCCATTTTCGATTTAGAGGACTTTTCCGACGGTTTAGCGAAACATATTTACAAAAAACTTCTATACAATCGTTCCAGTAACCTAGAAAAAATAGAGAATATTCTGCAGCTCTTTCCCAAACCCGAAGAGAAACCGGTCGTTGATTTCATCATTGGCAAAACCATAAAATTTGAAAAAGACGATTCGAAGTTAAATCCAATGGCGATTGAAGAGGATTTTAAAGATCGCATTTCTTTACTCAAACTAGCGCAATTGAATAGGGAAAAAACTTCCATCAATGAGTTGATTTTGAAAAGCATAAAGTTAAATCACCTGAAAAAAGTCGCTCAACTAGAGGAGAGGAAAATGACTCTCATAAAGGAACAAGAGAAATTGAAAAATTTCGTTAAAGTCATCCGGCATTTCGATGAAAAGAATGATTAATTTTCTTTTTATTCCGAAACTTACTACAGGTAATGAAGAAGGAACATAAAAATGGTTAGAGGACTTTATACAGGAGCCAGTTCCATGGCTGCTCGAGTGAACAATATGAATGTGTTGGCTAATAATTTAGCCAATGCCAACACCACTGGATTTAAAAAAGACTTATCCATCTACAAAGCCCACCCAGAAATGGTGGTTCGAAGAAATAGCGACGATGGGGTTCGGGTGATACCTTTGGGGTCTTACGATATTAGACCTGTGGTGGGGAAACTGGGCACGGGAGTGGAACTCAACGAAGTCTATAATCAAAAAAGTCAAGGCAGCCTGAGGAAAACCGATAACCCCTTGGATTTCGCTATTCAAGGAAAAGGCTATTTTTCCATTGCTACAGAGGAAGGAGAACGCTACACTCGCAATGGAGGGTTTGTCATCAACAGCGAAAATTTTCTCACGACTTTAGATGGTTATTTAGTTTTGGGAGAAAATGGGCCCATTAGGATAAAAGACGGGAACTTCACCGTTAACCCTAGAGGAGAAATATTCATTAATCCTTCATTGGACGCCGGGACGAACACTCCCGTTCAAGCGAATAGGAACGGTTTTGAAGAAATTCAGTCTCTGGGTCGTTTAAAAGTAGTCACTTTTCCGCGGGAACGCTATTTGATCAAAGAGGGAAACTCTTTTTATCGCAAGTCCGAAGAGTCAGGAGAGCAAATTTCTGCCTATAACGACCCTACTAACAGGAACTTAAAAGTCATCCAAGGCTTCAAGGAGACCTCTAATGTTAACCCCGTGGATCAAATGGTGAGAATGATTGAAGTCCAGAGAGCCTATGAAGCATCTCAAAAAACCATTACCTCTAGCGATATGCTTTTAGACAAACTGATTAACAACATGGCGAGAGTCTAACGGGATCATTGAATTTATTTTTGAAATTTTCTTTATTTTTTAAAATCGTTTTCATTCTTTCACTTGCTAATTTCTTGATCAGCGTTGAGGTTGTGTACAGCGATGAGGAATTAAAATTTTTGGAACAACTGAGTAGAAGTGAAGCTGCTTCGAGGAGAGAACCTTCTTCCTTTATTTTAACGGAAGAGACGATTGAACAATTAGGCGTTAATGGTCAATTTAAAAAAATTTTGTTTTACAAGCAAACAAGGATTAAGCGAAAATTTTTACGAGAATTATTGTTGTTTGACAGCGAAAAGAAAACCCTTGAGCGCTACGTTTTTGAAAATGCTAAAAATTATCGCTTAAGGAAAAGGGCTCTTTTAAAAGATCACGAACTCACTTTAAGTTCGTTTGATTTCGTTAGGACTCGTTCTAAGATTATTTCTCATCCGCAATTTTTAATCAAGCTGGTGGTGGAGAACGAGGAAGGCTTTAAAAAAATGAATTTTTATCTAGGAGATGGAAGGGAAAAATACATTTTGGGTAGTTTAGAATTCAAAAATATCTTAACTCGCAGGCCCATCGTTGAAAGGGTCTATTTCTTTGCTGAAGGCAAAATCATCATTCCCATCGTTAAATATCAGTACCTAGAAAATAACTTATACGTCATAAAAGAAAAGATAATCCCCTTTCATTTAGACAAGGAAACTTTGAGCGAGCGGAGACTAGTGAAGGCAGAAAATGATTTTACCATAAATCCCCTAGCAGCAAAGGAGGCTTTTTTAACCGAAAGTTATTTTGGACTAAAGGACTTAAAAATAGCTGAAGTCGCCCTCTTGTTGAACGGGGGAAAAAGAGAAACGCTGTTTCATTACTCCGCTTTATATCGCTTCGTTCGTTAGTTTTTGCTGATAAATTCGTTTTATTATTTTCTCAACTTCCTTAGCGGTTTTAAAGTTAGCTTCATGAGTGTTAGAGGCGATGTGAGGAGTTAAAATCACGTTATTTAATTTTCTAAAATCATGTTGTTCATTTTCATAAGGTTCGTTGTCGAAAACATCTAAAGCAGCACCCGCTATTCTTTTCTCAACTAAATATTGAAACAAGATTTTCTCGTCAATTAAATCTCCTCTTGAAATGTTAATGAGAAAAGAATTTTTCTTCATTTTAGTTAAAAACTCTTCATTGACGAAACGATGGTTTTTCTTTTTATAGTTAAAATGCAGGGAAACGAAATCAGCATTTTTTAAAACTTCCCTAAAATCGCTTGCGACCAAATCCACGTGAGGAAACAAATGCCCCCTTTTTTGCGTCTCTACCAATCCAACGACTTTTAGATCAAATCCCAATTGGGCAATTTTAGCCAATTTAAGCCCTGTCTTCCCCAGCCCTAGGATGGCTAAAGTCTTTCCCGCTAGTTCCAAAGTTTCATGCTTTTGCCAATGGTTATTCTTTAGTTCTTCATTTGATAAAGCGATTTTTTTAACTAAAGCGAGTAGCAAACCCATGGCATGCTCAACGGCAGAAGTGGTATGAGCATCCTTGACGTTAAAGACTTCGATGTTCCTTTGCTCGCAAATGGAGAGATCAAGGTTACCTAGCCCTACGCCAAAGCGAATGAGGAAACTCCCTTGCTTCAAACGATGAAAAAAATCCTTACTCAGTGGCTTGGAGTCTAAGATGATGATGGGAATTTGCTTTTCTTGATGTAACTTTAAAAGGCGATCCTCGTCTTTCGTTGGACTTAAGTAGTACTTTACATCGGAATCACGAAAAACCCTGTATCCTCTTTGATGAAGCTGCTCGTGAATGATGGCCTTCAATAATGTTCAACTTAGGTTTTTTTTGTTTTTAATTCTCTCCAAAGTAACCACGATGATGAAGCCAACTGCAGCAAAAAAAATGGCTAGGAATAGCTGAGGGTCTTGGCTATTTAATGTTTGATAGTCCCAAGGGAAAATGTTTTTTTCAATCAACGGCTTCTCAACTCCAGAACTACTCAAATAAGTGGTCACCGTCTCCCGCCAAGGCCAAAGTTTATGCATAGCCCCAATCAAAAATCCCGTCAGCAAAGCTAGTGAAATGCTCCAATAATTTTTAATGAGCCAATTCAAAACTTTGGAAAATAAAACTAAACTTATCACGCAACCTAACCCAAAAGCAAAAATAATAGCAAAATCCAAGTTTTTAGTTGCTTCTAGCATGACGTAATATTTACCCATTAAAATAAGCAAAAAACTACCCGAAATGCCCGGGAGCAGCATGGCTGAAACAGCAATGAGACCAGCAACGAAGATCGAAAACAACCCTTCACTAGAGCGAATCGGGACTCCTCCAGTAGCCATCCAAGCAACGACGATGCCAGTGATGAAAAAGAAAAAAAACTTCCAGTTCCAACCTATTGCTTCTTTGATTAAAAACATCGTAGCCGCTAAGACCAGTCCTAAAAAGAAAGACCATAAGGGAATGGGGTGGTTAACATAGACATAGCTAACGATATGAGCAAATAAAAAAATACTAGTTAAAATACCAAAAACTAAAGGAAAGAAGAAATGACCATCTAAGTGGCGATATAAATCTTTTAATTTAAACCCAACCAGTAATCTCAAAGTTTTTTTCTCGACAATGCGGCTCAAACTCTTGATGAAACCCCGGTACACTCCCACCACTAAGGCAATCGTTCCCCCAGATATTCCCGGGACCACGTCAGCGGCTCCCATGAACATCCCCTTAAAAAAAACAATTACGCCTTCTTTATATTTTTTAAACAAAATTAATCAAAAAAAACCAAGCTTTTAGTTTTCATTTTCGCTTTCATTGGTGGTGATAGTGGTAGTTCCTTCATTTAAAATAGCATTATCAGTTGAACCATCGAAAATGCTCCTCTCTCCGCTACTTAAAATTGATAATACCAAAGCACTCAAAATGAAAATAATCGCAAAAAAAGAAGTTATTTTGGTCAAAACAGAGGCTTTATTAGAACCCAGCAAAGTATTGCTAGATCCTCCCAAAATGCCCAGACCACCTGATTCGCTTTGCTGCAGCAAAGAAACCAAAATGAACAAAACGCAAATGATGATGTATAAAACCGTCGCTATGATCAAACCTAACTATACCTAACCTTAACTATACCTAACTATATCTAACCGTCAATGGGAATGCACGTTAAAGTAATATTATAAAATAAAAAAAAGCGACTAACGGTTTTTTTTCCGCAAAAACCATTCTTTACTCCAACTCCAAAAGTAAATCTAAAAACAAGTGGGAAAAATTTGCTTCAAAACGAAAAAATTTCGTCGTCAAATTTCGTTGTCATTAACATGGTTGGCTTCGCTGACTCTTTCCAAACTGATCGGGAAATGATGGTCATTCCTAAATCTATAGAGAAACTCTTCCGCAGCTCGTTCTAGATCCCAGCCCCTCTTCTTCAAGAAGTTTCTCTTTTTAGCATAAGCTGCTAACCAGTCTTTGTCTTCAAAAACCAATCCCGAGGTTAAATTCAAAAACCGTTTCCAATAACTTCGTTCAAAACGACTTAGATACTCTATTAAATCTTCTGCTAAAACTTGTTTTTGGTAATTGGAATCTTTAATGCTTCCCAAAGCCATTAAAAAAAAACTTTGCTTTTCAGTTAACCGTCCCAAAGCCCCCGGGGTATCGATCAACGTTAAATCATCGTCTATGGCGACGATTTGTTCTCCCTTGGTAACTCCAGCGACGTTGCCCACGGCACTTTTTCTCTTATTAGCTAATTTATTGATGAAAGTTGATTTTCCCACGTTAGGTATGCCTATGATTAGAACCCGTAGCGGTCTCTTCTGATACCATTTTTTATGCTTCATTTGCGAATGGAAGACTTCTTTTAATGAATTTAGTAGTTGCCCGCGGCTAAGGGATTTCAAATTAGTAGCCCCCGCCCATTTAACGGTTTTCTCTTGTGTAAAATGATGAATCCATTTTTTTGTTTCGCCCTCTTCGGCTAAGTCGCATTTGTTTAAAATGATGAGCTTGGCTTGGTCTCTAATGAGGGAATGAATTTCTTGGCTGCGGCTGGATAAAGGAATGCGGGCATCAACTATTTCTAAAATCATATCGCAAAAAGATAAATTTTTTGCAATGATTTTGAAAGTACGCTGCATATGAGGAAGAAGCCATTTTTTAGTTCGCTTTTTAGCACTTGATGATTTATTCTTGACCTGATTTTTCATAAAAATATTTCATTTTTCCAAAACTCTCATGCCTAGTTTCTTTATGAAACGAAATAAAAATGACTGCAGCTTTCGGGGAGTTATTACGACCACTTGGGAAAACTCCATTTTTGCTAAGTATTTTTTCCTTAAAGCGAGAAACAACTTTTTTTTTGCTAACTTCTTTGAAGCATGGGTTTTGTTAGCAATCTCTTTTAATAGCCTCGTGGTTTTTTCTAAATTTAAAATCCTCTCCAAAAGCCATTCCAAAATCAAAACGCTATTCGCTTTAGAATTGAATTCATCATTCACCTTGTTAGCGAAAAAAATTTTCTTAAGGGGAATTTCCCGAACAATTTTGGGTGGGGGATAAATTTCGTCTTCTGTTTCACCTTCAGTTAACTCTTCCAAAGGAATTTTAAAATGGGTCAGGCAATCTAAGAGGATTTTTCTGCTGCTCAAAAACTTGCTCCTACTAGAATAGCCAGCGATATGCGGTGTTGCTAGCCAAGAATGCTCTAGCAAGAAATCATCCAAGTAAGGTTCTTGCGGCCAAACATCGAAAGCATATTTTAATTGTCCTTTTTTTATTTCAGCTATCAAATCTTTTACTTTAAAAATCTCCCCTCTGGAAGTATTAATAATTAAAGAAGAACCGCCTTTCGATCCCAAAATCTTCTTAAAATATTCTTTATCGACCATCTCAAAAGTAGGATGCCGGCCGGCAAAACTCAAAGGAACGTGAAAAGTGATGATATTTGCTTTTTTCATGGCTGCTAGATTGTTCCCATCGCTATGTTTAACGACGAAGGGGTCATAGATCACCGTATTTATGGAAAATTTTTTTAATTCTTTCGTTAAATTCCCACCAATGGCTCCAAATCCAATGACTCCAACGGTTAACTTAGACAAATCAAGTTCATTTTTAAAACAATATTTAATAATGACGGCTAAAACGTAATCAGTGACGGCAAATCGATTAATTCCCGGAGCAGAGGCTATGGTTATTTTTTCATTATCCCATAGTTCTTGCGGGATGTGATTTAATCCAGCGGTTGGCGAACCGATGAAGCTAATCTTAGAACCTTTCAAATCAAATGAAGTTAGCCGACAACTAGAACTCACGAATAAACCTTGAGCCTGTGCTATTTCCTCTTGCACTTCTCTTATTTCCTCGAAGTAACTAACTTCTACTAAATGAGTTAACTTTTCTAAAAAAAATTTTAAATGGCTTATCTTCTTATCAACTAATAGTTGCAACTTTTTGCTTTTAGAGAAAATCATAACGGATTAAAGCAAGCCAATGAACCATTTGCCCTTCTTAAAAATTAAGAAATATTTTTTAGTTTTTTTAAATGATCGACGATTTCGCTTTTAGCTAGTTCATCAACATAATCATTCCAACGATGATTGGAATGAGCTTTTACTTTTAAAAAAATGAAATGCTTTAAGTAAATTTGAACTTTTTCATGATAATCCTTCGTTAAGGGAGTGTTTCTTTTCCAAAGCCCTAAAGCCCAACTCCTAATCCCTTCGTAATCATAATAGAGCTTCACTCGCTTTTTCTTAGCTGAACACCAATGGCCCGCTTTCATGACCGCCATTAATTCCCCATCAACATTCCTGCTATGGTTTTTTTCTGGACATAGCCCACTTTCTTGATGCCTTATTACTTCATTTTCAACGTAAACCCAAGCCCAAGCAGCGAAAGGACAACGAGGATTAAAAGAACCATCGGTATAAATCGCTCCCTCTGGCGAAGTTTTTTCTCCCTTGGCAGGAGAGTTCAAATGATTTAATTTGCTTACAAAGAGATCTAATTCCGCTTTGGAAGGAAAGGATTTATAAGCGAGTCCTTTTCTTTTTTTGCTAGAAGCCCTGCACTCTTCCCAACTACGATGAAGGGAGACCAAATCAAAAGTTGAACCATCATAGACGACGTAGAACTTCGCTTTATTCCCCAAGGGTGAAGGAACTCATTTCATTAAGCGTTAATTTTTTGATCTTTATTTAAGTAAATAGGATCGCGGCCTTGTATTTTATATTCGCTCTTAAAAATCTTAGTATAAATGAAGTTCAAAACATTATCGAAAACCAAATAAAGGTTGGGCAAAACAAAAATCAGAACAAAAGTACTAAACATGAGCCCCCACATAAAAGCCATGGCCATAGGCGCTAAAAAAGGCTCCTTGCCGGCTATCCCATAAGCAAGCGGCATTAAACCCAACACCGTGGTTATTGAAGTCATTAAAATAGGTCGCAACCTGCTCTTGCTTCCTTCAATCACTGCCTCCATCAAGGGCATTCCCCCAGCCCTGAGGCGATTGACGAAATCAACCAACACCAAAGAATCATTAACCACCACCCCAATGAGAGCCACCATTCCTAGCATCGGCATAAGGCCCAAGGGAACTGAATTGACAAACAAACCAATCACCACTCCCACAAAGGAAAAAGGAACGATGGTCATGATGATGAAAGGTTGCGTGTAACTTTTAAAAACACAAGTCAAAATGAAAAAAACTCCAAAGAGAGATAATGCCATAGCAACAATGGCTCCCCTCTGCAGGTTGGAAGTGTTCTCTTGCTCTCCGCCTAACTTGAAAGTTAAATCACTATATTTTGTCTGCATTTGAGGGATTATTTCTGCAGATAGCAGGGCATTAATTTTACTAGAATTGTAGTCCTTTGATCGAGCGTCTTCTAATTGACCAGTAACCGATAAATAGGCATTGCCATCTTCGCGTTCAACTTTTCCAACGGACTCTTTGAAGTTAATGCTAGCAAAATTTTTCAAAGGAATCCTCTCCCCTTGATTGTTTTTAATTTTTAAATTCCTTATATCGCTTAATTTCAAATCTTTGTCTTCGTTGTATTTCACTAAGATCTCCACTTCCTCTTTAAAGCCCGGGAAAGAATTAATCGTGGTGGCTAAATTGCCTTCAAAAGCCGTTCTGACCACGTTAGCCAAATTAAAGGAATTAATCCCCAAAACACCCGTTTTAGCTTCGTCAAACTTCACTTCGATTTCTTCCTTACCCTTTTCATAAGTCGTCTGCACAGACCTAGTGTTGGTGATTGCTTTAATGAACCCCTCTAATTCATCAGCGGCTAGTTTTATCTCTTCTAGATCATCGCCATAAATATCAACCTGCACTGGGTTGCCTTGAGGAGGACCTCCTCTTCTAACTCTAATCTGTAGTTTTTCAACTCCCTCGAAAGAACCCAATTCTTTATTGAGTTCCTTCACTAATTCTCGTTCCGTTTTAGAAGTATCGGGATCTATGGTGAAAGCAATTGAACCTAAATAAGTTCTGGTCTTAGGTGGCCCGCCATCATTTCTAATTACTCCAATGGTAGAAATTAACTCCCTGAAGTCGCCGGAGAAATTCTCGCGTATTTTCCTTTCCATTTCATCAATGATCTCCTCGGTTTGAGGCAGTCCATTGCTTAGCTTCGTCTCGACATTGATTTTAATGACTTCGGCAGCCCCGGGAAAAAAAACGAAGGGAATTCTTTGAATCATAAATCCCGCCAAGAAAATGCAGCCAAACAAAAACACCGTTAGCGATTTTTTAGGATGCCTGAGTAAAAAAGTAATCAACTTGCCGTAAAAATTCCTTACTTTAAAAAACCATCTTCTAGTCTGGTGCTTGCTTTTACGATCTTTTTTGGTATTGATATTCGCCATATGCCCCGGGAGAACCAACAAGCATTCAACGAAAGAAGCCAACATGGTTATGATGACCACTTTAGGCAAAATCCCCAAAACTTTTCCAAAAACATCCGGTAGAGTGGAAAGGGGCAAAAAAGCCACCACTGTGGTAGCCGTTATCGCTAAAATAGGAACGAACATCTCCTTAGCCCCATTAATGGAAGCGGAAAGCAGTCCCTCGCCTAACTCTCGGCGACGATAAATGTTCTCGGAAACGATGATCGCATCATCCACAATGAGTCCAATGACAATGATGAAGCCAAACATGCTCATTAAATTTAAAGTTATCCCAAGGGAATAAGTAACGATGATCGCTAAACAAAAAGAAAATGGTATCCCGACAGTAGTCCAAAAAGTTACTTTAAAATCAAAGAATAAAATCAAACATAGAAAAACTAAAATGAGTCCAATGCTGGCGTTTTGTGCTAAAATCCTAAGCCTCCTTTCCACATAGAAAGAAACATCGTTAACGTAAAATATTTTTATATCAGAGTATTTTTCTCTGTATTTTTCAATCAACCCTTTAGTGCCATTAGCAATATCGATGATGTCGCCGTTGTCTTGCTGATAAACTAACACCCGGTAGGCATTTCTACCATCTATCCTACTATAGTCTTCTAACTCTTCATAAGCAATTCCCACCTCAGCAACGTCTCGCACTCGAACTACTTGGCCAGCGTCGTTACTACGCAAAATCCTGTTTTTTATCTGCTCCATGTCTTCGTAAGTCCTCGAAGTTTTAATTAAAACCTGTCCGTCTTCTAGATCAACTTGCCCAGCGGGCAAACTGACGTTGCCTAGAGAAATAGCATTGGCAACTTCTTCTATTTCAATGTTTTTATCTCTCAAGGTTTCGTCATTCACTCTAACCCAAACCTGAGTCTTTTGATAATCTCCCCTAGTAGCTCGCCCAACGCCTTCAATGGACCTAACTTCTCTCCTAAACTCATTGATGATGTTTTTTATTCTCTCTTGGTTAATGTTCTCGCTGCCACTGATGACCACTTCAATGATGGGCTGAGAAGAACCGAAACTTATTTCCCGCACGAAAGGGTCTTCTTTAATACCAGAGGGTAAGTCCGATTTGATCAAATCTATTTCATCTTTAATGTCCTGAACCACGTCAGCGACATTAGCTCCTGAATCGGTGTCTACTTCAAAAGTGATCACTGAAAGTCCCTCGGTGGAAGTGGAATAGTATCTCTTACGCCCATCAACCCCGTTGATAGCGTCTTCTATTTTTTTAGTGATTAAAACGTCAACTTCATCTGCTGATGCCCCCGGGTATACCGTGGAGATGACGACAATGTCGAGGCCAATTTTGGGGAAAGATTCCTTTTGCCCATTGATGAAATAATTTACCCCCACCACAATGATGAGAATGACGACTAGGTTGACTGCTTTATGCTGCCTGATGAAAAATTCAATCAATTTTCTTACTCCCTTTTTATTTAAAAGGAATGCTTTGCGATATAGGTATTTTTTTCAAATCAAAACCATTCAACAAAGTTCCTTGAACTAATTTCAAATTCAAAGTTTCTTGTAAATAAGCCAGTTTGCTATTAAGATAATCTATTTGAGATGTTGTTAAAGTGTTTATATTATTGATATGAGCAGCGAAATTAATCTCTCCCCTGCGATACTTGATTAAACTCAGACGAGATTTTCGATTTTGAATGGCTAAATTTTTCTCATTTTCAATGAAAAAATCATAGGCATCATTAAGCTCACGCACTCCTTGATTAACATCCCGCCGAAGGTTCTCGAGAAATAAGGAGTAGTTTTTCTCTGCTTGAGTTACGAGGAGTTTGGGCCTTTCAAAGGGAACTCGATAAGCTCCAATGTCAGTGAACAAACTGAGGCTAAGACCCCACTTCAAATCATTACTCTCTAGATCAAATCCCATTGTAGAAAAAGCATCGCTGTAGGTTTCCCCAGAGCCAATAATGTCGTATTGAACGAAAAAATTTAACCGAGGAATAAAACTCAAAGTGGCTAGCACCAAAGCATTTTTAGCCAATTCGCTTTGAATTGCTAGGCTTTCAAACTCGTCGCGATTGTTAAGGGCTGTGTTAAAAACTTCTTCAACGCTAACATCTATTTTTTCTACGGCTAGTTCGTCTTCGAAAACTAGGTTAGCTTCCTCATTGTCTTTCAAAGGAATTCCCATAAAGATCAACATATTTTGTTTGAGTAGTTGGAGATTTTGTTTTGTTTTGGATAAATTAATTCGAGCATTGATGATTTGAGATTCGTTTTCCAAAACATCCACTTCGCTAATGGCTTCTAACCGTAGTTTGCGCTTGTTGAAAGCTAAAATTTTTTCACCATCATCTAAAGCTTTTTGTTGAAAATTAAAATTTTCCAAATTAATGCGATATTGCCAATAAAGGAGAACTGCTTGATAAACCAAATCAGCATAATCTTGATTAAATTTCGCTTCAGCGAGCTGGGCATTGAACTTGTTAACATCTAAATAACGTTGGTTTTCCCTGTTGATGAACCCTCTGCTAAGAAGAGGCTGTTCGATACGCAGAGATATGGTATTGAGCCAATCATCGCTAAATGGACTAAATAAGGTAGCAGATCTTTCCGTGAAATTATTCTTCAAAGTAGCAGAAAAAACCGTCCCCGACTGAAGCAATCGGTAATTCCAGCCAAAGTCAAAGGAAGTTCTCTCCCCACTATTGACTAAACTAGTGGGAGCGTCCGTCCTGTTTTGCGAGTAGTTCGCTAGAAAAGTTCCCAAATAACCACTGGTGTATTTGTTTTCTTTGTAGATGGCTCTCTGCACCCTAGGGTTCAAAGAACTTATTTGCTTTTGTAAATTGTTTTCCTTTAGCTTATCGAGATAAACGGGGAGCGTCAAAGCGATATCTCTCGGGAAAACGTAAGCCAAAAGAAGCGTAAAAAAGAACAGGAATTTCGTCATTTTAGGAAAATTTCGAGAAATCTTAAGGAATTTATTTTCTAACCTCTTTAAAATCTAAGCAACTCATTGGAGTAATTATAACCTTTTTTTAAAAAAGAGTTGAAATTATTGATGACGATAAAAGCCTTTTTAAAAATCAAAAAATAAACGACGGATTGAAAAAACAACTTTAAAAACAAAAGTTAAACTCATGATTTTTCATCGTTTTGCCTCACCACGAGTTATTTTTCTGATGATGCGATAAAGCAACCTAGGGAGAAAGACTTTGACAATGGGGATAATGCCAATGATGGGTGGAGAAAAAACTACTTTTTTCTTGGAATAAAATGCCTTGGTGATAACATCAATCGCCTCTGTCAACTCCACAGCGAACAAATTTTTCTTACTAGTTTTCTTACTAGATTTACTCGCCTTCAAATTTTTCTTGCCTAAAGCGTTTTTTCTTAAATCAGTTCCCCTGACCCAGCCGAACATGATTTCAGTGATGGAGACTCCTTTTTCCTCTTGCCTTAAAGTATCTAAAAAACCATTTACCGCATACTTTGATGCCACATAGCCACTATGATATGGTAAGGGAATAAAAGACTGGGCTGAGGAAACCACGATTATTTTAGAGCGGTCACGCAAAATGCGCTTGAAAGCAAAATGAAGAGGATAAACCACTCCCAAGTAGTTGGTTTTCATTATCGTTTCTAAAATATCGATCTGCTCAATCTCTTTGAAAGATTGCCACATGCTAACCCCAGCGTTTAAAACGAAAACGTCAATCACTTTAAATTTTCGATAGCTTTTTTCTATGAGTCGTTCAACTGACTTCTTGTTACTCACATCGCACTCCAAGGCAAGCACTTCGCTTTTAGTGTTCAACTGAGAACTAAGCTGATTAGCTAATTGCCTTAAACGACCAACGTTCCTTGAGGCTAGGATAAAACGAGGATTAACGAACTTCCCAACTAAATGACGTACTAAGGCTTCACCGATGCCAGTGGAAGCCCCCGTGATTAATATAGTGGGTCTTGACATGGTGGGTTTTGATATGGTGGGTTTTGCTTTCAAAGCTTATGAAAACCTCTTTTGTTAAATAGTTCATCCAAAAATGTTATTGCTAATTCCAAAAATGTTTTTAGGGTCTAGGGATTTCTTCACTTCTTTAAGCATTTCCTTACTATTTTGATTTAACACTTGATTCATGAACTCTTTTCTAAGCTTCCCCACTCCATGATGATGAGACAGCGCTCCTCCTTCATCGAGAATGACTTGTCGCAGGGATTTTTCTATTTTGGAGTAAATGTCTTCGGGATTTTTCTTTCCCTTTCCATAGAGCCCCACCGTAAAGTAAATGCACACGCTGGCATGATATAGCTGAGTGACGCGATAAGAAAAAAAAGGTTTCCCGGGTAAGTTAAATTTTTTATGCTGTCTTAAAAGTTCTTGCTCCGTCTTATGACAAATGGATTCCACTTTGTCCCAAGGGGAAGTGGTTTCTAAAGTCTCGCCAATGCAGTGATATTTGAAAAGGAAATCGCGAATGTAAGCGATCAAATTAGTGAGTAAATAACCTCGCTTGCCATTAGCGGCACCAGCAGAGACACCCGAATATTTTTTAGCTAGCCCAATGGTTTTATTTTTTTGGTAGTCAACTTCCTTCTCCTCTCCTTCCATGACTAGAGTGAGCAAACACATTTCATTAGGATCAAAGCCCTTTATTTTAGTGATAAAAAACTTTTTCAAAGCACCCACTAGCTTTTCCTTCCAATCCCTAGCACTCGGCCTAATGGCATAACCAAGACGGAACTGACGATTATCCACTAACCTCACGCTAGCGGGAATGTAGGAATGTTTTTTAGATAGTTCCTTCAAGAAAAAAAAACCTTTTTTGAAATTAGGAAACATGACTGAAGCATATTTTTTGACTTTAGGCAACGCACAAATCCGCACGGTCGCTTCGGTGATGATGCCCAAATTTCCCTCGCTGCCAAAAAGAATGCTCCTAGGCTGCATTCCAATGGAATAGCGATCTAGAAAATCAGTTTGCCGTACTTCCCCTTTGGGAGTGATGAAATTAAAACTCTGCACTATGTCTTCAATATTGCCATATTGATTCCTCTTCATCCCGCTAGCATTAGTCGATATCCATCCTCCTAAAGTAGAGAATTCCATGCTGTCCGGCTCATGCCCCATGGTGAATCCCCTTTTTTCCAATGCCTCTTCCAGTTCCAACCCCGTGATGCCAGTTTGAATCCTCGCCAAAGCATTCTCCTCATCCACCCAAAGGATCTTATTCATCCTTCTCATATCCACGGAAACTATCATCCTTTTTTCCTTCCTAGGCAAAAGCAAGGCACTACTTACACTAGTTCCTCCACCATAAGGCACTAGACAAACGTTATGCTTTTGGGCGAATTCAATGATTTTCTTCACCTGCTTTTCGTTTTCTGGGAAAAGAACCACGTCGACAACCCTTTGGAGTTTTCCTCGATAAATGGCTTTAAAAACTTCATCCGTGGTCGTTTGCCCGTGACTGTGACAAAAGCGATCCAAGTCTTCAAAGGAAATTTGCTCCTGTTTTAATTCTTTAGTTACCTTAGCGATAAATGGCTTATTTCTAAACGAGGCGGGGATAATTTTCTTGGGATTGTCTTCTAACGTGTCGTTGACATCTAACTTTTCACCCAGCAACTCATTTTCAATGAAAGGAATCAAGCTAGGTAAGACTTGGTTAGCTAAAATTTCGTAACGGGAACTTTTGAAAACGACTTTCCCATTTTCTACAACAAATTTGGAATCTTTGAATCCCCAGCGATGAGGATATTTATAAAGAAGGTCTTTAGTTTTTGGCATAATAATCCTGTTTTAATTGATTAACTTTTTGTTCTATTTCTTTGGTGATAACTTTAAAAAAACGATTGGGATTTTTGTCTTTCAAATTCTTAATTTCTTCCGGCGTTAAAGGCTCTCCTATCATTACGGTTATTTTAACTGGTTTTAAAAAAAAACTCCCTTTTTTCCAAGCACGAAAAGTACCATCAATATAAGAAGGAACGATAGGAACGTTTAGCTTAGCAGCGAATAAAGCCACCCCCTCCTTAAAAGGCTGGATCTCTCCCGTTCTAGTCCTAGTCCCTTCGGGGTAAATCAACAAAGCCCGATTGCCTTTGTTTAAAAAATCCTTGCAGTATTTTATAGTCTTATCCAAAGTCATTTTACCGCCGGGAGAATTAACTCCTCGGCTAAACTTTCTTTCAATGGGAATTAAATTCAAAAAAATGTTAAAAACAAACTTCCTGATTTTGTTATCAAACCAATAGTCTTTAGCCGCCATCATGGCAAGGTTGTTGAACCCAATGGTGGAAACCCCTAAGATAGCAGTGTCCATGTGACTAGAATGATTGCTACAAATGATGAAGGAGGAATTAGGTAAGTTTTTCTTTCCAATAACGGAAAGGGGCGTGTAAAAAATGAAAACCAAGCGACAATAAATTTCGAAAAGTTTCCTAAATAAAAACATAGCCTAGCGACCATATTTCATATGAGCGGAAACCCATTCTTCCGATATAATGGCTGAAATCAAAGATATTTCCAAGCATAAAGCCGAAGCACAAATGATCTCAGAGAGTTTTTTAGAAGAATTTTCTCCTTCGCTGCATCCTAAGAGTTCTAAATTTTTTCTCTGTTTATCGAGCCTAGTACCACCACCCACAGTCCCAACCGTCAAACTAGGCATGGTTAGCATGACTCGAAATCCATCTCCCTCTTCTTTAATCATCGTATATCCTATGGAGTTCTCCGCTACGCAAGCAACGTCTTGTCCCGTTGCTAGATAAATAGCAGTTATAGCGTTAGCCAAATGGAGTTGAATGCCTTGGTTGCCAGCAAAACTAGAAGCATAAGGTCCAAAACGAAGCATTTCTTCAAAAGCAGACTTCGTCTTTTCATTGATACCCAAAATTCTCGATAAAATCTTAGGAGTTAAAAGGCACTCAGCCACCACGTAATGTCCCCTGCCCCTTAACAAATTAATGGTAGAAGCCTTTTTATCGCTAGCAAAATTAGAATCTAAAATATAATCTTTTTTCGTTTCTTTCTTGATGTATTCACAAGCATTCAACGTTGCTAAAGAAACCATGTTTTGCCCAGCAGCGTTTCCCGTGGTGAATAAAAAATCTAAAATGACGTAATTTTCTAAGGGATACTGGTTAATGCGTAAGAGCTTTCCGTAACGAGTAGTTGCCTCAGCTATTTTTTTTACCTCAGCGAAATGATCGCTCATCCAAGCAATAAAATCATTAGCCTCTCTAATGTTGTTTAAGATGAAAAAAGGAGCTCGGGAAATTTCTTGCTTGACGTGATTAGTGGTGATTCCCCCGCTGTTGCTCGTGGCAAACATGCCCCTATTCATAGAAGCGACCAATGTCCCCTCAACCGTGCACAAAGGAACAATATAATCTCCTTTGGCGTAACTCCCCTCCACTATGACCAAGGGGCTAGCGATCCCCATGGGAATCTGCATGTAACCAATGTGGTTCTCTATGACTCCCTTTAATTCTTCGGAAGTTTGATTATTATTAACCGCTAAGAGATCAACGTTCTTATGCTCTAGGACGTAGTTGTTACGCTCAATGGCATCTTTTTCTTTATAACCTCTGGAAAAACTTCTCATTAAACTAATTTTTTTTAATAAATTTTATCGCTTACTATCGAACTATTGTTCCTATCAACCTATTGTTCCACCGATGCAGTGAGTTCATCGTACTTATCAAAAATTAAATCAAAAACTTCTTTTTGCTTTTTTGACATGGTAAAGACCACTTTCCTACCTTCCTCTCCTACAAACATAACTTCTACTGACGGGGAATCCAAGAGCATTTTTAATGTAGCTAAATCATCGACTAAAAAGGCATCGCAAACTTCCATTTGAATGATGAGGCTACGAATGTATCTTTTTTCACATTCAGCCGCAATGGAATCTTGGTCACCTGCTAAAAACAAACCCGTGAAATAAATGTTCTTCCATCCTTCATACTCACCCCTCAAAGCAATGGCGTAAGCTCCTTCCTTGAAAGCAATGTAAGGTTGAAGGTCCGCTTTTTCACCGAACCCGAGCTTGAGATAACTCTTGCCATCAGCTTGAATGTAAGTGACGTCGTTATTGTTATTTTTTTTTTCTAAAATGCCGCCGGAAAAACTCTTGCCGCAGGAGTAGAGAAAAACAACCACCACCAAAATAAAAAAATACTCACTTCTTCCCACTCGCATCATGAAGATTAAAAACTAAAAATACAACTAAGCACGCTAAACCAATTTCAACAAGCCTAGGATGAATATTATACCCTTATTTTAAACAAAACGAATTTTTTTTAGATTTTGCGGGAAAGCAAATGAATAAATGCTACAATTAAGGGCAGTTACCTCTCCTAGTAGTGTCTAGCGGAGTGTTTAGCGGAATGTTTAGCTCGGGTGTTTAGCTCAGTTGGTAGAGCGCTACCCTTACAAGGTAGATGTCGGCGGTTCAATCCCGTCAACACCCACTCCTTTTGCCTGTTTTTGCTTATCTTTTAGCGTGGTTTTGGGGTTGCTTGTCTCTTAGGGCAACAAGCCTTTTTTTGGGGTCGCCCCTATATCGCCCAGTTTTATTCCACTCTCCTTCCCTCCCCTGCCTCAATGCCTCGCCGAGGGCTTGGAGAGTTATGGTAAATCAGGTAGACCGAGTTCTCGCAAAAACTCGTTATGAGCTTTACTGGACTTTTTTATATTCGCCTCGATGTCTTTTAGCCGCTGATTAACTGCAGCGATGTCTATTTCCTTTTCGGGCTCTGCCGTGCTCACATACCTAGTTATGTTTAAGTTATAATCATTCTCCTCTATTTCCTTCATCTCTACGCGACGTGAATAACGCTCTTCTTCGCTGCGGTCTACGTAGGTCGCTATTATCTTTTTGACATGCTCCGCTTCAAAAACATTTTTCTTTTTGCTCTTTTTAAAATGCTTCTCGGCATTGATAAAGAGAACATCATCAAACTTTTTGCATTTCTTAAGGACGATGATGCACACGGGAATGGACGTAGAAAAAAACAAATTAGGGGGCAACCCAATGACAGTGTCAACATTGCCGTCTTTTAGTAGCTTGGTCCTTATCTTAGCTTCCGCCCCTCCGCGAAACAACACCCCATGAGGCAAGATGATTGCCATAGTGCCCTCGTTCCCCAAGAAATGAAACCCGTGAAGGAGAAAAGCAAAATCCGCCTGCCCCTTCGGAGCTAAGCCATAGTTTTTAAACCTAAAGTCCTCGCCCATGTCTTGGTTGGGCTCCCATTTGTAGCTAAAAGGAGGATTGGCGACGACTGCGTCAAATTTAAGTTTTTTAGCTGGATTCATTTCGCTAAATAATTCCCAATCGTTAGTCAAAGTATCGCCATGGTATATTTCAAACTCCGTGTGCTTAACTCCATGAAGCAGCATGTTCATTCGAGCCAAGTTGTGCGTAGTGACATTTTTTTCTTGCCCATATATTTGCCCTACGCCATCTTTTCCCATTTGATTCCGTACGTTGAGGAGTAGCGAACCCGAACCACAAGCCATGTCCAAGATTTTAGTTATTTTTTTCTTGGCTCCGATCCTAGGATCTTGGCAGTCCAGCACGACAATCCGGGATAATATCGTCGATATTTGCTGAGGCGTGTAAAACTCACCGGCTTTTTTCCCCGAGCCGGCGGCGAACTCCCCGATTAGGTATTCATAAGCAGCTCCCAGCGTGTCCCTATCGGTGGAAAAATCAGCGATCCCGTCCGCTATCTTGGAAATGATGGTGCATAGCATTTTATTGCGAGAGCTATGTTTTTTTCCTAGTTTTTCGGAGTTTAAATTTATCTCGGAAAACAGCCCCGCGAAACTGCTCTTAAAACTCTCGTTTTCTATGAACTTAAAACCGTCTTCTAGGGTTTTAAGGAGTTTATCGTCTTCCCACTTAGCCAATGAGACGATGTGATTCCATAAATAGTCGGGCTTAATCACGTAATGCATCTTCTTTTGCATGTTCTTTTCGAATAACTCCCGTTGCTCCTCCGAGAGCTTTTCATAAAAAACGCCTAAAGGAGAACGTTTTTCAGGAGAACGTTTTTCAGGGGAACGCTTATCGTTTTCCTTATCGTTTTCCTCTAGCATGGGATAGTCCGCACCTAGCTCCTTTTTGGCGAAGATTTCGTAGTTATCGGACAGGTAGCGTAAAAACAAAAACGAAAGCATGTAATCGCGAAAATCATCGGCGTTCATCGAGCCCCGTAGGTCATCGGCGATGCTCCAGAGGGTTTTTCCTAAAGAGTTGAGTTCTTGTTGGGTCATAAAATTTTCTCTTCCTTTATTTGATTTCTTTCGCCCGCTTTTTACCCCGCATTTTTGGGAAATAGTTTCTGCATCAGTCCCTTTTTGTGCTCTTTGAGGGCCTCTAGTTTGTCTTGGCAAGCGGTGATAATCTCATCCAACGAAGACAAGCAGGCAGCGATTTTCTGCTGTTCGGCAAGGGCGGGGAATGGGATATTAGTTTTCCCGAGTTCTTTCTGATTGATACTTGCCTGATTGACAGCTCTACACGCTCGCGATCGGATAGATGCTCTTACTGTCACAGTATTTAGCCAATAATATAAAAATTTTGGAGATATTACCTCATTGAGTATTTCAATACGTAGTAGATTCATCCCGTGATAGAGGTCATAATCACGCTCAATAATGGCTGACTTCCCTATATGCGATATACTGTTAATGTTGCTAATTAATATATCACCAATTTTAAGTCGATAATCAGAAATATCATTTTCAACTTCTATGTATCCAACCTTATTGAGGTCTACAGTTCCATGGGCAATAGTTTCTATACGAGTGAAGCGAAACCCCTCGTTATTACTGTTCTGTGTTAAACTTAATCCGTTTGATATTGACTGAACAATACTGCAGAGCCGCTTCACTTCCCACTCGTCTTTAAACTCCCGGAAGCGTAGCTCGGAGACTCGCTTGCCCTCACGCGGGAATAGTTTCTGCATCAGTCCCTTTTTGTGCTCTTTGAGAGTCTCTAGCTTGCCTTGGCAAGCAGTGATAACCTCATCCAACGAAGACAAGCAGGCAGCGATTTTCTGTTGTTCGGCAAGGGCGGGGAGTGATACAGATACAGCCCTAAGTTCATTCATATTTATTTTGCAGGGGATTGCGCTTAATAATGAACGTTTCATTATTTCTCTTTTTCCCTGCAGAGAACTAAAATAACTACTTAAATAATAAGAATTGAATTTATTGCTTTTTTTTATGGCTGCTAAGGTTACATAAATACCAAACTCATAATCCCAATTGACTACCACTGAGAAGCCAATACTACCAATTCTAGTTATCAATACATCTCCTTTTTCGGGCTTATTTTTACTAGTAGCGGACTGATAATCTATATATGATATATATTTATTTTTAGCTCCACTGATAATATTTTCAACACTAAAAAAAGGAATACCTACTTCAGTATATTGTGGTGTTTGATGCGTACCATCAAATACCGCAGATGCAACCTCCCCCAGCCGCTTCACCTCCCATGCGTCTTTAAACCCGGGGAAGCGTAGTTCGGGGAGGTTTTCGTTCTCACTCATAGGCACTCAGCCCCGATATTTCTTGTCCGGCGGAGCGTTTCCTGAGGTGCGGGGCGAGATCTTTCATCAGTTCTTCTTCTTTGTTATACCTAGCTTCCCAGCCGAGCCCCAGCGGCTCCAGCAGATGCGTCAGCTGCTCCCCGTCGAGGATCATCCGGTCCATGACCGCAGTTACTAGCTCCTTTACTCTCTCATCATTGAGCCCATGCCTCTTTGCTATTTCGCTTAGTTCGCGGTCCATTTTCTCGGCTTTGAACGCTTGGTAGCCGTCTTTTACTTCTCTCTCGCTCAGGCCTTTGCCACTCTTTAGCGTAGCGACGTAGGCGATCAGGTCCTCTTTATCGTCCATGAAGTTGGCATTGGAGCTTATTTCCTTGATGATCTCCTCGATGAGCTCTCCTCGAGTCATTTTTTGTCGGATTAGGTCTTGCGTGATCCTAGCGATGAGTTTCATGATGTAGTCATAGTCCACCAGTGCTGATTTAAAAAGCACGAGCTGAAGGTCTGTTTCCTCGCCTCCGTCCCTAGGACGCAGGTCTCTCCCTTGCTGCTTTTTTAGGTCTCTAGCGATGTCCAGATACTCCGTTCTAAAGCCCCTAATGCTATCAATCGGCAGAATCTTTTCAATCTCTTTTCTCTCCTCTTTTGTGAGCCCCGTGTATTGGTCCAGCTGGATTTTAATTTTTTGTATTTCCCTAAACTTTTTAATGAACTCAATCCTCGCCTTGTCTCCTTTCAAGTTAACTACACTAGAGGGCTCAAAATCAAGCCCCTGAATCTCCATGAATTCTTTTAAGTCTTCTTTGGCTTTTTGGTATTTTTCAATGGTCTTGTCAGCCGGTTCCACGATCCAGATTTCTCTCGCCCGAGAGCCTTGACTCATCCCGGAAAAAAGTTCAATGGCTTCGTCAACTGCCCCATCTTGCCTCCTAAAGTCAAGGACATTGCCCAGTGGTTTGGTGTCGTTAAGCACTCGGTTCGTCCTAGAGAAGGCCTGAATGAGCCCGTGATATTTAAGGTTCTTATCCACATAGATGGTGTTGAGATATTTCGAATCAAACCCAGTTAGAAGCATATCGACGACGATGACTAAGTCTATCCTATGTGATTTGGGAGTTTCTGGAGTGATGGGATATTTTTGATCCTTGATACGCTTCTGCACGTCCTTGTAGTATTTGTCGAATTCCTGCACGCTGTGGTTTGCTCCGTACCTTTGGTTGTAGTCATTTATTATCTTAGTAAGTGCTTCTTTTTTCTCTTCGGGGTTTTCCTTGTTGTCTTTTTTTTCTTGTTCTAGATCTTCTTGCAGCTGCCTTACATCTTTGTTTCCCTCTGCTGGAGGCGAGAAAACGCATGCTACTTTAAGGGGAACAAAGCCTTCATCGCTTGCCTGCTTATCCTCCTGCACTCGTTGAAACTCTTGGTAGTAGGCTATAGCATTGTCAATGGATGATGTTGCTAGTATGGCGTTAAAAGTGCGATGATTAGTCGCCAAATCGTGTTTTTCGATGATGGCATCCACCACCACTTTCACTGGCAGCACTTCCTTTTTGGATGCTTTGCCATTACCCTCTTTATCAAAGTAGTCGATGTTAAACCGGAGCACGTTCTTGTCTTCAATCGCATTGGTAATCGTGTAGGCGTGTAATTCTTTTTCAAAGACGTCTCCAGTGGTAAAAGGCGTTTTGTTTTTGCCTTCTATTTTCCTAGCAGTGGAGTTAGTTTCAAATATAGGAGTGCCCGTAAACCCAAACAATTGCGACTGGGGGAAGAAAGTTGTTATGGATTTATGATTTTCGCCAAACTGCGAGCGATGACATTCATCAAAGATAAAGACCACGCGTTTGTTTTTTAGAGACTTGAGGCGTTGAGCGTAAGTTTTTTTTCCATTTCTTTTATTACCTCGATTGCCTTTGCTATTTTCATCCAAAGCAAGACCCAGTTTTTGGATCGTGGTAACGATTATTTTGTCGCTCAGGTCATTCGATAGCATACGCTCCACTAGGTTTTTCGTATTGGTATTTTCCTCGACACAGCCTTCTTGAAACTTATTAAATTCATCGCGAGTTTGCTGGTCTAGGTCCTTCCTATCCACCACGAAAATGCATTTTTCTATTTCTGGGTAGGATTTTAGCAGAGTAGCAGCCTTAAACGAAGTTAGAGTTTTCCCACTTCCCGTGGTGTGCCAAATATAACCATTCCCCCGATTTTGCTCGATGCAGTCCACTATCGCTTTAACGGCGTATATTTGATAGGGACGCATCATGAGTATTTGCGTCTCGGTTTCCACCAAAACCATGTACTTGCTTATCATTTGACTGAGCGCATACTTACCCAAAAAGACTTTTACAAAGGGATGAAGGTGAGTTACTTTTTTATTCTCTTCATCAGCCCAATGATAAACGGGAAGAAAACTCTCTTCTTTGTTAAAGTTAAAATGTTTGTTGGCGTTATTGCTAAAATAAAAAGTGTGGGTTTCATTGCTAACAACAAATATCTGCATGAAGCAAAGCAGAGTGTTAGTATAACCATTGCCGGGATCGTTTTTATACCGGACGATCTGCTCCATCGCCACCTTGGGCGAGATTCCATAGCTTTTAAGCTCTATTTGAACGATCGGTAGTCCATTTATAAGAAGCATCACATCATAACGATGATAGCTTTTTTTATCGTTGATTTGGAGTTGGTTTATGACTTCGAACTCATTTTTACACCAGTCTTCTAGGTTAATCAGCGTGTAGTGAAGCATTTTGTCGTCTTCAAGGGCAAAGGAGTTTGTCTGCCGCAGTGCCTTGGAGGCTTCAAAAACGTTGCTGGTGGTGATTTTGCTAAGCAGTCTGGTGAAATCCTCATCTGTCAGTTCAACTTGGTTTAGCCTTTCAAAATGCCTGCGGAAGTTTTCCTGTAGGGCATCTTTGCTTCGAATGTCTTCATTATAAGTATAGCCTTGCTCCTTGAGTTTAGCGATAAAGGCATCTTCAATCTGCTTTTCTCTTTTCATATGTTTGGGTTCAACGTAGGGGTAGAGTGATCTTAATCATTAGGCTTGGTTAGCGCTTTTTCTTTTTCTATCAATAGTCGCCTCTAGTTTAGATATTATATTGTAAGAAAAAATAATCGAAACGAAATTTTACATCCCATTTAAAAAAACCATAAAATCGCTCCGGTAAACTTCCCCCCGCACGAACCAACACGCATTGCCACCCCACCACCAACACCACCCCTAACCACGCCGCCATCACCAACAACACCCCTAACCACGCCGCCACCACGCCTCTAGGAGATCTCGCCACTTCGCCCCGCTTACTTGTTGCTTAAATCAAATGTTTTGCTGAACAAACCAACAGCCATCACCACCAACACCACCCCTAACCACGCCGCCACGCCTCTAGGAGGTCTCGCCGCTTCCCCCGCATGAACCAACAGCCCTCACCACCAACACCACCCCTAACCACGCCGCCACGCCTCTAGGAGGTCTCGCCGCTTCGCCCCGCATGAACCAACAGGCATTGCCACCACGCCTCTGGGAGGTCTCACCACGCCTCTGGGAGGTCTCACCACCAACAACACCAACATCACCCCTAACCCCGCCACCACGCCTCTAGGAGGACTCGCCGCTTCGCCCCCGCATGAACCAACAGACATTGCCACCCCTCACCACGCCTCTGGGAGAACTTGCCACTTCCCCCCGCATGAACCAACAGCCACCAACACCACGCCGCCACGCCTCTGGGAGATCTCGCCGCTTCCCCCCGCATGAACCAACAGCCATCACCACCAACATCACCCCCTAACCACGCCACCACCACCACCCCTAACCACGCCATCACGCCTCTAGGAGAACTCGCCGCTTCCCCCCGCATGAACCAACACCCCTCACCACGCCACCACGCCTCTAGGAGGTCTACGCTCTGCCGACTCAGTCAGCCCTACCGGATCAGCCGTAAGAAAGAACTCACTGCCTTCAAGGCACTGCCCTCAAGGTCGGCCAAGTACCAGCAGCTCCCGGCAAAGCGAAATGATTTAGAAAAGTACCATTGTTAAACACTTGAGTCCCACCATCCGTGTAACGCCCACCAGCGAAAAACACATTACCGATGCGGGAAATGCCTACTCCCCCAGAGCTATTAACCTGCCCAGTGCTAGCTTGGTCCCAGTAGCCCACCACTGTTCCACGATCATTCAGTCCCACCAAGCCTCCTATTCCTGTGATTCCACTAACAGCTCCCGTAGCATAACCAATCACCATTGCCGAACCACCAATATTAAGCCCCACCAAGCCTGCTGGCCTTGTTGTTCCATGAACAGCTCCCGTAGCATAACCAGTCACTGTTCCACCCCGATTCTCTCCCACCAAGCCTCCTACATTAGCTGCAGTTCCTGAATGAACCCTCCCCCTAGCATAACCAGTCACTGTTCCACCCTCATTTTTACCCACCAAGCCTCCTAAACTATTACCACCTCCAGAAACTGCTCCCATGGCATAGCCCGTCACCATTGCCGAACCACCATTATTTCCCACCAAGCCTCCTACATTATCTCTTCCTTCAACATCTCCCGTGGCATAACTACCATTCATCACTGTTCCAGAGTTCAACCCCACCAAGCCTCCTACATTATCGTTAACATCTCCATCAACATCTCCCGTGGCATAACCAGTCACTGTTCCACCCCGATTCTCTCCCACCAAGCCTCCTACATTATCACCACTCCCCGTAACCGTCCCCGTGCTATAGTTCCCCGTCACCATTGCCCCACCACCAGTATTAAGCCCCACCAAGCCTCCAGTATGAGATGCTCCATTAACATTTCCCGTGGCATTGCCCGACACCATGTTATTATTCCACCCCACCAAGCCTCCGATATAGGTTGCTCCCATAACATTTCCTGTGGTGGGAGAAGTGCCCCTCACCGTTGCCCCATTATTGCGTCCCACCAAGCCTCCTACTTGCTCACCTCCAGTTGCCATAACTGCTCCCGTGGCATAGCCCACCACTGTTCCACCATCAGTCTGCCCCACCAAGCCTCCGGTAAAGGATACTCCATTAACCCTTCCCGTAGCATAGCCATGCACTTCTCCACCTTGATTCCATCCCACCAAGCCTCCCGTATTATTTGCAACTCCCGTAACAATTCCCGTGGCATGGCTGTTCGTCACTGTTCCACCCTCATTCCACCCCACCACACCTCCTACTCGAGCACCTCCTGTTGCTGTAACCGCCCCCGTAGCCTCACCGCTCACCGTTCCACCATCATTTTTACCCACTAAGCCTCCTAATTGACCTCCATTTCCTCCAACCGTCCCCGTCCTATAGCTACCACTCACTGTTCCACCCACATTCTGTCCCACCAAGCCTCCGGTAGGGGCTGATCCTGTAACATTTCCCGTGGCATTGCCCGACACCATGTTATTATTCCATCCCACCAAGCCTCCTGTACTTATTTTTCCCTCAACTCTTCCTGTGGCATCGCCGCTCACTGTTCCACCCTCATTCCGCCCCACCAAGCCTCCTACGTCATTGCCACTCCCCTCAACCGTCCCCGTGCTATAGTTCCCCGTCACCATTGCCCCACCACCCATATTAAACCCCACCAAGCCTCCTACTTTATGATTTCCATTAACATTTCCTGTGGTGGGAGAAGTGCCCCTCACTGTTCCACCCACATTCTTTCCCACCAAGCCTCCTACGTCATTGCCTCCAGTTGCCATAACTACTCCCGTGGCATAGCCCACCACTGTTCCACCATCAGTCTGCCCCACCAAGCCTCCGGTAAAGGATACTCCATTAACCATTCCCGTAGCATAGCCATGCACTTCTCCACCATCATTCCATCCCACCAAGCCTCCCGTATTATTTGCAACTCCCGTAACAACTCCCGTGGCATGGCTGTTCGTCACTATTCCTGTCGTTGATGCACTATTACCATTATATCCCACTAGGCCTCCCACTTGATGACCTGCTGTTCCCGTTCCTGTAACTGCCCCCGTAGCCTCGCCGCTCACTGTTCCACCCACATTGTTACCCACCAAGCCTCCTACTCGAATTCCACTTCCCGTAACCGCCCCCGCAGCCCCGCCGCTCACTCTTCCACCCGCATTCCACCCCACCAAGCCTCCAGTAGAGTTTGCTCCGCTAACACTTGCCGTGGTGGGACGGGTCCCCGTCACTGTTCCACCCTCATTCCGCCCCACCAAGCCTCCGGTATTGTTTGATCCTCTAACCGACCCCCCCGTGGCTTCGCCGCTCACTCTTCCACCCTCATTTTTACCCACCAAGCCTCCTACATTGTGCACCCCGCTAACATTAGCAACCCCCGGATTAACAACATCCCATGTGGCTTCGCCATTCACTATTCCAATAACACCACTAGTCATATCTCTACCATTCAACCCCACCACACCTCCTACATTATTACCACTCCCCGTAACCGTCCCCGTGCTATAGTTCCCACTCACTCTTCCACCCACATTCCGCCCCACCAAGCCTCCTATAGAGGCTGCTCCGCTAACACTTGCCGTGGTGGTAAGAGTGCCGGTCACTGTTCCACCTTCATTCCATCCTACCAAGCCTCCAGTATGAGATGCTCCATTAACATTTCCCGTGGCATTGCCCGACACCATGTTATTGTTCCACCCCACCAAGCCTCCTACGTCATTACCAGTTCCCATAACCGCCCCCGCAGCCTCGCCACTCACTGTTCCACCCACATTCCGCCCCACCAAACCTCCTACGCCAGTCCTCCCAACAACAGTTCCCGTAGTATAATAGCCATTCACTGTTCCTCCATCATTCTCTCCCACCAAGCCTCCGGTATTGGTTGCTCCCATAACATTTCCCGTGGTGGCATTAGGACCACTAGTCACTGTTCCATTGTTTTCATTCCTTCCCACCAAACCTCCTACTTCATTGCCAGTCCCTGTAACCGTTCCCGTGGTATAATAGCCATTCACTGTTCCTCCATCATTCCACCCCACTAAGCCCCCTACGCCACGGTCCCCAAAAACATTTCCTGTAGCATAGCTATTCGTTACTATGTTATTATTCCACCCCACCAAGCCTCCTACTTTCCCCCGATCTCTTGTATTTTCATTGACAACTCCCATGGCATGGCTATTCATCACTGTTCCCCTATTGAGTCCCACCAAGCCTCCTACTCGCTCCCCACTTCCCTCAACAGCTCCCATGGCATGGCTATTCATCACTGTTCCACTATTGAGTCCCACCAAGCCTCCTACTTGATTGCCTGTTCCTGTAACCGCTCCCGCAGCCTCGCCGCTCACTGTTCCACCCACATTATCTCCCACCAAGCCTCCTGTATTCATACCAGTCCCCGTAACACCTGCCGTGGTGAGAAGAGTCCCCGTCACTGTTCCACGGTCATTATATCCCACCAAGCCTCCGGTATTGCCTGCTCCGCTAACCGTCCCCGTAGCGTAGCCCGTCACTACGTTATTATTCCACCCCACCAAGCCTCCGGTATTGGCTGCTCCGCTAACCGCCCCCCCCGTGGCTTCGCCGCTCACTGTTCCACCCTCATTCCGCCCCACCAAGCCTCCTACATCATTTCTAGTTCCTGTAACCATCCCCGTGCTATAGTTCCCCGCCACCATTGCCCTATCACCATTATTCCACCCCACCAAGCCTCCTACTCTATCGCTACTTCCTGCAACCGTCCCGTTGCTATAGCTGCCACTCACTGTTCCATGATTATTCTGTCCCACCAAGCCTCCTACATCACCTACTCCACTAACATTTCCCGTGGCATAGCTACCATTCATCACCATTCCATTGTTCCACCCCACCAAGCCTCCTACACTATTACCACTCCCCTTAACCGCCCCCATAGCATTGCCCTCTACCATTGCCCTACTACCATTATTCTGTCCCACCAAGCCTCCTACACTACGAGTCCCCGTAACCGCCCCCGCAGCCTCGCCACTCACTCTTCCACCCACATTGTTTCCTACCAAGCCTCCTACAATAATACTAGTCCCCGTAACCGCCCCCGTAGCCTCGCCATTCACTGTTCCCCTATCATTCCACCCCACTAAGCCTCCTATGCCAATCCTCCCAAAAACATTTCCCGTAGCCCGGCTGTTGGTCACTATTCCAATAGTACTACCAGTCATATCACTACCATTAAATCCCACCACGCCTCCTACATTATTATTCCCGCTTACATTAGTAATCCCCGGATTAACAACAGCCCATGTGGCTTCGCCACTCACTGTTCCACCAGTATTCTGTCCCACCAAGCCTCCTACATTATTACCTGTTCCCGTAACCATCCCCGTCCTATAGTTACCATTCACTCTTCCACCATTATTCCATCCCACCAAGCCTCCTACATCACCTACTCCACTAACATTTCCCGTGGCATAGCTACCATTCATCACTGTTCCATTGTTAAACCCCACCAAGCCTCCGGTATTATTCTCCCCATTCCCATTAACATCTCCCGTGGCATAACCAGTCACTGTTCCACGCTCATTCCGCCCTATCAAGCCTCCTACATCATCTGCTCCACTAACATCTCCCGTGGCATAGCTACCATTCATCACTCTTCCACCATTACCATTATATCCTACCAAGCCCCCTATGTTATTATTTCCAGTTCTACTAACATCTCCCGTGGCACTACCAGTCACGCTTCCAGAGTTCCACCCCACCAAGCCTCCTACATTACCTCCACTTCCATTAGTAATGTTTATAGTGGAATTACCAGTCACCATTGCCCCACTACCAGTATTATATCCCACCAAGCCTCCGGTATTCGCTGCTCCAGTAACCGTACCATTGGTGCGATCGCCCGCCACTGTTCCAGAATTCCACCCCACCAAGCCTCCAGTATAGGCTGCTCCCCTAACATCTCCCATAGCATAGCCCGTCACTGTTCCATTGTTTTCATTTCTTCCCACCAAACCTCCTACTTCATTACCAGTTCCTGTAACCGCCCCCGTGCTGTAATTATTACCATTTATTGTCCCTCCATCATTCCACCCCACTAAGCCTCCTACGCCAATGCTCCCAAAAACATTTCCCGTAGCATAACTATCCATTACTATGTTATCATTCCACCCCACCAGACCTCCTACTTTCTCCCGATTTCTTCTAGTTTCATTGACAACTCCCATGGCATGGCTACCCCTCACCTCTCCATTATCATTCTGTCCCACCAAGCCTCCTACTCGCTCCCCATTTCCCACAACAGCTCCCATGGCATAGCTATTCATCACTGTTCCACTATTGAGTCCCACCAAACCTCCTACATTATCTCTTCCTTCAACATCTCCCGTGGCATAGCTACCCATCACCACTCTTCCACCATTACGATTATATCCTACCAAGCCTCCTATGTTATTATGTCCAGCTCTACTAACATCTCCCGTGGCACTACCATTCACGCTTCCAGAGTTCCACCCCACTAAGCCCCCTACATTATTTCCCATTCCCCCAGTAATGTTTATAGTAGCACTGCCCTCTATTGTTCCACCCTCACTCTTCCCTACCAAGCCTCCGGTATTAGCCGCTCCAGTAACCGTACCATTGGTACGATCGCCCGTCACTGTTCCATTGTTCCACCCCACCAAGCCTCCGGTACTCCCTCCTCCAGTAACATCCCCCGTGGCATAGCTACCCCTCACCACTTCTCCACCATTACCATTCCATCCCACTAAGCCTCCTATGTTATTATGTCCAGCTCTGCTAACATCTCCCGTGGCACTACCAGTCACGCTTCCAGAGTTCCACCCCACTAAGCCCCCTACATTATTTCCCATTCCCCCAGTAATGTCTACAGTGGCACTGCCCTCTATTGTTCCACCCTCACTCTTCCCTACCAAGCCTCCGGTATTAGCCGCTCCAGCAACGGTCCCATTGGTACGATCGCCCACCACTGTTCCACCTTCATTCCACCCCACCAAGCCTCCGGTATTCTCTCCTCCAGTAACATCCCCCGTGGCATAGCTACCCATCACCACTCTTCCACCATTACCATTATATCCTACCAAGCCCCCTATGTTATTATGTCCAGACCTAATAACATCTCCCGTGGCACTCCCAGTCACGCTTCCAGAGTTCCACCCCACTAAGCCTCCTACATTATCTCCCATTCCCCCAGTAATGTCTACAGTGGCACTGCCCTCTATTGTTCCACCCTCACTCTTCCCTACCAAGCCTCCGGTATTAGCCGCTCCAGCAACGGTCCCATTGGTACGATCGCCCACCACTGTTCCACCTTCATTCCACCCCACCAAGCCTCCGGTATTCTCTCCCCCACTTCCATCAACATCTCCCGTGGCATAGCTACCATTCGCCACTGTTCCTTCGTTCCGCCCCACCAAGCCTCCTACATCGCCTACTCCTTCAACATCCCCCGTGGCATAACCATCCACTGTTCCATTATTTTGCCCTACTAAGCCTCCTACTTGCGCCCCAGTCCCAGTAACCGCCACCGTAACATGCCCCATCACCATCGCCCCATTATCATTAAATCCCACCAGCCCCCCTGTAGATGCTCCTCCCATAACCGTCCCATTGGTGCGACTGCCATTCACTGTCTGATTGTTCCACCCCACCAAGCCTCCGGTATTCTCTCCCCCTCTTCCATCAACATTTCCCGTGGCATAGCTACCATTCTCCACTGTTCCACCCTCATTCCGCCCTACCAAGCCTCCTACATCGCCTGCTCCAGTAACAGCCCCCGTGGCATAACCACTGACCATGTTGTTATTAAATCCCACCAGACCCCCTATCTGGCTATTTCCCATGCTAGTAACACTCCCCGTGGCATAACTACCATTCATCACTTCTCCTCGGTTCTGCCCTACTAAGCCTCCTACTTGCGCCCCAGTCCCAGTAACCGCCACCGTAACATGCCCCATCACCATCGCCCCATTATCATTAAATCCCACCAGCCCCCCTGTAGACGCTCCTCCCCTAACCGTCCCATTGGTGCGACTACCAGTCACTAATGCAGTACCACTATTATATCCCAACAAGCCTCCGGTATTCTCTCCCCCACTTCCATTAACACTCCCCGTGGCATAGCTACCATTCACCACTGTTCCCTCATTCCGCCCTACCAAGCCTCCTACATCGCCTGCTCCAGTAACAGCCCCCGTGGCATAACCACTGACCATGTTGTTATTAAATCCCACCAGACCCCCTATCTGGCTATTTCCCATGCTAGTAACACTCCCCGTGGCATAACTACCATTCATCACTTCTCCTCGGTTCTGCCCTACTAAGCCTCCTACTTGCGCCCCAGTCCCAGTAACCGCCACCGTAACATGCCCCATCACCATCGCCCCAGCATCATTAAATCCCACTAGCCCCCCTGTAGACGCTCCTCCCCTAACCGTCCCATTGGTGCGACTACCAGTCACTGCTACAGTACTACTATTATATCCCAACAAGCCTCCGGTATTAGCTCCCTCTCTTCCATCAACATCTCCCGTGGCATAGCTACCATTCACCACTGTTCCTTCGTTCCGCCCTACCAAGCCTCCTACATCACCTGCTCCTTCAACATCCCCCGTGGCATAACCATCCACTCTTCCATTATTTTGCCCTACTAAGCCTCCTACTTGCGCCCCAGTCCCAGTAACCGCCACCGTAACATGCCCCATCACCATCGCCCCATTATCATTAAATCCCACTAGCCCCCCTGTAGACGCTCCTCCCATAACCGTCCCATTGGTGCGACTGCCATTGACTGTCTGATTGTTCCACCCCACCAAGCCTCCGGTATTAGCTCCCTCTCTTCCATCAACATCTCCCGTGGCATAGCTACCCATCACCACTGTTCCACCCTCGTTCCGCCCTACCAAGCCTCCTACATCACCTGCTCCTTCAACATCCCCCGTGGCATAACCACTGACCATGTTGTTATTAAATCCCACCAAGCCTCCGGTATTAGCTCCCTCTCTTCCATCAACATTTCCCGTGGCATAGCTACCATTCATCACTGTTCCACCCTCGTTCCGCCCTACCAAGCCTCCTACATCACCTGCTCCTTCAACATCCCCCATCGCATGACCAGTCACTCTTCCAATAGTACTTTTAAAAGTACCATTGAATCCCACCAAGCCTCCGGTAGAGGCTGCTCCAGTAACAACTCCCATAGCATAACCAGTCACTCTCCCAGAGTTCCACCCCACCAAGCCTCCTATGCTACCCCCTGTTGAATTAACAATCCCCGTGGCATAACTATTCGTCACTGTTCCATGGTTCTTCCCTACCAAGCCCCCCACATCACCTGCTCCAGTAACAGCCCCCGTGGCATGCCCAGTCACTCTTCCACCAGCACCACTAAATCCTGCCAAACCTCCTATTTGTACTCCCATACTAGTAACATCTCCCGTGGCATAGCCATCTATTATTCCATCATTATTATTGCCTACCAAGCCTCCTACTCTAGCCAACATAGCAGTAACACGCCCCGTGGCATAGCCAGTCACCATGTTATTATTCCACCCCACCAAGCCTCCTACTTCACGTCTTCCATCAACTGCTCCCGTAGCATAACCATTCACTGGGCCATTATTAAATCCCACCAAGCCTCCTACTTTCTCCCCAACTGCATTAACTGCCCCCATGGCATGCCCAGTTACTGCTCCCGTTTCATTTCTCCCCACCAAGCCTCCTACTTCATTGCCAGTTCCTGTAACAGCTCCCATGGCATAGCCATCCACTGGCCCACCCTCATTCCCTCCTACCAAGCCTCCGGTATAGGCTGCTCCCCGAACGGATCCCGTGGCATAACTGTTCGTCACTGTCCCTTGGTTCCACCCCACCAACCCTCCAGTATAGTTCGCTCCAACAACACTCCCATTAGTATGACTACCATCCGCTACTCCTGTGGCATAGCTGTTCATCACTGTCCCAGAGTTCCACCCCACCAAGCCTCCAGTATAGGCTGCTCCTGTAACACTCCCATTGGTATGATAGCCAGTCACCACGTTATTGTTCCACCCCACCAAGCCTCCAGTATAGGCTGCTCCTTCAACATCTCCCATCGCATAGCCGTTTATTGCCTGATTGTTCCACCCCACCAAGCCTCCGGTATTAGTTCCCCCACTTCCATCAACACCTCCCGTGGCATAGCTACCATTCACCACTGTTCCAGAGTTCCACCCCACCAAGCCTCCTACATTACCTGCTCCTTCAACAGCTCCCGTGGCATAACCATCCACTGTTCCATTGTTCCACCCCACCAAGCCTCCAGTATAGGCTGCTCCCTCAACATCTCCCATCGCATGCCCAGTCACTGTTCCACCATCACTGCGTCCCACCAAGCCTCCTACTTCATCCCCACTTCCAACAACATCTCCCATCGCATAGCCGTTTATTGTTCCACCATCACTCTTTCCCACCAAGCCTCCTGTATAGGCTGCTCCTTCAACATCTCCCATCGCATGCCCATCCACTGTTCCTTGATTAAATCCTACCAAGCCTCCTACTTCATCCCCACTTCCAGTAACATCTCCCATCGCATAACCAGTCACTGTTGCCCCACCACCATTAATTCCCACCAAGCCTCCTACTTTCCCCCCACTTCCTCTAACAGTCCCCGTGGCATAACCAGTCACTGTTGTTTGATTAAATCCCACCAAGCCTCCTGCTCGCTCCCCACTTCCAACAACATTTCCCGTGGCATAACTATTCGTCACTTTCCCAGAATTCCACCCCACCAAACCCCCTACATTATTCCCTCCAAAAATACTCCCATTTTGATTGCTCACCACTCCCACATCACTCACCGTCCCAGCTACTAAACGTCCAACCACTCCTCCTACACGATTAAAACCCCTTATCCCCCCATGCTCCAGCACAAAGTCCCCAATCACGCTATCGGCATTACCCACATGTCCCCACATCCCTACAAAATTCACACCACCACGCTCAATCGATAAGTTAGCAATCGTATGCCCCCCACCAGCAAAACTCCCCGTAAACCGATTAAACTCATCTCCCACCGGCTCAAACCCCTCCATCGCCAGTCCCTCGCTGCCCCTGTCGGGAAACGTAACGTCGTTCATCAGCTGATACTTCCCAGCTAGGTCATGCTTCATCCCCTGTAGGTCCTGCCAAGTATAAATATTAGTAGTCGTAGTCACTTTGACCTCCTTCAATATCCTACTAGTAACACTAGTCCCATCAGCAGCATTAAGGCTTATCCCTATGAATATCCCATTAGTAGCAGCATTCTCAGCAGAAAAACGAACGTAATTAGTATAACTAAAGCCCCTTATCCCCAAATAAGCACCCCCTTGATAATTCGTCCTAACCAAATCATAAACCTCACCGTTCAAACTTATCCCAGCGTTGCTAGCAAAATCAAACCCCTCTATCTGGATCAAATAAGGAGAGTCGAAATCTCCTAGAGAGAACTTATCGTCATGTTCCCTAGCAAAAGGCTTATATATAATTTGATTACCCCTCACAACATTGGAAAGATTAAGGTTGGTTTGAAAATCGACAACAGCGAGATTAGTTACATTAGTAGAAGAACCTACGCCATTAGGTGGAACCTCCTCTGGCAAGGTAATGATTTCGTTGATTGGAGTGGGCAAGGCTTTAGTGATGGCTTCATCAACCGCACATCCCACGAAAAGCAGAAAGAACAACAACAAACCATAAAAAACTACTTTCGAGGCTAATTTTGACGCTACTTCCATTGCTTTATATTCTATATTCGTTCTTTTACTTCAACTATTTACCAAATTTCACTCAACCCATTTCACCCAATGTAATTTATAGCATGTAGACCACCTAGAAACTCTATTTTATGGAAAAATAACTAAAAATACAACGAAAATAATGAAAACCAACCACAGACATTGCCACCCCTCACCACGCCTCTGGGAGAACTTGCCACTTCCCCCCGCATGAACCAACAGCCACCAACACCACGCCGCCACGCCTCTGGGAGATCTCGCCGCTTCCCCCCGCATGAACCAACAGCCATCACCACCAACATCACCCCCTAACCACGCCCTACGGGCTCGGCCAGTTCGGTCCCAAGAAAGAACTTTCCGCGTTAAAAGTTGGCCACTCACGGCTTCGTCTCGTCAGAGTGAAATGCATTCGGAAATCTTCATCAAAGATGACTCCCTTACCCTTCTCGCTATCCACGTAACGGTTGTTTTCATTGAAAACCAAATTAGCGATGCTGGAAATGCCTGTTGTTTCAAAAACAGGGCTTTGGCTATCTTCACCATAGGCATCGTCTTGCCCAGTGCTTGTTTCGTCCCAGTAGCCCGTCACTCTTCCTCCCCTACTACTTCCTACCAAGCCTCCTACATCATTTCTATTCATATCTTCTAATACGACATTTCCTGTGGCATAACCAATCACCGTTCCACGATCGTTATGTCCTACCAAGCCCCCTATAGCAAAATGTCCGGAAACATCTCCTGTAGCATAACCATTCACTGTTGTCCTATCGCTCGTTCCTACTAAGCCTCCTACTCCACCACCACCTCCAAGAACATCTCCCGTTACGTAGCCCACCACTGTTCCACTAGTATTCCGCCCCACCAAGCCTCCTACATCATTTCTAGTTCCTTTAACCGTTCCCGTTACGTAGCCACTCGCTATTGCTCCACTATCACCAAATCCCACCAAGCCTCCTACGTTATCCCTTCCAGAGACTGCTCCCGTTACGTAGCCATTCACTCTTCCTTGGCTAATCCGCCTATCATATCCTACCAAGCCTCCTACTTCATCCTTTCCAGAAACTGCTCCCGTTACGTAGCCCACCACTCTTCCACTAGTATTCTGCCCCACCAAGCCTCCTACATTGTAGGATCCAGTAACACTTAACTTAACATAGCCGCTCACTTTTCCACTACTATTCCTCCCCACCAAGCCTCCTACATTAGTAATTCCAAAAACACTCCCATTTTGTTTGCTCACCACCCCTACATTAGTCACCATTCCATTGATTAAATGTCCAACCACCCCGCCTACATCATTATTACCCCTTATGCCCCCATGGTCCAGCACAAAGTTCTCAATCACTGTAGTAGGATTATGCACATACCCCCATATTCCTAAATAGTCTTCATCGTCACGTTTAATGGTTAGATTAGCAATGGTACGCCCGTTACCATTGAAGCTCCCGGTGAAGTGATTTCCTGCACTATTATCTCCCACCGGCTCGAAGCCCTCCATCGGCAGCCCTTCGCTGCCCCCATCGGGGAAGGTAATGTCGCTCCTGAGCTCGTAATCAACATCTAGGTCATGCTTCATTCCCTGCAGGTCCATCCAAGTGTAAATATCAGTAGCAGCCGTCACCATTAAGCCACTCGCGACGGTTTCATCGGCAATGACCCTCCCGTCGCTTGCCACTAGGCTTACTTTGATGGTGAGAGGGTTATTATTACCTGTGAAAGTGCCTGTGAAACTACTATAGTCGTTAAAATCAAAGCCCGCAATCCCCACGTAAATGTTCCCCTGATAGTTAGTCTTGGTTATTTCATGGGCGGCGGAGTCGAGGAAGATCCGACTGTCGTTAGTGGCAAAATCAGCGTAGACAGCAGAAACCCGAACCAAGTAAGGCGAATCGAAGTCCCCTAGGGAGAACTTATTCTTATGCCCGGCAAAGGGCTTGTAAGTGACTCTCGCTAGCATGGGCTCAGGGGGTATAGGGATGGGACCACCGGGAGGACTATTGGGGTCTGGATTGTTGATGCTAGGAGCATTGGGAGGATTATTGGGGTCGGGGTTATTGATGTCTGGACTGCTGGGATCTACGTTAAGGGTAATGGTGCTGGCAGCTTCATCTGCCGTACATCCCACTAGAACCAATAGGAGCAATAGGAGCAATAGGAGCAATAGGAGCACCATTATAGCGTAGGAGATCGTTTTTACTGCCTTGTTTTTCATGGTTGCTTTCCCCTTAATTAATAATTAACGATTTCGTTCACTAAATATTTTATTAAAGTTCTTTAAAGTTTATTAAATTTCTTTAAGTTTTTAAAGTTCACTAAAGTTCACTAAAGTAATAGTTTATACCATGAATTCCCCCTTAGCAACTTATTTAGCAACTTATTTAGCAACTTATTTAGCAACTTATTTAGCAACTTATTTCAAAAAAAAACCTACTCTCTTTTAAACCCAGCTCTCTTTTCACTCACCAAATTTTGACTAGTCAAATTTTGACTAGTCAAATTTTGACTAGTCAAAATTTGACGACTACTATATATACTATTAGTACTATAAATACTATTAATACTATAAGTACTATTAATACTATAGGTAATTCTTTAGCACAAGAAGGTTTAGAAAAGCAAGACAATTTTCATATTTTCATTACTTCCTCGCTGCTTCCTCGCTGCTTCTGTTATCATCATAGCCAGTTATCCATGATAGAATTACTCCAAAGTGGATGCCGGCGGTTCAACCCCTTGCTACCCACGCTTTTTGCTTTCTTTTCAAGGTTTATGGTTTTAGGAATGAATTGTTTTCGCTTGATGTTTTTCAGTAGGCTTGGTTTCTCAAAATGAGAGCACAAATTACTTCATGGATATTGCTCGTTTTTGGCTGCGTGCCCTTGTTCGTCTTTTTAAATGCTCACTCCGGGAAATTGAACTCCGACCAATGTCACAACGATAAAGCAAATAACGAATATCATTGTCACCAAGAAGAAGCTACCAAAGAAAGTCCTAGCGCTAGAAAAAGTTCATCGAACAAATATGATCGAAGTAGCTGGGGTAGTTGGAGCGACGAAGACGGTGACTGTCAGAAGCTAAGGCATGAGATTTTAATCACCAGTAGCGAAGTTCCTGTCGTTTTCAAAAGCAATAAAAAGTGCCAAGTGCGTTCTGGTAAGTGGTTTGATGTTTACTCCGGTAAATATTTTGGCCTTGCTGACCAAATGGAAATTGACCACGTCGTTGCCGTGAAAGAAGCTTGGCTGTCTGGAGGTAAGAATTGGGATCAAAAGATGAAGAGAGAATTTTACAACGACACGGACAACCTCCTGCCAGTTAGTCGAACTGCCCATAGACCCAAGGGGGCTCAAGACATTGCTCAGTGGCTTCCTCCCAAAGCATTTCAATGCGATTATTTAAAAATCTGGTTGAAAGTTAAAAGTAAATATGCTCTTACTTTCGACAAAAGAGAAAAAAGAGCCATTTCTCGTTTAAAAAAGTCCTGCCCTGTTAAATAAAAACCTCTCCTGCGTTTCCCTTTCCGTTGCTTATCAAATTAAATGAAATTACTCCGTCATATTGCGCTATTTTTTTCAAAGCAATAAAAACGAAAGTTATGCTAAAATTAAAACAATGAGTAGCAAAATAAAAACCACCCACGTGGGTTCTCTACCCCGACCTAAAGAAGTGGTGGAAGTGGTCTTCGCTAAAGAGAAAGCATTCATTGAGGGAAGTGATTTTTCCAGTCAAGAGGTAAGCGAAGAAAAGTTCAACGAAATCATTTCTAAAGCAACTGAAAAAGTCATAGCGAAACAAAAAGAGGTGGGAATTGACATTCCTTCTGATGGTGAGATGAGCAAGATTTCCTATGCCACTTACATTAAAAATCGCCTTAGTGGCTTCTCGGGAGATAGTCCGCGTAGGGTTCCCGGAGACCTAGTTGACTTCAAGGGTTACGCTCAAAAAATCGCTAAAGCAGGGGGAACTCCGACTTATAGTCGTCCTCAATGCCGGGAAGCTATAAAAGTCAAAGACTTACAACCTCTTAAAGACGATGTCGCTAGGGAAAAAATGGGCTTGGAGAAAGCCGGCTACGAAGAGGGATTCATGAATTCTGCCACCCCGGGCGTCATTGCTTTATTTCAACCTTCCCTTTACCATAAAGATTATTTTAGTTACCTAGAGGAACTAGCTGAAGCGATGAGAGTGGAATATGAGTTCATCGTGAACTCGGGGCTAATTCTACAATTAGACAGCCCCGACTTAGCCTTAGGCCGGCACATGCTTTTTTTAGATAAACAAGACGATGAATTTTTAAAAGTAGTAGAAAAGCACATAGAGATATTGAACCACGCTTTAAGAAACATTCCCGGGGATAAAGTGAGGATGCATGTCTGTTGGGGAAACTACGAAGGACCTCATCACAAGGACATAGAATTAAAAAAAATCATTACCTTAGTCCTCCAAGCCAAGCCTAGGCATATTTTATTTGAATCTTCTAACCCTCGCCATGCTCATGAATGGGAAGTATGGAGAGACACGCCTCTGCCAGATGATTTGATTCTTTATCCCGGGGTTATCGATTCGACGACTAATTTTATTGAGCACCCAGAGTTAGTCAAGCAGCGGATTACCACTTTCATCAACTTAGTAGGTAGAGAAAGAGTAGTCGCTGGTACGGATTGTGGTTTCGCCACTTTTGCTGGATATGGCAAAGTGGACGAGGCGATTGTATGGGAGAAATTAAGATCTTTAGTGCGGGGAGCTCACTTGGCTTCCAAGTAGAATTCGTTTAGCCATGAAAAACATTCTTTTATTACCGGGAATGATGTGTGATGAGAGAGTGTTTTCGCCTCAAATACGATTTTTAAAAGACTTCCCGATCGAAGTTGCTCGTTTAGAGGGGTTTGATTCATTGGAAAGTTTAGCTCAAAACGTTTTAAAGGAAACTCCTTTTGCTAGTTTCGTCTTATGCGGCTTATCCATGGGAGGAATCCTAGCCATGGAAATGATCCAACAAGCACGGGAGAGGATTGAGGGAATTATTTTGCTTGATACTAATTACCTTGCTGAAAAAGAGGAGAAAAAAGCCATCCGCCTCGAGCAACTAGCAAAAATCAAGCAGGGCAAGTTCAAATCAATCATCGTTGACGAATTAAAACCTTTTTATTTAAAGGAGAACTCTAGTTCAGAGTCTAAAGAACTAAAAGAACTTTTTTATCAAATGGCAATGGACTTAGGCGAAGAGACTTTTGTTAATCAGAGCCTTGCTTTAAGAGATAGGAGAGGGTATGAAGCAGTTTTGAAAAGTTGGAAAAAGCCCGCTCTCATCATTTGTGGAGAGGCTGATGTCTTATGCCCCCCAGAACGCCACCAAGCCATGAAAAAATTACTCACGAATAGCGAACTTTGGATCATAAAAGACTCGGGGCATGTTAGCAACTTAGAGTCTCCTGCTGAAGTTAACGAGATTATAAAAAACTGGCTCGCTAAATTAAACTAACTCAAACGGACAATCCTTATGACGGAAATACCTAAAGACTTATATCAATTGTTATTATCCATTGACACTCCGACGGTCTGCAACGCCATTGAAGTCGTCGAGGGGAAGCGTGGGTTTGCTAATTTTTCTAAAAAAACAGTTCAAGTTGCTGATCGCAAGCTACCTCCCCTAGTAGGATATGCATTAACAGCGAAAATAAAAGGCAAGGAGAAACCAAGTTTGCCTCCCGCCACCATTAGGGAAGTTAGAAAAAACTATTACGAGTACATGGCAAAAGGTGGTAGGCCAGCCATTTGCGTCATTGAGGACCTGGATTACCCCGAAGAGGTGGGGGCATTTTGGGGCGAGATCAACACTTGGATTCACAAGAGTTTTAAAATAGCAGGGACCATCACCAACGGCGTCATGCGAGATTTGGCTAGCTTAGCCCCCCAATATCAAATCATAGCGAGCTCCATTGGACCTAGTCATGCTTTCGTTCACGTGAATGAAGTGAATGTTCCAGTTAACGTCTTTGGGGTGAATGTAAAGCCTAACGATCTCCTGCACGCTGACCAGCATGGGGTGGTGAATATCCCCAGTAAAGTCGTACCTCACTTAAAAGAGGGCATTGAAACCCTAGTAAAGAACGAAAAAATAATCCTAAACGCCACCAAGGGGAAAAACCTCACTTACGAAGAGTTTGCTAAAGCTTGGGAAGAGTTCGAAAAAGCAAGGACTTAACCAAGTTGCGAAGCTTGTCTTCTAGCCGAAGTTTGTCTTCTAGCGAACTGATTAAAGCAACTAATTAACTCAATAAAAAACTCAATAAAACTTGGGAAGGTTAGGGGTATCTCCACCTAGGACCACGAAAAGCTCAAGTCTCTCGTCTTCTTGGTTGCTCAACTTTCTTTTCAAACCTTTGGGGACCGTTATCGTCGCTCCCTTTTCTAAAGTCACTTCCCTTTCCTCATCCGTTTCCCAACGAAAACCAAGTTTGCCTGATTGAACGAAAATCACTTCTGCCTCGCTCCTAGAGTACCATGGGGTGCTTTTGCTTTTCTGGATTGAGATTTTCCTAAAATTAAAACCATGCTCCCACCAAGGATGAATCCCATCGCCAACGCTAAAGTTATCTCTAGTGTCGCTCGGGGTTATCACCGCCGCTTCTTCAATGCCCTCTTGGCTCAAACTAGAAAGAGGGTTAGCGGCTAGTTCATTAAAGCGAATAACGCACTTTTCGAGTTTCTCTTTGGCTGGAGTAGCTAAACTAGCGATTTCATCTTCGCTAGGAGGTTCTTCCAACTGAGCATCGGGAGGAATTTTTTCTCCTTCAGCAGTGTCAATCAACCTCCCGCCTTTCAGCAAAACCAAACCATACTTTTTAGCTAACTCAAAAACACTAGGCGACCAAGTCACTTTGCCGGGATTGTCTCTTCCTAATATCGCAAATAAGAATCCAACTCCATCACCGATATTCTCAAAACCCCTAAACATGTGGTTGGGGATGCTAATCGTGTCTCCTTCATTTAACTCCACTGAACCCTCATCTCCATTGACTCCAAATTTGAATAACCATTTTCCCGTGTGAACCATGAAAACTTCAGCGGTCAAATGGCTGTGCTGTGAATTGAGGCAGCCTGCTGGTTGCCTAGCTCCACCAATGTTAAACCCATGCGGTTCTTTGATATGGACGTGTTGGTGGGGATTTTCTGAAACTCCCGGACCAATCAAAGTGAAATTTTCCTTTTTATCAGACCCCGGGGTCCTAGTGTCAACAAAGGCATTTTTGCATGGAATCAAATCCTGGTAATGAATGATCCTCTTTTCCATTTCATTTTTATTCATAAGTTACTTCCTTTTTAATCGTTGCATTCTATTTGAGCCCAAATGGAAAGCTCGTCAAATAAATGATAAGCTCGGTAGACTAAATTGTTTTTCATTTCAAAATGACTAATTCCCATGACGACCAACTCCTTGTTGCTCGGCTTGCCGTAAAGACCATTCGCTCCGTGCTTAGCGAATAGAGTCCATCTTAGGGAAACCCTTGGCAAAGCATTTGCTTCCTTTGCATTAATGGCATGGTGAACTTTAAAATCCCTAGTGGTAAAACTACCCAAAAAAGAAACCAAGTAAGCAACAATCTCTAAAGAGCCATGACAGTGAGTGTAGCTAGGGAAATAAGCAAAAGCCGAGCGGTCATGAGTGTCGTGAACGCTATTAAAATCATCTTCATGGAAAACCCTCTCCATAGCCCTAGCCGCTAGTAAGGCTTCGTCTTTTAGTTCCAACTCACCATCTCCTCGCCAAATGGAAAGGTATTCTCTAGGAGAGAGCAGCAACTTATTTTTTTTTAGTTTAACCCCCTGCTCCCTGCCCATTCCTTCAACGTCTTTTCCTATTGCGAGAACAATAGCGCTATGGTCCTTGATAAGCCATTCCTCAATGATTTGGTTGTTTTTACAAATGCAGTCGCCAATTACTCTGATTTTCACTTTTTTGTTAGTGGGTGTCCCGAAAGCACCATTCCCTAAATGAGTCATGGTGGAAAAAATTCGATGCGATGAATAGTAAGTTCCCTCGGCGAGTTCCTTGCCAATGACATCCTCGCCAAGAAGCACTCTATCGGGGAACATGTGAAGCGTCTCTAAAGTGGCTTGAACGACTTTTTCCACGTCTTTGGTGATGATCGTAGGAGTATAAACTGGAGCCCGTTTGCCATACCAATCTCTGATCTTAGCGATTTGACGCTGCTCCCAAATCCTATAAGTGATTTTCAAGATGTAATCGTCTAACGTGGGAAACTCTTCGTCAAAGCCTTTTAATTTCATGCTCTCTCCTTTTGAAGCAAAGTGAATAATGGGTTCAATTAGCAGTCCAACCCCCATCGACTCTTAGGGAACTTCCCGTGACCAAAGAAGAAGCCCCTGAAGCTAAATAAATCACCGCTCCTGCTAAATCCTCCAGTTCCCCCAAGCGACCTAAACTAATTTTATTTAAAATTTTGGCTAGCTTTTCAGGGTCGTCCAAAGTGCTCTTGGTCATCGGAGTGGTGATAAAAGTGGGCGCTAGCGTATTAATCCTAATATTGCATTTGCCTAGCTCAATGGAGGCAGCCTTAACGAGTCCCTCTAGCCCATGCTTGCTAGCACAATACACGCTCCTCTCAAAACCACCCACATGTCCCATCTGAGAAGAAATATGAACGATGGAAGCATTTTTGTCTTTAGCTCCAACTCCAATGCGATTTTTTATTGCCTTAAAGAAATACTTGGTTTGAAAAAAAGCATTTTTTAAATTAACATCCATGATCGAATCATAACTGCCTTCCTCCACCTCCAAAATGCTTTTAGGGTCGTTAAAACCAATGCTATTAACTAATATTTGAGCGTCGTCATGCCTAGCAAAAAAACGCTCCAATTCTTTTAAATCAAGCGGCTCAAAACACTCATTCGTCGCTAAATTCGTCGCTAAATTCTTCGCTAAGTGATTCTTTAGTTCTTCATTAAGCTTTTCGAGTTTAATCCGATCTCTTCCACCCAAAACAACTTGAGCCCCCCGGTTAGCCAAAGCCATAGCACAGACTTTTCCAATGCTTCCCGTCGCTCCCATGACGATTGCTTTTTGCCCCGATAAGTTGAAAATGTCCTTCATTGGTTGCTTCGTCATTGCTTTGTTGTTGCTTTGTTATTGCTTTGTTATTGCTTCATGTTCGTGTCAAGCGAGCATTGAGCGTTGATTAATTTGCTTCAGCTACGCCGCCATAAGGAATTTTTTTACCGCCATACCTTCGCACTCGTAAATTAGCCTGTTCAGCATGACCGACGAAGCCTTCCATGTGACATACCCTAGAACAATAACTCCCTATATTACCGCTAGCCTCGTCAGTGGTGATCTTTTGGTAAGTATGATTTTTGATAAACTTTCCTACCCAAAGCCCCCCCGTGTAACGAGCAGCCTTCTTCGTCGGTAGAGTGTGGTTCGTCCCTATTACTTTATCGCCATAGGCAACGTTAGTCCTAGGTCCTAAAAAAAGCGCCCCATAGTTAACCATGTTATCCAAAAACCAATCATCCCTAGTAGTCATGACCTGCACATGCTCAGAGGCAATCCAGTTAGCTTGCTCCAGCATCTCTTCGTAAGTATCACACACTATGATCTCTCCGTAATCTTCCCAAGAGGGCTTAGCCAGATTGGCAGTCGGGAGTTTTAACAATAATTCATCCACTTTTTTAAGAGTATCTTCCGCTAACTTAGCCGAATTAGTGAGCAATATAGCCGGCGAGTCCAAACCATGTTCTGCTTGTCCCAATAAATCAGTAGCACACATCTCCGCATCAACGCTCTCATCAGCAATCACCAAAGTCTCAGTGGGGCCAGCAAGAAGATCTATTCCCACTTGACCGAAAAGTTGACGTTTCGCTTCTGCCACAAAAGCATTTCCCGGACCAACTATCATATCCACAGGGGCAATTTCTTCCGTTCCTAGGCCCATAGCTCCAACTGCCTGAATCCCGCCTAACAAATAAATTTCATGAGCTCCAGATAATTTCATCGCTGCTATTACCAATGGATGGGGTTTGCCGTTTTGAGGAGGAGTTGCCGCGATGATACGCTTGACTCCAGCCACTTTAGCCGTTGCTATGCTCATGAAACAACTCGCTATGAAGGGATATTTGCCTCCGGGGATGTAGCAGCCCACGGAATTAACGGGGATATTCCTATGCCCCAGAATAACTCCCGGCATGGTCTCTATTTCCAAATCCCTTAGGGTCTTCTTTTGTTCTTCAGCAAAACGAACCACTTGATTCAAAGAAAACTTAATATCTTGTAATTCTCGGCTGCTCACCTTAGCCATGCTTTTGTCAATTTCTTCCTCGCTGAGGCGAAATTTTTCCGGTTCAAAGTTGTCGAAGTTTTTAGAATATTCCTTTACTGCTTTTTGCCCCTTGTTTTTAATGTTACTTAAAACATCTTCCACAACTTTTTTTACCTTAGCGTCGTTTTCATATTCATTGCTTGCTATTCTAGCTGATTTTAGTTTTTTAACCATATTGATTTAACCCATTTTCTATTCGTTTTTCTCGTTGCGACAATCATAGCCCTCACCGTAGTCATCCCAGCCCTTTCCGTTAAACGGATCAACTCCCAACTGCCTTAGCACATGAGGATAATCAATCATGACCCAATTGTCAACGATCTTGCCATCTTTGACTTTCCAAAAATCCATGTATCTTATTTTGACTTTCTTACCAGTAGGCTTTATTCCCATGAAAGTCCCCGAATGAATTGCCTCTTGAGCCCCAAAGGACGCCATCCACTCTCCCTCAGTGACCCTTGCTTCATCAATAGCGACTTTGTTGGAAAAACTAGCTTGAAAGGGTCTCTGCCATCCATCTTGAAAGGCCTTTAAACCATTTTTTACCCCACAACCAGCATTGCCCAACCAACGAAAGTTCTGGTGAAAATATTTATCCATGGTATCTATCTCGTGATTGTTAAGTGCTTTCACCATCCCATCAATCACGCACTTGGTTTCTTCGGTTTTAGTTAAATCGTTGTCCTTAGTTAAAATTGCTTGGTGAGTTTTTTGCTCTTCCTTCATTTTTTCACTCCTATAAAAAGTTCACATCTAAATTCTTTCAAAAAACTTCAATGCCATGCCAAAGGAGGGAATTCTTTTAAAAATCAACTCTCTACAACATAACGAAAATACCATCAAGAAAACTCAAACTACCCTCTTCACGGCTACCCTTTCACGGCTACCCTTTCACGGCTACCCTCTTCACGGCTACCTCTTCACGGCTACCCTCTTCATGGCTAACCCTTCACGGCTCCTTGAGTCAAGCCAGAAACAATTTGCTTTTGAAAAACCAACACCAATATGAATAAGGGAGCAATGATGGAAACTGCTGCAGCCACAGCCTCCACTTGGTCAGTGCTGGTCGTTTCTCGATTGAAATAACTAACAATGGCCGGCACCATCGTTTGATTTTGGGCGTCAAGCAAAAGCGAAGTGACCAAATAATCGTTGTAAGCCAACAAGAAACTGAAAAGCCCTGTCGTGATTACCCCCGGCCACATCACTGGGATAATGACGTGATAAAAAGCCTTAAAACTCGAGCAACCATCCACTTTAGCAGATTCATCTAATTCAGTCGGAATATTTTCAAAGAAACTTTTCAACATCCAAATGGTGAACGGCTGATTGATAGCCACTAAAACGAAAATGATAGCTAATGGCTGTCCATAAAGAGTGGGGGCGGCCTCCCCTAAAAAAGGGCTTAAAATTTCTCTGGAATTGATGAAAAACGGCAAGTAACCAGTTACTAAAACGGAATGCGGGAGGGATCTAAATATCAAAGCTATGATTAAAAGAACGAAAGCAACCTTGGATTTAACCCTAGCTAAGGCATAGCCGGCTAAGACTCCGACTCCAAGAGAAACGCTCACCACCCCAGTAGTAACGATTAGAGAATTAATGAAGTTCCTATAAAACTCTCGACCAACCCAAACCGACTCATAGTTTTCTAAAGTGAAACCCAAGATAGGCTTGCCCAAAAAGCCAATTTTAGCACCGATAGCATTCGTAAAAAAAGACAAATAAAAAAACAGACCAAGGAAAATAACTGGTAAAACAACCCCCCTAGTTAACCAAAAAGACAACTTCCCTTTGTCATTCGGCAAACTTTTTCTTTTTTGCAAGAATCGAAATAAAAAATACAAAACCGCCACTGCCAAAGCAATGTCCAGCAAGGAAAAACCCTTCTCTGACTCTAAAGTGCGATATCCAAAAATAACTTCCAATGGATTAACTGAAAAAGCATCAACTGGCAACTTAAAACTCATGATCGTTATCCAAGCAATGGGAAAAGAAGCCAACAAACACCAAAAAATGGCAAAACCAACGGTCAAGAATTTCAGCAAAGGAGAGTTTCTTAAGTTATCAGTGGTTATCAACTTTTACCTCCCACATAATCATTCCAAGTTCTCCTTAAAAGCGGGATTAATATAATCACGATTCCAACCATAGTGAGCATAGCACTAGAGGAAGCTCGGCTAATGGAGCGATACCCCCCATCGTTAGGAATTAAGAAATCATAAGTCAACCACTGCAAAGATATGACATAGGCTTGGCTTGAGAAAGCCACTACCTCATCGAAAACGCGATAAGCATCCATCAAATGAATGAGCGACACGAAAATGATCAAAGGCATCAAATGAGGCACAATGACGTAAATCAGCCTCTGCCAATGATTAGCCCCATCGATGATAGCCGACTCCAAACTATCTTTATTCACTGTCTGCAGCCCAGCATAAAAAATCACGAAGGCAAACGGAGCCACATGCCAAACTCGGTAAAACAACATCAACACTTCAATGGTCCAAGCAGTAGAAAATATGGAAATATCCCTCTCCAGATACCATTCAAGAAAAACCGTCAAAATCCCATCCCCAGCAAACAACCACTTGATCGACAAAGCCCCAATGATAGGAGTGATGATAAAGGGAAGCAAAGATATAAAGATAATACCTCCTCTGAGTTTAGCAATGAGGCTATTGACCGTTAATGCGACCAACAAGCCTACAACGATAACCAAAGGCAAAGTGATGAACGTGAACATCAAAGTGAACCGGAGAGCACTCCAAAAATCGATTTTCAAAATATCTGCCCAGTTGCTTTCCGCAATGGCTTCTTTCATTAAATCAATTTCCAAGACATTCCAATAGTTCGCCATGCCCACAAAAGTCGTCTCGTTTATCACTTCGCCTTTTTCATCTAAAACTGGTATTTGCTTACTTTCCGTAACGCAAGTTTGTGTTAAAATTCCCGGGCTACAGGTTTCCACCTCTTGAACTTCCACTTTGGGCTGAGTCACGTAAAAACTCTGGGTGAGCACACTGATTAAGGGAACTAAAATGAACAGCAACATTAAAAATAATGAAGGCGTTACGAAAAATAAAAATACCTTTTTCTTCATAGAAAAGAAATTGTTTTAAATACCACTCTCCCTAGCAGCTAAGCGATAATCTTTCTCTATGTCAGCAAGAGTAGCTTTCGCTGACTTTTTGCCAGTCAGGTAGTTAGAGATGTTTTTACCCAAAACCGTATGCATAACCGACATTTTCAAAGAAGAAGGGTAATTAGGAGCATTTAATTCAGCTGCAGCCACAACCGCATCCGCTAACTGACCGGGCTTATAGCCTTTCACTAGCCAAATTGCCACATCGCTGTTTTCTTCAACCACCTCGCTAGCAATGCCCTCTAAGCCAAGCCTAAAAGCAGCCTCCGCTTCGCTGTCAGTAGTATTTTTAGCAATCACAAAACCATCCCACCAAATAGTAGTGGCTGGCTTGCCTCGTCTAACCACAGAGGGAGTCGCTACAAAGCCTACTTTGCCCACAACTCTAGATTCCTTAGCATCGTTCATAGACGAAGCCCTAGTTGCCCAGAGGTTCGCCATGGCGATTTTATCTTGTTGAAATTGCTTCTGCACGTAGGTGGAATCGGAAGTCAAATATTCTGGGTCCATGTATTTCGTTAAGTTTTTCATTAGCCTAAGAGTTTTTGTTCCTCTGGAATTGTTAACCGAGGCGTCCCCCTTACCATTGAAAAATTTTCCACCAAATCCTAGGTAAATGTTAACGAACTCCTGAGCTAAGTTCCAACCTGTTTTATAAGTTCCCCCCAAAGGATAATCAATCAAATTAGCTTTTTTAATCTTCTCTGCTGCTTTTAAAACATCGCTGTAACTCTTGGGTTCTTTGATGTTAAGCCTTTCGAAAATATCCTTGCGGTACATGAATTTTTGCGCATTGACGATAAAAGCAATAGCCATGACCTTACCATCCACTTTGATGAGTTGGTTGGGGCTCAAGTCTTTGCCATACTTGGCTACTAAATCATCAAGCGGTCTGATCAAATTTTGATCAATGAGAGGCGTTATTGAACTAGCAGAAACCCCGACCAACTGGTAGAGCGAAGGGTTAGCCGAAAGAGCCTCAACAACCTTGCTGCGATACTCTTGATCTAACTCCGCCTGCAGGTTTCCACATTTTGCCATAGCATCAGTGACCACCTTCCAAACTGGAAAACTTGCCGAGAGGGACTTTAAATCCACTTGACTCGTATATTTGCATTGCGATGATAAAAAACCAAATAACATCGCAAAACTAAACAAAACTAAATAAAATTTATTTAACATAATCTTTCCTTCTATATTTATTTGTTATTATTTATTCGCTACTTAAGTTTCATTTTTAGTGACGCTTTTCCTAGAAAAACGAATTAACCATCCATTAACTCTTTTAGCCATTATTTAAATTCTAACATCATTATGAATTTAAATTAACTCGTGAATGCAGCTAGCCCACGCCGATTCAGTCCACGCCGATTCAACAATCTTTGTTAGTCCTAAAAACAACTATTTCTCCCTTGATTTTTTCATTTCATCCCTACCTGCATCTTGTAATTCCCAACCCAAGCAATATCACTTGTAGCAATCATGCTCACTCCAGTCAAACGAACTCATATTTTCTTGCCGCTTTCTCGCTCAAAGAAATGGCATGTCGCCAAGGAAACTTTGACTCTGATGGGATCGCCTATGTTGGCTTGATGATTTTTGCTTGCTTTGAAACTAATGAGTTGCTTATCCACTTTAGCGTTGATTAAAGTGGAATCTCCTAACATTTCGCTGCTATAGACCGTCATGTTAACTTGGGCTTGCTTGGCAGTGGAAACCCATTCCACGTCTTCAGCTCGGAAACCTAAAATGATCTCTCCATCGGGAATTTTTTTAATCCCTTTCAACTCGATTCCCGGTGCTCGAAAGGTTTTTTTGCTAACTCTCCCGGGGACTAAATTCATGGGAGGCGAACCAATGAAGCCCGCCACGAAAGCATTTTCGGGATGATTATAAATCTCCCTAGGGCTGCCAATTTGCTGCGTTTCGCCTTGGTTAATCACGACGATGCGATCGGCTAAGGTCATGGCTTCCGTTTGATCATGAGTGACGTAAATGGTGGTTATCTTCAACTTGTTATGTAAGTTTTTAATTTGTGCTCTCGTCGAAATCCTAAGCTTAGCGTCTAAATTAGAAAGGGGCTCATCCATGAGAAAAACTTTGGGCTCTCTAATGATAGCCCTAGCTAGAGCAACCCTTTGACGCTGTCCCCCGGATAATTCCCTAGGCTTACGATGTAACAAGCCCTCCAGTTCAACCATTTGAGCTGCTTTGGTGACTTGCTCCTCATGGCCTGAGGGGTTAATCTTTCTAATTTTCAAGGGGAATCTTATGTTTTCATAAACCGACAAATGGGGATAGAGGCCATAATTTTGAAACACCATGGCGATGTCTCGGTCCTTGGGTTCTAAGTTAGTAACGATTTTATCGCCAATCCAAACTTCGCCAGTGGTAGGTTCTTCTAATCCAGCAATTATTCTCAAAGTAGTCGTCTTCCCACAACCAGAGGGGCCCAAAAAAACTATGAATTCCTTATCTTTAATCTCTAAATCAGAATTAAGGACCTCGCGGTTGCCGGGCCATTTCTTAGAAATATTTTTTAATTTTAAACCTGCCAAAATTTTAAACCTTTCAAATTGTTAATTTTTTCAATTCTAAATCAAAAAGCGATTAGTTCTACTAGCATTTAACGTAAAAAAGTATGCAGCGAAAAAAAGCATGAAACGAAAATTCCCCTTACATGGTAACATTAAATCAAAAAAACGAGTTAAAGTAAAAAAATAAAATAAATCATTGCTGGCTTTGAGGACCTTTCTTTATTGGAAGAAATGGGTGAGTTTTTTAAAAAAATTATCTTTTACGCATCTCATTTTAATTGCTCCTAGGCGAGCGGTGATTAATGAAGAATTTTAATAGGGGAATCGCATGAAAAACATAGACGAGAAGAAAGCATGGCTTTTCAAAAAATTAACCGACCTGCCTGAACCTGATCCAAATGCTTTAAAAAAGAATCTGGAGCAAATTTACACTCCGGAAGCCAGTTGGCGAGGGTTTCATCCCTTGAACGAAATGAAGGGAATTGAAAAGATTCATCAAAAATTTTGGCTTCCTTTGATGGAAAGCTTTCCTGACCTAGAGAGAAGGGATAGCCTCTTCATCGGTGGAGACTATAAAGGCGATATCTTCATTGGAGCCATTGGACATTATTGTGGCACTTTTAGAAAGCCTTGGTTAGGTTTACCGGAAACAGGGCGGACCATTTACTTGAGGTACGGAGAATTTTACCAAATCAACGAAGACAAAGTAGTGGAAAGCACCATCCTGATAGACACGCTAGATTTTATTCGTCAAGCAGGCTTCAATCCCCTTCCCACCAGTTTGGGGACGGAAACCATGTGGCCGGCTCCCATCGATGGCAAAGGACTTGCTTTCATTCCTAGAAATGAAGAAATCTCTGAGGCAAGCGTCCGCCTTACCCTAGCCATGCACAAATCCATTAACGACTACGATGATCTCAAGGGCAGAGGAAGAGAAGGACTACTCACCATGGAGCAAAAAAAATATTGGCATCCCAAGATGATGTGGTATGGCTCTTCGGGAATAGGCACCGCTAGGGGACTGCAGGGCTTCGTAGATCATCATCAGCTACCTTTTAGAACTGCTTTCCCCAACCGAAAAGGGGCTGGGCATTACGTCAACATTGGCGATGGAAACTATTCAGCGACTTCCGGCTGGCCTAGTGTCCGAGGTCGTCATTTAGGAGGCAACTGGCTAGGCACTTCTCCCACCGGCAAAGAAATCGAAATGAGAGTAATGGATTTTTACTTGAGGGAGGGGGAGCTCATTAGAGAAAACTGGGTCCCCATCGACATTGCTCACGTTCTTCTGCAGATGGAAATCGATATTTTTGCTAAGTTGGATTCTTTCATTAACCCTCGTAAGTACGTTTGAACTCACCCACTTGGTGAATTGAGTGAATTGAGTGAATTGAGCGAAAAACTGGTTTAAAAACTGGTTTAAATCGCCGAAGCAAAAGTAGAAAATGCTTTTGGGCTCGGGGAATGAATTTCAAAATTCACCAGATGCATTCTGGTAAATGGTTATTTTCTTTTTAGAAAGAGGCGATGAATGGTGGGTTCTTCAAGTTGTTAATTCATTTTTATATGAAAACAACATTGAGCCGCCATCATTCACTCCCCTCCATCTAAAAAGAAATTCTTTCGCTAGCCAACTCGTTTTATGGTTAGCGATGCTCCTTTAAGGTTAGCATTGCTCCTTTAGTTAACCCTATATCTTTAAGCGTCATGAAGGCATCTGCTAAGGTTTATTTGTCCTACAACGCCATTCAAATTCCTTAAAACATTGTTTAGATTCCAAAACTCAACTTGCTTAACTTTTGCCAATCTAATTTCCTCATCTTTTTTCATGAAACTATTTAATCTATAAGTGTCGTTCAAGCTATCATCGCCTAACACTAGACTCTTTTTCCAACTCACAGAATTAGCAAATTCCAAACCTTGTTTTTTTCCATTAGCCGCAATCGGCTTCTTCAAAGCAAAAACTTGTTTATTAGTTGATTTTTTAATTTTATTCATTTTTTTATCTCCTTTACTCTTTTTAAAAACTAGGTTCATTTAAACGTTCCCAGTTATTCTTTTTTTTAAAATTTTTGTTTTTTAATGAGGGGAACTTTAGATAACAAGTTAATGGACTGATTTTTGCCTTCGCTCCTGTCTTTAATTTTTTTTCCAGCTAAAAAATCAGTCACCATGTCAAAGTTCTCCCTTTTTCACTTTCATGAGCAAGACCAACTAAAGGTTTTCTACTAGCAAAGTCAGTTTGACAAACTTTCTTTCCCATGAAAAAATTCTCTAATTCATAGCCGCTCATACTCTTATAGTAGTCTTTTTTCCCATTTTAGCAAGCAAAATAACTAATTCACTTTGAAATAAAAATAACTCCGTTTCTGCCTTTTTTATCCGTTCCTAATGAGTCAAAGAACAGCCTTTTTATTCCAACCAAACGAGAATAATATTATAATTATGAAAAATCCCTGAATGAAACTACATAACTGGGAATTAAAGGCTAAAAAATGCATTGCGATGAGCCGTCAAGGTTTTTTCACTTGGAAAGTTTAGGTTTTACTGGGAGTTTTCTGGGTTTTTGGAATGTAGCGATCAAATGGCAACCGTCTCATGTTAGCTAGAGTGATTAAGATTTCCCTGTTTCTATCGCTGTTCTTAGGGGTGGTGTTTAGTGCATTCGTCATAGCCACGCTGTATGATCTAAAGGGCATCACTTCGTTAGAGAATTACAAGCCTCCCATCATTTCTAAAATTTTGGATATCAATGGGAAACTAATCTCTGAATTTTACGCTGAGAGGAGGAAAATAGTTTCCCTTAACGAAATTTCTCCTTACTTAATCCAAGCCACTCTAGCCACGGAAGACAAGCGCTTCAATAGCCATTATGGAGTGGATCCGATTAGAATATTAAAGGCTCTTTGGGTCAATTTAGCGGCTTTGAAGAAGGAACAAGGGGGCTCAACTATCACCATTCAGTTAAGCAAGCTCATTTTCCTCAATCACGAAAAGACTTTGGCTAGAAAAATAATTGAACTATGGTACGCCTTTCAAATAGAATCGCAATATAGCAAAGAAGAAATATTAACTTTTTATTTCAACCAAATCAATTACGGGCACGGGGCTTATGGGATAGAGGCAGCCGCCAACTTTTTTTTCAATAAAAAAGCTAAAGAATTAAATTTAGCGGAAGCCGGCTTATTGGCAGCCATTCCCAAGTCACCCGTTTATTACTCTCCCATTCGCTACCCCGAAAATGCCATGCGACGCCATCGCGTCGTTCTTCTAGCCATGGTGGATAATGGTTACATTGAAGAAGAGGAAGCATTTAAAAGTTATAGGGACTTTTGGCTAGATTTTAGTAAAAAAACTAAAAATAGACAAAAGCTATTCAATCAAGATTCCGTCAATAGAGCCCCTTACTTCACGGAGTACATCAGGGCAAAACTAGAAAAAGACCTCAAAAAGAAAAATATTTACGAAAAAGGCATCAACGTCTACACCACCCTAAACCTCGATCATCAAAAAAATGCCCAGCGATTTCTCTGGCAAGAACTAGAAAAGCAGAACAAAATCAACCAAATCAACGAAAAAGTTTTAATTAACAACTTAAACTATTCCTCGCTGAAATCCATTGCTGTGCTCGGAAGCGTTTTTAATTCAAGGGAAATGAACCTCATCAATGCCTATTTTAAAAAACAAGCCATCAAAGAGTACAACTCCCTGACGGAAAGTTTAAAAACCATTTTTGGTCATTTCAATTTAGAAGAACTAGTAGAAATCACTTATTTAGACCCCGAAAGCAATGGTAAGTTAAATGCCGTTAAAAAAGATGTTCAAGGGGCTCTCATCTCCATTAACCCTCAAAACGGCTACATAACTGCTATGGTGGGGGGTAGTCCTTTCTCGTTTCATAACCAATTCAATCGAGCCATTGACATCAAGCGGCAAGTAGGCTCTACCTTAAAGCCCTTCATTTATGCTTTAGCCATAGAAAAAAACATTTTAACGGCTTCAACCCTACTTAGCGACGCTCCGTTGATCTTTGATGAGTACATTCCTAAAAACTACGATAACCTTTACCGAGGTAAAATCCTCGTAAGAGACGCCCTTAAAAAATCCATTAACGTTTTAGCCGTCGACACTTTGAGTAAAATAGGCGTTGAAGAAGCTCGCGAAAGGTTGTTTGAAATATTTAGACTGACTTCTAGCAAAAATCAACTAGAAAGATTTCCCCAAGATTTAACTTTAGCCTTGGGCACTGGAGTTTTCTCGCCTTTGGACTTGGCGACTGCCTATGCTGTTTTAGCCAATAATGGCAAGTCCGTTATTCCTAAAACCATTCGCTACATCACCGACAACAACGGGGAAATCATTAAAAATTATCAAGAAGAATACAACACCTTTTCCGAGAAACAACTCATAGAGCAAGAAACTGCTTTCATCATCAAAAACATCATTAAAGAAGTTTTTCGCCCCGGCGGAACGGCTTTTCTACCGGAACTATTACAAGGATTTCAACATAAAGACACTTCTTTTGGCAAAACTGGCACCACTTCTAATTGGAAAGATGCTTGGTTCGTGGGAGCTAATGCTTATTTAGCAACAGCCGTTTGGGTTGGCTATGACGATAACAGATCGCTCGGCAGGGGTAGGACTGGAGGAAAAGTTAGCGCCCCCGTTTGGATTAAATTCGAAAAAGAAGCCTTGAAAAACAAAAAACCCGTTCCTTTTTTAAAACCCCTTAACATTGTCTCCAAGTCAATTTGTCGTAATTCTGGGAAACTTGCTGGAGCTGATTGCCCGGCTCATTTAGTATATAAAGAGTATTACAAACCTTCCCTAAATCCCACGAAAGAAGATGATAGCGTCAAGAAACAAAAACTAGAAGAGGAAAGGTTTTTTAATACTTTTTTCAGGGAAAACGATGGCGACGAGGAACAAGGAATAAACAGCGTTTTTAACCAATTAGAAAGCATTGAAGCTAGTGTTGAGACCAGTGATGTTCTCTCCATCAATAACACTAATAACTAACTTATAGAATTGTCAATCACTGCCCCGATCGAAATTAAAAACTATCATCCTAGGATGAACTATCGAAAATTCGGGAAAACGGGAGAAATGATCTCAGCCATTACCCTAGGAGGAATGCGCTACGATAAAGCATCCGAGAAGGGAAAAGATGGAAATCCCCTGCCTCAAACCTTAGAACATTGCCAGAAAAACGTTAACTGGGCTTTTGCTAGAGGAATCAATCACATAGAAACCGCTTTCGGGTATGGGCAGAGCGAAAAAGTATATGGAATCGTTTTAAACGACATCTTGCGCATCAAAAGAAGCGACTACTTATTCATGACTAAAGGCTGGCCTAAAACAGGCGACGAAACCAAACAAGTCATAGAAGAGCAACTAAAAATGCTGAAAATGGACTACTTAGATTTTTACGCATGGCATGGGATTAATAACTTAGAAAGGCTTAGCATCGTCTTAAAAAAAGGAGGTCCTTTAGATGTTTTAGAAAAAATGAAAGAGGAAAAAATAATAAAAAACATCGGCTTTAGCACTCATGCTCCCTTAGAGATTATTTTAAAAACTTTAGCAACTGATCGCTTTGATTTCGTTAACCTGCATTATTACTATTTCTTTCAAAGGAATTTAGCTGCCATTGAACTGGCTGAGACCAAAAACATTGGAGTTTTCATCATTTCACCCAACGACAAAGGGGGACAGCTTTTCAATCCTTCCAAGTTGTTAATGGAAAAAACCGCTCCCCTAACCCCCATTCAGTTCAACGCTAGATTTTGCCTCCGCCTCGCCGCTGTTCAAACCTTATCGTTCGGGATGACGGAAGAGAAGCACCACCAAGAAATGGAAGGAATTTTTCCCGTGAGCGTTCCTTGGGGCGAGAGTGAAAAGAAAATTTTTTTAGAATTAGAAAAACAAACTTTAAAAGACCCTTATAGCGACTATCAAGGATATGACTTATCGAACGACCCCTCGGGAATCAACATTCCCGAAGTGCTTCGGTTTAGGAAAATGTGGAAATGCTTTGATTTAGTCAACTATGGGTATTATCGCTACAACATGTTTGGAACGGAAGGACATTGGTTTCCCGGCGATTTCGCTAATGCCAAAAACGTCGAAAAAATAGACACTAAAAAAATTCCTCCCAATCTTCCCTTAAAAGAAATGCTTTTAGAAACTCATCGCAAGCTATATCGCGGGCAATAGCACAATAGCAGGGAGTTTTTAAGCTTTGACTTTCTCGTGGAAAAAGTCTCTCAAGTCTTGATTTTTTATTTTCTTAATTTGTTGTAAGGCTTTTTCTTTTTCATCCCATTTGAGATAAATTTCAGCCAGTAAAACGTAGATTTGTTGATTTAAAATTGAATTGCGACTGGTTTTGATGATTTTCAAGAAAGAATTTTCTGCATCAACAAAGTTACCCATCTTTTGCTGAGCTAATCCAATGTAGAAAGCATTGAATTTTCCTTTATATTTCTTAAAGAAACCAAGAGCCTTTTGGGGTTCTTCCTGCAGTAGATAAAGCTGCCCGCCTAGGGAATATACTTCGTTATCAATTTTTTGGCTATTTTCCAAGTAAATGTTTACGATTTTTAATTTTTGTTCTAAAAAAGGAATTTGGAGAATTACTTTTTCAATGAAAGCAAAATCACTTGACTGGGAAAAATTGGGATAATACTTGCTGAAATACTCCGTCAAAAAAGAATATTGACTACTTTTAAGCAATCTGAGGCAATTTTGCTTGAATATTTCCTTGTCACGAGGGGGAAAAGCAATCAAATGAGCAACTAAAAAAACGATCACCAAAAAAAACTTACCATTCACCACCATTAAAAAACTTTATTTGACCAATACAGGCAGCAAAAGGTTAAAAACCGTCCAGTTTTTTTCGAAAACTAAATCAATCTTACCGTGATGAAGATGAATAATTTCCTCGCTTATCGATAAACCCAAGCCGCTGCCAGTTTTCTTAGTCGTAACGTAAGGTTTAAAAATTTCTTCTTTCTTTTTAAACTCAATCCCACTTCCATTGTCTTTTATTTTGATTTCCAAATACTTTTTGTTCTCTTGCTGTTCGTTCATTTGTGCCTGCAGCACGATGAACTTTTTAGCAGATTTTTTTTCGTTTAAATTTTCCACGGAATTTTTAACTAAATTTAAAATGGCTTGGTAAATTTTCTCTGGATCAATGAATAATTTTAGCTTCCTTACTTCGTCAATTTCTTTCAAAAAGCTAATTTGCGGATACCTTGCTAAGTAACTTTCTATTTTGTTAAAAACTACGCTAATAGGAGTGAGTTTTTTGCTGAGAGAAAACCTAGGAAATAAAGAGATGTCTTTGATCAAACTTTCAATTCTCTCGATCTCAGAGTAAATGAAGTTGAAGTTATTACTGAGTTTCTCGTAAGTCTTTATATCGCTTCTTATGAGCCTTTCTTCTATTTCGTTGGTAGCGAGTTTAATGGGAGTTAACGGGTTTTTAATTTCATGAGCAATCCTCTTCACCACTTCCCGCCAAGCCTCTATCTGCGAAAGCCTTTTAAGCCTTCGGCGATTGGAGCGCAGCTCTCCTACTAAACGATGGAAGGCTTGAATTAATTCCTTAAACTCATTATTTTCAACTCTTTTGAGTTGAGCCAAGTAGGGGGGATTAAAATCTCCTTTAGAAAGCTCTATGGTTGATTTAGAGAGTTTATCGATGGGGGAGAAATACTTTGAAAAGCGATAATAGAAAAAAATCACCGTCAAGGAAAATAATTGAATAAAGATGTATAGGAAAATGAAAAAGACTGCGTTTTTAAAAGCCGGCAAAACTTCTTGAAACTGCCTAACTTCATTAATGAGCTTGAGAGTTTCTTGGATATTAGCTTTGACGGGTTCATCTATGTATTGAATGGCGAGAAAATAGGGATTTTTTAATTCAGGGTAACGATATAAATTGAAGATATACCCCGCATCTTTGTTATAGGAAGAGAAAAAATTTTCGCTTTTAGCAAGGAAGAGATTGAAATTAATTCGCGGAATGTTTTTAATGTTTTCTCTTTTTAAAATGATGACTGGTTTGAATTCCTTGTCGTAATTGATGAAAATGTCGCTCAAAGTGGAATCGTTGAAGTTGTAAAATTTGTTTTCAATCCGGTTAATCGTCTCCGAATCCAAACGCTCTTGATCTTCCCTTATGCCAAGCCTTAAATTCCACAACTTAATTTCCAAAGTTTTAAAAACCGCCTGACTATCGACAATGTTAATAAAGCTGTCAAAAGTTCGCTCGAAAAGAAAAATATAGAAACTAGCGGGAATAAAAACTCCAATGAAGAAGAAACCGATGAATTTGAATTTGAGTTGCTGAAAAGATTTTTTACTCAAGAAACTCGCGAAAACTCGCACTAAAACGATAAAGGAAAAAAAAACCAAAACAAGCGGCAAGCTAACGAAAAACACCAGCGTGTTGCGATCGAAAAACTTCTCTATCTCGGGATCGTAAATAAGCTCCACGAAAAAGTTAGCGAAATAGAAAATCGAAATGGTGATGAGAACAGCTCCAACCAAACTCGAAATGATTAACGCTCTTTTAAAAAGAGATAAATTCTTAAAATTCTTGAAATTCTTTAACAAAGAAAGAAGAAATAACTTGTAAAAATAATATTTGAAGTATTTTTTCATTTTTTATTTTTTATTACCTTACCGAGTGTCTCTCCCATTTTAATTCTGCTTTTAGGAAGAAAAAAGTCGAAATCCTCGTGAACTAACTTAGGGAAAAGCATAACGACAGAAGAACCTAGTTCAAAGACACCAGCGTAGTCCGCTTTTTTAACCGAAAAATTACCATACTTTTTTTGCTGAAAAGAACCATGTCTGTTGGGTGGGAACTTTCTATCGAAAAGGACGTCTATTTTCCCCACGTTAAAAGCACCAATCCAAGCAACTAAAAAAAAATAATCACCTCTCTGGTAATGAACAATGATTCGCTTATTTCTAACGAAAACCTTTTCGAAATGATTTAGTGAAAAATGATTGACTGGATAAAGGAATTTCCCCGGCAAATAAAAAATCTGTTTTATATGAGCGTCCAGCGGATGATGAATGAAATGATAATCCCTAGGAGACAAATAAAGATTGATGAACTTACCCGATTTAATCGGATCAACTATTTCAACTAACTCTCTAAAAGGCGTCTCATCAGGCAAAAAATCATTTATTGAATAAGATTTATTTTTAATCTGCATTAAGTTGCCGTCATCAATAACGCCGGAAGCAATTATTTCCCCATCAACCGGGGAGATGATCACGTCTTGCTTGCGCTCAATGGGCCTCGCATCTGGAGTTAGTTTTCTAGTAAAAAAACTCAAAAAACTTTTGTATTCATCCAGTGGTTTTTCTACTTCCGTTAAATTAACTTTAAATTTTTTAATGAAAATGAGTCGAATAAAAAACTGAACCAAGAGACGAGGTCGCTCCAAACGCACTAGTTTATCGACCAGCCAGCCAATGGGAACGCTAAACAAGACCATGATCGCATAAAAGGCTTTCTTCATTTTTAAATGATAACATGGCTAGCGAGTGGGTGATTCATTTCCTTACCGCTAGGATGAGTTTAATTTTTAGAATAAGTTATTTTTAATAATTTCGTTTTTAGAAAGACGAAATTAGAAATTAAAAAATGAAAACTTATCATCACCGCAAAAGTAAAAAGCAGCCTAGCGATCAACACTCCCGAATAATGAGCTCCCGTCGTCATGACGAGGAGGGTGTCTTCGATGAGGGAATGAGAAAGGCTTAAAAAAAACATCACTTTGATGACGTCCATGGGCATGATGTTTTTCTCTTTTATTTCTCTAATCAAAAGCCCGCCCCCGTAGGAAAGTCCTAATAAAATACCAATCATCATGGACGGCATGATGGCATCGCTAACTCCTAGGGGTTTTAAAAGTTTTGCTAGCAAGCGAGCGATGAACTTATCTATTTTTAAAAGTTCTAAAATTTTAATGAGGGTGACTAAAGATAAAATAATGAGGAACATGATGGCGAGAAACGAAAATAAATTAACTAGCCATTGCCCTAAAGTTAGCGCTTCGGGAAAAGAAAAAACTTTGTTATTTTCAATCGGAACGTTAAAATGGTTGAAATGAGCATAAAATTGATTGAGCCCCCAACCTAAAAGATAAGCGGAAAACAAACGAAACAAAGTGCTGGGAATGATCTTTAAACCAACTAGCTGTAGGATTTTTTGCTCCACAGGCAAACTATGAGCCACTAAAGCAATGCTCATTAAAACGGTTACTTGGTTCAAGGTCAAATCATTTAACTCAGAGGCTAGTGAAAAAAAAACCGCTAAGCCATTATAAAGGTTGAGAGTTAGAGCGGTTGCCCAAAAAATACCCCACTCGCCCGGAAGTCCTAACGGGAGCATGAGTGGGCCTAGCAAAGTCCCCAAAATCTCTATGAAGCCAAAATATTTTAAGATTTCTAAAACCACCATGATGGGTAAAATAACCCTTACCAAAGAATAGAATATTTCCGTTGATTGCTTGAAAATAACTTTAAGCCTATTCTTCAATTCAAAAACCCCACTATGTTTTTTAAAAACTTAAATGAAAAATAAAACAAAGGCAAAACCAAAAAAGCGAGGAAAAAATATTGCTGATAAATGAACCAAGAGAAAAAAATAATCAGCAAGAGTTCGAACAAAATGGCATAAAAGAAAACGGCTTTCTGCCACACTCCGCCCAAAGCTAGGGAAAAGCAAAAAAGCGAAAAAGCCAAAAATGCATTTTTAAAAAAAAAAAGACTCAAAGCCACCAACAACAAACCAAACAAGAAGCCCGAAAAAATGTTAATGAATTGAAACTTATTGTTCCTAATCCACCCCCCTGACGAAGTTGGTTTCTCGCTCTCTTGTTTGGTTTCTTTCGTCTCTGGGGCACTCGCTGGTTTGCTCGCCTCCTCACTTGCTAAATCTTGTGCTTCATTTTCGCTCTCTTTTTCATCAATGACTTCCTTCGCCGCTAAAGCCTCTTCAAAGCGAGCGAGGTCGTTCAAATAGTTTGGTTTATTTTTTTTTAAAGTCTCGTGAGCCTCTTTTAAAAATATGAAGTCCTCACCAGAATCTTGCTTCACATCTGGATGAAGGAATAAGCTTAATTTTTTAAAAGCAGACTGCAGTTCTTTGGAAGTAAAATCCTTTTTTAGAGAAAAAAAATTCAATAAATCGTAGAAGTCTTCTAATCTTGATTTGCAGTAGGGGCAGTTTTTCTTGAGAGTATTTTTCATAAAAACACGGCAATCTGGGTTAGAGCACTTTTTAGCCAAAAGGTAGCTTTTTGTTAGCTTAGACATTCAAGCTGGCGTTTCCCTGACTTCTAGTAAATCAATGGCTTGCTTAACAGCGAAATAGAAAGACCAAGGCGAGGCTTGGTTCTTACCCACCAAATCATAACCCGTTCCATGATCAACGGAAGTTCTGACAAAAGGAAGCCCCCAAGTCACATTAACTGCCTCATTGAAAGCTAATGTTTTGAGTGGGATGAGGCCTTGATCATGGTAATGAGCGACGACCACTTTAGGAAAAGAGCCCTTAGTTTTTATCAAGGTTTTTATGAAGGCAGTATCTGGAGCGACTGGACCTAAAAAGTCCTCGGGGTTGGGGAAACTGCTCATCGCCTTAGCAATCACGCCCTCCTCTTCGCCCAGCAAACCCTCCTCTCCCGCATGAGGATTTAAACCCAAAACCAACACTGGCGCTTGGTCACGGAGTAACTTTTTAATTTCCAAAGCATGGGTCAAAGCTTTTTTTAAGTTTTTCTCATTGATGGCTTTAGCGACTTCTCTCAGCGGAATATGGGTAGTGGTCAAAACTAAATTGAATGCGGAAGAGAAAAAAGTCATTGAAACCTCATCTTTTAAATTAAATTTTTCAGCTAAAAAACCAGTGTGCCCGGTAAATTTTCGATCCACTAAAGAAATGGCTTTTTTATTAATAGGAGCAGTTACCAAAGCACAATTCGCTTCTCTTTTGATGAAATCAACACCGGCATTGAGTAACTTTAAGCAACTCTCCCCCATGACTTTATTGGCATTGCCTAAAAGGTTGGGATTGAAGTCAACCACGGGAATATCGATAAAACGAAAACGAAATTGATTGGGTTTTAAGTTAGCATTTTTATCTTTTAATGGATGAATGAAATTTTCATTAGAAAAAAAAAAAGAACCTTGGTTGCTTGCTTCGTTTCTCGCTTTGTGCCAGAGGTAGACGTCCTTGCTCCCGACGATGGTTATCTGCACCTCGCCAGCTAATATTTTTGCTTTCGTCTTCTCTAAAAAAGGTTCTCTGCTTAAGTCATTAATGAATTTAATGACGATCTCACTTCCAATCCCCGCTGGATCTCCGGAGGATAAAAGTAAATTCTTACATGACAATTTCTAAATCAGCTGTCAGAAGTTGACGAAGTGAAATTGCTTAATTCTGCTTGAAATTCCGCTTTTATGCTTTTAGTGATGGCTTCGTTTTCTTGATTATTCTCTCCCACTTTGCTAATTCGACAATTCCCTTCAAAAAAAACTCCTTCCGAACTAATCAACTCGGGAGATATGATGTCTCCAGCCAGTTTAGCAGTGGGTTCTAAAATAACTCTGCTACTGGCGTTGACATTACCAATGAGAGTTCCTTCTAAAACGAAAATATTGGCAAAAATATTAGTTCTCACCTGCGCCCCCTTATCAATGACGATTTTATCGGCTTTTAAAGTACTACCAATGTAACATCCTTGAATGATGACGGTATCAGCCGACTCTAATGTGCCTTCAAAAATGCATTCTTTGCCTACGACGCTTTCATTCGATTCGTTTTTATTAATTTTATCAACTAACCAATTCATAAATAATTAAAATCCCATTTTTTATTGTAAAGAATTTTACAATGATTGCCTTTAGTTAATTTAAAACAAAAAATTAACCTTTAAATAAATCAACGATTAAAAGGAAAACCTTTAACCGCAAAATCACATTCCAGCAAGGTTTATTTCCCCCTATTTGCCCACCAAGCAGTCAACAAGATTCTAACTAAAAATCAAATTTAGAGTACAATAAAGTAAGAGTTGAGCAAGAATTGAGTAAGGGTTGAGTAAAAGTTTTAACTTCTACCATTAGAAAAGAAACTCCCATTAACAACAAAAATTAACAACAAAAAACCATGAAGAAAAATAGTTTGAGCAATGTAAAATATCATGATTTTGTCTTCGCTCAAAAAGAACCATTTTTATTAGAAAACCAAGAAACCCTTTCCAAGGTCAACATTCGCTATGAATGCTATGGAAAATTAAACGCTGAAAAAAGCAACGCTATATTAATCATTCACGCTTTAACGGGAAACCACCATGCCGCTGGTTATTACAAAGACGAAAAAGTGCCCGGATGGTGGGATAACTTTATTGGACCGGGAAAAGCATTGGACACGAATAAGTTTTTTGTTTTGAGTTCTAACAATTTAGGGGGCTGCAGTGGAAGCACAGGACCTAATTCCATTAATCCCTTGGATAAGAACGGAGAACCTTATGGATTGAATTTTCCAAGTATCACTTTAGGCGACATGGTGAAAATGCAGTTCGTCCTAATGCAGCACTTAAGCATTCCTTGCTTTCATACCATCATAGGAAGCTCCATGGGGGGAATGATGGCTCTCCACTGGTCAGTGCATTACGCTAAGTATGTAAAAAACGTCATTGCCATTGCAGCAACAGATGCCCAGAACTCGCAATCCATTGCCTTTAGCGAAGTAGCTAGGCAAGCCATCACTAGAGACCCTCATTTTAAAGAAGGCAAATATTATCAAAAGAATAAAAATAAAGAAAATGGACCTAAAAATGGTCTCGCCATAGCTAGGATGTTAGCCCATATTACTTATTTAAGCGATCTATCGATGCGGAGAAAATTTGGCAGGAAACTCAATAAAAAAAATCAAAAAGGCTTCGTTTTGGATGTGGAATTTGAAATAGAGAGCTATTTGCGTTACCAAGGGGCGAAGTTCACTGACCGCTTTGACGCCAACTCCTATTTATACATCACCAAAGCAATGAACTATTTCAATTTAAAAGATGGTTTCAAAAATTTAGAAGAGACTTTTAAAATGTCTTCATCTCGTTACTTAATCATTTCGTTTAATAGCGACTGGCTTTATCCTACTTATATGAGCAAGCAATTAGTAGAGGCTATGCTCAATGCGGGGAGGGAAGCCAGTTTTGCTGAAATAAAGAGCGATGCTGGTCATGATGCTTTCTTGTTAGAGAAAAAGGAGCTGACCATTTTAATTCAATCTTTTCTGCATGGAGTGACAGAAAAATGGAAATAGAAAAAGACTTTGAAATCATTTCTTCTTTTATCAAGCCTGAAAGCCTAGTGCTTGATTTAGGATGCGCGGAGGGGGATCTCCTTCACTACTTGAAGCAAAAAAAAGCCATTCGAGCAAGGGGCATAGAGCAAGACTTTGATCTAGTCACGAAATGCCTTAGCAAAGGAATTTCAGTCTATCAAGGAGACATTAAAGATGGTCTTAACTTTTACAAAAAAGAATTCTTCGACGTCGTTATTTTAACCAAAACCATTCAGCAACTGCTAGAACCCAAGGAAATCATCACTGCCATGCTAAGCATCGCTAAAAAAGCCATCATTTCGTTTTTGAATTACGGGTACTATCGCAACCGAATTGCTTTTTTATTAAAGGGAATGATTCCTCGCAATTTAACTTTTCCCTCCAACTGGTATGAAACCTCCGACATTCATCCATTGACCATCAAAGATTTCGAAAAATTTTGTTTTGATCACCGATTAAAAATACTGCGAAGGTATTGCTTGAAAGAGGATTGGCGAACTGAAAGCACGCTGCTACCCAACCTATTTTCTAAATACGCTATCTATTTGGTCTCCAAGTAACCATTCCCCAAATTCATTGTCCCAAGCCAACTTTTGTCCTCTCTATCTCTCCAGCCAAAAGACCCCCCACAAACTAGCTCTCATCACCGAGAAGGAAAAAATCACTTTTGGACAACTAAACCAGATAGCTGACCAGATAGAAAACTATTTCATAGAAAAAAAATTAACCGCCTACTCTAGGGGGGGCGTCGTCTCATTGAACCATTGGAGAGTAATCGTGCTACTCATCGTCTTTTATCGCCGAAGAATATTTTATCTTCCCTTCAATCATAATAAACCAAGCAAAAAACTGCTAGGGGAAATAGAAGAGAGCCGTTGCCAATTCATCATCACCGACAATCCTAAACTCCTGCAAAAAATTCACTCTCCAAGACTCCAGCAAAAACTTCCCTTATGGATTGATTTAAATTCTCTACCGTTTGCGTTGACTAAAAAACCCATCGCCAATTCCCCAGCCATTGCTAAAAGCAAGAAAATTAACGTAACCATGGCTTCACTAGGCCTCTATACTTCAGGGAGCATGGGCTATGAAAAGTTAGCCGTCTTTTCCTTGAAAAATGTTTTTAAAAATTCTCACATCAGCAATGAGTTTTTAGATTATGGTCCGAAGGACACTTGGCTCATCAACCTACCTCTTTATCATATCAGTGGGTTAGGAATCGTGTTTCGCTGGCTCTTATCGGGAGGGAAAATAGCCCTCGCTTCCAAGGGAATTAAAAAAGTCAAGGAAAACGATTTGATTAGAAATTTGAAGCTCTTTAAGTTAACCCACTTATCTTTAGTCGTCACCCAAGTTTTGACCATCGCAAGGCAAAATCCGGCGAATTTGGCTCTATTAAAAAAACTAAAAAAAATCCTCGTCGGTGGATCGAGCATTCCGAGCGAAATATGGGCTTTAACTAAAAAGCTACCCCTGCTGCCTACTTATGGATTAACGGAAGCCATCGCTCAGGTAGCCACATATGACCATCATAAGGAACATTGGTTGAAAATATTGCCTTTTAGAAAATTAAAAATAGCTCCCGACAACCAAGAGATTTTAATCCATCAAAGCAGCATGTTTTTAAAATATGAAAAAAAACAAAAAAGTTTTTCTAGTTTTTCCAATGGTTGGTTTTCAACTGGAGACAAAGGCGAAATAAAAAACAACCACTTAAAAGTCATCGGGAGGTTGGACTATCAATTCACTTCGGGGGGAGTGAACATTCAAATAGAAGAAATAGAAACTAGTTTAATGGATTTACCTCCCATCCAAGCAGCCCTCGTATTAGCGGAGGAAAACGAAACTTGGGGGAAAGTTCCCATTGCTTTCATATCTCTAATAAGTTCTGTGAAGACCATAAAATCAACTTGGCTCAAGGAAAAGCTATCCCTTGTTTTAGAAAAATATAAAATTCCCAAAGATTATTATTTGCTACCTCCCTTTACTGGCAAAATTAATCGCATCGCTTTTGAAAAAAAATTTCTTGAAGATAAAAATAAATTTACTTTACTTAAATAACCATGACAACCATCAAGTAGGGCGGCAAAAAAAAAAAATCTTGCGCTATTAATGGTAGAATTTCCCCATGAAAATATCTTGGATTAAAAAAAACTTTCCCAACTTCTTAACCATCACTAGCCTGTTTTGGGGATTTAGTTCCATATTAGCTTCCATTCAAACGATTAACGAACTATATGCTAATGCCATCAATGGCAATCTCACAACCGAATCCAGACCGGAAGTTTTTTTAGGTTTTGCTGGACTCTGCATCATTTTCGCCACGGTGTTTGATTTTTTAGATGGCTTTTTTGCTAGGTGGTTTAAAGTGGAATCCAAACTAGGTAAAGAACTAGACTCCCTCTCCGATTTAGTTTCCTTTGGGATTGCTCCCGGAGTCCTATTTTACACGATAACCCTGATCGCCGGCGATCACATCCCGGGAACGGGGATATATTACACTGCCCAGGGATTCGTCTCCGATATGATCTTACCCAACCTCTTCTTTTTAAAGATATTGGCTTTCGTTTTCCCCACTTGTGCTATCATTCGCTTAGCCACTTTTAATCTCAAGAAAAAAACTAACTATTACTTGGGAATACCTTCCACTTACGCTGGGGGGCTAGCCGCTTTGGTCTTAACGTTTAACTTTTATTTAACCCCCATTAACAGGATTTATTTTTCTTTGTTTAAAGAAGAAATTCCCGTCATCTTTCCATACTTGCTGGACCCGTTAAAAGGTTTTTTTTCTAATTATTTTTTCATCGTTTTCATTTACCTTAGCTTATCGTTTTTAATGATTTCTAAATTCAAGTTTTACAAGCTAACTGTTTTTCTATTCTGGATCAAGTCTAAAAAATACATTTTAGTTGCGATCATCATCAGCCTGCTCATCTTGCTGCTATTCAAATACATGGCAGTGGCTCTGTGCTTGATTTACTTCATTGCTTCCATGATCATCAACTTCGTTGACATAAAAAAAATTAAAAAAACCACTTAGCAAAGCCTAAAGCCCTTGACCCCCGTGAAAATTGACCCTGATTTCATAACGAAATTTTTTGAGAAATCTGCTTCGCTAAATATCTTGGTTTTTGGAGACGTCATACTAGATAAATACATTTCGGGAACGACTAAAAGAATATCCCCAGAGGCTCCTGTTCCAATCATTCATTTTGAAAAAGAAACTCATCGCTTGGGGGGAGCGGGCAATGTAGCCATTAATTTAGCCAAATATAGGGTAAAAACTTTTTTAGCGAGCATCGTGGGTGGGGACAGCAGAGAAACCGAAAAACTATTTCACTTGCTAAAAGAAGAAAATATAAGAACTGACTTTTTGCTAAAAAACAACCAGAGGCAGACCTCCGTTAAAACGAGGATCGTTTCTAGGAATCAGCAAATCGTTAGGATAGACAGAGAAGATTTAAATGAAGTGGAAGAAGACAATATTCACCAACTCATGGAGAAAATCATGAAAAGCAAAATCAAATTTGACGCCATCATTTTCTCTGATTATGGCAAAGGAGTCATCAATCCCCATAGTTTTAAAATTTTCTTGAACTACGCTAAAAAAAATAAGATCTACACCGCCCTAGACCCCAAGCAAAGGAATTTTACTTTTTACCGCAATTTAGACTTAATGACCCCCAACCACCTAGAAGCCACTGAAGCAGTAGAAGCAGTGGAAGCAGGGAGGGCGTGGACGAAAATCACAAATGCGAAAATGGATAACGAGATAAATGCTCTGGGCAAGAGAATAATAAAAGAATATCGCTTGAAAAAACTAATCATCACTAGGGGCAACCAAGGCATGAGCGTTTTCGAAAAAAAATCTCCCAAAATGAGAATTCTCTCTCTACCCACTTTTAACCGCAAGCTCTATGACGTTAGTGGAGCTGGGGACACGGTCATCGCCATTTGCGTTTTGAGCGAAGTTATTTTCAAAGACATTTTTTTAGCGGCTTTCCTAGCCAATGTATGCGCTGGTATTGTGGTGTCGAAGTTTGGAGCTTCCTACGCTGAACCCGATGAAATAATGCAGGAAATTAAATTACGACAAAAAAACTATGAAGAAAAATAACTCTAAAAAGAAATTTTGGACGCTCATTTATCTTTTTTTAGCCGGTAATTTAATCCTCTTAGTGAGCGAAGTTAAATCAGAAGTCGTGAGCAAGGATTTTAAAATTTATGCTTTTGATTTGATTAGCGATAGTTGGTGCGAGCGGGAAGTGCGAGAAGAGTACTGGGGAGAGGACTTAGAGGCTTTAATGAAAAAATTAATGAACAAAATCATTTTCCTAAACGTGCGTAACATCATTGACAACCCGTCTGACACTTTTAAAGTCAAAGAAATTCATTATTTTTCCGACTACGTCATCGTTGATTTGTCTAAAGAATTTTCTTTGCTAAGCGATCCTAAAAACGAACTTTACTACCTAGGTAGCTACCTATACTTTCTCAAAAATAACTTCCCAAAAATAAAGGAAGTTAAATTTTTAATCAACGGTTATGATTTCAATCATTTGGCCGGCCTATATGATTACCAACATTTTTTTGATTTGACGAAATTAGAGCCATTAATTTTCCCAGTTTGTTCCTAAAAAGAAAGAGTTCTTTTCTTTACCTGCCTAATGGGAAGAAGTATTTTGATTTTTCAATCAATTTTTCCTCGGAAGTTTTTAATTACGACAATAGTTTCATCAATAGAAAAGCGAAAAACTATTTAAAGAAAAGAAACTTTTCACTCATCAACAAACAACCCAGCAAACAAGGCGATGCTTGGAAAGTAGACAAATTAGTTAATATTTTTCCCTTGTTAAAAGACTATGAATTCTTGCTAATAGGCAAGGACCAATTAACTCATTTTTTTTTAAGCAACAGATTTAATTTAATGATTGACCCTTTAGAAGCACTGAACGAAAGAGACTTCATTAGAATTAAAGAAAACTCCCTACTCCCTTCAGCAAAAGGAATTCATGAGTTCAATTTAATCAGCGACTTATTTTTAAACTTTGCGGCGAGCAGTGATTTTTTAAAAGACGAAAAATCCCCAAAAAACATTTTATATTTAAATTCAACTTTTCCCAACTTAAGCATTTTAAAAAAAGAAAACATTTTCTCCATCATCATCGTAGGAGGCCACCATCCTTGGGGTCTTGATCATTTAAAATTAATCATGCTAAAAAAAAATCAACATGAAGAACTAAGGCAACATTTTGAACGTTTTTCAACTGACTTTTTAACGAACTATCATTTGTATTTAGCTGGGATTGGTTATTACAAAAAAAAGATTAAGGAAAATAATTTTAAAAAAAACCAAGCCATCATTAACCAAAGAATTTTCGAGCTCAAAGAACATGAAAAAGTGAAAGCAGTTCAGCCAAGTAGATCGGAGAATATTTTTCTATATAAAATCATTTTAGAAGAAGACAACCGGCTGAAGTCGCTAGGGCAAGAAGATTCTTTTCCGAGGATTTTTTCAAGAAGCCTGAGTTGTTATTTCTTAAAAAACACCATTTACGTGCATTTACCGATCAACATTCCCACCAACCACTTATTCAATAAATTTAAAAAATTAGCTAAAGTTATTTAAAAATTCCACTGAAAAATGGAATAGATGCGATTGTAAAAAATAGTTTCTCTTTGACTAACATCTATCGTTAACTGATAAGTGAGTTGAAAATCCAAATTATCTAATATGGAAAAAGTAAGACCATCGTTAAAAGACAACTGATTAGCGTCCACTGCCCAGACAAAATTGAAGTTGTAAACGATCAAGGGAATTATGGGATAAGAAAGCCCAAAAAATAACGAGTAATGGTTGCTCACTAAGTTTTTTACCGAAAGTTTCGTAGTTAAGAGTTCTAAAGGAGATAGTTCTCGTGGGTTAGAGTGATAAAAAAATTCCGCCTGCAGGCTTAGAGAGAAACTAAAAGTGTAATCATAACCAACGCTGAGTAAAATCAAATGGCGATTGCCAGCGAAATCACGAGGGTAACGATAAAAATAACTCAACTCCCCCTTGAACCCACCATCCCCCAAGCCTCCATTCCAACCAAAACCACCCGCCACCTCTTCATCTAATTTTCCGAAGAGGATTTCAAAATCATAGCCGCTGAGGTTAAAAACGGCGTTAAAGGCACTGCTAAAATCAGCCCAGCTTTCGCTATATTCAACCACCAACTCTAAAGAAGAAGTGGGATTAAGAAAATATCTCAAAAGAAGAGCATTAGTTCCCGGTTTTTCGGGATAGTTAAGGTTGAAAAAAGAAGCCGCATTAAACCAATCAAGCGGATTCCAAACGTTAGCAAAGCTCCAATTAATTCGCTGCTTGCCTAGGCGAGAAAAAAAATTACCCCAACTAAAATCAAAATAAAGCCTATCTATATCCAAATGATAAACCAAATAATCATATTCAACGACGTTCCAGTTCAAATCCAAAGGATGATCCAACGACTTCAATCCCGCCACGTTAGGAAAAGCAAAAACCCTCTCGCCGTAAAAGAAAATGTTCCTAGCTTGAAGCACCAAACTTCCCCATTCTTGAAAAAAAAGAGCAAACTCCAGCCTATTCTCCAGTTGATTTTCCAGTATAGCTTGCTCGCTCCTAGTGTCTAGGGAAAAATAACGCAAGTCCTTCAAATGACCTTTGAAATCAAAAGCCACTTGGCAAAAAAGGCTACTAGTGAAAAAAGAAAAGAAAAGAAAAGATAAAATGAATCTCTTCTTCACCTCTTTTTGGTTGACTTTACGGTTTTATCGCTTTTGACTTTCCCATCTTCTATGACGATTATTCGCCGAGCCCTTTTGATGACCCTTTCGTCATGAGTAGAGAAAATGAACATTATTTTTTCTTTTTTATTTAACTTTTCCATGATGCTCAAAAGCTCGCTGGCAGAATTAGAATCCAAATTAGCGGTGGGCTCATCAGCCAAAACCAGACTGGGATAACTCGCCAAAGCCCTAGCAACGGCAATTCGCTGCTGCTGCCCGCCCGATAAAAAAGCAGGCTTGACGTTCCTTTTATCCATAAGCCCAATGCTTTCCAAGAGATCTGAGGACCTTTTTCGCTGATCAGTTTTTGGAGTTTTCAATAGTTCCATGACGAGTTCAATGTTCTCTCTAGCCGTTAGAACGGGGATTAAGTTATAACTTTGGAAAACGAAGCCTAGATTTTTCTTTCTAAATTCAGTCATTTGATTTTCAGAGAGTTGGGAAATCAAAGTCTCTCCAATTAAAATTTCTCCACCGCTGGGTTTGATAATCCCGCCAATCATGTTGAGCAGAGTAGTTTTTCCCGACCCGGAAGGGCCAACGATGGCAGTGAATTCGCCGGGGTAAAATTTCAAAGTTATTCCTCTAATAGCACGGACGGCTATCTTATTTTGCTCAAAAGTTTTTTCAACTTCGCTAATGTTAATGACTTCTTTCATTTCTCTTTCACTATCTTTATTTATTCAAATCTTCTATTTTCAATATCAACATCCTAAAGGCAGGGATGAGCCCAATGACAAACGACATAAAAAAACTAAGGGCAATGCCAATGATTAAATTAACTCCATTGAATTTAGGAGTGACTTCATTTCTAAAACCGAAACTTTCGAATCCTTGAAAAATGCTGATTTCGTTTTGCGAAAGCACTAAAATAACGATGGTGCCAATGAAGATACCAATAAAGCTACCCGTTAAGGTCATGAAATTCCCCTCAAGAACCAACATTAAAAATATTTGCCTTCTTTTAAATCCCAAAGCTCGTAAGACGCTTATTTCCACCAGCCTTTCTTGAATGATCATGTTAATGATGTTAATGAGAATGAAGCCCAGCCCGACTAGAATGAGACCGAAAATGATGAAATTATTAATTTTAACCACCTCAGAATAAACCGAGATTTCTGGCTTCAACTCCTCCCAAGTCTTCACTTCCAAAAAATCCCAACTGCCTTTAGCAAAGTTAGCCCCCTTTCTATTCCCGATTGCTTCTATGAGTTCGTTCTTAAAAAAATCTTTCCTCTCTTCTCGATGCAGCAAGACAGCCACCTCATGACTCTCGTTTAACTCCGATATGCCAGTAATGCTATTCATCACCACAAAAGCATTACCCTCGTCGTAAATGCTATTAGGGGTTTTGAAAATGCCACTGACTCGAAAAGCTCCGCCTACGATGTCTTTTTCCAGATTTTGAAAAGAAACCACCACTTTGGAACGAATTTTAAGGTTTAACTTTTTAGCCGTTCTCTCGCTAATCAAAATTTTGTTCTTGCCTTCCAAAAAATCGCCTTCAATGAGAAAGTCGTTTAAAGTACCGATCGCTTTCTCTCTAGCTGTGTCGATCCCCACCAAACGAATGCCTTGATTGTTATAAGGAGATTGAATGACCGCATCAATGAGTTGCCTTTTGGCAGCCGCTTTTACTTCGGGAAAACCTTCAATGACTTCAATGAGTTCACTCCCATTGTCTATGAAGTCGGTAAACTTCCTTTCTTCCAAGAAACTAGTCTTGTGAATCTGCACGTGGGAAGTCTCTAAATCAATCAAATCCTTTATCCTAGCCTCAATGAGTCCCTCTAAAATAGACAAAGTGATCAGGGTGAGAGATATGCCTATCACCGTTGCCAAAATGTAAATAGAACTCCTCATCCTATTACGCCAAATGTTTTTCCAAGCCAGTTTTAAAACGATCATGGGGATTTAATTTTTTAAAGTACTAGACAAATCTATTTTATTCACGATAAAGCGAGGCAAAAGGCTGCAGAGAAAAACTATGAAGAAAACAATGACGACTTGATAATAGAAGATATCTCCTTGAATAGCAAATTTGATAAAAGGCTCTAATCCATAAGATTCTATCCCCTTGGAAATACTAGGGTCCGTGATAGGGATAGGGTTTTGATTCAAATAAGCAATCACTGGGACCGTCAAGAGCAATGAAATCAACACTCCTCCTATTCCCATCAAAACAGCCTCTAGCAAAATCATTTTGTTGATTTCTTGCTTTTTAAGGCCCAAGGCATTCAAAACCGCTAATTCCTTCTTCCTCTCTAAGACCATGGTGAGGAGAGTAGCCAAAATGCCGAACCCCATGATTAAGTAAATGATGAGGAGCAGAAAATAATTAAACAAACTATCGCTCTCGATTTGTTGCTTTAATTCCTTTTGAAGTTCGTTGTAATCTAAAACATCTCGAGAAACGTTTTGACTGGTGAAATAATTTTTGATTTCCTCTTTCACTTTGGCAATGTCTTGGTGATTTTTCAAAACAACTTTGTAGCCAGTGAGCAGTTTAGGAGCATCGCTAATGAACTGAGCGTCGCCAAGGGGAAGATAAGCCAACTGAGAATTAAGCAGGGGATTAATGATTTTAGCAATCCCTACGATCGTCAAATTATCTGCTCCCGTAGAACCACGATAGCCCTGAGCCAAAAAAGCCACTTGATCACCGACTTTCAAAGATAAAAACTTCGCCAGCCCCTCCGTCAAAATAACTTCCTTGCTCCCACCAGTGAAATAAGTGCCCTTAACGATTTTCTTTTCCAAAAAATCTCGCTCTATCTCTTTAGAAGTATCCAAACCCAAAAGAAAAACCGGCTTAGAATCCTTCTCTCCTATGGCTAAAGCACCATTTTCTAAAATCCCAACGAAAGTCAAAATATCAGCGTTATCAGCCAAAAAAGTTCTGAAACTCTCTTCATCGGGGATTAACTTATTGATGGATTTATCTTCGTTGTAAGTGGGGAACTGAACTTGAATGTGCCCAGTGTTCCTAACCACCAGATCAATCATGTCGTTATAACCGCCCCAAGCCATGGAGCGAGATAAAATGGAGAGAAAAACTGCAAAGAAAACCGATATGATGACAATGATAGTCCTACGTTTTTTACGCCAAATGTTTCTCCAAGCCAATTTCAGGATGAACATGACTAAATTATTAACGAATTCGTTTTAAGTTTTGAATGGAAAAAAAACCGACGCCCAATTTAGGATTAAAATCAATTTCTTTAATTTCCACCACCGTTTTATGCCCGGGCTTGTCTTGGGGGATCATTTCCTGATAAGTGGGCAAATAACGATTGGCGATCTTCTTCACTTTGCTTAACAGCATCGTGTTCACTAAAATATCCTCTTCATCGTAAAACTCGCTCTTTAAGTTAATGACCTTCTCTTTATCATACCAACTAAGGACTTTTCCCCAAACCACGGGAGCGTTTTCTTTAGGAATAGATTCTATTAAATACACCTGAACTCCTTCATAGACCCCTGTTCCCAAAAGCCGGTGAGTGTAATCGTGAATGATCGAAGCCTCCCTTAGCAAATCCTCGTTAGTGAAGTCCGACCCCATCCAAGATTGGCTCATTTGAGAAGAAGAAATTTTCACTGCCCTAGAAATGCTCGGGACATAACTCCAAGCCTCTTTTTTTATTTTCAAAGTCCCCATCCCTTTGTTCTTCACTGGACGATCAACTCGCACTAAAGAATAATCATTGCCCAGACTCCAACTACGCATCTCCATCTCCCTTTGCCAAGTCGGGCGAATGATAACCATCTTCATGGTCAAATAATTCTTTTCACTACGCGATTGGTAATAACCTTTGCTAACTATTTCTTCCGCCGTTAAATCCTTTGCTTCCAAAGGAAGGCTCAAGCCTAAGAAAAGTAGAGTCATTAAAAAAACCATCTTGCCAAACCCATTAATCATCACGCCAACTCCTTTTGAAACTGGAAACTTTCCCCGACTCATGCGCTGGAACTGGTGGAACTAGCAGAACTAGTAGAACTAGCTATGGCAGAAATTTCAATCAAAGCCTCTTTGGGCAAAGCACTGACTTCCACCGTCTCCCTAGCCGGATAAACGGGATCAGTGAAATAACTCTCGTAAATAGCATTGACAACTTTGAAATCATGCAAATCTTTTAAGAAAATACTAACTTTCAAAAGATTAGAAAAATCCCAATTCTCGCACTCTAAAATGCCTTTCAAACTATCGAGAACCCTCCTAGTCTGCTCCTCTATATTCGGGCCCACCATTTCACCCGTTTTAGGGTCCAAGGGGATTTGCCCCGATATGTGTAAAAAACCGCCACTGAAAACCGCTTGAGAATAAGGTCCTACGGGTTTGGGGGCAGCGTCGGTATTAATTATTCTTTTCATAGTTCTACTTAACTTTCATGCTGCTAGTCATTAGGAACTTGGAAACTTTAGTAATCCACCCCCTAGGGAAAAATCTCCCCATATTGGACGTGAGATAGTTTTGCCAGCCAGTTATGAGGAAGTTGCGATTTCCCTTGAGAGCCTTTAGGGCCAAATCAACCACTTCCTTGGAATTCATAAAATTTTTCAGGCTAAAAAGACCGCTTTTTTGATCTAATTTCACTTTACCAGTAGCTCGGTCAAAAAATTCCGTCTTAGTCGCACCCGGGCAAAGGGCCAGCACTTGGATGCCATATTCCTCTAGTTCCCTACTCAAGGCTTCAGAGAAATGCAAGACATAAACTTTAGAAGCAGAATAAACGCTGAAATAGGGAAGCGGTTGAAAGGCTGCGGTAGAGGCAACGTTAATGATCTTCCCCGAGCGTCTTTCCATCATACTGGGAGTGACCAGCCTCGTTAACAAAGTGAGGGTTTTTATATTCAAATCCAACATATTGCCAATTTCTTCATTGGACATTTTATCCAAAGCCCCAAAAAGCCCCACTCCTGCGTTGTTAATGAGAAAATCAATTTCCAACTTCTTCTTCTTTAGAAAGTTACCTATCTTATCAACGGCTAAGGGATTTTTCAAATCTAAAGCCAAGGAATGAACTTTTCCTTTAGCTATCTTTTTGATTTCCTTTTCAGCAGCCTTGAGTCTCTTTTGGTTTTGACTGATTAAAACAAGGTCGTATTCAAGACCAAGTCGCTTAGCAAACTCAAACCCTATGCCAGTACTAGCTCCCGTGATCAATGCATTCATAACTAAACTCCTTGGAATAATTCTATCATACAGCCTTAAAACTCAAGAAAAATTAACTTTAACATTGTATAAAATACTATAATTACCAATGCCAATGAGTAGAAAAAAAATCTTGGTTTTCTTTTCCATCCTTTTCGCTTTAGTTTTCTCAGACCTCTACACCAAGTATTTAGCAGAAAAAAAATTAGTCATCTCTCAGGAGGCTTACGCTAAGGAAATAATCACGGAAGGGACTGCGGCATTAGATCGTTATCGCACTTTGATCCATGGGCAGCAAATTTATTACGCTAAAGAAATTCCCTTAGTCAAAGATCGCTTTTCCCTTTTCTACACGAGAAACTACAACATTGGTTTTTCCATTTTGAGTTTTTTAAATCAATATCTAACTCCCGATCAAATAACGTTATTCATTAAAATACTTCAAAGTTCTATTTTAGTTTTCATCTTAATTTACTTTTTTTTCAATAAAATGAAATTATTACTTCCCTTTTCCTTCATCATAGCAGGGGGGATTGGCAATAGTTTGGATCGTCTCTACCGCGACTACGTGATTGATTTTTTTAAAGTCTCCATCCCCGAATTGCCGTGGGCTCTCTTCAACCCTTGGCCTATTTTTAATTTAGCGGATGTTTGGGTGAGCATAGGGGGCTCTTTGCTATTTTTGGCAATTTTCTTCAGCAAAAAACCTAAAAAAAAGTTACGTGACTACCAACCTTATAGGAAACTATAAAGCAAAGGAAACTTCTATCAATTCAGTGCAGGACGTTAACTTTAAGAAAACCAATTTAGCAATGATTGGCGACGATGTCGTCGCTTACCAAATTACCAAATCTCCCGAACTAAAAAAGAAAATCACGAACGCCCTATCTCCCTATTTCAAATATTATCCTAAAATGAGTTTTAGAATTTTCGACGAGGATTTGCTCTCGGATTTTTACCTCTACGTTTTAGAAAGAATAGATCGCATCTTAGAAAAATATCAGCAGCAACTCAGCCAATTCATGACTTATTTATCCCTTAGGCTCAGGACCTATTGGTTCAACTTCGTTAAGCATAAGAAAATGAACGAAAAAATATTGCTTTCTTATCCATTAAACGATGAAAACTTGATAAAAGACCCCACTGAAAACACTTTGACTTTCTCCGACAATCAAGAGGAAAAGACTTCCCAGCACGATACTTTTAAATATTTCTTCCCTTTTGTCAAGAAATTAATCCATTCAAAAGATAAAACCGGCATGGCGACTTTTAGATACTTAGTTTTGAAACTATTGTTTTTCGACTTTTTCAACGCAGATGATTTCATCGTGCTTAAAAACTACCTAAAGCGTCCCTACGGGCAAGTTTTAGTCAAAATAAACCAATTTCAAATAGCCCTTAACGAAAAAAAGAACCAACAAATGAAATGGGAAATTCGCTTGAACAAAATATTTCACAAAATGAATTCCCTTTCATTGAATTTAGCTTCCCTCCCTACTGATGAGAAAATCATCCTACAAAATAAAATGAAAAAACAACAAGAAAAAATCCTCGACAAATATTATCAAACTAAAATCGAACCTGCCGCGAAGGACATCGCTAGGGTGCTGGAACAAGAGGACGAGAGAAAAATTAATAACGTCATTAACTATTATAAAAAAGTTGCTTCCAAGAAACCCATCTCCAAGCGTAAAATGGAAAATAAAAACAATGTTGCTTATCAATAAATTATTCAATTCCCAAGAACAAAGAAAACTCCTCAAAGCGTTAACTCAAAAAAATTATACTACCCTAAGCGAACTCATGGGAGAGGATGAAGAAAAAGCCAAGTTAATCTTTGATTTAACCAAGGGCATCATCCAATTAGAGCAGATAGACTGGTCAATCACGAAAATTAAGTCCCCTCAGCCAACTACAACTAGTTCAGCCCCAGAAGACGTGAACGAAGACGTAAATGAAGGCGTGAATGAAATCATTATTCGTTTGAAAAATAATTTTTTAAATTTATTGTCTGGAGAAAAGTTTTTAAAACCCTTACCTAGCGGCTGGTACAAAGGAAAAAAAGAGAACACTAAAGTTATTTACTTCAAGGATTTTGCTATTTACGAGCAGGAAAATCAATTCGTTCTCTCCAGAGAGGAGTGGTTTAAAAAACTAGTGATAAAGAAAGTGAACTCCAATCAAGAAATAATAGTAGTTAATCAAAAGAATTATTATACTGCTCTAGCCCCCGGGAGTTATTTGCTTACCCTAGATAAAAAAAGTAGGTATTTAACTCTAAAACATTAACTCCTTCCCTCTTCAACGCCTTTCAACGGAAAATGACTTCAACTTCTTTAATTAAATTTAATTCTTTAACAAACAGGTTCTTTTAAAGCGTTTTTAAACTTTTTTAAACTTTCCTTTCATGATATCATTTTTGCCATGAAGAGAGTCATGCATCGCCAAATCCTTTTAATCACAGCGCTCTTCCTCCTAGGCTCGCTAATGAGTTGCCAATCCCTAGTGGTGAAAAAACCCTCCGCCAAAATTAACAACCTAGCTCTCATATCGTTTTACATCAATAACAACATCGATAATTTAGACGAAGGGCATAATTTCATTGATTTAGATTTGGGGGACTCGGTAGCATTCGAACCCATAACCGCCAATGAAAAAGTCATGGTCGAAAAAACCGCCAATGAATCTTTTCAATTGTTCATTAACCAATGGAATCAAGTTAAAAATCAAAAACTACTCAGCCTCAAGGATTACGTCAGCACGCCCGCCTATAAGAACTTCACTGTCGTTGAAAATAACCAGTTTGATTTTGAAGACGAAACGAACTTAACCCAAAAGTTTTTCTCAGCCCCTAAAAGGATAAGCATAATTCCTCTGCAGAGAATAGTTGAATCTAAAAACACTTCCCAAGAACTACCTAGCAGTGTCTTTACTTATGCAGATTTGGCTGATTTAGCAAAAAAACTAAACGTTGACGGCGTTTTAATCGTTAAAAATGAAATTGCTTATTTTGAAATAGAAAAAAGGTTTTACCCTAAAGTCGGTTTTCAAATTCTCCTAGTCACTAAAGACGAAGAAGTTCTCATCAACACTCCCAATTTGAGCAGAAAAACTGGGTTATGGTTTCGCGGCAAGAAAGTAAGCCTCAATGAAAACGAAAAAATCGAAAATAACGATGACAATTTAAAAAATATTTTAGACGCCTACCAAAAGGGAATAAACTACTTGCTAAAAAAAATTGTCCTTGAATGACGATTTCGTTAAAGAAACCGTTCCCACTCCATCCTTCAAGTCATTCTTCAAGTTGCTTATTTGAAATACCGAACGAGTTCGCTTAAATGCTTATAAGCCATTTCGTTTTTAGGGTTAATAGCCAAGGTTTTTCGATAATATTGTATCGCTGAAGTATAATCTTTTAAGTTCTGATAAATAACTCCTAAGTTAAACAAAGTATTTTCATGATCGGGGTCTAAAGCTAATATTTTCTCTCCCGCTTGGATCGCCTCTGGGTAGCGTTTCGTCTTAAAAAGAGCGTTGAGTTGGTTGGAGTGAGCTTCAATAAAACGAGGATTTGCCTTAGTCGCCAAGTCAAAATAACGCAATGCTTCATCGAGTTTGGCGTCTTCAAGGTAAATCAACCCTAGGCTGTTTAAAGTCTTGAAATGATTTGGCTGGAGGGCAAGTATTTTCTCTCCCGTCTCAATGGCTTCAGGGTATTTTTTCAAATCAACGTAAGCAAGGAGCTTATTGTAGCGAGCTTTTATGTAGTTGGGATTGATCTCTAGGGCCAAATCGTAGTTCTTCACTGCCTCTTCATATTTTTCTACCCCAACCAAGGCATTGGCTTTGTCATAGTAAATCTTTTCATTTCTAGGACTAACTTTAATCGCTTTATCGTATTCTTCAAGAGCCAAGTCCACTTTGCTCCAATCGCTTAATAAAACCGCTTTATTCAAATAAGTTTCTATTTGGTCGGGATTGAGAGCAATGGAGCGATCGAAAGCAAGGAGGGCTTGCTCGTAATTTCCTAGGAAAAAATAGTTAATTCCTAAATTATTGAAGGCTTTGGCATAACTCGGATTGAGTTCAATGGCTTTTTGATAAAACTGCAGGGACTTTTGATAATCTTTTAAGCTAAGCCAAGCATTCCCCAAGCCATTGTAGGCCGCAAAATTACTCGGGTTCAACTGAATCGCTTCTAAATTGATGGGAATGGATTCTTCAAATTTATTGAGTTTGAGCAAAGCCCTAGCGATTTTATTCAACACTTCATGCCTGCTTTCTTGTTTCGTTAAAGCAAGGGCTTCTTGAAATTTGCTTAGGGATTCTTGATATCTCTTTTGCTGATAAAGTTGATCTCCTTCCTTCACTAAGGACGAGAAATCATTGCCCGCCGCCAAAAGCAGGCAAAAGCCTATAAAAAAGGTCGCTGAAACTATTTTATTCAACATGGCAAATCATTCATCATTCTAGCATTGTTTTGAAAAATTCTACTTGTTTTATTTAGTTCGTCAAGAAGGAAAGCAACTCACTAAAAACAAATTAAAAACAAATTTTAACAACTTTTTCTACGACGTCTCCTGAGCGTCATCGCGTCATCGTCTTCGTTTTTTCAATTGTCCCTAGTTACATTTAGAACTTGAGCGATTTTTTGAATCACTGCTGTTAAAAAAAAACATTAAAGGAGTTAGTTCAGTAATTTTTTTTTGAACAGGGGAAAAAAATCTTTCGCCTGCCTCTTCTTTTCATTTTCCGTAATAGGAAATAAAGAGGGAGGGAAAATTGGAATTAACTTATGAAAAAGACTTCGTAGAAAAGAAACTTTTAGCCTACATCGGTAATAAAAGAAGGCTCATTCCTTTGATCTTGAAAGCGATCACGGAAATAAAAGAGAGGGGGCATGAAAAAATCAATCCCAAGGGCTGGTTCGTTGATTACTTCGCAGGAACTGGGGTCGTTTCAAGATTGTCTAAATCGCTCGGCTTCAAAACGATAGCCAATGACTGGGAACACTACGCCTATATTTTCAACAAAGGATTTTTAGAAAACTGCCAAAGCGATTTGACTAGATTTTCTAAACTGGGGGGGATCGACAAAGCCTTGAAAAAGTTGAACTCCTTGACGAAACCAAGGCAAAGCAATCGCTATTTCGCCAAGTACTATTGCCCCAAAAACGATGCTAAAGCCAACCCCCAAAAGGAAAGACTCTTTTACACGAAAGGCAATGGCATATTGATCGACAACATGAGGGCAGAAATAGATAAAATGTTTTCTCTAAAAGAAAATTCTCGTATTGATAAAAAACGAAACGAGCGAGAGAAAAACTTACTCCTCGCTCTGCTTTTATATGAATCTTCTAAAAGATCGAACACTTCGGGAGTTTTTAAGGCTTTTCACAATGGTTTTGGTGGGAAAAATAAAGATGCTCTCTCTAGGATACTGGGGCAAATCGAATTATCCTGCCCAGAGCTCTCCAAGCAAAAGCAACCCTGTAAGGTCTATAACTTAGATGCTTTAAAACTAGCCGAAAAAATCAACCACCAAAAAGCCGAAATCGTTTACCTAGACCCACCCTATAACCAACATCAATACGGCTCCAACTATCACTTGTTGAATACCATTGCCTTAAACGACAAACCATCCGTTAACCAAAAGTTTATGTTCGGGGAGAAAAAGAAAAATAAAAGTGCCATTCGCAAAGACTGGGTTAAAACGAAGTCCGATTTTTGCTATAAAAAAAAAGCCAGTCATTACTTTGAGAAATTATTAGAAAAAATTAACGCTAAATACATTTTGCTCAGCTATTCCACGGAAGGCATTATTCCCTTTGATGAAATCCTAGCCATGGTTAGCAAAAAAGGCAAGCTCGCTATCGTTACTTCCAGCTACATACGTTATCGCGGAGGGAGGCAAGCCAATCACACGGAGAAAAAAAACATTGAGTTCGTCATCATCGTGGACACTTCGCTCAAAAACCAAACCAAAGACCTAGAAAACATCAAAGGGGTTCTAAACCACCATAAGCTTCACGTGTCGTTAGATAATTTCTTCCCCATAGACAAGGCAGCCCAACTAGATGAGGAATTTCAAATTCTCGCCCATGAAAAAAGCAAGAAAATTGCCGTCCGGCTCAAAAAGCATGATTTTACCTTTGACTTAAGCGACAAATTAACTTTGAAGGAGGACTTCATGAACTCTTTAAAAAACTTTTCCTATTCAAAGCAAAACGACATACTTCTAAAAATGAAAGAAGTTTACCATTTGAACAATAGCGAAAAAGTGAATAGCATCTTAAACATCATCAAGAGCGACGACTTCCCCGTTGATAAGAAATATTTCCTAAGTGAATTGTTTAGATTGTTTAACAAGACTAAAAGCGACCCCGTGATCAATGAAAATCTAAAAAATAAAATGCTCGCACTATTCCATTCCTATTTAAATTCTTTCGCTTTGCCTAAAAACCTCAGCTTGAAATTCGAAAGATTAAAAAGTTACACTTAATTTTTTGGCTGGAAATGGTTTGGTAGATGAAAAAGGCTCTCCTTGTTAGATTTTAGCTTGGTAAGTGTAGAGCCTATAATAGCGTCCTTTCTTGCGAAGGAGAGTCTCGTGATCGCCACTTTCTGCAATGCGGCCTTTTTCAATCACTAATATCTTGTTAGCTTTTCTAATGGTGGATAACCTGTGAGCAATCACTAAAGTAATGCGGTTTTTTAAAATGTGATTTAAAGATTTTTGAATGTAGTTTTCGCTTTCGTTATCGAGTGAAGAAGTGGCCTCATCCAAGATCAAAAGCGAAGGATTCGCTAAAACAACCCTAGCGATGGACAGCCTTTGCTTTTGACCGCCGGATAGCTTTACTCCCCGCTCACCAATGACGGTGTCGAGCCCATCGGGAAATTTATTCACAAACTCATCCACATAAGAGAGTTTCATGGCTTTTTTCAGCTGTTCTTCCGTTGCTTCTGGAGTTGAGAAAAGAATGTTTTCCCTAATCGTTCCATCAAATAAGAAATCGTCCTGCAGAACCACGGCTAACTGCTTGCGGTAATCGTGGAGGTTGATATCGCTCAAATCTTTATCATTGACTTTAATGACGCCTTTCTGGGGGAAAATCAAAGCAGATACCAAAGCAGAAATCGTGCTTTTCCCTGAACCAGAACTACCCACTAGGGCGACGATTTCCCCCTTTTTCATGGTGAAAGATAAGTTCTTAATCACCATGTCATCAAAAGAATTTTCCCCATGTTCATAAGCAAAGCTAACTTTGTTAAATTCAACTTTAGCGATTTTTTCTTTAAAGGGCTTTTGGTTTTTTCTTAACATGCTCTCAGTAGGCAGTTTCAACACTTCCTCCATCCTATCCAAGCCAGCAAAGGATTCCGTGAATTGAGCTCCTATATTAGAGATCTGCACGATGGGAAAAGTAAGAAATCCCAAGTACAGCAAGAAAGCAACGAAATCTCCCGTGGTCATTTCTTGATTAACCACGGAATAAGAACTAATCCCCATCACCACCGCACTGATGATACCCGTTAAAAAAACCGTGATCATGGTTACCAAAGCAGTTAAGGTTAAAGTTTGCTTGACGTTTTCAAATATTCTTTCCGTTCCTTGCTTAAAAACTTCCTTTTCTTTCTCTTCAACCGCAAAACTCTTCACCACCTTTATGCCGCCAATGGTCTCCGTTAACCTCCCGCTAACATCAGCATTGATAGCGTTTCTTTTACGAAAAATGGGCCTTATCGATTTGAAGGATTGAAACATGAATAAGCCAAAAATGGCTAATATTGCCACCGATATCAAAGTCATTAAGGGATTAATCCTAATTAGAATGAAAAAGGAAAAAAAAGCAGCAATCGCTCCACCTAAAAATTGGATGAACCCCGTGCCGACTAAATTTCGCACTCCCTCAACATCGTTCATGATCCTAGAAACTATTGAACCAGATTTTTCTTGGTTGAAAAAATGGATAGGCAACTGAAGAACGTGTTCTTGAACTTTGACTCGTAGCTGGGAAATGAGGTAATGAGCCTCAACGCTCAAAATCCTAACTAAAGCAAACCCCCCAACTGATTGAATCAAAACAGCAGCCAGAACCACTGTTATGAGCAGCGGTAGCTTGGTTAAATCTTGGGGGAGGAAAATGTTGTCAATTAAAAATTTCGTGGAGCCGGGCAAAACCAAGGAGGCTAAACGAGTGAAGATGATGATCGCTAAGCAAATCGATAACTTTCTCCAGCGAGGATAAATGATGTTTTTTAAAGCGTATCTTAAGGAATTGACGGTTATTTTTTTCTTAACTTTTTCCACTAAACGACTAAACCTTCCAAAAACTCGTCACAAAGAGCATGGAGAAACTTTCCCACAGAGCCACGAGTTACAAAATAAAACATTTTTAAATAAAAGTCAATGACAAGATTAATTTGAGCACTTTTAAGGACTAATCGTCAAGGACTAATCGCCCAATTCACTATTTTCTCGCAATGTATTTTCGTCGTATCGAAAATAGGAATGGGAGTATCTTTTGGTTCGATCAAAAGGCAAATCTCCGTGCATCCTAAAATGAGGCCCTCGATCCCATCGTGGCGACGCATTTTATCGATGATAGTCAGGTATTTCCTTTGCGACGCTTTTTTTATGTCTCCTTGGCATAATTCGCTAAAAATGATGTCGTGAATGGTTTCTTGATCGCTTTTCTCGGGAACCACGATGGAAAAGTCGCCTTGTTCATTCAATCTGTTTTTGTAAAAATCTTCCTGCATCACGAATTTAGTGCCAATGAGGGCAACTTTTTTCACTTTTTTAAGTTTTAATTCCTCCGCCAAAGCATCAACAATATGGAGGTAAGGAATCTCAATATGCGGCTCTAGCTCACCGACCAACTTGTGCATGGTGTTGGTGCAGATGACGATTGCTTCGGCTCCTCCATTCATTAAAATTTTTGATTTCTCAAGAAAAATATTTTTTAAACTAACCCAATCGCTTTTTTTTTGTAATTTTTCTATTTCGCTAAAGTTCACGCTCACGAGCAAAATCTCTGCTGAACAGGAGCGTCCTAAATGCCGCTGAATCCCAGCATTGACTAATTCGTAATAGAGTAAAGTTGATTGCCAACTCATTCCTCCGAGCATCCCTATTGTTTTCATATGACTAAGTCCCTTAATTTTGCTTCTACTTCATTCCAATGATCATTTAACCATTAAAAAAATCTCCATGAATCCCCAACAGAACGAAAACGGATAAAATTTCATTAATTTATAAACAATGATTAAGTCATTATGGTATAATGATTCATTTGAAAATAAGGCGAAATTAAAATAATTTTTTAATGACTCTACACGAATGGCAGATTTAAAATACAATTCAATTACTAGTTACTTACTTGAGAAGAATAAAGATTTACCCACGGTCAAGTGGTTAAACATTAAAGAAAATAACTCTTGGAGATCTTTCTCCCTAGATGATTTTAAAGATAAAGTCATCAAAACCGCTTGTTATTTGAGGGAAACCGGAGTAAAGCGGGGGAGTCTGGTAGGGATCATTGCCATACCATCTCCTCAATGGCTCATCTTTGATCAAGCCATAATGATTTTGGGAGCGGTGAGCGTTCCGTTGTTTCCCAATGCATCGCATGACAATTTGAGTTTTATTCTGGAGCAGACTGGCATGAAGCATGTCTTTTGCTACAGCGACGAGGCGATGAAAAACATTCTGCCTTTCCTACGTAGTTTGAAATATTTGCTTGTCTATGATTTAAAACCCAAGAAAATACCCAAGGATGCTCCTAAAGATAAGATAAAAAACATTGGTAAAATAGTGCAGCAGGGCAAAAGCCTTTTGAAAAAAAATGGCTCCAAAGTCCTTGCTGGTTTAAAAAAGATAAAGCCGGCTGACTTAGCCACCATCGTCTACACTAGTGGCAGCCTAGGCGTCCCCAAAGGGGTAATGCTTAGCCATGGCAACATTATCAACCAAATCAATGGCTGCGAGGCTTTTTTCCCCATAAATCCTCTCCAAGACCGAGTCTTAACTTTTCTTCCATTTGCTCATATTTTCGAAAGGGCGATCATTTACTATTATTTATCCATAAAAGTGCCCGTTTACTTTTCTCCTCATCTAAGTCAAATCGGGAACATCATAAGGGAAATAAAACCCACTTTTATGACCACGGTGCCTAGATTGCTGCATAAGATTTACGAAAAAATATATTTCAACGTCAAAAATTCTTCTAAGTTCAAAAACTTTTTAGCGAGAAATGCCATTAGACAAGCAGAAAACAAGGAAGTTGGCTCTAAAAAGACTTTCCTCGATAACCTTTTCGATAAACTAGTCTATAGCAAACTCAGGGAATCATTAGGCGGTAAGCACAGGTGTCTTGTCAGCGGGGGAGCTGCCCTGGATAGGAGTTTGTATCGTTTTTTCTACAACATCGGCATTCCCATTAGAGAAGGCTATGGATTGACTGAAACTTCGCCAGTGATAAGTGCCAACAAAATTGACGGCAACCAACCCTATAGCGTGGGGCTACTCTTTCCTAACGTCAAAGTTAAAATTGCTAGAGATGGGGAAGTGCTTACTAAGGGCCCCTCGGTGATGATGGGTTATTTTAAAAATAGTTCCCTTACCAAATCTTCATTCGCTAAAGATGGGTGGTTTAAAACTGGGGATATTGGCAAGCTAGAGAAAGGCTTTTTATTTATCAATTCACGGAAAAAAGAATTATTTAAAAACACTGCTGGCAAGTACATCACTCCCGTTCCAATCGAGTCCGCCTTGGCTAAAAATCCCTACATTGATAATGCCATGGTGATCGCAGACAACAAGAAGTTCGTCACTGCCTTGCTTTTCTTAAGTCAAGAACACAAAGGCAAGCTTTCCGACGAGGAACTCAATGAAGAAATTTCCAAGTTAGTTTCCCGAGTGAATCAGAAACTCAATCCTTGGGAAAGGGTTATTCGCTTTAAAACGAGTTGGGATGTCCTATCCATTGATAATGGGGACTTGACGCCTAAGATGAGCATTCGCAGGAATTTTTTACTTAAGAAATACAAGAAAAGCATCGATGGTCTCTATCGCAATTAAACTTTTCTAAAATTAATCAGGGAGCAGCAATGAAGGCAAATAGGATTAACACCGCTGTCATCGCAGCGGGCCGGATAGGAAAAATGCACGCTGAAAATTTGGTCCGCTACGTGCCCCAAGCCAACTTGAGATTCGTTTTCGATAAATATAAAAGAAGCGACTGGCTCATGGAGGCAGGGATTGATGAAAAAGAGGTCAAGGTTACCGACAATCTGGACCTAATCTTGGAAGACCCTTCCATTGAAGCAATCATCATCGCTAGTTCAACCACCTCTCATGTTGCTTTGATTGAGCGAATTCTTCCCTATAAAAAGAATATTTTTTGCGAAAAACCCATTGCCTTGGAATCTTCTGTCATTAAAGAGTTGATGAAGAAAGTAACTGAAAGCAAAATCGTTTTTCAAGTCGGCTACAATCGTAGGTTTGACCCTGATTACATCAATTTAAAACGAAGCCTCACTGATGGGAAAATAGGAAAAATGTATTTGATGAAAATCATTAATCGCGATCCCCTAAGACCTCCCATTGAGTTCATTCCCAAATCTGGAGGGTTGGTTTTTGACTTTAACGTCCATGACTTCGACATGATTCATTTCCTTAGTGGCGAGAGGGTCAAAGAAGTCGCTGCTTTCGGTGCTAGTTTGATTGACCCTAGAATCGAGGAATTAGGTGACATTGATACCGTGCTCATTAATTTGCGACTAACTAACGGCGTTTTAGTGAACATTGATTGTTCTAGGGAGACGAACTACGGTTACGATCAGCAGATTGAAGTTTTAGGAGAGAAAGGAAGTTTAAAAGTCGTTAATTTCAAGGAAAACAACCTCGTTTTGAGTGGAAAAGACGGCATCGTTTCCGCTAATCCCAAAGCCAATTTCGTTTTTCGTTATCGCGAGGCTTTTTTAAATCAAGTGGGCTCTTTTTTCGAAGCGATTTCTCAGGGAAAATCATCTCCAATCACCATAGAGGACGCTAAAAATGCAGTTTGCGTTGCCGAAGCAACTTCTTTATCTTTAAAAGAAAAAAGAACCATTCAAGTAAAATACGATTAACTGATTAACATCCTAGGTCCTATAGCATCAACTCCCTGCTAAGTCAAGAAAAGTGGCAAGGAAGATGGAGCAACGACCAAGTTTCGCCCATTAAGGGTCTGGGGTGCGGGGTGATTATAAATGGTCATTGCTCCCACTTTTTTAAAATGCAGCTTCGTATTTATTTAAAGTAAGTCATCCTCCACTCGGGGTCAAGGAATAATTTCATTAGCGATTCTCGTCTCCTCACCACTTGAAACCAATTGAAGTCCTCCAAACCTCCCTAAAACCGCTCTGAGTTCCCGTAATAGGGCCACTAGCCTAGTTCTTCTTTGTTGTTGATCTTGAGGACTGGCATTATCGCCGATGAATACCAAGTTAACAGCAGTGAAATTGGTGGCAGTGCTAAGCGGGCTGAAGTTCGGATTCATCCTGATAAGTGCATCTAAGTTATTGATATCAATAATATCGTTAGTGAGGAAACTAGGTACACCATCATTAGTGAAGGAATTAGTCACACCATCATTAGTGAAGGAATTAGTGACATCATCCATAGGTACTCTCATAAAGTCTCGTGGATCGAACCTATCGCCTGCCCTACTGATCGCCTCAGCGAGTAATCTTAGTCCGTTAGTTAACTTCACGACATTTGCCTGTTGTTCTGGCGTATTCATATTGGTCTGATTGCTCTGGATGTAATCCTTAACAACCATTTCATTAGTCAAAAGAGGGAAAAATGTTCCTCTAATGCGATTCTGCAGGATTTTTTTAGAAATTTTTTCAGCCTCTCCGTCTCTGCTGAAATCTATATCGCTAAAATCAGTTCCCCTATACACTTCAAAATCTCGCCTAAAATTATCAATCCCATTATTTACGAATCCCACTTCTGTCATAAAATTTCCTAAATTATTTTCGTCAGCTAAAAAATTTTCCAGTCCCGCTCCATTGCCGCCACCCGCTTGTATCTGCATTCGTACGTTACCCATTCCTAAAACTTTCAATATGTTTTTAAACGAATCTGGCTTTTTGTTATCAGTGGCTAAATTAGCTATTTTCCCCAAATAAAGGCTAGTTTTTAAGACATTGGCGTTCATGAGAGGATTACCAAATAATCTATCTATATCATCTTCGCTGCTGCCAAAATTTAACAAACCCGAAACCCTTTCTTTAATATCCGCAAGCCTAGGAACTACCATAGGATTAGCCATTAAATTAGTGAATATCTCGGCTGTCAAGAGCGATGTGATCGGAGTAACGGCTAAATCTGCCCTCCTGCCTGTTCCTCTATTGGTTACCAGTTCTCCTATCTCAACGGGTAAGGTAAGCGACAACCCATCTAAAACTTCTCCCGTTGACGTATCAGTGCCTCCCGTAGCCACCACTTCATAATAAGAAGACATGTTCGTAATATTAGTAGTGCTAAAAACAATGCTAAAACTCCCATCTGACCCCGTGGTGGTATCTCCTCTAATAATGGGAATGGAATCGTCGGCATTGGTGATGTTTCTGAGACTAATGAGCGCTCCCTCAACAGGAGGGTCAATGACCAAACCAGAAAGGGCTATTTGGTCAGGAGTAAGGTTATCAAGACTATCGTTTAGTCCAGAGAGTAAATCCTCTACTTGGTTAATCAGACCGCAAGAAAACATAAAACTACAAGATAAAAAAAATACGAAATACTTGATTAATCTTTTTGCTTTAGATATCATGTATGGCTATCCTCCTTTAGTTCAATTCACATTCGGTTTTAGTGAATTGTTTGCTAAAAAGCAACCAAATTTTTTAAAAATAACGATTTTTAATGAAAAATTACAAAAGAAGCGTTCCACTTTAAAGCGTTCCATTTTAACGAAAGGCTAAAAATTGAAAGGCTAAAAATGCTCGCTAGGAATGAAAAGTGATTAATTTAACTTAAATAAAAATAAATCGTCGCTAAATCCATTGCTTTTATTAAATTCGTTGACATAATCAACAATGGCTAAGGCAATGGCTTCTAAAAGTTGGCTGCTCTTGGTTTCATCTAATAGAAACTCTAAATCTTGGCGGTTGGAAATGAAGCCCAGCTCAATCAAAACCGCCGGCATTAAAGCCCCGTTCAAAACGTAAAAAATTTCTTCTTTCACTCCCCTTGAGATGGGATACCCCCGCACTTTTATAAAAGTCTTACCAACGATTTTCTCAGCCAAGTAACGACTTTCGTTTTGAAATTGAATGACTTTGAAAAAGCTAAAAATCTTTTGAAAATAATCAATGCTATGCTCTTCGTTTCTTATGTTGTTTTCCAATAAATAAATGTCCTGCACCCTTCTTTCGAAAATCTCTTGATCATCGCCTAAATAATAAACTTCCAAGCCTCTCGTCTCAGGGTTGAGCCAAATGTTCAAATGAGTGGAAATGAACAAACCATTGTTGTCTTCTTTCAGTTTACTGTTGGCTAAGTGAGTTCTGCTTTCTAAAGACAAGTAACGATCTTTTTCCCTAGTTAAAAGAATGTTTATTTTATCAGTTTTATTTTTTAAGATTTCGTAAAGCCTTAAAGTCAGTTGAAGCACTAAATTTTTTTCTTTAAACCCATAAAAAATCGCTCCCGGGTCTTTCCCCCCATGCCCCGGGTCTAAAAAAATGTAATCAATCCTATTTTCAGTCGTAGCCGCTTGGTAATTTCTAGTGCTTTCATTTTGCTTGACTTCTATAATGTCGCTTTTTTCGACTGACTTGCTGACTTCGCTCTGGGCAGCAGGAACTAAGGCTCTTGCTTCGTAAAAGTCTAAAATTTTCTTAAACAAGTCCACGTCGCCTTTGGGCAACACCAAGCCGTTCTCGTCATAAAAAGTTGCTCTAGTTAAGCTATAAGTGTGTTGATTGACTTTGTAAAAGCGATTGAAGGGCTGGAGGTTTAGTTTAACGTCATTTTTTTGAAAAACCATCACGCTAGTGGGATTTTTTTGGGCACCGACTTTTTGGTAGTTTTTCTTTTCTAAAAACTCAACCACGTAGAAGGGTTTAGCGAAAAGAGGAAGGAAAAATAAGCAAAAGAGCCATGTTTTTTTACTTAGCCAGAACCAGTTGCCCGCAAGCAGCATTGATGTCGTCTCCTTTTTTATAGCGCTGAATCGTCTCATAACCAAGATTTTTCAGTTTTCGTTGAAATAAACTTATGCTTTTCTTAGCAGAAGGCTCGTAATCTCTAAACTCAATGCGATTGTAAGCGATCAAATTCACTTTGACCTGCATGCCCCTTAAAAACTTGACGAGGGCTTGTAAATGGCGTTCATCGTCATTGATTCCCTTTAACATGACGTATTCGATTAGAACAGCTTTAGAAGTCGTTTCGTGGTATTGGATTAAGGCTTTTTTTAAATCTTTTATGGGAAGCCTAACGAGGTCGGGCATTATAACGTCTCTCGTTTCTTGAACTGCGGAATGAAGCGATAAGCATAAATTAACTTTGCTGGGGAAATGAGCGAGCTTCTCTATTCCTTTGATGATGCCGCTCGTGGAGACGGATATCCTCTTGGCAGAAAAGGAGAAATAGCCAGTGAGGATCTTCAAAGCCCCAAAGACGTTTTTCAAATTTAAAAATGGCTCCCCCATGCCCATGAAAACAATGTTTTTTATCTTATAATTCGCTTCTTGGTTCAACCAATAAAACTGCTCGATTATTTCACCTTGAGTTAAATTCCTTTTTAACTTCATCGTCCCAGTAGCACAGAAATGGCAATTTAGCGAACAGCCAATTTGAGAAGAAATGCATAGGGTGTAGTTGCCATTTTTATCTTCAATCAAAACGCTTTCAAATAAGAAGTCATCTTCCGTTTTAAAGAGAAATTTCTTCGTTTCGCTTTTAGATGAGCGGGATTTTTTGACGACGTGAATCGACTTAAACTTAATGCGTTCTGCTAAAATCGTGCGGTCTTTCAAGGAAATGTTAGTCAAGCCCTTGAAATCAATGACGTTTTTTTTAATGACCCAATCATGGAGCTGATTGTAAAGGTAACTGGGCTTAAGCTCCAAAAGCTGGGGCAAGTTTTCTATTTCGTTGAAGTAGTTGATTTTGTTCAATTTAATTTAGCGAGAAAATTTTATCCTTCTTATTTTTAAAAACACGAAGAAAACGAGGATCGCCAAAGGAATTAGAAAAATGAAAAGGAAAACGAAAAGCAGGCGATTGAAATCGCTAAAATAAATGAAGCGATCGTTGTTTTGCTTTAGCCCCTTGGAAATCAAGTTGTTTTTCCCTTCCAGCCACAGAAAGCTATTCAAGATGAAAGTTTCATTCACTCCATCGTAAATGTTATCGTTTCTAACGAAATCAATGTCTCCCACGATCACAATTTTGAAGCCATTAGTCGTATTCTCTCCTGCCAAAGCAAAATCAAGCGGGGCTTTGCTATCCACTCCCGAAGTGTAAGACAAATTTTGCTCCTTTAGTTCTTGAAGTAAATTTTTCTCGCCCCACGAAGTGAGGCGGCTTTGGATTAGTGGCTGATAATGGAAGTTAGGATTTTCTCCAAATTGAAGGGGCAAGAGAGTCTTAAAGATTAATTTCCAATTTTCTTTAAAAAGCGAAGAAGTGATGGGATGATAATCAACGGACTGCTCGTCCAGTTCACCTTGCTTCTTCAAGGGAGGGAGCGAATATTTAGGGAATAAAGGACTCCCCTTTTTGCTAGTTCCTAGGCTATCTTGATAATCAAAATGATGATTTTCTAAGTCAACTATGATTTCTTCTGGGCTAACCGCCAAACTCAAATCCTTCAAAAGTTGCTGCAAATGAACGAAATCGGGAACTTTTCTTTGCGGTTCTAACAAAAGCATCATTTTCCCACCTTGATCGATCCAAGAGAGTATTTTTTCGTAACTTGGTTTAGTGAGATCAATGAAATTATAAATGATTAATAAATCAGTTTTCGCTAAATTCACTCGCTCTAAATCGTTCACCCAAGTGATTTGGAAGCCTAAGATTTTTAAACTATCTTGAAGAAAAATGAATTCCTTTAAATTTTCATTGGGCAAACTGCTTAAGAAATAAACTTTCTTGTCCTCGCTTTCCAAAGTGATCAAAGAGGTGTTAATGACTTTTTCATAATAAATGGCTTCTCCTCGGATGAGGTTATTTTGCTTGGAGATGTCTTTTTTAATGATTTGTTGCGGGAGGATTTTGATTTTTCTCTCCCCTTGCTGAACGACTAAAGTTCCAGAAACGGTAATGTCGTTTTTATTGGCTTCAAAAAAGCTCTTCGCCAAATCCTTACGCTCAAAAGCAATCATGGGAGTCGCTTCTTCATATAGCAAAGCAAAACGTTCAATCTCTTTAGCATCGTTGTTAAAGGCGTAAAGTTCGATGGTGATCGGTTCTTTTATTTCTGCTAGAACATTAGCAGTAAAGTCGCTTAAAGTGTAGAGTTTATTTTGGTTTAAATCCCAGCGATATTTCAAAGAACTAGAAAAAAACAAATAAAAACTAACGAATAGCAAGGACAAAGAGAAAAGACTTAAGAAGTTGAATAAAATGCCCTTTCTTTTAACGAAATGAAAAAAGTCTTTTTTCTTTGAAAAAAAAAGCCGAACTGCTTCAAAAAGCAAATAAACAAAAGTCAAAATGGCTAAAAATGAAAAGGCATTGGCAATCGTTTCTTGCTCTAAAAAACGAAATAAGAAACTCATTAACGAGAAAATGCCTAAAAAAAGTAAAATTTGTTTTTTCATTGGACTAATTTTTTTGTTCCCTTTTTGTTCTTTTTCAGCCTATTGTCTGAGTTGTTTCTTTTCTAATAAAATACCCGCACTAAGCAGCAAGTAAAAAATAGCTAGTAAAAAGTAAATAACGTCTGCCGAACTAAAAATCCCTTGGTTGAAAGTTTCTAAATGAAAAAATGGGTTGATTTGAGCTAACAATTCTGCTAAAAAAGGATAGCGCTGAAGCAAGAAATCACTCTGGTTTAGAAAATAAAAAAAGAAGCAGCTAAACAAAGTGATTAGGGAATTTAAAAAAGGACTGCTAGTCCAAATGGAAAGAAAAGAAGCCACTGCTAAAATGAAAAAAAAAAGCAAGTTGATTTTCAAAAGGCCTAACAAAACCAGAGGGAAATAAATGGGGCGAATGACATTGACGAAAAAAAAGGGCAACATAATGAAGACATTTAAAACGAGAAACAAAACTCCCACGGATAAATATTTTGCTAAAACGAAGTTGATTTTTCTCTGCGGAGACAGCATTAAAGTGACCAAAGTTTTATTGGCATTTTCCCAAGCGAGCAAACGAAAGCAAAAAAAAGGAGTTAAAACAACCACCAAAGTGGCTAGGGATGAGAAGAGATAACCAAGGTCCAGAATGTTCGTTGAAATCACGTTCACGTAAAAAAGAGAAAAATAAATGACGAGAAAAACGAAAAGAAGGACTAAGTTTAAAGTCGAAAAAAAGACTTGTTTGATTTCCTTTTTAAGCAACTCTCTCATGTCAAGTCAAATAATTTAAAAATTTACTTTCTAAATCCGTTTCCAGCAATTTAATTTCTTTTATTTTTATTTGGCTGCCATTAAGGAGATCAAACAACTGGTTCAAATTAAGGTTGGGGGTTTGCTCTATGAAGAGAAAATTCAACTTTTTCAAATGTTTAAGCCCATTCTTCTTAAGGAAATCCTCCACTGAATTTTTAGTTGGCAGGGGTTTCGTCATCTGCAAGGCATAAAAATTTTTCGAGGGGAAATGACTTTTGACGCCTTGCGGAAAATCGTCTTTAAGCCTCCTATCTTCACCAATTATTTTTCCTTGATTCAAAAAAATAACTTTGTCGGCTAATTGACTCACTTCGCTAATCAAATGGGAGGAAAAAAAAATAGCGGTGGTCTTTTTTAAAGAAAGGAAAAAGTCCCTCATTTCAAATATCTGCCTAGGATCTAAACCGGAAAAAGGTTCATCCAAAACGATTAGCTTAGGACTACCTATCAAACTACCAATGAGCCCCACCCTTTGCTTAAGTCCTTTGGATAAGTTTCTAATCAAGGAGTTTTGCCTATCTGCGAGCCTCAGTTTTTCCAATAGCGGAGGCAGAAAATCATTTAGTCGCTCACCGCCTCGCCATAAAGCGTTCAAAAAAACGAAATATTCCTTTACGCTCAAATCTTCGTAAAGGGGATTCACTTCGCTTAAGAATCGCAAATGCTTTCTAAAGAAATAAGGATGTTGCTCCAAATCGTGGTCGGCAAAAACGACTCTTCCTTTTTGAAAATCCAACAAGCCGATGATTGCCTTGAACAAAGTGGTCTTCCCCGAACCATTCACTCCCACTAAAGCAGTTATTTCGTTGTCGGCTAAACTAAAGTTGATATTTTCTAAAACCGATTTAAAAAAGTAACTTTTGCATAAACCAGTGACTTCAAACAAACTCATGGGTCTATTTCGAGTTAGAAATTAGTTACTTTGAATCTTTGGTGTTGAGATATTCTTCCGCTTCCATGAAAGCCATGCATCCAGTCCCAGCCGCGGTTACCGCTTGCCTAAATTTTTTATCCTGCACATCCCCAGCAGCGAATATGCCAAGGACGTTCGTTTTGGTGCTTCCCTTTTCAGTAACGATATAGCCATCTTTATCCAAAGTGATTTTGCCCCCGAGAAAATCAGTGTTCGGCTTATGTCCGATAGCAAAGAAAAGACCCCCCGCTGCTTTTTCATAGACTTGGCTTGGTTCGGATTTTTTTAAAACAACTTTTTTAATTACTTTTTCATCGCCCAAAACATTGGTTATCTCATGCTCCCAAAGCACTTCAATTTTATCGTGTCCCAAAACTCTTCTCTGCATGATCTTGGAAGCCCTTAGTTCATTCCTGCGATGAACGAGATAAACCATTTTAGCAAACTTCGTCAAAAAAAGAGCCTCTTCGCAAGCGCTATCTCCTCCACCAACCACGAACAAATCCTTGCCTCTAAAAATGGGGAGTGCCCCATCGCAGACAGCACAAGAAGATATTCCCTTTTGCCAATAAGTCGCACTATTAGGCAGCTCAATGGTCTTGGCAGTTGCTCCAGTGGCTATGATGATAGTATCAGCCAAATATTCCTCGTTATCTGCTGTATTTAGGACAAAAGGCTCAAAAGGCTTTTCGTTGATGTGAATACCGCTGATCGTCTTCGTAACGATGCGACAACCATAACGAAGCGACTGCTCTCTCATCTTATCCATCAGCAAAGGCCCGCTGATGCCTTCGGGGAAGCCGGGAAAATTCTCCACGTCGTTGGTGGTGGTGAGCTGACCTCCAGCCGCCACTCCCCCCGCCATGAAGCCCTCAAACAACAAGGGGCTCAGCTCTGCCCTACCGCTGTAAATAGCAGCGGTGTGAGCTGCGGGACCAGAGCCTATTATGACGAGTTTTTCATTCACCAAACTTTAATTAATCAGAATCCGACTTGGCAATCTTTTTTTTCTCACCGTCTTCCTTGATGCCTTTTTCAAATTCCTTTTTAGCCAGTCCTATTGATTTGGCGATTTTGGGAATGGCGGAAGCACCAAAGAGCACGAAAACTATCACCCCAATTATTATTAACTCTGTTGAACCAATCATTTCTCCTCCTTCTTTTTAACTGTTTTTTTAATATTTTTTTTACTCACTCGCTTACTTGCTTTCTCACTTGCTTTTACGTTCGCCTTCTTGGCTACTTTCTTCTTGGCATTTCTCGCTGGCTTCTTTTTTTCATCTTGTTTTTCAACTTTTTTCTCTTCCTTCCCAGCCTCTTTGCCTTGGTCTAATTCTAACATATCTTTAAAATCGGAACTATAACTATTAAGCATTCTTAAAAAGGAGTAGTAGGCATTCTTTATTTGAGAATAGATTTTTCCTGCTTTTCTAACGAAATTAGGTAGCTCTTCTGGCTTGATGAAAATCAAAATCAAGAAAACGATGATTAAAATTTCAAAGAAACCGATGCCAAACATTTTAGTTTCCCCAATTAAATATTTTTGCTATCAACAAAGAGAAATAAAACAAAAGCACCAAGGGAATAGCGAAAGAAACCAAACTAACTGGGTCTGGTGGAGTGATGATCGCTGATAAAAAAAAGATACTTAGCACCACGATCCTGCTCTGTTTCATGATTGACTCCCGCTTGACGATGTCCAATAGCAGAAGAATGTTTAAAACGATGGGAAGTTGGAACAAAAAGAGCGAAGCAATTAAAAATTGTAAAACGAACAAAATGTTGTTTTGATAACTTAAAAGCAGCCCCACGTTTTGCGGGATAAAACCAACCCCAGAGAGAAAATCAATGCTTATGGGAATTATTTTTTGATAACTAAAGAGAACGCTCGCAATGATTAAAATAAAACTAGCGCTGATGAAAGAGAAAATAACTTTTTTTTCTTTGGGCTTTAGAGCTGGCAAGATAAAACGAACTACGTGATAAAGATGAATGGGGAAAGAGACGATGAAGCCGAAAATGAGAGAGATTTTTATTTTGATGAAAAAACCCTCTAGCAAACTATTGATGAACAAATTAGAGTCATCTAAACTTATTTTATTTTCTAAGTTGGCAAAGGGATGAGAGAGAAAAAGAACAATCTGCTCATAAAAAACATAAGCCAAGATGGTAGTTCCTAAAAAGCAATAGAGCGAAATTAACAAGTATTTTCTAAGTTCTTTGACATGTTCTAAGAAGGGCATTTCGCTTTTCATGAAAATTTATCTTTTGGAGTTCCGAAAATCAATCAAGGTTTAGTTGGTATTCTATCATTTAATGAAGGCACCAGACCAGCATTATAATTGAATTTTTATTTATTTTATATTATATTTTGCATATTAAAGTTATTACATGCATTAGTGATTGTATTTTTAAAGTTACGTGTGAACGTTGAATTAAAATGTTTTAGTTATAAGGATTATTTATGAATAACAATAATGGGTTAACCGTCAAGGCACAGAAAGTCGTTACAGAATATGCTCAAGATGAAGCCAGAAAATTCTCTTCTGAGAGGATTGAGCCGGAGCATATTTTTTTAGGATTAATAAGAGATTCTCAAAGCATTGCAGTAAAAATCTTAGAAAAACTAGATATTAACATAGAAAAAGTAAAATATAACGTTGAAAACGACCTCAAAACGGGGCAGAGCACGCTCAAAATGGGCGACATTCAGCCTTCGCAGAGAGTTCAAGTGATCCTAAACTTGAGTTTTGAAGAATCTAAAATACTGCATCATCACTACATAGGAACTGAGCATTTGCTTTTGGGATTGTTTAAAGAGGAAAAAAGCAAAATAAACGTTTATTTAAGCGAATACGAGGTAACCATAGAATCCCTTCGGCAAACCATCATTGATATCTTGGGATATGGAGATCCTAGGAGTAGTGGTAGCCAAAAGAAAACTTTCACTAAGGACAAGAAATTTTTTAAAACCAACGTTTTAGATAGTTTTTCCAAAGATTTAACCGCTTTAGCCGCTAAAAGAAAACTGGACCCCGTGATTGGCAGGGAACAAGAAATCAATCGGCTGATTCAAATCCTCTCCAGAAGGACGAAAAACAACCCCATTCTGATCGGCGAGCCGGGAGTAGGCAAATCCGCCATCGTAGAGGGCCTCGCTAACAAAATAACGAGCGGGGAAGTTCCCGATATTTTATGCGACAAGAGGGTAGTCAGCTTAGATTTGGCGGCGTGCATAGCTGGAACGAAGTATCGCGGAGAATTTGAAGAAAGGATGAAGAACATCACTAACGAGATCAGAAAAGCAGGCAATGTCATTATTTTCATTGACGAAATCCACACCATCATTGGAACTGGGGGAGCAGAAGGGAGCATGGATGCTTCTAACATATTAAAACCCAGCCTCAGTAGGGGAGAGCTGCAGTGCATAGGAGCCACTACGCTAAATGAGTATAAAAAATACATTGAAAGGGATACGGCTCTAGTCAGGCGTTTTCAAAAAATAATGGTTGATGAGCCCAACCTGAGCACTGCCATGAACATACTGCAGGGGCTGAAGGAGAATTACGAAGAATATCACAACGTTTATTATTCCAAAAACGTGATTGAAGCCGTCGTTCGCTATGCTAAAAGGTATTTGAACGATCGCTTTCTCCCTGATTCAGCCATTGATTTGATCGACGAAGCTGGTTCCAAAATAAAACTTTTGAATTCTAACCGCCCTAATTTCATTAAAGAAATTGAATTGGAAATCAAAAAGTTAAACGATCAAAAAAATTCAGTCGTTAGTCAGCAAGAGTTTGAAAAAGCAGCCGTGTTAAGAGATAAAATCAAGCAAAAGAAAAACGAACTGGTGGAATCGATTAAAAAATGGGAAAAAAGCCAAAGAGAGAAGAAAATAAAAGTTAACGTTGAAGACATTGCTCTAGTGGTGGAAAACATAACGAAAATACCCGTTACCAAGCTAGAGAAGAACGAAAGCGAACGGCTTTTAAACATGGAAAACATTCTAAAAGAGAAAATAATCGGACAGAACAACGCTATTGAACTCCTCGCTAAGTCTTATAGAAGGTCAAGAGCGGGGATTAAATCAACGCATAGGCCGGTTGGCTCTTTCATGTTCCTAGGGCCCACGGGAGTGGGAAAATCAGAACTCGCCAAGCGGCTAGCGGAATTTATTTTTGGAACTAAAGACGCTTTGATAAAAATAGACATGTCGGAGTTCATGGAGAAACACACCGTGTCGCGGTTAATTGGGGCACCTCCCGGCTATGTTGGTTATCAAGAAGGCGGTCAGCTCACGGACTCGGTTAGGCAGAAGCCTTATTCAGTGATTTTGTTAGATGAGATAGAAAAGGCTCATCCCGATATTTTCAACATCCTCCTGCAGATACTTGAGGATGGGTTTTTGAGCGACCATTTGGGGCATAAAGTTGATTTTAGCAACACCATCATCATAATGACCTCTAATTTAGGCAGCAAGGACATTGTCAACAAGAGTTCCTTGGGATTTCGTCAAAGCAATGAAAAAAACGACTATGAGGCTTTGAAAAACACGGTGATGGAAGAAGTGAAGAGGTATTTTTCTCCAGAATTGATTAATCGCATCGATGACTTAATCATTTTCAAACCCCTAGAGCAAGAATCTTTGATAAAAATAACCAACCTTTTTATTGAAGATTTGGAAAATTCCCTCATCGAAAAAAAGTTGAAAATAAAGCTGACTTTGGAAACGAAGAAAAAACTCATTGAAAAGGGCTACAATAGGCAATATGGAGCTAGGCCCATGAGAAGGATTATTCAAAAGGAAATAGAGGAAATGCTCGCGGATGGGATCATCAAAGGGGAGATAAAGAAGGGAAACTCGTTGATTTTTAAAATCAAAGGCGATGATATTTCTTACGAAGTGGTGGAAAAAAATTCAGCCCCTAAAAAGTAATTAAGCAGCTACTGTTATTAAAAAATAAACGATATTTTCCCACCGAAAGTTCTCGGGTCTCCCAACTTGTTAGGAGCGAGGCTGGGAATACTGGTGGGAAATATGAGCGAATAATACTTTTGATTTAGCACGTTTTTCATCCAAAAAGACAAAATGAAGCCGGCAATTTGGAAATTGCTGGTTATGTCTAAAAGGTAATACGGCGATTGGCTTTCTTCGTTAAAGGCATCAAAGATAATCTCGCCTATGTATTTAAAAGTGCCTCTAATGGCGAAATGATCTCTTTCGGAGAATAACTCAAAAGAATATTTATATTCTAAAAAAACAGCCGTTGATAAATCGGGAACGAAAGTTTGCTTGTTATCGCTAACGTCCACCAATTCTTTAGAAAAATTTTCCAACTCAAAATCCAAAAAGCGAGAATAAATGTAACTGAAGTTGCCTCCTAAAGTCACTCCCCAAAGCCTAGGGCTAGTGAGTTCCAATTCATAGCCAATGTTTTGCGATCTACCGGCATTGACAATGCCAAACTCAAAAAGAGAAGAGCTACTCGCAAAAACCACGTTGACTTGTTGATTTTGCCAAAAAATGTAGTATACGCTCGTGCTCAAGTTGCCCCCAAAAAAGTCATATTTAAGCCCTAGTTCAGCGTTCCAGCTACTTTCGCTATCGTAAAGGACTTTCGTTTCATCGCTGACAAAGGGGTTGATTCCGCCATTGCGATAGCCACGAGTTCCCGAAATATAAATGAGAAGTTCCTCTAAGGGATAAAAGTTGAAGCCGACTTTAGGGGCGTAATTGAAGTTATTTTTTTCATTTTCGCTCAGTGGTTCTGGACCGAGCAAGGTCAGGCGATTTATCTCCGAGCCCCGATAATCGTAATCTCCTCGCAGACCCACTATGAGATGAACCTGCGGAATGATGGGATAAGTAACGCTCCCGAACAAAGCCACTCCGGCAGCATTTTCCTCGGTATTGATCTGAGTCTTGGCATTGATTAAAAAGAACTCGCTATTGATGTTTCTTCTCTGGTAATAGATGTAAGTCCCAGCAACCCAAGAAAATATTTCGCTGCTAAGAGAAGTTGAATTGACTTTAAACTCTTGAGTGAACAAATGAGAATCGAAATTTAAATTGAGCCTAGATGCATCAATGGCGCTAAAATCCAAATCAAAATCTAACTGATTATCGAAATATTGATAAGTAGTGATGCTGTTGATGACGAAGAACTGAATGGGGAACTTAACTTTAAAAAAGTTATCTATGGTGTTTTTTAGATTGCGGTTGTCTACGTTGTGACTAAGGGTGTAGGGCGAAGCCTCGGTTGCCGCCCGGTTATCGTTGTAAGGGAATGCCTCTTCATCGTTTCTCTCGTATTTCGTTCCCAAGCTAAACTCCAAGTTTTTAAAAAATAAATCAGTTCCTAAAAAAGCTCCAAAACTCTGCTCGCCACCCGTGTTTTTATTTAAAAAAGTGTTTCTAAAATAACCATCCACGAGGTTATAAAACCCGCCAAAGTTAAGCAGGGCCACTTGCTTCACTAGGGGAACTGTCATGGAAAGATTATACTTCTGCAAGCCGTAATTCCCCCAATCTCCCGAAGCATTGACGCTCAAGCGATTGAGTGGCTTTTTGGTTTTGATGTCAATGATGCCCCCCATGGCGTTTCTGCCATAAAGGGTCAGCTGGGGACCTTTTAAAATTTCAATGCTGGTGATGCCGTTCAAATGAATCGGGAAATTGTAACTCTGAAACTGAGCCACGTCGTCCAAATAAAGCCCCACCAAGGGGTCAGTGGTGTTCGCACTAGAAATCCCCCGCAAAGAGAAGAAAGAAGTGAGCGATGAGCCGGTGTTAACGTTCAGCAAGCTGGCTGAAACTGAAGAGAGATCATCCACTTTCTCTATCTTTATGTTTCTAATGGTCTCCTCGTCGAGGATGGTAGAGGCAACGGCGTCCCTTTCCGACAGGCTAGAATTCCTTCGCCTAGTCACCCGGACTTCTTCCAAGACGTTAATCCTCTTTAAAGTCACTTCTATGCTTTGATTTCTCTCGGGAGTGACCGTCAACGTGATCGTTCTGGTCTGGAAACCTTGTTTCGTGAACCTCAGGAAGTAAAAGTTAGGCTGGGGCACGGGGACGGTGAAATTCCCGTCAAGACCGCTCAGCAAAGTACTGACTGCCACTGGACTTCCATCGCTCTCGTCCTTTTCTAAGTTGATGAGCACGCTCGCTAAAGCATTGCCGTCTTCATCCAAAACCTTGCCAGTGATATCCGCTGCTAAAAAAGGCAGCAAACAAAGTAAAATAACGAAAATCTTGCTCATCAAAGTCAGGGGCAACTCTTATCGTTATCATTATCTGGGAAAGCATGCTGACTCCCCGAAGTAACCGGACCGCTCACTTCCCGGTAAGTGACGAAGAAGTCTCTTTGAAGCCCATTGATAATGCCACTGGTTCGGCGGAACAACTCCGCTGTGATCTCGCCGTACTCCTCGCGGAGGGCTGCTGGGGCACTGGGCAAACTGGCGGTGTCCTTGAAAACCACTTGCGAGCCAAAGTTGAACTGAACTTCTTTGTTCCCATTTTGGTTCGTTCTAAAATTTCTAAAGTAAACCATTTGAAAAACCGTCTGACCGTTGAGCGACTTTCCATCTTCCCTTGCTTCGTTGAAATTAGGTGGAAAAAATGGAGAATCCGTCACCGGCTTCCAGTTATCAATGTTATCTAAAGCAGTGCTCGTGATGTCGTAGCGTAGAACGAAATAACTCCTAGTGATGTAACTCACCCCGTCTCTGATTTCGTTGGGGTAATAAACTTCACTGGCGTCGCCTCTAGCGTCGCTGTAAACCGTGCTTCTCCATTCGTAGTCAGCGAAATCGGTAAGCGAGACGGAGCTAGGAGGCATGAAATCAAAGCAATTATTCCATCTTTTGGTCCCGTCGGAGGGGTTTGTAGCCGTCAAACTTAAGTTACTACCGGCGAACCGGCCGTAGAGTCGGTCGTTCCTAAAGTCCGTCAGGGTAAAGTCATCCACCACCCCATCGTCGGGAGTGAAATTTTGACAGGCGGCAAAGACAAAGAGGAAAACCAAGGCTAAAAAGCCTCGCCCCTCAGCAAAATTAGCAAAACTAACTTTGCCGACTCTGCGACTCCCAAGGACTTTTTTCATAAGCATTTCCCCCACTGACTCAAACCTAGCATATTATAACATTTTACTTGAAAAAAAAACAATTTTTAACTCAATATATCGCCCATCACCGAAAAAAACTGAGTGCATCAGCCTGCTGAAATCAGCACGCTGAGTGCGTCAGCAAGCTGAGTTCATCAGCCCACTGACAGCCCGTTGAATCCACCTTTAGGGGCAGGTTTTAGTATTCTCGTTGTCTTCAAAATCATGTGTACTCCCAGGAGCGATGGAGTCAACCGTCGCTGCTCGGTAAGTAACCCAAAAAAAGCTAGCCGCAAGGGCATCACCTGAACTGACATCCAAAATTGGCTGAGCTATTTCAGCTAAATCATCGGTGATAGCCTGATACTCTTGCTGGAGGTCTTCAGCAGAAAGACTATCTAGGCTAGCGGTTTCTTTGAAAGTCCCTTTGACGCCGAAACTAAACTGAACAGATTTAACCTCGTTGTTGGGTTTATTCATGCGATTTCTAAAAAAAACGATTTGAAAAACGCTTTGCCCAACTAATGTACCATTTTTACTCGTAAGAAAATCATTAAAGCGAACTTCTCTGTCACTTTCTGATACTACTAAAAGAGGAGCAATATCCACCGTTCCTGTATCAATACCAAATTCCATTAATACTTCATCTTGCGACTGAAAAAAAGAAGGACTGTCAGTCACTGGAGTCCAGTTAGCATAAGTATTCAAAGCTGTATTGGTGATGTCGTAGCGTAAGACGAAGTAGCCAGTATCGCCGAGGATTAATTCTCCAGCAGCATTGACTTCGTTTGTGTAATACACTCCCTTGGTCTCGCCATTAGCAGGATTAAAAATGCTGCTCGCCCATTCGTACTCGGGGAAAACCGTGGAAGAGATCTCAGCGGGTCTTTTAAAATCAAAGCAATTATTCCAACGAATACCTCCACCGGGATGAGCAGTTCGAGTAAAATTAGCACCGACCAGCTTCCCATAGAGGCGATCGTCTCTGGCGATCGGCTCGCCGGGGCCAGTGCTCGCCGTGTCTGCGCAGGCAGCGAGTGCTAAGAGCGAGGCCAAGAGCAGGGCTAAGCATAAAAGCCTGCCTGATTTCAGGCTGTTTAATAATTTCAAAAATGTAATCAAAGAACTCATGCGTTCTCATCCTCCTGTCAATTAATTCCGTAAGTTATACCATTGACCGAGATGAAAGCGAATATTTTTTTGAAATTAGCTTCGTCAAAGAAAAGTTAAAAAAAAAACGAAAAAATCCGACCTTTTTATGGTAAGCCCCCAGTAGGTAGCTTGAATTTTAGCTTGAATTTTTAGTAGCGAGGAGTTTTTTAGCGTCGTATTAGCGTCATATCAGCCTTAAAGAGAGTAGAAAAAGCATGAAAAAAAATCATTATAGAGCATTAGCCCTTTTGTTTTTCGTTGTCGTATTAATTCCCGTTTTGGTGTTTTCGGTTAAATATTTTAAAACAGAGCCCAAAGACGTTTTGTTAGAAATCAATTCCAACGAAGTGATCACGAAATTCACTTTCGACGAGAACATCGAAGCAACCAACAACATCGCGAGCATCCTAAGCAACCACGAAAAGACTTTAGCCTCGCGAGAGAAGCATACTTATGAAAACATTAACGAATATTTTGATAGCCTTTTAGAGCAGTACGGACCCGTTGAAGTGAGCAGTCAGGCAGCGAGCCTAGACTTTGACCAAAAAAGCGACCTAGACAATAGCCTAGCGAGAGCCGTGAATAGAGATTTTGACCTCTCAGAGGAGACCACGGAGACCATTAATAGTTTTGATAACATAAAAGTGCTCAACCGCTTTAGCGGAGAGGAAATCAACGAAGCCAACAAAGATTTGTTTCAAATAGAGGACAAAATCGCTTTAAAACTAGACCGAAAATACAATAAAGCCAACAACTTTAACCTAGAAAGCTACATTAACAAGAAATTTCTTAAAAGTTACGAAAGGTCCTATAAAGATTTGCTGGTGGAGAATTCTAAGAAATTTTTCACTTCCCCGCCTCCCATTCAAGGAAAAAACTTAGACATTAACAAGCTCAACCAGTTAGAATTAATTTTCAACAAAGAAAAATATTATCGCTTTGAAATCATTAGAGCCAATCTCATATCCCCCGAGAGCATCAGCATCAAAGATTTGGAGTTGAAAGTAACTCTAAACGATTACCTCATTCCCAACGTCGGCGGGAAAAGCGACTTTTTCTTTCGCTACCGGAACAAAACCATTTACGCCAACTTCGCTCTAGGCTACAATCCCTCGCCGGGGGAGTACGTGGTGAGCGTTACCTCCAAAAGCAATCCCGACTGGCCGGGCATTAAAAAGTCTTTCCAACTCATCAAAAGAAAGGTCCCTCCCCTGCAAAAAGGCTTCTCCGTGGTTAACTGGGAATACAATGGACCGCTCAACTTTAAAATCATCGCCCCAGATAACCAAAAGGGCGGAGCAGAAAACTTAATCAAATGGTTAAAATACATGGACGTTGACGCTTTTTGGTTGCTCGGAGCCCAAACTTCTGGATGGTATAAGAAAACCACTCCCGAGAATCCTTGGGTAAGCAGCGGGCTAAGGAATCTCAAGGTGTTAGCAGAACTCACCAAGGAGCAAGGCTTGTTGGTCGGGGCTTATGTGATGTCTTACTTCACTCCCGCTAACGGCAAAAGGCAAGCGGGCTACAATCCCTCCCTAGGCTACAACTCCAAAATAAACAAGCTACAAGACAGCCTCCACATTTCCCTCCTAGACTCGAAAAGGCTTAACGACATCATAGAGGTCGCCAAATCCTTTCAAGCCAACCCCAACGTAGACTTCATTGGGCTAGACTTCATCAGGACTGGGCGAGCCGACGGCTATGAAATGGGACCTCAAGTGGTGGAGGACATGAACATCAAGACCCCGCCCGAATATGAAAAATATTCCACCATTCAAAAAATCAAATGGTTTGCTAGCAGGGTGGAAAATTTATCCAATCGCCGCGACGTTACTAAGTGGAGGTGGTGGAGAGCCCACAAAGTAGCCACCATCGCTAACACGGTGATAAGGGAGGCGAAGCTCACCAAGCCCCTCTGGGTGTTCACTTTAGGCTGGAATCACGGGCAGCAGCACGGGCAGGACCCTTACATGTTCTTTGACGCAGGAGTTTTCATAGATGCCATCATGCTTTACGAAGCGAACCGAATTCAATTCAAAAACATGATGATCCAATGGCCCAACTACATGCGAGACTACGGGAACAACTTAGTCATCGGCAATGCTAGCGACATTCGCTTTTTAGATAACTTAATGAACAACTATGGAGCAGAATACATTTATCGCTCAAAAAAAGGATTCCGCAAGATTTATCGCGACCGCCATGCTAAGGGAATATTTCTCCATGATTTATCAAGGGTTTTATGGAGTTCCAAACGAGGGTATAACATAAGGGACTGGGCTATCCTACATGGCTATGCCACGACTGCCCTGAGGGCAGAAGCGGGGATGTTTCCTTTTGAAGCGAAAATTACTTTCAACAAAGACCTCTACAACGGGACGATCACGATTGAGAACCTTAGCGATGAAGAGATTTACGACCTTGAAGTAAGACCTTCTAGCACCAGTGCTTGGGCTTACATCAAGGACAACTTGCCCGAGACGCTTGACTTAGGACCTAGGGAGAAGAAGCAATTTTCCTTTCAAGCGAAAATAAGGAAGCAATTCGCCAATCAAGAAAAACTACTAGGCTACTACATCAAAAGCGTGGACTATCGCAAGTATTTCTTCATCACTTATTACACCAAGAGAAAAGACCCCCAAAAGTTGCTGACCTACATCAAGTGAAAACTAACCCCATTGATTGAAATCGCTTTATTCCAGCCCCAAATCCCCCAAAACACCGGCAACATTGGTCGCCTAGCCGTGGGGTTTAACGTTCCTCTCTCCCTGATTAAGCCGCTGGGCTTCGAAATGAGCGACAAGCATCTCAAAAGGGCGGGACTGGACTACTGGCAATATTTAGACTACCACGTCTACGAAGATCAAGCTGCCTTCTTCAAAGCCAAGAAAAACCGCCCCATCGTCTGCTTCTCCAAGAAGGGGCAAATGATGCTAGCCGACTACTCCTTCGCTCCCGGGACCATCGTTCTCATGGGGCAGGAGACGAAAGGCGTCCCCGAAGAAATCATCGCCCACCACGGCATCGCGAGAGTGAGAATCCCCATGCTCGGCAAAATCCGCTCCTACAACTTAGCCAACGCCGCCGCCATCGCCGTCTACGAAGCTCACCGGCAGCTAGGCTGGGGGTGAAGTAGCTCAGTTCGCCGTCGAGACGAACTGGGTGACGAACTCCACTGCGGAAACTCCACCACCACTAATACCGAAAATATAATGCCTACCGCCTATGGTCTCCGTGACGATATCTCCTTGATATGCTCCAGTTTCCAGAGCAACTCGGTTATTGGGCATTCTCACTTCAACCAACTTGTTATTCATCACTTCAAATGGTTGATAACTTACTGGTTCAACGAGGACATTAGCCACCGAAACATATTTAGGCTCAAAGAAAAAGTAAGCATCACCATCAGCGGTGATGGTAAAAGGAACCCCACTGCCATTGATTAGCCTAGACGCATCCACCGTTCCTAGAGAGTTACCCGTGACTGGGGTTAGCCTACCATTAGCCGCTATGCTAAGGAATCGCTCGCTAGAGGAAGAAAAGTTTTTTAATTCGAGATATTCACTGCCGCCAATGGAAATCTCTCCTGATATAGAAACAGTACCGAAACTTTCAACTAAATCTAAATCTTGGACGTGAGTCAAGCTAAACCCACCACCAGAAGCAGCAGCCACCCTAAAAACGCCAAGTGAGTAAGAGGTAGAAGGAGTACCACCTACCGCGAATAAATAAGTGGTGCCGCTGATCGTCTTGGTATGAATTGAAATGGTATTCGTGAGACTCACATGGTCATTTCTAATACTTGCCGCTATATCTTCGCTCACCCGCGTTACGTCTAAGGCATTAAGTATCGTCGTGCTAGCATCTATCGTAAAAGCGCGTAGGAAGGTGGGAGGATTAAAAGAAGAAGAATTGTCTCGCTGAACTAAGAAAATATACTGCTGCCCGCCGATCGTCTGGGTAGCCACATCTTTTATGGTATGTTCATTGACATGCATGCTGACTCCAAAAGCGATACTACGAAGATATAAAATACCATCTACGCCTAGGAGGCGCCTCCTTTCCAAAGTGAGCAGGTTACCATTTCTATTCGCTGTCTCATCGTTTATTAGGTAAATGTCCAAGCCCCTATCTCCCGCTGCCAGCAAATACTTATTCCCTCCGATTTCCATATTAGCGAGGGCTACAGGACTATTCCCCGCTTCCTCTGAGAGAAGCACGTTAGTAACCTCCCTTAGGATGAGGTTCTCTTTGAGGATGGGGGCATCGGGGGCAGGTCCCTCAAAGGTGAGGTTCGGTTCTGGACCGCCGGGGCCGGAACCGCCGGGGCCACCCGAGCCGCCGGAGTCGGAACCGCCGGAGCTGCTGGGGTCGTTAGAACCGCTCAAAATGTCGAGGCAGCTTAGCAGAAAAACTGCTAAAACCACGGTTATAAAAAAGTTAAAAAACTTAGAAATCGTCTCTTTATTCATCGTAAAGCACCTCTATTTTAAAAAATGTCTCTTTGAAACGATAATTGTAACCTACCGAGGCAATATTTGTCAAGCAAACGAAAAACAAACTGGCGGAGTGAGAGGGACACGCCTCTATTATCAAAAGAGCAAAAATTCCCTACCCTCAACCCCCTTCCTTTTTACTCTTTTGAATACGGGACGTCTGCACAGCAAACACACAAAAAGAAAAGAGAGAAAAATTTAAGATACATTTGTAATGCGCTCGTAATGCATTACATTTATGCTATCATACATTGGAAGTTTTGAAAAGTATATTTTCTAAATTGAGACATCATGAAAAAAATAAGAGATCGCTTAATTAAATAAAATATGACTATGATAGAACAAAAAATTAAAGAGTTAGCAAATAAATATTCATTAACTTTAAAAGAAAAAATGGATTTTCGTGTTACTGAAATGGAGAAGGATAATAATTCGCACTACTTGATCTATAGGGTTCTCGGGATTGCTTCAAATGAAGGAAAGTTAATGGATGTTTATCAAAATAAGGGTCGTTTCCTTTATAAGTATGCAGGTTCTTTTTTAGAAGAGGCTACTATTTCATGTCTTGAAGAGAAATTTAAACAGGCTAAGAGAAAGGTGAGAATACCTAATAAAGTTGGACTTAGACCAAAAACTTTTGAAATTGATTGTTTAGTTGATGATCAAGCTTATGAAATTAAATGGAGAGACGCAACAACTGATGGCGATCATATAACTAAAGAGCAGGCAAGAGTTAAGAACATAAAGGAGGCAGGCTACAAACCTATTCGTATTATGTTTTACTATCCCAATAGGGCTCAAGCAATGAGAATCCAAGAAAATCTTAAAAAAATTTATGAGGGAGTAGATGGTGAGTATTATTTTGGCAATAGTGCTTGGAATTTTATCAAAAATGAAACAGGGATAAATTTACTAAGTATTCTTGAAAATATAGGCAAGCAAAGAACAAAGTAATAGTTAAAAATATGAATGAACTAATACACGGAGATTGTCAAATAAAATTAAAAGAAATAAGTGAAAACTCTACTGATTTAGTTTATCTTGACCCACCATTTTTTACCCAAAAAAAGCAAACTTTAAAGAATAAAAATAATAAAGAATTTTCTTTTGATGACACTTGGGACGATATTGCTTCTTACAAAAATTATATCAAGTCGAGACTTATAGAGTGTAAAAGGGTGTTAAAAAACACAGGAAGTATTTTTTTACATTGTGATAGGACAGCATCACACCATTTAAGGATTATTCTCGATGAAGTTTTTGGAACAAAAAACTTTCAAAGTGAGATTATCTGGTTTTATAAGCGCTGGTCAAATTCAAAAAAAGGACTTTTAAATAATCATCAGGTTATTTTCTTTTATAGCAAAACAAATAAGTTTAAGTTTAATCAAATATATACAGATTATTCTCCAACGACTAACCTTGATCAAATATTTCAAGAAAGAGCAAGAAACGAAAATGGGAAAACTACTTATAAGACTTCAAAAGATGGAAATGTAAAACTCCTAAAAGAAAAAAAGGGGGTTCCCCTCAGTGATGTATGGGAAATTCCTTATTTAAATCCTAAAGCAAAAGAGAGAATAGGTTATCCAACTCAAAAACCAATTCTTTTATTAGAAAGAATTATTAAGCTAACTACAAACGAAGAAGATTTTGTATTAGACCCCTTTTGTGGAAGCGGAACAACTTTAGTTTCTGCAAAATTACTCAATAGAAAATTTATAGGAATTGACAAGGATAGAAAAGCTATAAGATTAGCAAAAAGTCGGATTCATAATCCAATAAAAACAGAATCTAATTTATTAAAAAATGGAAAACATTCTTACATAAATCAAAATCCAAAAATTTTGGATATTTTAAAAAAATTAGATATTACTCCAGTTCAGAGGAATAAAGGAATTGATGGATTTTTAAAAGTAGGAAAATTTACTAAGCCAATTCCTGTGAAAATCCAAAGACTAAATGAAACATTAGACGAGTCAATACAATTATTGCTACAAGCCTGTAATAGCAATCAATATCAAAAGAAGATTGTTATAAAAAATGATCATTCTATAACTCTTTTTGCCAGCAATCAAAAAATCCCAGACGATTTAATAGTTATTGAAAATACTGATTATCTTTCTAGTAAAGATTTCATAGTTGCTAACTTTTGCTAGTTTTATTTAAAAAAAATATTCTTTCCAAAAAGTGCCGCTAAACAAACTGGCGGAGTGAGAGGGATTCGAACCCTCGATACGGTTTCCCGTATACATGCTTTCCAGGCAGGCACCTTCGACCACTCGGTCATCACTCCACTCATAAAATAATTTTTTTAAAAGAAACTCGTTCATTCACTCACCTAGGAATTGGATAGACGATGAAGTCCTCCATTCCTCTTTGCCCCAAGTAACTCACGTCCACCCTAACTCTCCTAAGCCTTCCCTCGCCAGCGGGATTGGCGATAGTTGAATAGCGTAAATAATAAACGTTATTGCCATTTTCATTCAAATGCCGATAAAAGCGAGCCGTCTTCCTACTATCGTCGTAAAGGTACAACTCGCCTAGGGAATCTTGCGTTAAATTAGCGAGAAAATTGTTAGAACTAATATCGCTTTGGGCTATGGGGCTACCTAAATAAAAGGCGTAGATCGGGATGTTGTTATTTTTCGCATAATAAGCGAGTTTTTTGAACGCTCCCACTCCACCAAAAGAGCGAATGGGGTACTTTTGATAAGCGAGAACGACGATTGCTTTTTTCCCCGAATGACTAAGCAGGCTAGTAACGGCTCTATTGAGGGCTCTCCCTACTTTCAAATCTCCCCATTTCTCTTCGGCGATGATTTTTTCAGTGATGAACAATTTTAGAGAATTAAACTTAGTCTTCTCAAGATAACCATTTTCGTTGTCATTGCCAAAAGTTATGACTTTGATCAAAGCATCTTCGCCTAGGGAAAAGAAATCATCTAAAAACTTTCTCGTTTTGGCAGTGTTCCGGTCTGCCCAGAGGCTTTTTTCAGCTAAGAAAACAATTCGCTTCTCTTTAGGAGTGTTTCTTTTTCGATGAGGCACTCGCACTCCATTTTCATAGACTCTGAAATTGTTTCCTCCTAAAAAATCAATGGGCTCATTATAAAAGTTGTTAACTTTTACCCCTAGAGTAACTTGCGGAAAATCGTCTAAAGCGATGGAGTTGAAGAAAACCTGCAAGTTTTGATAGCTGTCCGCGACGGGGTTAAACATCTCTATTTTATTGTTTTTAAGATTGCTCACATAGAAAATATGCTGGTTAGCATCATAGGCCATGGATAGGAAAAAATCATCCGTCCCTGATTGGTTTTTTAATAGAGGAAAGCTCTCTCCATTGACGAGGTCTTGATAATAAATTTGTTTTTCATCCAAGACGAACATCCTGCTGCCTTCTAAAAGGAAGTCACTAGGATTGCTCAAATAATCTTTGCCCCACTCGGTTAAATATTCTCCCCTTTGATTAAACTTTTGAATGCGATCGTTCCCGCTATCTAAGACGTAAATGCTCCTATCTCTGCCGTCGTAGATGACTCCGCTAGGGTTATCGAACTCCCCCGCCTGATCGCCGGACCTACCAAATTTAAACAAATACTCTCCGCGTTCGTTGAACACTTGAACCCTAGAGTTTCCACTTTCGCTGACGTAAACGTTTTTTTGCTCATCTAAAGCAACGCCCTTGGGACCTAAAAACTCGCCGTCTTTATTTCCTCGCTCGCCGACCCTAATGACGTCCCCGTTTCCTCGGTTAAAGAAAATCAACTTATCGTTACCAAAATCACTCACGATGAAAGCCCGCTCATCAATGACTAAATCCCAAGGATTCCTCAAACTGGTGAAGTAACTCTTAATCCCGACGGGAGCAAGGGTTTGCTCGCTTAGGCTAATTTGCGAAAAACCACCGCTTTTGAATTCAAGAAAATATAACTCACCGTCTTTTAGGCTTAACCCCAAAGGAACCTGCAGGGAATTGAATTTCGCTAGAAAATTAGCATCTAATTTTTTAACAAAACTAAGCGGTGTGAAAACCTTTCTCTTCAAATTAGAATCGTAAAGTTGATTAATCCTGTTTCTAACTCCCTCTCCGGGTGCAATCCCCAAGGTTATAATGTTCTGCCACTGCACGAGGGCTTCTTCCACAAATCCCTGCTGGTACAGCGCCAAACCCGAATAATAACGAGCCCAAAAACTGCGATTGTCTTCTTGGTTCAGGTACTGGTTTAAAATTTCGCTCGCCAGTAAATAATTTTTCCCATTAAAGGCACTAACCCCGTTGGCTAAGCTAACAATGTTTCTGTTCCTCTCCACTGCTTGACTAAAAAGCCACAGCGAGAGAAATGAATAAATGACTAGGAGAAATAGTTTGAATTTCAATTCCTTGATTTGAAGCAAAAAGTCAATTCAATATTTTAATGCCTAAAATGACGATTCTATTGTTGTAGTCTTTTGAAAAAAATTTCTGGAGGTCGTTTTTTATCGCCTCGCAAATTAATGTAAGCGGACTTTTTATCTTACTCCTAAGCAGCCGATAAAGATTGTTGAAGTCATAAGTCTCCCCTTGAGAGTTCTTATCCAAAGTAGAATCAGGCAGAAAAAATAGCATGTCGTTCTTGCTCAAAATCATTTCGCTGTCTTTAAACTCTTCTCCTTTTTTAAGGCCCAAGGGAAGTCCTTCGTTAATGTCACATAACCAAAATTCATCTTTTTGACTACTGTACATTAGCAGGGGTTTATGCAGAGCATTGCTGAAAGTAAGTCGCTTATCTTTAAATTCATAATTCAAAACAAAAGACGAGACAAAGGTTTCATCGTTTTTAAAGAAACTAAAGACATTATTCACTTTTCTCAAGAAAGTAGACAAACTCTTCTCTGCGTTATCGTTTTTAGCGAACTCTTCACCGAGCCCATTTAGCAAGCCTAAACTATTAACGATGTTTAAACTGCGATTAACCCCGCTCAAAAAATAATTAGCAAATACGAAAAGTTCGTTTTTCTTTTCTTTAATGAAAAAAAAGTTATTGGGATATTTATCTTCAAACAAGACGCTTCTTTGTATTTCGATTTTGTCCTTGTTAATAGTTTCGCCGCTTTGGTATTTCTCTTCTAGCCTTTTGATTTCCACCATTTGCTGACGCATCATTTTCTGCTGAACCAAATGAGTTTGTGCCTCGTAATTAAACTTATAAGTCTTAAAGTAATTCAAAAGCACTTTTAAATGAGCTAGAAATTTAGCGAAGAAAAGCATCTCCCGATGTTCTTTCCATTCAGTGTTCGTACTATTCACCACGGTTAAGCGACCTTTGAGCAAGTTATCATCCGAATAGATGGGCATGGAGATGATGGAGTTAGCCACTGCAAAAGTGCTTAAAGAATCATCTAATAAATTTTTTGGCTCAAGGAAGGAAACGAACTTTTCCCTTATGTTTTGATCTAAACTTAAGAGGTTGTTGTGAAAAAAAGTTTTATCTTTTAAAGTTTCATCTGAAAACACCTCCAACAAATACGGGAAATCCCCACGACGAGGCATGGCTAAAAGTTTCTCATCATAAGGGTTTTTCACGATCATAACTTCGCGTAGTTCATCGGGCGATTGGATAATGACGTAATCCACTCCTAGTTTTTCCCTGAACCAATTCAGCGCTTCTTCTAAGAGTTCCGTAGGTGAGGTTAAAAGTAATTTTTTTTCGTTTAGTTGACTAAAAAAAGTGGCTAGCAAAGCTTCCAACTTATCATCCATTTTTTCGGCTTCTTCTTTAAAAAAATGACTTTTAAAAAACAAACTAGCAAAAAACACTAAGAAAAAATAACTAACTGATTTCACCGCATGAATGTATTTCGGCAGCCAAAATTCAAAATCCCTCACGTTAGCGACCAATGCGATATTCCCCAAGCTAAGCAATGACAAAATCCCGTGGAAAAAGAAATCGGCAAAAATGAGCAAATGAATGATAAAGAACAACTTAATGGACCAAATCGCTTCTTTTCTAATTTGAATAACATTGAGGAAACTATAGTTTTGCCTAATCCATTCAACATACCTTTGAATCGCTATGACCGCCAAGGCAAGGAAAAAAACGATTAGGAAGTTCAACTGAGCGTAAACGAACAAAGTCGCTGAAGCCAAGAGAACAAAAAAAATAATGCCTTTTCTATTTAGGAAAACGCTATCGTTCACTTCGCTTGGCTTTGGGTAATAATGCTGACTACTTGGAACTAATTGAGTATAGACCTTAGCAAACGATAAATAAAAGAAATAAAAAAACAAACTCTCCAAGATGAGCCAGTTAGAGGTCACATCTGTGAAACTAGCTTGATCTAAATCAAAGAAAATGCCCCTCGTTCCCAAAAACAGCAAGAACTCTTTGATGAATAGAAATAAAAAACCAATGGCTAAATATAAAAAAGTTTTATCTTTTCTATAAAAATAACTAAATAACAAAGGAAGCCAAAAAGACAGCAGAACGATATTGATAAAAATGGGCAGTGACTTATACCTAAGGAATAAGAATACTTTGAAAAAATCGACGCTACTTTCCACAATTAACTACGACAAAAGTGAGATATGATACAATATTATAATAGAAATCACTTAAGTATCGGTGGGAATTTATTAAAATGACGAAAAAAGCAAGAACAAGGTTTGAAAAAATACAAGATCGCAACCTAATACATTTGGCAAACAATAAAAAAGCCCTCTCTGTAGGACTTCACATTATTCACGAAGTAACGAGCGCCCAAGCTTTTTCCGCTTTAGAGAAGATGAATTTACCAGTCAAGCGACCCCAAAATACTTTTGCAGTCACCGACCACGTGGTCAATACTGGAGGTAAATCCAAGCCCAATGACCTCATGGATGAAATTCTCATTAGGACTTTAGAAGACAACTGCAAGAAATTCGGCATCACTCATTATGGCGTTCATAACCAAAGACAAGGCATTTGCCACGTGGTCGCTCCAGAGACGGGATTAACCATACCGGGAATCACCATCTTTTGCGGGGATTCGCATACTTCCACTCATGGTGCTTTTGGCAGCATAGCCGCTGGGATAGGAACTTCCAACGTTAGGGATATTTTAGCCACTGGCTGCCTGCTCAATTATACTCCCCCCAAGCAAATGAAAATAACAGTGAATGGAGTCTTAGACGAGGATTTATCAGCGAAAGACATCATTTTATACATATTGTCGAAGGTAGGAAATCAATGGGCGACTGGCGGGGCGGTTTTTTTCACTGGGGACACCATTGCGAGGCTATCCATGGAGGAAAGGATGACAATATGCAACATGACAATAGAGATGGGAGGAAGATTTGGCTACATGGATGTTGATGAGACAACTTTCGCCTGGTACAAGACTGGGCGTGATTTTTGGAACAAGCAGTTTTTAACGCAAGAAGTGAAAGAAAGTTGGCTCAGCGATAACACTGACCCCAACGCTGTCTTTGACAAGGAGATATCTTTTAGGGCAGAAGAAATCAAGCAAATGGTTTCCTATGGTCTCACTTTAAACGAGGTGGTTGATATTGGCTCTAGGGTCGGCGAAGTGAAGAACGTGCTTGATAGTAGGAGGCAATATGAAGTTTCCGAGGGTTCGGCGATTGAAGGCATCTCTATTTCAGGGGCATTCATTGGTTCTTGTACGAATGGGCGTTACCTTGACTTTAAAAAGGCGGCTGAAATCATAAAAAATCACGAAGGGAAAGTGAAAGTTAAAATGGCATTGGCAGTTCCCGGATCAACTGAAATAAAAAAAAGGTGCGAAGCAGAAAACATCGATAAGTTGTTCATTGAGGCTGGATTCGAATGGCGAGAGCCGGGGTGCAGTTCTTGCTTAGCCATGAACCCCGATAAATTCGTGGGCAGAGTTGCCTCTTCAACGAATCGCAATTTCCCCGGGAGGCAAGGACCTGAATCTAGGACCTTCCTCATGAGCCCCGAGTCGGTGGCATTGGCTGCTTTGGAGGGGAAGATAAGCGATGTTAAGAAGTTCAAGGAAAAGATGAAAAAAGGAGTTTAACCATGGTCATAGAAGGCAAAACCAATTTGTTCCTAGAACCCAACGTTGATACCGACATCATCATTCCCGCTCGCTTTTTAAAGAGAACCTCTTTAGATGGGTTTGAGCCTTTTGCTTTCTTTGAAAAACGCTACGACCCAGAAACTAAATGCGAGCCTAGCCTAGCAAAGAAGGATTATGAATTCAAATCTAAAAAACTGAACCCAGAATGCACTTTGAATAGAGCAAACAGCCAAGGCTCCACTTTTTTAATCACTTGGTTCAACTTTGGTTGTGGGAGTTCACGCGAGCATGCTGTTTATGCTTTAAGGAACTATCAAGTGATCATAGGCAGTTCTCCCTCGGGGAAAAACGCTTTTGCCGACATCTTTAGAGATAACTGTCGCCAGAACCTCATTTGGACTCCCGTGCTGCAAGAAAAAGACCACCAAGATTTGGTCAAGTTCGTGGAAAGCAAAATCCATGAGCACCCAGTGACTCTCTGCCTAGACACCGAGAGCGACCTCCTCTATGACGCAGAAAAAAACTTGACTTTTAACTACGAAATTCCCTCTCACCATAAGGATTACATTTTACGTTCTAGTTCTGCTGACCCCTTTGAAATCGCCAAAGAGGGGATAAAAAGCCAACTAAAAAGCATTGACGACTGGAATGAGAGTAATCGAAAGGTTATTGAAGATTATCCACAATCTATATAACATCCTAAATTTTTACTTTTAGTAAACGTTTTATCTTTGGAGTTTAAAACATTTTACCGCTGCTCAAATGCTGGTTATGTTAGTTAATACTTCACGGGCTCATTGTGGAGTTGATGATTATTGTCTTATCATTAATAAAATTTTTAAAAAAACTGATATTGAGTTTGTTCACTTAGGAGTAAAAAACAGCTCTTATAAAAAACAAGTTCTAAAAAATAAACTCTCATGGCAAGGAATATCAAAAAACGCAATTATCACTTTTTTACTATTTCCTTTTCTGCTTATTAAGCATAAGGCTGACATCGTTCACATTAACACTGCGGATGATTTTTATTTGCTGTTTTGGAGATTATTTTTTAAAAAAAAAAAATGGCTAATAACGAGACATAATAGTTTTCCCTTAAATATTATAATGCATAAATCTGTTTTTTTTTTATGCCATAAAATTATCTGCATATCGAAATACAGTAGAGAAATAATTACCAAACCTCTAAAAAAAAATAAAGACGGCAAAAAATATTCTAAAGTGGTTACAATATACAACACTGTCATGAAGCATGGCTCCTCTAAAAGAATACGCCAAGAAACCAACAACACTTTCATCATCGGTTTTTTAGGAAGAATTGATCCTCAAAAAGGGCTAGACATTTTAATTGATGCTTTTAAGCTTTTAAAAAACTTCGGCAAGAAAAATAACAAAAAAATTTTGCTCTTATTTGCTGGAGAATATTCTACTAAACAATTTAAGCAACAAATACTAAGTCAAATAAAAGGTGAAGCAAGAATTCATCATTTAGGCTTTTTAGAAACATCCGATGAGATAAATGACTTTTACAATACAATAGATTTTTTAGTTCAGCCTTCAAGACTATCGTTTAAGGAGACGTTTGGCTTAACAGTTATTAATGCTCTACAGCATGAGAAACCAATAGTAGCTTTTAACAGCGGGGCATTAAAAGAAATCATCTCTCCTCCATTAGGAGGCATAGTGATAGAAAAACAATCAGCCAAAGAACTGGCTAAGGGACTAAAGTCAATGCTGAAACAACTTTTCGTAAAACGAAATTTATATCAAAAAACAACCAGAGAACTTTATCGAAAGAAATATGACAATAATATTTTTTTTGATAAACTCTCAAAAGTTTACCATCATGCTTACCACGAAAAAGTCATTAAAAAACTGCTTTAAAACAAATCTCAAGCCTGCTTCCTATAACCCAACTATAAAACCCACCTATACCCACCTATGAGCGTGTTACAATGCTGGGGGTAATTTATTTTTCGTTGTAATTAATTGAACATAACTGAGGAGATCTGAAGAAAATTTTCCTCCCCTTGGAGATGAGATAGTAAATGAAATCTCGAAACGCTCTAGGACAGAGCGACAAACAAAAAGCTAATTTCGTTTTGCCTACGCCTCTTAAAATTTGGATCAAGGCGTTTCCCTTGATGTAATATTTACCCTCTTCGTAGAGGATGACGGAGTCAAGAGCCTGATTGCGATAAGTGATTTTTTTTTGGAGTTCGTTTATATTTTTGTAATGAAATTTATTTTTCTTGTCACGCTTAACCACCCAGCTGATGGAATAATGACATAGCCCACAGTCGCCGTCATAAAAAATGGTGGCTCCCTTGCTAGAAGCCACTAACTCTTCATCGTTTTGTAAAACCACATGCAGCGCCATAAAATCACTTCCTTTAAGCAGTCACTGAAAACAAATGATTTGCTTGTTAAGGTCAAACCTCACTCCCACCTCTTCGTTTAAAGAAAAGTTTTCTTGATAAGGCGTTAAACTCATGACTTGGACTCCCTTTGACAATTCTAATTTGTAAATGAAACTATCTCCTTTAAAATATTTTTTTAAAACCACCGCCTTGATACCGCTGAAACTATCGATCTTTATTTCATTGAAGCGAAGAAAAAAAAACACTTCGCCCTTCTTCAAGCGTTTTTCGCTTCTAAGCTTTTCATCGGAAATGATTTTATAATTGCTAAATTTCCCGAGCGGAGTTATGAGCAGTCCATCTTGGATATCGCCTTTTAAAAAAAATCCCTCTCCAATGAAGTTAGCCGTAAAATAAGTGCTCGGGTGATGAAATACGTTAAAGGGAGTGTCCAGCTGCTCTATTTTTTCTTCTCGCATGACTCCAATTTTATCGGAAAACTTCAAGGCGACTTCTTGATCGTGCGTAGCGATTAAGCAAGTGATTTGTTTTCGCTTTAAAATGGCATGAACGATGTCCATCACTTTTTCCTTCAATTCCAAATCTTGGCTAGCAAAAGGTTCGTCCAATAATAAAAATTTTGGCTTGTTAATGATTGCTCTAGCAATGGCGACTCTTTGCTGCTGTCCGCCGGATATCTCATTGGGGAATTTTTTAAGCAGTTTCTTCAAGCCCAAGCCAACGACCAAATCTTCAAATAGTTCCATCTTGGAAGGACTGGAAAAACCCTTTCTGGAAAAACGAATGTTATCCATTATGTTCAAATGAGGGAATAAGGCATAGTCTTGAAAAACCATGCTCATTTCCCTTTTAAAAGGCGGAGTCGATTTAGTAACGTTCTGCAGAACTTTATCTTTCAAAATGATTTGCCCCGACTCGATAGGCAGAAAGCCAGCAATGGTTTTAAGGAGCGTCGTTTTACCGCAACCCGATGACCCTAGCAAGGAAACTATTTCTTGATGCTTTATCTGCATGTTAAAAGAGTTCAAAACGAGGTTTTTCCCCAGCACCACTTTTAAATTTTCAATGACTAAGTAATCGTTTTCTCTAGGACTCACTGATGTTTCTACTTAACAATATGGTTGGCAAAATACCGACAAAGACGATGAAGAGAGCCGGGAAAGCGGATTTTTCGATGAGTTCGTTGTTGGCAAAACTATAGACACTAGTCGCCAAAGTCTCAAAATTAAACGGTCGCAAAATCAAAGCCATGGGAAGTTCTTTCATGGTGTCAACGAAAACAATTAACGCTGCCGTTAAAATGGCTTTTTTAATGAGCGGGTAATGAAGTTTCGTGAAGATGGCAAAATTACTCAAACCAAGCAGGCTAGCAGAAGCATCTAAGTTGGTGGAAGTCTTCTTAAAAGACGAATCAATGCTTCCCACGGGTATCGAAACAAAACGCATCACGTAAGCCAAAATCAAAGAAATGAGGGACGTGTAAATAAAAGCCTGACTGCTAAAAAAAAGATACTTTTCCAAAAAATCAATGCTCCAATCATAAAAGAAATTAAAGGGAATCATAATCCCAATAGCCATGATAGTTCCGGGGATGGCGTAGTTGAGGTAAAAAAGCCTAGAGAAAGTTTTAATGAAAACGTTTTGATGAAAGCGGACGTAGTAACAAACCAGCAAGCTCGCTAACACCGTGAGACTAACCGCTGAAGTGGATAAGAAAAAACTATTTTGCATCAAACTAAACAAATCATTTAATTGAACGCTCCTGTATTGGGCGAGAGCGTATTTTAGCAAAACCAGCAAGGGGACCACAAAACCCAAAGCAATGAGAGACCAGTTAAAAACAATTGCTAAAATCATTTTGAACCCCCGAAGGCGACTCACTCTTTTAACCGAATTCTCGTTCTGCATTTGCTTTTGCTGCTTCCTTTGAAAGCGTTCTAAAGCAATCAACAAAAACACCACTCCCAAGGTAAACAAAGCTATTTGAGCGGCTCCTCCTAGGTTATTCATGTTCAGCCAAACGTTGTAAACTCCCAAGGACAAAGTGCTTATGGAAAAAAATTCAACTGCCCCAAAATCACTTAAAGTCTCCATCATGACTAAAATAATGCCCACCACGATGGAAGGCCTAGCTAAAGGCAAGGAAATGCGGTAAAAAGTCTGCAAGCGATTGAGACCCAATATTTCCGATGCTTCTAAAATGGATTGCGCTTGCTCCAAAAAAGCCTTGCGCGCCATCAAATAAACATAAGGATACAAAACCAAAGAAAACAAAATGATAGCCCCTAACAAGCTTCTTATTTCCGGGAACCAGTAGTCGCTTGGGCTTTGCCAATTAAAAAAATGGCGAATAAAACTTTGAACGGGTCCCGAATATTCCAAAAGATCAGTGTAAATATAAAAGATGATGTAGGCTGGAAAAGCAAAGGGTAGGGGAGCAGTCCAAACCAAAGTCTTCTTGGTGGGGAAGTCGTAACGAGTGATGATCCAAGCACTGCTCACTCCAAAAACAAAAGCAAAAAAAGCAACTCCCCCCATTAGAAAAATGGAATTTTTTAAATAAATCGGGAAAACCGTTTGAAATAAATGAGGCCAGATGTTTTCTTCTGCCTCAAAGACCATGAAAACGATGGCTATGATGGGGATTGAGAAGAATAACGAAACTAACGAAAACGGCAAGTTTATCTTAAAAAATTTAGCCAATTTTCGTTAGTTCCACTTTTAAAAAATTAAAAACCGTTAATTATCAAAGTTAACCTTATCCACTAATTTAGCCGCTTCGCTCCTATGCTTGGCGATTTCAAGGAGATAAGTGGTGTCTTTTTTGAAGTCTCCCATGAAATTTCTCACCAGATTAGAAAGAGGAACGCCCTTTTTAATCGGGAATTCATGGTTCTCTTGAGCGTATTTATATTGAGCCAAATCCTCGGTTAAAAAGTTCATCAAAGCAATGCCATTCCTACGATTAGGGCTATATTTTAGCAAAGCCATCGCCGTGATGTTAATGTGCGTCCCCTCCTCGTTTTGATTGGGAAAGACGATCTGCACGTTTTTAGCCCAATCAATCTGTTCGGGATTCTCGTAGTTAGTCAGCATTATGCCATAGTAATAAGTATTGCCCAAAGCTAAATCGCAAATTCCCTCGTTAATGGCTTTCACTTGCCCACGATCATTGCTCTGGGGCTTTCTAGCTAAGTTTCGCTTGAGTCCTGTAAGCCAATTTTCAGCAAATTCGCTTCCTTTATTAGCAATCAAAGAAGCAATTAAAGCAATGTTATAAGGATGATAGCCCGAACGAATGCATATTTTATTCCTCCATTTCGGATCTATGAGATCTTCATAACTTTTGATCTCTCCCTCGTTGACTCTCTCTTTTGAAGCGTAAACAACCCTAGCCCTAGAAGTAAGGCCGAACCATAGGCTGTCGGGGCTACGAAAGTTAGCCGGGATGTTCCTAGTTATCGTTCTCGAATTAACCGCCCTAAGCAAATCATTTTTCTCCAGCTCGTCAATGATGCCAATGTCAGTGGTTAGAATCACATCTGCTGGCGAACGCCTCCCCTCGTTTTTAATCCTTTCCACTAAACCCTTAGATGCATAGACCACGTTCACTTCTATTCCAGTCTTTTCCGTAAAAGCCTCTAGTATCGGTTCAATCAAATACTGCTGCCGATAAGAATAAACGTTGACCTCTTTAGCAAAAGCGAACTGAACTAAAAAGGGAAGCAAAATAAAAAAAAAAGTATAGCGAAATTTCATTTTTCTTTTTTCCTTTTTCTCCCTAGTTGGTTTTTTAGCCAAAGTAGGAATTAGTTTTCCCATTTTTTCCCCTTCACCTCCTTTCACAAGACTCGTTTGATTTTCTGTCGTTTTTGTTGTCATCTTTCTTTCCTCAATCTATATTTTTAATTAAATTTAACCATTCTAACAAACTAAAAACTAAACTCCCCTTACCCTTGAAACCCTGTCCCCTTCACTCATTTTTAGTTTATTTAAAGAAAATTAAATTTCAACATTTTCGCTGCTAGTTTGTTTCTTGTTATCTAAAGCAGCCGCCACCGCATGCCAAGCCAAAATAGCGCATTTGATGCGACTAGGGTACTTATGAATGTTAGCGAAAATGATAAGTTTACTGATTTTCTTTTCCTCTGCCTGACTTATAGGTTGACCTTTGACTAACCTCTTGAACAAATCAAATAATTCTCTTACTTCATCAATTGATTTTTTGGTGAAAATTTCACTCATCATCGAAGCCGATGCTTTGGAAATGGCACAGCCCTCCCCAGAAAATTTTATCTCTTCAACAATTCTGCCACTACTATCTAAATTCAAATAAATCAAAAAATGATCCCCGCATAAAGCATTGTATCCTTCTGAAAAATGAGTGGGATTGTCCAACTTCCCATAGTTCCTAGGAGAACGATTATGATCTAAAATGAGCTGCTGGTATAAGTTTTGATTAATCACAATGCCCTGTCCTTTATCACCCTATCCTCTAATTGGTTAAAGCTTCCCCCCACCCTTAAAAAAAGTTATCGTTTTCTTAATTCCCTTGACTAGTTGCTCAACGTCTTCCTCGTTGTTGTAAAAACTAAACGAAGCCCTAGCACTGGCGGGGATTTTAAAAAAATTCATCACTGGCTGAGTGCAATGATGTCCCGCTCTAATGGCAATTCCCTCTTCATTGAGAAAACTACCGATGTCATGAGGATGAACACCGCTTACAACAAAGGAAACGATGGAGGTCTTGTCATCGGCTTCCCCGATGATTTTTATTTCAGGAATTTCTCGAAACTCGCGCAAAGTTTTTTCCAAAAGGAGTTCCTCTTGCCGATGAATGGCGGGTAAATCAAATCGCTTGAACCAATTAATGCTGTGCCCTAGCCCGATGACTTCAGCAATCGGTGGAGTCCCCGCTTCAAACTTATGCGGAGCTTCCTTGTAAGTAGACTCCGTGAAACTAACTTGGCTAATCATTTCCCCTCCCCCAAAGAAAGGAGGCAGCTCAGCCAAGACGCTTTCCTTGCCATAAAGCACCCCCACTCCCGTAGGCCCAAACAACTTGTGCCCGCTAAAGGCAAAAAAATCCACGTCCAAATGCTTAACGTCAATGGGAACATGAGAAACGGCTTGAGCCCCATCCAACAAAACCAAAGCTCCCTTCTCATGGCTAGCGGAAATTATTTTTTCAACGGGGTTGATAGTTCCTAGAGAATTAGAAATGTAAACCAAGGAAACGAATTTCGTTCTAGCACTGAGCAATTTCAAAAAAGCCTCGTAAACGATTTCCCCGCGTTCATTGATAGGAGCTATTTTCAAAACTGCTCCCGTTTTTCGAGCAACGAACTGCCAAGGAACAATGTTAGAATGATGCTCCATAGCCGACAAAATGATTTCATCGCCGGGTTTCAAGAAATTCATTCCATAGCTATAAGCCACCAGATTAATGGCAGCCGTCGTCCCCGAGGTGAAAATTATCTCCTTCTCCTTGCCCGCATTAATGAAGTTTTTTACGATTTTCCTCGTTCCCTCATAAGACTCCGTTGCTTTTTCAGCCAAGTAATGCACTCCGCGATGGATGTTGGCATTTTCCTGCAGATAATATTGGTTTATTCCCTCAACCACCGAGTCTGGAGTGAGGGTGGTCGCCGCATTGTCTAAATAAACTAAATCCTTATCATTGCCGAGTTTCTCTCTTAAAAGGGTGAACTCATTCCTTAAGAGAGCTGTGTCTAGGCTCATCGTTTGTCATCCCAAAAATTCGAGTTCAACAACTCATTTTCGAACCACTCCCCAAGTTCCGGGAAATCTTGTTTTAAATCGTTTGAAAATTGAATGGCAAAAGCATTCGCCAAGGTCTTCGTCGCTTCATTTCTAGTGATTCCCCTGCTCATCAAATAAAAAACGTTCTCGTCGTCTAGTTTTCCCACCGTAGCACCATGCCCGCACTTGACATCGTCAGCATAGATTTCCAATTGCGGACGCGTCTTCATGAGAGCCGTTTTATCGAGGACGATCACTTTGTTTAGTTGCGAAGAATCGGTCTTCTGAGCATTTTTATACACTTTCACTTTGCCAGTGAATCCCGCTTTGCTATTGCCTTTAATGAGCCCCAAATAATTCTGCTCGCTAACGCAGTTGCCAATGCGATGCTCTACTTCCAAGTTATGGTCCAAGTTTTGCTCCCCCTGAGCTAGGAAAAGCCCATTCAAACTAACTTTGCCCCCCTCCGCTAAGAAAGAAATCTTCTTTTGCGAAACTCCCAACTTAGCCCCTTGCTGAAAAACATAGGACTTGTATTCTGCCTGCTCCAGCAAGCTAACCTTCGTGAAATTGATGTGGTAATTTTTTTCACTTTCATCTTGCATGGTGAAATGCTTCACTTGAGCGCCTTTTTTTAAATTTAAAAAAAATGCTTTGTTCTTTAAAAGAGAATGCTCCCCGCTATGGTTAGGATGAACTTCAATGATTTTGAGCTTTGCTCCTTCAGCCAAATTAAGCATCACTGCGTTGTTACTAGCTGCTTCCTTGGTTTCGCTGATCAAAGAAAGCAGCAAAATGGGTTTTTCCAAAACGTAATTTTTAGCCAACTCCACGCTCACTCCCTCTTGAAAAAAAGAGAAGTTGTAATTCAAAAAAAAGTTTTTGACTTTCTCATCTTCTTTGAAATCTCTATGCACATCAGCAAAAACATCTTCCCCGTCGCCTTTAAAATGCTTCACACTAACCCCATCGCCGCCAAATGACAACAACTCTTCGACGAGACACCCATTCACAAAGACCAGTGGGTGGAAATCTTTAAATTCCAGCTTCACCATTTTTTCAATTTCCGCCCAAGCCATTTTCTTGGGAGAAGAAAAATTTTCCAAGGGAAAAGTTTTTAAAAAAGATAAGTCGCTATTTTTCCAATATTCATTTTTCCTAAAGTCAGTACCCTGCAAAACTTCATAAAAACCTTCTTTAGTAACTTGCTTAAAACGAGACATTTCCTTACTCATATCGGGACAAAAATAAAAATTTAACTAAAAATCCTTGTAACCTTCTTGCTCAATCCTGAAGGCTAAGTCTTTATTCCCTGTTTTCGTTATTTTGCCATCTTTAAAAATGTGAACGTAGTCGGGCGATAAATAAGCAAGGATGCGATGATAATGAGTTATCAAAACGATGATGTTGTCTTTAGCCCGCACTTTGCTTATCCCATCAGCTATCGTTTTAAGCGAATCAACATCCAAGCCCGAGTCCGTTTCATCCAAAAAAGCCACTTTGGGAGATAATACCGCCATTTGAAGGATTTCGTTTTTCTTTTTCTCCCCTCCCGAAAAATCCACATTGATATCTCTCTCGAGGAGATCCTCGCTGATGCCCAGCATTTTTCTTTTTTCTGCTACAAAGTCGGAGAAGTCGAAAACATCCATCTCTGGAGCACCTTGATGCTTGCAGATAGCGTTAAAGGCAGTTCGCAAAAATTCAAGGTTGGAAACTCCCGGTATCTCCAAAGGATATTGAAAACTCATGAAAACTCCTTCCCTAGCCCTTTCATCCACTTCCATTTCAAGAAGTTTCCGCTTTTTGAAGTTCACTTCGTATTCCACTTCGCCTTTGGTCACTTCATAAAAAGGATGACCAGCGATGACTTTAGAGAGACTACTTTTCCCCGCCCCATTAGGTCCCATGACCGCATGAACTTCGCCGGGTTTTAATTCCAAATCAATGCCATTCAAAACTGGCTTGCCATTTATTTCTGCATGTAGATTTTTTATAGTTAACATTTATTCCCCTTATTAGAGCACTTTATTTAAATCAACTTATTGAATCAACTTATCCGACGCTGCTTTCCAATTTCAACTCTAACAACTTCACTGCCTCCACTGAAAATTCTAGCGGTAACTTTTGAAATATTTCCTTACAAAAACCATTGATCAAAAGAGACACGCCCTGCTCAAGGCTAATTCCCCTGCTTTGAAGGTAAAAAATTTGCTCTTCGGAAATCTTAGAAGTAGTCGCCTCATGTTCCAAAATGACTGAATTGTTCTTCACTTCAATGTTAGGATAAGTAATCGCCGAGCACTTGTCTTTAACCAAGAGAGAATCGCACTGGGTAAAGTTCCTAGCATTTTCAGCACCGGGACCAATCTTGACCAAGCCTCGGTAAACGTTTTTGCTATCGTCTGCCGATATCCCTTTGGAAACAATTTTGGAGCGAGTGTTTTTCCCCGAATGAATCATTTTAGTTCCCGTATCCGCCTGCATTTTCTTGTTGGTAAGAGCAACTGAATAAAACTCACCGATGGAGTTATCCCCCCGCAAGATGACCGATGGATATTTCCAAGTAATAGCCGCCCCTGCTTCGACCTGCGTCCAGGATATTTTAGAATTAGGCTCTTTGCAGAGCCCTCGCTTGGTCACGAAGTTGTAAATTCCACCCTTGCCGTCCTTGTCGCCCGAATACCAATTCTGCACCGTGGAATAATTGATCGTAGCTCCTTCCAAAGCCACCAACTCAACCACCGCAGCATGCAGTTGGTTTTCGTCTCGCATGGGAGCCGTGCAGCCCTCTAAATAATTAACGCTGCTCCCTTCGTCAGCCACCACCAGAGTCCTTTCGAATTGACCAGTCTCCGAGGCATTAATCCTAAAATAAGTTGATAAATCAATCGGACAAGTAACCCCCTTGGGAATGTAGCAAAAAGAACCATCGGAGAAGACTGCGGAGTTTAAAGCAGCGTAGAAATTATCGCTCATGGGGATAACCATGCCCAGATACTTCTTAATCAGTTCCGGATGCTTTTTAACGGCTTCTGAGAAGGAGCAAAAAATAATTCCCAAATCTTCCAACTCCTTTTGATGAGTGTTGCCTACCGTGATAGAGTCGAAAACCGCCTCCACCGCCACTCCCGTTAGCCTCTTTTGCTCGGTCAAGGGAATGCCCAGACGCTCAAAAGTCCTGAGCAACTCGGGATCGACTTCTTCCAGACTATCGACTTTAGGCCTCTTTTTAGGAGCGGAATAATAAGAAATGTCTTGAAAATCAATGGGCGGATAATCCACCGCCGCCCAAGTAGGCTCTTGCATTTTCTTCCAAGTAGCAAAAGCCTTCAAACGAAAATCCCTAATGAAATCCGGCTCCCCCTTTATTGCAGAAATTTTCTTCACCACTTCCTCATCAAGCCCCTTGGCGAAACTCTCCGACTCGACATCGCTTACGAAACCAAACTGGTACTCGCTAGCGAGTACCTTGCTAGCCTCCTTTTTGTCATGAGGAACGTCTTCAACCACTTTATTTTCAATTTCCATTTTTTTTCCTTTGTTCTACTTTTTATTCCCTTTCGTTTTTATTAAGAAAATATTTCCTGAAAGAAAAGTTCATGAGTTCATCTAAATTAATATTGGCGTAAAAATCCCTTAATTTCAAATTAAAATTTCTCATAGGGTCAATGATTTCACAACCCTCAAAATAAGTGCAGCTAGAACTCTTGTTGTTAACGCACCTCACGGCATTGACCGGCCCCTCCACTGCCTCCATAAGCTCCAAGAAAGAAATCTCGCGTAAATCCCTGGCTAGTTGATAGCCTCCTTTCATGCCTTGAATCGAAGTCAAAATGTTTTTTTGCTTTAGTTTCTGGAGCATCTTTTGAGTAAGCGGGAAAGAAATTCGATACCTCCTCGCAATGGTCACCGCACTGCTAAGGTTTTGGTCGGAGTGATCGTTAAGCCCCAAAGCACGAAGCTTCTTCCTACCACTAAAATGCTTAAGGATCATCAAAGAGAATTCTACTTTTCTGGACAAACGAAACATTGCTTTACCAACTTTAAATATATCAACTTTAAATAGGACTAAATTAGTCTTATTACGCTTTAGGATAATTATACCATAACCCCTTGCTTGTCAAGCAAAAAAACCACTCTCAACCACTGCCTCAGCCACTAGCCCAACCAAGACACTAGGACAAGCAAAATTTCTCGTGAAGAAGTGTTTTCAGGCAAATTTCGAACCAATTTCGAACCAATTTCAAATTAAGGCGGTAATTCAAGCAACGTGGCGGAAACAAAAATGAATAAAATAAACACTAAAAATGATAAAATTGACGATAAAAATTTATAAAAACAACTCTTCCTCGTTAAAACCTTTTGAAAAAATTCACCAACACCCTCTACACCAATGACAATTTATTCGTCCTAAGCGAAGCGCTCTTCATCCCAAGCGAAACGCTCTTAACAGCGAAAGCGTAGACTTAATCTATTTAGACCCTCCTTTTAATTCCAAACGCACTTACTCCGCTCCCATCGGCAGCAAGTCAGCCAGCGTAGGATTCAAGGACATGTGGCATTGGAAGGACGTGAACGAATTTTACTTGGAGAAAATGCTCATGGATCATCCTTTTTTAGTCAACTTCATTCGCTCCATTAGCAAAATGCACTCTAAGGCCATGATGGCGTACATCACTTACATGACGCAAAGGCTACTAGAAATGCATCGGGTACTAAAGACCACGGGAAGCCTTTATCTCCACGTAGACCCCACTGCCAGCCATTATTTAAAAATCGTTTTGGACCAACTATTTGGCAAAGACAATTTTAAAAATGAAATTGCTTGGAAAAGAACTTTCGCCCATAACGACCCTAATCAGTTCGGTAGGAATAAGGACATCATTTTATTTTACGTGAAAAGCAAAGACTACACTTACAACAAAGTCTACATTGATTATTCACAAGAATACAAAGCTAAATTCTTCACAAAAACAGATGCGAGAGGCAGATATCAACTAGTCACTCTAACAGGAGCAGGAACTAATTTAAACGATAAAGAGTGGAAAGGTTGGCATCCTGCTAAAAGTGGTAGGCATTGGTCAGTACCCAAAAGAATAGTGAATAAACTAGTAGAAATAAAAAAAGCCGAATCCATGACGATTAACGAACGTTTGGACTTGTTATATGAAAATGACTATATTGTTTTTTCAAAAAACGGCACTCCAAGGTTCAAAAGTTATCTCAATGACCTTCCCGGAACTCCAGCCCAAGAAATTTGGACTGACATCAACCCCATCAGCAGTCATAGCAAAGAACGCACTGGCTATTTGACTCAAAAACCCTTGGCTCTTCTGCATAGGATAATCAAAGCATCTTCCTCAGCCGGAGACATCGTCTTAGATCCTTTTTGCGGATGTGCCACGACCTGCGTAGCTGCCCAGCAGCTAGGGAGGAGGTGGATAGGCATAGACATCGAAGCTAAGGCGGCTAGCTTGTTAGTCGAGAGGCTAAGGGACGACGCTGGGCTCTTTAGCGATTTCGTTCATAGAACCGATGTCCCCGAGCGAACTGATTTAAAAAAAGAACCTCCTAGCATGAGCATAAAAGAAAAACTATATCAAGAGCAAAAAAACATCTGCAATGGCTGCGGGAACGAATATTTGCTAAAAGATTTTCACATTGACCACATCACTCCCAAATCAAAAGGGGGAGGTGATTACTACAACAATTACCAACTGTTGTGCGGCAACTGCAACGTAACGAAAGGCAATCGGCCCATGGAATATTTGAATATGAAAATCAAAATAAGGGAAAGCCTAATGCTTGAGCGGCTCACTTTCGGAGCTTAATTCTACTAAACTAATTTAAACTAATTTAAATTTAATTCATTAAATTAATTTAATTTTATTAAATTAATTTAATAACTAAATTTTGATTAAACCCACCATTTGAATAGTAAAATGAAGACCCTAAACTTTGTTTGAAAACAAAGCCGAGGAAAAACCGAGGAGAAACCTAGGAGAGAGCCATGAAAATAATCCACTACTTAACCACTTTTTTAGTCCTGCTATTAGCCTTTGGGGGAGGAATCTCCGAGCTTTTAAAAACAGAACAAATCGCCGAGGCGATGCGAGACATTGGCTATCCCCTTTATGCCGCTAGTGTTTTAGGGATTTTCAAAGTGGCTGGTGGTGTTTTCATTTTGCTTAATCTTCTAAAAGTGAAATTAAAAAAACTTGAATTCTTAAAAGAGTGGGCTTACATTGGATTCATTTTTTTATTCATCGGAGCTTTTTTGACCCATGTTTTCAATCAAGACGGGAGATCGCTCCAGCCTCTAGTCATATTAGCCGTGATAATAACGTCTTACATGACAGGGAAAAAACTAGCCCGATAAAAACTAGCCGGGGAAAAAACTAGCCTAATAACCCAATAGCACCCACCTAGAACCTAGCACCCAACTGGGGAACTAGGAGGACGACGCCCATAGAAGAATGACGCCCCAGTTAGTGTTTCAACTAGTTCATTTCAATCATTTCATTTTAGCAATATTTTTGGGTTATTGACCCTAAGGATGAAGTAGGGAAGGGAACTTGAATTTGCTTTTAAAATGACCCAAAATGGCTCGTTCAAGATGAGTTTTCTAACAACTCGCCTGCCGTCGTCAACGCTGCTCTCCATGTTTTCAATGGCGACTTCGCTCTCCAAAGTAACTCCCTGATGGTCAAGTGAAAATTTCACTCGCTCCGTCATTTCTTTTAGTTCGTAGCCTTTTAGGGTTTCATTGTTGAACTTTTTTCCCGCTATCTCGCTATATTTCTTGGTTCGCTCTAGTTTTATTTTGGGCATTTCGAAAACATCTAGGCTGCTTAAACTAATTCCCTCAGGGGTTTTGCTTATCTCTTTTAATGCTTCCTCTAAAAGCATTTTCGTGGGATAGCCTTTTACTAAGAAAACTCGCTCCTGATACTGCTTTAACTTTAAATAAAGGATGAATTTCCCTTCATTAACGTAATTAACGATGGAAATATTTCTCTTCTGCTTAAAATTTTTAGCATAAAAACCCGCTACGGGCTTCTTTTTAAAGAGGACTTTTTTCTCGGAAAAAGAGGTCAAATAACGAAAATTCCAGAAAGAATAGGCATAAACGATGAAATCACTGGGGGCTAAGCCAACTGCAAGGGGAGGGAAAGTCTTGTTCGGAAATTTTTGGGCTACTTCTCGGTTGATGAGGGAAATCACCGCGGGACCTCGCCCACTTTTGACGTAGTAATTGCTTGGGGTTAAGTTTTCCCAGCCAAATTCGCTTTGATTAAAATAATTAACGAGATTCTCCCCAGCTAAAGTGAGGGGCTTGAGTTCCACTGCTTGCTTAGCAAATTTTTCACGCATCTCTTGCCAAGCAAGGTTAATCGTCCCGCTCCAAACCAAGTTGCCCTCGTGATTTTGAAGGCGGTAAAAAGAGTCAGGGTAAAGACTCAAAATAACCAACGAAGAGAAGAGCAAGAGTTTACCGAAATGATTTTTCAACGGAACAGGTGATTTAGAATGGCTTTTTGAGTGGGGAGGCGATTTTCAGCTTGATCGAAAACCAATGAATGCGGGCCGTCAATGATATCGGCGGTCACTTCTTTTCCCCGATAGGCCGGCAAGCAATGGAGAAAAATGAAATCTTTTTTAGCGAACTGCACTAAACTAGCGTTCACTTGAAAGGGGGTTAATGCGTGTTCAACTTCCTTGATTTTTTTTTCATCTCCCATGGAAGACCAAGTGTCGGTGTAAAGCACATCGCTATCTCTAGCAGCGAGCAGGGGGTCGTTAACAAACCGAACTTTAGGACATTTTTTCCTCACTTCCTCGGGGCATTCATATGCCGGATGATCGGGAGTCGCTATGGTTAGAGATAAGTTTAATTTTTGAGCTAGGAAAGCCAGCGAAACAGCCACGTTATTACCATCACCCAAATAAGCGATCTTCAAACCCTTTGCTGGTCCTTTGCTTTCCAAGATGGTGAAATAATCAGCAAAAGCTTGGCAAGGATGGTTATAGTTCGTCAAAGCATTAACGATGGGGATCTTAGCCTCACGGGAAAACTCTTCCAGAGCCAAGTAATCATCGCTCCTCACCACCAGAGCGTCAAAATACCTTTCCAATACTTTAAGAGTGTCTAAAATGGATTCTCCCCTAGAAAACTGACTTTCGCTATTGGAAAAAAAAACCACTTCCCCGCCTAATTCCCTTATCCCCACTTCAAACGAAGCGCGAGTGCGAGTGGATTTTTTAGTGAAAACCATGGCTATTTTCTTTCCTTGGAGCAATTGATTCTTGTAGTTTTTAGTTTTCTTAAATTTTTTGCTCTCTTCTATGATGGCTAACAATTCCCCTTCGCCCAAGTCTTCTATGTTTAAAAAATGTTTTGCTTTGCTCATAACGATATTTTAGTTCCAATGCCGGCGTCAGTGAAAAGTTCCATCAAAAGGCAATTCCTCACTTTGCCCGAGACGAGATGAACGCTAGCGATATCGTTTTCTAAAGCCAACTTAGCCGAAGCCAACTTCGGCAGCATTCCCGCAGAAATGGTTTTGTTTTGCTTCAAGGTCTCGATCTCACGAAGCCTGAGTTCGCTAATTAAAGAACTCTCATCCGCTAAATTTTTATAAATTCCCTTTTGGTCGCTAACGAAAATTAACTTCTCTGCCTTTAGAGAAATGGCGATCTTCGTCGCCGCCACGTCAGCGTTAATGTTAAACGTGCTTCGATGACCTTCGTCCACTCCCAAGGGAGATATTACGGGCACGTAGTCGGTATTTTCAAAATGATCCAACAAGCTTTGGTTGATTTTCACCACTTCGCCAACATAGCCTAAATCAACCTCGCCCGCTAACTTACGGGCAATGATAAGCGAACCATCCATTCCCGATAATCCTAGTGCCCTCCCACCAAAGCGATGAATCAAGGAAACTATCTTTTGATTCACTAAGCCTCCTAGGACCATCTGGGTTATCTCTAGGGTCTCTTTGTCAGTTACTCGCAGCCCATCTATGAACTTCGCTTCTTTTTTAAACCTTTTCATGACCTCGGAGATGTGGTTCCCCCCCCCATGAATGACGATGGGATTGATCCCCACTAGTTTCATTAAAACGATGTCTTTGACCAGAGCCTCATCTATGTTCTCCTCCATTAAAACCGACCCCCCTATTTTGATCACCATTTTTTTCCCCTTAAACTTCTGCAGATAGGGAAGAGCCTGTGAAATGATTTTAGCTTGCAGAGAAAACGAATTCAAGACTAACTTTTTTCTAGCAAATTAGCCATTTTCACGATCAAGGAAGACAAATCCTTCCCCTTGAGTAGCCCCTGCTGCAGCAAGCCCAAATGAAAAACTTCCCTTGCTATTTCATTCGCTTTCTCTTTGCTTTCCTTGACTTCTAACTTGCTAAGAGATTTGAATTTTTTAATCAAGGGATTTTCGTCGTTCAAAATCAATGAGCCAAACATGCTTTCGTCGTTACTAGGTGTATCCAAAGACTGCATGAAAGACATTTCGTTAAAACGCCTCATCTGTTCATTTAAAACGAATAGGCAAGGCAAATTTTCTTCTGGCAGGACATCGAACTTAACGCTCAAATTTTCCTTGGCAATGCTTTTTTTAAAGAATTCAATCGCCTCTTTATTTTCCTCGGAAACTTTTTCTTCGCTTTTTTGCTCTTGCTGCAGCAAGTTGGCACTCGTATCGCTATCGACTCGCAAGAACCGCAAAGGCGATTCTTTCATTTCAAGGTGCTGCATGAAGTGATTGTCAATTGGCGAACTCAGAACTAAAACATCGACTCCCTCTTTAACGATATTATCAATGAACAAAGATTGCTTCTTAACATCGCTAGCATATAAAACTTTATCCTTAACTTTAGGATTGTTTTTTTTATACTCTGCTAAAGTTAAAACATCCCCCTTATGATTTTTAAAGATGAAGATATCTTTGATCTTAGCGTAAAAATCCTCATCGTTGATGGCTCCTAACTTGATAAACGGGCTCAGGCTTTCCCAGTTTTTCTCGTAGTCGGCTATTTTTTCCTTGTAAATCTCATGAAGCTTATCGGAAATTTTCTTGACGATGTGGCCGGAAATTTTCCTAACGTTGCTATCGGTCTGCAGGGCACTCCTCGAAACATTCAGGGGAATGTCGGGGCTGTCAATGACGCCTCTTAACAAATTAAAGTAGTTGGGAATAATGTCTAGGATGTTGTCGGAGACGAAAACATTGTTGGAAAAAAGTTTTATCCTTCCCTTAGCATTAATGTCGAAATCCAACCTCACTTTGGGAAAGAAAAGCACTCCTTTGAGCTTAAAAGGGTAATCAACGTTGAGATGAATGTAGAAAATGGGCTCTCCTTCATAGGGGAAAAGTTCTTTATAGAAATCGTGGTAATCTTTTTCTTGTAAATCAGTGGGTTTCTTCTGCCAAAGAGCGTTCATGCTGTTGGCTTTTTTATCGTTCACTTTGATTTCTACGGCGATAAAATCGGAAAACTTTTTAACTAATCCTTTCACTTTTTCCTCGTCCAGCAAGTCTTCGTTGTCGCGATTGATATGAAGAACTATTTCCGTGCCTATTTCTTTTTTCATCCCCGCTTTAAGAGTGAACTCCGTGCTCCCGTCTGATTGCCAATAAACTGGTTCGCTGTTTTCCTTATAAGATAGGCTATTTATTTCCACCAAATCAGCAACCATATAGGAAGAAAAAAACCCCAACCCAAAATGCCCAATGATATCGTTCTCCTTACCTTCTTGATGGTGTTGCTTAACAAATTCCTCCGCTCCCGAAAACGCTATTTGATTGATGTATTTTTGAATTTCTTCAGCGTTCATTCCTAGCCCATTATCAGCGATGGTCAAAGTCTTTTTGCCTTTATCAATATTGACGTTAATAGCCGGGGTGGGGAGCTCTTTTTTATACTCGCCCAAATCAGCCAAGCGATCTAACTTCTTAATAGCGTCATGAGCGTTAGAGATTAATTCCCGTAGGAAAATATCCCTCTCGGAGTAGAGCCATTTCTTAATGATGGGTAATAAGTTTTCCGTGTGGACGCTTAGTTTCCCACTTAGTTTGCCTTTTTTTTCTTGCGCATTTGTTTCCGTTTTATCTGCCATATAGCAACCTTCCTTGTTTGAATTTAACCATAATATAATTATTTAGCATAAAAAATCAAATCGTTTTTAAGTTAAAAATTATATCATCTAAATTCTAAAAACAACGCCTTAGTAGTGCTCTAGTAATGATCTAGTAATGCCCTAATGCATCTCCCATGGTTTTCAAGAGTGCCTGAGGAATTTTGAAAAATTACTGGGCTAAGAAAACGATGAAAGCGATTTCACTGCCTTGCTTAATGGGGAAAATAGCAACTTGATCGATGTGAGCAAAGTCTTCGCTCGATAAATTGCGCCTGAGATACTTAGAGGTTTGGGGATTATATTTGCTGAGAGCCACCATTTGATTTTTAAGCAAGTAACGAGTATGAATGAAATCTTCTTGACTCATCACGAAGCGATCAATGCTTTCTTTGGTTAAGTTTTTATATTCTTTGAACATCCAAAGTTTCTCCTTAAAAAGAAAAATGAGACCTATTTTTTTAAACCTCTTATCAAATAAATTTTCTAAAAAAGAAATTTTCTCTCGATCGGGAGTTTTCAGCAAATCCGATTTGCTTTGAAGGATTTTTTTCTTTATCTCGCTTAAACTAATTAGTTGAGTTTTGCGTTGAGATTTTTTCTCCTCAGGGGCTTCTTCCACGGGTGCTTCTTCCTCAGGGGCTTCTTCCACGGGTGCTTTTTCGCTAAATCTCTTCTCCAGCGGCGCTTCAGCAACCGAGACCTTAGCAGCCGGGACTTCAGCATCGATCACTGCCTCACCATCAATGTCGTTCACCAAGCCAATTATTTCCTCGTTGATGGGGAGGGGCTTCCTCGTGGATTTGGGATTTTTCACTGCCAGAAAAGATAGTTTATCCATTAAAAAGCGTGAGCCCCTTGAGAAAGAACTCATCAAATCGGAAAATTTATAAAAAAAACTAGCTGCGGAATTTTTTTTCCTAAAGTATTTGTTGAAGACTTTTAAACTATTTAAAACCGCTACAAAGGAAAAAACCAACATGGTGAAAATAAGAAAAAACCCGATGAGGCTTATCCCCGGAATGTCTGTCCTATTGCTGGGGTAAATGATGGCTAAATTTAAATTGAGAAAATTGGTTTTATAAAGCAATAAATATTTTTTTTCGCTAGAAGAATACACTTTTTTAAAAAGCAAGTTTTTATCGATGAACTCATTTATTAACTTGACCAGTTTCCTTCTTAAAGTTACTTCATCGCCATAATCCAAAACGTAAGTGCTTCGATATAAAAGCGACTTGTCGTAAGCATTTTTGATTTCTAAAACAGCGGGGTTATCTTCCACTATTTTAGCTAGCAGCGACTGCAGATCATAAAAGAAAAATAAGTTAGCCTCTTTTTTGTCAATGTACCTGAAATTAAAAGCCAAATATTTTTCCGTGATGAAAATATCCTCTTCAAAGGAAAGCTCAGAGCGAACAACTTCATTATTGTAATAAATGAGTTTCTTCTCATGGTTGTAAACTTGGAAATGTTTTAAAAGTGGGTCTTTGAATAATAAATTTTTGCGATTTAAGGAAAAGTCATATTTGAGTATGTGGTTGATGAAATCTTTGTTCTTATCTTGCTGAATGGTTTGTTGAATTTGCTCACCAATTTTATCGATTTCTCTTACGACTTTTTCTTCTAAAGCCGAGATTTTGACGAGGTAAACTTTCTCTCTTAAAGAAAAAAAATCGCTACTAGTGAAAAAAACAACGTAAGTAAAGGCAAATAATAAAAAGAAGGAAATTAAAAGGCTAACTAATCCAAATTTCATTTATCAACGCGATGGAAATGGAAAGGAAATTCATTTTAATTGTCTTCAATGTCCAAGAATATAGACCTATTCCTCGCCCTAGACTTATCATCTAAAGCATTGGGATTTAACTTCGACAAAACTTGCTGATTGCGATTTTCAACTGAACTGGAATAATTAGGCTCTACGACGGAAGCCCCGCTTTTAGTGGATTCTTTCTTTTCGTCATCTGCAGTAACAACAACATCTGATTTCACGAAACCAATTTTCCTTAAAATCCTGTCCGGCAACCTTAACTCGCTAACCACCCAATCTATGAACAAGAAACTCAAACCAAAAAAAACAACTAAAAACAGCACTGCCATGACGTTACCCCAAAAATTATTACGCTCAACCACAACGCCTAGAGAATAATCCACGTTACTCAAGTTAATGCTAAGGTTGACGTCTTCCGCTTTCACGAAAGTTTTGTAGAAATCATAAGAGTTGCTATCTTTCTTATTTTCTTGGTAAGCATAAGCCCCGTAGTTATCTAAGATGACGAAATTGTCGCTGTCTTTGAAGTAAAACAAGTTGTCCGCTACTTCCAATTCATCCAATATGCGAGAAAAAAAATTCTTGTCAATCGTTTGAGAAATAATGAGGAACGGCTTGTCCTTATCTTTGACTAAGGAAAGCAAAATTAAGTTAGAACTATTTTGATGCTTTAGCAAAAGATTGTTGTTTTTGTTAAGCTTAGCAATGAGTTCCTTATTGACTTTATAACCACCAACTTTCTTGTATTTTACGCCGATCAGTTTCTCGCCATCTTCCTTGTAAAAAGTGATTTCCAAGAGGTCTTTGTTATTGGTTAAATAATTTTTCAAATTCTTTTTGAAATTCTCATAATAACTAATGTCAATGGCTGTCTTCTTAAGATTTTCGATGTTGTTATCTAAAATTTGATCTTGAGTGTTTTTCAAAATGGTTTCGAAATAGTTATCTAAATATTTCAAAACCACCAGCAACTTATACTTGACAAAGGAATCTTCGCTATTTTCGCTAACCGTGGGATTGAACCACTCTACGACGTCTTTGATCAAAGGAGTTCGCTTAAATTCATTGCCGAAGTTAGTGAGGATTTTGGAGAAATAATTTTTATAACCCTCGTCCTGCGTGGCGGCTCTGGTGATGAAAAGAAAAAACAGCACCGTTAAAAACAACGAAGTCGTTATCTTAAGAAATAAATTTAAATTTTTTCGCATAATTAAACTCCAAACCTATAATCATCAACGGAAAAAAATGGCTAATCTTTAATAAAAAACTCAGCCACTCCCTCAGCCATTCCATCGACCACTTCATCAGCCACCACCACTTGCTCTGCTGCTGGTAAACGGGTGGCAGAGGCAGCTGGGGGGCTTAGACCGGGGCTTGTTAGTTTAGAGAATGCCTGTGCGGGTATATTTTCCCATAATAAGGAGACATCTTCTTAAACAGCCCAATGTTTTCGATGGCTTGGGGATTTTCTTCTGGGGGATTTTGTTGTCCAAATACTTTAATCACCATGTTCCTAACTGGTTTTTTCAAAAACAAATCTTCGTAAAGGCGGATGATGTCTTGGGAAGTGATGCTTGCTAAAGCGGCTAGATAAGGCTCGTTAAGCGTGAACTGGAAATCTTTGTTTTGAATGGCTTGCCAATATTGCTCGGACAAATCCTGCATGGTTTGAGGCGGTTGCTTTAAAACGATCGCAACGGCTGCTTTAAGCTTGTTTAACTCTCCTTCTTTAAAGTCTTTTATTCTATTTTTGTAGTTTTTTAAAAAAGTTTCAATCCGCTCATTTATCTCCAAAGGTCCTTGGTTAGGGGATTGAATTAGGAAAGCAATGTTGCAGACGAAGTTCTGCTCAACCATGTTAGCGTTCACTACGTAGCCTAGTTGTTCAATGGTTCTTAATTGATGGAAAAATGGTTTGTTGATGATTTGACTGAGGATATTGCATTTGAGAATGTCTTTAATGCTTCTCTTGGAATATTGATAAATGGATAGCACGGCAGAATCGTTCTCTCTGGCCTTGAGTTGCCTAAAGTTATTTTTTTCCGCTAAAATCAAGTACCTATCTTCGGGGATTTGTCCTTCCAACAAAGCGTCCGTCTCTTCAAAAGCATTGGCAAAGGCATTGAAAACCGCTAAGCCCTCTCGCTCCAAAACATTGCCATGTAGGAAAATCACCATTTTCATTTGCGAAAAAACTCGCTGGGCAAAGGCTCTCACTTCAGCCAAAGTTATGTCGGGGATCACTTGGAGGTAATCGCTTTGATGCCAAACGTTAAGGGTGGATAAAACAAAAAAATCATAGCTCGCTAACTGAGCTGCTGAGGCTAGTTTTCTATTTTGCCAACTTTTAAGTAAGTTTTCTCGCATGATCGTAAAACGTTTTTCGGCAACTTCAACTGATTTTAAAGTTGGCAATATTTTCTCATTGAGGAGAGTAGCAAACTTCTCGGAGTAGCCCGTGATGAAACCATCAAAACCATAATTGTTAGCCGTTAGCGAAAAATCAAAACCCGCCTCGCGAACGGGGTAAAATTCTTCGTTAATGGCTTCCTGCCATATGCTTACTAAAAGCTTGCTCATGGCTGCTTCTTGCGGGGACTGATAAGATTTTGGAGCGATTAACTTGATCCACAAGTTTGACTTTGGTAAGTTAAAATCATCGTCGTGAAGAAACCAAAAATCAATTTTAGGAGTTTCCTGCAAAAGCTTGGGAGTTAATTTTGAAGAATTAGCTTCGCTTAAGTTTTTAATTTCAATGTCAGAGGGAATGAAAAGATTTTTCTCAGGTAGGGATAAGCCTAGCGAGTTATCCCCCTCGGATAAGATTTTTTGCCATTCTTTGATTTTAGCCGTTTCTAGTTTTTTTCTACTGAAAGGAGTTTGATAATATTGATCTACTTTGTCAACTTTAGCCTCGGGGCTCACCAGCATGGCTATTAAATTATCGGGAGTTAAATAACCAAGCACTTCCCTAAGTCTATCGGGATTAAAAACCTCATATTTATAAGGATAATACAACAAGTCTTCTAAGGGAATATCAAACATGCTGTTGGAAAGGAAAATAGCCAAATCAGTGGAGTCATATTTTTCGGCATACCTGAAATCAATTTGCGCTAGCTTTTTATTTTCCAAGAAGCGCCATTCTTCAATCCCATCCCGCTCCACTAAATGAAGATAAGCGAAAACACTCCTGATGATTTCAAAAACGTTTTTCTCGCCCAAATCAGTCAAACCAATGTTAAGGTAAAATCTAGCAAAATCCTCTTGAGCCTCACCCCCAGCAGCTAACGATGAAGCTAAGTTCCTTTTTTTCAAAGAGGACAACAGACTCCCTTTCCCCTCATCACCCACGAGCTTCGCAAGGTGGAAAAAGGGTTTTTCTTCATAAAATTTCTTGTAAGAAGGCGTAGGGAAAACCAACCTAAGCGACTTAAAGTTTTTAAGGGGCTTTACTTCTATAAAAGCAGGTAGTTTGTCTTGATTATAAACGGGTTTTGGTGCTTCTTCAAAAGCCTCTCTCTCTTTGCTCGCAACATCGCTAAAATATTTTTTAGCCAAACTGGCTAGTTCACTTAGTGGGCGGTCGCTTACAATAACCAGTGCCATCTGGTCAGCCGAATAATTTTCTAAATAAAATTCAATGAGCCTCTCCCTAAGGTTGGGACTTCTTAGCGTATCGCTGTTGCCGGTGGAGAATTTGCTGTATGGGTGGTCGTAATTGACTAAAGTTTTTTCAACTTGGTAGATCCTGAGCTGGTCGTTGTTTAAGTTGCGAGAATGCTCAGCGTTGACTGCGTTGAGTTCTCGTTCCACGAATTTTTCATCAAAGAGCGGATCAATGAAAAAATGAGCGAAGCGATCAAGGGCTCCCTCCAAAGCTGCGGTCGGAGTAGAAAAAAAATAAGTGGTCGCATCAGAGGTAGTGAAGGCATTGGCATAGCCACCATTTTGAGACAAATAACTAAAATGCTCATCGGGTTTAGGGTATTTTTTAGAGCCGAGGAAAAGCATGTGCTCTAAGAAATGAGCGAGCCCGGGAGCGTCAACGGGATCGGAGAAATACCCCACTTTGACCGTCAAGGAAACGGTGGAGTTTTTCTCATCTTCATCGTTAACCAAAACAACTTGAAGCCCGTTTTTGAGCTCTAGGGATTGGTATTTTCTTTTATCGTTAGGACTCTTGACGATTGCTTTCACTGGCTGCTTGGGGGTGGTTGGGGCTAGCGAGGTGAGAGAACTCGTCGTCTCTTGGCTAACGGAAAGCGATTCGAGAGGCGATTCGAGAGGCGAGGCGGGAAGGGATGCATAAATCACATTAGCCATCAAAGTAGCAGTTAACAGCGATTTAACTAAAAGCAATATTAATGAAGTTTTTCGTGATTGGCGAAATGGTTTAACCAAGGGATTGGTAGAAAGTTTTTCGTTCATTTTAGCAACTCTTTTAAATAGGATAACATTATGTCAATGATACCATTAATTCTTCCTTTGCTGCTGTGGTTTTTATTGTACAAGCGTTCAATGAGTTGCTTAAAAACCCAATAAATTAAGCGAATTAAATTTTGAGCTTGATGAGCATGACGCCTAACATTATCAAGCCAGAAGCAACCAAATGAAAGAAAGTTACTTTTTCCTTAAAAAACACCACCCCATAAAATATAGCGAAAATAATGCCTATTTCCCGCAAAGATATCACCAAGGCTATAGAGGACTTCGTCACTGCCCACATGACTAGCAAATAAGCCGCCGCCGACATGAGACCAGCCAAAGCCCAACTAGGGAAATGGCTTTTAAAAGCACTTAGGGCTTTTCTTTTTAAATAAAAAAGGCTAATCAGCAAAGTCATTAGCCCGCTCATGAATAACGACCACCCAATGAAGCTAAAGGCATTGTTATTTTTGATGGCTCCATGGGCATCGTTTAAAGTATAACCGCTGATGAAAAAGGCGGTCGCTGCGATTAACAAAAGGGGCTTAAAACCATGGTCTAGCCGCTTTTTTTTATCGTAGAAACGACTGAAACCTAGCCCAATCGTACCCAATGAAATGGCAATAATGGCAATGATTTTAAAAAAAGTGATCTCCTCATTAAACAAAACAATCGCCACGAAAGAAACAACCAAGGGAGCTAGTCCCCTAGCGATGGGATAGACAACGGAAATATCCGCTAAATGATAAGACTTGGCTAGAAATAAGTTATACCCGCTGTGAAGAACAATGGAGAGAAAAAGAAACCACCAAACGCCTTTCTCGGGGAAAGGGAATAGCAAGGCAATGAAAAGACCGGTTAAGCCTTGAAAAAACATGACTCCGCCCATGGTCGCTAATTTATCGTCATGGTGTTTGACCACGGCATTCCATAAAGCATGCAGCATGGCTGATAAAACCACCACTAAAAAAATATGAAATTCCATATGGCAAATACTTGTAGTTAACTTTTTCCTAAAGAACTCAAACTTAAAATAATCCTAGGACCACTCGTTTTATTGGCTTGGCAAACTCAATTAAATTTAGGTCAGCAAAAATATCTTTCTTGTTTAATTCCCGCATAGGAACTTCTTAACTATTCTCAATCCCTTTCGCTCGCAAGAGACCAGCCATTGAAGGCATTTTATTTTCAAACTTTAACTAGCAATGAAGTTATAATATCTCATGAGCAGGCGACTTTTAAGTTTAGCATTTTATTTAGTATTTCCTTTAGTTTTTTAAATCACCCTGTCAATGCCCGGGAAAGTTTTAGGTTTAGACATTGGTTCGAAATACATAGGATGTGCTTTAGCTGATTGGAAGGGCATTTCTTTAGAGCCTTTAGTCCCGCTAGAAAGAAAAAATAATTCCTTATGCTTATCTGCCTTGAAGAAGATCGCTAAAGAAAACAAGATCGAGAAAATCATCATCGGCTATCCTTTGTCGCTTAACCATCAAACTAACTCCTTTAGTAAAAAAATCAAAGCCATGGCTCATAAGTTTAAAAAGCATTTGACCAATGTGGAAATAAAACTAGTTCACGAGGGGTTGTCAACTTGGGTCGCTAAGCGAGATTTCCCTAACTTAGCCTTAAAAAAGTCATTCGCAACTCCTCTTAACTTAGACAGCTTTTCTGCCCTAGAGATTTTAAAAACTTATTTCCAGCAACGAGAAAAATCATGAATAACATCCTTCCTTTAGAAGAAGACGTCATCAATAAAATAGCTGCTGGAGAGGTCATTGAAAAACCTTCTTGCTTGCTTAGGGAGCTTTTAGACAATTCATTAGACGCCCAAGCCAAGCAAATAAAAGTAATGGTTCACTTTAATCCCTTTAAGCTCATCGTAGAAGACGACGGCATAGGAATAGCAAAAGAGCAAGTGGCTTTGGCTTTTAAGCGCCACACCACTTCTAAAATAAAAAACTTGAATGACATTTACCATTTAACGACGAGGGGATTTCGTGGAGAGGCTCTAGCCGCTATCGCCTCCATCGCCCAAATAACGATAACCACCAAAGTCGCTCCTGACGATACGGGGATAAAAATGACGATTAAGGGAGGAGAGATTTTAACTCAAGAAGAACTGGCTGTTAAAAAAGGAACTAAAATCGTCGTTGAAAAGTTGTTTTACAACACGCCGGTTAGAAAGAAATTCATCACTAAAATCGATGACAGGGGCTCTCTGGGCATAAAAAACCAAGAGAAAAAAAACCTTAAAGAGGAAATCCTTCATCACGTGCTCGCTTCTACGGGAACTCATTTTCATTATGTTTTTCAGCATGAAAAACGAAAAGAAGAAATAATCGTCCCGGGTGATTTTAGTTTGAAAGAAAAAATTAATTTCTTTTTTTCGCTAAAGCATGGCGGAAGTCAACTAAACGATCATTTATTAGAACTAGACGAAGAGCAAAATGGATTTCATTTGAAAGGATTTATCAGCGATTTAGAAGCCAAAGAAAAAAACAACTCCCAACAATTTTTAATCATTAACAACAAAGTCGTAAGGGATTATCGCTTTACCAAAGCCCTGCAGAACGCTTACCAAAATCGTCTGCCTTGGGGAATGCATCCGTTAGCCTTCATATCCATAGTTCCGCCTAGCGAAACCGTTGACATTAACGTTCATCCCCAGAAAAAAGAAATTCGCTTTAAAAACAATCAAGATTTCTTCCAAGCGGTCTATTATGGAGTTCGGGCTTGCTTAGATAGAGAACTTTTAAAAAAACAAAGGAGTGGGTTTGAAAAAAGCCCCACTTTTTTTTATGAAAAGGAGGGGCAAAAAACCAGCGCCATGGTATTTAACGAGCCAACTGCCATGAAAGAACTCACCGAAGAAATCCCAGCAGCTGCTCTCTTCGAAGCAGATGGCTATAAAGTGAACGAGGCGAGCAAAGTGAGCGAGGGGAGCGGAAACAAATCCAACAAAAGCGAAAACAAGGAAGAGAAAAATTTAAAAGTTCTGGGGCAAGTGGATTTGTGTTACATTCTTTTTACGATCGGAAACGACCTCTACATCACCGATCAACATGCAGCTCATGAAAGGATTAACTTCGATAAAATAAGTGGGATGCTTGGACAAAGCGATGCAGCTTCCCAGCCGCTGCTCATCCCCATTATTTTTCGCAAAAGTTTTTTAGAGAAAGAAACCATCTTAAGCAAACGAGAGCTACTGAAAAAGTTTCACGTGGAAATCGAAGACTTTGGCGAGAGAAATTTGAGACTTTTAAGCTACCCTGACTTCATTAAAGAAAATAAAATTATAAATGTCTTGAATGGGATGTTGGAAGCCATTTCACAAAAAGAAACTCTGGATCAAGAGGACCTGACGAAAGACATAGCGGCTCAAATGGCCTGTAGGATGTCAATCATGAAAGGAGACCGGCTTTCATTAGGGGAAATGGAAGTCATCATCAAAGAAATATATGAAAAAGACTACCTTCAAGTTTGCCCGCATGGGCGTCCCTTCGTGAAAAAAATAACGGCTCATGAACTGGCTAGCTTTTTCGATAGGAACAAGCACATCCGAGGACGCTATTAGTTTTTCCCACTCATGCCTATAGCATAGTATTAGCATAGTATTATGGTACTATCATGATGCTATCGTGATACTATCGTGAAGAAAAAGCAAGGGATAAGCATAAGGCATTAAAAAAAGCCAAAACAAATGGAAAAAATGATAAAATTTTCCTATGATGAATAACTTATTTTTTCTAAAAACAATTTTCGTTTTCGCTTTTTTTATCGCCATTTTAGGAGTAGACAAAATTCACGCTAATGAAGAAATCATTGATGAAATTTATTATTTTATCAACAACGACATTATTACTAAATTAGATTTTGAAGAGGAGAAAGCCGCCCTCCTTAATAGCGACAGCCCCTCCCTAGAAGGCGGAGAGTTGAACGTCTTTGTCATGTCGAACATGATTTTCGATCGTTTGGTAGTGAATAATCTTAAAAGAAACAATAGCTCGATCAGCAATACCGAGGTGGAAAACGAAATCAAAAAAATCATGAGCCGACAAAGAATAACTTCCCTAGAGACATTTAAAGCCGTTTTGGCTAGGAGCAACATTGATTACGATAACTTTTTTAACAATATCAAAAAAAGGCTAAACCAAAGGATTTTTTTTTCCAAAGGCACGGATAATGCCTTCCCTTCCGAGCAAGCAATACAAAATCATTACGAAAAAAACAAAGATAAATATTCTATAAAAGAGCCCATTTTCAACTTGTCGGTCATTAGAATAGCCATATTGGACGGGTTAGGCTTCAGTGCTCGCAGGAATTTTCAAAGGCGACTAGCCGAGATAAGAAAGAAAATTGAAGAAGAAAAAATCCCCTTTCCCACGGCTGTTGAGCAGTTCAATGATTTTAGAAACAACGTCTTAACTAGGGATCTGGGGTGGGTGGAAATAAAAAGCCTAGGCCTGCCTCCTAGGGAAAGTTCTTCTCTAGCGGCCTTGACGCCCGGGGATATGAGCCCAATCATATCTACTGGTGAAGGGTTGGAAATTTTCTTAGTCAATGACAAAATCTCCGAAGGTTATCTGCCCTACCAGCTGGCTAAGAAAAGAAGTCAAGAAGAACTGAGCGCTCAGCTGCGGAAGAAAGCCATTAGTGAAAAAATAACCGCTTTATTCAAAAACGCCTACTTGAAAAGCAATCATCCCGATTTTGCTTCACTAGCAAAATCAATTGATAATGACTCATAATCGCATTAGAAATTTTTCTATCATCGCTCACATCGATCATGGCAAGTCAACCATATCGGATAGACTCCTTGAGAAGACTGGACTAATGAATAACCGGAACAAGAAAGAACAAGCACTAGACAGCCTAGCCATAGAACGAGAGCGGGGGATAACGGTTAAAAGTGCCTTGGTGAGTTTAAATTACCGAGCTCAAAATGGCAATGATTACTTATTAAACTTAATCGACACTCCCGGGCATGTTGATTTCTCCTATGAAGTTAGTCGTTCCCTAGCTGCTTGCGAAGGGGCTATTTTAGTAGTTGACGCGACGCAGGGCATTGAAGCACAAACTATTGCTAATTTTTACAAAGCCCTAGAAGAAGATTTAACCATTCTACCAGTGGTTAATAAAATAGATTTGCCAGCGGCTGACGTCCCTAGAGTTAGTCAAGAAATCACTAAAGAGTTTGGGCTAGATGCTGAAGACGTCATGGCTATTTCTGCTAAATCGGGAATTGGGATCGACGAACTTTTAGAGAAAATCGTTCATCACATCCCAGCACCAAAAATCAACGAAGAAAATTCTCCCCAGCAAAATTTAAAGGCCCTTATTTTCGACTCGTTTTTCGATACTTTTAGAGGAGTCATCATTTTAGTAAGGATTTTTTCTGGCAAAATATCCGTCGGTGATAAAGTGAAGTTCTTTCACGAACAAGAAACTTTTGTGGTAGAAGAGTTAGGCTTTTTGGAAATGGAAAAAAACCAAAAAACCACCCTGAACTTTGGAGAAGTGGGCTACGTGATTTTAGGAATTAAACAACTTGCTAAAGTGAAAATCGGCGACACTCTAACTAGTAGCCCGGCTCCCTGCCTCCAGCCCCTCCAAGGGTATCAAGAAATCAAGCCCATGGTGTTCGCTGGTGTCTACCCCGTCAATACAGAGAATTTCAATGATCTTAAAAGCAGTTTAGAAAAATTAAAATTAAACGATTCCTCTCTACAATTTGAAAAAGAAAACTCCTCCGCATTGGGGTTTGGTTTTCGCTGCGGCTTCCTAGGAGTGCTCCACATGGAAATTTTTCAAGAGAGACTTTCTAACGAGTTCAACACTTCCATTATTTTAACCGTGCCTTCCGTTAAATACAAAATCTATCTCAACCATAACCCCCAAAAAGCTATCTTCATCGATAATCCCGACAAATTTCCTCGTTTAAACGATGTTTTCAAAATGGAAGAGCCGTTTATAAAAGCTAACATCATTTTGCCAGATACTTATCTAGGCAATGTGATGAAATTGGTTCAAGAGAAAAGGGGGATGCAAAAAAACTTAAATTATTTAAGCACTAATAGGGTAGAACTCCATTTTGAAATCCCTTTAGCAGAAATCGTTTTTGATTTCTACGACAAACTCAAGTCAGTGACGAAGGGATACGCTTCTTTGGATTACGAGATCATTGATTATCGCTCTGCTGACATCGTCAAAGTGGACATCCTCGTCAACAAAGAAGTCGTTGATGCTCTTAGCTTCATTTCTCATAAAACTAAAGCTAGAGAAAGATCTAAAGTCGTTTTAGATAAACTAAAAGACGAAATCCCCAAGCACATGTTTGCCATTGCCCTGCAGGCGGCGGTTGGGAGCACCATCATTGCTAGGGAAACCATTTCGGCTTTACGCAAGGACGTGACGGCTAAATGCTATGGGGGGGACATCTCTAGGAAGAGGAAACTACTGGAAAAACAAAAAGAGGGCAAGAAAAAAATGCGCTCCTTTGGAAAAGTGGAAATCCCTCAGCAGGCTTTTATTAGTTTTTTGAAAAAAAGTTAAATTGCTTTTTAAAAAAATTTCTAACAAGCTTTTAATCGTTGCTTTTTTAATCGTTTTAGATAACTTTGCTTTCATTTGGAAGGGTAAACAGAACGATTTATCCAATGAAAAAGATAACTGGATTTATGTTGAAAACAAGTTGGAGAGAAAAATTGCTTTTTTAGAATTTGAAAACGAAACTACCAGTAGAAAAGAAGATTTCAATGCTTATCGAGAATCCATTCCCAAATCCATAGCTAAGCAATTAAGAGGCATTGAACATTTGGACCTTCCTAGCAAGGACTTCATCCCGACCATTAAAAACAGAGAAAAATATAAAATATTTAAAATCCAATCAAATGATTACACTTCCTTAAGTGAGGAGTATTATGACTTTCTGCAGGGAAGTCGTTATGAGGCAAAAAAAATCCTTGATGAAATAACTGCCACCAATGTCTCCATTACCAATAACGCCGCTAGCATAACCAACGAAGTCGCTTCTAACGTTCTCTCCATCACCAATAACGCCGCCAGCCTAACCAACGAAGTCGTTTCCATCGTTTCTACCAATGGGGTTACTTCCACCAATAAAAGCGTAGGAGCTTTGGCCAAGCAAACGATTAAATTTTTCGCTGAGACTAGAGTTGCTTACACAGAGACTAATCAAAACGAATACATCTTTTATGGTTATCAAGATTCTCCTTCATCGTACATTGACGCTCAACTCATAAACGAAGAAGACACTGATAAGATTTCCCTCCCGATTTACACCAATGAAAACGGCATTCGGTTTTTCATTTACGAAAACAACCAACCTAAAAAGTTGCTTTTAAACGAAAAACTTTACTCTTTTAACACTTCGCTAGAGAAAGCCACTCAGTCAATTGAGGCTGACTACATTATCTATGGTAGCTATAAAGTGGAGGGGATTCATTTTTTTTTGGATGTTTTCATCATCAATTACGAGAAAAAAACCATCGTTAACATATACTCTGAGAAAATAAAAAATTCTCAAATCCGTGAAAAAATCCGCCAATTGTCCCAGTTCATCATCGCCTATTTAGAAGAAAAAGAAATTGTTCAAAACATCACCTTCACATCCGATCCTCCCGGGACTAGTCTGTATTTAGACAATAAATTTCAAGGGAAAATGCCCCTCGTTTTTCCTAGCTTCGTTAAAAAGCAATACAGCTACCGCGTCTCTTTAGAAAACCACGTCCTCTATGACATTGAAACGAATCTACCGGGCAACGCCGAAAAATTATCCATTGATCGCTCGGACGGCATCGTGAGCTTTAACATGCAGACCACTGCTAGCGAAGAAAATTTTGCTAACTTGAATGTTAGAATTAACAACGACGTGAGCAGCGATTTTTACTTCAATAGCGACTTAGTAGCCGTCTCCGAGACTAACTTTAATAGGACACTGCCCCCGGGAAATTATTACTTATCGGTGAGTAGCGAAAATCACATCACGAGAAATTTTAAAGTTGAGCTTGACCGGGGAGAAGATTTGGACTTGAGTTTTAAAATGTTCCCCGACAAAAGCAACCCGGTGCGAGATTTTTTCTTCAATCACGGAAGGAATGTGAAGATTTTTTCTATTCTGGGCTTTTTTCTAGGAACAAGCACCATCGCTGTCTACCTGCAGACTCTGGAATTGGAAGACAAACGCAATGAAATTGATCGCAGGCTCAGAGAAGTAAGCGACACCACCATCGGTTATAACAGCTTGAGAAACTATAGAAATCATTTGACCGAGCAATATGACACTTACGCTCTCGCATCCGCAGGGCTTTTTGCTGGCACATTGCTCTCGTTCACTTCGGCTCTATTTGCTCATTATTTCGATATTTGGGAAGATCGCATAAAAATTGAAAGTTCCTTTGAGCATGGGCGTGATGCTAAATTTAAAGTCAAAACATCAGTTAAATTTTAAACAAGGATTTTAAACAAGGATTTTAAACAAGGATTTTAAACAAGGATTTTAAACAAGGATTTTAAACAAGAATAAAAATGCTACCCTCTTTTTTCAAAAAAAAATCAAATCCTAAAAATGAAAAAACTAAGCAAAAATTTAATTGGGGGAAAATCATTGCTTTCAAATCAAATGAAATAAACGAAGATTTTTATGACGATTTAGAGGAACAATTTTTATTGGGCGACTTGGGGCTCAAACAAACTCAAAGCATCATCACAAGCTTAAAAGAAGCCATTAAAAAAGAAAGGCTAAAGGACTTGACTTCTGCTAAAGAGAAGTTAAGGAGCATCGTGAAAAACAAGTTTTCCGACGCTTCCCTAGGTTTAGTCCTAGGGCGATTGCCGGTGATTTGCTTGATCGGTGTTAATGGAGTGGGCAAGACCAGTACCCTCGCTAAGCTTAGCCATTATTTCAAGCAAGATTACCCTCATCAAGTCTGGGGAGCAGCCGATACTTTTCGAGCGGCCGCCACAGTCCAGTTGGAAAAATGGGCTGAGCTGACCAAAGCCCAACTCGTTAACAAAGGCGAGGGGGCTGATCCGGCTTCCGTCACTTATGACGCTATTCACTCTGCTTTGGCTAAAAACGTTAAAAATCAATCCACCATGGCTCTAATCGATACTGCCGGAAGACTTCATAATAAAGAAAATCTCATGAACGAACTAACCAAGTTAATTCGCATTATAAATCGTTTCCAAGACAAAATAACTCACAGGAATCTTCTAGTCCTAGACGCCACCCTAGGCATGAATGGGTTTGAACAAGCCAAAATATTTCACGAGAAAATTGGGTTAAACGGAGTTGTCCTAACTAAAATGGATACTTTGGCGAAGGGCGGTATCGTGCTGTCCATAAGCGAGGCTTTCAAAATACCCATTTTGTTCACCACTTCGGGTGAGAATATAACCGACCTTCAGCCCTTTGATCTAGGGGAATACGTGAATTCTATTATTTGAATTAAAGATGTTTAACGAAGAAAAAGAACTTTTAAACGCTGTTATGAAGAAAGTCAAAAATACTCTAACGAGCGACAATTTTCTAGCGGACCAAAACGAATTGGAGAAAATTTTAAACGAGCAAAAGAAAAACAATTTTTCCAAGCCCAACTTCACTCTCATCAAAGAGCAAGGAAGGAAAATTAAAATTTTAGAAAAAAAAATCCACCCTTGGATGAACCTTGAAATGGAGTTAAATGATTTGAAAACGTTTTTAGAAATAGTTCAAGAGGAAAATAGCCAAGAGCACGTTGTAGAAGTTCAACAGCAACTCCAAGAAGCTCAAAAAAAGTTCGACGAACTGGAAAAACGCTTTCTCTTCCAAGAAGAAAACGACGAAGTCAACTGTTATTTGACCATTCAAGCGGGAGCTGGGGGCACTGAAAGCTGCGACTGGGCGGCTATGCTTTATCGCCTGTATAACCGATGGGTGGAAAAAAGAAAATTCAAACTCTCGGTCATTGACTATCAAAGCGGGGAAGAAGTGGGGCTAAAATCAGCAACCGTTTTAATTGAAGGACTTTACGCTTATGGGTTGTTAAAATCGGAAAATGGAGTTCATCGCTTGGTGAGAATTTCTCCCTTTGACGCCAACAAAAAAAGGCATACTTCTTTCGTCTCGCTCAACGTAGTGGCGGAGTTAAAAGAAGACATAAACGTGGAAATCAACCCCAGTGAGCTTAGGATTGACACTTACAGGTCTAGCGGGGCAGGGGGGCAACACGTTAACACCACTGACTCTGCCGTTAGGATAACCCACCTACCAACTCACATCGTCGTTTCCTGTCAAGCGGAACGTAGTCAACATCAAAACAAAGAAAAGGCTCTAAAGATCCTCAAGGCTAGGCTATACGAACATTACCGAAGGGAAAAAGAAATGAAAAAAAATGCCAGCCTAGGGGAGAAAAAAAAAATTGAATGGGGCTCGCAAATCAGGTCCTATACTTTTCATCCCTATAATTTAATCAAAGATCATAGGACCAATTTCGAAACTGGCAATGTGAACGAAGTGATGGACGGAGAAATAGACGCTTTTATTTTCGCTTATTTAAAAAGCCTTTAAAAAAATTAAAATAATACCTTATCCCTCACTGGCGAGGGAGCATTAACTCTAAAGCGAGAACCGCCGTCTTTGAAATTAGAATACAAAAGAGCATCGAAAATTTTAAATTCATTAAAATGACTACTCTTAATGGGATAAGGGATAAGTTTGTATTGCGGGTAATAGTTAATAATTTCATTTTTGAAATAATGTTCTTCAATGTTATCTAAAACAAACGATTGGGGTTTGTGCTGTCTATATTGAGAATAAATGGCTAAGGAATTTTCTGCTTTTTGAGGTCCGTAGCCTAAAAAAGGGTCTCCGTGAAGAAGTTTTTCCACCATCGGTTCCCCTTCCAAGAAAGAAGGAAAAAAATGCATTGGCTTCAAAAAGAAAAAGAAAATCACCAATTCGTTATGGTCTAGTTTCGTGGAATTGCGATGTTCTAAAGTGATGCTTTCTTCCCATTCTATTTCGTTATCGAAAACCAGTTTCTGTTCGACTAGCTGAGGTATCTTATAAGGGATATCATTGCCCGAAAAACCATTAACGAAGAAAGGAATGTTGAACAATCTTATTTTTTCCAATAGAACCAAATAAGGGAGGGTTTCTTTAGCGTAATCATCTACGAAACCGGGGTATAGTTTTTTAATTTCCTTTTCCAAGGCATCTTCTAAGGAATGAACTTCTTTTTGACCAAAGAGTTTTTTTAAATTTCGCTCGCTTTCCAAGGGCAGGTCCAAATAAATCCTTTTAATGACTTTAGTTTGATTCAACAAATTAAAAAACAAACCAATGTCCAAAGCCAAGTAAGGGCTGATGGTCCAAATTGACCAAAATAGTATTTTCTTTTCCGGTAAATTCCTCTGGATGTATTCCAACAGGCTGATTTTATGCTCGTCGATGATTTTTTCTATCCGATAAAACTTCTCCCTTACTCCTTCGCTCGCATCGCTAAGTTTGCTGTTTTTGTAAATATATTCAAAGGAATTCTCTTCCAACTCCAACATTTTTTTGAGTTTATGTGGAAAAAAAATTTCCTTAAGATTCCTTTTTTCAATCAAATTCAACTTTTCTTGATACTTGTCATAATGGATCACCGACACAAAGACTAACCCTAAAATTTGCTCGGAGTAATCTTTTAATAAACTTTGATATAAATGATTAAATTCTAAATCATTCAAAATATTTTTTCTACTCCTCAAAAAGTTCTCTAAAAAAGCATGCATGTCCACCAACAAATCAGAGCGGTAATCTTCATTCCCCATCAATTGGTTAAAGAGCAAAAAAGTTGCCACTTCGCTCCTAGTTCTCTCCGTCAAAGTTTGGTAATAAAAAGAACTCAAGTAAATGTCTCTTTTATCGTCAATAACGAAACTCTCTTCATAATCATCATTCTCAAAAATTTGGAAACTTATATCATCCGCAACATTGACGATGAGTTCGTTTTCCCATAGAAAAGTGCCTTCGTTTTCATAGATAAGCCGCTTAGATTTTTCCGTGGAAAGAACTGCTCGCTCTAGGGAAGAAAACTTGAAGAAATCTTCTCCGCTTACTTTTTTAATCCAGTTCCTCACTTCGCATAAACCCTTTCGCCAAAGAGTTTCCGCCCTATTCTAATGAAAGTAGCTCCCTCCTCAATGGCGATTTCAAAATCATTGGACATCCCCATTGAAAAATCGCTTAAAGTTATTTTAGGGGCAAAACGAGCCTGCATTTCCTCGCCCAACTCACGCAAAGATTTAAAGCAACTTCTAACCATGCTTTCGTCTTTGGTAAAAGGAGCCATCGTCATTAGTCCCACCAATTGAATTTTCTCCAAAGGAATCACTGCTTTTAAAAAGCTCTCCATCTCTTCTCGTTTTATCCCTTGCTTGGTTTCCTCGCCACTGATGTTGACTTGAATCAATGCCTTTAACGAAGGCAAATTTTTTTTGATTAGAAATTGGTTAATTTTTTCAGCGAGAGAAATCCTATCTAAAGAATGCAGGTAATCAACGTGGGGGATGACTTCTTTTATTTTGTTGGACTGCAGATGCCCTAAAAAATGGCATTCATAACGATAGTCTTCTAATTGAGAAACTTTTTTTTTCAACTCCCCAGCCCTATTCTCGCCAATTCTCTTCGGACCGAGTTGAAACAATTCTCTCACCTTTTCATGAGAAACGCTTTTGGTAACCCAAATGGGCTTGACTTCTTCGCTAGAGCGATTGACTTTACGACAGGATAAGGCGATGGTCCTTAGAATATCTTGGAAATTTTCCTCAAGGGACATTTTATTTCATCAAACGACTCAATATCCTCAATAACTCCGTCCCCTGCAAGTCTTTTTCAATAACTTTGCCATCACGACCTAGCAAAAAGGTAGTGGGTAATGATCTAACGCCATATTCTCTAACCAAAGGTCCCGCAAACCCATTCCCGTCGAAAAACTGCTCCCAGCTTATGTTCCACTCTCTCAAAAACTTTAAAAAAGAATCGCGATTCTCATCTAAACTAATGGATATTATTTCAAAGCCCTTTTCCCCGTAAGCATTATTAGCCTCGATCAAATAAGGTAATTCCGAAATGCAGGGGACACACCAAGTAGCCCAAAAGTCAATTAAAATTATTTTGCCTTGCTTATCCCTAAGGTCTAACTCACTGCCTCGAAGAGTTTTATACCCAGGAAAGTGATTAGGGAAATCCTTGCCAATGGGAGCCGACAAGAATACTTTGCTCTTTAGTTCATCGTAAAACTGTTTGTCTAACTTAGCTATCCAGTTTTCGTTTTTCTGCAGATAGTTTTTAATCGCTTGTTCGTGATTAAAAGAAAACACTGCGATGTAATCCTCTATCAAATGGAGCTTGTTCTCATCGTCAGGTAATTCATCAATGATTTTTTCAGTAGCGATGGGATCATTTAACACGTTCATGTGAACGAATATTTTTAACCTCTGGATGCGGAAATAAATGTCGGGATCGCTAAGCTCAACAAGATCGTTCTTCTCTTCGAAAACTCTAATTTTCTCCAAGGCATTCTCACTGAGTTCCTTGATTTCAACTTCAGGAACTTCTAGTTCGCCATGCTTTAAATATAGAGCCTCTAGTTGGCTATCAATGTTCTTGAAAAAATCATTTTCAAATTGAAAAAACTCCTGCTGCAAACCAGAGCCACGATAAACAGCCTCATCCTCTAGGTCAATGAAAAATAAGGAAACCGCTACGAGGCAAGCAACAACAAAAATTGAAACAAAAACTACTTTTTTAAGAAATAAGTTTTTCAACTAACTCGTCTTTTCTTCAACTTATCGTAATCGAAATTAAGCAAACTACATATCTCGTTCACATCCAAAGTCTCTTTTTCCAAGAGAACTTCTGAAAGCTTTTTTAATTTAGTTAAGTTGCTAGTTAATATCTTTTTAGCCTCTTTGTATGCTTTATCCAAAATCAATTTAATTTCATTATCTATCTTGAGCCTGATGTCAGGAGAGTAATTTTTACTACTCATCCCCATTCCACTATTAAAATAGTCCAAAGTCTTGTCTTTCTCCCCATAAAAAACTGGTCCTAGTCGACTAAGACCCCATTCACAGACCATGGATCTAGCGATTTGGGTAGCTCTCTCAATGTCGTTCATTGCTCCATTAGTGACGTCTTTAAAAATGATTTCCTCCGCTATCCTTCCACCATAAAGCACTTTCAACTCCGCCTCTAAGTATTTCTTAGACATGGTTAATTTCCCATCTTCCGGCAAAAAATGAGTAACGCCCAAAGCACGTCCTCTAGGAATGATGGTCACTTTGTTAAGGTCGTTGGCTTCGGGAGTCAATAAACTCACTAAGGCATGTCCCGCTTCATGATAGGCGGTGTTTCTTCGCTCCCTTGGGTTGACGAAAATTGACTTTCGCTCAGCTCCTAGCATGATCTTGTCTTTAGCCATTTCCAAATCCCGATATTTGACTTCGACTCGGCTGTCGCGCGCAGCAAACAAAGCCGCTTCGTTGATTAGATTAGCCAAATCAGCTCCAGTGAAACCGATGGTTCCCCGAGCAATGCGCTTAAAGTCAATGTCTTTCTCGTATTTGATTTTCCTAGCATGAACTTCCAAAATTTCCTTCCTACCATTCAAATCCGGCATGTCAACTATGACTTGGCGATCAAACCGCCCCGGACGAAGCAAAGCCCGGTCCAACACATCCACTCGGTTGGTAGCCGCTAGAATGATGATCCCCTGCTCGTTCTTGAAGCCGTCCATTTCAACCAACAACTGATTTAAAGTCTGCTCCCGCTCGTCGTTTCCTCCTCCATAGCCAACTCCCCTAGAGCGACCAACCGCATCTATCTCGTCAATGAAAACTATGCATGGTGATTTTTTTTTAGCGTTTTCAAACAAATCTCGCACTCGCGACGCACCCACCCCAACGAACATTTCAACGAAATCAGAACCAGAGATGCTAAAAAAAGGAACATGTGCCTCTCCCGCAATGGCTCTCGCTAGCAAAGTTTTACCCGTTCCCGGAGAGCCTACTAACAAAATTCCCTTGGGAATCTTAGCTCCTATTTGAACGAACTTTTGAGAATTAGAAAGAAAAGAGACAACGTCCTTCAAGTCTTCAATGGCCTCCTTGCAGCCCTTGACATCGGAAAACCTCTCCTTAATTTTTTCTTTATCAACCACATTGGCTTTGCTTTTCCCAAAATTAAAAGCCTCTCCACCTCTTCCTCTTATCTGTTTGGATATGATAAACCAGAAAAAAAGCATTAAAAATATCCATGGTAACCATTGTAGAAAAATGAGCAAGAACTTAGATTCTTCCCTCGTTTCCGAAATGATTTTTACATCGTTAGCTAAGAGGATTGCAATGAGGTCGTTATCCACGTAAGGAATGGTGGTGGTGTAAAGAATCCCATCCTTCTGGTAATCAATGATGTTGAGGTCCTTGACGATGGTGGTTTCTTTAATTTCTCCCTTCTCAACGTCTTTAATGAAATCGGAATAAGCAACCGTTACTCTTTTCTTGCTCTCATCGTCTTGCCCATAAAAACTGAAAATAGTGAATACCAGCAGAACGATGATTAAAAACAAAGACAGCCTATTCCAAGGGGATGGGGCATTAGGCTTTTTTTGTGGGGACTTAGGAGCATTATTCTTTTTTAATTTCTTCTCCAAGTTTTTTAAAAACTCTTTTTTATCTTGTTTGTTATCTTTACTCAATTTTATTTAAACCGTTGATTCGTTTACTTCATTAAAAAAAACTTCGCTAAAAACTTCGCTAGGAAGCATTTTAAATATAATTTTTAAATATAATCTAACATTAAAGCGAAAAAAATCAAGTGCAAATCTTTTCAGCCTCAATTTTTTACTACGCTATAAGCACAAAAAAACATAAAAAACAACCGAAATTATACCATTACAACGAAACGAATCTTCATAATTATAACCTCTAAAAAAAGCGAAAATTGACTAAAAAATACCGCAAGCACTCAATGCAGAAGTTTGCTAAATTAATAGTTTAACTCCTTCGTAAAACAAATACAGCCCATAAATGAAAAGCAGGGAAGAAGTTAAATAACGAACTTTTTGTGCCAATAAACTTTTGCCTATTTTGCTTAATCCCAAGAAAAAAAACGAACCAAGCAACATCACAGGAGGCATTATTACAAAACCAAAAACAAAACTACTAACGACGATGCTCTCTTCGCTGCCCAGCATAGACAAACTCCCGGCCGGAATAGTGGAATAAACTTTGGGATTTAAAACGCTTATCAAAATCATGTTCCAAATGGTGAAGTTGATTTTCATTTTTTTAATCTGAGCATAAAAAGATTTCACTGCCAAATAAACGATGAAGCATCCCCCTAAAAAATAAAGCGGAGTCAAGGGGAAATCAGTTAATTTGCTAAAGCTAAGCGTGAAATAACACAAAACAAAACTAAGCACGCTAAAAACTAGAAAAACATAAGGCAAATAACGACGAAAATAAAAAACCAACAGACTCAAATCGTTTTCTTGGGAATGGTAATCCATCCACGCCATCCAAAAAGGGCCGGGGCTAAAAGCAAAAGAAGCCCAAAACAAAACCCCCGGAACCAAGGGAGTGAGCAATTCAAGCATGATTAAAAACTCTTAACTGCCTACTAAAATTTGTTTAAATAACTTTTCATACTCAAAAATCATTTTCTCAGGAGTGAAGCGAAAACTGTTTTTATAACCTTTCTCGGCTATTTTTTGTCGAAGACGTTCATCGCTAAGCAAATTCGTTATTTTGTTTTTTAAATCGCTAACCGAGTTAATTTTAGCATACAACACCGAGCCAGCAGTGATTTCCAAAAGAGAACTATGCCTACCACAGATGACGGGTAACTTGCTTTTCTGTGCCTGAGATATCTTCAAAATGCCACGCTGGGATAGCAATTAATGGCTTGGTTGATAATGGCTTGGTTGAACGCTTCAAGAGAGCAGCCTCAAAAACAATTTAAAAACAATTCATTCGCCTGAGTTTAAAATAAAAGTCACTGGTCCCGCTAGACAAGGCATTATCTTCATTTCCTCACCAAATTTTCCTAAAGCAATTTTCCCTGCAAAATGCTTCTTTAATTGCCGATGAAATTCTCCAAATAAAATTTCCGCCTTCATCCTAGGAGCAGATTTAGAAAAAGAAGGTTTTTTACCCTTTTTAATTTCGCCATGCAGGGTGAACTGACTAACTAACATTATGTCACCTCCCACCTCCAACAAACTACGCCCCAGCTTGCCGTCCTCATCCAAAAACATTTTTAAATGAAGGATTTTCCTAATGAAAGACGAAAAGTCTCCCTCCTCATCCTCCCTGCCCAAAGAGAGCAAAATGAGGACTCCTTGCCTTATGCTAGAAAAAAGCTCTCCCCCAACAAAAAGTTTCACTTCCTCGACTCTCTGTAAAACTGCGATCAATCTTTAACGAGAAAAAATCACTTATAAGTCACTTCTTAGGCTTATTCCTCTTCTTTTTGAAGATAAAACTCAACTCGGCGATTTTTTCTATAGTTTTCCTCCGTGAGTTGCTCCCTAGCCCTAGGGTCTAACGATTCATCCGTGACCACCTCTTCTTTAACGAGTAAGTCACTCTCTCCCACGCCTTCGTAGTTAATTCTCCCCCCACGAGTAACTCCATTTTTTTTCAAGAAATCAAGCACCCGCTTGGCTCTTTTTACCGACAAGTTTTGATTGTAACTTTCCGATCCCCTAGAATCAGTATGACCAACAACGTCTATTTTATAAGTTGGGAAACGGTTCAACATCCTTATGAGCAAGGCTAAAGTTTTTCGATAATCCCCAATCATCAAATCCGAATCAAATTCAAAATTAATGTTGTTCAAAATAATCCTCAGTCTACCATCGGGCAACTCTTCCACCAAAATATCGACTAAAAAGGAACTCGCTCCCATTGTAACAAGCCCCACTTCGTCTTCTGCCCTAGTGAAAATGATATATTCAGTGGCTGACTCCACCCTTTGATCGTTCTGCCCTTGCCCATTCCATTTTTTAGTTTCACTGAAATTTTTCCCCAAATCTTTCTGCCAACTCCAATTTTCCAAAGGAAGCTGACTAGCTAAATAATTAGCCAAATTCTGTTGAAATGGTTTTTTATTGAGGAATTGAACTTTACGAAAAATCCAACTATCGATCTTCTTAAGCCCGTAATTGTCCCTAGCAAGGAATCTAATGTTCAAAGTTTCATTCCTACCGTCGCCATCGGGAGAGAATAAATCCGGCTCGGTTAAACTTTTAACTTCAGGAGTTAAATTATCAATGAACATCGCCGCTAAATTGTTGGGCTTGTTGCCAGAATCAAAAAAGGCCCTGCTCGCTAACTCATAACCACCGCTAGGCAGAGCTTTCTCTTTCTCTAAATTTAGCACAATGGGGGTTAAATCTTTTTCGCTAAAAAGATATTTTTGAAAATTATCGTTCTTTTGAGTTAGATAATAGTCAACTTTCTCCAAACCTTGCCTAGAGCTAAGTTCTGGAGTGATGGTGATGGTTTTCACTTTAGCTGCAGGAACTTGAGAAAGCACTTTGTCGCTCAAAGCCAATTCCAACTCTTCAATTTCCCTTACTAGTCTAAAAGGGTCGCTTCTATAAATTTTTTGGTTCTGGGCGTGATCTAGAGTGGCTAATTCGTAAATGTATTTTCCTTCGGGAGCTATTTTTTTACCATTTCCCGTCCCCCTCCAGATAACTTTTTTCGGAATATTCCCCACCCAATTAAACTGCTTAAAAACTTCCCCCTTTTCATTTTTTATTTTCAAGTTAAATTTATCTTGCTCTTTCTTAAGTTGGCTAGGAACTAAGGCATTCTCTATTTTCATCGTATCCAAGTTGCCATCGCCGTTAGGAGAAAAAATTCTCTCCTCCGTCTTGATCGTTAAATTCACTGGAGTCGTGTCTAGGTAGAGCTGCTTTAGGGGAAGGGTTACTTCTTCTTTGGTGGTGAAAGCAGCTTTAAAAGTGTAAAAGTATTTCCCATCGGGAAGCACTTTATTGTTATCATTCCTCCCATCCCATTGCCAATTCCTGTTAATTTTTTCAACGGGGATTTTTTTTACCAATTTTTTTTTGTCGTTTAAGAACCGAATTTCTCCTTTGCGAAATAACCTCCTATAAGTTTCATCTACTTCTAAAACGAAATTAGCCCTGTCTAACCTATTATCGTCATTAGGCGAAAAAGAAGAATTGACCGCTTCAAAATCAACGTTTAAGTTTTCTGTGATTAAACTAAAAGGAGCCGTTTCCAAAACCGCAACGTTTGCTACTTCATCTTCGCCAACTAAAGTATAAGTGTAGTCACCTCCAATCGTCTCTTCGTTTTCATCGCTACCATCCCAAGAAAATTTTTTAGGTACTTTGTTGCCAAAATCTTTCACGAAAACGATTTCGCCATTCTGATTTTTTATAATAGCTCGGTAATTATCTCTTTTTCCACCCCGCGCTCCTTGGGAAATTCTCACTGCCTTGTCGCCGCGATTTTTAGCAAGGGGATTGAAAACTTTGTTCTCCAAACTTGCCTCTAAAGTAGGGGCAGTGTTATCCACTTCAACCATAACTGGATTGGACTTAATCAAATTTCCCGAGTCATACTTAGCCGTAGCCCTAGCCGTGTAGAGCCCATCTTTTAAAACTTTACCTTCTCGAGTAGCCCCATTAAAAGTAATCTTTTCAACAAAAGCATTCCCTTCGTTCAATTTAACCACTTTCTTGCCATCTTTGTCAAACAATTCCAAGTCCCATCTTTCGAGTCCATCAACGCTAGACAACTCACTAGTGAACTCAACGCTATCGAAATAACCATCCTCATTAGGTGAAAAGATTTTTCTTGAACCAACTAAACTCGCTTTTTCAAAATCAGTTACTAAATTCACATCATCTTCTAACAGTTGAGACCTATTGCCCGCCAAATCATAGGCGAAGACTTCCATTTTATAGTTGCCTTCTTTGAGCAATTTACCTTGGTCATTAACGCCCCTCCATTCAAACAGCGTGCTCTTATCCCCTTCGGCATTAAAAACTTTTTGGTTATCTTTACCTAGAAAAGTCAGACTCCATTTGTCAAATTCACGAAAATCACTCACGTTAATGTCAATTAAAAGTTCGTCCTTACGCCCATCGTTGTTAGGGGAAAAAACTTCTTCTCGCAACTTCACCGTCACTTTAGGTGGCTCGGTATCTAGGATGATGGGAATGAAATCACTCTCCTCTTTATTTCCAAATTTATCTTCAGCAAATATCTTCAAATAATAAATCCCATCCGGCAGCGCCTCGTATTTGCCATCTTTGCCATCCCAGCTAACTAAATCTGGATTGGCAATGATCTTATCTTTAGCGAAAATCCTTTTGAAAAATTTCTCAAAGTTTAAGTTTTGCTTTTTAGGGTTCTCCGATTGGATGGTTCTTATTCTCTTAAACTTTCCCGGGCCCGTTTTCTCTAAAATCAAGACTCGCCATTCCGTCAAATTCTCCTCTTTTATTTTAAAGGGAATTTCAATAACGTCTTTCACCCCATCCAAATTAGGAGAGAAATATTGTTTATCGTTTTCTATGCCCAGTTCAGGATAAATCAAGGCCAGCCAAGCAATAAATATTAAGGCTACCTTCTTCATTTAATCGCTGATCGTTCCTTCCTCAATGACGCCCTTCTCGCTGAAAGAGGAAGTGTCTATGTCTGGAGCCGTGTCATCTAGCTCGCCAAATTTAATGTCTATCCCCACCTTGTGGAACAAACCGCGAGGCTCAGTGGCTAAAACCAAAGCGTAATTCACATCGAATTCTATTTTATCAAAAAAGAAGTTGAACCCGGTTCCCAAGCTAATGGGCAAATCAGCTCCCAAGTTGGGATTATGAAAATAACCCACTGAGACGTAAAATTCCTCTAAAACTATTTCCTTAAAATTAAAACTATTCTTCCAGCCCAAATTAATATTTTCTCGAAACGGAGGGAATATCAAGGCAGCATCGATCAGCAACCGAGAAGCCCAACTGCCATTTTCCGCAGGAAAGTTAAACCCGATGAAATCAAAGCCAAAGCCCACCCTAAAAAAATCCATCTGCTGCAGGCTGAGCGTATTTTCCATCAGTTCGGTGATAACTCTCCTCCTAACCCCAACAGTAGAGTCAAAGAAATCGTCTTCCCGCAGAATAAGCGTCTGAAGTGGTCTCCTAGGAACAAAGCCAACATTTCTAATCCCGGCTCCTAAAATTAAATTCTTGAAAACGAAAAAGTTACTTGAAAAATCAACTTTCGGCTGGTAAACGACGTTAATGTCACCCGTTATTCCCGCCGTAAAATCATCAATAACATCACGCTCACCTTGAAGGTTGAAATTGAAAAAATGTAAATTAACTCCAAACCCAAAAAGCAGCCCCTCAACCACTTCCTTCCCAAAGCCAAAAGACAAAGAAGTGAAAACATCGTTTAGGGAATCATCGTTAAAGTTATGGAACTTCCCCGAAAAAACTCCCAAAGAGGTGGGATGAAAATACGCTGCATCAACGGAATAACCGGAGCTATAATAAGCAGCCATGTTAAGCGACAAAACACTCCTCAAGAAACCCCCACTCAAAGCGACATTGTCCATAGCCGTCTCATCGTCAACGTCAGCAGAAAAAATCGCCCCACCTAGACCCACTGATTCCACGCTTTTCCCCAAAACCGACAAATCGTTTTTAGGATAATATTCTGTTGCTGCTAAATGGAAGTTAACCAAAAAACCCATGATCAAAAAGAATCTAATTAAAAAAAATTTCACGAAACGTTTCCCCCTGTTTTATATATAAAAGTAACCCTCTTCCAAAAAATCAACTTTCTCGCTCAATGCAGATGATTGTAACATAGTAAATTTTATTGAATAATGAATATCTCCACTCGGCGATTATTTTTCTTACCTTCCTCAGTCGCATTAGTGTCCACTGGGTCCGCATCGCCACTAAAGCCATAGCTAATCCTCGTCTCGCCAATCCCATTCTCTAAAAAATAATTATACACGCTCAAACTCCTCCTCTGTGATAGTTCTTCGTTATAATCCAAATTCCCCGTGCTGTCAGTATGCCCCTCCAACCTTATCTCTGCTGAAGGGTTTTCTTTTAAATAAAGAATGACGTTGTCTAAAAAATCCCTTCCCTGTTGATCCACTTCAAAACTAGCCACGTCAAATAAAATATTGCCTAAAAGCTCTTGCTGGTCAAACTCATCCACGTCCCTAAGGACCGGCTCTTCTTCGTCTACCTCTTCCACTAGTCCCTTAACGATTTGCGTTTCAATGGCAGTGATTTTCCATTCTTGGTCAATGTTTTCCAACTGATAAGTGTAAACGTATTTCTGGACGAACTGCTTTTCAACTTCCTTAATCCAAAGTTCTTCTTCTTGAGAAGTGACTCGATTCTCAATGACGGCTAAATTTTCGAAAGAATCTCGCAAGGAATAATAAACCTTGACGCTAGCGTTATCGTTTCGGTTGATAAGCGTTTCCAAAACCAAATACTCATCCACATCATAAGTGATATTGCCGATCAAAAAACTCTTGAAATCTTCAATGATGTATCTTTTTTCTTCCAAGAAAGCACTTTGAAATCTTTGAGCGAAGATCGTGTTGTTGTAAGTTGTTGTCAAAAGTTTATTCAAATCCAGAGTCGCTAAATATTCGTTCCAATTTTTATCTTTCAAACCTTGAATGTGCCTAGCAATGGTTTTTTGAGGAGTCGAGAAATCAAGAGTGGTTTCTCTAAGCGAAGGAGTTTCCGAGGGAGTTGCAGATGAAGGAGTTGAAGCGTTTTCCTCTCTAAAGGCAAAGGAACTCAGTGAATTAAAGAGCGGCTCCCGCAGTTGGAATTGAAAAGGCTCCACCGCCACTCGGTAGTTCTTCTCCTCTGGGTCCGTTTTTCCTAAACTGCCCAAAGGATAGAAAAATCCACTCACGTAATAAGTTCCCGGTTCTAAAAATTCAAAGAAATGAGCTAAATCAACTCTGCCAGAAAAACTTTCCTGAAAATAAAGGGTTACTAAATTAGATCTTTGATCGCGAATTAAAGAGAAATTACCTTCATCGCGATTGTATTCATAGGCATCCCTAATAATCGTTTGACTAGGGACTTGGTTGTTCGCTTTTCTGACGGAAAATTGAAACTGAATAAAACTATTAGAAAAATCTCGAAAGCGAAGTTCATTATTTGGAAAAAGGCTCGTGACCGTGAACCTAAAAGGTAGGGCATCGTTCAAATGGTAGGTTTTACGAATGGGTTGAAAGGAAACTTTGAGTCTCTTAGCAATATGGAGATCAAATTCCACCTTCTGGGAAAACAAGGCAAACGGATAGGTGGTTAAAAAAACGAAGAAGATAACTATCAAAAATCTACTGAGCATGGATTTTCTACAAAGGGTTTCTAAAAAAAACCTAACAATCACTCATTAATCTCGGACAAAGCACGAAAACCTTCATCAAAAAACTAGTTTCTAAGCGAAGTGGCATGAAGGAGCCCAGCCAACCCCAAGGGAAACTAGAACTTGAGGACGAGATTTCCCGTTTTCTCTCCAGTCAAAACGTATTCATAAGCACTTTTAACATCCTCTAAAGGATATTTTTTATCGATAACTGGCTTAAATTTACCCTCTTCGGCAAGTTTTGTCATGAAGAGAATGCTCTTTTTAGAGTTGGTAGGAATAGGGAAAAAAGCCTGCCTGCCCCTTAGTAGTTTAGTGATCAAAGGTAGGTATAAGTTTTGATAATAAGGACCAAACTCCGAAGATAAATAAGCCCCTTTGGGGAGCAGCAAATGCCGGCATTCAAAAAAAGAACTTTTCCCCACCGCGTCAAAAACAAAATGATACTTGCCATCATGGTCAGTGAAGTTTTCTTTGCGATAGTCAATCACTTCATCAGCTCCCAGAGACTTCAACAGGCGAATGTTTTCAGTGTTGCCCACCGCGGTAACGATGAGTCCATGGTATTTCAAAAGTTGGAGAGCCGCTACTCCGATAGCCCCCGTAGCCCCATTCAATAAAACCTTCATCCCCGGAGCAATGGCTAACTTTTTCAAAAAGTTATAAGCATAATGAGCCCCTTCGCCACAAGCAACTATCTGATCGTAAGCCATGTTATCGGGTATTTTTGCCAACGCTTGGTTTTCCTTCACTTTAATGTACTCCGCGTGCGACCCCATCCCCTCGTCGTTCAATCCCCAAATCCTATCGCCAACTTGAAAAGACTTTATCTTCTTCCCAACAGCGACGACTTTACCAGCAAAATCAATCCCCGTGATCAATAACTTGGGCTTGAAAAGACCAGTGAAAAACCTAATGATGAATGGCTTCCCCAAGAGAATACCACAATCCGTCCGGTTCACCGTAGTGGCATGGACCCTGACTAACATTTCATCCTCCCCCGGAATGGGTTTTTCTATGGAGCCTATCCTAAGCACGCTAGGGGGACCATATTTACTTCTAATGATAGCCTTCATCGCATGAAAGTATATCATAATAAAGTCATTTCAATGAAAAAAACTCCTCGCTGGCAAAAGAATAATTTAACTCAGTGGACTAAACTCAGCTAACTAACTTCTATCATGGCAAGAAAATAGCAAAAGCAAATTTCATGAGAAATATTTTTTTTCAATACTAGTTTCAATACTATAATCTTGATGAGAAAGCCAAAGTCAACTAATTAGAACCAACCAATTAAAGTCAGCCAATTTATGAAGCAGCATTCTAAAGTTAATTGTAGGAACTGCCGTTACTTTTACATCACTTGGGAAACGAAATATCCCTATGGATGCCGAGCATTCGCCATGAAAACCAAGCAATTCCCCGCCAGCCAAGTTTTGCTCTCTTCAGGGAAAGAGTGCTTGTTTTTTTCAGCTAAAATAAAAAAAACTCCCCCCGATAAAAAAAATTCTCCTTCATCAAGTTCCTCTGATTATTCTTTTGAAAAAAAAGCCTGATAAAAAACGAAATGAGAAAAATAAGCAAAAGCCAAAACAAGAGAGATTAATTCCTCCTAGTCGTCTTGGTTTTTTTGCTTGGATCGTTCCCCCGCCATTTCTAAATGTCGTGGAAAATCTTAAGAAAGCAATCTTTAAAAAATTTAACGTCAAACAAACCCTGAAAGCCCCAGCGCATTTAACTTTCATTCCACCACTATTGTTATCCCTGCACCAAATAAAAAAAGCCATCGCCGCCCTAGAAGAATTTAATCAAAGCCTAACCACCCCCAACCTAGAAATTTTGGACGTTGGTCATTTCAAGGATAAAACCATTTTTTTAAAAACGACTAACCTAGCAGAACTTAACGAAATTAGGCAAGCATTAAACGACTTGATTGCTAAACGATTAAACCTAACAATAAAACCCTCCCACCATAAGTTCATCCCTCATATAAGCGTAGCGAACCGAGACATTCCCCCAGCAAGTTTTCAATCCCTCTACATTTTCATTAGAAATAAAAACTTAAATTTCCACGCTCCATTAAGCAAAATCGACCTACTCATTTGGAGTGGGAACAAATGGTCGTCGCCTCGTCAAATTGCTGACTTAGAATAACCCTCTAATAATCCCTACTCAGGATAAATCAGGGCAAATGGTTTCAACCAATTTCATTAGAAACTGAGGAAAATTGCTTAGACTGATTAACTGGAGTTTTTCGTTAATAAACTTTTTACTAGACGGGTGACTTTTTCCATCGTAGCAACGATTTCTGGGAACAAGTCCGCTGGTTTAGCAATGATATTAAAGTCCTTCAGCCGACGACTCAAATATTCCATTTCCAAACTATTTTTATCTGGCAAAATAAGGTCTTTGGCATTCCCTCGGACGCTTCTAAGGGCGTTGATGATATTCCTCAAAAAGATGTAACTTCCTTTAAGTTCAAAAAAGGCTTTCTTATCTAAGTAGTTGTATTTCTTAAGTAGCGTTAAGCTTTTCAAAGTGTTGGAGGCTCTCACTTTAGGATTTGTCCTACCGTGAACGATGTTAAAATAAACGACCAAATATTCAATATCAACCAAACCTCCTTTAGAGAATTTCAAATTTATTTTATGCGGCGGAACCCATTGTTTCATTTGCTTTTCTCTAAGGTCTTCCATTTCTTCAAAATCAAATTCCGTAGGGTGGTAAACGAAATCATCAATGGCTTTGGTTATTTTTTCGGCTAGGGATTTGCTGCTAAACGAAACAACTCTCGCTTTGACTAATGACATTCTCTCGAAATTAATCGCTTTACTAAGATGCCCACTGGTAAAAGAATAGTAATTTTTAAATTTTTTCCAAGCAATCGCAAAGTTAGTTGAGCTGCTCCCCTCGGGGCGAAGGTTGAAATCTATCTCGAAGATCCCATCTTTATTAGTCTTAATGATGCTTTTAATTTCCTGCGAAACTCGGTTACAGAAGCGCCGAAGCAAGTCACTAGACATCTTTTTTTCATTCCTTTTATAAACGAAAAGCATTTCAATGTCAGAAGCATAACCCAATTCCTGCCCACCCCATTTGCCTAACCCTAAAATGACGAAGTTAAATTTTTTAATGGAAGAGAAGGTTGGCGATTCCTTAACTTTTTTCCAAGCTATTTTAAAAGCCTTTTTGATAATGAAGTCAGCTAAATTACTTAGATTAAAGCAAAAATTCTCAAATTTTTTACTCCCTTCTTTAGTGAGGAAGTTCATGTCTAAGTTAAAAAGAGTCTCGTTCTTATAGTTGTTTAAAATTTCAGCCTCGCTAAGCTCAATAGGCTCAATAGGCTCGATAGGCTCGCTGAGCTTGCTAAGCTTGTTAATCTTACTGAGGTCTCGGTTCTTCTTTTTAAATCGCCTGTAATCGCTTTTGAAATCTAGGTTTTGGCTTTTAGATAAATTCAATGCTTTTAAACTAGAATAATTGAGGGAAAAGAAATTCTCAAAAATGTTTTCATGAGTGCCCAAAACTTTAGCTAATTCGCTGAATGAATTTGAATTAAGGAAGTTGTTCATTAATTTAGAATAATCTTCCTTGAACAAGTTAAGCATTTTAGTGAATTGAGTTAACGCTAGGAAAGGATTGGGGGCTTTGAACAAATAAAAAGAAAAATACATGATGACGTGCAGGATGTTCTTTAAGCGCCAGATTTTATCTTGATCCGTTATTTTCTCTCCATTATGGTCGGTTAAATAAAAACTATTTTTTATTTCGTTTTCCAAAGTTTCTATTTTGACCCTAACGATGTAAATTTCTTGAAAAATGAAAGACTTCGTGAATTGAAACAAAAACAAGAAGGAATCTTCGCTCCTAATGTTGAGCAGCGTATAAAAGGGATGAAAATTGTTATCGATATCGATAAAAATGGGTTTGAAATAACTCGGGTTTTTTTTATAACGATTAAACTCCAGAGTCTTCAAGAAAATTTTTTCTAAAACGATTTGACTTTTCTTGGTTTTTAACAAATGAAAATAATCATTGATTTTTTTAGCGAAATCTTGCAGAACAAATTTTTTTTCAAAAGTTGGAGAAATAAAACTGCATTCTAAAGAACAGATGATCTTGCGATTTTTTACGTCTTTAATGGTTTTGGGATAGTTAAAATTTTTAATGACTTTCACCAAAGAGATAGAGAACTTTTTCTTTTCCACCGACCAATTTCGATTCTTAATAGGAGTGTACAGATAACTAGTGCCGGAAATGATGCTAAGTCCAAAAGTGGATACGATCCCGCAAATGACTGGAAAAGCCTCTAAAACATTGAAAGTGATGATGTCCAGTAGGTAATATTTTTCTCTTTTTCTAAATTCCACCGCAGCGATTTTTTCTTGATGGATTTCCAAAGAAGAAAGCAAGTTCAAATGGTTGAGAATGGCTTTTTCGCTGAAGTGAATGAAATAATCGCTCTCGAACTCTTTTAATTGCTCTATTCTCTCCTCTTGAGCTCCCACTTTTTCAATCAAACTTTCAATTTTGGAAATGAAGTTCAAAGTTAAATGAAATAATTTGTAAAAAATAACTTGGTTTTCTTCAACAACTCGTTTAAGCTCATTTTCTAAGGTTTTGACTTGATAGTTGTTCTTAGGGTTAAAATTCAAGATTTCCACCAACCTCTCTTTACCAGCCAAAGAGGTAGGAAAATTTCGCACTGCTACAAAATCCTCTATTTGAAGGTAATGTTCTAACCTCCTGAGGAAAATGTAGTTATTGGCTAATTTTTTAGCTTCGTTTTCTTTTATTATTTTCAACACTTTGAGTTTTTCCAAGGCAGTTAAAGTGTTCGTCGTGTTAAGTAGGGGGCTAAAAAGACCATGCTGGAGTTGGAGAAACTGAATGAAAAATTCAATATCCCTAATCCCCCCCGAAGCCAACTTCAAATTAAACCCTTTAGAAAGCGGGGGACTGGTTTCATTCAAAGCAATGCTTTGTTCAATCCTAAGTTTCATTCTACGAATGCTCGCTAAATATTTCGTGGATTTAAAATTTTTTTTATGATAAATCGTTTCCTTTTTAAAATTTTCGAATTGCTGCTTGATTTTCTCACTTCCCGAAAGCCACCTGCTTTTGATCAATGCTTGAAATTCCCACTCTTTAGCCCTATTTTGAAAATAACTTTGAAGACTAGAAAATTTGGAATATAGATGCCCACTGTTTCCCTCGGGGCGAATGGCTAAATCGACTCTAAAAACAAAGCCGTTTTCATCCAAATTGTGCATGATCTCAATGAAGCGGCGAATTCTCTTAGAAATTTGTTCGCTAGGCAAATTGGCTTCTTCATTTAAAAGAAAAAACAAGTCAATGTCAGATGAATAATTCAATTCATTTCCACCTAGTTTTCCCATAGCTATCACGCTTAAAACATCGCAGAGTTGGCAATGTTCAAAAACTGAAGCTAGGCTCACTTCAGCCAAGAAAGATATTTTTTTAACCGTTTCCCTAAAGTCATCATATCCCAAAACATCACCAATGAAGATGTCGATCATTTCGCGATTTTTTAGATTCTTCAATTCTCTTTTAAAATCTTTTTCTAAAAGACCATTTAAATTAGCCTGCTTAAACTGGGTCAGCCTTTTTTGGTAATCAGCAAAATTTTCTTTTCTACGAGTTAAAAGAGGCTTTAATTGGTAGTTGTTTTTGAAAATGAAATCCTTGAAAGTCGATGAATAAGCGATAACTTCCAATTTTTCTAAAGACTTTTTATTAGAAAAGCCTAAATTAGACAAACGAGAAGTTAATTGATGAATAAAATTTTTTTTTTGGAAAGCCAATTCGCTCACCGCTTACAATAGGGCTGAGAGGATTTGAACCTCTGACCTCCGGTTTAGGAAACCGATGCTCTATCCAACTGAGCTACAGCCCCTCTCTAGGACTATATTGTATCATTAACTTCGCTAGCCTTCCAGCGATCTCTTTTTCTTAAATGCATCATACACCTTAGCATAGTAAGCCTTCGTAGTCTTTTCTCTAGCGAGATAAGACTTCGGCATTTCATCGTTCAGCAAAAAAGGTTCGTTCAACATTTCCAAATACTTCTCATCGTCTTGATCCAACTCAATCACCCTTTCCAGCATCTTAGCGTAAGAACTACCACAATCTTCGTAGTTTATGAAAGATTTAGTATTGAAGTATTCTCCTATGTTAGGAGCTCCTCGGTATATTGGAATGGCACTGCCCATCACCGCTTGAAATATTTTCTCAGTAATGTAGTTCTCAGCGTGAGAATTTTCAAAGCAAATCACGAACTTATAACTCTCAATTTTTTTATAATTCTCATGAAGCATTCCGCGATCTTTCAGATTGCCAGTGTTGTTGAATAGTAAACCAAAAGAATCAATTTTCTTATAGCGCGATAACCTTAGAAAAAACTTAATGCGATCGATGTCGAAAGGTCCGCTAACTGCAAAAAAACAGAACTTCTCAGGGACAATGGTCGTTTTCTTTTTTTTTAACTTTGATGGATTTATAAACCCATGGTAGAAAAAATAAGGATGGTTCAAGTTATTCTTTTCTTTGTAAGGAACATCCAAGAAAGTATTTTTTTCAAATGGCAAAACATACCCATATGCCCTACTTTTTATTCGATGAAGGAAATTCAATGAAAAAAATATTCTGCTAAAAAAAGAAACTTGAAACAGAAGAAATTTGAAACTGAGGCCTAATCTAGAAGAGAGTTGATAATAAAACAATAAGGCTAAAAGAGATGAAATAGACACGTAGAGCCCTTTGACATTTTCACCTGAAATAAAAACCTTGACAGCTTCTCTATGTTTTTTAAGCATTTTCTTGTAAGGAAAAAAATCTAGAATTGGTAAAAATTTATTTACCAGTTTTGTTTGTAATGAATGAGGATAATAATCAGAATAAAAAAGAATGTCAACTTTCTTAGTTTCATCTGAAATGATCTCATAACCTTTTTTTAGAAGTAGTTTCTCAAGGTAACTAGTCCTATGAATGGTTTCTTCATAAACATCTGTTAAATTTTCTCCAAAATACTTATAAATAATATTCACTTTTTTCAACGCCATAGGTCTCCCTTCTCTCTTTAACTTCGTCAAACTTCACTAGCCTTCCAGCGACCTCTTCTTCCTAAATGCCTCATACACCTTAGCATAGTAAGCCTTCGAAGTCTTTTCTCTAGCGAGATAAGACTTCGGCATTTCATCGTTTAGCAAAAAAGGTTCGTTCAACATTTCCAAATACTTCTCATCGTCTTGATCCAACTCAATCACTCTCTCCAGCATCTTAGCGTAAGAACTACCACAATCTTCGTAGTTTATAAAAGATCTAGTATTGAAGTATTCTCCTATGTTAGGAGCTCCCCGGTATATTGGAATGGCATTACCCATCACCGCTTGAAATATTTTCTCAGTAATGTAGTTCTCAGCGTGAGAGTTTTCAAAGCAAATCACGAACTTGTAACTCTCAATCTTTTTATAATTCTCAAGATATGTTTCGTGATCGTTAAGATTACCAATGTTGTTGAGCAGTAGACCAAAGGAATCAATTTTCTTATAGCGTGATAACTTTAGAAAAAACTTAATGCGATCGATGTCGAAAGGTCCGCTAACTGCAAAAAAACAGAACTTCTCGGGGACAATAGTTGTCTTCTTTCTTTTTAACTTTGATGGATTTATAAACCCATGGCAGAAAAAATAAGGATGGTTCAGGTTATTCTTTTCTTTGTAAGGAACATCCAAGAAGGTATTTTTTTCAAATGGCAAAACATACCCATATTGTCTCACTTTCATCCAATGAAGAAAATCTAATGAAAAAAATAACCTACTGAAAAAAGAAACTTTAAACAGAAGAAATTTGAAATCGAGTCTATGGTAAATAAAAAAAATCAAAACAAATGAAAAAGATATGTAGAGCCCTTTGACATTTTCACCTGAAAAAAAAACCTTGACAGCTTCTTTATGCTTTTTAAGCATTTCCCTATACGAAAAAAATTTACTGACTATTCCCCTCTGAAGTGAATACCTGCAGTGATTAGAATAAAAAAGAATGTCAACTTTCTTAGTCTCATCTGAAATGATCTCATAACCCTCTTTCAAGAAAATTTCCTCCAAATGCTCATTCTTATAATTGGTATTTTCAAAATACTTATAAATAATATTCACTTTTTTCAACGCCATAGGTCTCCCTTCTCTCTTTAACTTCGTCAAACTTCGCTAGCCTTCCAGCGATCTCTTCTTCTTAAATGCCTCATACACCTTAGCATAGTAAGCCTTCGTAGTCTTTTCTCTAGCGAGATAAGACTTCGGCATTTCATCGTTCAGCAAAAAAGGTTCGTTCAACATTTCCAAATACTTCTCATCGTCTTGATCCAACTCAATCACCCTCTCCAGCATCTTAGCGTAAGAACTACCATAATCTTCGTAGTTTATGAACGATTTAGTATTGAAGTATTCTCCTATGTTAGGAGCTCCCCGGTATATTGGAATGGCATTGCCCATCACCGCTTGAAATATTTTCTCAGTGATGTAGTTCTCAGCGTGAGAGTTTTCAAAGCAAATCACGAACTTGTAACCCTTAATCTTTTTATAATTCTCAAGATATATTCCGCGATCTTTCAGATTGCCAGTGTTGTTGAATAGTAAACCAAAGGAATCAATTTTCTTATAGCGTGACAACCTTAGAAAAAACTTAATGCGGTCAATCCCAAGACAACTTGTAACTGCAAAAAAACAGAACTTTTCGGGGACAATGGTCGTCTTTTTTCTTTTTAACTTTGATGGATTTATCAAACCATGGTAGAAAAAATAAGGATGGTTCAGGTTATTCTTTTCTTTGTAAGGAATATCTAAGAAAGTATTTTTCTCAAATGGTAAAACATACCCATATTGTCTCACTTTCATCCAATGGAGGAAACCCAATGAAAAGAATAACCTAGTGAAAAAAGAAACTTTAAACGGGAAAAGCTTGAAACCAAATTTATGGCAAATAAAAAAAAACAAAACAAATGAAAGAGGTGTGTAGATTCCTCTGACATTTTCACCTGAAATAAAAACTTTGACAGCCCCCTTATGCTTTTTAAGCATTTTCCTATACGGACAGAATTCTAGAATTGGCAAAAATTTATTTACTAGTTTTCTTCGTAACGAGTAAGGGGAATAATTAGAATAAAAAAGGATGTCAACTTTCTTGGTTTCATCTGAAATGATCTCATAACCCTCTTTCAAGAAAATTTCCTCCAAATGCTCATTCTTATAATTAGTATTTTCAAAATACTTATAAATAATATTCACTTTTTTCAACGCCATAGGTCTCCCTTCTCTATTTAACTTCGTCAAACTTCGCTAGCCTTCCAGCGATCTCTTCTTCTTAAATGCCTCATACACCTTAGCATAGTAAGCCTTCATAGTCTTTTCTCTAGCGAGATAAGACTTCGGCATTTCATCGTTCAGCAAAAAAGGTTCGTTCAACATTTCCAAATACTTCTCATCGTCTTGATCCAACTCAATCACCCTCTCCAGCATCTTAGCGTAAGAACTACCACAATCTTCGTAATTTATGAAAGATTTAGTATTGAAGTATTCTCCTATGTTAGGAGCTCCCCGGTATATTGGAATGGCATTGCCCATCACCGCTTGAAATATTTTCTCAGTAATGTAGTTCTCAGCGTGAGAGTTTTCAAAACAAATCACGAACTTATAACCCTTAATCTTTTTATAATTCTCATGAAAACGTTCTCGACTTCCTAGGGCACCGCTGTTATTTAGCAGCAAACCGAAGGAATCAACTTTCTTATAGCGTGATAACTTAAGAAAAAACTTGATGCGATCAACATTAAAAGGTCCACTAACTGCAAAAAAACAGAACTTCTCAGGGACAATGGTCGTTTTCTCTTTTTTAAGCCGCAAACAATCTTGTTTCGTAAGACGAAAAAAATAAGGATGGTTCAAGTTATTCTTTTCTTTGTAAGGAACATCCAAGAAGGTATTTTTTTCAAATGGTAAAACATACCCATATTCTCTCACTTTCATCCAATGCGGGAAATCTAATGAAAAAAATAACTTGCTGAAAAAGGAAGCCTTAAATACTATAAATTTGTAGTGGTATTTGTAGTAAATAAAAAAAATTAAAATAAATGAAATAGAAATGTAGTAGAGACCTTTGACATTTTCACCTGAAACAAAAATTTTAACAGCCTCTTTATGTTTTTTAAGCATTTTCTTATAAGGAAAAAAGTCCAGAATTGGAGAAAATTCATTTACTAGTTTTCTTGGTAACGAATGCGGATAATAATCAGAATAAAAAAGGATGTCAACTTTCTTAGTCTCATCTGAAATGATCTCATAACCTTCTTTTAGAAGTAGTTTCTCAAGGTAATTGGTTCTATGAATAGTTTCTTCATAAACATCTGTTAAATTTTCCCCAAAATACTTATAAATAATATTCACTTTTTTCAACGTCATAAGTTCTAATCCATCAATAAAATATTTCTTCCTTGCTGTACCCTTGATAATACAACGCAGTAACCAAGTCGCTAAAATTAATCTGTCGCCTCACTTCTCTTCTTAATTCGCTCACTCCCCGATAGGCTATTCCCAGCCCCGCTTTTTTAAGCATTTCAAGATCGTTCATAGCGTCGCCTAAAGCTAAAGCGTGGCTTCTATTCAAGTTATTTTTCTCGAGAACTTCCAGCATGATTTCCGCTTTAGTTTCAGGCAAAATTAACTTCCCTTTAGTTTTGCCAGTGAACGAGCCTTGCTCCATCTCGTAGTGATTAGTCCTCAAAGAATCAAACCCTATTTCCTTTTGAACATATTTGCTGATAGGAGAGAATCCTGCCGTTATTAAAACGGTTTTAACTTGATTCTTTTTCAAAGTCCGCACAAGTCGAAAAACTCCCGGGTTGAAAATAATTTTTTCTTCTAGTTGCCTAAGGCTTTCTGCTGCCGGTAATCCTTTCAACAGAGCCACTCTTTTTTTAAGAGATTCGCTAAAATTTATCTTGCCTGTCATTCCCAAGCGAGTTATTTTCGAAATGGGTTGCTCTAATTTTAAAATTTTTCCTAAATCGTTAAAAGTCTCGTTTTTAATGACCGTTCCATCCATGTCGGAAAACAGGATTTTCTTTCTTCGCAGCCTATTGATTTGCCAACAATGATCAATTGATTTATCAGAAAAATAATTAGCAATAATTTTCTCATATTTTTTTGCTTTTAAAGGCAAAAAAACATCAAACGCCCTAGCCGGATCCAAATAGTTAGTCTTGATCCAAGGAATTTGCTTTTTTCTCAGGAAGGCAAAAATCTTCTTTTGTTCGTTTTCAACTTTAACTAAAGACTCTTTGGGAATGACAACCGTTAAAACAATCAAGCCTTAAAACTAGACTCCATGAACCAATGAATAAAAGCCGAATTTTCAATCCATAAAAATGAACTTAGAAGTCTCCACCAAAGGCAATTGGTTTATTTTTTCCAACAAATCATTGCTTGGTTGGCTATCTAGGGTTATTAAGCAAATCGCCTTGCCGCCTTTTTTCTTTCTTCCTAGGTGAAAACTGGCGATGTTTATCTGCTCTTCATATAAAACGCTCGCCAAATCTTTAATGAACCCCGGTTCATCCCTGTTTTCTAAGTACAAATTATGCCTCATTAAACTAGCTTGTATGCTCACTTCATTGATGGAAATGATTTGGGGAACTCCAGCGAACAAAGTAGCCGTGAGCGAGATCTCCTTCTTTTCAGTAAGCACTTTTAAGGAAAGCAAATTTTTATATTTCAAACTATTTTGATTTTTGATTTCTTCCACGGCGATTCCCCTCTCTTTGGCTAAATAAAGGGAATTAACTTCGTTAACCGACTCGACAACGCCTTTCATTAAATTTTTCAACCCCACCCTGAGGAGAGGCTCTGTTGGCAGATTCAATATTTCGCCAAAATATTGCCAAGTTATCTTTTGATAAGCGCTTTCCCTAACCTGAGCTATGAAACTCCCTAGCTGAGAGGCCACTTTTTTATAAGGCAACAACTTTTGGTGATCTTCTTTGCTTAAAGAAACGACGTTGTAGCCATTGACCACCGTTCCGCTTGTTAAATAATCACCGATTTGGTGAGCTATTTCCAAGGAAACCCTTTCTTGTGCCTCTATGGTGGAAGCACCCAAATGAGGAGTCAAGATCAAATTGGGAGTTCCCAGCAACGAACTTTCTTGACTCAGGGGTTCTTGGGCAAAGACATCCAAAGCAGCACTGGCGATCTTACCACTTTTCAAATGTTTGCTCAGATCATCTTCATTAACAATTCCTCCCCGAGCACAATTAACGATCCTTACCCCATCCTTCATTTTTAGTATGGTTGATTCGTTAATTAAATTTTTGGTTTTATCCGTTAAGGGCGTATGAATGGAAACAAAATCAGCATTAGCCAACAAAAAATCCCAATCAACTAAGGCAACTCCTAGTTGCTGAGCTTTGCTCTTGGTTAGAAACGGGTCGTAGACGATGACTTTAAGCTTAAGTCCCTTGGCTCGATCGCTGACAATGGAACCTATGTTCCCGCACCCAATCAATCCAAGAGTCTTCCCGGTAACCTCCACGCCTTTGATAAGGGACTTTTCCCACCTGCCTTCATGCATAGTCTGGTTAGCAAAAGGGATTTGCCTAGCAGTGGATAAAATCATCGCTACCGCATGCTCTGCTGTGGTGATAGTATTGCTTAAGGGAGTGTTCATCACCACAATCCCCCTAGCCGTCGCAGCGTCAATGTCGATGTTATCAACTCCTATTCCAGCCCTCCCAATGACGCGCAACCGAGGACCGACAGCGTGCAAAACATCGCTAGTAACCTTAGTTTTGGAACGAATGATCAGACCATCGTAGTCCCCAAGAACTTTTTTTAATTCTTGGGGACTATAGCCTGTTTCAATGTCAAAAGAAATATCGTACTCAGCGAAAACTTCCTTCAGTTTCTCACTGACTTTGTCAGAAGCTAATACTTTTTTAAGTCCATTTCCTCCACTCATTCACTCACTCACTCCTAAGCCTAGTAAGCAGTCTAATCATCTCTATGTACAACCAAACCAAAGTCACTAGTAAACTAAAAGCAAAATACCACTCCATGTATTTGGGGGCTCCATGGCTCTCACTTCTCTCTATATAATCAAAATCTAAAAGGAGATTAAAAGCAGCGACCGCAATGACGAAAAGCGAAATTCCAATTCCCAAAGCACCTCCCACGTTGAATAAAGTAGAAGAGGTGAAGAACGACATGATAAAAGAAATAAAATAAGCCAAGGCAATGCCAATAGTGCAGGCAATGACTATGGAGCGAAGCTTGTCAGTGACTTTTATAATTCCAGAGCGATACAAAAACATCATGACCATGAAAATAGTAACCGTGCCAATGACCGCTTGCCTTGCTATGCCGGGATAACTTGCTTCAAGTACTTTGCACAGACTTCCCAGAAAAATTCCTTGTAAGATAGCATAAATGGGAGATGTTATGGGGGCAACATTAGGCTTAAAACTAGTGATAAGGGCAAAAACCAACCCTCCCAACATCGCTAAAAAACCAATGCCGTAACTAGAGCCCGTGATGGACCAACCAAACACTCCCGCAGCAAAGACAATGACAATTAAAAAAGCTGCCTTATTAACGGTCCCATTAGCCGTCATCAACTCTCCGCTAAAAGACTGCCTTGAACCAAAAGAACTTTCTCGTAAAAAGGGATTTCCCGTTCTCATTTTTTCCTCCTATCGTTAAATACTAAAGTTAAATGCTAAATTTTAATAAACTCACCAACGATGATTAACCTACTTTATTGCCAACCATCGTCGTTAATTATATTATAATAATGGGAGTTCTCGTACTAAAAAATGCAGAAAATAGTTAATAGAAAAGCAGTGAACTTAAAACTGTTTCTAATCTTGTCAGTCATGATAGGAGGCGTGCTTTATTTTTCCTATCAACAATTTTATCGCCTTCAGCAAAACAAGAAAATTGAACTCATCAACTTCTTTATTAAAAAAGGGGAATTTCAAAAGGCAGATCGAGAAATAAATCATTACATCAATAACTTTGAAATCACTGAAGAAATAATTTGGATTAAAATCAAGTTGTTTCAAATTAGAAAAGAAGCGTTAAGCGATGACTATAAAAGCGAAATCATCAAGCAAGCCTTCTTAGCAAAATCTTTTTTTAACTCCGATCTAAAAAAAGTTAATCTCTTGCTAGGAGAGACTTATTATGAAAAAGGCGAGAACTACTTCTCGCAAAGCAAATATTATTTAGAAAAGCATATAGCAGGTAATGGTGAAGAAAACTTAAATCCCAAGATCGTCAAATTATTATACGAAATAAATCTCAAACTAGGCACTATTGAAGAGGCGCATTTTTATGCTGAAAAATTAGTCGAAAGCAATCCCGATGACTTAGGACTTAAAATAAAACTCATTGAAGTCCTCCTCTTAAGGAAAAAAAACATTGAAGCACAAAAAAAACTAGAAGAGATCATCATCAACCAATCCTATAACCCCTTCACCCTAAAAGCAAGCAAGTTACTTTTAACTCTTCTAAACCAGTTTAACTTAGAGCAAAAAATGAACTTTTATAATGATTACATCAGCGTTAAATTTAAAACGGAAACGGAATTTATGAAAGACTACCTAGAATATTACCAAAAATTAAAGTCAAATAGAGGATAATAAAGAGTATGAATTTTTTTTCAATTTTTTCAAAAGATATCGGAGTGGATTTGGGCACGGTCAACACTCTCATTTACGTCCAAGGCAAAGGCATCATCTTAAATGAGCCCAGCGTGGTCGCTTTGGACAAAAACAACAACCACATCATCTCCGTAGGAACTGAAGCTAAAAGAATGTTGGGAAGAACCCCGGGCTCTATTGTCGCCATAAACCCCATGAGAGATGGAGTTATTGCTGATTTTGAAATAGTAGAAAAAATGATCCGCTATTTTATTTCTAAAACGATAAGAAAAAGAGCCCTCGTAAAGCCTAGAGTCGTCATTGGAGTTCCTACCGGGACCACGGAAGTGGAAAGAAGGGCAGTTCAAGAATCTTGCGAACAAGCGGGAGCTAGGGACATTTTTTTAATCGAAGAACCAGTGGCGGCAGCCATCGGGGCGGGTCTACCCGTTTCTGAACCCATCGGGAACATGATCGTCGACATTGGCGGGGGAACAACTGAAATTGCCATCATATCCCTTGGAAGCATCGTAGTGGAAAATAGCATCCGAATAGGAGGCAACGAAATAGATAAAAACATCATTGACTACATGAAAGAAAGTCATAACATTGAGATCGGAGTTAGAACAGCAGAAAAATTAAAAACTAATTTCATCAACCTTTGGGATTTGAAGGAAAAAGAAGCCTACTTCGTCAAGGGAAGGGACTGCATCACGGGGCTTCCTAGAACATTGGCGGCTAATAAAGCTAGCATGAAAAAAGCCATCAGCGAATCTTTAGACAAAATTTTGACCGCCATTAAATTTGCTTTGGACAAAACCCCTCCTGAATTAACTTCGGACATCATAGAAAATGGCATCGTTTTGTCCGGCGGCGGTGCCCTCCTAAAAGGCCTCAAAAATTACATAGGCTCCAAAATAGGAGTTCCCGTCATCATAGCCAACGAGCCAACCCTTTGCGTCGTCAAGGGAACTGGCATATATTTAGAGCAGCTCAAGAAAATAAAAAAGAAACCCGTCTTAGTTTAACCATTGAAAAATGTTGAGCAAAAAAAAGCTGGGCTTTTTTTTCATCGCATTGCTATGTTTGTTAATGGCTGCCAATTATTTCCTTGATAATAAAATCAGCCTATTTCTAAAGAAAACCAACGTATTAACCCTCAATGCCCTCCAAGAAAATTTTAGTCCCTTCTGGCAGTTCGTTAACGACTTTAAAAAATTATCCAACTACGAAATAAAAAACGAAATAGCCTATTTGAGAAATGAAAATTTCTTATTAAAAAACCAAATTAATGACTTAAAAATTTACGAAAAAGAAAACCAAGAACTAAAAGAACTATTAACCCTCAAAACGAACTCACAACAAGATCATATCTTTAGCAAAATAATTTCCTATGATCCGCAAAACCAATTTTTATCTTTAGTGGTGGACAAAGGAGAAGCAGCGGGAGTAAAAAGCGGCTCTCCCGTCATTGCTTTTCAAAAAGAGCAGAGGTTTTTAGTGGGCTTCGTTTTGCTAGCCGGAGAGGAAACTAGTTTAATTCAAACCTTGTTTCATAAAGACACGCAAATAGCCGTTACAATAGGCGGCTCTCAAGCAAAAGGGATTTTGCGAGGAAAAAATTACTTTCAAGAATCCCTTGTGATCGAATTCATTGACATTAACTTAACTAATTTAATCAATCAACCAGTTTTCACTTCCGGCTTGGGACAAAAATACCCCGCTGACATTTTGATTGGCAAATCAACAAAGACCATTAAAAAAAATTATGGATTATTCCAACAAGTGGAAGTGCTTCCTTACTCTGATTTTTTTAAAATAAAATACGTTTTAATCCTAAAAAAATAGAACATTGCCTTACTTCATAACTTTAGTTTACATCCTGCTAATTTTTTTAGCTTACTTGATTCAAACTGCTCCGCTTGACTTACTCAGTGACCCCTCTGGAGTTAGACCAAATTTACTTTATAACTTGCTTTTTTTAGGCTTTATTTATTTTGAAAAAACCAAAATGCTCTTTTTTATTTTGTTAGTCGTCTTGCTCCTAGAATCTGGCAGCTTGGTTTTCTTTGGCTTTTATGTTCTCACTTATCTAGCGTCGTTCTTGCTGATGCTACTTTATTTCAATAAATTTCTATTCAAGTTTTACAACTTTTTCTTCTTCTTTTTCATAACTTATCTTTCGAAAATAATTATTGAAATGAATTTGTTGCTCTTTTTTTCAAGAGAAAGCAGCATTTCAAAATACATCACTAAAATCGTTTTTAACGAACTTCCCCAAAGCATTTTCATTTCCCTAGTAGGGTACTTCGTTTTTAAAAATATAAAATCGCTTTTGAAAATAAAAAAATTAATCTAACAAGCAATGAAAAACACAAACCCCAAAATAGGAATCATTGGCGGAGTAGGTCCTTATGCTGGGCTTGATTTGAATAAAAAAATATTTGATAACACCAAATATAACAAAGACCAAGATCACTTGGAAGTGATTTTATATTCCGCTGGTAATAAAATAGCTGACCGGACTAGTTATCTATTAAACCCCCTAACCATAGAAAATCCCGCCCTAGCGGCAGCAAATATAGCGGAAAACCTTGCTAAGCTAGGAGTGACTTTGTTAGCCATTCCCTGCAACACCTTTCATTCCAAAGCGATATTGAACGAATTCAAAAAAAAACTAAGGGAAAAAAAATTAACTCACCTAGAAGTCGTTCCCTTAATAGAAAACGTTTTCGATTCCTTAAAAGAAGAAAATGCCCTACCGCCATTCAGCACTCTAGGACTTTTGGCTACTAAAGGCACTTTCAACAGCAGGACTTACGAAGAAATCGCCAAAGAAAAAAATTTTAAACTACTCATTCCTCCGCCAGAAGAACAAGACACCATTCACGAAGCCATTTATCACACGGACTACGGAATCAAAGCCAAGTCCAACCCCGTTCATCCTAAGGCCATTCAAGTCATGAAAGCAAGTAGCCTACGCCTCATCGACAGAGGGGCTAGGGGAATCATCCTAGGCTGCACGGAGATACCCCTTGCTCTGGAGAGAGTGAGTTTAAATGCCCTTAAAATAGACCCCGCTACTTTGCTGGCTAGGACTTTAATTAGAAAAGTTGACCCTAGGAAACTTAAGCGATGACGCCTTTTCATGAAAGGATTTTCTTATTTAAAAAAAACCACTGCAAAGCGATAATGGTTTTGCTATCAACGAACTCTCCCTTGCGATACTTCATTTCAAGCGTCGCTAAATCTAACTCGTGAACTTTTATGTCTTCTTTTTCTTCCGCTAAACCGCCCCCAGTTGCGATTTTACGATCGCTTGAACTTTCCGCAAAATAAAAATGAAGAAACTGATTCGTAAGACCAACATTAGGAAAATAGCTAATGACTTTTTCAAAGCGAGTTATCTCATAGCCCGATTCTTCTAACACCTCTCTTTGCAGACTTTCAACCTTCGTTTCGTTTTTTTCCATTAAACCAGCGATGATCTCCAAAACCCACCCCGAAGTTTTAGCAATGGCTGAATAGCGAAATTGCTCCACCAGCACTATTTTCCTAACGTCTTTTAAATAAAGCAAGGCAGCGATGACTTCGGGAGTTCTAAACTCATAGCGAGAAATGTTCTCCTCTCCGCCCTTGAAAGCATCCACTTTTAAATCCGCTTCTTCAAAATGAAAAAGAGACTTTTGAAACAATTTTCTCTTGTTTAAAACTTTGTACTTCACCTAGGTAAGTATAAACTTAAAAAGAACTCTTTGCCCTCTTTTGCTGGACTCTTTTACCAGAGAATCAATAAATGAAAAACTAAAAACTGAAAACTGAGAACAATAACGAAAACGAGTAGAGAAAACAACCTAGAAAAAGAGAAGGAGGAAATCAAAACCTCCTTCTAAAAAAGAACTTTATGCTCTCTTTTCTCTCTTCCGCTGACATTTGTTCTAAATTTTTCACCAAATCCTCATGCGTTGCCTCCGTGATATTTAGGACACTATCCTGCACGCGATTCAAAAAACCCTCTATTCTCTCCATGCTCAGTTCTTCATCGCTATCCAGCACTTCCCCCACTTCTTCCTTGAGAATTTTCATCTGATCGATTTCTTCTCTTATCTCTTCATTTTCCCTTAGAGAGGAAAATATTTTCTTATGATTTTTATTCTTTCCCCACTTGCGGTGACCGTCACGATCATGATGGTCGCCTTTAATAAGGTGGTAATAAGAGTTTGCCTTAACTCCAATGAAGACCAAACCTCCTAAAAAAGCCATGTTCAGTATTAAAGAAACGATCAAAATAATTTTAAAAGTGCGATTCATGTTTTACTCCTTTAATTAAAAATAATAAAGTCGCCATTGACGACGCTCGAGATTTGACTCTCAAAAGAAGGAGCATTCACCTCGAAATTCTCATTGTAAATCGGGATATTCAACCCCCCGTCTAAAGCGTTGATGAAATTAGCCATCACATAGGCATCTAAGCCTAGCTCACTAGTAAGGATACTAACGCCTACCGAGACCATCAGCAGGGCTAAAAAACTCATGGAAGTGAATAAAAATAAACTCCTAAGATTAGGGAATAAACTCAATGAAAAACTTTTAAAGTCGCTCCTAGCACGCCCCGAAACCTTAGGGTCGAAGAAATCCTTAGCTGACAACATCACTCTATCAACTAAAACTGGCTTCGCATCTAGGGGCAGCTGAGATAACATCGTCCGCAGTTTTCTCTCGTCAATAGCGAACTCTGGGCTTTTTTCTTTTGAAGCCCTATTCACCCATTTGGGTTTTTTAAAAAATTTGTTTATTGCATTCATCATAGAGTCATCTCCTTGTTTTTAACTAAAAAGTCGTTCAATGCTGACTTCACTTGCCCTTTAGTCCCCGCTAACGGTGTCTCTTCCATGCCGGCTCGCCCACCTAGGATGATTTTTAACTTTGAACGACCTCTTCTAAGTAGCGATTCATAGGCATCCTCGCTTTTTTTCATCACTAAAGCCGCTTCTTTTAAACTCAAATTATCGAAATAAAAAAGAGTGATGGCTATCCTTTGACTCTCTTTTAATTGAAACATAGCTTTTTCCAGTTTTTTGATATTCACCACTTGATCGAAAAGAATTTCATCGGCAGTCTCTCTTGAAGGCTGATTAATTTTGTCTAAATTCAAATGGTTTTTCTTTTTTCTCTTCCAATTGATGGATACGTTAATGGTGATGCGATATAACCAAGTGGCTAGATTCGCCTTATTGGACCATTTACTCGCTTGTTGAAAAAGTTTCAAAAAAATTTCTTGAGAAATTTCTTCTGCGTCATCACTAGAATAAACGATCCGATAAGACAAGTTTAAAATTTTATTCAAATAGGCATCTACCACCAAACGAATCGCCCTTTCATCCCCCTTGGAAATTTGCTTCATGATAAACGACGAATTTTCTAAATTAAGCATCACTTGGAATATTCATTTACGCTGGCAATGTCGCTCATCTTACTGACTAGGCCAGACTTTAACTTTTCTTTTAACATGTTTCTAAACTGCAACTTTTCGCTCTCCTCTACTAATATTAAACAAGTAAAATAAAATTTCCGTCTTTGAATTACTATTTCGAAAAATTCCTACCCGTAGAACTAGGATAAAATAAAGAAAAAAAGGGCTTAGCTAAAAACTTATACAAGGAATAAACATGAGAGGAACGCTTAGCGACAAAGGATTCCATGAACATGCTTATGGTTATCTTCCCGCTAAAGAATAGAGCGAAAATATTTCTAAAACTAACGATGTTCTTATCAAGCCTGCTATAAAACTCCTTCACCAAACTCCTGTCTACACTATAAAGGTAGCATTCATAAAATCTCGCCAATGAAATCATCAAAACAAATGCCTCATACTCTTTCCTTAAAGGTTCGTAAAACTTATATTCCAGGAGCAGTTCCTTCACTCTATCAAGTAAGAAAAACACGGAATCGTAATGCTTCTTGGTAAAAGTTCTCATCGTGCTCGTCGGATTGAGCCTATGAAAATACACCATCTCAGCAACAAACGAAGCCCTGTCAACTCCTCCCTTCAATATAACTTCTAACTTGAAAATAAAATCTTCATAAAAAAAATCACCATTAAAACTCATTCCCGAAAGAAGCGATCTCTTAAACAACACATTGCAGCAATTCCCCGTATCATCTCCCCTAAGTAAGTTCTCGATCAAGCCTAAAATAGAATTTAATTTTAACGAATGGGAAAGTTTATACTTCATCTTCCTCCTGTCCCCATCACCACTGAAAACTCCAATGACCCCAATGGCTAAGGAAGAATCACTCTCCTTCATCGATTCGTAAAGCCATTTTAGATAGTCCTTGGCAATGAAGTCATCGCTATCGACAAAGCAAATCAGCTCTCCTTTAGCCTCCCGCAACCCCGCATTCCTAGCATTACCTTGCCCTGCTTTCCTCTCGCTTAGCAAACTAAACCGCTTGTGACCCTTTATCTCTTTCTTGATTAACCTTGCGGAGTTATCACTGCTATTGTTGTCCACGATGATGACTTCAAAATCTCTATAGCTTTGCTCTTTTATGCTCTTAAGGCAAGCCTCGAGGTATTTCTCGGTGTTATAAACAGGGACGATGACGCTGATGAGTTTGTTAGGCACTTCTTTCATTCGTTCTCTTCTTCCCATGCTGTTGAACAACCTATTTTTAGAAAGGCTAATTCTATCTCTTATTTATTGTGCAAGTTTTTATTTTAGCAATGGGAATTGATTTGAACAAAAACTCACCTAAGGAATAAACACTAGGGTGGACTTTAATCAAAAGAAATACTATGAACTTAATCATCGTTATCTTCCCGCTAAAGAATAGAGCGAAAATATTTCTAAAACTAACAATGTTCTTATCAAGCCTCCTATAAAACTCCTTCACCAAACTCCTGTCTACACTATAAAGGTAGCATTCATACAATCTCGCCAACGAAATCATCAAAACAAATGCCTCATACTCTTTCCTTAAAGGTTCGTAAAACTTATATTCCAGGAGCAGTTCCTTCACTCTATCAAGTAAGAAAAACACGGAATCGTAATGCTTCTTGGTAAAAGTCTTCATCGTGCTCATAGGATTTACCCTATAAAAATACCCTGTTTCAGCAACAAATGAAACCTTATCAACTCCTCCCTTCAATATAACTTCTAACTTGAAAATCAAGTCTTCATAAAAAAAATTACCATTAAAACTCATTCCCGCAAGAAGCGATCTCTTAAACAACACATTACAACACGTTCCAGTATCATAACCTTTGAGTAAATTCTTAACTGAAGTCAAAGTAGAATCTGACTTCAGCGAACGAGAAAATTCATACTCCATCTTTCTGCTGTCCCCATCACCCTTAAAAATTCCTATAACTCCAGTAGATAAAGAAGAATCACTCTCTATCATTGATTGATAAAGCCATTTTAGGTAGTCCTTGGCAATGAAGTCATCGCTATCGACAAAGCAAATCAGCTCTCCTTTAGCCTTCCGCAACCCCGCATTCCTAGCATTACCTTGCCCCGCTTTCTTCTCGCTTAGCAAACTAAACCGCTTGTGACCCTTTATCTCTTTCTTGATTAATCTTACAGAATTATCACTGCTATTGTTGTCCACGATGATCACTTCAAAATCTCTATAGCTTTGCCCTTTTATGCTCTTGAGGCAAGCCGCTAGGTATTTCTCGGTGTTGTAAACGGGGACGATAATGCTGATGAGTTTGTTAGGCACTTCTTTCATTCGTTCTCTTCTTCCCATGCTGTGGAATAACCCATTTTTAGAAAGCTAATTCTATCTCTTATTCCTTAGGTAAGTTTTTATTTTAGCAATGGGAATTGATTTGAACAAAAACCTAACCCAGAAATAAATATTAGGATGGACTCTAATCAAAAGGCCTTCTATGAACTTAATCATCGTTATCTTCCCGCTAAAGAATAAGGAGGAAATATTTCTAAAACTAACAATATCCTTATCAAGCCTGCTACAAAACTGCTTCACCAAACTCTTCTCTACACTATAAAGGTAGCATTCAAACGACCGCTCCAACGAAATCATCAAAACAAATGCCTCATACTCTTTCCTTAAAGGTTCGTAAAACCTATATTCCAGGAGCAGTTCCTTCACTCTATCAAGTAAGAAAAACACGGAATCGTAATGCTTCTTGGTAAAAGTTCTCATCGTGCTCATAGGATTTACCCTATAAAAATACCCTGTTTCAGCAACAAATGAAATCCTATCAACTCTCCCTTTCAATATAACTTCTAACTTGAAAATCAAGTCCTCATAGAAAAAATCACCATTAAAACTCATTCCCTCGAGAAGCGATTTCTTGAACAACACATTGCAGCAACTTCCCATATCTTGGGCTTTGAGCAAATTGTTGAGCGAAGTTAAAATACTGTCTGACTTTAACGAACGAGAAAATTCATACTCCATCTTTCTGCTGTCCCCATCACCACTGAAAACTCCAATAACTCCAGTAGCTAAGGAAGAATTACTCTCCTTCATCGATTCGTAAAGCCATTTTAGATAGTCCTTGGCAATGAGGTCATCGCTATCGACAAAGCAAATCAGCTCTCCTTTAGCCCTCCGCAACCCCGCATTCCTAGCATTGCCTTGCCCCGCTTTCTTCTCGCTTAGCAAACTAAACCGCTTATGGTTTTTTATCTCCTTTTTAATTAACCTTAGGGAGTTATCACTGCTATTGTTGTCCACGATGATCACTTCAAAATTCCTGTAGCTTTGCTCTTTTATGCTCTTAAGGCAAGCCTCGAGGTATTTCTCGGTGTTGTAAACGGGGACGATAATGCTGATGAGTTTGTTAGGCACTTCTTTCATTCGTTCTCTTCTTCCCATGCTGTGGAATAATCTTATCTAAAAACGGTTAATCCTCTATCTCTTATTCCTTAGGTAAGTTTTTATTTTAACAATGGGAATTGATCTGTACAAAAACTTACCCCAGAAATAAATATTAGGATGGACTCTAATCAAAAGACATTCTATAAACCTAAACATCGTTATCTTCCCGCTAAAGAATAGAGCGAAAATATTTCTAAAACTAGCAATGTTCTTATCAAGCCTGCTATAAAACTCCTTCACCAAACTCCTCTCTACACTATAAAGGTAGCATTCATAAAATCTCACCAACGAAATCATTAAAACAAATGCCTCATATTCTTTCCTTAAAGGTTCGTAAAACTTATATTCCACGAGGAGTTCCTTCACTCTATCAAGTAAGAAAAACACGGAATCGCAATGTTTCTTGGTAAAAGTCTTCATCGTGCTCATAGGATTTACCCTATAAAAATACCCTGTCTCAGCAACAAATGAAATCCCGTCAACTCCTCCCTTCAATATAACTTCTAGCTTGAAAATCAAGTCTTCATAGAAAAAATCACCATTAAAACTCACTCCCTCGAGAAGCGATTTCTTGAACAACACATTCCAACAACTTCCCATATCTTGGACTTTGAGCAAATTGTTGAGCGAAGTTAAAATACTGTCTGACTTCAGCGAACGAGAAATTCTATGCTCCATCTTTCTGCTGTCACCATCACCGCTGAAGACTTCCGTAACCCCAGTAGCTAAGGAAGAATCATTCCCCATCATCGATTGGTAAAGCCATTTTAGGTAGTCCTTGGCAATGAGGTCATCGCTATCGACAAAGCAAATCAGCTCTCCTTTAGCCTTCCTCAACCCCGCATTCCTAGCATTGCCTTGCCCCGCTTTCTTCTCGCTTAGCAAACTAAACCGCTTATGGTTTTTTATCTCCTTTTTGATTAATTTTACCGAGTTATCACTGCTGTTGTTGTCCACGATGATGACTTCAAAATTCCTGTAGCTTTGCTCTTTTATGCTCTTAAGGCAAGCCTCGAGGTATTTCTCCGTGTTGTAAACAGGGACGATGACGCTGATGAGTTTGTTAGGCATTTCTTTCATTCGTTCTCTTCTTCCCATGCTGTGGAATAATCTTATCTAAAAACGGTTAATCCTCTATCTCTTATTCCTTAGGTAAGTTTTTATTTTAGCAATGGGAGTTGATCTGTACAAAAACTTACCCCAGAAATAAATATTAGGATGGACCCTAATCAAAAGACATCTTATAAACCTAAACATCGTTATCTTCCCGCTAAAGAATAGGGAGGAAATAGTCTTTAAACTAAAAATATCCTTATCAAGCCTGCTATAGAACTGCTTCACCAAACTCCTCTCTACACTATAAAGGTAACAATTATTTAGTCGCTCTAATGAAATCGTCAAAACAAATTCCTCATACTCTTTCCTTAAAGGTTCGTAAAACTTATATTCCAGGAGGAGTTCCTTCACTCTATCAAATAAGAAAAACACGGAATCGCAATGTTTCTTGGTAAAAGTTCTCATCGTGCTCGTCGGATTGAGCCTATGAAAATACACCATGTCAGTAACAAACGAAGCCCTATCAACTCCTCTCTTCAGTATAACTTCTAACTTAAAAATCAAGTCCTCATAAAAAAAATCACCATTAAAACTCATTCCCGCAAGAAGCGATTTCTTGAACAGCACATTACAACAATTCCCCGTATCCTTCCCCCTAAGTAAGTTCTCGATCAAGCCTAAAATGGAATTTAATTTTAACGAGTGAAAAAGTTTATATTCAACCTTATCGTTATTTCCATCACCCTTAAAAACTCCCATAACCCCAATGGCTAAAGAAGAATCACTCTCCATCATCGATTCGTAAAGCCATTTTAGATAGTCCTTGGCAATGAGGTCATCGCTATCAACAAAGCAAATTAGCTCTCCTTTAGCCCTCCGCAACCCCGCATTCCTAGCATTACCTTGTCCTGCCTTCTTCTCGCTTAGCAAACTAAACTGCTTATGGCCCTTTATCTCCTTTTTGATTAACCTTAGGGAGTCATCACTGCTATTGTTGTCCACGATGATCACTTCAAAATCTCTATAGCTTTGCTCTTTTATGCTCCTAAGGCAAGCTTCTATATACTTCTCAGTGTTGTAAACGGGGACGATAATGCTGATGAGTTTGTTAGGCACTTCTTTCATTCGTTCTCTTCTTCCCATGCTATCGAATAATCTTATCTAAAAACGGTTAATCCTCTATCTCTTATTCCTTAGGTAAGTTTTTATTTTAGCAATGGGAATTGATCTGAACAAAAACTTACCTAAGAAATAAATATTAGGATGGATTTTGAGCAAAAGACATCCTACAAGCCCAACTATCGTTATTTTTCCACTAAAGAATAGGGAGGAAATAGTCTTTAAACTAAAAATATCCTTATCAAGCCTGCTATAGAACTGCTTCACCAAACTCCTCTCTACACTATAAAGGTAACAATTATTTAGTCGCTCCAACGAAATCTTCAAAACAAATTCCTCATACTCTTTCCTTAAAGGTTCGTAAAACTTATATTCCAGGAGGAGTTCCTTCACTCTATCAAATAAGAAAAACACGGAATCGCAATGTTTCTTGGTAAAAGTCTTCATCGTGCTCATAGGATTTACCCTATAAAAGTACCCTGTTTCAGCAACAAATGAAATCCTGTCAACTCCTCCCTTCAATATAACTTCTAACTTGAAAATAAAATCCTCATAGAAAAAATCACCATTAAAACTCACTCCCTCGAGAAGCGATTTCTTGAACAACACATTCCAACAATTTCCCTTATCATAGATTTTAACTAAATTCTTAACTGAAGTCAAAGTAGAATCTGACTTCAGCGAACGAGAAAATTCATACTCCATCTTCCTGCTGTCCCAATCACCGCTGAAAACTTCCGTAACCCCAGTAGCTAAAGAAGAATCATTCTCTTTCATTGATTGGTAAAGCCATTTTAGATAGTCCTTGGCAATGAGGTCATCGCTATCGACAAAGCAAATCAGCTCTCCTCTAGCCTTCCGCAACCCCGCATTTCTAGCATTACCTTGTCCTGCCTTCTTCTCGCTTAGCAAACTAAACTGCTTATGGCCCTTTATCTCCTTTTTAATTAACCTTAGGGAGTTATCACTGCTATTGTTGTCCACGATGATGACTTCAAAATTTCTATAGCTTTGCTCTTTTATGCTCTTAAGGCAAGCCGCTAGGTATTTCTCGGTGTTGTAAACGGGGACGATAATGCTGATGAGTTTGTTAGGCACTTCTTTCATTTCTCTTAAAAACCTTGCGGTATTTTCTTTATGAAAAACTTGACGATAATTTCAATTTTTCTGATGAAATAGCCGATGGTCTCAATGCGATGAATAGATATTCCTTTTCCTTAACTCTTTCGCAAACTCGATCATCCCAATAAAGTTCTAAAGGCAATATTATCTCCAAGTAAATTTTTCGATTAAAAAAATAATTAAGCCCCCCAAGAGTTTCCACTATTTGATGATCTTCTCGTTTTGATAACACTTTCCTATGAAAACAATTAAACCCTGATACAATCATGGGCTTAAAATTATTTTCTTGATTGATATAAAAAGACGAAACTCTCGCAAGCCAATTCGGGAACATAACCGTGTCTGAATCCAAATTTCCTAAATATTTAGGGTTAAAATTTTCGACTAAATAATTCCAGCCGAATTTTAAGCTCAAATGAACGGCAAAACCTTTTTTAGTTTTTCTAAAAGCCTTTATTAAAACACCTTTCGTTTCCGGAGCCAAATTAAAATTATTAATGATCGCTAAGGCTTTAGCATCATCGCTGCAGTCATCGACTAAAATAACCACCGTATTCGCTAAATCGCTTTTGTTAAAATGCTTAAAGAAATCCTCCAGATAACGAGGGCGGTTGTAAGTCGTAACCACTAAACCGATGAGATATTGCTTTTTTAATTTTGCTTTAGGAAAAACTAACTTGTATTCTTCTTCCAAAGTTTTACTAACTTTCTTTTTTAGGGAACCAAGGGATCAGAACGCTAGTTTTTTTTTGGTAATCTTCATAAAGTTTTCCCTTTCTCTTGAGAGCTAATTTTTCTGCTGGCGGTATTCCCGTTATAAAGCAGATCAAAAAAATCATCAACGCTGGACTCACTAGTAATAGTGCCACCTTTCCAAAAGTTAAACTCTCGCTTAAAGTCAACATCATAAAAAAATAACTAATCCAAATTAAGCATTCAAAAAAATAATTAGGATGACGAGAATATTGCCATAAACCAATTTGGCATACCTCACTAGGACTTTTTCTTTGCTGCTTAAATTTCTTTAACTGCCAGTCCGCCCAGATTTCACCAGTCAGAGCCAATCCATAGAAAAGAAGACTCATTATGAAAAGAAAATTTACTTCAACTTTTTCAATGAAAAACAAATAAACAAAAGGAATGAACAAAAAAATGACTAAAAACGCCTCGAAAAAAAATAGCAAGAATTGAAAAGTCTTCCAATTGTCAAAATTGCTTTCTTTTAAATCCTCATAGCGCTGATCAACGGCACCAGCCCTTATTTTCTTGAATAAAAAATAGCTTAGCCGCAAAGACCAAACCACGGGCAATAAAAAGATTAAAGTCTTCAGGCTATAAAAATCATTATTTAATAAGATCAAATAAATAGACAAAAAAGTAAAAGAAAAAGCCCAAGCAAAATCCAGCAAAATCATATTCTTTACTTTTAAATTCAAAAGATAGAAGAAAACCATCCAAGCAATAGCAAAGACTACAACGAAAACAATCACTCCCAACATGTAATTACTCCTTTATTTCTGCCAAGAACAAAGCCTTGAAAAAAATTAATTCAAAAAATTAACCCCACCAACGAGAGCCTTGATGGATGCAATGGTTATGTTGCTATCAATGCCCACTCCAAAATGAGTTTTCTCTCCTCTTTTCAGTTTTAAATAGCAAATGGCTTTAGCATTAGACCCTTTAGACAAGGAATGTTCGAAATAATCCAACAATTCAAATTTTGCCGTGCTAGCCTCCAGAGCCTGCTTGCTAGCATCAATGGGACCATTGCCAATTCCCCGCAAAATCAAATCTACACCTTCTTTTACCACCAACAAATTCACCTCCACTTGGTCGTTTTCCAAATACTTAATCTTGATTTTTTTAAAAACGATCTTGTGATCGTCTTGGTTCAAATAAATCGCTTCAAAGAGAGCCTTTATCTCAGCGCTAGAGATTTCCCTGCCAGCTTTGTCGGTGTGCTCTTGGACTATTTTACTAAATTCTACCTGCATTTCTTTTGGCAAGATAAAGCCAAATTCCCTTTCCATGACATAGGCCACGCCTCCTTTCCCAGATTGACTATTGATCCTAATGATAGCCTTATAATTTCGACCAATGTCTTGCGGGTCAATGGCGAGATAGGGAACTTCCCAAAGTTGCTGCGAGTTTTTTTCGCGATATTCAAAGCCTTTCTTAATGGCGTCTTGATGAGAGCCCGAGAAGGCAGTGAAAACCAACTCCCCGGCATAAGGGTGGCGCACTGGAACTGGAATGTCGGTGCATTCATTGGATATTTCAACGATCTTTTTTATATCGTCTAATTTCAAATTGGGATCAATGCCGTGACTAAACATATTCAAAGCGAGATTGATAATGTCCACGTTTCCAGTTCTCTCGCCATTGCCGAATAGCGTCCCCTCCACCCGTTCAGCCCCAGCCAACAAAGCGAGTTCGCTCGCAGCCACGCCCGTTCCTCGATCGTTGTGGGTATGGACGCTGAGGATTATGGAGGAGCGATTTTTAAACTTTTTACCAAAGTACTCTATCGAATCCGCAAAAACATTGGGACCGAACAACTCCACCGTGGCGGGCAAATTGACGATCATTTTTTCCCTCCCGCCCCAAGCCTGCTGAACTTTTTCACAAATAGCAATGCTAAAATCAATTTCCGTTCCCGTGAAACTCTCCGGAGAATATTGCAAAACGATCTCTTCATGATCTCGGGTCCGGTTTTCCTTTATCCACTTAACTCCGTTCAAAGCTATTCCCACGATCTCCAGCTTGTTTTTTCTAAAAACTATTTTTCTCTGCGCAACGGAAGTGGAGTTATAGAGATGAACGATGCTTCGCTTAGCCCCAATGATCGACTGCATGGTCTTCTTGATGAGATCTTCTCTAGCTTGAGTTAAGACTTGTATGGTGACGTCATCGGGAATGATTTGCTCTTCAATCAAAGTCCTTAAGAAGCGATATTCCGTCTGTGACGCCGAAGGAAATCCAACCTCTATTTCCTTAAAACCAATCGCCACCAGCATTTTGAAGAGCTTCAGTTTTTTCTCTATACTCATGGGATTGATGAGGGCTTGGTTGCCGTCTCTAAGATCGACGCTGCACCAAATGGGCGGAGTGGAAATTTGCTTATCCGGCCAATTCCTCTCTTTATAAGGGGAACGAAAAGGAGACCAATAACCGTATTTGCTCATTGCTTTACAATTCTACCATGCATATGTTTCCCCACATCATTTTCCAACATCAGCAAACATCAAATTCCCCAGCCAAACTTTCACCCCTTACCCGAAGACCGCCACGACCACCATGACCACTACGAAGGGTAGGGAGGGTAGACAAGGCAGAGAGCCCGGTTTCAAGTTTGTTTTTTTTAAGTTTGTTTTCTTTAAGTTTGTTTAGCGATGTTAAATTTACAAATGTTTGAATGATTTAGTTTTTCATCGTCTTTGATCAGTTCTATTGCTTTGGACCATTTCGCTTCAATTGCGGGATTGAGCAATTTCTTAGAGAAAACGAAATTCAAGTTATGCTTTTTAGCCACTTCTTCCATTTTGAAAATGAAATTTAGATCATCTCCTAGGACGGATATGTCCATTCTTTTTTTCGAACCTATGCTAGCGATGGTCACTTCTCCCAAGTGCAACATCAGCCTTATGGAAAATTTATGACGATCTTGTGAAGTTTTTTTCTGCCCGCTCAGGGCGTTATTCTTGATCGAATTAAATTCCTTGATTTTTTTAAACATTAACAAGCAAATTTCCATTATTTCATAAGATTGCTTAGACAAACTTTTGTTTGAGTCGGTTTCAAAAACGATCAGCACGCCATCACCGATGAACCTACTAATCACTCCGCCAGTTTTTTCAACCACATTAAAAATAAAATCGTAAAAACTATTGAGGCGATTAAACAGAGTGACGGAATCCAGATTGGCACACATTTTAGAAAATCCCACGATGTCAAAGAAAATTAAAAAAACCCCGCAGTTGCGACTATCTCCTAGTTGAATGTCTTCTATCGCCTTGTTCAACATGAGATTGCTAGGCACAAATTTTTTGAAAATCTTCAAAATGACCGCTTCCTTCTTTTGAATGGTGTCATAGCGCTTTATCATGATGAAAGTAAAAATGAATAAGAAAGGCACTAAAGCGTAGAAAAAAATCGGGCGATAAACGAGGTAATTTTCCAGCCCCCAAGGAACGGCATCCACGTCCAAATATAAGAAATAATCGCTAAAGGAGGCAATGAGGGTCACGGAAATAGTCATAAGCACCCCCAAGCTACTTTCAACTTTTCTCCTTATCCCCTTGATCGCCACGTAAATTAAAAAAAATGACTGCCCTAACATGATGGGAACGAAAAAGGAGAAAATAATGGCACTCTCATGCGCCGGCAATAGGAAATAGGGCGGGATAAATAGAGAATTAAAAATAACGATGAGGATTAGAGTCTTTTTACGATATAAGCCTTCGAAAAAAAAATAAAAACTCATGTTTAAAAATAAAAAAAACAAGATCAAAAAGGAATCACCAGTTTTTAAAAAAAATAGAAAAAAGTCATCGCCCGTAAAGTTATAAATTATCTTCTCCCCACTAATGAGATTCAAGAAAAGCAAAACCACGAAAGCAAGCGACAAAGTTAAAATGCGTTTCTCCCTTAAAACAACGAAAAAAAGCGAGTTGTTTATAATCATGATCAACATCGAGGCCATCATGGCAATATCAACGAAAAACCGAGTCCTCTTCTCATATTGAACAGAGTAAGCCAAGCCAAAATTCATTTTAGGAAAATAACCATTCGAGTGAATGGTAAACTCAGCGACCCTAACGATGAACACCGCAGTAGGCGAATCGGGATAAAAGGAGAAGACGACGTTTTTGCCGCCTGAAACGGTTTTTTCTCGAGTAGTTCCCAGCACTCCCCTGCTAGCCACTATTTTGCCATTCACTTCTATTTCTAAAGCGGCGGTCGTAAAAGGCAAAATCTCAATGCCAAACTCCTTACCCAGCTGATCTTGGTCGAACTCCATTTCAAAAACATAGCTAGCATAGCCATATTTGGGTAGTTTTTTGCCGTTAATTTCAAATTCACTCCACCTCTTGCCAGTATGGATAAGCCCGTCGCTAGGATATTTATCAGCAATGTAGTCGCTATAGGTGAGGAACTTGTTCCAATAAAAATCAACCTCTCCGCTTAGCGAAATGACTTCAAGCGCATTCTCATCGTTGACTTTGAAAATGCCATTTTCTATTTTAGGAACATCGGATTTGTCGGCTATTCTTAAAAGCAAATAAACGAGCAAAACGAACGAAAAAATAGCGAGGGAAATGTAGAAGTTTCTTTTTTTAAAATTCATTTTTTAGCTTCACATAAATCAATGTAATGTTGGTTTATTTTTTCTTCAATGCCTAACTCGTTTTTGATGCCTTTGAAAAAGAAATTCGCTTCCTCCCATTTTTTTTCTTGGTAGAGTTTAAGCCCCGACTTAAAATAACTTATTTTCATTTCTTCTTCGGGAGTTAATTCCGTGGTTAAAACCTCGATCAAGGAATGAGGCTTTTCCTTGCCTTTTAAAACAAATTTCCCCCTATTGATGATGCGATGACTAAGCCCGACATCTTTGATTTTGTCTTTCACTTCACTCGACATGACGATGGGCAAATCATAGCGACTTCCTAGTTGCTGCAGCCTTGCCGCTATGTTGACATTGTCGCCGATAACCGTCCCGTCCATTCTATATTTAGCTCCCACCGTTCCCAAAATGGTTTGCCCAGCATGAATGCCTAAATTTAAATTTATTTTATACTTGAGCGAGCGGTTGTTCAGCGAAGTGATCGAGTCGTTTATTTTAACAGCAGCGGTAACTACGTTATTAAGACGAATTAGTTTATTTTTAGCAATAAAAACCACCATGATGGTGTTATCAAGGTATTTATCGATAAAACCGCCCTGCCGAGTGACGATTTTTTCGACTTTGCTAAAAAAAGTATTTAACGCCGTAATGTATTTCCTCCCTTTAATTTTCTTTACATTTTTTTTGGAAACTATTTCAAATTTCAAGAAAATAACGCTCGTGTAGAGTTTTTGAGCAATTCCTAGCTTTAAATCTTCTAGCTTGTTGTTCGTTAAATAACTGACGAAATCAAAGGGAACGAACTTTTCGAAAAAACTGAGGGCATTTTTTTGAAAATTGTAACTTCTTTGAAACTTATAAAAAGTGAAAGAACTTTGATAAAGGATGAAAAAGAAATTACCAAAAGCACTGATGTCATATCGGTTCTCAATAATTTCAGCATGGATGAGAATGTCGTGAACGACCAGCACGATAAACATTAACAAGATGTAGAGCAGGGAATAGTCTTCTGGTCTTTTGTTGAGTCGAACGGTTTTCACCATGACAAAAACGAAGTAAGCGTAAAAAGAAATGCCAACAAACCGAAAAGGAACTAAAAAATACTCGTAAACGTTGCCATCAAAGAATATGACCGCTAAGAGAAAAAGCAAGCAAAAGGAAACGAAGAAACTAAAAATCTTTTTATGAAACAAATCTTTATAAAAACTATTGTAAATCAGGCCACAGGTAAGCATTGCTCCGATGAAAGTAAACATTTCAAACTTCAAAATTAGCGGCCAGTTCTCTGCCCCTAGCCAGAAATTTATCCAATCCACCATGATGCGATCGTTCGAGATCAAAATGCGAACCATGACCACTACGCTCAGGATAGACATCCAAAGGTTGTAATATTCCCCTCGTCTAATTATAAAAAAAATCAACATGTAAACAGAAAAAGACGAAAAAATCCCAATCAAAAGAGCATAAACAATCTCGCGATTATTTTGAAAAAAAGAGTTTTCCATGTGGTTGCTTAATTTGATTTCAAAACCTTGATTGTAAGTGGTAAAATAGAACTCCGAAGTCCTAATTAAAACGCTTATCTCGCCTTTTTCGGGAACTAAAGCAATGTTTTGCTCGTTATAAAAGGATTTAGAAGTATTTTCATCTTTTCCTAAAGTACCACTTCTAACAACCACCGCTCCATTCGCTTCAACTTCATAGGCGTTAAAGGATTTAGCGTAAAACTTAAGGTATATTTCTTCGTTAAAATCTTCAGGCAGGAGTATTTTGAAATGATAAGTCCCATAGCCATGTTTGGAATGGTCGACAAGCAACTCTTCTTCGTCAATCCAAGATCTGTTTATGGGGAGATTTACCCTCTTTGAATTTAACTCCGTTGAATTAATTGAATTAATTGAATTAGTTAAATTAATTGAATTAATTGAATTAATTAAATCTTCATTATCAATGAATTCCCTCCAATAAAACCAAGCATCTCCTTTGATAAAAAAACTAAATTCTTTATTGAAATTGACTTCTCTCAAATCGAGAACGCCATTGACGATCTCTACTCTTTCATCAGGGTTTAAGACATCTTTGGGGGAAAAAAGGAGTATCAAAAAAGTGAAAACGATGCACGAAATCGGTAAAATCCATTTATTAAACATTGGGACGTAACAAAATCACTATAAAAATACTAATCAAAGCAATGAACACATAACGAATGAACTTAACCCCTCCCCAAATCGCTAACTTAGTGCCCAGCAAGCCTCCAAAAATAGAGCCCAAGGCTAAAATGGTTCCAATTTTCCATAATACTAAATCATAGTAAATGAATACCGCCAAGGCTAAAGCATTCAAAACCAAAGTTAGGAACATTTTTAAAGCATTGGCATATAACAAATTATAACCGCCGATGATGACAAAGACAAACGTCATTAAATAACCCACGCCGGCTTGAATAAATCCAGCATAAAACCCGATAATTACCGAGAAAATAGTTTCTAAAAAATTCAATTTGCTTGTCTTTTCTTTTATTTTCTCCTTAAGGAAATCATTTGGCTTGAAAAGCACCACCACCAAGATCACTGCCATGATGATGCCGATGATTTTTTCCATCAAATCATTGTCAATGTCCACCGCTACTATAGAGCCAATCACCGCTCCAAGCATCGCGGGGACGGAGTAAATCAGCCCGCTTTTTAAGTCCAGAATTTTCTTCTTGTGAAAAGAGGCACTGCTGACTAAACTCTGCACCACAATGCATACTCGGTTAGTAGCATTAGCCACATTGGCATCCAAACCATAAAAAATCAGCAACGGCAAAGTCAACAGAGAACCTCCCCCCGCTAACACATTGATAATGGAAGACACAAAACCAACTAAAAAAATGACGATATCTTTGTATTCAAACATTGCTTACAAATATTGCTTATTAGCGGTTGGGTAAACTAGTAACTTAGTGTAATTATACCATTTAGTCCCCTAAACTGCCATTAGAAGCACCTAGAATAAGCAAATATCTCATCATTGCTAAATTTATTGCTAAATTTTTTAAGTGGAATGGGGGCGAATGAAAGTCCAGCTCTACTTTCGTTTCTTTTGATCTCGTTAATCTTTTTTGGTTCTTTTGGTGCTATCTTTTCTTACTATCCCAGCGGTCTAAAATAATGAAATTAAAAGCCAATTATCAGTTTATAATTAACTTTAAATGAGAACTAAAAAAATGAAACTAGACCTGAAGTCAGCTGTCGAAAATGTGGCTATGACGAATGATATTAAAAAAGAGTTGATTTTAGAAACGATCATAAGCGTCATAAAAAGCGAATGTGCTGATATTTTAGACATTTCCGAGAACGAAATATTGGTAAAAAGCGATGATAATTATAAAATTAACATTTTTTTAACTAAAAAAGTGGTGGAGGAAGTTAATCACGGTGATTTGCTGGAAATATCGCTCCAAGAGGCAGAAAAACTCGGCATTGAAGATGCTAAAATAAACGACATTGTCAATATACCTTTTCATATTGAAGAATTAAATCGCAAGGGCATTAAACATCTCAACTATGTGATATTGAACAAGCTAAAGAACATTCGCAAGGAAATCCTTTATCGCGAATACAAGGAAAAAGAAGGAGAGATCATTAGCGGGAGTTTTTTAAGAAAAATCGATAAAAACATCATTTTGAGCCTGCCTAGCGCCGCCGAGGGCATGCTGCACTTTAGCGAGCAGATATTCCTTGAACAATTTCAACCGGGCGACATCATCAAATGCTACATAAAGTCGGTTGGGTATAACGAAAGAAACTACCTAGCGATAGAACTTTCTCGCAAAGACCCTCGTTTCGTTCTGGAGCTTTTCACTAGGGAAGTCAAAGAAATGCAGAACGATATCGTTAAAGTCAAGTCAATCGTCCGCGAAGCAGGGAAAAAGACTAAGCTTTCCGTTTTTTCCACCATGAGCGATGTGGAGCCAGTGGGAGCGTGCGTTGGCTTGTATGGCAACCGGATCAAAGCAGTGATGAAGGAGCTAAAGACCGAGAAAATAGACATTATCCCTTATTCGAAAAACGTTAAAGAATACATCTCCAAAGCTTTAGAGCCCGGGAAAGCCGTTCAAGTGCTTTTGATAAACGAAAAAGACAAAGAGGCTCTAGTAGTGGTGGAAGACGACTCCTATCCCCTCGCCATAGGTCGCAATGGGATGAACGTTAAGTTAGCTTCTTCGTTAGTTGGTTGGAATCTCAGCATTCGCACTCGTCACCAAATGGAGAAACATCCCGAAATACTGAAAATATTTTCTACCATTGACAATCTCTTCCAAAACCCCGAAGAAGACATCGATCAACTCATATCTATTGACGAGGAGTTATTGGTGAAGTTGATGAATCATGGCATTAACACCGTGGCTGACTTGTATGAAATGAGCGTTAACGAAATAAGTCAAGTGGAGGGAATAAGCGAAGAGGATGCTAAAAAGATAAAAAAAACCCTTCAAGAAATAGTAGAGGTGGTGGAAGACGAACCAGAGGAGACCTTTGAAAGCGAAATAGAAGACAAAATGACGGATGAAAACTTGGCGGATGACATTAAGGAAGAAATACAACAAGTGGAATACATCGTTTGCCCGAACTGCAAATTTGAGTTTGAATACGAAGATCAAAGCAAATGCCCCCAATGTGAGGTGGAATTCGAAGTAGAATAAAGCATGGATAACAAACCTTTATCTAAAATCAACTTAAGAAAAAACCCCGATGGGTCAACGACTAAAATAACCGTTCGAAAAGTTAGAAAAACCATAAAACTAAAAAAACCCACTGTCGTAAAACCTCCGGATAAGACCCCAAGCAATGCTCCAGTTAATGCTCCAACGAAGACTCCAGTTAAGACTTCCATTAGGGACCCCTTTAAAGTTCCATCTGCTAAAGAAAAGCGACCTCTAGGAAAAGCGAGTGCGGCGAAGGAAGCAGTAAGGGGGAAAAAAAGTTCGCTGCCCAGTTCAACCGCTAAAGATCAAAGCAAGAAAAATAAAATTTTCATTAAAAAGAAAAAGCCCGAATGGAACTATCAAAAAAAAGACGACAAAAACTCAAAATGGAAAAAGGACAAAGCGGGTGAAGATGCTGCTAAAATCAAGGGTTTTGAAAAAAACAAGACCCTGCACGATAAGAATTCAGTTCCAACGGAAATTGAAATCCCCGACGTTATATCGATAAAAAACCTCGCTTTAAAACTCAATTTGAAGGCTTCTGAGGTGATGAAAAAAGTCTTTTCTCTCGGAGTGATGGGGCTCACCATTAACGACAATATCGATGGCGATTCGGCTCAAATCGTTTGCGCTGAGTTTGGTTGCCAAGCGAAAGTGGTTTCTCTCTTGGAGCAAACTAGAGTGCAGCCCTTCAAAGGGGAAGAAAAAGACTACGTTAGCCGCATTCCCATTGTGGCGGTCATGGGTCATGTCGATCATGGCAAAACGACCCTGCTCGATAGCCTAAGGGAAACGAACATCGCTGCCAAAGAGTCGGGGGGGATAACTCAGAGCATCGGAGCGTATAAAATAAAATCCGCTAAGGACGATATTTTGTTCATTGACACGCCGGGTCATAGTGCCTTTGCCCAGATGCGTGCTAGGGGGAGTCTGATAACCGACATTATCGTCCTAGTCGTCTCGGCGACGGATGGAGTGATGCCGCAAACTTTGGAAGTGATCGAACAAGCCAAACGGAATAAAGTTCCCATCATCGTTGCGATCAACAAAATTGACCTTCAAGGAGCTAATCCCAAAAAAATCATTCAAAGCCTAGGTCAGCATGGTCTCGTCAGCGAAGAATGGGGCGGGGACACGGTGTTTCGAGAAATTTCTGCTTTAAACAAAACTGGGTTGAGCGAACTTTTAAATGCCATTAGCCTGCAGGCTGAGATTTTAGAACTCAAGGGCAATGATAAGATACCGGGGTATGGGTATGTCATAGAATCAGAACTTAAAAAGGGGCTGGGCAACACGATCAGCGTGATTTTAAAAAACGGAACTTTGAAAGTCAGCGACATTTACATTTGCGGGACTTCTTATGGGAAAATCAGGGCTCTATTTGATGAAAACAACAACAGCATTAAGAAGACGGAATTTTCTAACGTGGTGAGGATCATTGGGCTGCCGGACTTAATTCCTGCTGGGGAGTTTTTTCAAGTCCTTAGCTCCGAGAAAGAGGCTAAAAAAATATCCGATCGGCGAAAAGACCTAGAAAAGCAAACCAAAGCCTCTAACGTGAAAAAAGTGAACCTAGGCAACCTATACGACACTCTCCAAGAAGATCGCAAGAAAGAGCATAACGTGATCATCAAAGCCGACACATTTGGAGTTGCTGAAGCCATTAAATCCATGTTGCTAGACTTTAAAAACGAAGAAATCAAACTAGTGGTGGTTCATAGTGGAGTTGGGAGCATTACGGAGAGTGATTTGAATTTAGCAATTGCTTCTAACGCTGAGATCATTGGCTTTCGAGTAAAAGCCAACTCGCAGATAAGGAAAAATGCTAAAAACAATGGGATTAAAATCTCTTACTACGACGTTGTTTACGACATTGTTGAAAAATTAAAAGATTCCCTTAGCGATCTTTTGGATGATGAAGTGAGTGAAGTTTTGGTTGGTAAATTGGTAGTGAAGAACGTTTTTAAAATTTCCAAACAAGGCAAAATAGCTGGGTGCGAAGTCAAAGAGGGGAAGGTGGTTAATAATCACACGATAAAAGTTTTACGAGACGATAAATTCATTTTCAAAGGCAAAATTGATTCTCTAAAGAGATTCAAGGACGACGTGAAGGAAGTGAGGAAGGGACTAGACTGCGGGATTGCCATCAAGAACTTTGAGGACTTAATGGAGGGGGATGTGTTGGAGACCTTTCAAATAGAGAAAAAAGAAAAAGTTTTCAAAATAACCGAATGAATTTTTCCTTTAAATTAAGAAAAAAAAGAACTGAGCAGCAAATAAAGCGAATCTTAGCGGAGGTCTTCGCTCTTCAAGTAAGGGATGAGAGAATTAGGAATGAATACCTATCCGTCACGGCGGTGGAACTAAGCGACAACTTTCATTTCGCCAAAGTCTACTACAGCATCGTGAACGAAAAGAACAAGAAAAAAGTAGAGGATCTGCTCAAGAAAATGGGGGGCTTTATCAGTGGCAAGCTAAAAGCCAAGCTAAAAACCAAGCACTTGCCTAGGCTGGAGTTCATTTACCGAAAAAGCGAAGAAAACGAAGAAGTTGCTGATTTGCTAGAAAAGCTAGGCGATAACTAACCTAACCACTCCACTAAATCCTTGCTATAATAAGAAATGATGAGCTCAGCGCCGGCTCGTTTGAAAGCGGTCATCACTTCCAGTACGGTTTTCTTCTCGTCGATGATTTTCTTGTCAGCGGCTATTTTCAACATAGAATATTCACCAGAGACTTGATAAACTGCTAGAGGCACGTTAATTTTCTTGCTTAGTTCGTTAATGATGTCCAAGTAAGCGAGCCCCGGCTTCACCATGACGATGTCGGCTCCCTCGCTAACGTCGAGGAGGGCTTCTTTGATGGCTTCTTTGGAGTTAGTGAAATTTAATTGATAAGATCTTCGATCTCCAAACTGCGGTGTGGATTCGGCTGCTTCGCGAAAAGGCCCGTAAAAAGAAGAAGCGAACTTAACGGCGTAACTCATGATGGGGATCTTAATGAAATTGTTTTCGTCTAGTTTTTTCCTAATGGCTCGGACCATGCCATCCATCATCGCCGAGGGAGCGACCATGTCCACTCCCGCCTCAGCGTGAATAAGGGCCTGATTGGCTAGTCCCTTTAGAGTTTCATCGTTATCCACTTCGCCCTCAGCCGTTAGCACTCCACAATGTCCATGATCCGTGTATTCGCAAAAGCATAAATCGCTGATGAGATAGGTTTCGGGGAACTTTTTCTTGAGTTGGTGAATGCTTTCAGCCATTATTCCTTCGCTATTCAAAGCGTCGCTGCCAAATTCGTCTTTTTTAATGGGGATGCCAAATAGGATGAACTTGTTCAAGCCTTTTGTTAAATAAGTTTCCATTTCTAAATACAAATTGTCCAAGGAAAATTTGCGTATTCCGGGCATGCTCGTTATTTCTTCGGCGATCCCTCTGCCTGCTTTTATGAAAAGAGGCTGGATGAACTGGTTTTTGTTGAGTTGAGTTTCCTCTAGCATGCTCCTAAGCACGCTGTTATAGCGGAGGCGTCTAGCTCTTATCACGACTAACCACGACTAACCACAACTACTCTAAGGGAGCAGCAAAAAATTCTCTAGCTAGTTTAATCATTTCCAAATGATCGGTAACCGACCCTAATTCCTTCAGGCTATGCATGGCTAAAAGAGGGCTGCCAACGTCTAAAGTGCTCACGCCTAGCCTAGTATTGACGATAGGACCAATGGTTTTCCCGCAAGGGATTTCCCCATGGGAATTTGCTTCTTGAAATGAGATTTCTTTTTCCAGCAATAAGTTTTTCACATAGGCAACGTTTTGGCTATCGCTCACGTAATTACGATTGCTGCTATGCTTGATGACCACTCCTTTGCCTAGTAGGATGTTATTGCCTTCTTCGTAGAGGTCGCTGTATTGGGGATGGAAAGCATGGGCTACGTCAGCAGAGATGAAAAAACTATTAGAGATGATTTTGTTTTTTTCCGTTTCGCTTAAGCCAGAGCCTGATCCTTCGAGCATTTGAGTCAGGATATTTTCCAAGAAAACCGAGAAAGCCCCTTCAGCGCTATTACTGCCAATCTCTTCGTGATTAAAAAAAACCACTACAGGAATAACCTCGTCCCTTCTAGTAAGAGACAAACTCTCCTGAAAGCCCGCTAGACCAGCATGGCACATCAGCAAATTATCCAGTCTAGGCGAATGAATCATTTCTCTGTCATAACCGATCAAATGCGGAGGCTCTAATGGGACCAACTGCAGATCATAAGCTAAAATGGCTTCTTCGCTGACCTTGAGTTCTCTAGCTAAAAGTTCTTCTAATTTCTTCCCTTCGCTACTTAAAAGGGCAGGGAGATGTTTTTCCCGATCTATTTTGAAGCCTTTGTTGACGTCTCGATTGATGTGAATGGCGGCATTGGGAATGGTTAAAAGCGGAATTTTCCAATGGATTGTCTTTTCCAATACTTTAGCTTCCTTGTAATAAACTTTGCCGGCTAGAGAAAAAGTCCTATCTAGCCAAGTGCTTAAAATAGGTCCCCCGTAAACTTCGGTTTTTAAAAAATTTAAATTATTTTTTTCGAGATTGCTATTGCTTTTAATTTTTAAAGTCGGCGAATCGCTATGAGCTCCCCAGATATGAAAACGAGTTTTTTCACTGATATCTTTATAGCGAAAAAAAGCAGCGGCTCCGTTTTTAGTTAAAAAGTAAATCTCATCGTGGGCAATTTTACCGGCAACAAGCTCTGAGGAAGAGACGACCTGTTGACTTTGCTGGTTAAAAAACTGGAGCACTCCGTCTTTGATATGATGAGGAGTTGGCGTAGCGTTGATGAAATCAAGAAGAGAGGCTATTTCAGGATGAGGCATCAAAATTGGCTAATAAAGATTTCCGGAACTTAACAACGACTAAAGAACAACGACTAAATCTTTGGTCCTGCAGATTCAATTTCCTTATCGACTTGATCGGAGAAGTTTTTGAAATTGTTAATGAATAACCTAGCCAACTTGCGAAGTTGTCTATTATAGACTTCCTTATCTTTCCAGTAAAGCTGGGGGTTCAATACCTTAATGGGAATGTTAGCGCAATGAGTGGGGATTTGAAAATTGAAAACGGGAAACTTTTCGAACTTCTCTTTGATTAAATTTTGATTATTGATTTCATCAATGATAGCCCTCGTGTAAGCGAGAGCTATTCTCTTACCAACGCCATGCGCTCCTCCTATCCAGCCAGTGTTGACTAGCCAGACTTGGGCATTGGTTTGCTTGATTTTCTCACTCAAAAGTTTGCCATACACATTGGGATGCCATGCCATGAAAGGAGCTCCAAAACAAGCAGAAAAAATCGCCACCGGTTCGCTAACTCCCACTTCCGTCCCGGCTACTTTGGCGGTATAGCCACTAATGAAATGATAACTCGCCTGCAGATTATCTAATTTGCTCACCGGCGGAAGGACTCCAAAAGCATCGCAAGTCAAAAAAATGATGTTGTTAGGCGGGTCAGCAATCCCCGAAGTATCAGCGTTAGCAATGTAATTAATGGGATAGCACGCCCTAGTGTTCTCAGTGATGCTATTGTCTTGAAAATTAGGGAATCTATTTTTAAATAAAACGACGTTTTCTAAAACAGTCCCAAACTTAATGGCATTAAATATTTCGGGCTCTTTATCGATTGACAGATTAATGCATTTAGCATAGCAACCCCCCTCAATGTTGAAAATCCCGTTATCCGACCAACCATGCTCATCATCGCCGATGAGCAAGCGAGCAGGGTCTGCGGAAAGAGTGGTTTTCCCCGTGCCCGACAACCCAAAAAATAGAGAAACATTTCCCTCATCGTCGCGATTACAAGAACAATGCATCGAGAGCACGCCTTGCTTGGGCAGGATGTAATTCATGATCGTGAAAACGCCTTTCTTCATTTCCCCCGCATACTGCGTTCCTAAAATGACGATTTCCTTGTTTTTAAAGGAAATGGAGACGCTAGTTTTGGAAGTAACCTCTTTGGTATAACGATTAGCTGGGAAAGAGCCGCTATTGTAAATGACATAATCAGGCTCAAAGTCCTTTAATTCCTCTAGTGTAGGGCGAATGAGCATGTTATGCATGAATAGGGAATGGTAAGCGAGACTACAGATAACTCTCACTTTTACTTGATATTTTTCTTCTGCCCCCGCGAAACCATCGAAAACATATATTTTCTCTTGAGTATTAAGGTAGTCAATTGCTCGCTCTCGGTTAATGAGAAAACTATTTTCCGTGATGGGGATGTTATTGTCCCACCAAACTTCCTTTTCCGTTTCTTCAGTCTTTACGATTCGCTTGTCTTGGGGAGAGCGACCGGTTTTCTCTCCAGAATAAATGACCAAGCCCCCCTGAGCAGATATGATAGTGTCTTTTTGAAAATTTAAAGCCTCTTCATAGAGCTTTGGAACTGACTCATTCCTTAAAACGTTTTCAACTTGAATGCCGTACGCCTGCAGATCAAAACCCAATTTAAAAACCCACCTACTTGTCCTTCGTGAAAAGGTTGCTCATGATTTTATTTCTCTTGCTTGGGGGTTAATAACTAAAACCCCCTCTCCAGATTCTACCATATTCTACCATCAAACGCTAGTAATTTTTCAATTATTAAAAAATAACGAGGAGAACTACGAAGCATATCCTCTAGGCATTTTTCATCGGTAGTTTTTTAATTTCTTGCTGTGCGGTTATTAGAGCGGTAGGCCCTACTCACTAGGCTAGGGGAGACAAATCTGGTACCGGAGGACGGACTTGAACCGTCACGGTCTTTACAAACCGAGGGATTTTAAGTCCCTTGTGTCTACCATTCCACCACTCCGGCTTAACTAATTCCTTTTTCAACGACTTTTCTTCGGTACTAAAAAGGAGGGTACCGGATTTGAACCGGTGCATAGAAGTTTTGCAAACTTCCGCCTTAACCACTTGGCTAACCCTCCTTAAAGTAAATTATATCATAACCTACTGCTCGCCCTCTCCATTCGCCTCTTGCTCCTCTTGCTCCTCGTCTTCACCCTCATCTTCTTCACTTTCTTCACCTTCGTTTTCTGCTTCGCTTTCATCTTCGTTCTCTTCTTCGCCTTCTGCTTCTTCGTTTTCTGCTGCTTCTTCATCTTCCTTCGCGACCGCTTGAGGGAGGGGGGGGATAACTAGCCTCTGGCCCGGATAAATCAAATCAGGGTTGGAAATTTTATCTAAATTAGCTTGGTAAATTATTCTCCACTTAAACGGATCGTTGTAAATAAATTCATACTCCGCTATCCTCCAGAGGGAATCCCTTCGTTGTGGAATTAACCTCACCACGTAAAAATTATTAGATATTTCAACCACTTCTACTTGGTAGTTCTTTTTCTTAGCTAGTTTATTTTTTTCTTCTTCAAAAAACTCTTTAGTGTTATCAATCGCTAAGCTAATGTAATTAAGCCCCTCCTCAGTGCTATAGTCAGCATTTTCTGGGTCATCATCTCCGATAAGATCCCTTGCCTCTTCGTAAAAATCAACCGCGGTGTCGAAATTCTCGCTGTCTTGCTTATCAGCCCCGATTTGCCGAGCCACTTTGATTTGTTGATCTAACTTATACCAGAACCTAGTTGATTCGATGAGCATCTCGATTAATTCGCTTAAATCTTTGATCTCTCCCGCCAGTCTTATGCTCTCATCGTAATAACCACCCGACTCGGAAAATCTAGCTTCCTGCTTTAGTTTATTCAGCCGATCAATTTTGTTAATCAAAGGTTCAGCGAATAAGAAAGTCGCACTCAAAAACACGATAAGAGTTAATGGAAATATTTTTTTTAGCATTTGAAGTCCCCTTTATTTTAATTTTCTAATTCTTGTTCAAGTTCAGTGTTTTGTTCTTGAACTTCCTCTATCCTGCTCTCCGCTTCGCTAATTGCTTCACTAGCTAGCAGTCGTTTTTCTTCAATGATCTCAAACATATCTTGAAAATCATCTTTTAAAAGCGAATATTCCTCCAAACTCTTGCGATAATACCCTTCTGAGTTTTGGCTTTTAATCGAGCTGTACGTGCTAAGGTTGCGGTCATATTCATCGGGGGTGGCTGCTTGGGCTTTCCTAGCCACTGCTTGCCTGATGAGAGCCTCTATCTCTTCGTTTTGTCTAGCCACTTCCATTTCCAAAAGCATTGCCTCAGAGATGGCGTTTTCGAGTTTCCTATCCGCTTCTGCTAAGGTATCAATGGCTGGTAAGTAGCGACTGGCTTCGTAATCATCAACCGCCGAATCCGAATCATCCGCTACTAAATCAAATAAATCTGGAACTGCTCGGTCGATTTTATGCTGATCTAAGGCTTGCCTGAGTTTGGCGGCAAAATCACCAACGGCACTTTCCGCTCTGCCTTTCAAAAGACCCACCTCTTCAGTGGCTTCCTCTAGTATCATTTCCCCTTCAGCAACTATGTCTGGGACCGGCAAGTAATCTTCAGCGTCATAGCTACTATTAGCATCATCTAGCTTCGCACTAGCATCGTCAAACAAGCTGGCAGCATTGACTTCCAAGTTATATTCTTCATTAGCTTCCATTAAAGTGTCATCAAAACCATCAATGATGTTTTTAGTATAAGGTCCTACCGAGTTGCTATAAGCAGACTGAGCGCTAGCTATCGCATTTAAATATTCCCCTAGGGCTTTCTTGTTGCTAGTTGATTTCTTCTCGGGCTCAATCAACTCCTGCCCTCGATCGTAACTAGCCTCTGAATCGCTTAATTCCTTACCTGCGTGAACCTCAGCGTTCACTTCCCTAGCCTGATCAATACTAGTTCTAGCCAAATCCCTCTCTACCAATGGAGCCACCGTTCCACAAGAGTAAAAAAAAATCGCGATTATTAATAAATTAAAAACCATTAGTTTATTCATATGCATTAATCCTCCTTCTTTAATTCATAACGAAATCATCTCCAAAGCAAAACCCACCCAAGCCACGCCACCGTCCCAATGAAGCAAGCAACTCGCTCCTCATTGAAGACTTAACCCCTGACTGGCGAACATACTGCGCATTACAATGGAATTTTTCCTTCCTGCCCCCATTTCACCGCTCTAGTGTAACATAAAAACTAACGACACATTAATATTCGTAAATATTTTAGAAAAATTAAAAATATTTTGCTAAAAAAGCCCCGTAAGTAGGGGAGTTCTTAACTATCTCAAAATCATAATTAAGCCCCTCGTTATCCTTTAGCTTGTTCAAATTATTTTTAAACCAATCCAGATAAAAAGGACATTTTTCTAACATGCTGCCATTAGCCGATATGAGCAAATCGCCTTTAGTCAATTTCAGGCATTTGATCAAGGCATTGGTGAGTAGGGCAGCGTAGAAAGACGAACGAAAAACCAAGAAGTAAAATAAATTCCTTATCTTCGCAAGGTCAGCAGATGAGATTCTTTTTTCATTAAGCAAAAACTTCTCCGTATCGTTGAAAATTCGCTCGTACACAAAAGCCATGTCTAAAGATTCGCTCTTTTTCAACCAAGCATTTAGTTCCGAGGAAAAAAAATTTTCTTGAGCCAACTCCCTTAAGTAAAACAAAAAATTTTTACCAAAATATTTACCGGAAATCTTTTTCTCCGCTAAGCCAATGCCGGGAGAATTAGAAGAAGTATCCACTAAAAAATCCACCTTGTTCATGGTCAAATGAGAATACATCCCGATTTCCGAGTTGTAAATTTGCTCGTCTTTCTCCAAAGCAACGTTAAATCCAGTGCCAATCACCAATCCCAAAAAACCAAGGTGATTTTTTTTATGAAAAAACTTACCACTGATGAGCGTCGCTACCGTGTCATTGAGCAAAACAAACTTTAACCTTGGAATTTTGCTCTTCAAATCAAGCGGAAGATCGGGGTTATGGAGGATGGCTGATTTGATGCTTTTGATCAATGGAGATTTTTTTAATCCCTTAATTTTTATGTCTTTCGATAAATAAGAGACGAAGCCTTCTCTCTTCTCGTTCGTTTCAAAGGGGTAAGAAAAGCAAAAGCCCACATCGTTGATCTCAGGGTTTTTCAACAGATAAAAAATTATAAAACCAGCGATTTTTTCGAAAAAAACGTCTTTGCTTATTTCTCCATCGCTGCCGGGCATGGGATATCTTTGAAAGTCCTTGACCACGAACTCACCCCCTCTCTTCTCAACGAGCATGATTCTAAAGTTAGTACCCCCCGCATCAACAATTATCTTTTCAGCCCGCTCGTCAACGTGAAGGGAGCTCGCTATTTTGCTCTTGAACATCGGGATTGCTTTCTCTTCATGGGAAAGGAAACTTTTTTCGCACCTAGAGGCGATGTTACTTAGCTTGCGATTCTCCTCTTCAAAGTTGAAGAAAAGTTTCCTTTTAGTCAAAACTTTTTCAAGTTCTAAATCAATCTCACGAAGCACTTCAATCCCCAATCAACTTTCAAATGGTCCCACGAAAACCAATTGTACCTTGATTCAGCCGCTCAATCCTTACTTTTTAAAAGAGCAAAGCAACTAGCCGCTTCAAGTAGCCGCTGTTTCATGCTACAATATCCTCAACCAACCATAAAGAGAACAAATAAGGAGAGCAGAAAAAATGGAAAACTTGAGTGAAAGTTATTTAAAAACCATCACTACTTTTTTATTATCAGAAAATCCCAAGGGGATCAAATCCGTTTGGACAGCGAATAGAATTTGCCACTGTCTTTATCTTAGGAGACATCGCAAGGACTTAAACTTTGCTCAAGAAAGAAAGGAATTAAACCAGCCAGCCCTATATGTTTTGCTGGGTGGGGATGAAGAAAACAACAGCGAGGCAAAAACAGCCTACATCGGCGAGACGGAAAACTTTAAACAACGAATTACCGATCATTATAATAGAAAAGAATTCTGGAACGAAGCATTGGTATTCACTGCTAGAGACAACTCGCTTTCCAAAACTGAAATCAAATATTTAGAATTCCTCGCCATCGAAAAAGCCCAAGAAGCTAACAATTACGAATTACACAACAAGCAAATTGCTAGTTTCCCTCATTTAGAAGAGAATATGACTCATATCGTTAAAGAGTTTTTTCAAGAAGTCATTTTTCTCACTTCGTTTCTCAATTTCAACTTATTTGACGATTATAAAAAAACCCCTGAGGAGGATTTGTGGTACTGCAACAGAAAAGGCATCACAGCCAAGGGAACTTACGATGGTAAAAAGTTCATCGTATTAGCCGGCTCAGGGATTGCCAAAGTTGAAGCACCTTCGCTTAAAGGCTACAGGGCCCGCTTAGTGGAGGAGAGAACCGCAGTCATCAAGGACGAAAGCAAGTCCATAGACAAAGGAGAATACTATGAACTACAAACCCACCAAGAATTCACTACCCCGGATTACTCAGCTAGTTTCTGCCTTGGCAATAACTCTAAAGGTTGGGATCATTGGAAAACGAAAGATGGCAAGACCATGAAAGAAGTTTTAGGTAGCACAGAGTAACCCGTTTAAAGCCTTAAAACGAGGCGAAGCTAAATTAACCCGCTTTCTCTAATCCCATCGAAAACAAACTGCACTGCCAAACCGGTTAAAATGAAGCCAATCATTCTGCTGACGACGTTAATCCCAGTTATCCCCAAGATTTTCTGCACACGGTCGGCTAAAAGCATGCACCAATAAGTCATTAAAACGACCACCACTAGGCACACCACGATAATGCTTTGGTTTAAAAGGTTTCCGCTTTGTTCGCTCATTAGAATAATAATTGCCCCAATGGATCCCGGACCCGCAATGAGCGGAGTTGCCAAGGGAAAGACGGCAATGTCTTCTATGTCTTTTTTATGGCTAGCCTCTTCTATTTCCTCGTCCGTAGTGCCCACTCCGCCAGAATGACGAGCAAAAATCAAATCCAACCCAATCAGGAACAACAATACCCCGCCAGAAGTTTTCAAAGCAGCTAGAGAAATGCTTAAGTAAGTGAGCAGGATGTTGCCCACCAAGGCAAAGAAAACCAAAGTTATCATGGACACCACCGTGGCTTTAAAGGCGATTTTCTTTTTTACTTCTTTCTTATAGTTCGCCGACAAGGCAGCAAAAACCGCCCCAACGTCCAAAGGACCGATGGTTGCGATGAGAGTAGTCATAGTGAAGAAAATAATTTCCATTATTCTATTTTGTTTTGCTTAGTCACTGGGATTCTCCGGCCCGGACCAAAAGATTTAGCACTGAGCTTTAAAATGGGCGGAGATTGATAGCGTTTGTACTCACTAAGGGCAATTTTCCTCCTAATGTCTTTGATCATTTCTTTGGAAAAGCCCAGTTTTAATAACTCTGCATCTTCTCTTTGATGCACAATGATTTCCTCCAAGAGCTTGTCCAAAGTCTCATAATCCGGCAAAGTATCTTTGTCCTTTTGATTTTGCTTTAATTCTGCCGAGGGCTCTTTTGCTAAAATATTTCTTGGAATAGGCGAGGAGTAATTTTCGTTGATCCAAAGAGCGAGCTTATAGACTTCCGTTTTAAAAAGGTCCCCGATGATATTGAGCCCCCCAGACAAATCCCCATACAAAGTCCCATAGCCGACAGCCAGCTCGCTTTTGTTACTAGTGCTTAATAGCAAGGCATTGTTTTGATTGCTAAGGGTCATTAACAAGAGTCCTCTCATCCTAGCCTGCAGATTTTCGTCGGTCAAGGAAGATATTTTCTTGTATTTTTTAGTTATTTCTTCTCTAATGGGATTGATTTTTTCTTCAATGTCTAACAAAGTGAGGGCAATGCCTAGGCGTTTGGTCAGTTCGTGAGCGTCGTTAAGGGAATCTCTGCTCGTGTATTTGCTGGGAAGCATGACCGCTAGAACATTAGCTTTCCCTAAAGCAAGGGCGGCTAAAACACACACCAAAGCGGAATCAATTCCCCCGCTCACTCCTATGATGACTTGCTTGAAATTGTTTTTTTTCAAATATTCTTTGAGCCCTAACTTAATGGCGGAAAAAACTTCCTGCCAATTATCTTTTTGCCAATCATGTTGCTTATAATTAGCTTTAGGAAGCACGAGGGGGGAGAGTTCGCTCACCTCTTCGGGAAAAGCAATAGAACAAGTCCCCTCTTCAAAGCAATTCATTTTTTTCACCATTTCGCCCTGCTCGTTTAAAATAAAACTATTTCCATCAAAAATCAAATCATCGTTAGCCCCGACGCTATTCAAATAAACAAGCGGTGCCCGGTACTTGTCAATGAAGTTGCGACAACTTCTCTCCCTAGCCATTAACTTGCCTTTGCCAAAAGGCGAAGCCGAAATGTTAACGATTAGATCAATTTTTTCATTACCCTTAAAAGGGGAGGCGTGGTAGGGCTTTTGCGGCGGCCAAACATCAGCACAAATCGTAACTAGAATTCTCTTCTCAGCGAAAATCAATAAATTATCTTCAATCCCTTCCGCTAAAAAAGTTTTGGGAGAAAAGTTAAAATAACGCAGCTCGTCGAAGACATCCATGTTGGGAAGGAGAGATTTGTAAATCTTTTGGTGAATTTTCCCCTGCCCTAAAACAAAAGCAGTGTTGTAAAGTTCTCCCTCGCTAAGAGGATCTACTCCCCCGACGATAACCATCCCTTGCGGCGGGATGATAGAAATTATTTCTTCTAAAGCCAATTGATTTTCAAGGATAAGTTTCTTTTCAAACAACAAATCTTTGGGCGGATAGCCCCACAAGCAAAGTTCCGGGAATAGGAGGAGTTGGTTTCTCTCGGAGTTTGCTTTGATGATTTTGATTATCTTGCCAGCATTCCCTGCTATGTCCCCTAAGGAAGAATCCATTTGAACTAAAGTCAAGCGAAGCGAATTATCTCTCATGAACTCAAGCTAACTCCAAAGCAACTTGATAGCCAGTGTGTTTTCTAACGTTAAAAACCCCATTGGATAACAGCAGATACTGCCCTTTTATCCCCCAGACCTCGCCTTCTAATACAGGAGTTTTCCCTAAGTCAAAACTCTGCTTTTTGCTAGGAATTTTTTGAAGCGGGTACTGAAGACGATAACTAATTGCCTCCTCTTCCATGGAGAAATCTTGTTCGGGGAAATGTCGTTGGATCTTAGTCAAAACGCTTTCCTTTTCAGCCATTAAATCAAGCAAAGCACTTTCATGAAAAAGCATTCTCTGCCAAGCGGTTTTGTCATTAAAATCGTTTTTTAACAACACCTCTATTTTCCCCGCCGTCCAACGATCCTTCGCATAGCCCAAGGGTAGTGCCTGAATAGCCCCTTGATCCATCCAGCGATTTTTTTCTTGATATTGCCTAGTAACTCCCACTTTGAGCCCAGAAGTGTTCGCCAAGTAAATGGTGTGCTTGATAAAACAATGCTTCTCGCCCCAGCTCTTATCCCGGCAAGTATTCAAATGATAATGACAAAGTTCCGGCCGCAACAAACAAACATCTGTTTGCGGCAACTTTTTGAAACAAGGGAAGCAGTAGCCTTGACTAAAAGACTTATTGGTTTTTCTTCCACAATTAATGCAGAATATTTTGTTTTGGAACTCAATTTTTATCTTTTTCCCCAACTGATGATTGAAAACAATTTTTTGCTTCTCCTCCCGCTCCAACTCGTAAAAAACCTCCTCTCCTTTAAGCGAAGTTTTCAATTTATTTAAAATAAACATTGCGTTTAAAATCCCATTCTTACTGCCCAATAAAAAAAAACAAAACTCAGGAAACAAAACTCATTTGAATGAATTAAGAAAACCGAAAAGCCAATTCCATTATACCATGGGCTGACGAACGAAACCGCAAGGAACTAAAATCGCTTCCCTTTATTCCCACTCACCCACTGCTATTTAAAAAATGAGTTTATAATTCTTTCGTTCATCCCTTGCTTTTGAAAAAAAAAATCGTTACAATTTCTTCATTGCTAAAGTTTGTCCTTTCATTCTAAATTACTCCGTTGGTTTAAGAAAAACGCTAGGGATTTGCCTTGGCGTAAAGAGAGAACCGCTTACCGCGTTTGGATTAGCGAAATAATGCTCCAACAAACTAGGGTCAAAACAGTCGTCCCCTATTACCTCAAATGGATGAAAAGTTATCCCGATCTGCCTAGCCTCTATGAAGCAAAAATGGAAAGAATTTTAAAATCATGGCAAGGACTAGGATATTATCAAAGAGCTGTCAAAATAAAAGCAACTGCCACCATCGTAAAGGAAAAATTTAACGGTGAGTTCCCCGAAGAATATTCAACATTGGTAAAATTGCCCGGCATAGGTGACTACACTGCCAAAAGCATTCTCAATTTCGCTTTTAAAAAAAATCACTTAGCCATTGATGGGAATGTGTTCAAAATATTTTCCAGATTTTCCCTAATCCCTTACCCTTTCAGCAACTCCCTTAGCAAGCCACTAATAGAAAAAGTTTTTCAAACCATAAAACCCGAAGCGGAAAAAATTCCCCTCTTCAACGAAGCCTTGTTTGAGTTAGGAGCTCTCGTTTGCCTTAGAGAAAAACCGCTATGTTCCATTTGCCCCATAAGAGAGGACTGCTTGGCTAGAAAAGAAAACCGGACTCAAGATTTCCCCGTGAAAATAAAAAAGCAACTACACCCCGTTGCTTCCACCAGTTTAGTCATCTTTAAGTCTAATAAAGTGCTGCTCCGGTTACGCGAACAAGAGAGGCGAATGACCAACCTGTGGGAGTTCCCCACTTTAGAGCATCACTCGTTCTCTCCCGACAACCTCCCGCTCATCAAAGACGCTTTCTTAAAAAAATATGAAATCAGCGTCGAAGTAGGACCTTCCTTGGGAAGTTTTCGGCACTTCTACACTAAATATAAAATCCACCACCACCTCTACCAAGCCACCATGATGAGCAAAAAACTACCCCCCAAAAGTGAAATGGCTTTCCTAAGCTTAGCAAAAATAGAACAACTCCCCCTCACCAAAGCCAACCAAAAAATTCTCACCCTGCTGAAAACGAAGAAGCATCTCAATGAAAATCCCGCTAAGAAAATCCCAATAAGAAAACCCTGAACGCTATAGACGCTATAAATGCTAAACGCTAAAAAGAAACCCTAGAACTTCGCCTTATTGAGTATTTCGTTCAAAACAATGGCTTTCCTAGGGTTTTTCCGCAAGACCTCGACGATTGACTTTTTAAAATTCCTTCTTTTGGCAGTCTTGCCATAGGGGCTATAAGTGTCATCCCTAGGCTCTTCCTCCAGAGCATCTTCGTCGTCTTCGTCATTCGTTAAGTTTTCAGCAAAAGCCTTTTCTGGGAGAGGTTCTTCTTCGCGAATGGCGGTCTCTTTGGTTTCCTCAAAGCCAACTTCCCTAATGTCATAAGGCTTGTCATAAGGCTGCGACGAACTAGACTGAAAAAAATCCTGATAAAGGGAGGCCATGTATTCTCGCCGCATATCCCTATCTTGCTGTTCTGGATTACCGGTGGGGCTAGTGAGCGAACTAGGAGCGACTTTTTCTTCAGCGAAATGAAGACCCTCTCTCGTGGCGGGGCTAGCCCCACCATCTCCTCTGCCCGGCTCCGCTGAGCTGTCTTTTGTAGAGCCTTCTGCAGAGCTATTGGAGAACTGCTCGTTTCTTAATCGTTCTTTTTCCTTGAGCCTTCTTTTAGCCGCTTTTTGAAACTGATAAACGAACTGCAGAAGTAAAATGATGATTAAAGGTAAAAATTCAAAGAAATTCAAAATAAATTAACTTCTTCTCTAACTTTCATCAACTTTCATCAAGTTTCGTCAGTTTGATTGCTTTCTTCTTCGGTTTCTTTTGCGATGGAGTTTCTCATAGTCGTATCGGACTTGACGTTCTCCAAGCGATAATAATCCATGATCCCCAAGTTACCTTTTTCAAAGGCATCGGCTATTGCTTTGGGTATCTGAGCCTCCGCCTCGACTAAATTAGCCCGCATTTCTTCCACTTTAGCTTTCATTTCCTGCTCTGAAGCGATGGCCATAGCCCTTCTCTCCTCTGCTTTCGCTTGAGCGATTTTCTTGTCGGCTTCCGCCTGATCGGTCTGCAGAGCCGCACCAATGTTTTTTCCAATATCAACATCAGCGATATCAATGGATAGGATTTCAAAAGCGGTTCCCGAATCCAACCCCTTTTTTAAAACGGTCTGGGAAATGCTGTCGGGGTTTTCAATCACGTCTTTATGGCTTTTTGAAGAACCAATGGTGGTTACGATTCCCTCGCCCACCCGAGCAATGATGGTCTCTTCTCCGGCTCCCCCGACTAACCTCTCTAGGTTAGTCCTCACCGTGATACGCGCTAGGGCAATGACTTGTATCCCGTCTTTAGCGACTGCTGCTATTTTAGGAGTTTCAATGATCCTAGGAACAACGGAAGTGTTAATGGCGTCTAAGATGTTTCTCCCCGCTAAGTCAATGGACATCGCCTTAACCGTGGTCAAATTCAAGTTAGCCCTGTTAGCGGATATCAAGGAAACCACCACCTTCTCCAAACGAAACCCGACGTTAGGGTCTTTGGTCCCGATGGCTAAATAATGAGATTCCAACTCATTCAAAGTAACGTCTAAATTAGCTTTGACGCTAGAAATGTACGGCTTGACCACAAAGGAAGGATTCATCCCCCGAAGCCGCATGGCTATCAATCTAATGAGCCCGACATAAGCCCCTGAAGCAAAAGCCTCGATCCAAAGTTTGATGGGGACCAAATAAAAGAAAACAAAAAGAACGACTATGAAGCCTAAAAAAATAAAAAAAGAAAAAATTAACTGTTCCATTAAAAACTACCCTTTAATATTAGAATGAGGTCTTACTTGAAGCTGAGCTCCACTAAATCCAATAACTTCAACTCGCTTGTTTTTGGCAATGAACCCATTGACGGCTATAGCGTCTCGTTTTCGCTTTTCAATCAACACAATCCCAATGGGCTTCAAATCAGTTATCGTCAAACCTAGTTTTTTGTTTAAATTCTCTTGCTCTAGGCCGCCAGTGTAAGCTAGTTTTTCCTTGAAACTAAACCGCTCCCAAAGCCTAAACTTAAACACTATTATAGTATAAATAAGCCCGAGCACGAAAAAAATTAATAACAGATAAACGGAAGCGGCGGCTGATATGTTGAAATAAACATAACTAAGGTAGCCAAAAAAAGTTAATAAAACTAAAAAAGTCAAAACAAAAGTGGGAATGAAGAGAACATCCAAAGTTATGATAAAGAAAACTCCCGAAATGATTAAAAATGAAATCAAATAAAACAATTTTAACTCTCGAATTAACCGTTTTCTAGGTTTTCTAGGGAATGCTCTACGTAAACAATATTTCCTTTCACTTCAACGACTTTCACCAACTGCCCCTCCAGCACAAAATCCCCCTCGGTCAAAGCATCGTAAAAGTTGCCTTCAATTTCAATCGTCCCCGAAGGCCTTAAACTAGTAATGGCTTTACCCGTCTTATGAACTAAGCTTCTTATTTCCTCCAGTCGCTCGTTCTCCATTTCGTCCTTATTGGGGCTTTGATTGGGAAGTTTTTGATTAAAAACCAAGGGGCTTTTCTTGAGGATTTTTGGTAGTCCTAAAAAAGTCATGAAGAACAACACCCCGCTGCCTAAAAAAACGTAAATGATTTGGCTTAAATTGCTCTGCAGGGCACTAAACTCGATAAAGTTATCCGGAATGGTAAAATTCTGCATCATGAGCAAGGTGCTGATGAAGAGAAGAACAAAGCCCCCGACTCCAATGAAGCCAAAGCCCGGCACGACGAAAACCTCCACGAACAATAACCCCAATCCCGCTATCAAAAGGAGCAACTCCAAATAGTTGGCTAACTCAACGATGTAATTCCCTAAAAAAAACACTCCAAAGCAAACCAAAGCCATTATCCCATAAAAGCCAAAGCCCGGGTTCTTAACTTCTAAATAAATCCCCCCCAATCCCAAAAGCAGCAACAGCCAACCATAACGAACCACGTAGCTAAGCATTTTCTCGCTTTGCTTTTTTTCCAAGTACACGATTTCTAAGTTATTACCCACCGCTTCCTTGATTTCGGTTATCGTTTTAGTGGAAAATCCCAATTCAAAAGCCTCTCTAGCGCTCATGGTGAGAAGTTCGCCCTTTTTAACGATGGTTTTCCTTTTCTTTATCTTTTCGAGTTCCCGCTCTTGAAGATCGTTGTATTCCGTTCCCGTTAGCACTTCCACTCGGTCGTCCTCCCAAGTGATTTCAACTATTTCTATGCTTTCGGTAACAAAAGCCTCGCTTAGTTTCTCGGGATAGCCATTCTTCTGGGCCAAGGCTCTAAATTTAGCCCTCAGTGGCGATTGAAACTTCTCTCCCAAGACTTGCGGTCCCGCTTGGCTGTTGATAATAGGAGCAACATCGCCAATGGTGCTGTCTTCTTTCATGTAGATTTTCTGCGATGACATGGCAATCAAAGTTCCCGCCGAAATCGCTTTTTGCTCGATGACGGATATGGTGGGATATTCTATTTTAGTTATCAAGTCAACAATTTCATAAGTCGTGTCAACCCTACCGCCGAAAGTATTGATCTCAAAAATGATGTTAGCTGGCTCCTCCGCCTCCGCTTCGCCAATTGCTCTTTCTAAAAACTTAATGAGCGAAGGTTCTATGTCGCCTTTTATGGGAATAACGATGTTTTTGGCTGCGTTTAGAGAAACTAAGTTAATCGAAAAAAGCAAAACTGACAACCAAAAAACTCTAAAAACTTCAACTACGCTTTTAATGGTCGGCTTGATGCAATTCATTGTACAATCCTTGTAAATTATACAATGAGTGAGACATTCAATATTCATTTATTTTGCCAGAACAAAGAAGCCTTTGAGCACATCAGCGAAAAGTCCAAAGCACTTTTTTCAGAGTTAAAATACCTACAAGATTTAAAAAAAATCACTCTAAAAGAAGACATGAGAGCAGTGTTCGTCATAGATTGCGAATATTTTTCCAAAGAGCCCATGTTCATTCGCGAAATCTGCGTAACCCTGACTTACTTTTCGATCATACTAGTCTATGAAAACAAAAGATTAGCCATGATCTCCAATGAAAAAGATGGAATTTTAGGCAACTATTTGGCAAGAAGCGCCATTCCCCATTTGATCAACAGGGTATTAGAGCGGGAATACCAACAAATTTCCTTCGCTTTGAGCGAGAATAAGAAACTTGAAGACACGAGGAATTTCAAAGACGAAGTGTTGAAAATCGGGGCTAAAATTGGCAGCGAAAAAGACACCAACAAGTTGCTAAACGAAATCTTGTTCCAGTCCATGAAGCTGGTGAAAGCTGATGCTGGCTCGCTTGCTGTTTTGGGGTTTGACAAAAACTTGAAAAGAACTCATGGCAATACCCTCACTTTCTATGCCTCGAAAAACATTTCTCGTGAAATTCATTTTAGCCGCTTCTCCTTGAAAGTATCTAACCAAAGCCTAGCCGGCTACACCGTTATCACGAGGAACTCCTTAAAAATAGATGATGCTTATAAAATAGACGAAAACGAAGTGAACTACTCTTTTAACCAAGAGTTCGATAAAAAAACTAAGTTTAGAACGAAGTCCATTCTAGTCATTCCCATGATCAACAACAAAGACGAAGTCATGGGAGTGATTCAACTCATCAATAAAAAGAAAACTTTCAATGAAATCATTGATTACGAAGACCCCGGCTGCGTCGATAAAATAGTGGAGTTCAACAAAAGCGATGAAAACAACGTCAAAAGCCTAGCTAGTTTCTTGACCGTATCGCTGGAAAATGCCTTGCTCTATAACGAAATAGACGAGCTTTTTAATTCCTTCGTCAAGGCATCCGTTTCAGCAGTTGAGCAGAGAGACCCCGTCACTTCTGGGCATTCCTTTAGGGTAGCGAGTTATTCCATTAATCTAGCCGAGGCATGCAATAGAGCGGGAGGGGTTTTAGAAGATTATAAATTCAACCCTCAACAAATTAGGGAACTACGCTATGCTTCTTTGCTTCATGACTTTGGGAAAATTGGCGTCAGGGAAAACGTTTTAGTTAAATCAAAGAAACTAGGCAACTGGGAAATAAAAGACATTTTTAACCGCATTGACATTTACATTTATCACCTTAAGCTAAAAGCCGAAAGGCAAAAAATGAATTTAGTCATTGAAAAAAAGTTATCGGAAAGCGAACTTAAGCGAGAAATGCATAGGATTGATACCCACACCAACGAAGAAGTGAAAAAACTAATTGCCAGAAAGGAAATCATTTCCAAGTCCAACGTCCCCACCATTTTAAAGAAAGAAAACTCCAACATCCTAGAGCAGATTAGAGGCAAGAAGTTAAAAACCGATCTAGGGGAGATCGAACTCATCAGCGAGGAAGAGTTTAATTTTTTAAGCATTCCAAAAGGGAATTTGTCCCGGGAAGAGAGATCGGAAATAGAATCTCACGTCACGCACACTTTTAATTTTTTAAAGGCAATCCCTTGGACGAAAGACTTGGGGAAAGTTCCCGAAATAGCCTACGGACACCACGAAAAGTTGGACGGCTCGGGCTACCCCCTTAACAAAGTAGCTAACGAAATCCTCCCCCAGACCAAAATAATGACGATTTGCGACATTTTCGATGCCCTAACCGCAACGGACAGGCCCTATAAAAAAGCCATCTCCAAAGAAAAAGCCATTGAAATCTTGTACTTGGAAGCCAGCGAAAATAAAGTGGAGAAAGACTTAGTGGATTACTTTGTTAAGAGCAAATCTTATGTGGTTTCTTCGAATCCTCGCTAAAACCCCTTCATAGCACTTATTATAGCACTTTCGCTAACAAAAAGAGCACCGCTGTTTCCACTCGTAAGATATTTTTCGACAAAGATATGCTCGCAAAGCCTAATTCCTCCAAGAAATCCCTTTCTTTCCAAGAAATCCCCCCTTCAGGACCGATAAAAAAATTAACTTCTCGGTAACTAACTTCTTTACTAAACTCATTGGTGGCATTTTCATAAGCCAGCAAGTTCATCGTTTGACTTTTAGCGAAATTCCCCGCCATTTTTTCCAAGCTGTAAACATTAATCGGCTTATGAATGAGTAGAGGCTCATCTCTACCCGACTGCATGAGCGCATTCAAAGCAATTTTTTCGTAGCGGCGTGAATTAAAATCGCCTATTTTCATAGTTGAATACTCCGTCACAATGGGGTAGAGTTGGCTCACTCCCAGTTCCGTGATTTTTTGAACGATGCTGCTCAGGGTAGCCGGCTTTACCAAAGACAAGTACAAGTTCACTTTGGGAAAAGTTTCCCTTGCTTTTAGCTTGTTTTTAGTCGTTATTTTCAAAATCACGCTGGAAATGGTAACTTCAGCGACGATAGTCTCGTAGAGCCAGCGATCAAACGTCTTGATGATGACGGGATGGTCCTTCTTTACCCGCAACACGTTTTTTAAATAATGAGCATTCTCTCCTTTGATGGTTAGCTTGTCGCTTTTGATTTTTTGGTGATGGTAAATGATCGGAGTCCTCACAGCCCTAACCTTTGGAAAGCATACAAAAGCACAACCGCCAAAAGGATGAAAGCAAACAAAAACCGCTTCACCCATAAATAAAGCGATAAGGCTAGCAAAGTGACGAAAATCCGCCACCAAAGGTCAATCTCCTTCAAGTCATTGGTGGGCAATACAATCAAGCGAAAAGTGACCGAGAAAACGATGGCGTAGGCAACGTGTTCCATCCAGATGAATATTTTGATGTTGTCGGGATTGACTCTTTCTCCTAAAAAATAACCCAAAACCCTAGGCACGTAAGTCACTAAAGCAGCCCCCAAAATGACCAAATAAATGTCCAAATCACTTACCTCTTAAAACTGCGATGTAAAAGCTCAAACTCCCAGCGATGATTCCCGATAAAATCACTCCCCACTCAATGGAAATCAAGCTAAAAGGGATCACCAAAATAGCCCCCAAAAGCATCGCCAGTCCAATGTCTTTTTTAACCAAGCCACTTTTGACGAAAAGGCTTAAAAAGTAAATGGGGTTGGTGATGAGTAGAGCGATGTAGAGATCTTCGCCGATGAAGCTAACCAGATAGAAACCTAAAAAAGTGAAAACCGTTGCCGTCAAAAACAATAGCAAATGAGAATAAAAATAATAAACTTTTCTTTTTTTAGTGGGAATTTTAGCGTAGTTTTCAATGAAGTTATTCCACCCCGTGATGGCAACGAAATGCATGCCGATGAGATACCATTTTGATTTTTTTTCTTCTCTAAAAAAAGGAACTAGCACAAAAGACATGGGAAGAAACCTAATGTTGACTAAAAACACCGATATGAAAATGTTAATCATAGAGGCGTTCAAATTAAACTGCTCCGACAAAACAATTTGCCCGGGGAGGGAATAGACCAGCATCGAAGTCAGCAGAGTTTGAACTAAATCGAAATGAGTGTGGAAGTAAAGATTGCCTAGAGAGAAAAAAGTAATGGCAACCGCCAAAGCGGGGAGGCTAAAAATGTCCTTAAAAGCAACGAAGAAAATGGTTTTGTTATCGTTAAAATTTGGCTTGATGGTATTAGGCGAAGCATCGATCAAGCATCACCCACCCAAAAACAATCTTCCGACTTTAGAATTTTTAAGCAAACTCTTGCCCTCGTCAGCAAGAGCCACTATCCCCGAAACTAAAACATAACCAATGTCGCTGAAAGCAAGTCCCTTTTTAGCGTTTTGCTCCACCATGATGATCGTCTTCTGTTCTTTAGATTTCAAGTCTTCTAATATTTCAAACACCATATCAATGAACCTCGGCTCCAAACCAATGGACGGCTCGTCGATCAAAATGATTTGCGGATCCATGATGAGGGAACGAGCTATCTCCAAGAGCCGCCGCTCTCCCCCGGATAAAGTCTTAGCTAGCTGATACCTCCGTTTTTTCAAACGATCGTACTTGGCAAAGATTTCTTCCACTTTGGTTTTCACTTCGTCTTGGTTTTCAGCGACGAAACCCCCGAGCATTAGATTGTCTTCCACGGTCATTTTAGGGAAAATGGAATTGTCTTGCAGAATATAAGCTATTTTGCTAGAAGTTAGTTTCTTGTTAGAAGCAAGTTGATTGATCTTTTTGCCATTAACGGAAATCTCTCCAGAAAAAATGTCAGCAAAGCCAAAAATAGAATGAAGAACGGTTGATTTGCCCGCTCCATTAGGACCAATCAAGCATAGAGACTTGCCCTTGCTTGCGTATAAATTAATGCCATGAAGGATTTCCATTTTCCCATAGCCAGCTACCAAGTTATCAATCGCTAAGTTAACGTCATCCCCCGCCATTTCCCTTAACTTGGCGGGGGATGGGGCTTTTTTGCTTATTTTTCTCGATTCTTCTTCTATTTCAGAGAAACTTACGATTTGATTTGCTTTACCGTAGCCGTATCCTTTTATTTTAGCCACACTTAACCTCCCAAGTAAGCATCAATCACTATTTTGCTATTTTTTATTTCACTAGGAGTGCCCTGAGTGAGTATCTTCCCCTGCGATAAACAATAAATTTTCTCAGCGAGATTCATCATAACCCGCATATTATGCTCAATCACCAACAAAGTGATCTTAAAATCTTCGTTAACCCGCTTCAAGCAATCAATAATGCTGTTAATAAGGGTAGGATTAATCCCCCCAGTAGGCTCATCCAAAAGCAATAGCTTCGGCTTGTTAATGATAGCCATAGCGAACTCCAGTAGTTTCTGCTGTCCAAAAGAAAGATCCCCAGCCAGCAGCTTCCGCTTAGGGTACAAGCCGACAAACTCCAAGAGTTGCTCCACTTCATCAATTTTTTCTTTTTCAAAAGGACGAAACAAGTTTTCAAAATGACTTTTGTAAGGAAAACTAACCAACATGTTGTCAATGCAGTTCAAATGCTTATAAATGTGAGTTTGTTGAAAAGTTCGCACAATTCCCAAGCGAGCTATTTCGGAAATGGTTAAATAAGAAATCTCTTGCTCGTAAAAATAGACTTTCCCTTGGTCAATAGGATGCTGCCCCACGATGGAGTTAAACAAAGTCGTTTTCCCGCACCCATTAGGCCCAATGAGCCCAGTAATGCTATTTTCCTTGACTTCTAAGCTAATGTCGAAGTTAGCCTTTATTCCACCAAAACTCTTGTACACGCCCTTAAGCGTCAATATATTGACTGCCTCCGTTTTCATGCTTTTTTCAACTCTCTCCATTCGAAATAACTTTTAGGGACGTCCCCTTTAGCAATGGTTTCTTTGGCAATGGTTTCTTTAGCAATGGTTTCTTTAGCGATGGGTTTCTTGTCATTAGCGTAATTTAAAACTAAATTTGTTAAATTGAATTCTTTAACGGAATCTTTAATATTAAATAAATTTAATCTAATATTAAATTTATTTAACTTATTAAATTCATTAAACTCTTTTTGAATTTCTCGATTTTGGATGCTCATTACCAATATTTGCTCGCAAACTCCGCTAGGGCTACTTGGTTAGCATCACTTTTCATTTTTCTTCTCAATCACTATCCCGAACCACCTAGGATACCTATTCCTAAACCACCCCATCATTCCCTCGGGGAAAAAAACCACGATGATAACAATGAGCACCCCTAAGGCAATTCTCTGCCAGCCCAGAAAGTAAATCCAGAAAAACTCCTGAAAAAAATGGAAAATGGTAGCTCCTAGCACCGCTCCCCAGATGTAGCCCTTACCGCCTAATATCGCCATCAAGACCATCCAGACGCCATAAGTAGAGCCAGCGAAAGCCACGTCCGTCGGGTCGATGAAACCGATGATATTGCCTAAAATGCCCCCAGCAATCCCCAAGAACAAAGCAGAAAAAGACCAGTTCAAAAGCTTAACTTGCGTGGTGTTGATTCCCATGGCTTCAGCCTTATCTTCGTTATCTCTTATCGCATTGAACAGATAGCCTAGCTTGCTTTTATAAACGTATTGAAAGAAGAAAATGCATTTGATCGCTAAAATAAACGAGATAAGGTAATAAAAGTCGTCCCTGCTAATGGGAACAACTCCCTCGCGCGGCCAAACGGGGACGGTCAACCCCGACCCGCCGCCAATGACGTCAATCGTGCCGGCAATCTCAGCCGCCGCTACGCCCAAGCCTAAAGTGCAGATGGCAAAGTATTGACCTCTTAAATTGAGGATTCCTTTGCCTAAAACGAAAGAGACGAGAAAAGGAATCAAAGCCGCTAAAGCCAACCCCGCGAACAAGCCAATGAAATACTCGGCAGGCTGATGAGTGAAAGTTTTCGTTCCCCCAGCCGCCGTCCATTCGCCCAAATCAAAGTACAAACTTATCTGCATCACAGGCACTAAGTACATTCCTAACCCAAAGAAAAAAATATTCCCAAAGCTATTGTAACCCAGTTGCCCCCCCTGAGCGTCCCAAGTGATAGCCAAAATAACAAATATCCAAAAAAAAGAGATCTGCGATAAATAATTAGGAAAGACGAACGGGGTTAGAGCCCCGAAAACAATTAACGCTAGTAAAACAAGGTTGTTCTTTTTCACTTACTTTGCTGCTTTATTTGCTGCCTTAGTTGCTGGTCTAGGTTTCATCGCTTTACTCTAGGTACTGCCTTCTTCGCTTTAGGACTTGCCCACGAATGACTAAAATTAGCACCAAGAGCAAGAAAATCAAAGCCAACCTAAACTCACTGCCTAGCGTGTAATCCGTGAATTCTTCCACTATGCCAATGCCTATTCCCGACAAGATGACTCCTATTAAGTTGCCGAGGCCGGCGATGATGACGATCATGAAAGAGCGAATAGTATAGGGAAGCCCTGTGTAGGGATGAATGGTTAAGTTCAACACCACTAAAAAACCAGCTATGCCACAAATGGCGGCATTGATAGCGAAAGTGATCGCATAGATGCTGTTCGTATTTATGCCCAAAATATGGGCGGCTTGGGGATTTTGAGCAGTTGCTCTAATGGCTTTGCCTGTTTTAGTCCTTTTCATGAACAGAGTTATGGAAATAGCCACGGCAATGCAGAGAAAAAAGGAAATCAACCTAGCGTAGGGAATTAAAATAGAACCGCCGCTTAGGGAAATATTGCCTAGATCAGTGCTAACGACCTGAACATCGGGACCAAATAAGGAATTCATCGTTTGTTGGATGACGATGCTAATGCCAAAAGTCGCTAATATGGAAATGAATAAATCTTTTTTAATAATTCTAAAAATGATGGAATGGTACAAAAGCAAACCCAAACCAAACAATAAAAGTGGGGCTAAAAAGAGTCCCCAGACTGGATTGATCCCGCTGCTATAAAGGATGAAAGTAATGTACCCTCCTAAAATGACGAACTCGCCTTGAGCTATATTGATAATCTTAGACACTCCCCAGATGAGAGCCATGCCATAGGCAGCCAGAGCGAAAACAGAGCCAATCACCACTCCATTGACAATTGTCTGCACCCATAGGTTGGGAGCAGACAAAAAAATATTTAAATTCTCCAGCATTCTTTCTGGGTTAAATCAATTCCTTTCATCCCATTTAGGTTTGGGATAAACGACCGGGGCTTGAGCCCACTGGGAAGGCGAAACGACGATGTAATCTCCTTCAATGATTTGCGAAAGAACCATGGGCTTGGCTATGTTTTTCCCAGTGCTATCAAATTTCACGTTACCATAGAAAGTTTGAATGTCCGTGCTAGCGAGAGCGTCCCTGACCACTTCCTTATCCAAGGACTGCGCTCTAATAAAAGCATCCGCATAAACTTGAACTGCCGCCGATGATTCAGCCGCTTGGTAAGGCGGATCATAGCCAAACTCTTCGTTGAAGATTCGAGCATAATCCTCCCCATTGCCGAACAATCCATCATCGTCTGTGTAAGTAAGTTCCTTTTGCCATTGAAGGGCACAGAGAGTATATTCCGCTCCCCTAGGAGATTGATTTTGAATAGCCGCTGAATCGCAATGAGTCATAGCCATCATGTCAACGTCTACTTTGAGTTCGTCTATTTGCCTTGCCGCCGTAGCCGCCCCTTTGGCATGCCCAGAAACGACTAGTAAGTCTGGTTTGACTGATTTTACTTTGTTTAAAGTAGAAGCCATGTCGTCCAATGTCTTGGGCAAGTCGTCATCAATGACGATCTTTATGCCATAGTCTTTCGCTTTTTCCACTACTCCCAGCTTAACGTCTTGAGAAAAAGGGTCGTTTTCAAAAGCTAGCGCAATGGTTAAGTCGCTTACTTCTTTACCACTGTTTTGAGCACTCTCGACTAAAAAATCCACCGCTCCCTCTAAGTATTGATCAGCGCTAGTCAAAACAATGAATAGGTACTGATAGCCCTTGGTCGACAAAGACCTAGAAGCTCCATTGGCTTCCACCATCGGGATCTTAAAGCGCTCCGTGACTGGGACGATTGCCTTGGTGAGGCCGGAACTGTACGGGCCTAGCATAAAATCCACTTGGTCTTGCTTGATGAGTCTTTCCGCTAGCTGAGCTGCCCTTGCAGGAGTGGATTCATCATCGTAATAAATTATCTTAAACTTATATTTTTCTCCGTTTATTTCTATACCGCCGTTATCATTGATACGCTTGACTGCTAAATCATATCCATTTTTCGTATGCTCTCCGCTAGTAGTGTATTTACCGGTTAGCGAAACTGCCGCTCCCAAGGTAATAACGTTTTCCTCGCTATCAGCCGCACCGCCACAAGAAGCAAGGATAATGCTGAAAGCAAACAACAAAAAAATGAAGAAAATATTTTTCTTAACTTTCATTTGAACCTCCTAAAAATACTTCCTAATCCTAACATAGAAAAATAAACCAGTTGATAAAAATTAACTCAAATAACGCTAGAATTTTTACCTAATGCCCTAGACCAGCAACTCTCTCGTGAGGGTGTCCAAAAGCAATTGTCCCCTCTGTGTGGCTTTTAAACGATGTCCTTCTCGTTTCAATAAGTTTTTTCTAACCAAGAAAGCTGCTTTCGCCAATAAGTTGGCTTTTTCGTTTTCACCAAACTTAATTTGAAAAGTTGTTAAATTTATCCCCCACATCGTTCTAAGCGATAGCATGATGTTCTCATTGATTTGATTGGCTAGACTAAGCTCCTCTATCTCTGGTTTTAGTTTTTTATGGATTAGCAAATCATCGAGGTAACTTTTTAAGTGCGGGGGATTAAAAAACCTTTTCCCTTGATAATAAGAATGAGCCGAGGGACCGAAGCCCAAATAAGCCTCCCCACTCCAATAGTTTAGATTGTGCTTTGAATAGCGTTTTTCTCTCGCCCAGCTAGAAATCTCGTAATGCTCATAGCCATGGTTTTCGAGGGTTCGTTTGGCTGCTAGGAAATGCTCTCTAGCAAGAGCTTCGTCGATGGGGGGTAGTTTTTTTCTGTCTATTAAGTGAGCCAAGCGAGTGTGCTTTTCCACGGATAAACTATAAAGCGATAAATGGCATGGTTTTAAATCGATTATTTTCTTCAAATCGCTAATCCAGTGAGCGTTGCTTAAAACGGGGAAGCCGTAAATGAGATCAAAGCTATAGTTCATCATTTTGAGCTCCCTTAACCATGCGGCGACTTGGACCAAACTGGCTGGCTCAACGTATCTGGCTAAATAGGGGAGGGAACTTTTTCTAATGCTCTGGATGCCTATGGATAAGCGATTGATGCCGATTTCTCGGTAGCTTTTGATTTTGTCAAAAGTTATGTCTTCGAAATTCATTTCTAAAGTTATTTCTGCTTCCTCGCTTAGGTCCTCACTTAGGTCCTCACTTAGGGAAGAGTTTATTGCTTTTACTTGGAGCAAAACCATTGCCAAGTCAGCTACTTCGCTAAGGGAGGGAGTTCCGCCACCAAAATAAATGGAAGTTATTCTTGAAGAAGCGAATTGGTCTTTCCTTAGCTTGATTTCCTCTAAAAGGCTTTGGAAAAAAAACTTCTGCTCGCTTTGCCTAGTGGTGAAATAAAAGTCGCAATAAGGACACGCTCGGCGACAAAAGGGGATGTGGAAATAGAGGGAAATCTCTTTCATTTGGTCTTCATCATTGCCGCCTCTAGGTTGTGCTTCCGTGCCTGCGAGTCTGTTGCTCGCTATTTCACGGCTGCTCTTTGGTTAGCCTTGTTATTCTTGTCAGCCTTGGTTAGTCTTGTTAGCCTTGGAATATTTTTCTTAAAAAATTAATCGTCGTTTGGTGTTTTTTAGATAAAGTGACTTCAACTTCACTGCCATGACTGAGCTCTAAGGTTAGAATGTTTAAGATGGAAGTTGCTGAGACTTGTAAGTTATTTTTCTTGAATTGAATTTTTATGTTTTTCTCATTTTTAAGAGCATATTTGCAGATCTTGGTGGCAGGATTGAGGTGGATGCCGTTAGGCGTCAAGACTTTTTCAACGTAAACGAATTTCATGGGGTTAAGGGGGAAATATTTTTTTTACTTTTGATTTTTTTTGGCGAGAGTGCTAGAAATTATTTTTTTGTTAAACTCTTTCGCAGTGTTATAGCCCGTCATTTTTAAGCGATGGTTCATCGTTGCGGTTTCAACTAGAATCGGCAAATTAACTCCCGATGAAAATGGGATGGTGACCTTGGGAAGGGCGACTCCTAGCATGGTTTCGTATTTGAGATCAATGCCAGAAATGTCGTATTCTTTTTTGCTATCAAAGCGTTCTAGTTCCACAATTAAGTTAACGACTTTGCTTTTGAGGATAGCTCGAATCCCGAAGAGATGAGCTACATTGATGATGCCAATTCCCTTAATTTCCATGTAATGAGAAGTTAGGTTGGAACTATACGCTAAAATAGTGCCGTCTCTTTGCAGTTTTACGTTAATCAAGTCATCAGCGATAAAGCAATGATTCCTTTCAATCAATTCCAAAGTGCATTCGCTAACTCCAATGTGGCTCTCTCCTTTAAGAAAAACGCCTATGCCGAAGATTTCTAACATTGAGCCGTGAACAACTTTCCTTATGGTGATGCAGTCTAAAAAAAAACTATTTAACTTTTGAATCAAATCGCTAGTGGATAGTTTGGTGATGAATACGGTGGTTTCGTTTTCATTGGCTAGTTTTAAAAAGAAGTCTGGTGGTTCGTTGTTATGGGTAAAAATGATGCAGGGGATGGGATATTTGAAAAATTCCGGTAAATTATTCTGTTGATTTTTTTTTTCAACTAATTTCAAAAAACTATATTCGCCTTGTCCAAAAACTTGAATTCGTTCATAAGCGAAATGCTTGAAAAAGCCAAATAAATTAAGCCCGGGGCGATTGATTTGATTAATGAAAAAAGTTCGTTTTAAATCACAAGACTTGGAAACCGCCTTAAGGTCAAGAGTCTTGTTCTCTTTAGAAAAGTTAACTAACTCTTTGACCGTTATTTTATCTTTAGAATTTCTCATATTTTTTCCCTAGCCAAAGCGTAAATGCTCCCTTCTTCCCGATGCAAGAACATTATTTTCTTAGTTCGCATGGATATAAAAATTCTAAAATTTTCTTCTTTTTGGTGCTCTAAATATTCTATCGCATATTCAATTAATTCCAAAGGCGGGTTGATCGCTTCCACTTTATTGGTCGTGATTTTATCTCCTCCAAGGAGTTCTATTTCCTTTCTTTCCCAAAGCTCATTAAAGGAAAATAGTTCAAAAAGCTTGCCCCCTTTTTTTAATAGAAAAATCGGCGTCTTGTTTACCTTCTCATCGATGTAAGCAAGGAATTCCTTATCCTCGTCTTTTTCTAACTGCAAAACTGCCTCTAAATCCGACATGGGAATGAAAGGAATTTTAACGTCGATCACTTTTATTTTATCTTGCGATGCGGCTTTGAATTCATCTAATTCTTCGTCCTCTTTTAAGTGGCTGCTAAGCGAATCCGACCTCTTGGCTTTATCGCTTTCGTTTTCCTTATAACGCCTTACTTGCCTCTCCATTTTGTCAAACAACAAGTCGATTGATTTGTAAAGGTCTCCGGTGGTTATTTTGTTGTGAAAGTAATGTTGAGTAGAAGCCAAGGTGACTTCGGCGGTTTGATTCTTCTTGACTGTTTCTAAGATGACGCTGGCATGAAGGGCTTGGCTAAAATGTTCCTCCACTTTATTTATTTTCAACTTCACGTAATCATCTATTGCCTTGGTTACCTTCAAATGTCTTCCCTGAATGGTTAAACGCATTTTCCCTCCTGACGAATTTTAAATAATATAATTTTATGCAGAGATTATATAATGATATCAATCATTTTAAAAAAAATAACGAAAAGATAAACAATTATCCATGAATTCTTTATTTGAGCAATTAGACAAAGTAAAGGGATTTCATATTAATTTAGTGGAAGCCTTGAACAGCAAAGGCATTTATAACTTATTTGATTTATTTCATTATTTCCCGAAAAAATATGAAGATCGCAGCAGTCTGCTAAAACTAAGCGAAGCCCTAAAAAAAACTCAATCCGACAAAGACTTTATAACCACGATAATCTGTCGGTGCGAAAGAAAACATTTTTTTTTTTTTCAAAATCGCAAAGTGAGTCAATATTATTTCACGGATGAGGAAGATGAATTCATCGTCAATGCCTACAATCCTTATCAAATTTTTCGCATAAAAGAATACTACATATTATCAGGGAAGCTAAAAATAACTCGTGGCAGGAAAATAACCTTACAAGTCAGTGCTTACGAAGCATTTGACCAAGAAGCCATTAAAAGCATTCATTTAGGGAGAATCGTGCCCATCTATCCCGGCGGGACGAACATCAATCAAAAAAGAATAAGAAACCTCATCGAGAAAAATATTTCCATGGTAGCTAATAACAACTTAGACTACGCTTTCCCCCTCTTTATCAAGGAAAAAAATCGTTTCGCTAACAAAATAGCAACTTTAAAAGAAATACATTTCCCTAAAGATTTTTCTAGTTTAAAGGAAGCTAGGGAAGCCCTCGTCTATGAAGAGTTTTACGTAGTGCTTCGCAAAATGATCAAAGCAGAAAAGGAAGTCACTAAAAAAGAAAAGAACCGTTACCAAAACGAAAAAATGATTTACGATTTTCTAGCCACCACTCCTTATCAACTTACTCCCGATCAAGAAAAGACTTTAAGGGAAATCATCGACGACTTAAAAAAAGATCAAGTGATGAACCGGCTGCTCCAAGGAGATGTGGGAACTGGCAAAACCCTACTTGCTTTTTCGATCATGTACTGGGCTTATCGAAACGGGCACCAATCAGTGCTCATGGCACCTAGCGAAGTCCTCGCTCAGCAGCATTATGAAAATCTAAAAAGCCTTTTAAAAGGCCATGACGTGGAAATATTGCTCCTCACCGGCAGTCATAACAAAAGGTATAAGGAATCGGCTTTAATTGACTTGGCTTATAAAGAAAAACTAATGATCATAGGCACGCATGCTTTGATACAAAAAAAAGTGAATTACAAAAATTTAAAACTAGTCATCATAGACGAACAACATAAGTTCGGCGTGGAGCAAAGAAAAAAGATAGTCACCAGTGGCGATAAAGTTGATTTCTTATCCATGACCGCTACTCCAATACCTCGCTCTTTGTCGATTTTATTGTTTAGCGACATGAAAATATCTTTTTTGCGAGTAAAACCGAACTCATCTAAAAAAATAAATTGCAAATTACTGCTCGCTCAAGACAAAACCCATGCTTACAAATTTCTGTTGAGCAGGCTCAAGAAAGGCGAGCAGGCTTACGTTGTTTTCCCGGTCATTGAAGAATCAACTAATCACAAACTCACTTCCTTGATCAAAGAGTACAACAGGATAAAAAAAAAGTTTTACTCCATTCCCACTAGTTTTATTCATGGGAAAAAAAGTTCCGAAGAAAAAGAATACATCATGAACGCTTTTAGGAAAAATGAAATCAAAGTCCTGTTTTCCACCACCGTTTTAGAAGTGGGGATTGACCATCCCAATGCGACTCTCATCATCATTGAATCCGCTCATCAATTTGGCTTATCCCAGCTCCATCAATTAAGAGGCCGAGTGGGGAGGGGAGAGAAAGAGGGGTATTGCTACCTCATTTGCGCTGAGGACATCGGGGAAAAAACAAAATCTCGCTTGGAAAATTTTTGTAACATTGACGATGGTTTCGCTCTCTCGGAGTTGGACTTAAAAATAAGGGGACCGGGGGAACTCCTTGGGTTAAAGCAATCTGGCATTCCCGAATTTAAACTAGCTGACCTCTTCAAGGATAAAGACATTTTGGAGAGAGTTAAACAAGAAATGAGCGAAGAGAGGCAGGAAAAAAGTTTTTCTCAATCCCCTTAGCAAAATCCTAACAGTAGAATCTCAAGGGTAGAGAGTTATTTTCGCATACTGCGATTCACCAGAATCCAAGTCTTTAAAAGCCCCCGCTCCCTCGCTAAGCGCCCTCGTGTCTAGCCAACTCAAATCAGCCAAAAAATCCCGCTCAGCCAGCAATTCCAAAGCTGCTCTAAAATCAGAAGTCGTGTAAGTGAAAGAGCCTGCGATTTGCCCTTCCATGATGGTGAGTTTTCTTAAATCCACTTCGCTGGCGTTGACTTGAAGCCCCAAATGGAGCATGACACCGCCCGCCTTTAGGGAGGCTAAAGCATCTTTTCTACTAGAAGCAGAACCCACAGCGTCGATGACCAAATCATAACTCTCTTGCCTTAAATCGCTTTTCCCCCCGCCAGCTACTTCCACTTTGCTGATTTTTTCAATGTTTTTCAAACGCAAGCTATTCCTTTCGCTAACGTGGATTCCGGCACAGCCTCTTTTTTCCAAGCATAAGACGCTTAACAAGCCAATTGCCCCCATTCCTATCACTAAAACTTTAGCTTCTTCAATGGGGCGAAAACTGATTTTATCAAATAAAGCCAAGGAGTGGAGCACAACCGCTAATGGTTCCGCTAGGGAAGCTTTTACGAAACCAATGTCGTCATTCAAGAAAAGCAAACATTTTTCGGGGACCGCAACCATTTCGGCGAACCCTCCCGGCAAATGCATGCTCAAAAATTTTCTCTTCAAGCAAAGGTTGTCTCGCTTCAAAAGGCAAAATTCGCATTGTTCGCAGTGAATCTGCGGATTAATCGCCACTCTTTTGCCCTGATGAACGCCATTTAAAACTACTCCGCTAATCTCATGCCCTAAAATGATCGGCGGAACACGCCTAGAATCATGACCATGATAAGCATGTAAATCAGAGCCACATATTCCCACTTGCTCTACTTTCACTAAGACCATCCCCTCATGCTCGGGAACTGGTTGCTCCGTGTACTTTAACTCATAGGGAGCCGTGAACAAAAGCGATTTCATTTCTGTTTTCATTTCCATTTTCATTTTCATTTTAGGATAAAGCCCCTGTCTTTACTTGGCGGTAAATCCCCCATCCAAGTAAATTGTCTGCCCTGTGACGTAAGAGCAAGCCGGCGAAGCTAGAAAAACAACCAGCCCAGCAAAGTCGTCCATGATGCCATTTCTGCCTACGCAAGTTTGTTCAGCTAATTTTTTGCTCACAAGGTCGTCGTTGAAGATGGGTTCCGTTAATTTCGTGGGGAAAAACCCCGGGGCAATGGCATTGCAGATAATGGCGTCCTTGGACCAAGCCTCTGCCATCGCTCTCGTTAGTTGAGCCACTCCTCCTTTAGCCGCTCCATAGGGGAGGCCGTTTTTAAAAGCTCGCTTGGACTGCAGGGAAGCGATGTTGATAACTCTTCCCCAGCCCCTTGTTTTCATATCGGGAACAAACCTTTTAGTGAAGAAAAAAGGAGCTTTTAAATTCAAGTCAATCGTATCGTCCCAGACTTCTTCATTGACTTCCTCAACTGATTTTCTAGGATTGAGACCAGCGCAATTAACGATGATAGACGGCGGACCAAATATTGCACTGATTTTTTCTTGGGCGAGATCGTAATTGGCGAAATCATATAAATCAAAACCAACATAGCCAATCTTACCAATATTACTCTCGGCTTCTTTTAGAGAAGCGGTGCCTGCTTTGAGTTTTTCAAGCGACCGACCCACCAGCACCACGCTAGCAGAGGCAGAACTTAAAAACTTAGCGATAGCGAGACCAATGCCACTCCCGCCACCGGTAACAACAGCGACTTGATTTTTTAAGGAAAAAATATTCTCTAAAAAAGACAAGTTATTTCCCGAGTTTAGTCACGTCAGTAGAAAAATTTTCTTCAGGAAAATACTTTTCCAACCGAACATCTCCCGTCAAAGCATGTCCCTCCATGCCTTCAATCCTAGAAATCCTAGCTGCCACTGCTCCCACTTCTTTGTTTGCTTCTTTGGTCATTTTTTGATAAGTCAAAGTTTTAATGAACTTCCCGACCGACAACCCACCAGTGTATTTCCCCGCTCCCTTAGTGGGCAAAATATGGTTGGTGCCAGAGCACTTGTCGCCATAAGCCACGGTGGTCTCTTCGCCTAAAAATAACGAACCATAATTCTTTAAATGTTTCAAATACCATTCATCGTCGTTGGTCTGAACTTCTAAATGCTCGGGAGCATATTTGTCGCTCGTTTCCACTAATTCCTCTTTGGTAGAACAAAAAACGACTTCCCCGTAATCCCTCCAAGAGGCAGTTGCTGCTTCTTTTTGAAGTTGAGGAAGTTTTTCTATGATCCCGGGAACTAACTCTAGCACTTTAGTGGCTAATTCTTCGCTATTAGTAAATAACCAAGCCGGCGAATCAAGCCCATGTTCTGCTTGCCCGACTAAATCATAAGCAACTATCCTAGGGTCGGCATCTCCGTCGGCAATGATCGCTATCTCAGTAGGTCCAGCAAAAAGGTCAATGCCCACTTTACCAAACAAATGCTGCTTTGCTTCTGCTACGAAACGATTGCCCGGTCCAACTAATATGTTTGCTTGATAACCAGTGAAAAGCCCGTTAGCCATGGCGGCTATTCCTTGAACTCCCCCTAGGGCTAAAACATGATCCACTCCGCATAAGTTCATGGTGTAGGCTATGGCTGGATTGATGCCTTCGCCCGGTTTCGGCGGGGAACAAGCAATAATGTTCTTAACCCCAGCGACTTTAGCAGTGGTTATGCTCATCACCGCAGAAGCGACATGAGCGTAGCGCCCCCCCGGGACGTAGCAACCGGCTGTTTCCATGGGGATGAGTCTCTGTCCTAAAATAGTCCCGGGAGAAATTTCTACTTCAAACTCCTTGCAGCTAGCCAGTTGGCTTTCTGCGAACCTCTTCACTCTATCATGACAAAATTCTATGTCTTTTTTAAACCAGTTGGGAACTTTGCTCTCCATTTCGTTCAAGTCCTTTTTGTCCAAAAGAATTTTCCCAGTCCACTTGTCCAGATCCTTGGCATACTCAATGACTCGATCCTCTTCTCCTCGCTCTATTTCCTCTAGCATTTCTAAAACAATCTCTTTTGTTTTGCTTTCCCCAGTAGTGGGGTTTTTAGTAGATTTTTTAATGTATTTGATCATAATTATTTTTTCTTAAAAGTTGAATTCTGCTTTGCTTTTCTTTTCCCGCATGGTAAAGAACTACGACATTGTAACATGGCATAATGAAAATTTAAAAACATTTTCTGCTAGAGACCCTCCTAAGAGCGAAGCAAAAGAAATTTCGCTAAATTCCCAAGTAACTTTCCTTCACTCGTTTGTTCGCAAGCAATGATTTCGCCTTCCCCTGCAAGACTATTTTGCCGTTTTCAATGATGTAAGCCAAATCGCAATGAGCGAGCGTAAGGTAAGCGTTTTGTTCAACTAAAAAAATGGTTTTCTTTTCTTTCAGTTTATCTATGATCTCGAAAACCTTGCCGACCATGAATGGCGATAACCCCAAAGTCGGTTCGTCTAAAATCAAAAAATCGGGATCGCTCATGAGCCCCCTAGCGATAGCCAACATTTGCTGCTCTCCCCCAGAAAGGCTGCCCGCCAGTTGCTTTTTTCTACTGGCCAAAATAGGGAAAAACTCCAACATCTCTTCTTTTAAAAAATTAGTTTTCTCATTATCTTGGTTAAGATAAGCTCCCAAAAGAAGATTGTCCATGACGCTCAAATGATGAAAGAGTTGCCTTCCCTCGGGAATTAAAACGATGCCTTTTTTCATGATGCTCGCTGGGTCGAGGGAATTGAGGCGATGTTTCCCATAAATGATTTCCCCTTCCGTGATTTTGTGATTGCCTATGATGCAGTTTAACAAGGTGGTTTTCCCCGCCCCATTCATCCCGATCAAACAAACGGCTGTTCTGTTCTTTATCGTTACATTAATATCGCTTAAAACGGGGGTTTTGTTGAAAGAAAAAGAAAGGTTTTTTATTTCCAGCATTTGCTCTGCCCTCATTCCTTTTTATGGCCTAGATAAACTTCTATAACATTGGGATCTTTAATCGCTTCCCTAGGCGTGCCAGTGAAAATCAAATGCCCGTAATTAAAAACGGTCATGACATGGGCTAGCTTGCTTAAAAAGCGAATGTCGTGCTCAACGATGATGATGGTCAACTTTTCTTCGAGGTTTATTTTCTTTAAAAATCGTTTCATGAAATCTTTTTCTTTAGTATTAAGCCCCGCCACTGGCTCATCCAAAATTAAAATTTCTGCCTCCATGGACAAAGCCCGAGCAATTTCAATTTTTTTCTTGATGCCGTAAGGGACTTGGCTAACTTTCTTGCTTAGATGTTCCCCTAGATCTAGGGCATCAATGAGGCGATTTAGCTTAGTTAGTTTTTCATTTCCCAAAACAAAGTTAAAAGGATGTCTCATGAGGTTCATCACTTTTTTAGGCAGGGAACTCAAAAGCAAATTATCCCTAACGCTCAGGGAGTGAGCTAATTCTAAGTTTTGAAAAGTCCTACTAATTCCTCTCAAAGCGATTTCATGAGCACTCAAATGGTTAATGACGCCTCCCTTAAAAAAAACTCTTCCTTGAAAGGGTTTCAAAAAGCCAGTGACCACGTTGATGAAAGTCGTTTTCCCCGCCCCATTAGGTCCTATGATGGCATGGATTTTACCACGCTCAATGGCAAAATGGAGATCGTCTAGCACGATTAATCCCTTGATTTTTTTTTTTAACCCTTCAACGGCTAAGATGGGTTCATTTTTTGCCAAACCACCTCCCTAGACCGCCAATGCCTTGCGGTAGAAAAATGATGATGAAAATGATGATCGCTCCTAAAATCAAATGCTTCCACTCCTCTAAATAACTCAGTAGCTGAGGCAGGGCAGTTAACAAAAAACTCCCCATGATCCCGCCGTAAATATTACCTACCCCCCCGATGATCACCATGGCTAAAAGCTCAACTGAAAAAGTGAAGTTCGCATCGCTAGGCGAAATGAAACCCGCATAAAAAGCATAGAGATTGCCGGCAACACCCGCCATGAAAATGGACAAGCTAAAAACCACTATTCGCCAAGAATGAACTTTAACCCCGACGCTAAGCATAGCTTTTTCGTTTTCTTTAATCCCTTTTAAAATAATTCCCCAAGGAGATCTAATGAGAAAGTTTGTCAAAACGAGGAAGCATAAAAAAATAAAAGTGATTAAAAAATACCAATAAGGAACTGAGTTAAACTCTTCCTTGAAAATGCTAATGGGAGGAACGATCAATCCATCAGGACCCCCAGTTAAATTCACTTCGTTATTAAGGAAGAAATAAATCACTAACCCAATCCCCAAAGTTGCCATGGCTAAATAATGTCCCTTTAGTTTTAAAATAGGGAAAGCAATGCAGGAAGAGGCGATGACTAACGAAGTTAAACTTAAAAACAAAGCTGAAAAAAAACCATAAGAAAAATTTTCCATTAAAATCACCGTCAAATAAGGGCTAACAATGTAAAAAGCACCATGGGCTAAGCTTATCTGCCCAGTGTAGCCGAGCAAAAGATTCAATCCCAGCACGATGATGGAATTTAAAATAGCTAAAATAAAAATTTCATACTCAAAAGGATCGCTTAAAAAAAAAGGCAGTCCTAACAAGAAAAAACTAAGCAGCCAAAATTTAAAATCAAAAATGGAAATGAGCTTAAAACGAATCAAGGGAATTTAAATTAATAACTCTTGCCCAAAACCCCGTCTGATTTCACCAAGAGAACAAGGATGAGCAAAACGAAAGCAAAAGCATCCTTGTATTCCGTGGAGAAATAACCTGCTATAAAAGATTCAAAAGTTCCCAATAAAATGCCCCCTAAAACCGCTCCCAAGGGACTGCCAATGCCACCTAAAACTGCCGCCACAAAACCCTTAAGCCCCAAAATAATCCCGCTCTCGTAATGAATGGAGGAGAAAATCGTGAGCAAAACCCCACCCAAAGCCCCAATGACAGCCGCCAAGACGAAAACTAGACCATGAATTTTGTCTATTTCAATTCCCATCAATTTAGCCGCCTGCTCGTTTTCACAGACTCCTAGAATGGCTCTGCCTTGGCGATGATATTTCAAAAACAAATGCAGAAATAAAACAATTAGCAACGCAACTAAAGAAATCAATAAACTAGAAAAAGTGAAAACCGCCCCCGCATAGTAAATGTTTAAATTTCGTTCGTTCAAAAAGTCTGGAAAAGTGAAAATATTTTTTCCAATGAATATCTCCACAAATCCCCTAATGAAAAAAGCGTAGCCAATGGTAAGAACGATCAAAGACAGAGAGTCGGAGTTTTTCGACAAGTTAAAAAACTTCTTTAAAAGCCAGGCAAAAAAAATGCAGGCAACTAGAGCGAACAAAAGAGCCAAAACGATGCTCGCCGTTTGCTCAAAAACAACTGCCGAAGTTATTCCCCCCAACATCACTAATTCGCCTTGAGAAAAATTAATGACTTTTTTGGTTTGGTAGACCATGGTGTACCCCAAGCCAACCAAAGCATAAATGAACCCTAAAGTCAGTCCCGTGAAAACTAATTGAATGAATTCATTCATAGAATAAATTCACCGGAGGCTCACTCTATGATAGACCAGTTGCCATTCTCTATGCGAAGAATTAAAAAACTAGTGTCTTCGTTAAGCCCCAAATGGTTTGTCGGAGAAAGATTATAAATCCCGCTAGGGCTGACGAAGTTTTTAATCTTCTCTAGCTCATTCTTAATTTCCTCGGGAGTTTGGTTTTTGCTTCTCATGATAGCTTGTTTCGCTAAACCAAAAGCATCGTAAGCATAAGCCCCAAAACTAGAAACTGCTTCACCTCTATACCTCTCTTCATATTCTTTTTTATACTGGAGAGAAACTGCTTTCAAAGGAAAAGAACTATCCAACAAATCAACCACCAATAGGGGAGGTCCCACCACAAAAACCCCTTCGCCGGCTCTCCCTGTGATTTTGATGAACTCGTTAGAGGCTACCCCATGGGATTGAAAAAGCGGCTTATCTATTTTTAATTGATAATAGTTTCTAGTAACCGTAGCAGGAGATTGTCCAAAACCGGCATTGATGACCGCATCAACCTTGGAATTGTTTTTAATTTTGTTTAATTGAACGCTCATGTCGTTGTCTTTGGGATTGTAAGTAACGTCCACTAAAACGTTAATGCCGTAACTTTCAGCCAAGCTCAGGCATTGTGCTCGCATTGATTTGCCAAACCCGCCCGTTCCTGAAATGATGGCGATGTTGTCGTATTGCTTTTTGTTGAAAAATTTAAAAAGTTTGGCACAGACCATTTTATCCGTGGGCGGAGTGGCAAAAATGTATTCCTTAAGCGGCGTGGTTACGATAGAAGCCCCCGCTAAAGCTATCAAGGGAATTTTCGCCCGCTCAATGGTTTTGGCAATGGCCAAGGTCTCTCCTGTGGTGGAAGGACCTATGATAAGGGAGACTTTATCCCTTCCAATCAATCTTTTAGCAAACGTCAATGCCTTTTTAGGATTGCCTTCGCTATCATAAGCGATTAATTTCAATGGATTGCCATTGATACCCCCCGTGCGATTTTGATTTTCAACTAGGTAATTCAGCGTCTTGAGTTCTGGGTCGCCCAAAAACGAAGCCGGTCCACTAACTGCTAAAATAGCACCTATTTTTATTTCTTTAGTGAAAACGAAAACAACCAAAAAAATCGCCACTAAAAAAAACTTTTTCATATTAAAAATAAATTTAACCATCCTAAAATCCTCCCAAATGTGATGTTTTTATGCTTTTTATGCTTTTATATTAAATCAATGAAAAATAACCCTCTTGGCCTTCCCCATCGATCTAGGAATAGTTCCAGCAGGCTTTATTTTTAAAACCGTAGAAATACCGATGACTTCTTTTATCCTTTTCGTGATTTTCTTCACCAGATTCTCCACCACCGATTCGTGGTAAGAAGACAACAACTCTACGTTAATGATTAATTTCCAAAGAGGTGATTTCTTATCAACTTCAATTTGATACGTCGGGCTCACCTGTTCAAATTCCAACAAAATTTCTTCTACCTGAGATGGGAATACGTTGATCCCCCGAATGATCAAAGCATCATCGTTTCGCCCCAAGATTTTGTCAATCGTTCTAAACGAACTTACTTTGCTAGCATTAAGCTCTGTGATATCCCTAGTCCTGTATCTAATGAGCGGCATCGCTTCTTTCGTTAAAGAGGTTATCACCAACTCCCCCTCTTGCCCCTCTGGCAAAACGATTCCCTTTTCCGGCTCAACTATTTCAGGGTAAAAATGGTCTTCCCAAAAATGAAGCTTCCCGGGCTCTTGGGAAAATTCATTCGCCACCCCCGGTCCGATTATCTCCGACAAGCCGTAAATATCAATCGCTTTCAAAGGCAGTTCTTCCTCTATTTTAGCACGCATTTTTTCGCTCCAAGGTTCAGCCCCCAAAATGCCAATCCTAAGGCTCAGTTTAGCCAAGTCTATGTTTTTAGTTTTCATCACTTCAATAATGTTGAGCAAATAAGAAGGCGTAACCATGATGATGTCCGGCTTTAAGTCCTCAATGAGTTGAATTTGCTTTTCCGTATTGCCCCCTGACATGGGAATTACCAAACAGCCCAGCTTCTCTCCCCCGTAATGAGCACCCAGCCCCCCAGTGAATAAGCCATAGCCATAAGAAACCAATATTTTGTCGCCCGGTCTCCCCCCAGAAACGTAAATTGACCTAGCCACCAAATCAGCCCAGACCGAGACGTCGTTTTTAGTGTAGCCGACAATGGTTGACTTGCCAGTCGTCCCGCTAGAAGCATGAACTCGAACAACGTTTTTTTGCGGCTCAGCGAACATCCCAAAAGGATAGTTTTTCCTAAGGTCTTCTTTCTCGGTATAGGGGAATTTCTTCAAATCAGCGATTTCCTTGAAGTCACTAGGATGCACTCCGTGGCGATCAAACTTATTTTTATAATAAGCAACTCTGTCATACACTTTGTTTAAAACATTTTTCAAATGAAAAGTTTGCTGAGCGACCAACTCGTCTTTAGACATTTTGTTGATTAAAAAATCGTAATCGTTCATGGGGTAAATTTTACTATGCTTTGAAGTTCAACTCCGTTTTTTCGTCTTTTCTTTGAACTCACTGATCGACGTTTTTAGAAAATTGCTCGTAAATTAGTTTGGCAATGCCTAGACTAGCGTTGTTAGCAATGTTCTCGCTCCTTTGTTTTAACAAGAAATCTTTGAAGATTTTTTCCCCTTGGTTCTCTTGGATCAAACTAGCTTTAACAATGTTGTCGTTCATGCTTTTAAACATTTGATAAAGCAAAATGGCTTCAAAAGCATTAGACGCCTTCTTAAGCCTTTCTTGGTTATCGCTCTTCCCCCCTTCCGAGCCCTTGAGTCTTCCTAGTTTCCCTAGGGCTTCATGGTAAAAACTATCGCTCCCTCCTTGGTTAATGGGATTAATGCTCAACATAGGTTCTCTCCTTTTTCTTCTTTACTTGTTATAAAATAATTTCACTGCAAAATGATCTCTGCGTTCAAGACCCCGCTTTTTCTCAAAGCATACAATATAGCGGGAATGCGATCTTTAAAAGCAATCCCATTCCTATTAAGATAATCAAACAAATCCCCTAAAGTTTGAAACGAACTCTTAATCTCGTTATCAATCTCTCCTAAATCGTCTTCAATGAAGCCACTTCTATCCAAAGGCAGGGAAATATAAGAGCTATCAATGGCGATATTCTCCCCCGAGACAATGATGCCAGTTTCCGTGTCAATCACTACTTTGTTCCTAGTGTCAATTTCTATATCGGTGTTCAAAATGTCGGAAATGATTTTTTCTGGATTCTCTTGGTTTTGATTTACTAAGTTCACCGCAATCCTCTTCTCGCCCAAAATATCAACCCTGATTAATTCGGGAAAATCGTTTAACAACTTCTCTTTGATGTCAATGACATTCCCCGAGTAATAGCTATTAATCCGCAAGTCCAAAGGAAAAGAGTAATCGTTCAAAGCGATATCGGAAAAATTCCGCTCAACAATGCCCCCAGAAACCACTACTCCTCTAGTGAGGTGATTTCTTTCCGTGGTGATGATTCCGCTCCCCACGATGTAAGTCGTTCCATTAGCAGCCCGTAATGAAGAGGGAATTAAAAAACCATTATCAATGCTCCTAGCATCTCCAATGGAAGCCACGGTTATGTCCACGATATCCCCGCTATTGAGATAACCAGTGGTCTCGGCACTGATAATAACCGAAGCGACGTTGCGCGGGCTTAAGTTTCGATTTAAACTAGTTCCCTTAAGACCGTAATTTTTTAAGACGTTTTTCAAACTTTCGCTAGTGTAAAGACTCCGCCGGTCCCCAGTTCCCCGAAGCCCAACCACTAGCCCGTACCCAGTGAAGTAATTTTTTTTAATGCCCCCCAGACGGATGATGTCTTTTAAATTAACTTCTATGGACGACAAAAACCCGATCAACATAAAAACGCACAGCGTTAGTTTTTTGATATTTCTCATGCCTTACGAGTATCGGCAGCAAAAGAAAATAGCGAAGCATTTTTAAAGCGGAGCTAACGAAAACCTCCTCATTATGGTCGCTCAGTTCTTTAAGCCAAGTAAGCTAGGCGCTGACAATGTTTCACATGAAACATTTGCCCGCTTCCCCCCTGAGATTATTGCTAAGTTATTGCTAGGTTATTACTAAAAATTTTTAATAAAGCTTGGCTAACGAAGGAGAAATTCTTGTTCAACGACGAAACTTCGCTCGGAGGTTAAATTTTCTAAACGTAGCTCCTTAAGGTAGTTTTTCTCTTTGATGATGCCTAGCTTGACTAAAGCCAAGGAAGCCATGAACAAATCCAAACTCAAATCACCAATAGGGCGGTAAACCCCTCTTTTTATTTCCGAGACATAATCTGGATAAGTCCATTCATCCAATAATTCATTTCCTTTGAAAATTCGATAAACGACTCGGTTCTCTCTTCCCCGCTCAAATTTAACGACTAAAAAATCATCGCTATAAAAAATAGTAAAAGGAATGGCCGGAAAGAAATTCCCTTCTTCTTCAACGACTTGGTTGTTTTCCACTTTTAAAAAATACTGCACATCATCCTTCATAAATTCATCCTTATCTTAATCTCCCTATCTCCCCATCCTACCATCATCATCCTACCATGAAAAGTAATTCCCCGAGAAAAACAAGCAGCAAAATGCTCAACTCCCATCAACCCTCATCAATCCTCATATAGCTTCAAAGCCGAAGTGTCCTTGTTCCCATGCCCCCTAGCGGCTAAATCTTTATAGCGCTGCCAAATTTCCTCCGTGATAGGTAGTTTCGCTCCGTTGCTTCGCCCCTGCTCCAAAGCATACTTAAGGTCTTTCACCATCCATTTTATTTTAAAGCCAAAATCATATTCGTCTCTATGCATGGTTTTAGCTCGGTTATCCATTTGCCAAGACTGAGCTGCTCCTCCAGAAATCGCTTCCAACACTTTGCTAAAATCAAGTTTTTCTTGGCGAGCGAAACGAATTCCTTCGCTAAGGCCTTGCAGCAGTCCTGCAATGCAGATTTGATTGATCATTTTAGCCAGCTGCCCCGAGCCAACTTCTCCAACTAAAACAATTTTTCGGCTGTAAGCCCTTAAAAAAGGAGCTGCTTCTTTAAAAGCGATCTCAGATCCACCAGCCATGACGGTCAAAATTCCCTTTTGAGCCCCTATTTCACCGCCCGAGATGGGAGCGTCCATGAAAGCTATTTTCTTCTTTTTCAACTCTTCACTGAGTTTCTTAGCTAATCGATAAGAAATAGTGCTATGATCGACCACCATGCTTCCTTCGCTCAAACGAGGGTACAAGAAGTTCTTGTCCAACAAAAAAGCCTCAACGTCTTCGTCTTGCCCCAAGCAACTAAAGACAAAATGGAACTCATTCGCTTTTTCCAGCAATTCCTTTTTGTTTAAAAAAACGCCCTTAAATTCTCGCTGCCATTTTTCAGCTTTTTTAATGGTGCGATTGTAAACGAACACCTCAAAAGAAGCAGGGTCCAACTTTTGAACCAAATGCCCCGCCATGGGATATCCCATCGTTCCTAACCCACAGAATAAAATTTTGCTTTTCAATTAATCATCGCCTTGCTATTTTTATTTTATCCCCCATAAGCCCAACCACATTGGTAATAGTCCGCCAATTCCTAGTAGTGGCTGCGACTTGCAGTTTTCTTTCTAGGAACTGCTGGCTGAACTTCGTTTTTTTATAACCACCAGAGCAACAAATAAAAACTTTTTTCCCTTTTATCGCTAACTTGTCTAGGGGGTTATTCTCATTTTCAAAACTCTCCAACCATTTTAAATTTTCCAAGCGAGGAAGTTGTTTTAGGAAAGTCACGTAAAGGCTCTCTAGGGGCTCTTCTTGAAAAGGGTTCTCTAGCACTACTTCCCTAAGGGTTTCTCCGCTAACGACGATGGTGGGAATGTTAAAACGATACTGCCTGAAAAGTCCTTCTTCTATTTCATTCGCTAGGCTCATCTCATCCTCTTCATTCGTCGCGAAAAGCACGTTGCCGCTCTGTAGGTAAGTTTTCAATTCCCCCAAGCCCATTTTTTGGAACAACTTCTTCAAGTCAGCCATGAGGATTTTGTTTCTCCCGCCGACGTTTATCCCTCTCAACCAAGCCACATACTGCATTTTTGTCTTCCTTCTTATCACCCCCGTTCTATATTCTATTATTTCACGATGTTGATTATTTTTTTAATAATGTCCGTGACGATTTCAGGAGTGGTGCCAATGTTCATCCTAAGGAACAAATCGCCTTCTCGACCAAACCAGCGTCCAAAATTAACGGCAATTTTAGCCTCGTTAATCACTTTTTTAAACAACAACTCACCATCAGCGAAAATTTCCCTAAAATCCAACCACACTAGGTAAGTCGCTTCTGGGCTAACGAGTCTTATTTTGGATTTTGCTTCTCTCAACTCTTGTCGAATAATGGAAACGTTTTTTTCCACCACTTCAATAAGGGCATGCGTCCAAGCGTCGTCCATTTCATAAATTCCTTGAAGCACAGCCCTAGTCAAGCCATTGGTTCTGCCTAATTGATATTTATTCAAAGTTCGCTTAACTTTTTCACCAATTTTTTCATTGGGAGTGACGATGAGAGAATCGCAAATGCTGCAGAGGTTGAAAGTTTTTGCTTCTGAGGCCAGCATGAAAAAGTTTTGGAAGTGCTCGCTAAAACTACAAATGGAAATAAAGCGATTCTTAAAAAGCATGATGTCCCGATGAATTTCGTCGCTAATGAGGAGGAGGTTATTCTCTCGGCAAATATTTACCACTTTTTCAAGTTCATCAAAATGCCAACTCCTCCCCACTGGGTTATGCGGGCTGCAGAGAAGGAGAATTTTATTTTTAGCTTCATTTGCTTTTTCCCTTAAATCATCAAAGTCAATTTCGTAACCATTTTGCTTTAGAACCAAGGGATTCTTGACTGCTTCCCTTCCCTGCAGTCCAATCACTTTTTTAAATTCTGGATAAACGGGAGTTTGAATAATAACCCCATCTTCCGGGTCGGTGAAATTTTCTATGATGATGGCGAGACTAGTCATGATGGTTGGGCTGAAAAATCGCTGGTGCTTTTTCAAATCAATCTCATACCTTCTTTGATACCAGTCTTCTTGAGCCTTTAAAAAGGAGTTATCCTTGTATTCATAGCCGAAGCCCGAGTTCTTTATTCTATCAATAAGGATTTTCTGCAGCGGTTCTGCTAGAGAAAAATCCAAATCAGCTATCCATCTAGGTGACAATTCCTTTTCCCCAAAAATGCTTTTTAGTATTTCCGGGCTACTTTTGGAAAAGGGGAGGGAAGTTAATTTTTCATCTAGTTTCAACATTCAATATCACCATTAAAAAACAATTATGGGCATCCGTCATTCATGACCAACTAATTTAGACTAGCTTAGTTAATCCTTAGTTAACTAAGCTAATTGCCTCCTCTGTTAAAGAAGTCATAGCATAATTAATCATAACCTATCAATACTCATGGACAACAAAAATTATAAACTCTTCATCGCCATTTCATCAAGGGCTCTTTTCGATTTAGAAGAAGAAAACGATATTTTCGAAAAAAAAGGAGTTCAAGAATATCGCGAACATCAAGTAAATCAACAAGATAAGAAATTGAGAAAAGGTGGGGCTTTCTATTTCATCGAATCCCTATTAAAACTAAATAAAATTCTAAAACAGGACATCATAGAGGTGATGATCATCTCCAAAAATAGTTCGGAGATGGGAATACGCATTTTCAACTCCATTGAAGAATACCAATTACCGATAATTCGAGCGGCTTTTTTAAGTGGGGAATCAGTGGTGAAATATTTAAAGGCTTTTGAATGCGATTTGTTTTTATCTAAAAACGCCACTGATGTGAAAGAGGCTATTAACCAAGGTTTTGCTGCCGCTAGGATTTACAACTCTGAGGGTAGTGAACCCTATGAAAAAAATTTTACTCCTGAGGCAAGAAGCGATGCCCAAGGCAACGAAATTCGCATCGCTTTTGATGGGGACGCCGTTATTTTTTCAAAAGAAGCCGAGGAAATTTATCGCAAAAAAAATTTAAACGCCTTCCTTGAGCATGAAAAAAAAAATGCTCTCTCCCCCCTACCTGAAGGACCTTTTGCTAAATTTTTGAAGACTTTAGTTTTAATTCAAAAAGAACATTCCGCCGGCAAATCAAAATTTAAAATAAAAACTGCTTTAGTGACCGCTAGGAGCAGCCCCGCTCATGAGAGAGTGATTAGAACGCTCATGACTTGGGGCGTCATCATGGACAATGCTTTTTTTTTAGGTGGGTTTAGCAAGGATAAAGTTCTTAAAGTATTTAACCCCCACATTTACTTTGACGACCAAAAAGAACACTTAAACCCAGCGAGCAAGGGGTCGCCTAGCGGAGAAGTTTATCCCAAAAAATAAAGTTTAGCGATAAAACGGATGAAAATCCCTTAAAGTTTCTTCCACGTCCTTGTTCGCTAAGTGAGTGTATTTTTCAGTGGTTTGAATATTTTCGTGACCTAATAACTCCTGCACCACCCTAATGTCAGAGCCATTTTTTAGCAAGTGGGTGGCGTACATGTGCCGGAAACTATGCGGGGAGAAATTTTTACTTGATTTCATTTGAGAAAATATTTCCTTGATGATTTTCCAAATGGCTATTCGCGACATTTTGCCACCGCGAAAATTTAAAAAAACATAGCCCTCTTCACAAGATCTTCTCCGATCGAAAAAGGGGCGAATGCGTTCCAAGTAAATGCTAAATTTCGTCGCTAGCCTATTCAAAATGGGAACGACTCTTGTTTTATTTCCCTTCCCCAACAAAGTGACTAACTCATTGGCAAGATCAAGGTCACTCATTTTTAAATTACAAAGCTCGCTAACTCTACTACCCATCACATAGAGAGTTTCCAATATGAGGGCATTGCGATAGTCTCTTTTTTTCTCTTTGAAGCCATTTTCGTGATCAGAAAACCAATTCAGCTTCTTCCTGCTTTCAAATTCTTTAAAGAATTTTTTTATTTCATTCACATTCATTAGAGAGGGGAAAAAATCAGCAGTGCTTTTGAACTGCAGTTGCTCGATAGCAGGCAAAGAAATCAATTTTTTCTTGCTTAAGAAAAGCAAAAATACTTTAATAGCGATTAGTTTTCTATTGATGGAAGAGGGCTTATAGTTCTTTTCACTCTTCTCAGCATATTCGTGAATTACATCTAGGTCAATGTCCACCAACTTAGCAACTTTTTTTTCAATTAAAAAAGAAAAAAACAACCTCAAATCACTAGCATAAGCCAATAGGCTTGCTTCGCTTAAATTCCTATGATATTTTAAATAGTCCAAGTAAACCCTTAGATGTCTCTCTAGTTCCAAACTCATCGCTTCAAAAAATGGCGTTGGGATCAACCGGAAGCCCATCTTGAAAAACAAAGAAATACAAATACTTCCCCATCGTGCCTATAGAGCTATCCTGTGAGACCGATTGGTTTTCCTCTAGGCTTATGTTTTTCAGTCCCAAATAGACAGTGAAAATATTTTGCGAATGCTTCAAAAAAATGGACTTGCCATACCCTCTAATATTGCCGACATAGGAAACTTTGCCCTTTTGCCCCGCATAAACTTTATTTTGCGGCTTACTCGCTTCTAGCAAAAGCCCCTCGCTGTTGATGACTCTTATAGATATGTTGCTGCCTCTTCTTGGCAGCGGCCAGTTTATCTTGAGGGGGATTTTACGTTCAGTTTTTTTATTCAAATCATTGAAAGTTTCAATCACTTTTTTTTTCTGGTTTTTTAACAGATGAACGTTAATGAAGTCCGTACTGTTTTCCTTTTCAAGTTCGTTGATGAAATCAATATCGTCGGGGAAGGGTATTTTTAAAGAATTACCATAGAATATTTTCCCCCTTGAGCCTAGCTTATTAATGTCTTTTAATACGCTTGCGGGGACTTGATGTTCTTCGGCTATTTCGTCCAAAGTGTCGCCCTTTTTTATTTTATAGTAATAGTGAGGGGTTATTTTTAGGATAGTGGAGGGAGTGATTTTCTTCCTTTTGTTTAAATTAAGTAGCTCAATGTAATTAAGATCGTAAAGCTTAGCTATTTTGGAGTAACTGTCGCCTTTCTTGGCTTGATAAAATAGAAACTTATTGGGGAAAATGAAAAGGATAACCGAAAACACAAAAACATGGATGCACTTCAAACACTCTCTTATTATCGGCAGAAAAGCGATATTGGATTAATTTTAAGTCTAGTAAAAAAATAGACTTAAAAAAGGGCTAACTGGTGAGGGATAAGTAGTGAGGGCTAACTATTTAACTTCAATTGCTAAAAAAACGCTATTTAGAACTAGCCGCCTCAAGTCCTGAAACTCTTTTATAACTATCTAGGTATTTTTTAGCGTCCCTAAAGTCTTCGTCTTGAAAAGCAACTTTGCTCAAAAGCAAGTATCTCTGTTCTAGGAATTGCTTAGCCTCTTTATAGAAGGGATTTTTGGAAGATTTTAATATTTCGTTCATTATTTTTTCAGCCTCCTTAAAGTTCTGTTTTTTGCTTAAAACTAAACCCAACTTATAATAAGCCTCCCAGCCTAGAGGGGAGTTGAAGTGATTATTCACCGTGTATAGATAATACAAAAAGGCACTCTCTTGATTGAAGATTGAATATTCAAAATCACCTAACAACACAGCGGCTTGTGGGGCTAAGAGCGTGTAATTAAACTCCAAAATAACATCCTCTAAAATTTCGCTAAAACTCTCAATATTGCCGTTTCTCTTATAAAGCAATGCTTGCCTTAGGCGGTTACGGTTATCTTCGTAAGCTGAAATGACTTTTTTTTTCTTGTATAAAGAAGCACGGTAAGACTTTTTTCTATTAATTTTCATCCCTTCATAGGGAATAATTTCTGGGGCAACTTGGGGAGATAAATTTTCCAAAAACTCCACATCTTCCTTGGAAAGATCGGACAGACGACCCTGTGCCCAAACGACTGAAAAAACAAAACCTAAAACCAATAATATTTTAAAATTCATAACTCGTTACCATTCCTAAATAATAAACATCGCGATTTAACCCAGAACCAAAGTTGTTAGACGAAGAGAATTGAAATCCAAAATAGGGAGTGAAATTGACGCTCCTATCCCTACTCTGTATTAGAAAAGACACAAACAGGTTGTGATTAATATCGAAACGCTCTTCAGCCTTGTAAGTACCTGAATCTACCCCCGGTTCTTCTTCATTGCCAAAAAGAGCGAAGTTATTGATGTAATTTTTAATAGAGAAGGAGTAACCTAACGTGAAGGAATATTGTCGGTGAAACTTGATAGTAGGATAAAGCCCTATTAAGTTAAAAATAAAATCCTCGTAATCATCGGCTAGGATAATATTAAACCCCGGCAAAGGCTGCAGAATGATGGTTTTGTCGTCTGAAGATAGCCTCGTTACAAAATCACTAGTTGTAGAAAGCACCCTAACAAAGTTAGAATCGTTATTTCTAAACAAATAACTAAGCCTTAAATTAAAAAAGTAATAATTCGCCTGCGGTAAAAAATTAGCAAAAAGATCTAAACTAAGGTTATTTTTAAAATTACGCTTATTAACATCGGAGTAACCACCGTTAACGCTAAAATTTGGAACGGGATTTTCAACATAAAAATCAGCAGAAAACGCATAATTCAAGTTAAGTCTCAAGTTATTTAGTATCGGGAAACCACTTGCTAGCCCCACCCCTACCTTATGATAGTCTTCTCTAATCTCAAAGATACCGCCTGAGCTAATATTGGCGGTGGGGAGAATTGATGAAACGAGGGCAGCGGGGATTGGAGTGAAGTCGTTAGGGAATTGATTATAACCATAAGAAACGTTCGGAGATAAAATTATTCCCCGCGGCAAAGGAAAATCCATCCTAATGCTTAAGTTGTAGGAATAATTGTTCTGCACGCCATCGACAAAATCCTCCGTTCTAACTTCCCGGCTCAAATCAAACACTGCAAAAGCCGTCGTGCTCAAGCTAAAACGACGAAACTTATTAATCACCTTAAAACTTATTAAATTATTAATGGATTGCCTAGTGAAAGTTGGCGCTCCCCCCTGGGCCTCATCGTTATGAGTAAAAATAGAATTAAAGGGATCATCCCCGTACTTAAGTCGCCAAAAACCCAAAAGGCTATTGTTCTTGTCTATCGAAAGAGCATAACCCAAAGTCGCCTCTAAGTTATAGGGAAAGGCAAATTGAGCAAAGTACTTATCTCCATAGTCAGGGAATTGAGACGAACTTGTTTCTTTGGTAGAAGGGAAAATAAGAGGAACGGACAAATCTGCTTTGATTTTTCCAAAAGGGATGCCCACTTGAGCAAAAAGAGATAAAACAGGAACCAAGAAAAAAATTATCTTCTTTAACATCGCCTAACTCAAATCCTTACGAAAAACCTCAAATAAGGTTTCAAAATTAAAATATTATTAGGGTAAAGCCCTATTCCCAATGCCAAAAATTTATAACTAAACTCCACCTTCACATAAATATCTTGTTCCAAAATGCTAAAAGCCATGTAAGAAGATGCTTCCCAGTTGGTGTTGTCAATCAAATGAGTTATTCCCAACAAAATAGTGTGCATATGCCAAACATCGTCGTAAACCTTATTAGGACGAGTATCGTCTACCCCTAGGACATTCACCCTGAGATCGCCATAGTTATAACGATAACCAGTGAAGATTTTCAAGTTATACCTAACCGACTTTGATATTATCAAGCTAGCAGAAGCAGATTGAAACTGAGTGCTTCCTAAAACCGTATCAAGGACATCCCTACCGAAATAATTTTGGTCAAACCGAGCATAAATCGGTGCGTAAAACAAATGCCCAACTCCAAGGGTGAGCTCTGGAATGAAAATGTCTTCCCTTAAAACATTGGCAGTGATGTAGTAGTTTATAATAGAAGAGAAATCAGCGAAGGCACTAGTGGAAATGGTAAACCGCTTATCCCAAGCATTCCTAGCAACGTTATCCACCTCTGATTTAGTGATCAGCCGCCACTCTGGAGAAAAATACTTTTTTATGAAAGAGGGGTTAAGGTCTTCCGCATCGTAGACGAATCCCTGAAATGCTTTCTGGGGATTGTTATAAAAGTCCCTCTCCCCTTGGTTGATGACATCATCCACCACCGTTTGACCCCACAAGAAACTAAAACTAACTAGAATAAAAAGTAAAAACTTCAACCCAACTTTCCCCCACTAATTCTAACATGGATTGCTGAAAAAAACCCACTAGAAATCAAAAACCTATAAAAAATTTTTAAACTTTAATCAAACCAACCTTTAATCATGAAAAAATTAACGAACGTTTTTTAAAGTCATCCGCTTAGCTACGTTGTTGGGGGTAAGTTTGTTTTCCAATGCTTTTAAAGGAGTTGAGCTAAACTCAAGGGCATTTTTTTATCAACTATTCCATTAATGCTATAATCTTTTTGTTATGGAGCAAAGGGAGCTTGAACAAGACGCTGCTGAGGAAATCATCACCACGGAAGATAAAAAAATTCCCAACTATAAGGTTTTGTTTTTAAACGATGATTTCACCACCATGGATTTCGTCGTTGCCGTTTTGATGCACATTTTCCACAAATCTCCCCCTGAGGCTGAAGCGTTGATGCTAAAAATTCACACTGAAGAGAGGGCTGTCGTGGGAATTTATCATAAAGAAATAGCGGAGACTAAAGCGAGACAAACCTTGGAAGCCGCAGAACGAAACAACTTTCCTTTGAAAGTGGTTTTAGAAAAGGAATAAAAATAAAATGATCATAAAAGAAATAGAAATTTTACTAACCATTTGTCTAAAAGATGCTCTGGTGCGAAGGCACGAGTACATTTTGCTAGAACATTTGCTTTACCAAATATGCAGCCTAGAAGAAGGCAGAAACATTTTCGATCGCCTAGGCAAAGATACTGAAGCCCTCAAGGAAAAACTAAATTCCTATTTAAACGAAAACGTAAGTCCCGTGAAACTCAACGATAAAGAACCACTGACCTCCGTCATGGTGGAGAGAGTCATCAATAGAGCCATCCAAAAGTCAATCGCTAACAACGAAAAGGCTTGCCAGTTGAACGACATCTTGCTCTCTATTTTAGAAGAAAGCGATTCGTACGCTGCCTATCTTTTAAAAGAATTCAACTTAACGAAAAACAACTTCAAGAAAATTGACTTAGACTCTTCCGTGCTAATGCGTCTCGGCGAAAAAGAGGGATTCGCTTTTGCTGAGAACAATTACCAAAAAGTTCAAAAACCAACCAATCCCTTGCCCCACATACTCGTCAGCATGGAAGAGAAAATAAAAGAGAGTTTCGATAGTTTAGTCGGGAGAAAAAAAGAACTGGGCAAAATATACCAAGTTCTAGCCCAAAGAAAGAAAAACAACCCCCTCTTGCTAGGAGAGGCGGGAGTGGGCAAAACTGCTTTAGTAGAAGGAATGGCTTTTGAAATTCATCACGGGAGAGCCCCGGCTTTTTTTAAGGATGAGAAAATTTATTCTCTGCAATACAACTTTTTAATGGCGGGAACGAAATATCGCGGAGAACTAGAAGAGAGATTCAAAAAAATCTTTAATTTCATCAAAGCACATGGGCAGATCATTTTGTTCATAGATGATGTTCACGTTCTTTTGTCCTCCAATGCCGCCAACACCAACCAAAGCGACTGCGTTAATTTGCTAAAAAACTTTTTGAATGACGAAAAAATCAAATGCATAGCCACCACCTCCTATCAAGAATATCACAACCAGCAAAACAAAGAAGCCAGCTTTTTCAGGAGGTTTCAAACCATTGACATAAAAGAGCCCAGTCTAGCAGAAACAGAGACCATTTTGCTAAAAATAAAAAACCATTACGAAAAATTTCACGAAGTATCTTTTTCCACCCCAGCCATCAAAAAAATAGTTGAACTCACTAGGCAATACCTACCTGAAAAAAAACTGCCGGATGGAGCGATTGACTTAATGGACTTTAGTGGGGCAAGATGGAAAATCAAAAACTTCACCACCAACCAACAAAAGCGAAAAATCATCGATGAAAAAAACATTGAAGAAAACGTCAGCGAAATAAAAGGCTTCCCTTTAAAAAAAGTAGAAAAAAAACATAAAATTTTCTTCAAGGATTTAGAAAAAAAACTCAAAAGCGAAATCTTTGGGCAAAAGGAAGCCATAGAACTAGTCTTGAGAGCCCTAAAACTAGCTCAAGCAGGTCTTTTGGACGATGACAAAACTCTAGGAGCATTTTTGCTAGCGGGACCAACTGGAGTGGGCAAGACCGAGCTTTGCCGAGTGCTAGCTAGGGAGATGCCCCTTCATTTGATTCGCCTAGACATGTCGGAGTACATGGAAGCTCATAGCATTGCCAAGCTCATCGGTGCTCCCCCCGGCTATGTAGGGTACAACGAAAAAAAAAATGAATTAACCGAGCAAGTTAAAAAAAACCCCCATAGCTTGATTTTATTAGACGAAATAGAAAAAGCCCACCATGACGTCATTAATGCCTTTCTCCAAGTCATGGACTACGGGACCCTCACTGACAGCCAAGGCAATAAAGTAGACTTTAAAAATTCTTTAATCATCATGACCTCTAATTTAGGGGCGTTGGAATATTCAGCGAATCCAGTGGGCTTCGGCGATAAATCCGAGAAACTTGGTGGCGAGAAGGCGATCAGCAATTTCTTCAGCCCCGAGTTTAGAAACAGGTTAAGTGCGGTGGTGAAATTTAATTCCGTCACTCCTAAAATAGCCAAGCAAGTGGTGATGAAGTTCGTTAAAGAATTAAACGCTCTCCTAAAAAAGAAAAAAACCACCGTAAAGCTAAGCGAGAAGGCTTTGAACTATTTGATCAGCAAGGGGATCACTAAAAAAATGGGAGCCCGTCCTTTAAAAAGACTCATTGAAAAAGAAATAAAAGAAAGAATAGTAGATGAACTAATAGACGATAACTTAAAACCGCATTCCACGATTCATTTTGACCTTCGGGAAAACGAACTTTTTTATCAAATGAAACTTAAAAATTAGCCCTGAGATTAGCCCTAGAATTAGGCATAGAATTAGCCATAAAAAACCAAACCGCTTCAATTCATTTTCTTGGCGTAAGTTTTCCTCGCTAGCCTGCCGCACGACTGGAGTGCGGCTGGCTATGATCTCTATTTTTATTTAACGGGTATTTTTTTTACTCTTTCCTTTTCTACAATGTCTTTCTTTTTCGGCAAAACCAGTTTCAAAACGCCGTCCACGAAAGATGCTTCTATTTTCCCTTCCTCAACGTTTTCAATTTTCCAACTCCTTTCAAAACTACCATAGTAGCTTTCAAAAGAAGAATAAGCCCCTTCTTTTTCTTTTGTTTCTTTTCTCTTCTCGCCCTTGACCACTAAAATGTTATTTTTAATGACAATGTCGACTTCTTCTTTTTTTACTCCCGGCAGCTCAATGTCGATGAGAAAACTTTTTTCGTTCTCAACGATGTTAGCCTTAGGGGAGAAAAACTCCCTATCTTCTTTCTTGAAGTCATCCTCAAGAAAAGAACTTAAAAAAGGTTTGTTCCAAAATGTTAATGTCATGTTGTCCTCCGTTATGTTTTATTTTCATTAATATACAAGTCAAAAAGCGTGCCAACTTTTCAAAAAGCGTCCCAATTTTTTCCCAACTTTTTTATTGCCAAAACCTAAAAAAAAATCGCTAAAAAAGGCTTCATCAGTTAACGAAATGCCTAATTTTTGCGTTTTTCCCCTAATGGCGTTTAAAAAAAACTACCTGACGCTAAGAGTATTAAGCAGGGTGTTGAGTAGGGTGTTGAGCAGAATGTTAAGCGAGTCCCCCAGAAGCATAAAAAGGAAAATCTTAAAGAAAAAGTGTTCCTATAGTCATCAACTTTTTGAGAAAAAGCAATTCATTTGTTCCCACCTAATTTATTCCCTTCTACCCTGCTCAAACTATCTAAAAACACTTGAGCCGAATTTTCCCAAGACCACTTCCTAGCGGTGCGTAGCACCTTGCTGCTTGCTAAAGTCAGGGCTTTCAAACAATTCTCTTTTAAATCATCTCCCAAAAAACCATTCACTCCATTTTCAATAACGCCCTTAGGTCCCGTGACGTTAAAAGCCGCCACCGGCGTGCCACAGGCAATGCTTTCCAACATAACCAAGCCCAAAGTATCTGTCTTGGAAGGGAAAACGAGAACATCCGCAGCAGCATAATAACCGGCTAACTCTTTTCCTCTTTTGTAGCCAAGAAAAACAGCGTCGGGGTATTTTTTTTCATAGTCGCTCCTCTGCGGACCATCGCCCACCACCACTTTCGTTCCGGGCAAGGCGAGGCTTAAGAATGAAGTGATGTTTTTTTCCACTGCTATGCGACCAACGTATAAAAAAATGGGCTTCTTGAAGAGAGTTCTCACTTTGTTTTTGGGATTGAAGGTTGCTTTGTCGTAACCACTCTTCCATACTTTAATGCGTTTGAATTTCTTTTCTAGCAGTTCCCGAGCAAAACTTTCACTAGGAACTAAAATGCATTGGCTATTTTGATGAAACTTAAAAATGAAATGATACAGGAACCGCAGCGGAATGAACTTAAGCCGCAAATTAACGTATTCTGGATACTTGGAATGGTAGCTGGTAGTATAGGGGATTTTATTCCTCCCGCAGTAATTCCTAGCAGTAAGGCCAATAGGTCCCTCGGTAGCGATGTGGATCGCATCGGGCTTAAACTCACGAACCACTTCTCCCACCTTGCGAAAGTGATTATAGGCAAGCCTTATCTCGGGGTAGAGGGGCATAGGAAAAGTTTTAAATAAAAAAGGATGAACTACCTTAATCAGGTGGTTTCTTTTTGTCAACTCTCTCACGACGTTTTGATAAACCGTGACCACCCCATTGACTTGCGGCTGCCAAGTATCTATGAAAACGATTATTTTCAAGCCCCCTCCCTCATCGCTCTCTAATAGCAAATAAGTGGCAAGTAAGTGGCAAATCAAGCAAGCCCTTCTAAAAGTTAGGCAGAATTTTTTGCCGAAAACTAGTTTAAGCTTAATTCGCTTTTGGGGTCAAAAAAATATAACTTGCTTTCATCCAGCTTAAGCCCAACGACTTGGCCCGGCTTGATGTCCTTCATTTCGCTTTCCCTCACGATGAAGTTTCCTACTTTGCTCACTTGAACGTAAATGTAGCTATCCGCTCCCAAATATTCAACCACTTCAACCACTCCGTCCAAATTCCCTTTTTTGGGCTTCACGAGTTTAATATGCTCTGCTCTAATGCCAATGAGGAGATTTTCCCTTTCTTGGAGCAGCTGTTTGATTTTTTTTGAAACAGGAGAATTTTTTTTAAAAGCAACTAACTTGCTATCCCAAGCAAAGACGTTCATATTAGGACTCCCAATGAACTTAGCAACGAAGAGATTCCTAGGCTTCTCGTAAATTTCATGGGGTTTACCGATTTGAATAATCGAGCCTTGGTTCAAGATGATTATCTTATCCGCCAAAGTCATGGCTTCGATTTGATCGTGAGTGACGTAAATCATAGTTGACTTCAAAGCAAGATGCAGCTTAGCAATCTCATAACGCATCTCTCCTCGAAGAGAGGCATCCAAATTAGAAAGTGGCTCGTCGAACAAAAACCCCAAAGGCTCTCTAACGATAGCCCTGCCAATGGCGACTCTTTGCCGTTGCCCGCCTGAGAGTTCTTTGGGATAGCGGGATAAGAGATTATCTAGTTTCAAAACGCTAGCAGAACGATTCACTCGGCGAGAAATTTCTTTTTTAGGGAAGTTAGCTGATTTCAAAGCAAAGCCCAAATTTTTCTCAACGCTCATGTGAGGATAAAGGGCGTACGATTGAAAAACCATGGACAATTTTCGCACATTAGCCGGCTGAGCGGTAACATCTCTTTCGTCAATGAACACCTTGCCCGAACTAACATCCTCCAAGCCTGCTATTATCCTAAGGAGAGTCGATTTCCCACAACCAGAAGGACCGACGAAAACGATCAATTCCCCATCTTTTACATCTAAATTAATGTCTTTAAGCACGTGATTTTCTTTGAAATATTTTTCAACTTTTTCTATTTTAATTGATGCCATAAATTACTCTATTGTTTTTATAATCTCCAAGCCAAATAAACAGCCGCCGTCCAAGAGAAGTCGCTTCCCCCCAACCCTTCGCCATTCAAGGGATTGAAATATTCGTAGAAGCCCGATTTTTTAATCAACTCAATGGAGTTCGTCTGAATTTTTTCAGCCAACTCCAAATGACCGCTCTCCCGAAGCCCCTTAGCCACTAAAAAATTAACCACCAGCCAAACTGGTCCCCGCCAATACCTCTCTGCTTCAAAATTTTCGTTTTTAGGCTCGTTGCTCGGTATCCCATGGATGACTTCGCTAAGCAGTGTTCCTAGTTTCTGCAGAACCAATTCCGATCGATAAGTCACCCCGGAAAAAAAATTTAAAAAACTAACATTGCTCAAGTTGCCCGAAAAAACATTGGTTCTTAAATCCTTGCAGCAAAAAACTCCCAGCTCTTCGTTCCATAATTGAATGATTTTCCTCTCCATGTGCTCTATCCAGGCAGTGACTTTTTCCGCCCCCACCGCGTCATTAAACAGGTTCGCCAAGAACAACAAATCTCGATTGGCTCTTAAGAGTATGAAATTAATGCCCACATCCGCCACCCAAAAAGGTCCCGATTTGATTTTTTCAGCGTCCCATTCGTTATCTCTCCCGTACTTTAAAATCGCCAAATAACGATCGTAATCATATTTTCTCGGTCTCCTAGAAGCCGCAACGTGCTTCAGGTCTCTCCTGTCATAGTGGGGAATTTCCTTTTCAAGTTCGATCTCTTTAATAGCCGCATCAAAGCACGGAGAGTTATCTCGCCCCGACTCCCAGGGGTGGGCGACGGCGATCAGTTGGCTTTTGGCATCAAGCCTTTCGTTGAACCACCATTCATGCGACTTCAAAGTTTTTTCATAAAACTGCTTTCCCAGTGGGTTAGTGGGTTCTTGAAGTATCAAATGCTTTAGCACCGTAGCCAAGACGGGCGGCTGCGAATAACAAGAGGTAGGGATTTCATTGGGGCAGCCCCAAATTTTAGGACCGGGGAAATAATTCGGGTCGTCTTTTCTAAAAATGATATGCGGGAGCATTCCATTCTTCCATTGTCCTTTCAACAAAGTATCTAACTCTTGCCAAGCACGTGGCAAATCAAAATAAGAAAACCCCAAAGCACAAAAAACAGAATCCCAATTCCATTGATAGGGATACAAGTGCTTGCTGGGAATAGTGAACCCCCCGCGATCGTTGTCTACTAAAATTTTCCTAGCCTTTTCTACTAATTTTTCCAAATCATCATCCTTTAACGCTTCCTGCCGTGAGTCCAGAAATTAAAAACCTTTCCAACACTAAAAAAATGAGCAAAACCGGAATAGTCGCCACCACAGCCCCTGCCATTAAAAACTGCCTAGGAACTTCAGAGGAGTTCAACGACACCAGTCCCCTAGAAAGGGTAAAAATTTCAACGTTATCCAAAAACATAAAAGCAAATAAAAATTCATTCCAAGCAATCATAAAAACGTAAAGCGAAACAGAGACCAAAGAGGGGAGGGATAGCGGTATGGTTATTTTTAAAATCACGCCTATCCTCGTAAGCCCATCGACAATTCCCGCTTCCTCCAACTCAAAGGGAATATTCCTAAAATACCCCTGCAGCATGTACAGGGCGACGGGAATGGTCGTCGCCGGATAGACGATGAGGAGTCCCAAAAAGTTATCCCTTAATCCCAGCTGAGTGAAAATAGCATAGAGAGGAATAACCAAGACGATAGCGGGGACCATGTAAATAAGGAGCAGGGCATGAAAAAAGAATTCTCTTCCGGGGAAATTTAACCTAGCAATCACATACGCTCCCGGAACGGAAAAGAAAAGCGTAATGAAGACAGTCACTATGGAAACAAAAAAAGAATTGAGCAGGAAGCGACCAAAATTAAACTCAGCAAATAACTTAGCATAACTCCCCAAAAGAGCCTTTAATCCCCCCGAGAAATCCAGCGAAAAGTCCAATGGATTAGCCAGTAAGAGTTGTTGGCTTTTTAAGCTAGTTACGATCATTATCAAAAAAGGCACTAGCACAATCAAAGTGAAAAAAATGATTCCCAGCTTCTTCATGCTCCTAATAAAAACGAGCTGTAAATAATATTTAGACAAATCGTTAAAAGCTATTTTATTCAAAATGCTTTTTAAAGTAAGAGACAACAAAACAACGTATAACAAACTACTTGCTAGCTGAATGGTAAAAGACGAAGCCAATGCAAGATTGAATGGTTTTAACCCACTTAAAATGAGTAGGAGCGAAAAACTCAAAGCCATGCTCAAAAATAAAATTTTAAAATTCCGCTTAAGCGGGGGTCTGGCAATGATGACTGCGACAGCACCCATCGAGCTTATCATTGCGGCGATCATGGGGGGGAGGATGAACTCATTGACGATGAGCATCTGCCCAACTGAGATGATCGTGAGCAAGACAGGTCCCCAAACAAAGCCCAAAACGAAAATTAAAAGGAGGAGTTTTAGATTTTTCATTATTTATCCTGAGGAGAAAATTTTAAAAAGAAAATAGAAAAAGTCAGCAAAAGCAGAAAAATAACCAACGCCACCGCTGCCCCAGCACCCAAATTAGCAATCGCAAAACCCTGCTCGTAAACATCAACCGTCAAAGTTCTCGTTCCTGCAGCCCCTCCGGTGAGTAAAAAAATGTCGTCAAATTTATTGAAAGTCCAAATGAAACGCAGCAAAAACAAGAGAGCAAATATTCCTAAAAGTTGAGGAAGGGAAATGTACCAAAACGACTGCAGGGGGCTTGCTCCATCCACTTTAGCCGCCTCAAACATTTCTTTGTCTATTGACTGCATCCTTGCTAAAATGAACAGAAAAGACAAAGGAAAATACCGCCAAGATTCGAACAAAATCACTGACGCCAAAGCCAAAGGAAACTTAAACTCATAACCAAGCAAACTAAAATCAGCATAGCGCTGCCCAAAGAAATTAATCGCTTCATCTATTAGCGACAACCTAAGGAGTAGGGTATTGAACATCCCAGAAAAAGGGTCGAAAATGATGACCCAAGTAAAAGCCACCGCTATGATAGGCGACACATAGGGAAATAAAAACAAACCACGGAAAAACCCCCTCCCCAAAAAATGCTCGTTGAGCAGCAACGCCGCTAATAAGCCTAAGAAGAGTGCCCCCGCAGTGCCAAATATGGTGTAAATGAAAGTTACTTTCAGTACGTTGAAAAACTCTTCCCCCGCCAACATCCTTTTGTAGTTTTCCAAAGTAAAAACGAAATCCGTCAACTTGTTCCTACTCACTAAACTCACCGAAGGAGAGGAATCTTTGGGATTGACGGGATCGTTGAAAAACTCTTCCTCAACCACTGCGAGCAATTTTATTCGCTCCAAATTTTTAGCCGGGAAAACAGCAAATTCACAAGATACATTCTGCTCCTGCATGGAACAATTGTCATCAACTTCAACCACTCGCAAACCCACAGGAATAACATCAGCAATGACAACTTCGCGTAACTCCTCCTTAGTAGATGAATTACGCACGCGATATTCAATGGAAATCTCTTCGTTGACTTTCGTCAAATCCCCCCTAACCCGCTCATTAACGATAGCAGTAGGGGGACGCAAGTCGCTTAAAAGGATTGACTTAAAACTAATCCAAATGTTAATAAAAAGAGGCAGGAAAACAATTAATAAAACAATTAATAAAGTAGGAAAAAGCAGCAGAAAAGCTAGACGAATCTCTCTTCTTTGAATGGGTCCTATTCGCCTAACTTTTCTCTTCAAAATGAAATGGTAAAAACTTTCGGGCTACATCCCTAACTCGACAAAAGCAACTTCGACGCTCTATCATTTAAACTTCACTGCCTCGTCTGCCTTTGTTAAAAAACTTATGACTTTTTTTACTGATTTATCCAATGCTCTTTTTAATTATTTAGTTGTCTTATAAAAAACCTTTTAAATCATTTTTTAAAATCTCTTTCGCTTTGATCAATGGAGAACTATTTAATGGCTTAAAATATTTATGTATAGGGGCATCCACTTTTCTTTCGCCTTCTAATAGAGTAACTATTTTTAACTTGCAGTTAAAATACGACATTATCGCATGGGTAGATTTGCTTCCATAATTTCCATTCTGCAGTTTCGAGTAATCACCCCCCAAGTGGCTTTCAAGTTGAAACAAAAAGCATTTCATATTTTTATGCACGGTTTTTAACAAATCAAAATCCACCAAAATTCTTTTAATCATAGCATTTTCAGCATAAGACTTACACTCAATCCCCATCACCAGATCGCCTCTTATGAAAACATGCTTGTCAACCGACAGGGCATAGTGGTAATCTTTGATATTGTCCTCTATGTGCTTCTTCATGCGAGCATCGCTCATTTTATTTAAGTAGTTTCTATTCAAGGGCACTCTAACTTTATTGCTATTTATTTCTATATCTTCACCTTTGCCACCCATCTCCTTCCAAGCAATTAAAATCAATGAATGCGTAATGTCCTCCAAAAGTTTTCCCTTGGTTTGCCTGATGTAGCCTCCATACGCTCGATCATTTTTATTTCTAGCTTCGTCATCCACTCCTCTAATAACACTTTCATATTTTTTAATGATCTCCTCTATGCTCACCATCCCTCATATTTAATATTCAAATAATGTATCACCTAAATCAACTATTCTTTTTTTCGCCGTCTCGCAGTATTCCTTAGATATGTCTATGCCTAAATACTTTCTGCCCAGTTTATGACTAACCAAGGTGGTAGTTCCGACGCCATTGAAAGGGTCTAACACTACATCATTTTTAAAAGTGAACAACTTCAATACTCTCTCTACTAATTTTTCAGGGAATATAGCAGGGTGATTGTATTTTTTCATATTTCTCTCAGGAGCAATAGACCATTTGGCATTAACCCAACTTTTAAAATCTTCCGCATTTATATCAATGTCCTTCGTGTCCCCTTTTTTCTTTAAATCACCTTTGCAAAACACTTCCAAAAACTCCCAAGTGTACTTCAAATAAGGACTCGCTGGGCTTTTCCAACTCCCCCAAGCAGTGTACTTGCAGTTATAATTATTCTTTTCCCACAATATTTCGCCTTTCCATATCAACCCCCTCTTAAAAAAATGATTGCTTATCAAATGATGAGTGGGAATGTAATCCGAAAACAAGGGCTGGATATTGACGATAATTCTTCCCCCATATTTAGTAACTCTTTGACATTCATCAAAAATATTAAATAACGTTTCAAAATAACTATCCCAATTATTCGTATCGTTATGATTTTCATAGTCTAATCCGAAATTATAAGGAGGAGAGGTAAAAACCAAATCCACTGAGTTGCTAGGAAGCTCTTTTAAAATGTCTATGCTATCACCAACAACAATTTTATTCAAATATTTATCAAATAAGGCATTATTCTTCTTTTCAAAAGAATCAGCAAAAAACTCATAACCTAGCCTTTTTTTTGCTTTTTCTCTTCTATTTTTAACTTTTCTTTCCTCATTAAATCCCTCATATATTTTTTTGCCGTTGTTTAAACCAAAACTCTTTTTAACGATCTCCTGTTTCAAAGATGCATTAGTCATGCAGACTCCCCATCCCTCGCGGTACCCCACTGTACCCCGCGGTACCCCATACTCCACTGGTTAACAAGATAGGACTCTTTCCGGCGATCTTTCAATAAGAAATTCATTTCATTTAACCGCAAAAACAACACTGCCGCAACATTGCCATTCACTCTTTTGAGTCTACCATACAAAACCTCCTAGCTCAATTAATAAAGTAGGAAAAAGCAGCAGAAAAGTTAGACGAATCTCTCTTCTTTGAATGGGTCCTATTCGCCTAACTTTTCTCTTCAAAATGAAAATTACCTTATGAGTTTAGTAAATTTATTCAATTTTAGCTAACTCGCTATTGATGCGATCAATGGTGTCATCAACATTCCTCTCGCCATCAATGTACTCTCTAACCAGTCGATTAATGACTTGGCTATTAACAATTTTAGATGCCAAAGCCAACTGCCCTTCTTTAACGCCCCAACGAGCAGCGGTGTCTAGCCCTTTAACGATTTTGTCAATCGTTCTCCTAGGATACAAATCAGAAAGCGGAGCCTTGCGGTCAACCCCTACAGGCAACTTCGACCACGCCTTAACGTATTTGTTCCTGCTTCGCTTATCGCCCTTGCGAACCGGGAATTTCCCCTCTGGTGCTATCGACAAGGTGCTCGTATAACCATCGCTCATGGAATATTCCACGAATTGTTGAGCAATTTCAGTGTTGGCATCAGCAGTAACTCCAAAATACCTAATGTCAGCCCAAGCTGCCCCATCCTTGTTCGATGGACCGGAAAAAGAAGTCACCACGTCTGTCTTAGAGGCTAGCTCCTTGGAAGTTGGATCGCTGTTGATAGTAGGTGGAGCAGAATCCCTAAGTCCCGCCAATTCATCCAAAATAAAAGGCGACCAAATGATCATAGCCGCTCTACCAGCAAAATAAAGCTCTCTCGATTGTTTCCAGTACAACTCTCCCGGTGGCGAAGCTTTGGCTAACGTTCGATAAAACTCAAGAACTTCCCTCGTCGCTTTCCTGTCCAATTCCTTAAACCCATTAGGTCCGACCGGAGAAACCCCATTCGCTAAAAAAACATGCTCCAAAACTTGAGACATGAAGTTTTCATCTATTTTAGTAGCCGCCACGAAAGCATAAAGATTCGGGGGGTCGTTGAGTTTATTAATCGCTTTGACAATGTTCGCGTAACTGTCCGGTGGTCTCAAACGATTTTTCCTAAAAAGGTCTTTGCGATAAACGATCATTTGCGTCCAACCATCCACCGGCACAGCAGCAACTTTGTTATCAACCGTTGCTATGTCGATGACGCCTTTAGCAAAAGTCCTTTTCCCCAGCTTATTAACCACTTCGTTATTAGCATCAATGTCTAATATCCCAGCTTCTGCCCAAGGCAAAACGTATTGCAGGGTAAAGTAAATGACATCAGGCAAATCCCCCGCTGCGAAAGCTGCTGTTGCTCTCGTCCCTAAATCCTTCTCCGTAACTGGAATGACTTGAACGGTATTACCTGTCTTTTTTCTAAAATCCTCGGCTAGGGCTTGCTGCTTGGCTAGCCTGTCGGGTTGCTCTTCAGTAGTCCAAAACCTTATCGTCTCAGCTCCCAATGACAGGGGGAAAAAACTCAAAGCCAAAAAAGCAACTACGAAAATTTTACTTATTTTTTTCATAAATAGATCCTCCAAAAATTATTTTTGATGAAAGAAAACTAATTATAAAATAAAACGAAAAAACGACAAGGTTTTTTTTAAAAAAACTAAAAGTGCAGGTCACTAGACAGCAACCCACACTCTACTTACAATCTAACTTATTTTCGTCAATGATTAGGAACGACGACTTCTATTAAGTTTTTCTTTTCTTCTTCCGTAAAGAGCCTAGAGCGAATCATAAACCTAAACCCCGTGGGAATGTCTAAAGAAAAACTACTCCCTCTTCCCTCTGTGATATCAATTGTCAAATGGGTATGCTGCCAATATTTAAATTGGTCCTTATTCATATAGAAATTCACTCCCGCTACCTTACCCATCAAGACATCGCTTTCGTCTAAAAACATCTCATCTTTTTTGATAACCATAGGAGAAGAGCCATCGCAGCACCCCCCACTTTGGTGGAAGATGAGTTCCCCATGCTGATCTTTGAGCTTATTCAGCAATGCTTCAGCTTCCGGAGCAATAACAACCCTATCAACTTTCATGATCAGTGCCCTAGAAGAAACCTAGCTTATTCTTATCGTAAGAAATAAGCATGTTTTTGTTTTGCCGATAATGATTGAGCATCATTTGATGGTTTTCTCGACCAAAGCCAGATTTTCGATACCCACCAAAAGGAGCATGCGCTGGATAAGCATGGAAACAATTAACCCAAACTCGCCCCGCCTTAATAGCTCTAGGAACTTGATAAAGCTGATGACCATCGCGGCTCCAAACCCCAGCCCCTAAACCATAAAGCGTATCGTTAGCGATGCTTATCGCCTCTGCTTCGTCTTTGAATTTAGTAGCACAAACGACCGGACCAAATATCTCTTCTTGGAAAACCCTCATCTTGTTCTCCCCTTCAAAAATCGTTGGGCTAACGTAAAAACCCTCCGAAAAGCTACCGCCCGGGTCATAAGAATCTCCACCAGTTAAAACTTTAGCACCCTCTTCTTTGCCAATTTTTATATAAGAAAGGATTTTTTCAAATTGGTCGTTAGAAGCCTGAGCTCCCACCATGGTGTTGATGTCATAAGGATCGCCCTGCTTTATCGCCTTGGTTCTTTCGATAACCCTAGCCATGAAATCATCGTAAATGTCTTCTTGAACTAATAACCGAGACGGACAAGTGCAGACTTCTCCTTGATTAAAAGCGAACAACACCGCCCCCTCAACTGCTTTGTCCAAAAAGGCATCGTCGTGATCCATTACGCTATTGAAAAAAATATTAGGCGACTTTCCTCCCAGTTCCATCGTCACTGGATTCAAATTTTTAGACGCATATTGCATGATGAGCTGACCAGTCGTCGTCTCCCCAGTGAAAGCAACTTTGTCAATCCTAGAACTCGACGCTAGCGGCTTGCCCGCTTCAGGACCAAACCCATGCACAATGTTAATAACTCCCGGGGGAAAAACATCAGCGATTTTCTCCATTAGCAAAGTAGCGGAAGAAGGCGTCTGCTCAGCTGGTTTCAAAACCACGCAGTTACCCGCCGCCAAAGCCGGGGGAAGTTTCCATGATAACATCAGCAAAGGAAAATTCCAAGGAATGATTTGCCCGACAATGCCCACTGGCTCTTTTACGATCATGGAAACGGTGTTTTTATCGAGCTCCGTCACTGACCCTTCCTCGGAGCGGGCAGTTGCTGCAAAATACCTCCAATGATCGACGCTTAGCGGAATGTCGGCATTGAGAGTTTCCCTGATGGGCTTCCCGTTGTCGCAAGTGTCCACCAAAGCAAACTCTTCCAAATTATCTTGAATGATGTCCGCCACCTTGTTCAGCAAATTAGCTCGCTCAGTTGCCGAAGTGTTTCCCCAGTCTTCTCTAGCTGCCTCCGCAGCGTCAATAGCTGCGTTGATGTCCTCGGTTTTAGAGCGAGGATATTTAGCGATCAAACTTCCATCCACCGGGGACGTGTTGTCAAAATATTCTCCTCCAATAGGATCAACGAATTTTCCTCCAATGAAGTTACCGTATTTTTCTTTGAAAGACGGTCTAGCATAAGCCATATTGTTAACCTCCTTAAGATTAAAAATGAATAAAAATAAACATAAAAATAAGCAAAAGAGTTAAAAAAACTAAATCATTAAACTCTTTAGAACCATTATATATTGCTTTTAAAAAATATGGAGGAATAAAAAAAATTTTGCTAAAAAAAATGAGCAATAACGCCTATAATAACGCCTATAAATTTCGCTCTTTTGCCTAACCGGCCCTAATTTGCCGCCTCAGCTCTTGCCGCCTCAGTTGTTTGATAAACTTTTAAACTGATCTCCGCTAAACAAAATAACGTTGCCAAAAACCCCTATCCCAATAACATTGGTTTGGTTTTCCCAGCTGCTCTTTACCACTGAAAACAAGACGTAGTTGTCAGAGCTTATGGTGTTATCCACTAGATTTGCGATAAATGAAGATGCCAAGGCGATTAAATTTTCATTAAGCCCCCCATCAATCGATAGCTGAGTGAGTTTTGATTTTAAAATTTCTTTCTGCTTAGCCTCGCTTGGGTTAGTCAAGATGGCAGTAAAAAGCACCAACCCAGCTATGATTAAGATTACCATTAACGGTTTTTTATTTTTCATGTCTTCTCCCCCTTAAGTAGCATTATTATAACATCACTAGCAAGTAAAACAATTTTCTTGAAAAACGAGCCCCCGCTAGCCTCTTAAAACACCCCCACCGCCTCACCGATAACTCACCGGCTAACTCGTTTAAAGCTTTCAGTTTTACGTTTTAGCAAAACATCATGGGCTATTCTTTCTTACCTTCTAGCAGTTGGATTAACCTATCCAACATCATCGCCGCCATGGCTTCGGTACCCTCATCATTACTTGGGGGTTCTATCGGTCCAAAAAGAGAGAGCTCACATTCATACTTCTCTATTAGTTCAAAAGTCTTTTCTACTGTCTTTCCCTTAGTTCGACAAGCAGTTATCCCAATGTCGCATTTCTTGCCCTTAGGATTCTCGCCATTAAAGAATTTAAAATTTTCTTCAACTTTTCCAACCTCATCACCCTCACTAGCAAAACCAACTACGTAGCCATTTGCTTCGTACACTTCCTCAAAGTCTCTACGACTCTCATTTACTTTTTTCTTTTTTTTCAATCCATATTTAGCAGTAAATTTGTCATGCAGATAATTAATAGATTCTGTTTTCCCAGTGTTTGCCGGTGATTTTAACAACAGCACTTCTCTTATTTTTTTTTGTTCTTCCATCGTTTTCATCCTACCTTTTATATTTTCTGCAGGCCATTGGTTACGGCGACCACTTCAGCCCCGTTTTTTCTTCGGAGACACTCCATAGCTTTTCCGCCACGCTCTGGTCTAGGGCATGCGGGAGTAGCCTGCATTTACCAACCGCCCCCACGAATTCACCTCTTTTCGTCGGTCCATAAAACGCCACCGGCTCAAGGTCCTCCTCCACTGCACATAAGACCTCCGGCCATGAACCTTTTTCAGCCGATTGAGCCATTAGCGGACCTAAGACTTTAGCAATAATTCTCGTTGAGAGATTAGCATCTTCTCGAATCAAAGTGGTTTTAGCGGCTCCGGGATGGCATACGTACACTTGAGTTTTTTTATTAGCTTTTTTAACTCGCCGCTGCAGTTCGTAGGCAAAAATCATCTGAGCCAGTTTGCTTTGACAATAAGCGTTCATGGGATTATAGTTGTTATCAAAGTTAAGATCATCAAACTGAATTTTTTTTAGTCCCATCCTATACGCCAAGCTATCAACCACCACTATTCTTCCCTTAGAGGCTTCGATCTTATCGAACAAAAGCCCGCATAAGAGGAAATGCCCCAAATGATTAACTCCCAGCTGACTTTCGAAACCATCAACCGTCATTTTTTGCTTGGCGACTTGGGCGATGGCTGCGTTGCAGATGAGGGCGTCTATTTTGGGAACTTCTTGGTTAATTTTTTTAGCCGCCTCGCGAACGGAAGCCAAGGAAGCAAGGTCTAGTTGGATAAATTTTAAATCTGCCTCGGGGAACTGCTCTTTGATCTCCGCCCTAGCCGCTTCGACTTTTTGCGGATTACGCGACAGCATCACCACTTGCCCCCCTTTGCTGACGAGAATTTTCGTCGCCTCAAAACCAGCACCGACGTTCGCACCAGTGATTAAATAAGTTTTCCCTTTTAAAGAGGGTAGTCTATCCGGCGTCCAGCCCTTTTCTCCAAATGGATTTTGTTCTGCTTTGCTCAATTTTGCCTCCTACATTGAATACATTGTGTCACAATGTATTATAATCTAGTTTCCCTTCAGGGCAATTAATTTAGCAGAAAATAACTCCCCATAACCCTTTCCCTGCAAAACGAAAAGAACCTAACGAACGGAAAGCACCCTAAAACACTCTAGCATGCTCTAGCGTGCTCTAACTAAGAGGCAAATCAACTAAAACGAGGTGAACTTAATTTCGGGAGATAATGCTAAGCAATCACTTCTCCGGCCATTTCTTCAATTCATCTCCGGTGATTTTTCTTGCTAAAAAGTCTTCCACTACATTAGAAAATTCATGAGATAACGGAAGCCCACTCAGGATTGATTTCGTCAACTCTACTGGAAACATAAACCAAGTCGCATCACCAAAATAGGCTGGCGTCCCTGAATCATACCAAAACCATCTAATCCCTAGCCTAGGATAAGTCTCCCAGTCAAGAGCCACGATAGCCCATCTATTTTTAACGTCTTTATGGATAACCTTATAGGGTTTATTACCCGTCGGGGAGTTAATCTCTAAAATTCTCTCGTCGTCTCCTATAGGGAAATTCTCTCCCGCATCCTTAACACCCATAAGCAACCTAGCCCCCCGCCAATCAATCTAAAAAAAACGAAGATTTTCAGCCTCGCTATTAAGCAAACTCTATCTACCGCCCTGTTCTATTAGTCTCTTTAAGTTCTCGCTTGACTTCTTATAGGCATCTTCCACCAAATCAGAGTTCCAGAACAAAAGACCAATCCCGCGATCTATTTCCGTTTGAATGAGCAGAGTTTCGTTGGCTTTTTCAGTGGGTTTCAACAAATACTTATGATCATAAGTCAATAACCCAAAAAACCCACCTCTTTGGTTCAGCTCTTGGTTTTCAATCACTTTGGCGATTTTAGCCGAAAAGTTACTCTCGGAGTTATTGTAATTCATGAGATAATTCACTTTCTCTCCTTCTCTAATTTCCCCGCTCTCAGTGGGGGTTAAAATGACGTTCCACTTGGAGTAAGTTGCTTTATCCACCAAGAAACTCCAAACCACGCTCGGGCTTTCGTTAATTTTTACTTCCGTGTAAAAAGTCTTGGTGATTAGAAAATTAGACAAGACCAGCAAAACGACGACAACACCAATGATAACACCAGATATTTTCAACATTTTTACCCACCTCACTTTTAATTCTATCAGTCTTTTAAAACTACGATCTCACTTGCTAAATTTAACTTAGCTTTATAATGGTAATCAATTTTATCAAAATTTTCCAAAATCATTTCCGCTATACGCTTAGGACCGATTAAAACAACGCCTTTTTCTTTTTCCTTTTCTATTATTTCATCGGTTAGCTTCCCAGTGGTGACGAGCACTTTCTTAAAATAAGGATCATTGTCGTCACTTTTAGAAATTCGGTCCAACGCATACCCACCACTAGTCCCATCATGTTGCTCTACTTGAACGTTAAATGTGATACCAATGTCTAAAATACCATAATCAGCAGAAAGGGTTAAACTTTTAACATTTTTAGCTTCAGCCTTATTACTATTCTGCACTCCTGCTAAGTTTGGATATTGTAGTTCCAAAATATGCATGATAAATTTTTCAAATTCCCCATCTTGAAAATTCAAATTTTGTCTATTATTAATGTGTTTAGCTATTCTCTCGATGCTCTCATCATTTAGTTCATCTAGTTTACCTCCATAATCTTCTTCTAATTTTTTAAATCCACCCCTTATTAACCTAGATAACTCTTCTCTATATTGCCATAAATTTAAAAAAGTTCCCATATATTTCAGTGAACGCTGAAAAGCTGAACTCAAATCATTTCTGGGATAATATTTAACTAACCATTTCACCGAGTAGGTATTGCTAGCATCAGCATGACGCCATTCTTGCCTATATTCATGTTTTAAAACTCTTCCAATGGATATAAAACTAACACCATAATCCGGTAAAACAACGACATCTCCTTTATTAATAGAAGTAAAGTTTTTAGCCATAGACGCCGCCTTTGCCGAATAGTTTTTTTTTATCCATTTCAAACCTTCATCCTGATTTTTTTTCAAATCATAATCACTCCACCCATAAGTGACCACGTTATTTTCCAAACAAAATCTTGGATTTCTCTTGGTTGTTCCTGTAGATCTAAACAGCCAATAATTAGCATTTTCTGCCATTTTTATCCTCCATAAAAATATAATTTTAGAATTTTAGAGCCCGTCTTAGCATGACTCTTAGCACGACCTTTACGACCTTTAGCATATATTAGCATGACTCTTAGCATAAATAACACACTCAACGAATACAAAAGAAAAAGAACCTAACGACGCTAGTTAAAGCAAACCAAAATACTCACCAAGGCGGAAGGTGAATATAGAAAAGTCTCACGTCCAATTAGTACTAGTCAGCTGAACATGTTGCCATGCTTACACTTCTAGCCTATCGACCTCATCGTCTATGAGGAGACTTTAGTCTGGAGCAAGCTCCAGAAGGGATGTCTAATCTTGAAGTTGGCTTCCCACTTAGATGCTTTCAGCGGTTATCCATTCCCAACTTAGCTACCCAGCTTACTTCTGAAGAAATAACTGGTACACCAGCGGTTGGTTCACTCCGGTCCTCTCGTACTAGGAGTAAATCTTCTCAAACATCCAACGCCCACAGTGGATAGGGACCGAACTGTCTCACGACGTTCTGAACCCAGCTCGCGTACCACTTTAATTGGCGAACAGCCAAACCCTTGGGACCTGCTACAGCCCCAGGATGTGATGAGCCGACATCGAGGTGCCAAACCTCCCCGTCGATATGAACTCTTGGGAGAGATAAGCCTGTTATCCCCGGAGTACCTTTTAGCCGTTGAGCGATGGCCCTTCCACTCAGAACCACCGGATCACTATGACCTGCTTTCGCATCTGCTCGACTTGTAAGTCTCGCAGTTAAGCTAGTTTGTGCCATTATACTCTAAACATGCTTTCCATACATGCTGAACTAACCTTTGTACGCCTCCGTTACTTTTTAGGAGGCAACCGCCCCAGTTAAACTGCCCGCCAAACACTGTTTCTCGCAAAAGATTAGACCTTTAATAATTTAAGAGTGGTATTTCACCAGTGACTCCCTAAGAACTAGCGTTCCTAGATCAAAGTCTCCCACCTATCCTACACATAAATTACCAAAAATCAATGTTAAGCTGCAGTAAAGGTTCCGGGGTCTTTCCGTCCTACTGCGGGTAACCAGCATCTTTACTGGTCTTTTAATTTCACCGAGTCTACAACTGAGACAGCACCCAGATCGTTACACCATTCGTGCAGGTCGGAACTTACCCGACAAGGAATTTCGCTACCTTAGGACCGTTATAGTTACAGCCGCCGTTTACTAGGGCTTCAATTCAAAGCTTCGCCTAACAAGTTAGACTTACTTCTCCTCTTAACCTTCCAGCACCGGGCAGGTGTCAGACCCTATACTTCCCCTTAAGGGTTTGCAGAGTCCTGTGTTTTTGTTAAACAGTCGCCTGGGTCGTTTCACTGCGTCCAAATAAGCAAACCAACAAGTTGCCCCGTTAATCCACTCTTTGGAACTCCTTATCCCGAAGTTACGGAGTTAATTTGCCGAGTTCCTTAGTTGTAGTTGTCTCGTACGCCTTAGAATACTCATCCCACCTACCTGTGTCGGTTTGTGGTACGGTTTGATAGATATAAATTTAGAGTCTATTTCTAGTTAGTATGATTACGCCCTCTTCAGCTAACCGTAGCTCGCTTGGCATTCAATGCTCGGCTAATGGCAATCTATTAAAAAGCCCACACCTTACATTTTAGACCGAGAAATCGTTACCCGGCAGAGTTTCACCTCCTAAGTCAACCCATCACGCTATCTATCAAGTAGAGAAATATTAATCTCTTTCCCATCGGCTACGCTTTTCAGCTTCACCTTAGGGGCCGACTAACCCAGAGCGGAATATCCTTCCCCTGGAAACCTTAGGTTTTCGGCGAGTAGGTTTCCCACCTACTTTTTCGTTACTCATGCCTACATTCTCACTTCCAATATCTCCAACAAAACTCACATTTCATCTTCAACAACTTATGGAACGCTCTTCTACCATGCGATATAATCACATCCGTAATTTCGGTTATATGCTTAGCCCCGTTAAATTTTTGGCGCTTAAACACTTGACCAGTAAGCTATTACGCACTTTTTAAAGGAATGGCTGCTTCTAAGCCAACCTCCTGGCTGTCTAAGTATTTAAACTTCCTTTCCCACTTAGCATATAATTAGGGACCTTAATTGACGGTCTGGGCTGTTCCCCTTTCGACCATAGAGCTCATCCCCTACAGTCTGACTCCCCAGATCTAAAGTTATGCTATTCGGAGTTTGATTGAGTTTGGTACCCGGTTAAAGGCCCTCACCCATTCAGTGCTCTACCCTCATAACTAAACTCTGGGGGCTATACCTAAATATATTTCGAAGAGTACCAGCTATCTCCAAGTTTGATTAGCCTTTCACTCCTATTCACAGGTCATCCAAAACCTTTTCAACGGTTACTGGTTCGGTCCTCCATTTGGTGTTACCCAAACTTCAACCTGCCCATAAATAGATCACTTGGTTTCGGGTCTAATATAGGTTACTTTAGCGGGCTATTAACCCTCGCTTTCACTACGGCTTCGTCTCAAAAGAAACTTAACCTAGCAACCTTTATTAACTCGTAGGCCCATTCTGCAAAAGGTACGCAGTCACCTGCCGAGGCAGGCTCCTACTACTTATAAGTATAAGATTTCAGGTTCTATTTCACTACCCTCACGGGTTACTTTTCACCTTTCCCTCACGGTACTAGTTCACTATCGGTCACCAACTTGTATTTAGCCTTAGAGGGTGGTCCCCCTAGATTCATACCAAATTCCACGTGTATGGTACTACTCAGGATACTCCTAAAGAAGCCGATCGATTTCGCATACGAGACTATTACTCTCTTTGGTTATCTTTTCCAAAAACATTCTGCTATCCATCAACTCCTTACGTCGAAGTCCTACAACCTCTGCTTAAAGCAGATTTGGGCTAATTCCGTTTCGCTCGCCGCTACTCAGGAAATCTCTTTTGATTTATTTTCCTTCAGCTACTTAGATGTTTCAGTTCGCTGAGTTCGCTTCTAGCATTCACTAGATATATAAGCATAACCTTATATGGGTTTCCCCATTCGGAGATCTGTGGGTCAACACTTGCATGCAGTTAACCACAGCTTATCGCAGCATACTACGTCCTTCATCGCCATTTGGTGCCAAGGCATCCATCTTATACCCTTATTTTCCTTCACTATACTTCTTCCTCACTTGATAAGTATTCTAACAATTTACTTTTTCATCGTTAGATTCTTTTCCTTTTATATCAAAAAACCCATTCCAGAAAGAAACAGGCAATGAGAATTATAATATAAAAAGAACTTTTAGCAAGAAAATTTTTTTTAACCTCATTAATTTTTTCAACGCTTCCCCCTTTATTGAGTTCCTCCTCCCTAAACTTCCTCTCCCTTTTTAAAAAGCGTTTAAAAAACCGATTTATTTTTTAAAAAACTGCCTTAAAAACTCTGGTATTCTCCTAACTTCACCCCAACCATTAAAACACATTGAACTACCCTTAAACCCCCCAAAGCCATTTAATTGAACTAATATAGGGCTAATTAAGAAATTTTAAAAATATAACCTTATAATAATAATAACATTTAGATATAAATATATTAATAACTCACATTAAAAATTTAAAGCAATGATTTCAAAGAGCAAACTAAGACTATTCTCTCTCGGGGGGTTGGAAGAAATAGGCAAAAACTGCACCGTCCTAGAATACAACAACGAAATCCTCGTTATTGATTTTGGAATAAAATTCAATAAAGACAAATTATTGGGAAATCTCATCTATTATCCCGATTTCGGGTATTTGGAAGAAAACCAGCACAAAATAAAAGCCATTTTAATCACCCATGGTCATTTGGATCACATTGGTGGGCTTTTATACTTATTTAAAAAGATTAACCCCCTCATCCTCACTTCTAACTTCACCAAAGACCTAATCGATAACTTATTTCAAAAAAACAATTTCCCCAAACCCAAGATAAACATTATCAAAGACGCCTTTCCTTTGGGGCATTTTAACATCACTCCCATTTCCCTCCGCCATAGCATCGTCGACTCCATCGGCTTTCATATCACCGCCAGAGAGCATAGCATTTTCATAACGGGCGATTTTAAGGAAATAACCCAAGAACATCTACTTGCCTTAAAAGAGAGAAAGATCGACATCCTCTTGTCCGATTCCACGAATGCCAACAAAAACAAAACGAGGATCACGGAAGAGGAAATCTTTAACAACTTAAAGGAAATCATTAAAAATTCCAGCAGGGTTTTTCTAACTCATTTCTCTAGTCAAGTCTACATTATCAAAAACATCCTCGACATTGCTGCTGAGCAAGACAAAATCATCATTCCGTTAGGCAGATCCATTGAAGAGATCTTCTCGATTTTAGAAAAAAACCAAGAATTACTGCCTTATTTGAACATCATAGGCAGTTTTAAGGAACTAAACAATTACCCCCAAGAAAAAATAATTTTCCTAGCCACTGGTAGTCAGGGAGAGAAAAACTCTTCTCTATGGAAACTAGCTCATAAAAAAATGAAAGACTTAGAGATTGAGCATGAAGACACTTTGATTTTATCTTCTTCCATGATCCCGGGCAATGAGATTTACGTCAATGAAATCATCAACAGTTTTTATAAACAAGGAGCAAAAGTGATTACGAATGACGACATTGCCATCCATTCTAGCGGACATAGTTATAAAAATGAACTAAGAGAAGTCATTAATGCCATCAAACCGAAGTTTTTCATTCCCATTCATGGCGAATATAAGCATTTGGTCCATCATAAAGACATTGCCGTGGAGTGTGGGGTAAAAGAGAACAACGTTTTCATCATAGAAAATGGCGAAACTTTGGAACTTAACCAAGGTAGCTTGAAAATAGGCAAAAAACTAAAATTAAAAGAAAAAATTTTAAAAAACAATCGCCACATTAACAGTTTTCTAATAGAAGAAAAGAAAAAGTTGGCTGAAAATGGCACTATGTTGATTAATGTCTATAAAAATAAAGACAATTTTTCCATTAAAATCAATTCTTTGGGAATGGTGAACCCCGAAGAAAGGAGTCAACTAAACACTGAACTAGAAGGAATCATTCATGAAAAGAAAATCCTAAAAGAGAACTCCGAGAAGAAAATCAAAAAAAACGTCTTAAGGGAAGTGAACTCCTTCTTAAACAACCACAAAATAACTTACCCCCAACTCATCTTGTTTAATTTCTTGGTCTGAAATTCTTTACTATAAAGAAATTTAAACTTAAAGAAATTTAAAGAATTATTAAAGAAATTTAAGAAAAACTTTAACGAAATTTAAGCCTGCAAAACCTCTTTGGTGACCGCTTCCTTGACCTGTAAGGGGTAATCGCCTGAAAAGCAGCCTACGCAAAAGTTGTTCTCTTCAGCTGATTTTAACAATCCGGCTAGAGAAATATAGGCCAGGGAATCCAATCCTAAAAACTTTTTGATTTCCGCTAAAGTTTTGTTGTTAGCGATGAGTTCTTTGGGGTTGGGGAAATCAATGCCAAAATAACAGGGATGCTTTATCGGTGGCGAGGCGATGCGCAAGTGAATTTCCTTGGCTCCCACGCTTCTGAGGATTTTTATCTTTTTTTTGGTGGTTGTTCCTCTAACAATGGAATCGTCAATCAAGACGATTTTTTTCCTTAAGATTAAGTTTTTTATGGGGTTGAGTTTTAACTTGACTAGGAAATCCCTTTCGCTTTGCTCGGGCTGAATGAACGAGCGACCAAAGTAATGGTTTTTAGTGATACCTAATTCCAAGGGAATTTTTAATTTTTCCGAGTAGCCCAAAGCAGCGCAGTTACCCGAATCAGGGATGGGGATCACCACGTCAGCGTCCACCGGAGACTCCTCGGCTAAAATTCTTCCCGTTGCCTTCCTGAAGCTATAAATTGATTTTCCAAAAACTAAAGAATCAGGCCTAGAAAAGTAAATCATTTCAAAAATACAGCGACCTAGGCGACCCGGCTGACCCGGCTTAGGGTGGGGGAAAATCTTCCTCTTTTCCATGACGTTGTTTTTTAAAATAACCATTTCCCCCGCGTGAACTTGCCCCATGTACTTTGCTTCTATGAGATCCAAGGCACAACTCTCCGAGGCTACGACCAAGCTATCCCCAAACTTCCCTACGCAAAGAGGACGAAATCCCTGCGGGTCCCTAATGCCATAAATAGTGTCCTTCGTCATGATGAGAAGGGAATAAGAGCCTCTTACTCTCTTGACGGCCTCAATGATAGCTTCTTCAAAATCCAAATGCTTTGATTTGGCGATCAAATGAACGAAAATTTCGCTATCCATGGAAGTTTGAAAGACGGAACCCATTTTCTCTAGTTCCATCTTCAACTCCTTAGCGTTGATTAAGTTGCCGTTGTGAGCTAAAGCGAATTGACCTTTTAGATGATCGACTAAAGTGGGCTGAATGTTCTTAGCATTGTTCTTTCCAGTGGTGGAATAACGAGTATGCCCGATCGCCTGAAAGGAATTAGGGAAATCTTTGTCGTAATCGTTATTAGAGAAGACATCGTGAACTTTCCCCAGCCCCGATTTTACGTTAATCCTCTCTCCATTGCTATAAGCAATGCCCGCCGCTTCCTCTCCGCGATGCTGCAGACTAAATAATCCCAAAGTGGTTAAGTAAACGGCTTCTCTATGATTAGTGATGCCAATCAAACCGCAAGCTTCTTTTTTTTCAGCCATGTTGTCTCACTTACTGGTGATATAGCAAAAGGAAAACAATTTTTTGCTATCGTACCAAACTTTTTTTAACTTTAAATTAATCTCGTCTAAATTTTTAGAAAAAACTTTCAAATCATATTTATAAGAATTTTCCGTGTGAATGGTTTCGTCTTTTTTGAAACGTATCTTCTTATCTCCTAACCAAACCACCTGATCCTCTAAGGATTGCAAATGCATTTCAATACGGCTTTTTTCTTGATTAAAAAAAGCCAAATGCTTAAATTTCTCTACCTTGAAATCACTGTTTAATTCTCGGTTCATACGGACCAAAAGATTTTTATTAAAATTAGCCGTGACTCCTTTTTGGTCGTTGTAAGCTTTTTCAATGAAACTAGTATCTTTTTTAACGATGTCCACGCCTAGTAATATTCCTAGTTTCTCATGATTATTGGAGAGATGAGCCATTTTTTTTAAATAATCCAAAGCTTCTTGAATTTCTAAGTTGCCTATGGTTGAGCCCGGGAAAAAGATAATTTTGTTGAAATCAGTCTTAAGGGACGCAATTTTCTTTAAAACCTCTTGGTTATTAAAATCTCCTAAAATGGGGTGAAGGTTAATTTTAGGGTATTTTTGAGCGATATCTTTTTTCAAAACCTCTAAAATGGATTTGGAAATCTCCACGGGAACGTAGGCTAGCGGGGGGAGCATTTTTTCAAAAAGGTATTGAACTTTGACCCCATTGCCCGCTCCCGGCTCAATGAGGCATATTTTTCCCCCTAAAACTTCGACAATGTCCTCGCTGTTGTTTTTTAATATTTCTATTTCTGCCCTAGTGATGTAATATTCTTTTAGTTCGCAGATTTCCTCGAAATAATTCGAGCCGTTAGCGTCATAGAGATACTTGCTAGAAATTTTTTTCTGCTTTAAGGATAGCCCATTGGCAACATCGTGATAAAAAACCGAATCCATTGTTGTAAGGTGGTTAAACAGAAGCTCTCTTATTCCACCTTGCATAGGCGAATGGAAGTGAACTGCCATTCACTAGGTGCTGAAAAAAAATTGCGATAAGAGGCTCTAATGTGGCTCTTAGGAGTGGCGCAGGAGCCCCCTTTTAAAACATATTGATTGCACATGAATTTGCCATTATACTCGCCCACCGCTCCAGCCTCCGCTTTAAACCCCGGGTAGGGAGAATAAGCACTACTAGTCCATTCCCAAGCGTTACCGAAAAACTGAAAAGAATCCTCCAAGTGAGGCTGCCAAGTTTTTTTTTCAGCGAAATTTCCTTCTAGGTCAGAGGGGTCGTCTCCCGAGAGCGTTTTTTTAGCAGCCACTTCCCATTCCGCCTCAGTCGGCAAACGGCAGCCCAGCCAATTAGCATAAGCACTCGCTTCGTAATAGTTAACGTGACTAAGGCAGTCGCTCGGGTTGATTTTCTTAAGCCCGCTTAAAGTGTACTGATGCCACTCATTGTCTTGCTTGACCCAGTAGAGAGGGTGCTTTCTTTTGGTTTTTTTTAAATAATCCCATCCCTCCGAGAGCCACAGCAGGGCGTCGTCATACCCACCTTTTTCCATGAAAGCTAAATATTCTCCGTTCGTCACTACCTGATCGGCTATCTTAAAGGAATTCAAATAAACTTTGTGCTTAGGTCCTTCGTTATCGTAATAGAAGTCCTCATCGGGTTCGGCACCTACGTGATAAACTCCTTCGTCCACGCTTAACCAGCCGGATGATTGCCGGTTGGATGATTGCCGGTTGGGTGGTTTTTGTTCTTCTGGGACTTTGACTGCCGAAATGTTCAAAGAAGGATAAAGGGGGTTGAAAAAAAGCCCATGTTTTATGTCAGTTAGCATGAGTTCTTGGTGCTGCTGTTCGTGGTTTAGCCCTAAAAGGAGCAGGTACTTCAAACGCCCCTCTAGGGGAGTTTTTTCAAAAAAAGCTAAGGCTTTTTCATCGACATATTTTCTATAGCGGATGATTTCTTTTAGCGTTGGCTTAGTGACGAGCCCTCTTTTGCTCCTAGGAAATAGTTTCCCTAGTGAATTGTAGTAAGAGTTGTAGAGCGAGTTCATCATGGCATTGAATAACTTATAAGAGTCGTCAAAAGCGACTAGAATCAAAGTCTCAAAAAACCACGTGGTGTGTGCTAAATGCCATTTGACGGGGCTGGCGTTTTCCATGGATTGGATTTGATGATCTTCGTCGCTGAGGAAACTAGAAATCTCCAAGGAAAAGTCTCTAACTTCTTTAAATCGCTTGATTAACTTCGCTTTGTTCATGCTAATTAAAAACGAAAATCCAAACTAAACGAACACCTCGCTAAACGAACACAGCACAAATGAGAAAAATGAACCAAAAAATGAACCATTACCATCCGGAGTGCCAAGAACTAACTGCTTATAAAATAGATTCCTATAATTAGATGCTTATAATTGATTGCCTATAATTAGATGCCTACAATTGGTTGCCTATAGCATAACATAATAAACAACGCCCAACTCTTTTTTTCTAAACCAAGTGGGCGAGGGTGGTTTTTTTGCTATTTTGCGGAGCGAATTTCATTTTGAAGTGAGGCAAATCGTTTTCAAATCATTTTTTTGATTTTCTGGAAAATGATTTCCAATCCAGCGGAAATTGTTTTTTCCTCTACGCCGTAATGCAGCCGGAAACATTGGGTAGCATGATCCCATTTGTCCTTGAATTGGTAGAAAAAATATTCTCCGGGAACGATGATGACCTTTTCCTTTTTAAGTTCCTCATAAAGCTCAAGGGTGCTTATTTTTAAACCCTTAACCCAAACCCATAAGAAAAAACTTCCTCCCACTTCGTGAAGGTAAATCGGCAAGTCGTTCCTGAGCTTTTTGAATAACGCTAGGGCTATGTCTCTTTTTCTCTTGTAGAAAGGCACGATTTCGTTTTTGATGAGCGCATCTATTTCTCGGTTAGCGAGGCTATCTTCTAGCACTCCCAGTCCCATAACCGAGGGCGATAGGTTGGCGATGGCATTGTAGCCCGAGAGGATTTTGCTGACCTCTTCGTGGGCGATTACCCCGCCGGTCCTGATTCCCGGCAAGCCGATTTTGGAGAAGCTGAAAGTATAGATGATGTTTTCATCCCAAAAGGGCTGATTTTCCCGATAAATTACTTTCGGGAAGGGATTGCCGTAGGCGTTGTCGATGATGAGGGGAATGTTATTTTGCTGAGCTAAGCGATACAGGGTTTTTATTTCGTCGTCGTTTAAAACGTTGCCCGAAGGGTTGCAGGGGTTGGAAAAAGCGATCGCTCCTATGTCTTTCGTTATTTTAATTTTGGCGAAATCTATTTTATATTTGAAAAACAAATCATCCAAGGGTTTGATTTTGGCTTTGTAAGTTACCAAGCAATCGCTTTCTAAAAAAATGTCTTCATAGCCGATGTATTCGGGGACTAGGGGAAATAGGATTTTCTTTTTTTGAGTAGCGAATTTTCCGTTGAGTTTCTCGCTGAATTTCCCGCTAAAAATATTGAATAAAGCGTAAAACGAGTTTTGACTGCCGTTCGTTAGGGTGATGTTTTTTTTGCTTATCTTAGTTTTAAAAAAATCAGTGAAATAACTGGCTAAAATTTCTCTAAACGATTCCTCGCCTTGGGGAGAACTATATTTGAAAAGGTAGCGGTTGAAATAGTTTCCTTGGTTGATTTTTTTTTTTAATATTTCGTTAAAATACAAGCTAACGTTTTCAATGTGAGAAGGAGTTCCGCCGCCCAGCATGAAATAGTCATTGGGGTTTAGCTTGCCGAGATCGTTCATCAATTGGAGAATGCCGGAGTTGCTCTCGTAGTTCTTGGAAAAGTTGGAATAGGACCAGTTCGTTTTCATAGGGAAATTGTACCATAAGGCTCTTAAGGAATTAGGTAATTAGGCGGAGTTAGGTGGGTTGGGTTTTTGTGAAAAATAATTTTAGGGAAGAGCATAGGGGAAGGGTATAGGGAGAGCATAAGAAGAGCAGAGGAAGAGGTATGAGAGGAGCATAAGAAGGGCAGAGGAATAGCGAAGCAGGGACTTGAACCCTGGACCCACGGATTATGATTCCGTTGCTCTAACCAACTGAGCTACATCGCTAGATCGAAAGAATGGAAAAAAGAGTAGCGGGATCAGGACTTGAACCTGAGACCTTCGGGTTATGAGCCCGATGAGATACCAACTTCTCCATCCCGCAACCTTGCTAGATTATAGCATTAATTTTCGAAAACTAGTGAGAACTTTTAAAAGTAGAGAGATTAATAAAATTAACGGCAGTTGGAACTTAAAATCGTTATTCTAGGAGTTCCACGAAGTGGTGAATTTTCTTGTTGATTTTGCCATTTAATTGCTCCCGGCAACTTACTCCATTGGCGACGATGAAAGTATGCGGGTCCTTTTGTAAAATTTCTTTTAAATTGGGTAGTAAAACTAAGTTGGCAATTTTTTGGCTAATGGCGTAATGTTCTTTTTCATAACCGAAAGATCCCGCCATTCCACAGCATCCACTGGGAATGACTTTTACTTCGTGGTTTTTGGGCAAGGAAAGGACTTTTTTAGCGATATTAATGTCGGAGAGAGATTTTTGATGACAATGCCCATGGACGGCAATGGTTCTCTTTTTGGAATGAAATGCATCTTGCTTTAAGTTGCCCCGCTCCATTTCCAAAAGCAAAAATTCTTCTAAAAGAAAAGTATTTTTTTTAATGTCGTCGGCTAGTTTTTTCATTCCCGGGTTTTTAAATAGCTTGGGATATTCGTCCCTAAAAGTTAAAATAGCAGAAGGCTCTAATCCGATCAAGGGGGTGTTTTCGTTGACTTTGCCCTGATATAAAAGGAGGTTTTTTTCGGCTATTTCCTTAGCATATTTTAAAAAACCTTTGGAAATGGCGGCTCGCCCACTTTCTTGGTTTTTGAGCAAAACGACTTCATAGCCTAGCCTGCTTAAGAGCAAAATGGCTTTGCTGCCAATTTCGCTGTCGTAATGGTTGGTGAATTCGTCGTTGAAGAGAAAAACTTTTTTCGTCAAGTTGGATTTTTTCTGGAGCGAGGGATAATTTTTTTTATACCATTCCCTAAGGCTTCTCTTGCCAAGCCTCGGCAGAACTCGCTCAGGTGCTACTCGGAGGGCTTTTTTAATAAGCAGGGAAGTTAGAGAGTTCTTCAGAGTGAAGTTGACGAAATGCTTAAGCCCGGGTATCCCTCTCGCTACGTTGTTTAAAAGCGTCAAATAGACGAAAAAGTAATTCCTCAAGGGAACGGGGTTACTTTTATAATATTGATACTGAAATTCTGCTTTCAAAGTAGCCATGTCCACATTAGCCGGGCACTCCGAAGTGCAGCCCTTGCAGCTTAAGCACAGGTCTAGCACTTCGTGTAGTTCTTTATGGTTGTACGGGTTTTTTTTGCCATTAGAGCCTAAAAACTCCCTTAAGGCATTGGCTCTCGCTCTAGTGGTGTCTTTTTCGTCTCTGGTGGCTTGATAACTGGGGCACATAGTCCCCCCCGATGAAGGGAGTTTCCGGCAATCGCCCGCTCCGTGACATTTTTCTGCCAAAGTTAAAATGCCTCCCTCTTTGGAAAAATCCAAAAAAGAGCTAACTTCTTTCGGCTGACTGCTTTTCAAATAGCGAAAAGAGGTATCCTTGGCGGGAGAGGCGACTATTTTGCCGCGATTGAATACTTGATTTTCGTCCCAGACTTTTTTTATCCTAGCAAAGCAATTGTATATTTCTTTCCCCAACATATAGGGAATGTACGGGGAACGCACTCTCCCGTCCCCATGTTCGCCGCTTAAAGAACCGCGATATTTTTTGACTAGAGTAGCCACTCTTTTTGTAATGGCGAAAAAGTCTCTAATCCCTTCCTCTTTTTTTAAGTCAAGTTTTGGTCTGAGGTGAAGTTCGCCCGCTCCGGCATGAGCGTAATAGACTGGCTTTTGCTTGAAACGCTTCATGATAGCGTCAAATTCTTTAATGTAGTTCGCCAAGTCGCTCACCGCCACGGCAGTGTCCTCTATGCAGGCAATGGCTTTCTTTTCCCCCGGGATGTTTGCGAGGACTCCCAACCCAGCGTTGCGTAATTGCCAAGCTTTTTCGGTGTTGGGGGGATGGATGATGGGGGAGGCGTAAGAGAGTTTCTCGCTAATTTTGTCGATGATGAGCTGGGTTTTTTCCTGAAGCTCTTTTTGTTTTTTGCTCCTAATCTCCACGATGAGAATGGCTCGCGGATCGCCAACCACGAAATACCTATTTTTTCGCTGGGCGATGTTCGTTTTAGTGCATTCTAGGATGATTTCGTCCATGAGCTCGCAGGCGAAGGGCTTAAATTTCATGATTTCTTGAGTTGCTCGCATGCTCTTGCCTAGGTCATCGAAATGAAAGGCAACGAGGCAATGATATTTGTCGGGGAGGGGGTTTAACTTTAATTTAATTTCAGTGATAAAAGCCAGAGTGCCCTCCGATCCGCAAAGCAGTTTGGAAAAGTTAAAATTTTCCCCCTTGCCCTTCCCATTAAAGACGTTGCTTTTTAAGAGGATATCAAGGCAGTAGCCCATGTTGCGTCGATGGATGGAAGGTTTAGGGTAGTTGGCAGCGATTTTCCTTCTAATTTCGTTGTCCTGAAGCTCTTTATGAATTTGGCGGTAAATTTCCCCTTCTAGGCTTTTCAAAGTTAATTTTTGCTTAAACTCTTTTTTAGAAAGCTCCTTGAAAGTTACTTCTTCGTTATTGCTTAAGATGGCTTTGATTTCTAAAACATTCTCCCGCGTAGAACCGTAAACAATTGAATTAGCTCCTGAAGAGTTATTGCCTACCATTCCGCCAATGGTTGCTCGGTTGGAAGTGGAGGTTATGGGTGAAAAAAATAACTTGTGCTCCTTGAGTTTAGTGTTGAGCTCATCTCTAATGATCCCCGGACCTACGCGAGCCCATTTCTCCTTAACGTTAAGCTCTAATAAGTTATTGAAATGCTTAGTGATATCAACGACGACGCCCTCGCCGACGCATTGCCCGGCTAGGGAGGTCCCCGTTGCTCTAGGGATTATGAAAAGGTTATTTTTTTTACAAAAGGCGATGACCTCTTTGATGTCTTCCGTGGTTTTTGGAACGACTACTCCTAGGGGGATCTCGCGATAAACCGAGGCGTCAGTGGCGTATAAGTTCTTGGTTAATGCGTCATCAAAGACTTCGCCGACTACTTTTTTTTTTAGAGACGAGAAATTGACGCTCATAAAATTTATTTTCTAAGAATCAATTTCTGATAAAGAAAATAAATTTGTCTCTCACCATAAAGCAAGCGACTCTTTGAAAATGTCCCTAAGTTCGCTCTTCGTAACTGGTTCTGGCTTGGGCGAGTTGTCGAGAAGCCTTTTTTGGGGATAAGCTGCCTCCGTTAGGGCGTCTAGGTCGTCTTCGTTATACCCGAGCCCCCCTAATCCATTGGGCAGGCCCGTCTCTTTGATCATGTCTATTATTTTTTCCGCTAGAACGTCCCCAGCATTTTCCAAGGAATAGTTCTCGCTTTCAACTCCTTCGCCAAAAATAGCTTTCACCACTTCCAAATGCCTCTCGGGGCAATATTTAGCAAAATTCTTAAACACCGCTGGGGAATTCATGATGACGGATATGCCATGCGGGACCAAGGGATGTTTTTGAGCCCAGCCCTCTAAGTGGTAATCCTTTACTAATCCAGAGACGGCGTAGGACATCCCATGAGGAATGTGGCAACCAGCATTGCCAAAACCAACTCCAGCCAAAGCTCCAGCCAACATTAACTGCTCTAGCCCATTTTCTAAGTCTACTCCGTTAACCGTGTCCACTAAAACTTTTCCCATGATGCGAATCGCTTCCAAACAAGCGACGTCTCCATAAGGATTAGAACCTTGAGTAGCGGGTCGCTTGTTAGGCTCTTCGGGGGCGGGCCTCCTCGTGAAAGGCCTAGCCGTGTACGATTCGCAAGCATGACTAAAAACGTCGAATCCATTGGCTGAAATGACGTTTTTAGGCAGCGAATAAAGGGAAGTGGGGTCTAATATTCCTAAAGAAGGTCTAAGATGGGGATGCATTATCCCCGTCTTAGCCTTAAGTGGAGTGTAATCAAAGACAGATATAGCAGTGCATTCGCTAGCAGTCCCAAAGGTGGTGGTGCAGGCGATGTGGGGCTTGAGGGGTCCGGGAACTTTTTTGCCCTGCCCTAAAGGAGCATTGACGTAAACTAGAAGATCGTCGGGGTAAGTAGAATAAAGATTCGCTGCCTTAGTCGTGTCTAAAACCGACCCGCCGCCAAGGGAAATGAAGCCATCAAAGTTGCCTTGCTTGGCAAAGTCAATGGCTTTGAGAAAAGAAACATCAGTCGGCTCTACCAAAACTTCATCAAATGTCGCAAAGTCAATGTTGTGCTCGTTTAGCGACTTTTTAACCATTTCAAAACAAGGTTGCCCCTTGATGAAAGAATCGGTAAAAAGAGCCACTCGCTTCAACGAAAGGTACTTGCTGTCGTGCCCGATTTCCCTTAAAGCACCTTTGCCGAATTTTAGCTTAGTGTTGTTAACGGTAAAAACATTGTCTCCACCGGGATGTTGTTTAAAATAAGAGTTTGCCATGATATTTCCTTAAATTTTCAATTTTCTTCCTAAGAAGGAGTTGGAATTAAAATAGTGCTTAAAGCAGGGGTCAAAGCAATGATGAACCAAGCCAGCATCAAAATCGCCAAGTAGGGCAGGGTATGTTTCACCAGCCTAAAATAAGGTATCCCCGTTATTCCACTAGCGACATACAAATTAAGCCCATAAGGAGGGGTTATGAAGCCGATAGCGTCCCCCACTAAGAAAATGACCGCAAAGTGAACGGGGTCAATTCCTACGCTAGCCGCAACTGGGGCTAAAATAGGAGCTAAAATGATAACGTCCGGAAGACTCTCTAAGAAAGTTCCCGTTATAAAAACCAACAGCATGCAGAACGCCAAAACCGGATAATAGCCGCCCAAAGAACTCACGAACTCAGCGACGAAATCCCTAATTCCCACCAAGGACAAGATCTGCTGCATCACCACGGAAATGGCGATGAGAGGAGCAAGCAGTCCCGTGATTTGCCCAGAACGAAGCATTATCTTAGGCAGGGCTTTGAGGCTTAAGTTGCGTGTTACGAAAATCCCCACTAAAAAACAGAAACCGACGGTAACTCCCGCGGCTTCCGTGGGGGAAAAAATCCCGCCGTAAATCCCGACCATGACGATGAAAATCGCTAAAAATCCTAACCACGCCTGCATTCCCTTTTTCAAGACCGTCCCCGGCTTAAAGGGAATGAGTTCGCCCCATTTGTTCTTTTTAGAAACGAAATGACAAGCGATCATCATAAAAGTAACCATCAAAAGCCCCGGCAAAAACCCGCCAATGAAAAGATCGCTGATCGATATCTGCATCAAGAATCCATAAACGATGAAAATAATGCTAGGCGGGATGATGATCCCCACGGTGCCCCCCGAAGCAATCGTCGCCGCAGCGAAATGCTTGTCGTATCCTTTTTGCAGCAAATCCTTATAAGTGATCGAGCCTATGGTAGCGGTGGTGGCGGTGTTAGACCCCGAAATAGCGGAAAATATCCCACAAGCCGCCAAAGTAGACATGGCTAGCCCTCCGCGTAGCCAGCCTAGGGCTGAATAAGCGAAATCCGTGAGCCGCTTAGCGATTCCCGTGCTATTGATCAAGTCGCCAGTCAAGATGAAGAGCGGAAGGGCAAGCAGCCCAAAAAAGTTGAGCCCTTCGAAAAGCGACACGCCGATGTTGGCAAAAGTGAATTCAATAAAATAACTAACTAGTAAGACCCACAATCCTATGACTAGAAAAATGGGTAATCCTAAAACAAATAAAACAACAGCTACTAACGAAGCTATTAAAATTCCCGAACCTTCTTCCATATTACTTTCCTATTAATCGCCCAAAGAAGAGCGAATGAAAAAGGGCTTGCCTTTAGAGAAGTTTTTGATGTCGTCGATGAGATTTTGGGTGACTCTAATGAAAATGAGACTCCAAGCAAAAGGAGTTGCTAAATAAAACCACCACTGCATGACGTCATCCGTGCCATCAACGAATTGAAAATTTTCTCTACTAAGCATGACTTGCTCCCAAGTATAGTAAACAACGACGGCTGCAAAAATATACCAGCAAAGAGCGTCTAAAATTTGACAACAGAATTGGATTTTATAAGGAAACCGAAGCCTCACTTCGTCAAATTTCAAATGCGTCCTCTTCCTCGTGTTGTAAGAAGCCCCCAGCCAAGTCACCCATAAAAAAAGATAAATTGGTATAGTGGTACTCCAAGCAGATTGAACTTGAAAAAAATACCTTCTTATGACTTCAATAAAAATAATTCCCGCCATAGAAAAATAGCAGACGAAAATGATCGCCGACTCAATGTGCTTATCAATAAGTTTGATTAATTTTATTAAATACTTCATGTTGCTATACCAATTTATTCCTTAAATAACTTTTAACTCTTCCACCAGCGGCGTGGCTCGACGTTCTCTGCTCTAGTATTAGCAGGAATCTCCCTTGCTATCTTATAAATGACATCGTAAGTGTCAATTCCCCCAGCCCAGCCATTAATCCTTTCTCGCCATTTTTCCCATGGCTTAGGATTAAAATTAGGTGCACAAAGTCGCTCGGCTTTCTGGATTTCCGCATTAGACAAGTTAGCCACTCTAACGTTGTTTTTAGCGAAAATGGTGTCGGGCAACTGCGGAGTTGAAAATCCCACCGTGTTATAGAGAGCAGCCTCATTCGCTGCCTGAACGTGGACCTGAGTCAAATAAGCGGACTCCATAACATCGTCCTGTAGCCGACCACCTAGCTTGTCAAACACTTTAGCGTTCATGGCGGTGTGCTCTGTTCCACAGAAGAATCGTAAGTTAACGGACTGAGAAACAACGGGCGACATGTTGGCGTACGCAACCGCTGAAGCCCAAGTCTCCGCTCCATCGATTAATCCTTGCTTAAGTCCGTCCAAAGTCTCTTCCCAAGCGACTGGCACGGGGTTGAGCTTTAAGAGCCGCATGGCGATTCTTCCGAGCTGAGTTCCAGTGACGCGGTTTTTAGTGCCTTGAATTTGACTTAACCTAGTAACGGTAGGTCTTTTTTCCCATTTGAGACCCAACTGAATGCCCCTGAGTTCCGCATGAGTGAACAAGAACTTCACGTTATGCCTTTTTTCTAAGGGGTCGCGTAAAAGTTTTTGACTCTCGGGATGGTAGAAAAAATAGTATTGCGACGCTCTACTTGGAAACATGTAAGCGTAGTCTAATACGTTCAAATAAGGAGCTCCCGGAGCTGAGTTTTGCGTTGAAGCTGCGTAAATATCAACAATGCCTTGCTGAGTTTTTTTAACGCAGTTTAACTGACCGCAAATTTGATTATCGCCAATAAACTCTATCCTAATCTCCCCATCTGTTCTTGCTTCTAAATCCCTAACGAATTCCAAACAACCCGCTCTTTCTATAAGAAGGTTATTTTGATTAAATCCCGCTGCACCAAACTTAAGGTTAAATTTAGCTCTTTTGCCAAACCTTTTGTTATAAGTAGAGTTTGCAGCAGCCTCTAATCGCTTCATAGAGACCAATCCAGTAAGTCCCATAGCCGCAATGGCTACGGAAGTGAAGCCGTATTTAGAAACCAGTTCTAAAAACCCTCTCCTAGATATCTTGGCTAGTTTTTCATGTAACATAACTTCCTCCAATTGTATTTGTTTTTTTGCTAGACATAAAACAACGATTTTAACATAATAAAATAAAAAAATGCAAATAAAACAAATTTTAAGCAACTCGTGAGCCTTGTCACGCTAAGGGAATCACTCCGTGATTTTTTTTGATTTTTTCTTTTATTTCCGCTAGCCTTAGTTATATTTGGTTGTATTTGGTTGTATTTAGTCATGTTTGGTGTATTTAGTTGTGTTTAGTAACTCCTTTATGAAAAAATCAACGTTTAGTAGCCTATATGGCGTCTGGATATGGCTTTTGGCATTGGGGGGAAGTGCTGAATGGTTTTTGGTTGGGGAGTTGTCTAGGTTGCTTTTTGTCTGCTAAAATACCCTGTCTCAGTCATTTGGGGCATTGCTGGAAATTAATTTTTTCTAAAAAATCATCCAAATCATCTAAATCAAATCATCTAAATCATCCAAATCATTTGCTTTTGGAGACCAAATCGGCTAATTTTTTTTTACTCTCAACTTTTTACTGCGAGCATAGACTAGGAATTCGACTAGGCATTTGACTAGGCATTCGCCGGTTGAACTTTTGGGCTTGCTGTTTTTAACTTGCTGTCTTTAATCAAGGCAGGATGTCACAGCCTAAAAAGTCAATATTCGCCTCCAAGCATGCTCGTAGCACGGAAAAACTACCCGCACAAGGATCAATGACGATGTCGCCCTTTTGGTTAGTGGCACGTATTAGCTGGAGCTGCAGGCCAATTGGTTTTTGATGGGCATGTTCTTTTTTTAGTATCTTTTCCGTCACCACGTCGGGGATGTTGTTAACTTTCCAGACTCCCTTTGCTTTTTTGGGCGACTTTTGGATGACGATTAAATATTCACAACAACGCCTTGTTCTGTAGCCCATCCCCATGCGTCCTTTGTTCCAAGTTATCAGGTCCACGATCTCTAAGCTCGTTCCCCGCAACCAACTTTCAATGCCCGTGCATAAATGGTACTTGTCAATCCATAGAAAAAGGTGACCGCTTTGCTTTAGCACTCTGTTGATTTCTTGCAGGAACTGAGTTATCGTCTCCTCGCTCATTTGGGCTAGTGAACGTCTAGCCTTGCCTCTATTTTCGCCTTCGTTGCCATATTTCATCTTATCTAAAATCCCGCGGTATTGGGGATCGAAGAAACAAGTAGATATGTCTTCGTTGCCTAGGTTCGCTAAAAAGGCAAGCCCCTCCATTTTTAACTTCGTGTTAAACTGTAACTTGTTTTTGTACAAAGGGGTGTTGGGACTAGTGCGGGGCTTATTGCGTTCATCCATGAAATTTTCCACTCTCTCCGTGGGAATAATTTTATTTTTTAATCCACTGCTCCCTATCTGTGGTTGTGGGATTATGGGATTACTAACTTCATTATTATTTTGGAGATGAGTTAGATTTGACTGGTTAAAAGCTTAAAATTTCAATCCACTCCAACCCAAGTAGCGCCAATGGACTTGCCGCTTTCTAAATATTCCTGAGCGTCAAGCAGGTTTTCAAAGCTAAAACGAGTGGAATGTTCATTTTTAATGACTTTCTTTTCAACTAGCTCCAAGTACATCGGGGCGTAAGTGAGTATTTCGCTAGAATTCGTGTAATAATCGGCTAAAGTCGGTCTCGTCAAAAGCAGGCTCCCCTTTTGGGCTAATAGTAGGGGAGAAAATGGCTCTACTGGACCAGAAGAATTGCCATAACTCACGAGAAGCCCCCGCCTAGCAAGGGAATCCAAGGAACTAGCGAAAGTGTTTTTCCCAATGGAGTCGTAGATTATTTTCACTCCCTCGCCCCCAGTGAACTCTTTGATTTTCCCGACTAGGTCGCTGTCCTTATGGTCAAGCACTAGGTCAGCTCGGTGCTCTCTTATGATTTGTCTTTTTTTTTCGCTGCCCGACGTGGCGATGACTTTTATGCCCAAGTTTTTCAGCCACTGCAAGGCAATGAGACCAACCCCCCCAGCCGCAGCGTGGAGCAGCACGGTGTCGCCAGCTTTCAGCCCCGCCCCTAAGCGATTGATTAAATATTCAGCGGTAAGCCCCCGTAAAAGCGTTCCCGCTACCTTGTCAGCGAGTTCTTTTTTTATGGGAAACAAAACTTCGCTGCTCAAATTCCTCGCCTCTTGATAAGCCCCTAGGGCGTTGATGGCGTAACCCACCCAGTCCCCTTCTTGGAAATTCCTTACCTCGGAGCCGACTTTGATGATCTCGCCTATCCCTTCCAGTCCTAAACTCGTGGGCAAGGAGAGTGGGTAGAGCCCCGTCCTGTGATAAATATCAATGAAATTAATTCCTATGCTTTTATGTTTTAACTGAACTTCGCCCTTTTGGGGGTCTTTTAGCTCTGTTTCGCTTAAAGTTAACGCCTCAATGCCGCCAGTCTTGCTTAGAATGTATGCCCTTGTTTTCATGCTTTGAAAGATACCTTTTTAAGTAAACGTTTTTAGTTTTAAAATGAAGGAAGTCACATTTTCTTCATTTTTTCTATTTCGTTCATGATTGCTTTATCAAAAAATTTATCGCTAAAATATTTTCTCATGAACAAAAGTGGCTTGGCTAATTTCCCCTCAGCATACCTAGTTTTGGGATCACTTGCGTTAATTGCCTTGGATATGACGTCGGCTATGATGGAGGGAGGAGAGGAGGCGTCGGGCTTTTTCATGTAGTTTTTGGTGGTTTTGATCATGGAGTTAACCAAATCGCCATAAGGACCCTTAACAGAAGCTTTTTTCAAACTCTCAAACATGACTTCCCCAAATTCGGTCGCAATAAGCCCCGGCTCAACGATCACTACTTTGATGCCGAAGTCTTTCACTTCTAGCCTAAGGCAATCGCTCCACCCCTCAAGGGCATGCTTCGTCGCATGATACCAAGCCCCTAGGGCGGTGTAGACTTTCCCCCCGACAGAGGAGATGTTAATAATGGTCCCACTCTTGTTTTTTCTCATGTGTGGCAAAACTTCTTGAGTTATCCTTGCCAGCCCGAAAATATTGACCTCAAACTGCCGCTTAGCTTCTGCCATGGGCGTTTCTTCAATGGGTCCGTAAATGGAAAAACCGGCGTTGTTGACGAGTACGTCTATTTTCCCCTGTTCTTTAATGATTTTCTTCACTACGCTCACGACGTTTTTTTCATTGGTGACATCTAGCTTAACTGACTTTCCTCCAGCGTCGACTAAATCCTTCATTTTCCCCAATCTTCTAGCTCCGCCATAAACGGTGTGCCCTTCTTGTATTAATTTCAAAGCGGTTTCCTTACCGATGCCAGAAGAAGCACCAGTGATTAAGATTACTTTACTCATTTCGACCTCCTAAGTATTTTGTTTTCATTTGTTTTGATTTTTATTTGTTTTAATTCCACCTGCAAGCAACTCAAATAAGGTTCTTATTCTACCATTAATTTTTTACTTTAAATTTGATTATTCAACGCGAGTGCTGAAGTTGGGTTATTTTTTTTGAAGGAGGCTGAATTAAGAAAACTTCAGATCAACAAAAAGTCAATACAAAACCGGTTCAGCGTCAAGGGTTCTCCACAGATACCAGCAAGCAGCACTTCGATAGGGAGCCCATTTTTTAGAGCATTGAATGACTTCGTCGATGGATTTATTTGCACCAGAAAAATATATTTTCTCGATAGCCTTGATGATGCCGATGTCTTTGGTGGGGAATATGTCGCTCTCTCCTTGATGAAAGATCGCAAACATGTGGATGGTCCATTCGCCTATCCCCTTGATGGGAATTAGTTGCTGGTAAATGGTGTCATATTCCATGGTCAGTAATTTTTTGCTGGTCCATTTTTTTTGCTGGAACAATTTCGCTAAGTCCTTCATGCAGGAAGCTTTTCGCCTAGAGTAACCAAAGCCTCGCAAGTCTTCAATGGATAGTTTTTCGAAACTCTTTGGCGCTAGACGAGGATGGTGTTTATGGAGAAGATTGAAAACGCTTTTAGCCGCTTCTAAAGAAATTTGTTGCCCGGTTATGGCTTTGATTAAACTTATAAAAGGATCGCCACCGATTAGCAAGTTGCTTTCATGCTTCTTCATGATGGAAAGCATCTTGCGATCAAGGCTAAGTTTTTTTTTAGCCGCTTCCCACCAAACAGGAATGAACTTTTTCATGCAAACGTAGTTTTAAGAGAACCCAGAGATGTTCCTAGAGACGTTCAAGTTATTTCCAAGAGAAAGTCTTTCACTCCAGCGAGTTTTTTTTGGTCCAATAACTCCATGATGTGGCTGCCGATGACGATGATGTCCGAGTAAGCGGAAACGGTTTTAACTTGCTCCTTGTCGGATAAGCCAAACCCAGCCGCAAGCGGTATGGGGAAACTCTTCTTTAGCTTTTTTAAATAGCGAAGTCCTTCATCGCTGAGTTTTTTTTTGCTTCCAGTTGTGCCTATCTTTAGAGTGGTGTAAATGAATCCAGCGGCTACCTTGCTTATTTTGTTGAGGCGATCGTCTTTAGTGTTGGGGGAAATCACGATGATGGGGGAGAGGGGGTAGTTTTTTATGGCTTGGAAATAGTTTTCTTTTTCATCATCAAAAGGAATGTCGGGAATGATGATCCCGCATACGCCCATGCCTTGGCATTTTCTAAAAAAGTTGTCTAACCCTAGGCGAAAGGGGATGTTGTAATAAGTCATGACTAAAATGGGAATGCTAACTGCTCTCGTTGCCTGCTCCATGAAATGAAAAACTTTCTCTAAAGTCGCCCCCCGCTCAAGAGCGACTTGATTGGCTCTCGTGATGGTGCTACCATCGGCGATGGGCTCAGAGAAGGGAATCTGGATTTCTATCAGATCGACTCCCGCTGCTGCCATTGCCTTTATCAAAGCTAAGTTGCTTTTAAAACTAGGATAGCCCGCCACCAGGTGGGTCATGATTTTGTAGCCCCTTTCGGCGGGTCTTTTTAGCGACGCAGTTAAAACTTTATTCTCCATTTTCTTCGCCTTTGAGATAGATGGTCAAGTCACTTTTTTCTAGGTCTTCAAACTTGTCAATTAGCGTGTCCACATTTTTCATTATTTGTGCCGTAGAAGCGTGAGTGTCTAGGTAAATTTCCTTAGCAATTTTTTTATTACTCCTTGTAAAAGCATTTTCATTCGAACTAATAAATTTAATTTCTTGGTCATTTTCTGCTAACTCGCGAAGAAAATATTCATCATATTGGTAAATTTCAAGAACTAACTCATAATAAAACTTATTCCAATTATTAACCCATTTCTTCCCTATTAAAAATTCATAGGCTTCTATTTTTTTCCCCGTCAATTCTTCATGGTCTTCAATGTCGCTAAAGTTGAGACTATTTTTTTCTTCTTCTGTAAGGGTAAATTTACTTTCTTCATAGGGCCAAATTTCTAAAGCTTTGTCTCTCAATATCTCTCCCCTTTCTTTCATTTCAGCCTCCCCCCATTTTTCTTTTTCTATAATGTATTTATTCAACCTATATCCAGATTTTTTTAAGATTTTTTTTTTATCATCAAAAGGAAAATGCAGCATTTCGCTATTATGATCCTCATGAACCAAAGTCATGTTTCCTATGGTGTTCAAGTATTGTTCGTGAATTCTATCAACGTCATGGCCTAAATATTCTCTCCAATGTTTCAAACTCTTAGGCATGATGCGTTCTACCGAAGGCTTGCCTAAAATGGTCTCTTTAGCACCGTAATTTTCAATTTTTTCAAAAAAATATTTTTTATGTTTTGCTAATCGATAAAAGTCCTTTCTTAGAAGCCATTCTTTGAATTCATTGTCCTTGGGGAAGCGGGAGCTATCCTTTAATTCGTCATTGAGCAGGTACTTGAAAACTTCGAAGTAGTCATTCTCTCCATCTTTGTAAAAGGATATTAATTTTTTGTAGAGGGTTTCGAAAATATCGTCTAGTGCGTTAGTAGCGAATTTGCATACTATTCTTCTAAAGAGGAAAGTTTCCAAATGCTTAAAAATTTTCACCACCGTTGCTTCGGTAATTTCTTTTCTCCCATAATAATCATCCAACACGCCTAAAATAAACGGGTAAGTTACTTTGGCATCTAGCTTTACAAAGTTTTTGAAAGAGGAGGTGATTTTTTTTTCTTTAAAATCACCCCTCAGGAGATTGCCATAGTACCCAGAGTATTTTTTGAGTTCCTTTAAGAGTTCTTCGGTCTTTTCACGACCCCAGTTTTTTTCAAAAAAAATTTTAAATTTTTCATAAATTCCCTTTTTTGGCGGAATGCTTGCGATTTTCAGGGTCAAATAGTGCCTCATGAAATTATCAATTTCAGAGCCGACATTTCTTTCAATGGGTGCCCAATGATTATCGTGAAGTTTTTCTTGATCGCTTCGCTCCATCAAAATGTAATTTCTAATTAAATCCGATTGTTCCAAACTCATTCCCGTTGAGTTGAGGCTTTCAAAGATCAATTGGGGATGTTCGGTCTTATACACAGTTATCGATACCACAGACAATTTTCTCAGCGATTCGTAAAATTCTCTTAATTTTTTTTGATTGTATCTCTGTAGAGTTTTTTCAATTGATATGTAATTATTAATTATTTTAGATTCCTTTGTTTTTTCTGCTCCATCTAGTAGCTTTTTAAAAAATTGATGATCGTTTTTAACAGTTTTTAGTTTCATTCTGTATTCGCTTTTCTCTTTCGCTCGTTCATTGATTAAGTAATTCCTTTTTATTTCTTCTTTCAAAAATTCATCCTTAATCAAATTCATGATGGCTATTAGGATGATGGAGATGGTGATGAGCCTCTGCTGCCCATCTATGATGAGGATTTCATCGTAAGTTGTGCCATCATCGTTATATTTCTTCCCTGTTTTGAAAGAAACAATGCAGCCAACAAAATAACTTTCTGAATCTTTTTGATTAGAAAGAATAACGTCTTCTATTAGTTTGCTGCATTGCTTGGGCTCCCAAGCGTAGTTCCTTTGGTAGACCGGGATTTTAAAAACCTTGCGACTCCCTTCAAGAAATTCAAGGACTGTTGGTTTGCTTACATCCATTTGCTAATCTCCTGTTAAGTTTAAAATACCTTTTCATTATAGAAGAATATTTTTTTATAACAAACAAAATACTCCCGCATTCTCTTCCCTAGAAGAACTGAACTGATGGGGTCAACGAAACGCCTTCAGTTGCTTCATCTCCGTAATTCGCCTAGGTTCGTCGTTATTTGCCCGAAGCTAGATTGCCCCCCGCCCCCACTTCTTGCCCGCCTGCTGCTTAACCAGCTGCCGCCTTCGAAGTTAATTTTTTTTATTTTTCGCTTCTTCTTTTAAAAAAGCAAACCAGTTCTCGGGGTCTAAATGCTTGGCAGTGATGAAAATGTCTTTATCCCCTCGCCCGGAAATGTTAACCACGATGACTTGATCTCTCCTCATTTTGGGTGCTATTTTTTTGACCGCCCCAATGGCATGGGCGGTCTCCAAGGCCGGGAAAATTCCTTCATATTCAGCGAGCATTTTAAACCCCGCTAATGTTTCTTCGTCAGTAGCGTTCATGAAAGACACCCGCTTCTGCTGGTGGAGATAGGCTAGTTCGGGGGAGACCCCCGGGTAGTCCAGTCCGGCAGAAATGGAATGAGTCTCTTTTATTTGTCCGTCTTGGTTCTGCAGAAAATAGGACTTATACCCCTGCACTACCGCCAGATGGCTATTTTCGCGATCGAGGAAACGACTAGCGTGCTTGCCAGATTTTATTCCTTCGCCGCCTGCCTCTACTCCCAAAAGCTTCACTTCAGGGTTTCTTAAAAAAGGATGAAATATCCCTAAAGAATTAGACCCCCCGCCCACACAAGCAACGATCACGTCGGGGAGTTTTTTTTCTTTTGCTAAAATTTGCTTTCTCACTTCCCTCCCGATGATGGATTGAAAGTCTCGCACCATAAGGGGGTAGGGGGAAGGCCCCAAGGCGGAACCGATGATGTAATGAGAAGTTTTTAAATTCTCCACCCAATATTTTAAAGTTTTGTTAATGGCGTCTTTTAAGGTTTTGCTCCCCTCCTCCACGCTAATGACGTTTGCTTTTAAAAGCTTCATTTGATAGACATTGGGGTATTGTCTTTTGACGTCAATGCTGCCCATGAATATTTTACAAGCGTAATTCAACTTAGCAGAAACCGTGGCAGTGGCTAGTCCATGTTGCCCCGCACCGGTTTCGGCAATCGCTTCGCTTTTATTCATTCGCTCCAGCAAAGCCATCTGCCCAATGACGTTGTTTATTTTATGTGCTCCGGTTAGGAGTAGGCTTTCGTTTTTCAAGTAGATTTTAGCACCTTTTAAGTGCTGAGTTAAATTCTTGGCAAAGTAAAGAGGCGTGGGTCTTCCCGCATATTCGCTTAGCAGTTCGTTCACTCTTTTTTTAAACAGAGGATCTCTCTTGGCTTCTAAATAGGTTTTTTCTACTTCTTCCAAAGCTGGGACCAAAAGCTCGGGCATGTAACGTCCGCCAAAATCCCCAAAAAATCCCTTGCTAAAATAATTGGTTTTAAACATTGACTCCTTAACCCATTCTCTCGATTTGAATTACTTCGATTTTCCCTCCGTCTTCGTAAATCGGACAAGATTTAGCCGCCGCGATGGCTTTTTCCAGACTTTCTGCCTCTATAAAACTATAGCCCGCTTTGGAGTGCTCGCCTTCAGTGACTTCATTTTTATCGACGATGACGGGCTTGCTAAAAGTGCCTCCCATGCTAGTTAGTTTTTCGCCCAACGACTCAAACCAATCTTGCCAGAGCTTCATTTTTTGCTTCCCTTCCTCCGGGGTTTGCGGGATTTTCCACCCGTAGTAAATGAATAAAAATTTATGCATTTTTCTCCTCGCTTTGTTAATATGAACTAATGTAAAAAAAAAACTACTCCACCATAGTCAAATGGTGGTGGGGTAATGGTAACATAAAACAACTTGCTTAATGGAATGGAAATGCTTCTTGAACGAGTTTTTTGGGGCGAGTTTTTTAGGAACGAGTTTTTTTTTCGTAAAGTTTCAACAAAAACAAATCTAACTTAAGCCTCTTCATGATATCCATAGCGGGCGAGCCTAGGACTTTAGCTTTTTTAGCAATGGTTTTACCAGATGGAACTCCGCTTTGGGGTCCTATCATGGCTTGATCTTCTATGGTTACGTGATCGCTGATCCCGGCCTGCCCTGCTAGGATGACGTTTTTGCCAATTTTAGAACTGCCGGCAATTCCCGCCTGCGACACGATGATGGCGTTATCTCCTATCACGACGTTGTGAGCGATTTGAACTAAGTTATCAATTTTGACGTCGTTGCCGATGATGGTTGAGTTAATCGTCGCTCGATCAATGGAGACGTTGCTACCTATTTCAACATTGTTGCCGATGACGACGTTGCCGATTTGAGGTATTTTCATCAATCCGGCTTCAGTTTTTTCATAACCAAACCCACTGCTTCCAATGACCGTGTTTGCTTCAATGGTCACATTATCTCCGATAACCGTCCCAGTCTCTAGGACGACTCCAGCGTTTAGGGTGACGTTGTTGCCTATTTTTACCCTATGCCCAAGGTGGTTGTGTCCTTTTAAGTGGCAATTTTCTCCTATTTGGCATTCTCTTCCCAAACTGCAGAAGGGACCGAACTTCATGTCTTGGGCTAGATTGGGATTTTCTTGGAAACTATTTTGAGTGAGCTCGGCAGCGGGCAGAGCGATCAGTTCCTTATGCGGGTTAAGAAAGTCTAGGGCTTTGATGAAATCAGTGGTGAAATTTGCTGAGAAAAAAAAACATTTTTCGGGGTCTAAGTCAATTTCTTTTTTCAAGGAAGCTGGGCATAAGAAACAATTTCCTTTCTCTAACAACCCCAAATTGCTTTTGCTTTTAATGAACAAAAGCGAGTCATAAGCCGGAGAGTTATGGTCGTTGGCTCTTTTTAGGGTTACGTTTTTACCGTGATAGGGGAGGTTTAATAACTTTTTTAACTGATTGGAGTCTCGCAAAACTTATTAAAATTTATTTTTTTAATCTCTCGATGACTAGATCCGTTATATCAACTTCGTCGCTCACGTAAACTATTCCTTGGTTTTTTTCTAAAATAATGGAGTACCCTTTTTCTAAGGAAACATCTTGAATGGCTCGGTAAATTCCCTTGGTTATCCTAGGGCTAAGCTTGGACTGGTTTAAACTTTCCAAACTGCTTTGCTTTAAATTGCTTTTTAGTAGTTCCTCTAGCTTGCTTTGTTCGAAAATAATTTGCGACTCGATTTCATTCCTTTTCTTAGCGGATTCCTCTAGTTGATCCAATTCTTTTTTCAAGAGTTTAATGTTTTCTTCAACGTCTTTAGCCTGTTTTAAAATTTTTTTTTCCACTCCTAAGAGGCTGCTTTTTACGATCACGTTTTCGGAAACGAAATTAACCACTTTCCGTATGTCCAAGCACCCTATTTGAATTATTTTTAACTTAGAGACTTGACCAAAAGCGAATAAAATCAAGCTGAAAGAAACCAAGATTAGTTTATACTTCATGCTTTCTTTTCCTATTGAAAAAAATCCCTTTAAAAAAATCCCTGTATGTCCAGCGTAAAATCGGGAATGTAGTTAATGTTATCATCAAACTTGTTTTGATTAAAAGATTTGAAAGCCTTTGAGTTTTGATCGTAAATGAATTTCCAACTAAAGTAGAAGCGAAGGGGAAGCTGGGGTATATTCAACCTAAGCCCAAAGCCAGTGCTGTATACGTAGTTTTTCCAATTAAAAATAAAACTCCAAGTTGAGAGATCGTTGAAGCTAAGCTTTTTGTTGGATATGGCTGCTGCGTCCAAAAAGTAAAGCACTTGAATGAGGTCGATCAAAACGTTTTGCCTAATTTCAAAATTTTGCCTAAAAGTTGCTAGTCCTAAAGGATAGAGGTTCTCCGTGAACAAAACTCCCGTCCCATAGCGATCTCTTAAGAAATCTCTCAAGTCATCCCTGCCCCAGCCTCTAATATCCCGCTCGCTCAGCAAGTAGTAGTTGATGGGATCGTAGACGAAGTCTCCTAAAATGGAATTGCCAAAAGTGTTTAGGCTGTTTTTATAAACAAAAGTGAGTTTCATCCTAAAGTCTGGAATGCCTTTGAATTGCCAAGGGATTGAGCGGTAAACGCCAAAATTAAAACGCCATTCCGTCAAAGAAAAATCGCCAAAAAACAAAGTGCTGGTCAAGCTCACCAATTCGCCGTCCGTAGGATTGAGAATGCTGTCGCGATTGTCCCTCTGCAGCAAAAGACTTAGGGTGTAGTACAGCCTAGTCTCTCCATCGGGCGGGGGAGTGTTGAACAAATGCCTATTGGCGTCGTAGAGTTCTTGCTGACTATAAGCCTCCGGCCATATTTTAAAATTCTGCAAGTACCGGTTAACGTAGTTGATGGAAAAAGTCTCTCTTATTTGATACCAATTCAAAAACCTTTGTCCGGAAAACAAAGTAAAAGAAATCAAATCGCTGGTATATTGAATGCTATTGGCGGCAGCATTTACAATCCCGCGCTCCCCTCCGTCGGGCGACGTAACTCTTCCGATATTGGTGCTAGAAGAAACGCCGAAGTTGTTGTAATATTTGCCTATCGTAAAAGAAGTTCCGACTGAAACGGGCTTGTTTAAAAACCAAGGGTCAGTGAAAGAAAGAGTCAAGTCTTTAACGTTGAGCCCCAGTGAGCCCTTAATGCCAACCCTATATCCATATCCTAAAAAGTTATTGTCTCTTAAGTCGGCATTGATCGAAAAACCAGAAGTGAAGCCGTAACTAACCCCGGCTGAAAGAGTGGTGGTTCGCTTTTCTACGAAATTCAAATAGACATCCATAAGCCCCTCAACTGACCCTACGCGATATTCAGGCGGAAGGACGTCGAAGTATCCTAGCCTCGTTAAGTTCCTGTAGCTATTCCTTACCTTGTCTAAATTAAATATTTCCCCCTTTTTAAAAAGAAGCTCCCTAGTGACGACGTTCTCTTTGGTTTTAGTGAGCCCATCAATGTAAATGTTCTCGATGTGACCTATCTCTCCCTCGAAAATGTCGATGAGGTAGTTAATTTTCTTCGTTTCTTCATTGACGTCATCTATGGCTGTTATCCTAGAAAAGATGTAACCATTGTTCCTATATTTATCGTAAATGCTTTGAATGTCTCCTAAATGGACCGCCTCTTCGTAGATTTCTCCTTCTTGGCGTTTGAAGTCAGACAATAGTTCATTGGTGGAGAAAATGTTGTTGCCTACTATAGAGACGTTACCAAAAAAATATTTATCGCCTTGCTCGACTTCCACGTCAATGAACACATTTTTTTGCTTTTTTTTGCGAGTATTCTTCCATTCGTATCTCAAATCAATTTCTTTTATCTCAGCACGGAAAAAGCCTAGGTTTTTTAATTGAAAAACGATTCTTCCTCGATCGCTAGTTAGTTGGTTGAAATTAAAGAAACTTCTCTTATACCAGCGATTTTCTTTCGTCAGCATGAATGATTTTATTTTGCGACTTATCTTTTTATCTAAATTGAAGTTAATTTCTTTAACTAAATATTGACTCCCTTCATCGATCAAATAATAAACGTCCACATGGTTGGTCGCCTCAGTAGGGAATTCTTCCACGGTCACTTCCACGTCCAAAAAACCTTCTTCCAAATAAGTGTTTATGATTCGAAACCTCCCTTCATTGATGTCGTTTTCGTTGTAATACCTTAGATCGCTTATGGGATTGTCTTTCGTTAGTTTGGCTACGCTCAAAGTGTCATTGCCCACGAAAATGACTTTGTTGATGGTGGTTCGCTCCTTCACCATGAGGTTGATGACGACCTCGTCCTCTCCGACTTCGCTGATGCTTATTTTGATGTCTTCGAACAGCCTTAGCGAATGAAGGCGTCTAATGAGGTTTTTGATGAGCCCAAAAGTGACTTCTTCGTCCACTTTGACTCCGCTTCTTTTAATGATTAAGTCTTCGCTAGTGTTTTCATTGCCAGTTACGACGATGTCTTTGATGATTTTGTTTTCATATTTATCGAACTGAGCCAACAAAAAGGAACTGCTGATCCACAACAGCAGTAGTATTTTATGGAAACATGAGAAATTCCTCAACAAATTTTGATCCACTCCTAAAACGATTTTCTCGAGCACTCCTGTTTGAAAGTATAATTATAGTATTAAAAACGAGATAAATCGCACGGGGAATTAAAATTTTGTTGTTTACGACGGAAGGCATTTTCCTTAAAAAAGAAATTTATCGAAAATACGACGAAGTAGTCCACCTTTTAACGAGAGACTATGGTAAAATCACGCTAATCTCTTTTGGTTCTCGCTCCCTTCGTTCTAGGAAACGATATTTCCTTGCTAGTTTGTTCTGGCTTAATATAGAGATAGAAGTCAGGGGCGGGCTAAACATCCTCAAAGAGCTGCAGGCGGTCAAGAAAATTAACTTTGGCGGCAGCGGTTATTTGGACTTCATCGCTTTTGGTGATTTGCTAAAATCAGCAACCACTTTAATGATAAAAAGCGTTCCCGACGAAGAGGTTTATGAGTTGCTTAAGTTCTTAAGTCGCGATTTTATTGCTCCATTAAATTTAGATTTTAAAAAATTCCTCTACCCCTTTGCTTTATTAAAAGAATGGAATGCTATAGAAAATTTCCAATCTTGTGCCGTTTGCCGTTCCATATGTTCCCAGCAGTTCGTTTTTAGAAACGACCAATTCATGGGCTACGAGTGTTTGGAAAAAAAAAATCCTCAAGAGACCCTGCTCACGCTAAACAGTCTTTTTTTCTATAAATATTTTTACAATGCCTATGGAAAAGACTTTAAAATCATTAACCATTTTTATCGCCATTACCAAGATAAATTTCTTTCCAATTCCGCAGAATGGCAAACTTTAGTAAAGTTGATGAATTACTTCCTTAATCGCTACGTGGCAATAAATGCTTAATGATACTAATGACTAATGATGACGATTAATGACGACTAGCGGAGGAGTCTCTTTCTATTGCTGATAAAATCTTCTAAAATGAATTTACCTAAATTATCCACAGAACTATAAAAAGCTTTCCCCTTGCTGACTTTCGTTAGCTTGTGAATGAAGTTCTTCAAATAAGGATCATCGGTGAGCATGAAAGTGGTTAAGAAAATATTTTTTTTCCTGCATAAGATAGCCTCGTCCAGAGTCCGACTTACGATTTCAGGGTCTAACCCAAAAGAGTTTTTATAATATTTTCCATTGGCTAACTTAATCATAGATGGCTTGCCGTCGGTTATCATGATGATTTGCTTATAGGACTGCTTTTTCTTGCTAAGCCTCTCCCGTGCTTTCCTGAGCCCCATTTGCGTGTTGGTGTGGTAGGGTCCGACGCTGATTTTGCTGAGCTCGTTGATGTTGATGGGAATGGCGTCGTCTCCAAACAAAATAACGCTAATGTCGTCTTTGGGAAACTTGGTCGTGATTAAGTGAGTGAGAGCCATGGCTAATTCCTTGGCGGGAGTTATTCGATCCTCCCCGTAAAGGATCATGGAGTGCGAGATGTCGATCATTAAAACGATGGCCATGCTAGTGGATTCCTCTCTTATATTCACCTCCAAGTCGCTTTCCTCTAGTTGCAGATCGAAAGAACCTTTTTTAATGGAATTAAACAAACTCTGAGTGTAGTGAATTTGCTCAAATTCATCACCGAATTCAAATGCCTTTAGTTGTCCCGATTCTTCAAACCTACTACCCGATAAATGAGAAACCTGATGATCGCCACCAAAACCTTTTTTTAACTGCTGAAAAATTTCTTTAAAAACCTGTTCCCTTAACTTAAACTCTCCTCTTTTCGTGAAACTAACTCCTCGCCCACGTTCGTTAACTTTTTCTTCAATGATGCCTCTTTTTAATAAATCTTTTTTAAAGTCTTCTAAAGATATTTTTTCGTCAATGTAGCCTTGCCGCTGCAGACCTTTCAGGGCTTCTAGGCTCTTCTCCACATCCCCACGCAAGCGAATCATTAATTGATTGAAAATGTTGTGAAGTTCTTTTAATTGCCTAATTTTCTTTAAGATTTCGGGATCAATCTTTTGATAAACGAATTCCATCACGTTATTTTGAACATACTGCTATAAACGTCAAAGAACTTCACTCCTCCTTGAAGCATTTTTCGGTTTATGACTTGATGCCCATAGAGTCCTTCCAATGCGATTTCCAAATAATGGTTATGTTCTTTTTTGCTTTCAATGCTTCTAGTTACGATTTTCTTTAAATCGGGAATTTTCTCCAGCCTCTTGTAATACTCTTTCGTCGCCAAGTCGTCCGTTAAATTAATTTCATTTCCCCGCTTAAAGTAATCTAAAATGATCTCGTATTCGCTTTGGCTTCCCTTCAAAGATTCCTCTTCCAAGTCATCCGTTAAATGTTGTTCCTTGGTTATAGGGGGAAATTTTTGATCGAAAATTTTAGTGATGGACAAGTTAATGATATGGGCGGCTAGTTTTTTGAGTTCTTCTGGGGCAGTCTCTTCGAGAAGTTCAATTTTCCCAGTTATGGCATTGATGCCGGCGTAAAGGTCTAAAATGCGGCAGGGTTCTTTTTTTTCAGTGCCTAAAAAGGTTTTTCTTCTTTTAGCATTGGCGATGGCTAACTCTAAAATGGATATGCTTAATCTTTGAGAAACTCCCGACATCTTGTCCACGTGCTCGTTTTTTCGGCAATTGAAAGTGATTTCCTCTACTAAGTTAAAAATTAAATCGGAGACCTCCACCTCTTCGTTCATCATCGCTTCGCTTTTGGTTATTTCCTTAGAAGTTTTAATGTCATTGGGGTAATGAGTGATGATCTCGCTCGAAATCCTGTCCTTGAGGGGCGTTATTATTCTGCCACGGTTGGTGTAATCCTCGGGATTGGCAGAAAATACCAAAAGTATATCCAAAGGAAGCCGCAAGGGGAAGCCTCTTACTTGAACGTCGTTCTCTTCTAAAATGTTAAACAATCCGACCTGTATCCTAGCCTGTAAGTCGGGAAGCTCGTTAATGGCGAAAATGCCCCTATTGGAGCGGGGAATGATCCCCCAGTGAATGACTTCTTCATTAGAGATGTCTAGTTTTTCCCTCGCTGCTTTGATAGGGTCTATGTCGCCAATGAGATCGGACATGGACACGTCGGGAGTGGCTAGTTTTTCGTTGAACCTTTTTTCCCTAGCAATCCACTCTATGGGAGTGGAGTCGCCTTTTTTGCGTATCATTTCCCTGCATAGAGGGGAAATGGGCGAGAAAGGATCTTCGTTGAGCGGGCTTCCCTTGATAATGGGGCTTTTTTCATCCAAGAGATTCGTCAGCGAGCGAATGATTTTAGTTTTTCCTTGCCCGCGCAGGCCTAGGAAAATGAAGTTATGATGAGCCAATATGGCATTGATGATGCCTTTTTCTACCGACGCTTGGTAGCCGATTATCCCGGGGAAAAGGGTTTCTTCACGCTTTATCTTTTTAACCAGATTTTCTTTTAGCTCTTCTTTGACCGACCTGCTCCTCCAGCCGCTCTTTTTTAGCTCGCCTAAAGTTCTAGGGAGTTGTTCCTTGTTGCCAGTCAATGGATTATAAGTTTTCTTAAGTGTTTAATTTGAATTTTCTGCGAAATTTTTCTACTCTTCCTTCGCTATCAATGGTTTTGTTGCTCCCAGTGTAAAAAGGATGAGAAGCACTAGAAATTTCAATTTTTATCAAAGGATACTCTTGCCCATCTTCCCATTTTATGGTTTCTTTGCTAGGGGCTGTTGACTTCGTTAAAAAGGCGAAATCACTAGAAGTATCTTTGTAGACGACTTGCCTGTAGTTAGGATGAATGTCTTTTCTCATTTTTTAATTACCTTTGTTGCTTTGCTAGTTATTTTTTGCTAGTTCTCTTATTTGTGCTTCTTGTTTTAATGCTTCACCGTTAATGCTTCACTGCCCCAGCACTCTGCCTAGCATAATGACAGCGATAATGACAGCGAGCAGCCTTGATGAGGTAATTATAGCATAGTACGTCATTTTTTTATTTTAGAAAGATGCATTATCATGAATTTTCGTTTTAGCGATATCTGCTAATATCTTATTTTTTTTAAAAAATTTCCAACGATTTTAATGACTTTTAGCGTTTGAAACTAGCGTTGGTTCTCTTTGGAGGAAACCAACTTCGTAGAAAAATCAAGCTAATGCTTTTCAAATAATTCCTTTCCAGATTTTTTTGCCAAGAAAATTAAATTTGAATAAAAATGCATTTGATATTTTTTTTTAAAATATATTTTCATTTTTATTATACAATCTATGTTGTGAAGAAAGAGAGAGTGTTTTTCAATTGATTCTATTCCCGAAGTGGTCGAACAAAGTTCTCCCAATCTTGTTGGTGAACATCTTTATCGTGGTGGTCTTGTCGGTTGTGGTGGTTTGGTATTACTTCTCCCCCAAGAACACCGATGTCGGGTATGCCCCTAAGCAGCCCATAGCCTACAGCCACAAGCTTCATGCGGGTGAACTCAACATAGATTGTCGCTATTGCCATTTTACGGTGGAAAAGTCGGCTCACGCAGCCATTCCGCCTACGCAAGTTTGCCTCAATTGCCATAACCTCGTTAAAACCGATAGCCCAGAAATAAAAAAAGTCATAGCAAGCTTCAAAGAAAACAGACCCATAGAGTGGGCAAAAGTTAATTTGCTTCCCGATTATTCTTATTTCGATCATAGCAGGCACATTTCTGCCGGAGTTTCCTGCGTTAGTTGTCATGGGCGAATCGATAAAATGGAAGTGGTCTTTCAAAGCGAACCGCTTAGCATGAGTTGGTGTTTAGATTGCCATCGAAATCCCGCCCCATTCTTGAGACCCGCTGAGTTCGTTACTGATTTGAATTGGAGCACATCTGACCCGGTTGCCTTGGGGAAAAAATTAATCAAAGAAAAAGGAATTTATCCCAGAGAAGATTGTAATACATGTCACCGATGAGGAAATATTGGAAAAGTTTGCGTCATCGCTCTAACGATGAAAAATTCAAAGAAGAAAATAGCACCGAGTTCCCAAAGTCCAAAAAGGGAGCCAGTGTCTTACAAGATTACGATTTAACGAGGAGGAGTTTCCTCAAGACGATGGGGGCTTCTCTTATGTTGGCTGGCGTCTCCTCTTGTGCTGCTATTAGGAAGATCGACGAGAAAATCTATCCCTATGCCAAGAGTCCCGAGGGGCTAGTGCCGGGCAACCCTACTTACTATGCTACTTCGTATGCGTTAGGTGAACAGATAAGTGGCTTGCTGGGCAAGAGCATGGAGGGAAGGCCTATAAAAATGGAGGGCAACCCCCTTTATCCTGAAAATTTAGGAAAGACTAGTAGTTTTCATCAAGCCTCTCTCATAAACCTCTACAATCCCGACAGGCTTGCTAAAATAGTTTCTGGAGGAAGCGAGCAAGGAGTTGCTTTCCTCAGGAAATGGTTGAGCGATGCCTTTGGTGAGACTGGAGAGAAAACAGGGATTCTCTTTAATCAAGTTAGTTCGCTTACGACGCTCAACCTGTTAAACGAAATCAAAAGCAAATTCCCGAGCGTTAACTTTTATGAGTATAGCCCGATTAACAACCGCAACGTCTATCAAGGAATAAAGGCTATAACTGGAGAAGAGGCTTATCCTTTAGTTGATTTGAAGAAGGCTAAAGTCGTTGCTTCTCTTGACGCTGACTTTTTAGGTTTAGAGACGCATTCCTTAAGGTATAGCCGAGAATTCATGAGCAAAAGAAGGGACGTAGCCCCCAGTAAGTTCAATCGCCTCTATCAGTTTGAAAACACTTTTTCCATAACCGGGGGCGTGGCCGATAATCGCTTCCTGATAAAAAGGAATGACGTTGAGCTAATAGGCTATGCCATCTTGAACGAACTCTATCAAAAAAGCATCAGTCGAATCAACCGACCCTTGATATCCGAGATAGAGAGGAAGTTGATTGATTCGGCTAGCGAGCTTAAGAAGTTGTCTGGTTTTAAAAATATTTCTAAAATCGTTGATGATCTCTATGCCAATAGGGGCGAGGCAGTGGTCATGGCGGGTTCGCATTTATCGCCTTTTACGCATAGCATTGTTTATTACATCAACGAAATACTTAATGCCCCAGTTGCTTATTATGCTCCACTACCCTTGAAAAGCGAGTTGTTCGGGGAAGTGGGAGAGAACTCAATCGAACAAATCATCACCGATGCGAATGAGGGAAGACTGAGCAATCTCTTGGTCTTTGATGGCAATCCGGTTTACGATAGTTATGCTAATTTAGACTTTAAATCAGTTTATGAGCGACTAAACACGCTTTACCTTAGCGAGGGCTATAGTGTAACCGCTGAGTTTTCCAATGTAGTGGTGCCTAAAAAAAATTACTTGGAGAGTTGGTCGGATAATTCCTCTAGTTTGGGGATGATGGCAGTGGTTCAGCCGCTTATCACTCCGTTGTTCGAAAATAGTTTCTCGGAAATAGACCTGCTTGCCTTAATCCTAGGGAAGAACACCAATCCTCTTCAGGAAGTTAAAGCCACCCTTGCTGCTTTGAACGTTGACTGGACATCGTTTGTTCATCAGGGTTTCGTTGAAAATGCTGCCCTAGGCAATGGGAAAAGCAATAGGAAAAATTTGAATTTAGTTGATCTCAATGGGTTCATCAGGAGAGCAATAAGGAATAACCAACTTCATCAGCCTAGCCAAGGAATAGAGGTTACCCTAAGCCCAGACTACAGCGTCTATGATGGTCGCTATATTAACAATTCTTGGCTGCAGGAACTTCCCGATCCCATCAGCAAAATGACTTGGGACAATGCAATTTTCATTGCTCATAAAAACGCTCGGGAGTTGGATTTAAAAAATTACGATTTAGTTGAATTAGAGATAAGTGGCAGAAAAGTTCGGGGGGCTATTTGGGTCATCCCGGGGCAGGCGGAGGATTCGATTACTTTGAAGTTGGGTTACGGGCAAAATCAAAATGGAAGAGTAGCGGAGGGAAGTGGTTTTGATTTTTATAAAGTTTATTTCAATGACCCCAGCTTGTACTTGGGTGGAGTGGCTATTCGCAAGTTAAACGAAGAATACATCTTGGCTTCAGTTCAAGATCATTGGGTCGTGAAAGACGAATACTTTGAGGGCGGTCCGAGTAGCAACAGCCAAAACGAGAGACCGCTAGTTAGGGGAGGGAGTCTGGAAGAATATGCTAAAAATCCTTACTTCGTCCGCGAAGAAGTGAAACTACCGGAACTAAAAGAAGAACATGAGCGGTTGGCGGGCAAGAAAGGCGAGAAGGAGAAGGGAGTGATCGGGGAGTTGTCGATTTTCTCGGAGCGAAAGTACGACAAGGGTTACCAATGGGGAATGGCGATTGATTTGTCGACTTGCACTGGCTGCAATGCTTGCGTGATTTCTTGTCAGGCAGAGAACAACATCCCAGTCGTGGGCAAGGAAATGGTTTTGAAAGGTCGCGAGATGCATTGGATTCGCCTAGATCGTTATTTCGAGGGCGAAGTGGATAACCCTAGGATGGTTCATCAGCCGGTTAACTGCATGCAGTGTGAACTTGCTCCTTGCGAACAAGTATGCCCTGTGGAAGCCACGGTTCATAGCGAGGAAGGGCTTAACGACATGGTTTACAATCGCTGCATCGGGACTAGGTTTTGTTCTAACAACTGCCCTTTCAAAGTAAGGCGCTTCAACTTCTTTGATTATCATCAAAGGTCGCCCTACAGCCAAAAGAAAGTGAGTAGCCATTTGTTTGAGCTTTTTAGAGAGCCGAGCGAAACCCTTCAGTTGGAATTTAACCCCGACGTGACGGTTAGAATGCGTGGGGTGATGGAGAAGTGCACTTACTGCGTTCAGCGAATAAACAAAACTCGAGTGAAATCTAGGAATGAAGGACGCAAGATAAGGGACGGAGAAATTAAAACCGCTTGCGAGCAAGCGTGTCCTACTAGTAGCATCACTTTTGGAGATGTCAACGATCCTTCCACCAAAGTCAGCCTGTTGAAAAAGAGAGATAGAAACTATGGGATGTTGGAAGAACTTAACCTGAAACCGAGAACGACTTATTTAGCGGGGATTAACAACCCTAACCCAGCCATTAGAGGATAGTTAGACTTATAAGATGCAAGAGACCAGCGCCACGGCTTTGAATGACAAACTGAAGCGAGCGACTTTAGTAGAGGGGGACTATAGTTTTGATAAAGTTTCCGAAGTCATAACTCGCCCCACTAGGAGCACGCCTAGTTGGTGGCTCATTGCTTTTACCGGGGCTTTGTCGGCACTGACTTTGTATGGGGTTACAGTTGCCCTACTAGTTTACGAAGGGACTGGCGTTTGGGGAGTTAACAATCCCATTGGATGGGGTTATGCCATTATCAATATGGTTTGGTGGGTGGGAATAGGCCATGCGGGGACGCTTATTTCAGCCGTCTTGTTCTTGTGTCGCCAAAAGTGGCGGACTTCCATCAATCGCTTTGCTGAGGCTATGACTTTGTTCGCAGTGATTTGTGCCCTGCAGTTTCCCGCTCTTCACGTTGGCAGGCCTTGGCTTGCTTATTTCATGTTCCCCATTCCCAATCAAATGGACATCTGGCCAAACTTTAGGAGTCCTCTTTTGTGGGACTTGTTCGCTTTCAGCACTTATTTCCTGACTTCTTTCTTGTTTTGGTATGTTGGTCTCATTCCCGACTTAGCGGTTTTAAGGGACAAGGCAGCTCGGGCCGGCAAGAAAATAGCCACTTATTTGTATGGGATTTTTTCCGTAGGATGGCGGGGTGCTAATCGCCATTGGAAGAACTACGAAAGAGCCTACTTGATTTTAGCGGGCATTTCCACGCCTTTGGTGTTGTCAGTTCATAGCATTGTTAGTTTTGATTTCGCTGTCTCGCAGATACCCGGCTGGCATACGACCATTTTTCCTCCCTATTTCGTGGCTGGGGCTATTTTTTCTGGGTTTGCTTTGGTGCTCACTTTGATGATAATTGCTAGGCAGATTTATGGCTTCAAAGATTTCGTCACCATGTATCACATCGATACCATGAATAAGTTCCTTTTAGCCACTGGGACTATGGTGGGCTATGCTTATGCCATGGAGTTTTTCATTGCTTGGTATTCAGGTAATGAATACGAAAGGTTTGCTTTTGTCAACCGAGCGTTTGGTCCCTACTCATGGGCTTATTGGACTATGTTTTCTTGTAATGTTTTCGTGCCGCAGATTTTTTGGTTCAAAAAAATGAGAAGGAGCATCGTTGTTGCTTTTATCGTTTCCATCTTGGTTAATATTGGCATGTGGTTTGAGCGGTTCGTCATCGTCGTCACCAGTCTGCATAGGGATTTCTTGCCGGCTAGTTGGGGCTACTATAGCCCGACTTGGGTTGATATCTGCATGTACATAGGAACTTTTGGTTTGTTTTTCACTTTGTTTTTAATATTTTTAAGGTTTTTACCCATGATTGCCATCTCAGAGGTTAAGGGAGTCATGCCAGAGGCGAATCCGCATTAGGGGTATTAGGGGTTCTAAAAATGAAAGAAAATAAAATATTTGGAATAGTCGGGGAGTTCGCTGACCCTAAGGAATTGCTAAATGCGGCTAAAGAAATTAAAAAAGCGCAATATGAAAAGTTTGACTGCCATAGCCCCTTCCCGATTCATGGCATGGATGAGGCCATGGGTTTGAAAGATTCTTCTTTGGGGTGGATAGTGATCTTTTTCGCTTTTTGCGGTCTATTCGGTGGCTTGGCTTTGATGGCGTGGGTGGCGACGGTTGGTTACCCGGTTGTGGTGAGCGGCAAGCCCTTGTTTGCTTTTGAGCCTTTTGTGCCAGTTATGTTTGAGTTAACCATTTTGTTCTCCGCTTTCTCAACCGTCTTTGGAATGATGGGGTTAAACAAGCTCCCCATGTTTTATCATCCTTTGTTTAAGCACCCTACTTTTTACCGGTTTTCTTCCGATGGTTTTTTCGTTTCCGTCGAGAATGGCGATCCCCAATTTGAAGTGGAGAAAACCACTAAACTGCTTCATTCATTAAATGCCAAAAACGTGGAGATCGTTTATGAAAATTAGAAGAAAATCGCCTCTCGTTACTTTGTCACTGCTCGCAGTCTTATTGCTGTCTTGTCGGGGGCAGATATCCGACAAGCCTCCCATTCACTTGAATCCCAACATGGACTTCCAACCTAGGAAAGATGCTCAAGAGTTATCGCGCGAGCTTCCCGAGGGAGTGGTTGCTTTCGGCGAATCGGCTAGGGTTAGAGAATTTGATCGAGATAAATATTCGCCTGAAAAATTAGCTTTCAACACCGGAAAGCAAGTTAACGGGGAATACGTTGCTAAAGTGCCAGTTCCTGTGAATTACGAGTTCGTCAAGCGAGGGCAGAGTCGCTTCAACATTTACTGCGCCACTTGTCATGATCGAGTCGGCACCAGTAGGAGCATTATCATCCAGCGGGGAGTCGGTATCCCACCACCGCCTCTTTTGGCAAGCGAAAACATCGTGAATAATCCCGATGGGCGTATTTTCGAAACCATTACTTATGGTCGGGGAAACATGTCGGGCTATGCCGTTCAAATAGACCTTGAGGATAGGTGGGCGATTGTTGCCTATGTTAGGGCTCTGCAGAAGTCCCGCAATCAAAACTTTAAGGATGTTGCTCCTAGCGAAAGGTATTTGTACTATAGAGACGAGAAATGATATGAGAGTTATTTGATGATACCAGATAAATACAAAGCTAGCGTTTTTTTTAGTAAGGTCTTGCCGAGGACGTTTTTTGCCATTGGAGGGCTGGGGCTTGTTTTGCTCGCTTTTCTTTTATATGACCAATACGTTTCAGCAGCCCACTCTGGCGTTAACGAGAGTCATGGCGGAGATCATGGAGGGCACGGCGGTCATGGCGGTCCTTTGAAAAAATTTTTCCACGGATATTTGTTTTCTTATGTGTTTTACATGGCTATCGTTTTTGGAGCGGTGTTTTTCATCTTGCTGCAGTTTTTGACTTCTTCGGGGTGGTCTGTTTTGGTTAGGAGGATAAGCGAAACGTTTTTAAAAAACATTTGGATCATGATCCCCCTCACCATTCCCATTTTTTTGGGGCTTCATGACTTGTATCATTGGTCTGATGATGCGGCAGTTGCCGAAGACCCCATCTTGCAGGAGAAATCGCCATACTTAAACGTCGTTTTTTTCTCGATAAGGGTCGTTTTGTATTTCGTGATTTTATTTTTAATAACTAACTTTTATTATAACAACTCTGTTAATCAAGACAAGACCGGCGATCAAAAGCTAACGGTTATAATGCAGAAATATTCTTCTGTGTCCATGGTGCTTTTTGCTTTGACGATAACTTTTTTTGCTGTTGATATCATCATGTCCTTGGAGCCTCATTGGTACTCGACCATTTGGGGGGTTTACTATTTTTCCAGTTCTTTTTTGCTAATCTTAGCTCTGACCACCATTGTCGCAGTCGTTCTAAAATTTTCCGGCAAGCTTCAGGAAGTTAACGTGGAGCATTTTCATGACTTAGGGAAGTTGCTTTTCTCTTTCAATGTTTTCTGGTCTTACATAGCTTTCAGCCAGTACATGCTAATTTGGTATGCTAATATCCCCGAGGAGACGCTTTTCTATTTGAACCGCGTGAATGGGACTTGGCGAACGGTGGCTTATTTGCTTGTCATTGGGCACGTCGTCTTCCCAATCATTGCCCTTGTCTCTAGGAACGTCAAGAGGAATATGATAACAATGCTTCTCATGTCAATTTGGATTGTTTTTATTGAGATAGTTAACTTTTACTGGTTGGTAATGCCTAATGTTGATGTGCGGGGAGTTAATATTGACTCGGTTGATATTTTGGTCTTCGTCACCATGGGAGCGATTTTCTTTGGTTGGTTTTTTAGGAACTTTGGCAAACATGCGATAGTGCCTTTTAGAGACCCTAGGCTCTCTGATTCAATTAATTTAAAAAACGCTTAAATTGATTGAATGATAAAAAATATTGAATGAAAAAGTGAAAATATAGAAAATGGAAAAAAAATTAGATCACGAAGAAAAGGATGTTAATTACAAAGGTTTTATCATCACCAATGTGTTGACGGGTCTATTCATTGCTATCTCCATAGTGTTTTTATTGTTTTTGTTTTTCAGTTATCGAGATTACGAATATAAAAAAGGCATCAATAGCCCCGGGATTGACCAAGCAGTGAAGGAGCTTAGGGAATACGAAAATAGAGAACTTACCACCTATGGTTTCATCGATCGGGAAAAAAATATCGTTAGGATACCTATTGAAAATGCCATGCAGGAAGTCATAAAGGACTACCAAGAATGAAGGGTTTAAGCTTGTGAGAGAGGTTATGAAAAAATTTTTCATCGTTTTTTGGTTAGTCTCTTCAGTGCTTTATCTTTGGTCCCACGGAGGCAGCCATGAAGAGGGGCAGGAGGAAAAGACAACTTCCAGCGCTGATCATTCTTCTCATGACAAGGATGCTCCTAAAAGTTCGATCCCCATCGTTGCTGAAGAGTTAGCTAGGGTGGGAATTGAAGAGAGGATTGGCGACTTCATCAATGGCGATTTGAGTTTTTACAATAGCCTAGGGGAAAAAGTTTTTTTAAAAGACCTCATTCAAGACAAACCAGTCGTGCTCACTTTTGCCTACTATTCCTGCCCGCTTTTTTGCCAGTACGTTCTTCAGGCAGAAGAGAAGGCTCTAAGCGAACTAGCCTTAACCATGGGGAGCGATTACGATGCTATTACCATCAGCTTTGATGAGCGGGACGGACAGAAAGTTACTTCCGAGATAAAAGAAAAATATGTTAATAATCACACGAAAGAGCACTGGTCTTTTCTCTATGGAGATAGCGAAAATATAAAAGAAATAACCGACTCCATGGGTTTCCAGTTCAAATGGATACCAGAAAATCAAGAGTTTGCTCATAGTGCTGCTATATTTGTCGTGACGCCCAAGGGAAAAATATCAAGGTATTTTTATGGGCTCAATTACGATCCCTTTGAACTAAAGTTAGCTTTGTTAGAAGCCAAAGAAGAAAAAACTAGGTCCGCCGTAGAGAAAATAATCTTATATTGCTATCGTTACGATCATAATTCTAGGGGCTATGTAGTCCATGCTCAGAACGTCATGAAATTGGGCGGCGTGGCAACGATAATCATCATGGGAGGCTTTTTGGTTTTGATGTTTAAAAGAGAAAAAAGAGGATATTACAATGAAAAAAAGGGAGAAGCACGCTAAATGGAAGTAGAAAGTTTAGTCAAAGAAGGCACGGAATGGTTCCCTGCAGCGGCTACCGATTTCTCTGGAAAAGTAGACTTTGTTTACTATGTGATCTATTATAGTTCCATTGCTATTTTCGTCGTTCTTTTAGCAGTTTTTTTTTATTTCTGCATCCGCTACCGAAAAAACAAAAACAATCAAGTAGCAGAAAAACAAGTTGAGCATAATTATAAGTTGGAAGTTACTTGGACGATTATTCCGCTTATTTTAGTGATGATTCTATTCGCTTGGGGATTTATTGATTTCATAAAGTCTTACGTGGTCCCGAGCGACGCTATTGAGTACAGAGTCGTCGGGCAGAAATGGAATTGGATTTACACTTACCCGGAAATAGGAGCAACGAGTAGCGAACTAGTCGTCCCAGTTGGCGAAAACGTAAAGCTTAGTTTCGTTTCCAGAGACGTGCTGCATAGTTTTTTCATCCCCAATTTTAGAATAAAACGAGATGTTTTGCCCAACACTTACACTACGCTATGGTTCAACGTTGATGCTCCCGGGAAGTACCGGGTTTTCTGCACGGAGTTTTGCGGAGATGGACATTCAACCATGCTGTCTTCCATAAGCGCAGTGACTAGAGAGGAATACGAAGAGCATTTAAAAACCTTAGAAGCAGCCAACAACCTTCCGCCAGCGGAGCTAGGTGCTCAGTTATACAAGTCCTATGGATGCAATGCTTGCCATTCCATTGACGGTAGCAATCTTATAGGTCCTACTTGGTTGGGACTTTGGGGCAAGGAACGAGAGTTCACGGATGGGACTAGGGCTATAGCGGACGAAAATTACCTTAGGACCTCTATCATCGCACCGGGACAAGAAATCGTTGTCGGGTATAACAATGTCATGCCTTCTTTTGCGTATTTAACAGAGACTCAGATCATTGGTCTCATCGAATATATTAAAACGTTGGAAAATTAAAGGAAATGGTTTATAAAAAAACATGAGTGCAAATATTAGTTACTTACAATGTCCTGAAAAAGGATTCAAGAATTTACTTAAGTTTTGGCTTCTCACGGTTGATCATAAAAAAATCGGTATCATGTACCTTTTTTTCATTTTGACCAGTTTTCTTTTAGGCGGCGTCTTCGCTCTCTTGGTAAGGATAGAACTTTTATCCCCCGAGAAAATATTGTTCACCGCTAAGCAATATAATCAGATTTTCACCCTTCATGGCATTTTCATGGTTTTTTTATTCGTTGTTCCCTCTATCCCAGCTTCAATAGGCAATTTCGTACTCCCGCTCCAGATAGGGGCTTTGGACGTTGCCTTCCCCAAGCTAAATTTAGCCAGCCTTTACATTTACGTCGTCGGAGCTATCATCGCAGCCTTATCTATCTTCATAGGAGCGGTGGATACCGGGTGGACTTTTTACACCCCTTACTCTTCCACCACCGACACTGCCGTGGTGATGATGGTTTTTGGGGCTTTTGTGATGGGTTTTTCTTCAATCCTCACGGGGTTAAATTTCATCGTTACGGTCCATAAGCTGAGAGCCCCGGGAATGACGTGGAGGAGAATGCCGTTAATGATTTGGGCTCTTTACGCTACTTCTATCATTCAGGTGATGGCGACTCCGGTCATTGCGATAACTCTTTTGCTGCTCATCGTTGAGAAAACTCTAGGAATAGGGATATTTAGCCCTAAATTAGGAGGCGATCCGGTCCTTTTTCAGCACTTTTTTTGGTTTTATTCTCATCCAGTGGTTTATGTGATGATATTGCCCGCCATGGGTATTATCAGCGAATTAGTCACTACTTTTTCCAAGAAAAGGATATTTGGCTACAATTTCGTAGCTTTTTCCAGTATCGCCATTGCGGTCATCTCCTTTTTGGTTTGGGGGCATCACATGTTTACTTCCCAGTCGCAATACGCTAATGCTTTGTTTTCTTTTTTAACTTTCCTAGTGGCAGTCCCTTCAGCGATAAAGTTATTCAACTGGATAGCCACCCTCTACAAGGGAACTATTGAATTTAGAGCCCCTTTCCTATGGGCGTTTGCTTTCATTTTCATGTTTTCCGTGGGCGGATTTACCGGAGTGATGCTAGGAGTTATTTCGATCGACATTCACCTCCACGATACTTATTTCATCGTTGCCCATTTCCATTACACGATGATGGGGGGAACGGTCATGGCTTTTTTTGGCAGCCTGCATTATTGGTGGCCCAAGATTTGGGGGAGAATGTATAGCGAGGGCATGGCTAGGATTGCTTTCTTCCTAGTTTTTATCGGGTTTAACGTTACCTTTTTCTCGCAGTTTTTTTTAGGGAGCAAAGGCATGCCGAGGCGTTATTACACCTACCTTGAAGAATTTCAAATTTATCATCAAATATCCACGTTTGGCTCTTGGATATTAGCGTTAGGAATAATCATCATGTTCACTTACTTTCTCAACTCCATTTTCACTGGCAAAAAATCTCCTCCCAACCCTTGGGGCGGCAGTACATTGGAATGGAGCAAGGCGGAATCACCGCCGATAGAGCATAATTTCGCTGAGCCACCCGTTGTTACGGGGGGCCCGTATGATTATCCCAGCAGGCAAGATAAGAAATAATGGCAATGGAAAAAACGGTCTCGAAACACGTAGTAGCTGCTCATTTCAAAAACGCTAGGGTTGAATTTGAATCAGCCCACATTGGGACTTGGCTGTTTTTGGTGCAGGAGATCTTATTTTTCTCCGCTTTGTTCGTTGCCTATGCGATTTTTAGGTTCAAGTACCCAGAAATGTTTGCTTACGGGGCGGGCTTATTGGACTGGAAGCTAGGAGCACTCAACACCATAGTTTTGATCCTCAGTAGTTTCACCATGGTTTTAGCGGTCTATTGTGCCCAAACCAACCGAAAAAAGGAAATGTTGACTTTCTTGACGATCACTTTTACTTGTGCCCTCATTTTCATGGTGATCAAATATTTTGAATACACTCATAAAATTCACGAGGGGACTCTCCCTTCCAACCTCTTTACTTATTTGATACCTCAGGCAGCCAGCCAAATCCCCGATATCGATAAGCTCAACATATTTTTTGGGCTCTACTTTTGCTTAACTGGGCTTCATGGCATCCACGTTTTAGTAGGAATGGGGCTGATGATTTGGCTATTCGTTCGCGGAAGGAAAAACCACTTTTACGATGGTTATTACACTCCCGTTGAAATGGTCGGTCTCTATTGGCACTTGGTGGATATCATTTGGATATTCTTATTCCCGCTACTCTATTTGATTTAAAGGAAAAAAATAAAATGTCTGGCGAAAAACACTTCATCATTCCAATAAAATATTACGTTTTCACTTTCGTCTCTCTCCTAGTTTTAACGGTGGTAACGGTCTACACCGCCGAGTACATTGACCTAGGTGCTTTTAACATTGTATTAGCAATGTTCATTGCCCTCGTTAAGGCGATTTTAGTGTTGCTTTTTTTTATGGGACTTCGTTGGGACAGCGGGATTAACGTCGCTTTTCTTTCCTTTGGAATACTTTTTTTCTTCTTGTTCCTCTCTTTCACTTTTTTAGACGTGGCGACTAGGAGTTCCATCGTTGAAGCAGAGAAGGAATTAGTGGACATTGAAACCCCAGTTAAATTCGTTGAATCCGAAATTAAAGAAGAAAATTCCGCACCTCAGGAACAATGAATTTGGCTTCGTTTTCGTAATTTTTTATTGTATTTCGACACGCATTGTCATCTCACCCTATGTGACCACGTTTCTTTAGAAGAACACATAAGTTTATTAAGAGAACATAACGTAAAAAAGGTCATTGACCCCGGCATTTTTTTAGAAGATTTTGCCCTTAGGCATGAGAAGTTAAAAAAATACCCCGAGGTTTTGCTCAGCGTAGCCATTGCTCCGCATTTTATAGAGGAAGCCAAAGATTATCAAGCAAGTTTAAAAAAGTTAGACCAATACCTTCAAACGAACAAGGAAATCGTTGCCGTAGGAGAGATAGGACTGGATTATTTTCATGCTAAAAACGAAAACGTTAAAGCGAAGCAAAAGGAACTTTTTTACAATCAACTAATCTTAGCAAAAAAATATGATTTGCCCGTCTTCCTCCACATACGAGAGGCTTTCAAGGACGCTTACGAAGTCGTAAAATCAAGCGGACATCGAAGAGGAGCGCTTCATTGCTTCACCGGCGACGTTGAAGATGCTAAAAATTTCCTTGATTGGGGGTTTTACATTTCCTTTTCGGGAATAGTGACTTTTAACAAAAGCAAAAAGTTACAAGAAATTAGTAAAAATATTCCCGAAGACAGATTATTGACCGAGACGGATTCCCCTTACTTGTCGCCAGTTCCCCATAGGGGCAAGAAAAATTTTTCTCACTATGTTGCTTTCATCAATCGGTTTTTAGCCGATTTAAGGGGGTTAAAAGCAGAGGTACTTGACGAAAAACTTTGGAATAACGCTCATCAGCTTTTAGCCATGAAAAAAACTTAAAAAAAGCAGCATCCATTTGAAGAGTAATTCGTCTTTATTAATGCATTTTAAATATTACAATTTACGAGGAGGCTAGAAAATGAAAAAAAATCATCCCAAAAATGAAGAAGCGTCATGCACTTGTACTAAGTGCGAGTGCACTAACTGCAGTGAATGTGGTGAGTGCGGTTGTTGTTAAATTTTTCAGCTAAGGAAAGTTATGAAAATGAACGAAATAATGTCATTTAAGACTAGTTCTCATCGTAGCTTTTCTTAGTTTTTACTTAGTTTTTTACCATGAGGGCAATTAAAGATTTATGGGAGCAACATTCCCTTGCGGTGAAGGGATTTTTCATCAAACGGGTGAATGATTTGGAAATGGTAGAGGATTTGAGACAGACCGTTTTTTTGAAATTATGCAGGAGCGAGGCTAGCTTAACAAAAGTCAGCGACGCCAAAGCTTGGGTTTTCCGAGTAGCCATTAACGTTTTAAACGATCATTTTAGACAGAAGAGAACTAAACGAGGAAGCGAGATTTCAATCTCCAATGAGCTAATGGATAATTCCTTAAAAAATAGCACTCACCCCCCGTCCCCCGCTCCTCATGACAGCGAAGCAGCTGATTTGAAAGACGATCCCTCTTGTGGCGAAGTTGCTTGCGGGAACGTTTTTGAAAAAAACTTATCCACTGAAGAGGTGAGCTTGATCAATCGCTTTGAGTTTCACCGAGAGAAATTAAGCGATATCTCTAAAGAAAAAAATTTAAATTTAGCCACCATTAAATCAAAAATACAAAGAGCCAGAAAAAAAATTAAAAAAAACATCGTTAACAGTTGCTGCTTCCTTGAATTTGCCGAGGAAGGAAGTTCCTTTACCCTCTCCCCTAGTTCAAGTTGTAAGGCTCAAAAAAGGCTATGCTATCGAAGTCATTTGAATGCTATCCGTTGAAAAGCAACTCTAAACCTTGCTTTCACTCCTAGTTGAGGCCTTGGAATTTTTTGCTGAACTCTAGCAAGTCCTTTTCGTCGTTTATTTCCATGGTGGGAAAATTGGTTTCAAGCACTTTTATTTTATAGCCGTTTTCTAAAATCCTAAGCTGTTCTAGCATTTCGCTTTTTTCTAAAAAAGTTTGCTCCCACCTAGACATCTGCAGTAAAAATTCTCTGCGATAACAATAATATCCCAAATGTTTAAAATACTTAGCTACGCTGAAGTTTTTCATGTCCTGAGCGTAAGGAATGACGTTCCTGCTGAAATAAATGGCGTGGTCAAACTTATCGCAAATCACTTTCACCATGCTGGGGTTTTTTAAATCAGGGAGTTGCTCAAATTTAGTTTTTAAAGTCGTCATAACCACGTCTTCGTCTTTTTCTTTAGCGAGTCCTTCCACCAGCAAGTCAATCATTTCGCCCTTAACCATAGGCTCATCTCCCTGCACGTTGACGATGAAGCGGTAGTTTTCCCCCAGCTTGTGTTTCACCACCCAAGCAACTCGATCAGTCCCAGTCTTGAGGCTTTTAGGGCTTAAAACGACCTCCCCGCCAAAACTCAAGACTTCTTTTTCTATTTCCTCGTCGTCCGTAGCAACAATGACCTTGTCCGCTAATTTAGCCTCTGCCGCTCCCTCATGCACTCGCCTAATGAGAGTTTTCCCCCCTAGATTTATGAGCGGTTTCCTAGCAAGCCTAGTTGAGCCAATCCTACTCGGTATGATAATAACGCTTTCTTTCATAGTTGTCCTATCCCTTGAGAAGTTTAAAATATAAAATCATCTTTATGGCTTTTTTTGACTTTGCTAAGAAAATTAAACCCAGAAAACTAATTTAGATTAAACTTATAAAAATGTCTCCAAGAAACCAATTCATAATGCCTCACCCTTTAAAAAAAGATGTCTAGGAGAGAGGCTTTAGCCATTTTAGAGGACTTAAGTCGTTTTTCCGATTACCGAAGCAACCGGGACTTCCCTAGTTTGAACCAAACCACTAAGTTATCGAAATATTTGAAGTTCGGCATCGTTTCCCCTAGAGAAGTTTATTACAAGATAAAGGAAAACATCCCCCATCATGAAGGCGAGGCTCTCGTCAGACAACTTTTTTGGCGAGATTTTTTCATTCAAATAGGATTTCATTTCCCCAAAGTCATGGAAGGCAAAAATTTTAACTCTAGTTACGATAAAGTGGAGTGGAATTACGATGAAGACCACCCTCATTATAAGCAATTTTGTTCAGCGAGAACGGGCTTCCCCATCGTTGACGCCGGGATAAGAGAACTCTTAGAGACGGGCTACATGCATAACCGCGTTAGGATGATCACGGCTTCTTTTCTAACCAAGGACCTGCATTTCCATTGGACTTTGGGCGAGAAGTTTTTCGCTAAGCATTTAGTGGACTACGACCCCCTAGTCAATAACTCTAGCTGGCAATGGGCTTCTTCGACAGGCTGTGACGCTCAGCCCTATTTTAGAATTTTCAACCCCAAGCTCCAGCAAGAGAAATTTGATCAAGATTGCTCTTACATTAAAAAATGGATACCAGAATTGAACAAAAAATCAAGCGTTGAAATTCATAACTTTGAAGATAACGACTTGTCGCCTTACCCCGCCCCAATGATAAACCATTTTGAGGAAAAAGAGAAGACCCTTAAAAGGTTTAAAGTCGTGAAACTATAGAAAGCAACGATTTTTGAAGCAACAACGATTTTCAAAATGAGCTCCCTTTTTATCTTTAGAAATGATTTGAGACTCGCAGATAATACGGCTCTCATCGAAGCAAGCAAAAATTCTCACCAAGTCATTCCCATTTTTATTTTCAATGAAGAACAAGTCGACAGCAGCAAAAACGAATTTCACAATTCTAAAATCATCGCCTTCATGGTGGACTCTTTAAAGGAGTTAAAAACTGAAATTGAGGAAAGAGGCGGATGTTTGAATTTTTTTTATGGAAAAAATTTGAACGTTATTGAAACCATTTTAAAGCAAAGTAAGAATATAGCCACCCTGCATTTGAATTGCGATTACACTACTTTTTCCATTAAGCGCGATTGGGCTATAAAAGAGTTATGCGATAAAAATGGCGTTCAGTTCAACTCTTTTCACGACAGAACCCTGCACGAGCCGGGTAAAGTGCTCAAGCCAGACGAAACTCCCTACACCGTCTTCACCCCCTACTACAAAAAAGCCAAAACAGTACCAGTTGGAAGCGTAAATGATTTTAAGGTAACTAATTTCTCAAACGAAAAACTAAGAAATCAGTTTTCGCTAGACTGGGAAGAGGTCAACGAAAAATTAGGAATGTGAAGCAATCCTAATTTAGCCTTAGTTTAGCCTTAGTTTAGCCTTAGTTTAGCCCTATTTTTCCTATTTGCCGTATACTTTTTCCGGCAGCCAAGTCGCTAGCTCTTGGTTGTAATAAACAATGATGATCATTATTAACTGAATAACGATGAAGGGAATGACTCCGTAATACATGGAGGAGGTTTTAATTTTCTTATCAGCCACTCCCCTAAGGTAAAAGAGCGAGAACCCAAAAGGAGGCGTCAAAAAAGAAGTCTGCAGGTTAAGAGCGATGATAACCCCTAGCCACACGGGGTCAAAACCCTGCAGAATTAAAACAGGAGCAACGATGGGAACTACCACGAAAGTGATTTCAATGAAATCCAAAAAGAAGCCTAAAATAAACATTAAAAACATGACCACGAGAAAAGTGACGACTCTACTCCCGCCTAAATCTAACAACAGATCGCGGACCAAATCATCCCCCCCAAACCCACGAAAAACCAAAGAAAAAATAGAAGCCCCCAGCAGAATAAAAAACACCATGGTCGTTTGAAAAGAAGTGTTATAAGCCGTTTCCTTGAGCATTTTAAAACTTAGTCTCCCCTTGAGCCCCGCGATGACGAGCGCTCCAACGCTACCGACCCCAGCAGCCTCGGTGGGAGTTGCTACGCCTAGCAATATAGAGCCCAAAACAATGAATATGAGCAATATGGGAGGCAGCAAAACGTTGAATATCTTCAGCCAAAATTTTCTACCAGTGAGTAGTTTCCTTTCTTTTTTGGGGATGGGTGGCATTTTGACTTTGAAAAAAGAAGCAATGACAATGTAGATGATGTAAAGCCCCACTAAAATCAGCCCCGGGAACAAAGCCCCTAAGAAAAGATCGCCCACTGAGACGGTGCTAGAAGAGAAAATCCCCTGTTCTAACTGAGTTTTTTGATAAGCTGCTGAAATAACATCGCCCAAGAGAATCAAAACAATGGATGGCGGAATAATTTGCCCCAGCGTCCCAGAAGCACAAATAACTCCAGTGGCTATGTGGTGGTCGTAGTTCCTCTTAATCATCGTCGGTAGGGATAACAAACCCATGGTAACCACGGTAGCCCCGACAATGCCAGTGCTAGCCGCCATCAACATCCCCACTAGAGCCACTGATATCGCTAAGCCGCCCTTTAGGGGACCAAAAATGATTCCCATGGTCTCTAGTAGTTCGTCCGCCATTTTCGATTTTTCGAGAACTGTCCCCATGAAAATGAACAAGGGAATGGCAAGCAAAATCTCGTTCGTCATGATGCCATAAAAGCGATTTGGAATGGCTTCTAAAAAACTAAAGTCAAATATGCCTAAAAACACCCCGATGAAAGCAAAAACAATCCCAGTTCCAGCTAGAGAGAAGGCAACGGGATAGCCCATCAAAAGAACGATAATGACGACTAAGAAAATGACTAACGATAAATATTCCACTGCTGCTTACCTACTTCAGTTTTCTACTTCAGTTTTTTTAATTCTAAATAGTTTTTAATTACCTCTGAGATTCCTTGCAGGAGTAGCAATATGGGCATGAGAATTAAATTCGTTTTTAAAATATAAACCAAATCCAACCCCCCAGCTTCTTTGGAAGCCTCTAGGTATTTCCAAGAATTCAAAACATAGGGAAGGGATAAAATAAAAACGATTATGAGCGATGGGAAAAGCAAGCAAACGGTGCCGATTAGGTTAAATATTAACTTTCTCCTAGGCGAAAATCGGTTGTATAAAATGTCTATTTTAACGTGGTAGCCCTTGTTCAAAGCATAGGCAGAGCTAAGTAAGAAAGCCATGGCATGGAGGTAAATGACGCTCTCTTGAATGTAAATGTAGCCAACATTGAAGACATACCGCATGCCAGCGATGGCAAAAGTAATCAAAACCATTAAAATCGTCAGCAGAGCAACGGACTTTCCAATGACTTCGTTGAAGCGATCGATTTTCTGGCTAAGTTTGATTAATTTCATAGAAAAAAAACCAAGCCCACCCTAACTAAAAAGTTAAAGTGAGCTTGGTTACGAAAACTATAAAGTTCAAATATCTTTTAGCTATTGAACTAAATTCCTTGCGTCAATGAAAGCCTTCTCCGATAAATTGGTCCAATCAATGACTTTCTCGCGATATGCTTTATAAGAATCATATATTTTAGCGAACTTGGGATTTTCCGCAGCCCGCTCTTCCAAAATTTTAAGGCTCGCTTCATGTAGTCCCTTTAGAACTTGGTCGGGGAATTTTTTAACCACTACCCCATGCTCTTTCACTAAAATTTCCAGTGCCTCTTGATTCCTAGCCTCGAAATCCGAAGTCATGTTGTTCGCAGCGGCTTGAGCGGCGGCTCGCAAAATCGCTCTCTGGGCATCGGTTAAATTGTTGAAAACGTCTAAATTAACCGTAACTTCGAAACTGCTCCCCGGCTCATGCCATCCGGGATAATAATAAAATTTAGCAAATTTATAAAAACCAAACGCCAAATCGTTGTAAGGACCAACCCATTCAACCGCGTCAACCGCTCCCGATTCCAAAGCAGCAAATATTTCTCCACCGGGTAGTATGACCGGAATACCGCCCAAAGAACGCAATGTGTCAGCCGCTAAAGCGGGAATACGCATTTTCAGTCCCTTCAAGTCGTTAATGGAATTGATTTCCTTGTTGAACCAGCCACCCATTTGAACGCCGGTGCTGCCCACTGAGAGGGGTATCACGTTATGCTCTTGGTATAGTTCTTCCCATAGCTCTAGTCCTCCTCCATGATAAATCCACCCGCTAATCTCTTGGGCGGTTAAGCCAAAGGGAACTGAAGTGAAAAAAACGGCTTCGGGAACTTTTCCTCGCCAATAGTAAGAAGCTGAGTGCCCCAAGTCAGCAGTCCCACTAGAAACTGCGTCAAAGACTTCCAACCCGCCGACCAACTCGCCAGCACCGAAAACTTTTATTTTGATATTGCCTCCAGTCATTTCCTCCACTAGTTCAGCAAAGTAGTTTGCTCCGATGCCTAGACCGGGAAAGTCCTTGGGCCAAGAGGTGACCATCTTCAAATTCAACTCTTCAACTTCCACCAGTTCAACTTCCTCACCACCTTCTCGAGCACCACAACTAGTGATCACGAAAAGAGACAGAAGCACTAAAGCCAAATTTCTAATTTTTTTACTCATGTTTTAAAAAATCCTACCTTTAATTGATTTAGCAAAAATTTTAACATAGATAAGGAAAAAATTAGCAATTTTTCCAAATAAAATTGGGATTAACGCGCTCGGATCTGGGTAGAGAAAATGAATAATTTAATCTTTAACGATCTTTAATTAATCTTTAATAATCTTTAATTAAACTTTAATTAAAGATTAATTAAAGATTAAAGTTTAATTTTAAACTATTTAAAATTTAAATTTACCCCTTGAATCGCGGTAAATCCCCGCCACGGTTATCTGTCCTACCCTAACGATGTAGGCTATGTTGGCATCAATGAGGCGGTTTAACCTTTGGCTAAATTCCTTCGAATCCTGCAGTTTCTTAAATAAGTTCCAGTAAATGGGATTATCTAAAATTAAAAACGATTTCACGTTGAACTGGATGTTCCTATTCACTTGCCTATACTGAATATCGATTATCATTTTCCCTTTCAAAGTAACAAAGGCGTCAAAAGTGCCTTGAACGTAGTAAATGTAGCGATTGATTTGATTGTTAATATAGACCAAGTAAATTTCCCCATCTGCGTAATTTCTAACTGAAACGTCGTAAAAATCTCCTTTTTTGTTGATCAGATAGGGGCTTTTGGCATATAGTTTACCATTTTCCGCCGTGTATTCCAAATCGTTGAACATTTTGGTAACGATGGACTTGGGAGCACGAGGAATAGAAAAAGTAAAGTTAGTAAAAAAAGGTTCATTAGCAAATATTTTGTTCACTCCCTCGTGGAATTCATCGTCGCTTAGCAATAAATAAGTGTTCTTGTAGCCTGCTAGGGCAGTTTTGTTTTCAATGGGGGCGATTGAATTGGAGAAGAGCACCATAGGAGCAAGGAAAATAGGGGCGAGGAAAATTAGGCAGGCGGTTATTTTCTTCATCATTTTATAATTATGCTTAAAACTAGTTTACCCTAGAAGTTTTTTGAAAATATTTTTTTTTTCAATTTTTAAGTGATTTGAATGACTTGAAATCATCTCCAGTGGGGTCTTGGAAGATTTTTAAATGAAATCCTTTGGCAACTGCCATGAGGTGCTCAAATATTTCCGATTGAATCCTTTCGTGGGGTATCCAATCAGTGGTCTTGGTGAAGCAATAAACCTCTATGGGCACTCCCTTGGCAATGGGGGCTAGTCCTCTGACCATCAAAGTGAATTTTTGATGAATCTGGGAATGGTTTCTTAAGTAATGCAGGGTGTATTCTCGAAAGACGCCCAAAGTAGTGGGAAAAATTTCTTTTTTATTTTTTCTCTTGAGCCCCCTAGCATCGATGAGCATTTCGAAATGATTGACTTCGCTTTCTTTTTTAGCGAAATAGTTTTTAAAAATAGGTTTCTTTTTTAAGTCTTTCATTTCCTTTTCCGTGATGAAGCGAACGGTTTTCATGTCGATGACCAGCGATCTTTTGATTCTCCGCCCCCCTGATTTCGTCATTCCTTCCCAGTTTTTAAAAGAATCGCTAGTCAGGGCATGGGAGGGGAGTTGGACGATGGTGTTGTCCCAGTTTTTAATTTTTATCGTGGTTAAGGTGATGTCGATGATGCTCCCGTCCACGTTATGCTGGGGCATCTCTATCCAGTCGCCAACTTTAGCCATTTTGTTAGCGAAAATCTGCACTCCAGAGACGAAGCCTAATATTGGTTCTCGGAAAATAAGGAGCAGCACTGCTGTGAGTGCCCCTAGACCGCTCAGCATTTTCCAAGGACTCTCTTCTATGATCGTAGAGACAATGATGATGGCGGTTAAAACGTATAGGAATATGATGACAGCTTGGTAGATTCCCTTTAAGTTGAAGTTATCGGGTAGTTTCAAAGTTTCATAAAAAATAATGAGGATTTTCAAAAACCCCCTCGCCATGAACAAAGCCGTTAAGCTCAAATAAATCACGGTGAGTTTATCCAGCCAAAGGAAAATGGCGGGAAACTTCTCGTTTAGAAAAGGGTTTTTAACGAATAGCGTCAAAGCTAGGGCAAGGCTTAAATGCGGTATATAGTGATAGAATTTTTCTTGCCATAGCACGTCGTCCAAAGAGTTCTTGGATTTTTCAATGAAGAAGCCAATGATCCTTAAAAGGTAATTTTTGATTAAGTAAAATGCGATTAATCCACTTAGGGAAAAAAACAAGAGGATCAAAAACAGCGTGAATAAGTCTGCTAATTCGCCCGGCAAATAAGCGGCGGCTTTAGTTCTTATAAGGGTAAAAACTCTTTCCATTATTTCTGCCTTGAAGGCTTGAGTGAATTATTCGTAATCTTTGTACATTTTCACTAAGTTTTTGAGGCTGACAAGCCCTATTTTTGCTAACATAAATTTAGCTAATGCCAGTAGAATCCTGAAAGGCCTTATTGGTTCTTTGTCTTCAAAATCCCTATCTGGAATAGTGGTTTTCATTCCAGCTAAAAAAGTAATGGGAAGAGGCTTCAAAAAATATTGCTTTAATCCTAATAATTCAGCGCAAGGAATTAGAATGTCAGATGGCTTGCTGACTGGTAGTCCCTCTTTTAAAAAAGCTAGGCAGGCTTTTCGATTGACGATGTAACCGACCGCTCCCCCCATGGAAGGATCGCAGGGTTTGCTTAAAAAAAGACCCGGTTTTAGTTTAACTTTTCCCCACCTTGAAAAAAAATCATATTTATCAAGTTTAAAAAATGGATAAAATGGGGGTATGCTGCGCGAAAAATTCAAATATAAGAAAATGAAATCAAAGGGAGCTTTTCTATTCAATGTTACTAAGTTTTTTTTTTCTAAAATGTATTTAAAATTTTGGATGTTGGTGATTTTAAAATCATCTTCCAGTATGCAGGCATAGTCAAAATTTCCCTCAACAACTTTTTCATATGCTTTTAAATGGCTGAGGGCACAACCAACTTCATTTCTCGAGAAGACTTTTCGGTAAGAAAATTTTTCTATGAACTTCTTACTCCTTTGTTGTGCTCCCTGATATTCTAGGTCGCTGATGTTATTCCCGTCTATTGCGTCGATGAATTCATATTTCAAACCTATGGGATCTAATGTATTTTTCACATGAGTTCTGCGATCTTTGCTTTGTTTAAGATTTATAACGAATATTTTTATTGCTTCCATTTTGCTAATTTCCTTATTTTGTTAAATGTATTGGATGAGTAATTTTTTAGGTTTAGGTGAGGCAGTGAGCCCAGCTAGATGAGCACAAAAAGGCTCGCCAAGGTTTAATTCCCTAATCATCATTTTGGCTTGGTTATGGGCTTTGCCTTTTAGAGTTGCTAAGAATTTTCCGTTGTCAATTTTGTAAATGGCTTCTTTTTTAGTCCACAGGTGATAAAAAACTTGGTTTGCTGATTTGGTTTTTTGAAGAAGCAAGAGTTCTTCTTCGCTAAAAAATCGCTTGGCTAAACTTAGGAGGTTCTTACGCGGTTGCTTAATCTCTAAATCCACTCCCACTTCAAGGTCGGGGCTAAAGGCTAGAAGCAAGTTGTTTTCCTTGTGCGAGATGCTGAGGTGGAAAACCCTTTGAGATTGGCGATCGACCAATTGGCGATCGACCATTTGGGGCTTGCCCCTCGCATTGGAAAAAATAGTTAAATTTTCCCTCCCAGTCATTTTTTTGAAAAAATTTATCAAACTAGGGTAATGAGTTTTATGGTTTCTCAGGAGAGGGCTTTGCCTTTCAAATAAAACGTATACCCTACTCATTTGTGCTGCAGCTAAAATCACTCCCGCTTGAATTGCTTATAACTTGAATTGCCTATAGTGTAACATAAATCGCTCCTTAAATTCAAAGGTAAGGTTTTTGGTCTTATTGGTGGTCTTATTGGGATTAGCGACTTAAGGCAATTTAAAAAAACTGAAATGATTACAACGCATAATATAATAATATTCCAGTAGTTTTCAAGGGAAAGGAGTTTGCATGAACATAAAGGGATTTGAAGCGATATTGAAATCGGTTAGAAAAACTAACATTAAGGAAATTGAAATAAAAAGTAAATTGACGAAGATAAAAATCGTTAGAAAAGATGAAGAGATAAGGAAAAGCGAAAGCGGTCTCTTGAACAAGAAAACTCCATCTACGGAGGTGGTCGCTAAAGAGGAGAAGAGCTCTTTTAACGATATTCGTTCGCCGCAAATTGGCTTTTTCAATCGCTACGATCCTAAAACGAAGAAACAATATTTTAAATTAAGGGACGTGGTTAAAAAAGGCGATATCCTAGCAACCATCGTGTCTATGCACATTCACCATAACGTCATCAGCGAATTTGATGGGAAGATAACGGAATTTCTAGTGGAGCAAGATCAACCAGTGGAGTATGACCAGCCACTCATTCGTTTGAGCAATGGATAATTTTTAATTAGAGGGGTAGATTTGTGAAGAAAATCAAAAAAGTGTTAGTTGCTAATAGGGGGGAAATAGCCCTTCGGGTTATGCGTGCCTGTAAGGAGTTGGACATAAAAACGGTTTCCATATATTCTAAAGCGGATGAAAATTCCCTGCATAAAAATTTCGCTGATGAAAAAGTATGCATCGGGGAGGCCCCGGCTAGTTCATCTTATTTAAACATTCCCAACATCATCGCAGCGGCAGAAATTACCAACGCCGACGCCATTCATCCGGGCTATGGTTTTTTGTCGGAGAACGATAACTTTGCTAGGATTTGCGGAGAGAATAACATTGTTTTCATTGGTCCAGATCATGAAATCATTAGGCTAATGGGCAATAAGGCTAATGCCATAAAAAAAATGCAGGAAGTGGGGATTCCCACCATTCCGGGAACGGGAGTTTTGGCGAGCAAAAAAGAAGCCCTAGAAGAGGCTAAGAAAATCAAATACCCGGTGATTTTAAAAGCATCTCTGGGCGGCGGGGGCAAGGGGATGAGGATTTGTCGCAATGCAAAAGAGCTAGAAAATAACTTTGATTTGGTGAAGAGCGAAGCGGGTATCAATTTCAACAGCGGAGACATTTATTTAGAAAAATACATTTCCCAGCCTCATCACATAGAGGTGCAGTTATTAGGGGACAAGTATGGCAACTACGTTCATTTGGGAGAGCGGGATTGTTCCATTCAAAGAAGACATCAAAAGATGATCGAAGAGACGCCTTCTCCATTTTTGAATGCTGCCACTAGAGAAAAAATTTTCAACGCCACAATAGAGGGAATCAAGAAAATAGGCTATGAGGGGGCGGGAACGGTGGAATACTTAGTGGACAAGAATGGTGATTATTATTTTATGGAAATGAATACTAGGATTCAAGTAGAGCACACCATTAGCGAACTTTACACGGGGATTGACATCGTAAAAGAGCAAATAGAAATAGCTAACGGCGAAAAACTTTCTTACGACCAAGATGAAATCATTTTTCGTGGGCATGTCATAGAATGTCGGATAAATGCTGAAAATCCCTTCAGAAACTTCATGCCTAGCGTGGGGAAAATCTCTCGCTACCATATCCCCCAAGGCATCGGGGTGAGGATTGACTCGCATATTTTTAATGGTTATGAAATACCGCCTAATTACGATTCTATGATCGCCAAGCTAATCGTTTGGGGGCTCAACCGAGAAGAAGCGATCAAACGGATGAAGCGGTCTCTGGATGAGTTCATCATTGACGGGGTGGACACGACCATTCCTTTTCATTCGCAAGTTATTGCTTCTAAAGATTTTAAGAAAGGTGATTTTTCAACGCATTTTTTAGATAGTTTTAAATTTAAACCATAATTTTTGAACTTTCAAAAAAAATTTCTTGAATTCAAATTTCTAAAGTTAATTCATAAGTTTTTTAAAAAAGGCGAAATCGACAAAGCGATTGAACTATTAAAGCAGAAACTGTTGCTTGAAGAGGGGGACTGGGATGACAGCAGCATCATTTACTTGTATTTGACGCTAGCCTATGGTTTTTATTTAAAAGAGGATTTTGAAAAAAGCAAACGTTACTTAACTTTTAACTTATTAAAAGAGTTTCCCGAGAACGGACAGGGATTGTTTTTCTTGGCTTTTTACCATCTTTTGGAAAACGATAAGCCCCAAGCCATTACGCTTTACACTAAATTGCTTAAAAATCCTGCTTGCTTTAAAAAAAGCCAAGAAATTCTCAATAAATTAAAAGATTCCGAAAAAAATTTCGTGCTGGAAAATCCCGCTTTTTTTTATAAGCATCAATTTTTTTTGGGCAAACGCAACAATTTTACTAAAATAGGGTTAGGGACTTTTTTTTTATTTTTGTCTTTAGCGATTTTCTATAATTTCGACAACATTAAAGAAGTAACCTTGGATTTAAAAGCGAAATTTTCTCCTGAGTTGGAAGAAACTCCCCTGCCCGAACCCTTTAATCATTATTTCAATGAAATGAAGAGGGCCATCGCAGAGAATAAAATAAACGAAGCAATCGTTTTGTTTAACCAAGCTCTGTTTTTCTCTCCTGATTTAGTGGTGAGGGAAAAGTTTGAAATCCTAAGGGAGTTTGTGGTTAAGCCAGAACTGAAATTCATCTCCGATCAAATTCCTTGGGAAAAGATCAAGAAAAATCCTAGTTTTTATGAAAACACTTTTTTTAAGATAGTTGGCAAATTTCAATATAAAAAAAAAAATTACCATTTCAAGAGCCTCAAATACCCCGCCTATGAGTTCACCATATCCTTGCCCGAAAACGTTGGCTTTTTGGATAAAAGGAACACTTACCAAGTTTTTTTCCAGTTTAGCGAAATAAAGGGAGACCAACTATTTGGCAAAGGAATAGGCATTGATTACATCAACACGACGGTGAGCCCTTGAAACACATTTTTATCGTTGTCATTTTTTGTCAATTCATTTATGGCGTTGAAAAAAGGAATTACCTTTTCCAGTCTTTAGAATTTGAATACCAATACATAGAAAATAATTTTTATTACAAGAATGGGGAAATTAACAACATGAATGAAAATTTGACAATGGATCGAGACTCGAATAGCCTCAATTTAAATTATTTGATTCGTTCCCGCACGGGATATAGCTATTGGTTTTTCACCACTTATTTAGAGTACCTTTTTAGCATTAATCAAAACAATCAGTATAACAATTTCGATGCCAAGATTGACGATGATAGCACCTCGGTGAACGTTCATGAAATCACTCCGCAAGTTTATTTTCATTACGATCCCTTCGGCTTGGAATTAGGGATTAATTATTTAACGAGGATTAACCGCGAAGAGCCGATTGGGCAAGTCTGGAGTTTACGCCCCAATGATTCGCTTGCCTTTTTGTTTAAATTTTACTGGCCGCAGTTTTGGAGTGTGCCTTTGGGGGTTAGTTTGAGCTATGAAATAGCGTTTAGGTTGGCCCTTGATGCAGCGGACGATTTATATCAAAGGGGTAGTTTTGGTTTTTACATTAATTTTAGTTATTATTCGCAGTTCCAAGTTTTATACACGGTGGTTAATTCTAAAAAAGATCAGACGATCACTAGGGTCATAAATGATTTTTCTAATGAAGATTTTTTTTTACCTCAAACCAATCGTTATTACCTTGATTTTATCTTAGTTTTGCAGATCACTGATTTTTTAGCCTTGAAGCTAGGCATGGGGCAACTCTTATATTCAGAGTTTGAATCTCCTATGCTGCGTTTTAACGTGGGGATGAACTTCATTTTGCCTTTTAACTAAAGGGGTTTTTCATGCCTTATTTTTTTAATAAAAAACAAGATAGGATTTATTTGTATTACCGAAGAAGGCGAATCGTCAATTTTTTAAAACTTTACATCAAACTTTATTTTCTTTTTATTTTCATTGCTTATGTGTTGGAGAGCAACTTTTACGCTGTTTATAAAATTAGAAATTCCAACATGGAACCTAGCTTAAAAAAAGACACGTGGGTTTTAGTTGAGAAAATAGATGGAGAGGATTTGGCGAGCATTGAAGAGTTTACCCGTGAATTCAAAAGAGGCGATATCGTTACCGTCAACAAAGCGGAAGAGGGAAGTTGGTTGATTAGCGTTTTGGACTTGCCGGTTTACTTGGCTAGTTTGGGTTTTTTTAAATTGAACAAAGACAGGATTGTTTTTGGAAGAATATTGGCTTTGCCCAACGAGAGGATTGCTATAAGAGACAAAACCATTTACATTAACGAAGAGGTGTTCATTCCTAACTGGCTCATTCAATACGAAGATTTCCGTATCCTTGATGAAAACGTTCTTCAAAGAGATAACCTTTCTCAAATCTTTATTCCTTCGGACAAGGTTTTTTTGATCAATGACAACTGGGAAATTTTTAACGATTCTAGGGCCTTGGGGTTAGAAAGTACGGATAATTTGAAAGGGATCTACCTACGCGATTTAATGGATTAGCTCATCAGTCCCTCATCATCAGTCTCTTATGGTGAGGACCTCTGCTCCCTTGCTAGTGACTAGCACGGTGTGTTCAAACTGGGCTGACAACAGCCCGTCCAAAGTATAAACGGTCCATTTGTCGTAGGGATCTGTGAAAACGTCTTTTTTGCCTTGATTTATCATGGGCTCAATGGTGAAAGTCATTCCTTCTTTAAGAACAACGCCTTTTTGTTTTTGGCGATGATGGAAAACGCAGGGCTCTTCGTGAAAATGCCTCCCGATGCCATGCCCCCCTAGCTCCGTTACTACGCTGTAGCGATACTTTGTCACGTAGTCTTGTATGGTGTTGCCGATGATGTTGATTCTCTCGCCCGGTTTGACGTTCATGATGGCTCTAGTTAAGGCTTTTTTGGTGACTTCCACCAGTTTTTTTGCCTCATCGCTCACTTCCCCAATTAAAAAAGTTTTAGAAGTGTCCCCATAGTAGCCGTCTAAGATTAAAGTGATGTCAATGTTGACGATATCGCCTTTTTTAAGCAAGTCTTCTTTTTTGGGAATGCCATGACAGACGACGTCATTGATGGAAGTGCAGATGCTCTTGGGAAATCCCTTGTAGTTAAGTGGTCCAGCGATCGCCCCATGTTCTTTGATCCATTTTGAGCAGATGTCGTTGATTGCTTGGGTGGATATTCCTTCCTCAACGAAGGGAGCAATGTACTCCAAGAGTTTCGCTGCCAATTTGCCGACTTTTCTCATTTTCTTGATTTCGGGGGCTTTTTTCAAGTGAATCATTTAAATACCTTTAAAAGATCTTGCTTATTTTTAGCTTGAAAAATCTTTTGCTTTTTTTCATCGCTGTTGATGATTTTCGATAATTCCATTAATATTTTTATGTGTTTTAGGGAATTATTTAGCGCATTAAAATGAAAAATGATGACTTTTAATTTCAGTCCGTCGTAAGTCCTTAGATCAATTCCCTTTTTAAACAAACAAATGGAGCTGTAATTTTTCTTTATCCGGTGATCTTTTAGCGTGATTAGGGCGAATTGGTTGCCTAAATAAATGGCTTCTTCCTTTATTTTGCTCCAAATGCGTTGGCTGATTTCTTGTTTGGGGATCTTGGGGAGTTTCTTAGCGGCTTTGTTGACGATGTTTTCTATGGCTTCATCAATGCTGGTTTTTCCTGAGTAAAACACGAAATCTTGCGGGGCTAATTCAGTGGTTACGTGCTTTTTCTTTTTTAGAACGATGCCGTTTTGATAAATATTTTTTTCCTGAGTGGAAGTGTTTTCGCATAAAAATATTTGCTCGTCTTGTTGGTAGGCTAGTATTTTATTTTCTGTTTTTCTTATTTTTTTAAAGGAAATCATTTCTTGGTCTTGTTCCATGATTCTATTGCTAATTTGAGAGGGCTTTTCCAAGTCTTCCCAGATGATGTGGCCTATGAGGGTTTTTTCCTTCTTTTTTTCTATTTTCCCCCAACGAAACAAATTTTCCTTAGCGATTAGCACTTTCCAATGCTGGCAAATTAGGGCGTTGAGTTCCATGTTGTCGGTGAGTGCTACTAAATGAGTGGAGGAGAAAAACCTTTGGTCGTCGAAAATTTCTTGCGACAAGGCATTTAGATGAATGCAGGAGTACCCTTTGTCGAGGTAGGTTTTTACTTGTTGGAAATTGTTGTCGATCAAAATAACTTCTTGGTTTTGTTTCTTCAAGTAGTTGCTTAATTGGATGCTCACTTCATGGATGCCAACGATGATCCATTCTTTAGTGTCGGACTTATTTATTTTTAAGAGCCTAGACAACAACCCTGCTGATAAGCCTTGGAACAAGACGGTGACGATGATGACGGAAAAAGTAAATGTTTCTACAAACCATGCTTGTTCAATAAAATCAGGATTTTCCCTTAAACTGATGTAAAACAAAGAAGCCATGGAGGCCACCACGATACCTCTAGGCGATATCCAAGAGATGAAGAGCTTTTCGTTGGTTTTCAAGTCGCTTCTTACAGTGCATAAGAAGACGCTTAATGGTCTAGTGATGAAGACGATCGTTAAGAGGAGAAAAATTCCGCTCACGCCGAATAAATTTAAATTGTTTAAATCCAAGTTCGCTGCCAGCAATATGAAAAGCACTCCCACTAATATTTCAGTGATTTCCAACTTGAAGCGCTTGATGTCGTCGGTGATGCTGCTTTTTTTAATGCCAATGAAGAAGCCGCAAATGACCACTCCCAAAAGTCCTGATTCAGTGGCAATAGCGTCGCATAAAGCAAAAGTCAAAATGGCGATGGACAAAGTAAAGGCATTGAGCATTTCTATTGGTATCCATTTTTTTTTAATAACGCTAATGGCGATGAAGCCTAGCAAACTTCCTATGGTGAGGCCGGTGCCTAATCGGATGACTAGTCCAGTGATGGCTTCGCTAGTTCCGCTTCCTTGGTTGGTTAATAATTCAAAGCAAAGCAATGCTAAAAAGACTCCGATGGGGTCTATCAAAACTCCTTCCCAATGAAGGATGTTAAAAATCTTTTTATTGACGTTAATCCTTCTCAAAATGGGAGTGATCACCGTCGGTCCGGTCACGATGATGAGGCTACTGGCGAAAAGGGCAAAGGAAAAATCGAAGTCAAATAAGAAGTAAATAAAAATCGCATTGAGCAGCCAAGTGACGATCACTCCTAAAGAGAGCAAGTAAACAATGGGCTTGATGGCTTTTTTATAACCCGAATAATCAAGGGTTAATCCGCCTTCGAAAAGGATAATCGCCACTCCCAAAAAGACGATTGACTTTAAAGTCTTTCCCAACTCTTCAGGGGATAAAATCTTTAAAAAATTAGGTCCTAAAAGGATGCCTATGATGATGAAAAACACGATGGGGGCTATTTTCGTTTTCTTGGATAAGAAAAACGAAAACGTCCCAAACATGAGCGCCAGAGATAGATTCCAGACGAGTGGGTCAGTTCCTAATTTCATGGTTTTAACTTTTAGAAGCGAATTTATTTTATCATAGATAATTTGCTCTTTTTTTAAATACCGCAAAGAAGGCTAAATTCATTTCTCTCGTTGCTTTTTTTGAGTTTTACGCTAGGGGGAGATGAGGTGATTTTCTAGGAAGATTTTTATTCGCTTTTGAATAGTATAATATTAATTCCACGCTGCAGCAGGCAGCCTAGGACCAGCAAACGATGAAATCTGTTTTTAAAAAAGCGAGCCATTGGTTACTGCCTCCTTACGATGAGAAAACTCGTTTAGAAGTAAAAGAGCTCATGGCGAGAGATGAAAGAGAGCTTGCCGAGGCTTTTTCAAGGGAACTGGTTTTTGGGACGGGGGGAGTGCGAGAAAAAATGGGAGTCGGCACTAATCGAATCAATGAGTACACGTTAGCCGTTATCTCCCAAGGGGTGGTGCATTATTTAAAAAAAAAATACCTAGGGAAAAAATATTTAGGGCAAGGCCTTAAAATAGCTATGAGTTACGACACTAGGAATAACAGCAGGCTTTTCGTCAATCAAATCGCCCAGTTATTAGCTCGTAACGGCATAAGTGTTTTTTTATTCAAAGAACCTAAACCCACTCCTCTTTTGTCCTTTGCGGTGCGGGAACTCCAATGTCATCTGGGCATCGTCATCACTGCTTCGCATAACCCGAAAGAATATAATGGCTACAAGGTATACGACGAAAAAGGCGGTCAAATCGTTGAACCAGTTGACATTGAAATCACTGATGAAATCAAGAAAGTTAATGATTATAGAAAAGTGAAGAAGATCCTTGAGGCGATCCCAATGAAAAAAGAAATCATTGAAAAGAAAATCGTTATCCTAGATGAGGCAATTGAAAATGCTTATTTTGAGATGCTTTTTTTAAAGTTGAAGAATAAAACTATTTTCCAAGGAAAGACTTTAACTTACTCCGCTCTTCATGGCAATGGGATATACTTGCTACCGGGGTTGTTTCATCATTGTGGGTTAAAGAAAGTCAACTTAGTTGCTTCTCAGTGCCGCCCTAGTGGTGATTTTCCCACGGTCGCTCTACCTAATCCGGAAGACCCTAGCACTCACCGACTGGGAATCAAGGCTTTGAAAAAAAATGAAGACGATTTGCTGTTTTTAACGGACCCCGATAGCGATCGTTTAGGAGTGGTGGTGAGAGAAAAAGAAGAGATGTTCATCCCTAATGGTAATCAAATAGGGGTTTTGTTGTTGAACTATTTGCTAGAAGAAAAACTATTAAAAGAAAAATCTCGTTTGGAGGATTATTACGCAGTTACCACGGTGGTGAGCACTCCTTTGTTTAAAAAGTTAGCTAGAAGAAACAAGTTGCCTTGTTTCACCACTTTGACTGGCTTTAAATACATAGGGGCGACCATGGAGAAACAGAAGAGGAAGAAATTTCTCTTTGCCATGGAAGAGAGTTATGGTTATTTAACGACGGATGAGGTTCGCGATAAAGATGCCATCAGTGCTGCTTTATTGTTTAGTGAAATGTTTTTCTTTTATCGAAGTAAAAACTTATGGCTAAGCCAAGTTTTAGCGAGGATTTACCTATCCAATGACTATTTTTTAGAAGATTTATTCACTCTCACGAAAGAAGGACAGGCGGGCAAAAGGTACATTGATCGCTTGATGGAGCGACTGAGAAAAACTCCCCCGAAAGAAGTCAAGGGGATCAAAATGGTGGAGGTGTTGGACTACCAAGAGAAAGTGAGGATCAAGAAAGGCCTTAAAAAAAAGTTTGCTTCTAGTTATCCCATCAGCAACCTTCTGCAGTTTTCCTTTGCTGACAAGACGCTAATTAGCGTGCGACCATCGGGAACTGAACCCAAGGTAAAATTTTACATTTCCGTCCAGCGAAAAGTGACTTTCGATAACCTAGTAGAAACTAAAAAGATTTTACAAAATAGAATAGCGGATTATAAAAATTTTTTTGTTAAAGAGTAAGAAAAAAATCCTAGCTTTAGTTGGTATGTGTGGGGCGGGCAAATCCAGCGCTGCTCTCGTGCTGGATGAACTTAACATCAAGGGAGTCTACTTTGGGAAGTTAACTTTAGATTATTTAAAAGAAAACGGCAGAGTCGTCAATCCTAGAGAAGAGAAATGGGCAAGGGAAAAACTTAGAAGGGAGCAAGGCATGGCGGTCTTCGCTAAAATGGCTTTGCCTAAAATAATTCATTTGTTAAACGACCATGATTTGGTTTACTTAGATGGTCTCTATAGCCTAGAGGAATATGAATATTTGAAATCTGCTTTAACGACTAGCCTAATACTCATCGAAATATTCGCTGACAAACAAACTAGGCATAGTCGGCTGGCTAAAAGAAAAAATAGACCTCTTACCCTTGACGAATGTTCCACTAGGGACCTAGATGAAGTGAAAGTGCTGAATAAGGCAGGACCCATTGCGTTGTCCGATTACAAAGTGGCTAATAACGAAGGCCCAGAAAATCTAGCGAAATCTCTAAGAGAGCTGCTTTCAAAAATAAAAAGCAGCTGAAAAACCCTCAAACCCTTATTATCCCGCTATTAAACCTTTATTAGCGAGGGGGGTTTTTCTAGGGATTTCAATAGTTCTTCCCTAGTGGGTGGCTGTGCTCCTCTTTTCATGCAGTTTAAGGCGGAAGCTTGGTTGATGATGAAAGCGATTTCCTTTAAGTGGTCTTTGGTTAGTTTATTCAAAGCTTCTCTATGGTGAAACCCGTTTTTAGTTAAAAGGTGTAAGAAGCAAGCCATTAAGCAATCCCCTGCCCCGATGGTATCTTTGACTTTGACTTTGAGCCCAGAGATGTTTATCTTGTGTTCGCCAAAGTAGATGGTGGCTCCCTTTTCTCCTAAAGTGTAGAGGATCATTTTATTTTTTTTTAAATTTTTTTTTACGAAACTATCAATCGTGCCGCCGAAAGTTAGCGCTAAATCCTCATCGCTTAGTTTGATGATATCAGCGACGGCTAGATTGCGTCTCATTTTTTCAAGTACTTCCTTTTTGTTGGGAGTTATTTTGGGGCGTGAATTGATATCGTAGGAGATGAGGCAGTGGGGGCTTAAGCATTTCGCTATCTCGTAGTAGTAATCGGACTTAGGGTTTAAGACGGCTGTGAAAGAGCCAAAATGAAATAACTTTACTTTTTTTAAAGGGATTTTTTTCTTATTAACGACTAGGATGCTAGTTCCCTCAACGTAGAATTGGTATTCTAATTTGTTTTTATTTTGAAATATCCAAGCAAGAGCGGAAGGGCTAGTGCTTCTTTCAATTAATTCCATGGCAACTTTGTTTTTTTTCAAAGTCTGGTAAAAGATTTCCCCATTGAAATCCGTTGATAAAGTTGCTAAATAAGCCACGGGGCTTTTTAATCGCCCCAGTCCAATGCTGACGTTAAAGCAAGAGCCTCCCGAATGGCTTTCAAAAACGTTGGTTTTTCCCGGGACCATTTTATTATCAACGATGGTCTCTCCAGCCACGAGGATGTAAGGTTGCTTAAGCATGAAAAAAAGAATTATAATCTGCAGTTAGCTATTTCTATTTCAAAAATACCGCTGGCACCGATTTTTTCTAACTTATCCATGGTTGAAATAACTTGAGACTTTTTGATCATCACTTTAATGGCGACCATCCTAGGGTCGTCCAAATGGGATATGGTGGGAGCGTCCAATCCCGGGGTGATTTCTTCCGCAGCCTTTAGAAGAGACTTTTTTATGTTGTATTCTAAAATGCTGTAGTGATTGGCAATGGTTATCCCCTTGAGCCTTTTCAAGAAGGAACGCGTCACTAGGTTGTCGTTGAGGTTGTTTTTAGCGAATAATCCGACAGAGTAATTGCCTAGAATTTCCCATTCCACTAAGTTATTTTCTCGTAAAGTATTTCCCGTCTCCACTAAATCAACTACCGCATGACAAACGTCCAACTTTAACATGACTTCAATGGAACCACTTAAACTGAGGCATTCAATGGCAACTCCCTTTTTTTGAAAGAATTTTTTAGTGATGTTAGGGAAAGAAGTAGCGATTTTCTTCCCGTTTAATTGCGCTAGGTTTTTAAAAGAAGTGGACTTGCTCCCTGCTAGGACCAATCGGCACTTGCCTATTTCCAAGGAGAATAATTCCTTAAGTTTGACTTTCGTTTCAATGACGATGTCTTTACCAGTGATTCCAAGGTCTATTTTACCTTGCTCTACTAAAATGGGAATGTCGTCCGTTCTCAAAAAAATGAAATCAATCGCTTCGTTAGGGGAGCTGTAATGGAGACTTTTTTCGTTGTAGTTAGCGATGTATTTGGCTTTTTCAAGCATTTTCAAAATGGGAGCGTGGAGACGCCCTTTCTTAGGAACGGCTATTTTTATTCTTTTCATTTTTTTGGCTGCCGATTTTTTTTTTCCGCTAACCCGCTCATGCCAGTTCGCTTCAGCATTTCTCGTTCCATTTCTTGGTAAGAGACATTAGCATGATTCAAAAGCACATAACTATGATAAAGCAAATCGCAAAACTCGTTGATGATTGCTTTTTTATTTTCCGCTTGAGTGAATTCAAAAGCCTCTTCCATCACTTTTTTATTAATGAAATTTTTCCCCGAACGGTACAAATTAGCAGTGTAAGATTTTTCAGGATCAATTCCCTTCCTATCTTTCAGGAGATTGAAAACGTATTCTAAGTTACGGGGTCTCTCTTCAAGCAAACTTTCAGTAGGGTGATTGTACTATGAGAATTACCTTCTTAAATATTTTTTGATTTTTTTCAGATGCTCTAAGTAAGTTCTACTAAAATCATGCCCGCTCAAGTGGTTGCTTCTGGATTTGGCTACGAAAAATAAATAATCATGCTTTTGTGGTTGGAGGGCTGCCGCTAGGGAAGACCTTGTGATCGAGGAAATGGGATGAGGGGGTAGTCCTTTGATGTAGTAGGTGTTGAATTTCGATTTCAAAGTGAAATGTTTTCTCTTGATGTTAATGCTTCCTTCCTTGAGGTTGTCTTCATAACGCCCATTTACTTTTAAGGCGTAGATGATGGTCGGGTCAAACCTAAGTTTCATTTGCCTGTTCAATCGGTTGATTATTATTCCTGCTATGATGGGTTTTTCGGCTTCTAGGATGGTTTCTTTTTCTATCAAAGAAGCCATCGTCATGTAGTTCAACCAATTTTTTTTAGGTATTTTTTTTTCCTTTAACAAGCTAACTATTTTTCGCTCAAAGTTGTCTAGCGAACTTTTTAATAAATCTCCTAGTGGATTTCCTAACGAGATCAAATAAGTGTCGGGATAAAAAAATCCTTCTAACGAACTTATGTTTTCTAAGTTAAATTTTTTGCGAGCCTCGTTGATTTGCTTCGGTTCATTAGCGAACTTCATGAAGTCGCCTCTCTCTTTTATGATTTTCTTTTCCCATAACGCTTTGTCAATGTCGTAAAGATCGAAGCCCTCTATGATGGTGAAGGTAATATTTTTTTCTTTTCCTTCAAGGAGTTTTTCAACTATTTTCAAGACTCCCATTTGATTGTTCACCTCATAAGTTCCTGCTTTTATTTTTTTATCGAGATTCAAAAAACTTAAAACTTTTAAAACGAATTCATGGTTCTTAATCATGCCTTCGTCTTCTAGTTTTTTGAAATCTTTTCTTAAGGAAGAAATGGTAATGGTGATAGTTTTTAGTTTTTTCTCTTCTATTTTTAGAGTCTGATAAACGAAAATAGCCAGAACCCCGCCTAGTACAGCAAAAAAACAGAAAATAAAAACGAGAAAAGTTTTCAACTAAAGAGAATGAATGGCCTTGTTAGTTTGATTTCTAGCTGAGTTCCTAGCTCAATTCCGTAGGCTCATGAAATATTGCCGGACCCCTTCATGCATGATTTTATAATCTTCGTTCCTCAGGAACTCATTGTCTTGCTTCGCTAGCAAGTTGCGATAAATTTTATAATAAAACAAAAAGCTATTGTCTTTTTGGGGAGTGACTTGGTAATTATTGGGGAGGTAATCTCGAAAATGCAGGTCGATTTCCGCTTGGCTAAACTGACTATAGTAATGTGCTAGGTATAGGTAAGGTAGGACGGGGCTGGGGTAATCGTTTTTTAAGGCTTTTAGAAAAAAATCTAAAGCATTGCCCCACCTTTCCAACCGGTAGTTTATTTCCCCTAACTCAAAAAAGGCTTCAGCTGCTCCCTCTCGGTAAATCGCCCCTTCTCTGGAACTAGCAAAATTCCCGATTTCGTTTAGATATTTTATTCTCAGCTGAAGGTTGTTTTTAATGCGATATATTTCTGCTTTTAATTTAAAAATGGTGATGGCTTCTTCTTGATACAACAAATCTTGGCGATATTCTTCTGCCTTGCTTAAAAATGAAAGAGCCAAGTCGTGAAGATTTGCCTCTAGGTGAACTATGCCCAATATGAGGTAGGGGTCTGCTTTGAGGGGGAACTGCTTAATCAGTTTTCTGGCTATCAAAGCTGCTGAAGCTTTCTCTTCTTTGGCTAAGAAAGTGTAAGCCTTGCCGATTTCCAACTCGAAACTCACTCCATAGATTTCGTCATTAGCCACCACATTGAAAGAACAAGCAAAAGTTAGGAAAACGAGAATTTTTCTAAGCATGGATCTGATAACGCCGTTTAAGCCATTATCATTGTCGGATAATTTTTAAAAAAAAGGCTGAACCGATTATAAAAATGACTAAATTGGGCAAATACATTCCAATGCTAGGCGAAATAATGGCTTTTTTGCCTAAAGTCTCTCCTACAATTAAGAAGACATAATAAATAAAAATAACCACTAAAGCAACTCCAAAGCTAATTCCCTTGCCAGAGCGATTGTTTAAAGTGATCGAAAGCGGGATGGCAACGAACATGAAAAAGACGCAGGCGATGGGCAGGGATATTTTCTTATGATATTCAACGAAAAATATGGGGTCAACGGGAAGGTTTTGAGATTTTTTTTTTTCTATGACTTCCAGAACTTCCAGAGCCCCCTGTTCTCTTAACCCGCGATCCAGCTTATCGTATTGAGTGATTTGATTTTTTATGTTTACGACTAAGTTGTCAAATTCTCCTAAATCGAGGATTTCATTTTCCTTCATGTCGAAATGGATGAGTTCGCCGGTCTTGAGTTCCAACTGGATGTTTTCGCTGTTTATCGTGTTGTTAATCCATTGTCCGTTTTTAGCAAAAATCAACCTTATTTCGTTATTTTCGTTTTTTTCGTAAAGGTAAACGTCCTTCATGCTCTGGTCTTCGGGGTCGTACTCTAGGGAAGTTATTTTTTTATTAGAGTTGGGGATTTCTCTAAAATCCTTGTTTTCCAAGAAAATGATGGGATTGGAAAAAGTCGCATTGGTGAGCAGCAACTTATAGCGATGATTGCTCTCGGGTAGCACGTAGTTCATGAACCAAAGCATGAAGACGCTCATTAAAATACCATAAGTGAAAGCGGGCAAGGAAATTTTCCATACGGAAAATCCATTGGCTCTAAGAGCAATCAGTTCGCTATCATTGGAAAGCCTTCCTAAAGTGAGCAGACCACTAAACAAGACTCCCATGGGAGCAGTTAAAACGCTCACGAAGGGAAGAGCATAGACGAAAAGTTTTGCGGTGACGAGGAAGGGAATTCCTTTTTCAATGGTTAGGGAAACTAGTTTTTCAATGGTGGGGATGAAGAGAACTAAAGTGAAAAAGCCGTAGCCAATGAAAAAGGGGGGGAAAAATTGAAAAAAAATGTAGCGAAATATAGTTTTCACTCTCTTACAACAAGATTGCTAGAAAAATGAAAAAAAACAAACTAGAAAAAGAAATCAAAAAGACGTTGTTGATCAAAATAAAAATGACCCGACTAGCATCTCCTTTGATTTTTTTTATGCTTAAGTAAACGAGAAAAAGGTAGAGAAAGAGAGTGAGGAGAAAAAATAGGAAATGCATCCCACCCCCCTGTGAAAAAATGATCTTCCAGCCAACTAAGGGAATGAAGATGGGTAAATTGACTAAAAATATTCGCCTCATTTTCCTAGGGGGAATTTTGATCTTCTTTCTCTCCAACTCGTACATGAGCAGGCTAAGGAAAAACTTTTTTAAAAAATAAAGAGCAATTAAATAAAAAAATAAACCAATGTAAAAACCATATTCCGTGATGAACGCATCGTTAAAATACAGAAAAACAATTAAAGCGATTAAAAAACTAAAAGATTTTGGATGAGTTAAGATCTTTCTTAAGTAAAAGGTATTCAATATTTATATTCTAACAAAGCTGGGCTTCTGGGGAAAAGAGAATTAATGACTTTAAACAAAGGAAACTCCATTCCCAATTCCCTTAAGAAGTTTTGCGAAGGTTTTCCAATTTTCATTTCCTCATAAGGCAAGTTAAGGAGTTCCGCCATTTTTTTTTTCGCTGCTGTGAGGTCTCCTTGTTGGTCGATGAGGCCTAAGTTCAAGGCCTGCCTGCTGTCATAAATTAGCCCATTAGCGGCAGCGGTGATTTTTTTTCGTCTCTCCTCATCCTTCCCTCGCCATTCCAAAACGTCGTTTAGAAAAACTTCGTATGAGAAGTTAACGATTTGTTGAAGATGTTCTTTCTCGCTTTCCTTGAGTTTTCTTGAGGGGGATAAAATGTCTTTGAACTCTCCTGATTTTATTGCAGTAAAACCAATGCCGAGTTTCTCGTAAAGCCCTGTGAAATCAGCAGTGGTTATCCTAACTCCTATCGATCCCACTAGAGAACCATAGTTAGCGACAATGTGATCGGAAGGAAGGGCTGCGTAATAAGCTCCCGAAGCACAGATATCAATGACGGAAGTAACTAAAGGTTTGCCTGATTCTTTAAATCGCTTCAGAGCCTCGTAAAGCTCTTGGGAAGCACCCACAGACCCCCCCGGGGAATTTATCCTTAAAATAAGCCCAGTTATTTTGGGATTTTCCTTTGCGCTTTCAATGATTTCAATCCACCGCTTCACTCCACTGCTCACATACCACTCTCCTTGGAGATAAAAAATGGGCTCTAATATTTCTAATATGATAGGACCTTCCGTTTCAACAGCTTCTATCCCCTTAATCAGGCTAAGGTAATCCGTTTCCTCGCTTTCGTCTGCTAAATTTCCAATGTCAACGAAGGAAATCACTATAGCGATGCCAATAAAACCAAGTAGTAGCCAAACCAAGTAATCTTTCTTCATGAAGGTATTGTAACATATTTAAAAACTAGGTTTTGGAATTTTATAATTTATAATATAGGCGAGCTTTATGAGAGGATTCATTCTTAATTTTGACACCCATTTCCAAGAGGAGCATGACGATGAGCATTTCATATTTGGGGTCTTAGAAAATAAAAAGAATTTCGTTTGGAGAACGACTCAGCCGACTTATTTGGGCTTCACTAGGGAAAGCCTACCAGCGTCAGATCACCATAAAAAAATTGCCGATCGCTTTAGAGATTTTCGCAACAACCCTTTGAATTGTTATTTTTTTTCTTCCAAACAACAAATGCTCAAAGTGGAGAAAAAAAATCCCCATTTAGATATGCAGGAAAAAGAGGTCAATCCCATCCTTCAATTCCTGATGGCTAGGGGGATAAAAAGTCAAGTTAACTTCTTGAGCCCGGGAGAAGAGCGAGAAAATCTCGTCTTTTTCAATGAACCGAAAGTTCGAAAAGACGACTTTCCCATTTCCGATTTGAATTTGAATGTTGTTTCTCTTGACATTGAAGTAGGAGTGCGAGAAAACAAACTCTATTCCATTGCCCTATGCGGAAGCGACTATAAGAAAGTATTGATCAATCGCGAGCCCTTTGAAATTCTGCAGAATGAGTTCGTTTTAGAAATTCACCCTAGTGAAAAAGAGTTATTGCTGGCTTTTAAAAAGGAAATGGAACTTATCAACCCCCACGTTATCATGGGTTGGAATATCGTTGGGTTTGATTTTGATTTTCTGCATAAAAAATTTTCCGAGCATCAAATCCCCTTTAACATCGGCTTTCATGGCATGTCGGTCGCTCGTTTCATGGGGCAAAGGAGTAAAAAGTTAGTCATCAAAATTCCCGGACGTGCTTTTTTAGAAGGCATTGAAGTGGTTAAGTGGTTTTATCCTCATTTGTTGAGTTATAGCTTAGATAATACTGCTAGGGTCGTTATGGGGGAGAAGAAAACCATTGAAAAAAAAGATTGGGAGAAAATAAAGGAAATAGACTTTATCTACCAACATAAACCGAATGAGTTGGCGGCTTACAATTTTAAGGATGCGGAGCTGGTTTTCAACTTAATGAAGAAAATAGATGGTCTTGCTTTCATGCTTCAGCGAACTAATTTATCGGGAGTGACTTTGGAGCGATTAAAAAACCCCAATGAAATTTTAGATAACTTTTATTTACCCCTTCTGCATAAAAAGTATTTCGCTTCCTACAGCCCGCTTAAGAGAAAACCAATTCACTTTGACCAAGGCGGTGGGGTAGAATTTAAAACTGGTTTTTATGAAAACGTTTGTAAGTTAAACTTTAGCGGTATTTTAGAAGACATGGCGATCTCTCATCGCATTGATCCCCTTGCCATGATTCAAGCGACCGTGGATAGCAAGTTCGCTCAAAGCACTCCGAAGGGATCTTCTTTTCACACCAAGCAAAATATTTTGCCGTACATTTTACTGAAATTGAAAGAAGAATTAACGAAAGCAAAGACAGATGCGACTAAAACTAAAGCCATTGAAGTTTTGCTGGAAAATTTAATCACTGCTTTGAGTAATTTTAATTCAAGATTTTTTTTGCCGGGGCTTTACGCCTGTTTAAAAGACAATAACCTCTTGATCATAGAGAAGATAGTGGAGCATTTGAAGGAAAATAACTTCGACGTCGTTTATTCCGATCACCGAACCATCGTTTTTAAAATTTCTAAAGGCGAGTTCACAGGGCAGGTTAAGGAAAAAATGCTTGAAATATCGAAAGCGATTGACGAAAAACTACTACCAACGATCATCTTGCAGAGGAACTTCGCTAAAGTGAACCAGCGAGAATTTTTTAAAAACATTTTCATTCCTTCTGTCAGGGGGAAAAAAGGGAGTTCCTTAGAATTTTTCGCCAAGGCTGAAGGTGACGAGGAGATTAATTTCATTCATAGCAAAAACGATTTGCCCATCGTTAACGAAATGAAAAAAGCAATTATTGTAAAGGTATTTCAAAAAAGCAACTTAACTGACTTTTTGAAAATGACGAAAGAAGAAATCTTGAAAGGAGATTGGGATGAGAAGTTAGTCTATGAAGAAAAAATTTACAAAAAAATAGATGACTTTGGCGATAAAAGCACTCCCGCCATTGAAGCGGCGAAGAAGGCGAGAGATTATTGGCAAGAATATTACGATTTGGGTTATAACCGCATTAACGTCAAATACGTTCACACCACTGATAAGGGCGTTGTTCCCATTCCCCCCGATGAAGCGGATGTGAGTGGTTTTTTAAAAACTCAAAAGTTGGATTACGTTCATTATTTAGAGAAAGAAATTTATGCTAATTTAACGAGTTACTTTCAGGAGTCTTCGCTCATTAACGATCTTAGGACGCTTAAAATAAGCGATTTTCAACTAGACTTTTTTAGTTGAAAGGTTGTTAAAATTTTAACGGATTTGCATTATGGAAACTTTTAAAGCCGTCGTCATTTTGATTTTTTTAGTGGTTTGGTTTTTCAGTGTTTTTGATTTCATAAAAGGCAATGGTCTCGCTTATAAGTATAGGATGAGTTTTTTGCTTTTTTTAAATTTGAGTTACTTTTTTTTTTTAATATACTATTTTTTGGGAAAAGGAAATTTTGATTTGAATCGCTATTCGGAAATGTATTTGATTTTAAGTTTTTTATTGTTAATTTTTTTCTTCATTCAAGAATTTATTTTCCGCGGGAAATCTTTGAACATTTTCTTCATTCCCATTGTTTCCTACATCATGCTTTTGGGCTTTTTTTTTTTAAGCGAAGAGACCAGAATTTTGAGCTTCAATTTGTTAATCAGTGAATCTTTCAATTACCTTGTTGAAGTCGCTTTTCTAGCAGGCGTGATCTTGTTTTTTTATGAACTCATCCTATCAATCCTCTATCGCCAATTGTTTTTAGCTTATAAGCTTAAAAGAAATAAATTCCTACTCAATAGGCTTCCTAGGATGGATGTTTTGGAGAAGTTAATTAATTTCAACTTAATAGCTGGTTGCCTTTTAGTTTTCATCAAGGTTATTTTCGTCGTTTACTTCTTTTTTGGTAAAGTGTCGCTTAGAATGAGTTTGTTTGATTTTTTGAATGGTTTTGGAGTGGTTTTTATTTTCTGTTTTTTTTTAATGATTGTTTTCTTTCGCCTTAACAGCTGGCTGCATTCTAGGGGCAACTTAAGGTGGGCTTACTTTGGGAACGGCTTGGTAGTTTTTTATTTTTTGATTTTGTATTAGGATTTTGTATTAGGTTTTATATTGGGGAGAGTTTTAAACATTAAATGATTTTAATCGGAATTAATTATAAAGATGCTCCCATCAACATAAGGGAAAAGTTTTACTTTAGCTCCAAAGATATAACTGCTCTCGAGAAAGAGCATTTGAAATTTCCTTTTTTAATCCTTTCTACCTGCAACCGAACGGAAATTTATTTTGAAAAACCCAATCTTAAGCCTAAAAGTTTGAAAGCGGAAATCGACAAGGTCATTAGCATCCTCACTGACTACAAAAAATTAGCTAAAAGCGAAATGATAGAATTTTTCTATATTTTTTTTAACGAAAAGGCTATTTCTCATTTATTCGAAGTGGCTGCTAGCTTAAACAGCATGATTATTGGCGAAAATCAAATTTTAGGGCAACTAAAGAAGGCGTATGCTTTTTCTTCCAAAGGCAAGATGACGCCTTATTTCAACAAAGTATTTCAAGAAGCAATAGCAGCGGGCAAAAAAATTAGAACGAAGACAGCCATAGGCAAGGGAGGAGTTTCTCTAGGCTCTCTTACGGTGGACATGATAAAAACCATTTTTAAAGGAGAGAAAAAGTTAAAACTGCTCATTTTTGGGCAAGGGAAAATAGCAAGGGAGGTTTTGAAGAACATTGCCAAATTAGAAATTGAAACGATTTATCTCATCACCAAGTCGCATCGAAAAAAACCTTCTCCAGCAAAGCAAAAAAACGTTAAATTAGTTCGCTTAGAAGACAAAATGGACTTCGTGCGGGAGGCTGATATTATTGTAACGGCTGCGGCTGCTAGCGAATACGTCATTAATCACCGAGAATGTTCTAATCATTTGAATAATCAATTCAAACTCAGGTTGTTCATTGATTTAGGTGTTCCTAGGAATATCGACCCCGCCATCAATCAAATGGAAGACACGCTTTTGTACTCTTTGGATGATTTACGGGAAAACATTAATCTAAATTACTCCAAGAGGATTAACGAGATCAATCAGGCGAAGTTAATCATTTACGAGCACATTGATAAGTTGGAAAAATGGCGAATTAAAAAATCTTTTTTTGAAATTTATCTTAACGTTGAGAAGCAAATAAAAAGCATTGACGATGAGAGAAGAGAAAGGTACCTGGAGAAGTTGGTTTTTTTTAAAAAAGATTTACCTGAAAATGAAGCGGAATATCAAAAAAAAATCAATGAAATCATTCTCTTTTTCCTAAATGAAAACATAAGTTTGGAAATCAATCACAAAGACACTTTACTCATAAGCAACAGTTTTAATTAATTGCTTCCTTTTAAAAATCCTTTAAAAATCGCCACTAGGGATAGCCCTCTAGCTTTGAAACAAACGGAACTGGTGGTGAGAGAGATGGCTAGTCTTGACCCTAGGGTGGATTTTGAGCTGGTTGAGATCAAGAGTCATGGGGATATGGCTAGTTACCATCAAAATGGTTTCATCGATCCGGGTGTTTTCGTTAAAAAACTAGAGAAAGCCCTGTTGGCGAATGAAGTTGATTTAGCCGTTCATAGTTTAAAGGACATGCCGGTCGCGCTTCACCCTAGACTGAAGCTTGCGCTGATGTTGGAGAGGGAAACTTGCCGAGATGTTTTTGTTTTTTTAAAAGATAAAACGAGTTGGTTTCATAAAAAAACAGGTTGCTTAGCAACGAGTAGCGTTCGCAGGGCGTTTTTCATGACTAGAAAATTCTCAAGACTTAAAGTGAAAAAAATCAGGGGAAACATTAATTCTAGGATAGAGAAACTTCGCCGAGGTGAATGCGATTTCTTAATTTTATCCAAAGTGGGCTTCTTGAGGCTAAATTTAAATAGCGATGACTTGGTGATAAAAGATGTTCCCTTGGACTGGCTTTTGCCTGCCCCAGCCCAAGGAGTGATCGCCGTGGAGACTCTAGGCGATAATCATGGTTTGAATGATTGGCTGCAGCAGCTAGACCATTTGCCCACTAGGCGCTCTGTGGGCGTAGAGCGAGAAATCATGAAAAGTCTGGAATGCGGCTGCAACAGCCCCATTGGCTGCCTAGTTCAAAGGGAGGGTCATGGGGAAGCGGGGCACTATTTTATTCAAATTAGCTTTGTTCCTAATTTCAAAAGCGAGGAAAATAAATGGCAAGATCTTAAAATTTTAAACGTAAATGAAAAAATACCCGACAATGACTTGGGGGCGTTTTTAGAAAGGTTGAAAAAGTTGGTTTAAATTAAAACCGCTCGAATTAAAACCGCTCGAAATGGGGACGTTTTGAGCTAGGGGCGTTTTTAGACAGGTTAAAGGGATTGGCAGTGGTCTGGTTTTGCCGGTGGTTATCGTAGTCGGCGGTTTCTAGTTAAGTCAATTTATTTGCCTATTTTTTCGAAAACATTAAGGTATCATGGTAAGATAACATAATGGCATGGCAAAACAGTTTTTTGCTTGATGTTTTAGAGAATTGGTAAAATTATATTTGGGATTATAATAGATTATAGTAGTTTGTAATAGGTTATAACAGGTTAGAATGTTCGCTTATCAAAGGATTACACCGATGGTTAAGTCCATCATGGTTATTAACGTCATCATCTATTTGCTGCAGATCTTAGGTTCTAATTTAATCTCTAGGGGTTTTTTGGAGTATAATTTCTCGCTTCACTACATTTCCATTCTATATGAATACAAGTTTTGGCAGGTCTTTACCTATATGTTTCTCCATGGTGGTTTTTGGCATATTCTTTTCAACATGTTAGCCTTGTTTTTCATAGGTTGCGAGATAGAAAGGGAATGGGGCAGTAGGCATTTCTTGAGGTATTATTTAGCCACTGGAGTGGGAGCGGGGATTTTTATATTTGCCGTGGATTCTTTTTACGTTTTAATCTCCCCCGAAAGCATAGCCAATTTAGGATATACTCTAGGGGCCAGTGGGGCTATTTTTGGACTGCTTTTAGCCTATTCTCTTCTCTACAACGAGAGGCGAATAACGTTGCTTTTGTTCTTTATCATTCCAGTCACCATAAAAGCCAAAAACTTGCTAGTGGTTTGTTTAGGGCTTAGTTTCCTGCTGCCGTTTCTCTTTGGAAGCGATGTGCGAATTTCCAATTCGGGTCATATTGGGGGAGTCCTTGCTGGGTTCATTTATTTCTTAATTTATCGCAACAATAGTACTTACTTTTATTGTGTTCATACCATGAAGCAAGGTTGGCAAAAAATTAAAGGTGCTTTTTCCTCTTCTAATGTGAAGATCGTTAAAAACCAACAGCGTCCTTCTACGCCTTTTAACAAAAGTAATTTCAGGTTTCAGGACAAAATTGACGAAACTAAAATGTCGGAGAGTGAAATTGAAAGTAAAATAGACGACCTATTGGACAAAATTTCCCTCTTAGGGCTTAAGGGGCTCACTGAAGGAGAGAAGAGTTTCCTTCAGCGGGTAAGCCATTTATATCGTCATAAATTCCCTAAGTAAATTTATTCTTACACGGAGATGAGGTTATGGGTTTCAAAGGTTATTATACTTTAAAAATATTTAGTTTTTCTAGCGGTAGTAAATCAACTAATATCAGGGTCCCAGCGGTAGTTTTTTGGGGCTTTTTGTGGTCGGCTTTGCTCGTTCTAGGTCTGTTGGGATTTTTCTCTTCCAAAGTCATTATGGCTAATTACAACTTGTATAGCTTGGAAAAAGAAAATGCTCACAAAGAGAAAGAATTAACTATGTTCGGCGACTTTTACAAAGATTATTTCACTCGTTTTGAAGCAGTGAACTTTTACTTAGAAAATAAATTTCTCATTAGCGATAATTTAGGGAAAGTTCCCAAGTCCATTGGGGGTGGTGGCACTGGTTTGAATTTTAATTTAGACGACATCAAGAAAGACAAAATTTTAAGCAAGCAACTGAACTTAAGAGAGCTACCCATTGAGCAAATCATTAGCTTCTTACCGCAAAATCTCGAGCCTTTTGAAGAAAGTTTGAATTTAGTTAAAAAAGTGAACAGCGGCATTTCCTTAGCTAATGGCAATAGTTTGAGATTCATTCCTTTTTTACTACCGGCGTTCAAAAGCGATTTTAAAAGCGTCGTAGATAGGGGGAATTACGTCATTTTAAAGTTGAATCCCGAAAGCGAAATTATTTCCGCTGCCAAGGGTAGGACTATTAGAGTCTCTAGTCACAAAGCCAATAGTTTTTCGATCGTTTTAGAACATGGTTTCGCCATAAAAACTTATTACGAGGGACTGAAGGACGTTTCGGTTGCTAAAGAGCAAGAAGTTTCCAAAGGAGAAGTGGTGGGAGTCAGCGATGATGAGCTTATCATTTATCGCATTAAAATCGGAGACCAGTTTGTCTCTCCGCTTGACTACATTATCTCTGCTAAGTAAACTCTTTTGGGTTTTTTTGAGTAACTATTTTTGAGCAATAAACCAGTTTCTCTCTCGGGCTTCACCATTGCTCGTAATGTTGTGAAATATGATTACCCCATCGTTGAATCGATAAACTCGTTATTGCCTCTAGTGGATGAAATGGTCATTGCGATTGGCGAAAGCGAAGATGACACGGAAAAAGTGATAAGAGCGATAAAATCAGACAAAATCAGGATTTACCATAGGAAATGGGACATTGATGTTAGAACAGGTGGCTTGACTCTTGCCAATGAAACTAATTTTGCTCTCCAACAAGTAAGGAGTGATTGGGGGTTTTATCTGCAGGCGGATGAAGTCGTCCATGAAAGCGATCACGGCGTCATTAAAAAAGATTTAGTTCAAGCAGAGAGACGCGGTAAAAAAGCGATAAACTTCAAGTACCTTCATTTTAAAGGCGATTATTGGAGCGTTAATCCTTGGGCTTATCAGAGGGAAATTAGAATTGTTAAGAATAATGCCGGATTAAAATCCGTGGGCGATGCTTGCACTTTCAAGACTTCCCAAGACAAGAATATCCCCGCCTACCAAAGCAAGGCAGCCATTTATCATTATGGCTGGGTTAAAAATCCTCAAACGATGGTGGCTAAAACTAAAAATTTAGATTACTTCTATCATGACGATGCCTATATTGAAAGCAAATTCGAGCAACTGGATTTTAAAAACATTTACGACGACGTCAAAATCTTACGCGAATTCAAAGGTAGTCATCCGAGCGTGATGAAGGAAAAAATAAGTTCTTTTGGGAAAATCAAACGATTTAAAAAGCGCTGGCAGTATTGGGATTTTTACAAAAAGTTTCTTAAATATGGGCGATTTTAGGGCATTTTGCTATTCACCTCTTGGAGTTGGGTTTCTATTTTTTTAAGCGGAGCGAAATCTCCATTTTTTTTAGCAACGACAATTCCTTGCTTCAAGAAGTTACTCGCTAAGTTTTTATTGCCTAATTTAAAGAAAATGTTCCCTAGATAATAGTAAGCCAGTGAATATTGCTCGTTGATGGCAATGGTTTTTTCAAAGTGTTTTCTAGCGGTTTCATATTGCTCTTGTTCGTGATAGATTTTACCTAGCTGGAAATGGGCGATGTCGTCGTTGGGTTCTTCTTTAAGGATATTTTTGTAAAAGTCGATTTGTCTATTTTTTCTTGGTCTTGCTGCTTTTAAACTGGGAGTAGCTTTAGCAGATTGCTTAAACATTAAGACAGTGGCTTTTTTATTTTCTTCTTCGGCTTCCATGATTAATCCCGAAAGCATGTAGAGCCTTGATAAATTGGTATGCGGCATGATAGCGGAGGGGTTTGCTTTAGCAATGGCTTGGTTAATCTCGATGGCTTTGGGAAAGTTTTTGAGCTTTTCTTCACAAAGCGATAAAGCCTCCAAAGCGGCCTCGTCGTCTTTTTTCAAGGAGATTGCTTTTTTAAAATTTATTTTAGCTTGGGCAATGTTCCCCTCATGGAAAAACTCTAGTCCTAAATTATAATGTTTTTCGAATTCAGTTGTTTTTTTCATCGGCAAGAGAGAGATGGAGATTTCTTTTCGACGGCCGTTTAAGAAAATTTCCTTTAACTCAGGAGAGTAATTGGCATTAATAAGAGCCAATATGAAAATTTTTTTGAAAGTTGGAGAGTTTTTTATTTTGAAGATGGTTAAGATTTTCTTTTCGTCATACTGGAGGTTTTCTTTGCGAACTTCGGCGATTGTTTCTTCTCTTGCTAGGGAAAGCATGACCAATTTTTTAACAGCCCTACCTTTCCTGCTGTGGAATTTAGCTATCACTTCCTGCCCAGTGTAACAGCCTTTGGTGAAATTAACGGCTAGTTGATAAAAATGGGTTTCTAAAACAGAGGGGCTATCCACCAGATTATCGATGAAAGCCCATTTGCTTTTCTCAAAAACGAGCGAATCAAAAAAATCAGTTTCTTTTTTTAATAAACTAATTTTCTCTAAATTGTTTTTCTTAGTGACTACGATGAAATCATTATGAAAAGTGAAATCAGTTTTTATGATGAAATGATCTTCTCTTTTGAGTAGGCAGTCCGTTTTAATCTTGGTGAGTTCTTCGTTGTCATCAGCGAGCAATTTTTTTAAATTGCTTTCCTTAAAAGTAGCTATGGGAGTGAAATCGCTTAGAGGAGAAATCGTTAATTTTTCTAAGAAAACGTTTTCGTTTAGAAATGCAGTTAAACTCTCAGCGTTTTCTTTTCTCGTTAAAAGAAGCAGGCTATCATCGACTCGGTAATTCCAGAAAATGAATTTAATCTTAGCTTGGCGATCTAAAATTAAGTTTGACTGCCCCTGAAAGTTGCTTAGATGAGAAATGTCGTTAGTCGTTAAATTATTTAGAAATTGAAAACTATCCTCCCCTTCCAACTTTAAAAAAGCTAGGTAGGCGGTTAAATCAAAATAAGAAGAGAATTCTTCCTTATTCAAAAAGACGAATGGACATTTAGCGAATTAAACGGAGAAAGATTCCCCGCAACCACAAGTGTTGCTGGCGTTGGGGTTTTTAAATTTAAACCCACTTCCCATGAAGCCGCCTTCAAAGTCTAAAACGGTGTTTTTCAAATACAAACTGCTTCGCTTGTCAATGTAGATGTTTACTTCTTGTTCTTTTTGGACGAGGTCGTTTTCTTTTTTAAAATCAAGATCAATGATATAGGAAAGCCCAGAGCAACCCCCTCCCTTTATGCCTAGCCTAAGGCCATCGCCTTTATCTTTGCTTTGATGCAGCCTTCTTTTTATTTCCAATACGGAATTGGCGGTTACTTGAATGATTTTATTTTTTAACTCGGACATTTAAGGGAACAAAACCAACTGTCTTGCTCATTCTCCATTTCAAAAGTTTGATGTTATAAAAAATAGGAAAAACCGTTACGAGATTAAACAATCTAATGATAAACGGTTTGCCCCAAAGTGATTTAAACCTACTCAAAGAATAATTGTTAACGCCGAAACGACTGGTGTTAAAGATCAAATGAACTCCCAACTTCCAGTTCGAGAGCAGCACATTGTCTTGCTTGTCCAATTATTTGCGGTTATTTTTTAGATTTTTTCTTAACTGGTTTGTTTTTAGCCTCTTCTTTTTTAGCCTCTCTAAGCTCTTCGTTCAAAGATGAAATATTTTTCCTCGACTCAGAGACTTCCTCTTGGAGTCTCTTAAGCTTATCCTTCGCTTGAGTGATTTTTCGGTTTAATTGTTTTACTGTTGCCATAACTCCTCCTGATATTAAAATTTGATTCCAACTAACTCGTCGGGTTGTAATAGAACGCAGCAATGGTAATGGTCTAAAGTCGCCATTAGATGATATTCTAACATGTTTATAAATGAATGGTATAATAATTTCATGGTGATTTCCAATGTTTTTGAAAAAGTTATTAGAAACACACCCCGGTAGCGTTCTGCTTGACTTTCCGCTGGCTAAAATTTCTTATCTAAATTTGGGCGGTATCGCTAAATATTTCATCGTTGTTAAAGACAGGGAGTTTCTTTTAGAAGCCATATCCTTGATTAACGAACATGGCAAGAAATACCTCATCTTAGGCAAAGGCTCTAATGTGCTCATAAGCGATGGTGAAATCAACGAGGTGGTTATAACGAGAGGCCATGCAGCGGCTAGGGTTTTGGGAGAAGATATGATAGAGTTCCCCTCTAGCATGCCCATTAACAAGGCGATAAATTTTGCTCATAAAAATAATTTGTATGGAATGGAGTTTTTAACGGGCATACCGGGTAGCATTGGAGGAGCAATCGTCATGAATGCGGGAACTCCCGAAGGAGAAGTGGAGGAAATTCTCTATTCAGTCGAAATTTTGAGGGGAGAGAATTTTAAAATGGTCGCTCGGGAGGATTTGCAATTAGGCTATCGTTGTTCCAATGTGAAGGCAAATGAATTCATTTTTAGCGGCATTTTTAAATTAAAATTAGGAGACGAGCAAAAAATTAACGAAATGAAAAACGAATGTCGACAAATAATGGAGACTAGAAAAAAAAAACAGCCGGTGGCTAGTTTTTCTTTAGGTTCCACGTTTAAAAACCCTCATCCTTTTTCAGCGGGAAAACTCATAGAAGAATGCGGCCTAAAAGGTAGGAAGGTAGGCGGTATTTCCGTTTCTCATAAACATGCTAATTTCATTATTAACGAAGGCAATGGGAAGTCTAGGGATGCTCTAGCTTTGATTGAGTTGATTCAAAATACGGTTTGGGAAAAAAAAAATATTTTTTTGGAAAAAGAAATTAAATTGTTTGGTTTTTGAAATAAATGACTTTAGACTCTCAAATATTCTTCGATAAAATTGACTTTAAATTAAGAACGCTTTTAAACGATATTTTGGGAGTGGTGCAAGAAATCAATTTAGAACTTAGAATAAGGAGCGACTCGTTCAAGGAGCATGAAAGTGAAAATAGATTTGGAGAGAAGCAGTTGAAAATTGATTTGTTAACCAATGAAATGATAAAGCAGCAACTCTCCCGAAATGGATTAGTGAACACTATCCTTAGCGAAGAGGAAGATGAGATCGTTGAAGTTGGAGATCGATCTTGTCCCTATTTCGTCGCCTATGATCCTTTAGATGGGAGTTCTCTGGTCAAAAACAACTTGCCCCTAGGCTCCATTTTCGCCATTTGGGAAGGTAGTAGTTTAATTCATAAGAAGGGAAAAGATTTATTGGGGGCTTTTTACGTCATTTATGGGATTAAGGTAACGGTTGTGATGGCGGTTAGGCAACTAGGCGTCGTTCAATTCGTTTTAGAAAACGATAACAAGACTTCTTTTGAAGTTAAAGGCAATTTATCGATTGATTCTAAAAATTTTTCCTTTGGAAATATGAGGGCATGCCATGGCAACCGAAATTTGTTTCGTTTGCTAGAACATTATGTGAACGAAGAAAAAACTCTCAGGTACGTGGGTTGTCTGGTCGTTGATTGCCATAAAATCATTTCCGATCAGCAAGGAATTTTCATTTACGTTAATAGCAAAAAACAAGAACCTAAACTCAGGCTGATTTTTGAATGCCTTCCACTTGCTTTTATTATTGAGGAACTTCAGGGTTCCGCCGTTGATGATCAGGGGAAGCCAATTTTAGATATTGACATAATGGATTATTATCAAAGGACTTCGATTATTCTGGGTTCAAGAAACGAAGTTAAGCGAGCCCTGCAGTATCTTGAAAATGAAATGGGTTAAATGGGTTAAAAAAAATAAAAATGATTCATTCCAACGAAGTAACGGAACAAAGCGTTGTAGCTAATAGCATTCCCTTATATGCGATTAGAGGCAACATTTCTAAGCGTCATAACATGCTTAAGAAATTGCCTTTTTCCAAGGAAATGATTTACATTTTCGATAATTTATGCGATTTCGTTGTTTTTTCAGATTCTGAAACTGGCTCCATCATTGAGCTAAGCAGTTTCAAAACCTATTGTTTTGAAACTAAAAAGGATTTTGATATCCAGCAAAAAAAGTTTGATTTTTTAATTCTCGATGTCATTAAGTTGTTGTCGGATGAAGAAGTGCAGCTCGTTAAAATTTTAGCTTATGAAGGAGACGGCACTCCCTCTAAGATTCAATTGCTAGAAGAAACGAAAAAGAATTTAAGCAATTACAAGAAAATTAAAGATTTCGTAAATAATAACTTCAGACAAATTAAAGAAAACAAAGCTAGGTTTCACAAATTAGAAGAAATGGCAGAAATTTTAAAAGTCAATGCTTCCATCTTAGAAAATTTCGCTATCCAAGTTAATTTTAAAGAAATTAGTTTGGAAGTTTTAGAAAGGCATCATGCATCTAGGACGGATGAACTTTTCTTCATCATTCAATTAGACAAAGGCTACCCCGGGAGAGTGGTGTTACCCATTCTTTCTTCGCTGGAAATTAGTTATTCTTTAGTCAATTTAATTAAAGATTTCTATGCGGATAATAAAAATGAAGATTTTAGGAAATTCCTCATTAATAAATTAGAAGAAAAAAAATTGAATCCTGCTAAAATTCATGCCGTTCTACATTCCATGAGGATACAAGACCCGTATTTTTTATTTTTTTCACAGGTTTTTCAAACCATAGTTAAAAATGTTTATCAAAAGAAAACCAATTTGGGCAATCGTTTGACCATTGAACTCATTAATCAGTTGGTTTCGGCGATTTTACTTTCGCAAATCTCCTATAATCATCGCGAGTCTATTAGGCGGCAGCAAGCGAAACAAAGCGAAAAGCAAGAACACCTTAGAAAAGTTTTCGTTGAAATTTTGAAACATAACCACTTCATCAATGGCTATAAAGTTTATTTACCAGTTCGCTATAGCTTTGTGGCGGGCATAGACTTGTCGGATAATACTCCTGCTGATGAAAGCAAAAAATTAATTTACGGCAATATTTATAGTAAGTCTGATTTCGTAAAATACATTGCTTCTAAAAACGAATCCGAAGACGTGTTTAAAGAGTTTTTGATTTTTAAGTTTGCTGATAACGTTTATTATCTTCATAGGATAAGGCTAGTGACTTGTTTCATCACTTTTACTGGCAGCGAAAGCAATGAAGTTTTGTTGAAGTTAAAAAAGAGATTTAAAGATAATTATAGCGAGTTATTCTCTAAGCAAGTGGAAATTGATTTCAATCGGACATTAGAGAGAGACATCTCTCCCATCTACAAGGGTCTTCATCAAATGATTTTGGGTCTTTTGAATAAAGCTAAAGTAAATTTTAGAAATTTAAAGGATGACGATCTTAATTATTTAATTAGTCGTTTGTTTTTAAATGAGTTGGAAATATTGCATTATCAAAAAAGCGTTCCCGACTTATGCATGGAAGAAGCGGATAAAAAACAACTCCTTTTGGTTTTTTTGAAAATAATTTTCAATGATTATGGGAGGGCTAAAAAGTTAAATGAAATCATGGAGATTGATTTTAACGATTTTAGGAGAGATTTATTAAATGAAATAGAGGTCAATTTCATCGTCATTATTTTTTATTCTTTTAAAGAGTACGTTCAAAAACTACTGAGTTTTTTAGAAGCAGATCAAATTAAGAAAAGCCAAACTGGGAGGGCTTGGTTGAAAATAAAAAAATTTTTTGAAAACTGGTATGGCAAAATAACTTCCTCTAGTAAAAAAAAAGAACCAGAAGAAGAAGAAAACAACCCCGCTAGTTTGTTATCAACCACTAGTAAGAAACAAGCAAGCCTTAGGCTCTCCGCTAAAGAGGAGATTACTAAAAATATTCCTGAATTAAAAGACCCTCAAGAGTTTAAAAAGAAACTAATCAAACTTCTTCAAGAATGGAATAACTTTTCTAGTGGAGATGAAAACCAAAAAAATTTAGAAGAAGTCAATAGAATAGTTCGCAACATGGCCAATCTTTTCTCGCCCGAGGAAGTCACCAAAAAAAACATGGATCTCATTTATACAAAAGTGAGGGACAGCAACCCTTTTTTGAAGGAAATTCTTAATCAAGATTCTCTAAAAGAGTACATTTTCTACAAAATGGCGGAAATCAATTTTGGGAAACTAGCAAAGAAAAGTTGAGTTTTTTCATTAAATCGTTGATGGCTGCTCTCCTATGAGAGATTTCGTTTTTTTCCCTCTCACTCATTTGAGCAAATGTTAAATGGTGATTTTGGGGAATGAAAATGGGATCATAGCCGAAACCATTTTCGCCTCTAGGGGTGGTGAGCACTTTGCCTTTGATGATTCCATTGGCCTTTAGCACGAGACTCTTTTGAGGAGCGTAAAAAACCATTGCCGTTTCAAAATGGGCTTCGGTTTCTTTTAAGGAAAGCTTTTTCATTTTATTTATTAACTTTAAATTATTTTCCCAATCGCTAGCACTAGCGTGAGCATAACGAGCGGAATAAACTCCCGGCTCTCCATTTAAAGCCGGGACAACTAAGCCAGAATCGTCGGAGATGGTGGGTAAGTTAAATTTTTCATAAACTGCTCTGGCTTTGATAATGGCGTTTTCTAGGAAGTCCTTGCCCGTTTCTTCTATGGTGATTCCTTCCTGAAATTCATTCAGCGTTAAAAGAGATATTTTTTCGTCCCTTATGATTGACTTTATTTCCGCTATTTTATGTTCGTTTTTTGAGGCTAGGATAATTTTTTTAGGATTCGAAATTGACATTGTTGTACTTCTGCATGGAATGAGTTAAGCCGAACTGGAGGTAGTTCATGACGATTTTAGTGATGAATTCTAAATAAGCGTTCATTTTAGCTTCCTCCTCTCTAGTGAATTTCTCAAGAACGAATTTAGCTAAGCTTAGCTTATGATTTAGTTTTTCATAACCAATTCCCATTTTCAAGCGGTTAAATTTCTTTCCTATGTTGTCAATGATGGATTGGATACCGTTATGCCCTCCCGATCCTCCCTCTCCTCTAAATTTAATCGTTCCAAAGTTAAGATAGACATCGTCGTAAATGACTAGCATGTTTTCGTTGCTAAACTTATATTTTGTTTTAAAGGCTAAGATGGATTTCCCTGAGAGATTCATGAAGGTAAGTGGCTTGACTAGAGTTAGACTTTCGTTGTTTATTTTAGTTTTATAATAGATGGAGTGATGATTTCTGTGGATGGAAAATTTTTCTTTTCCCAAACGAAGCAAAAAAAAATCTATGAACCTAGAGCCCGAGTTGTGCCTAGTGAAAAAGTATTTCTCGCCGGGATTGCCTAATCCAAACAAGTGCATCTTAGAAGTAAATTTTTAACTTTTCTTTTCCTTGATTGAAGTAATTTAGCAAGAGAAAAGTTTGAAAAAGGGGATTTTTGAAAGCGTATTGATTAATGGTATTCGTTTTTTCTTTGATGAATACTTGCTGTTTGTTGTCTTCGGAGAGTTTGCTTAAGCAGTACTGCAGACTAGCTAATTTTAGATCAGGGTAGTAGTACCTAGTTATTTTCAAAATGTCTTTAGCGACAAAAAATAACAAGGCGTTTGATTTGAAGAGTTGATTTTCATCGATATCGTCTTGGTAATGTTCTTCATATAACACTGCTGAATAAATAACTTTTTCGTAATTATGGTTTTTGCCTTTCTCTAATAAGGTTTGAAATAATTTTTTTAAGCTTTGATTGCTATTGGATATTGTCTCTTCTACTGCGTGAGTTAAGTTATTGATTAAAATGGTGTTGTAGTTTAGTTCTTTGGCATTCTCGCTAGCGTATTTGGCTAACATGTGAGTAAAATAAGGAAATCCTTTTGAATAATTAATGATTTTCTTCTTCACTTCGGGAGCAATGCTCAAATTTAGAAAAGTAAGCCCATTGTCTATGATATCGCTGATTTCATCATTGTTCATCCTGCCCAGATGGATTTCGCTTAGGCAGCGCAGGAGGGATTCATGTTGAGCGACAATGTTATTCATTGAGTTGGCTATGCCGGAAAAAATAATCGTGAGGAAGGGACAGTTGTCGGAGATGCCTTTAAGAAAGTCGGCTAGTTCTTGCAGGTGTATTTTTTTTTTAGAAAACAAATCTATTTCGTCAATCACGATGGCGAGTGGTTTTTTAAGTTTTTTAAACAAGTTAATGACGCTATTGATGGAAATCAAATCTAAGTGCATGATTTTTTTAAAGTGTTCGTCTATGTTTTGGTTTTTAAAAATTTCTTTTAAGTTGAAATTTAAAACTAACTCCTTTAATATTTCGCTGATGAGGGAAGTGAATTCATTGCTACTCCTATGACAACTGACTTTGAGAATGGGGATTTTAGTGGGATTGTAATTCATGGTAAAAACGTTGATGAGGGAAGTTTTGCCAGCTCCTCTTTCGCCAAAAAGAAAACCATGCTGCCCGGGTTCTTTGATGATTTTCTGTAGCGTTTCTAATTCTTTTGAGCGACCAAAAAAAAACTTTCTTTCAAAAATGGGAGTGGTGGGAAAGAAAACATTTTTAGCTTCACTCATTATGAAGAAGTGTTTTGAACTTATCCCTAAGGATCAGCGGATCGGAAATGAAATTGCCTCCTCCTTGAGCGAAAGTTTTTTTACCTCCCCCGTTTCCTTTAGTGAATTCGTTTACTTTAACGATGAGGTCCTTAGCTTGGTGAATGCGACCAGCCTCTTCGCCTAGAGCTATGAAATAAGTTGATTTATTTTTCTTTTGATTAACGAAGAAAACAATGGATTTTGCTTCCTTTGCTTTGATTTTATCGATGATGTTTTTCAAAAGATCGTCGTTTTCGTTTTTAAAAACGAAAAAATATAAAACTAACTGACCTACGAGTAATTTTTCTTGCTCTATTTTATTAAGGTAATCTCTTTGTTTAATGGAAGTTTGTTCGCTTTTAGTCTCAAGGATGCTTTTCTTTAGAGCAATGATTTTATCCTTCAAATCATCGCTGCCTTGGGCATTAAAAATTTGCTGTAAACTCTTTAGCGTTTTACTCGTCCTGAGATAGTCTAAATTAGCTTGCCTTCCAGTGATGGCCTCTATCCTTCTAATCCCCGAAGCGACCCCATTTTCCGAGATGATTTTAAAGTTCCCAATTTCGCTGGTGTTAGCGACATGAGAGCCCCCGCAAAGTTCTTTGGAGTAATCTCCCATTTTAATGACTCTAACTTTGTCTTGATACTTCTCTTCGAAAAAGGCCCTAATTCCCTCTTCGATCGCCTCTTCATAATCCACTATTTCCGTTTCAATTAAAGTTTTTTTTATTATCTCTTCATTGACTTCTCGTTCAATTTTTTCTATTTCGCTTTCGTTTAACCTTTGATAATGATTGAAGTCAAACCTTAATTTTTCGCTAGTGATGAGAGAACCAGCTTGCTTCACGTGTTCGCCCAAGTGATTAATGAGCGCCTGCTGGAGAAGATGAGTGGCGGAGTGATTTTTTCTTATCTCATTCCTAGCTTCGCTGTTTATTTCATTGTAATAGCGCTCGCCAGTGGTCAGTTTTCCTCCTTTGAGCTTCCCTTGGAGTAGGTAGCGATCTTCAATTTTTATCGCATTAGTGACTTGAAAAAAATCACTCTTATCTTCGCTATAAACCTCTCCTCGGTCACCTATCTGCCCCCCACTCTCACCATAAAAGCAAGTCTCATCGAAAACTAAAAACACATCGCCCTTTGACCTGTCTGAGTCTTCTAAACTCTCTAAAACACGGATGCTACTTGCTCCTTGAATGATTTTAATTAACTTGCCAAGCGACTTTGTTTTTTTCTCTCCGACATAGGTGGTGGGAGGTAAGTCAGCCACTAAGCTAGGATCAATTTCTTCTTTTTTAACATTGCTGGATAGGGACTTTTGTTTTTCTAATGCCAAGTTAAATTCTTCTTCTACGACTTCGAGATCATTTTCCTTAGCAAGGAGCTTAATGAGATCCCAAGGAAAGCCATAAGTGTCGTAGAGTTCAAATGCCTTCTCTCCGTTGATCTTAGGCATTTGGTTTTTTTTAGTTTCTTCAACTAGTTTCTCGAATAAGGCAAGTCCTTTGTTGAGAGTGGTTAGAAAAAGTTCCTCTTCGTTTAAAATCATTTTCTTGATAAAAGCGAGCTTGCTTTTTAAGGCGGGGTAGTTTGGTGCCATGATGTTAGACACTGCTGTTGCTAATTCATTTAAAAAAGGTTTCTCTAAACCTAAGGTTTTACCATAGCGAAAAGCTCTCCTTAGCACTCTTCTTATAACATAGCCTCTCCCTTCGTTGGAAGGAATGACGCCGTCTGCTATGGAAAAAACGATCGTTCTAATGTGATCGGCAATGACTCGAAAGGCGATGTTGTTTTTTTCATTGGAGGAGTTGTAGCTCAGCGTGGTTATTTTTTCTATCTCTTTGATCAAGGGAGCGAAAACGTCGGTGTCGTAGTTTGATTCTTTGTTTTGTAAAACTCGGCAAATCCTCTCAAAGCCCATTCCCGTATCGACGTGTACTTTTTTCAAGGGAGTTAATTGCTTTTCTTTGTTCCGGTTAAATTGGATGAAGACTAAATTCCAGATTTCGATGTAGCGAGCACAGTCTTGATTAACCCCGCCGCCATGGGTGAGGCATTTTTTTTTTCTCTCTTCCCCTTCGCAAGTGCAGTTTTCTATTCCTAAATCAATGTGCACTTCGCTACAAGGTCCACATGGTCCCACATCAGCCATTTCCCAAAAATTATCTTTTTCGCCGAACTTCAAAATATTTTCGTGCTTAATGTCGCTCATCTCTTGCCATAGTTTGACTGATTCGTCGTCTTGGTGATAAACGGTGGCAAAGAGTTTTTCTTTGGGGAGTTTCCATACTTCAGTGAGGAGTTCCCAAGCCCAAGCAATCGCCTCTTTCTTGTAATAATCTCCAAAAGACCAGTTGCCTAGCATTTCAAAAAAAGTATGGTGATAAGAATCAAGCCCGACTTCTTCCAAGTCGTTATGCTTGCCGGAAAGTCGAATGCATTTTTGATAGTTGCATACCCTTAAGTGATCGGGTTTTTTGAGTTCTAAGAAAATATCCTTAAATTGATTCATTCCCGAATTAGAAAAAAGGATTGTTTTGTCTCCTTTGGGAACGAGCGAGGAACTAGCTACGAAGCTATGCGATTTTTTTTTGAAAAAGTCTAAGAAATCTTCTCTAATTTTTTGCTGGGAAGGAAAGTTCATGGGAACATTATACTATATTAATGAGGCGGGTTTTTTTATTATTATTTTCGACTTAGTCATGTTTTGCCAAAAAACCTAAAAAATAGAATAACATTAACAGAGTAGCATTAAGTTTGGCAGGGGTTGTTTTTAGTTAAATGGATTTGGTGGATTTGGTGATTGTCTTTTTCAACGGGTTTCTCTTGGGAGCTAGTTTAATCATCGCTATAGGCAGTCAAAACGCTTTTGTTTTTCAGCAGGGCATCTCTAGGAATCACGTTTTTTTAGTCTGCACCATTTGCTTCCTAGGCGACGGAGTGCTCATTATGCTAGGCGGACTGGGATTAAGTCGTTTCATTTCTTCCAACGAGACTTTGCTTTTTATCTTGTTTTATGGAGGGGCGATTTACTTGTTCGTTTATGGAAGTATTAAATTAGTTTCTGCTTTTAGAAATGATTCTGCTTTACTCGCTTCGGAAGATAAAAATTCTTTTCCTAAAGGCTCTCCTAGAAGATATCCTTACGCTGTGGCGGTCAATACTTTAATGGTTACTTTTCTCAATCCTCACGTTTATCTCGATACGGTGGTTTTGATTGGCAGCGTTGCTTCAAAGTATTCTTCGGTTCACAGGGGTTATTTTTTGCTAGGGTGTTGTGTTGCTTCCTTCACTTGGTTTTTCTCATTAGGCTTTGGAGCTTCTAAGCTAGCCCCTTTTTTAAAAAAACCATTTTACTGGAAAATCATCAATTTTGCTATAGCCATGGTCATGTATTACATTGGTTTGCTTTTGCTTTTAGGGGTTGAAGAGTTGAGGAGTTAGAATTTCTAAACAAAGAAGTCTTTTAAAAGGAGAGTTTTTTACGAAGAAATATTTTCTAATTAAATTTTTTTAATGGGGAAATATTTTGATTAAAAAAATTATCATGTTAGCATTAGGCTTTTAATGGGGTCTTTTAGCATTAGCGAGCAAGGTTTTTCAATGAAAATTGAAGAAATGGTGAAGCGAGCAAGGGAAGCTCAAAAACAACTGGAGGCATTACCCGAGGAATTGGTTGATCGGATCGTTTTGAGCATTGCTTGGGCAGTCTTGAAAGAAGAGAATAACGACGTCTTGTCTAAGTATGCCGTTGAAAAAACGGGCTTAGGCAATGTGAGAGACAAAAAAACTAAAAACCTGAGAAAGACTTTAGGGCTTCTTAGGGACCTAAAGAAGAGCAAGACTTTTGGGATCATTGAAAATGACGAGAGCCGGGGTCTCGTTAAGATAGCTCGCCCTAAGGGGGTTATTGCCGCCATTACTCCTTCCACGAACCCGATTGCGACTCCACTCAATAACATCATCAATGCCGTTAAGTGCCGTAATGCAGTCATCATTGCTTCTTCGCCTAAAGGAGAATTCGTATTAACGAAATTATTTTCTTTTATTTTTGAGGAATTGGCTAAACTTCCCGATTTTCCTTTCGCTGATTTGATTCAAAAACTCCCTCCACCAGTTAGCCATTCTGCAACTATGGAACTAATGAAGCAAGCGGACTCCTTGGTGGTTACTGGCTCGCCTAAAAACGTCAAGCGTTCTTATGAAAGTGGGACTCCTTCCTTTGGGGTGGGAACGGGGAATGTGGTGGTTATCGTTGATGAAACTGCTGACTTGTCGGCGGCGGCTAGCAAAATAGAGAAATCTAAAACTTTCGATAATGCTACTAGTTGCTCCTCGGAAAATAGCCTCGTGGTGTTGGAAGAAATTTTCGCTGATTTTTTAGTTTGCTTGAAAAGAGAAGGGGGAGTGCTCTTGAACGAAGAAGAGAAACTCATCCTAAAAGAGAAGTTGTGGCAAAATGGGAAACTCAATCCTGATTTAATTGCTAAGCCAGCGAAGTTCATTTTATCGGCTATTAGCCCCGATCATGCTGATTTGGACAGAGTGCGATTTTTAATGGTGGAAGAAAGCGGTGTTGGGGAGAAATATCCCTTTTGCCAAGAGAAGCTTAGCCCTGTGTTAACTATTTATCGAGCCGGTGATTTTAATGAGGCGATGGCTAAAACGAAATCCATTTTAGATCATCAAGGAAGAGGACACTCTTGTGGTATTCACAGCAATGATCAAGGTAATATTCATAGGCTGGGGTTGGATTTGCCAGTTAGTCGAGTCATCGTTAATCAGGCTCATTGTTACGCTGCGGGGGGTAATTTTAACAACTCTCTTCCTTTCACTTTGTCTTTAGGATGCGGCTCTTGGGGAAATAACAGCACTAGCGAAAACATTCATCATAAGCATTATCTCAACATAACTCAAGTGGTCTATCCCATTGAAAATCAAGAACCTACCTTGGAAAACATTTTCCAAGGCTATTGGGAGAAATACGGAAAATAATGAATGACTCTTATAATTTAAATGACTGGATAAAACACCATGCTCATGAGCAACCCGACAAGGTGTTTTTAATTGACACGGTTTCCAAAGAAGAACTCACCTACGGTGGACTACTAGAGGGTTGTTTTCTTTTAGAAAATTATTTTCAAGAGAAACTAGAAATTCCTAGGCAGGGGAAAATAGCTTTTTTAATGGAGAATGGGTTGTGGTCGACGTTGATTTTTCTAGCAATCATGCATTCCAATAGGGTTGTCTTGCCCATCAATGGAGTTTCGGGCAATGCTCAGATCGCCTATGTTTTGAAGCATTCCGGGGTCAAGGTGCTGATCGTTTCTCCTACTTACAAAGAGAAAATAAAATCAATATTAAAAGATTTAAAAAATAAATTAAAGATCATTGTTTGCGATGAGCATCATGGTTCTAATCAGTTGCCAAAACTGAGCAGGAAAGTCGAAGTTCATCATAGGAAATCAAGGTTTAGTTTGGATAACACTGCGATTTTAATTTACACTTCGGGAACCACGGGCAATCCTAAGGGGGTTTTGCTTAGTCATAAAAACGTCATTGCCGGAGCGAAATACACCATTGAAGCCCATCAATTAAAAAAAGAAGATCGAGTGATGTGTGTCTTGCCCCTTTATCATATCAATGGAGAAATCGTGACTGTCATCACTCCCTTGGTTAGCGGGGGGAGTTTGATTATGCCTCCTAAGTTTAGCGTTAGCAGGTTTTGGTTTGATGTTCTTCATTATCAATGCACTTGGATTAATTTAGTTCCCACTATCATTAGTTATTTGATAGCAGCGGAATGCTCAATAGAGAATCTTAGGGACAAAGTTAAACGACAAGTTCAGTTCGCTCGTTCTGCTTCAGCTCCTTTGTCGGAGAGCGTTCATAAGGCATTTGAAAAGAAATTCTCCATCAAGATCGTCGAAACCATGGGCTTGAGCGAGACGGCTGCTCCCATTTTATCTAACAAAATGGATCACTCTAAATATGGTTCACCGGGAATTGCCGTTGGCAACCAAGCAAAATTAGTGGATTTAACAAGCGGCGAAGAGATAAAAGAGAATGGTCGCAAGGGCGAAATTTGGGTGAAGGGCGACAACGTTATGAAAGGGTATTATCGCAACCTCAAGGAGACGCAAAAGACCATTGTGAGCGGGGGGTGGCTACGAACTGGCGATTTGGCGACTAAAGACGAAGATGGCTTTTATTTCATTAAAGGAAGGCTGAAGGAAATAATCATTAAAGGAGGGGAAAACATCTCTCCTAGGGAAATAGACGATGTTTTATATTCTCATCCAGCAGTTTTAGAAGCGGCTGCTATAGGCGTCAGGGACCCTCATTATGGTTTCGAGATTTACGCTTGCGTTGTTTTGAAAAAAGACCACCGCGGGGTTGATGCTAAAAAGTTAAAGCAGTTTTGTCAAAAGCATTTAGGGGATTTTAAGTCTCCACGGTTTATTAAATTTTTAGATAGCTTGCCGAAAGGGGCTTCTGGAAAAATTCAAAGATTAAAAATAGAATGGAGATCGGAATGGAATTCTTAGAATATTTACCTACGATTTTTGCTTGGGGAAATTTACAAGTGGTGATTATTGGGGTTGTCATTGGGCTTATTTTGGGGGCTTTGCCGGGTCTTAGTCCCACGATGTCAGTCGCTCTTTTAATTTCTTTCACTTTCAATATGCAGCCCATCACCGCCTTGATTTTACTGGGTTCGGTTTACACCGCTACGGTGGCTGGTGGAGCGGTGAGCGGTATTTTAATTAATATACCGGGGGCGCCGGCTAACATCGCTACTATCATTGACGGACACCCTATGTCTAAAAGCGGCCGAGCCAGTGAAGCGCTTCATTATTGTTTCATTAGTTCCTTCATTGGTGGAGTCATTGGGGTGATCGTGTTAATTTTTTTCACTCCTTTGCTGGCTAAAGTAGCTTTGAAATTTGGCCCTTCGGAGTTATTTTGGGTTGCTATTTTGGGGATAACCATCATTGGTTCGTTAGGGTCAAAGTCAATTCTAAAGGGACTTTTTTCGGGGTTTTTAGGATTGTGGATATCTTCTGTTGGTTATAATCCCATAGTGGGGAAGGAGAGGTTCATTTTTACCGAGCATTTGACGGGAGGGGTGAACATAATCGCTGCTCTCATTGGATTATTTGCCATTCCGCAAGTTTTTGCCATGTTAAAAGACACTAGTTCTAAAGTTGATTTGGGGAATTTGGAAAATCGCAGCCTTTTGAAATCCCTTAAATACTGCATTTCTAGGGTCCGGGCATTGAGCCTTGGCAGCATCTGGGGGGTGTTGGTAGGGCTTATCCCCGGGGCTGGAGGGCAAGTGGCTGGTTTAGTGGCTTATGATCAAACGAAGAAAACTTCCCCAGACCCTAGCAAATTTGGCTCTGGAGAGCCGGATGGAGTCATCAGTTCTGAGGCGGCTAACAATTCCATGGTGGGACCTTCTTTAGTTCCCTTGCTCACTTTGAGCATACCGGGTAGTCCCACAGCAGCAGTATTATTGGGCGGATTGCTCATTCATGGGTTATTCCCCGGTCCCGATCTGTTTGTCAATTACCCCGATGTTGTTTGGCCTTTTATTAATTCCCTTCTTTTGGCTCAGCTCCTTATGCTAGTATTTGGCTTGCTTTTAAGTCGTTATAGTCGTTACGTGATTAGTACTCCGAAGTATTTTATGGCTGGAGCAGTGATAGTTTTAGCTTTTTTTGGGGCTTACAGCGTGCAAAATAGTCTTTCAGATGTCCTCATCATGTTTTTTTTAGGAGTTTTGATGACCTATATCAGTCGTTATGGTTTTTCTCCAGCACCCATCGTTTTGGGCATTATTTTGGGCCCGATAGCTGAGAATAATTTCCTGCAGGGGAAACTCATAGCAGAGAGTTCCGAGGGGCTTTTGAGTTATTTTTTCACTGGGGGGCTCAATTTGCTGCTAATAGCCATCATTCTTTTGTCTATTTTTTATAGTTTCTATAACGAGTACAGGATCGCTAAAAGGAAATCATCATGAAAATATCTTTGGTAACTTTAATGGTTAACTTATTTGCTTGGGGGTTATGTTTATACGTGTTTTTCTTCACGGAGGAGGTAGAAACTTACATTTTCCCCAAGGTTATACTGGTGGTTTTAGCGGTAATTGGCAGCGGTATTTTGCTGAGGGAGTTATTTTCTGCAAAAAATGTGAAAACGAAAACCACGAATTCAACGGGGAAAAGATTTTTTTTTGACGGCAAGGAAATGGTTTTAATTTTGATCATTCTCTTTTATGTATTTGCTCTGGATGTATTAGGAACTTTAGTTGGTTCTTTTCTGGTTTTCTTTATCATTGCCGTTTGTTTTCATAGGTTTAAAATTAAGCAGTTTAGTTCAAGAAACTGGCTTAATGTTACAATAGTTTCAATGGTTTTCATCGGAATACTATACTGGGTTTTCGCTAGTTTGTTGGGAGTTCAGTTCCCCAAAGGTCTTTTTGATTTTTAGTAGGATGGTGCTTGCTGGCGAGTTTGGGAATGGTTTTTTTTAAGATGAAAACAAGTTACATAATTTAAAAATAAATGATTAATTGGAGGTTAAATTGAAAAATTTAAAATTAAAAATGTTAGCGAAGTTGCTGATAATGGGATTATTGGTTTCTTCACTTAGTCTTTTTGGTAAGTATCCCGATAGACCCCTTAGTTTAATGGTGGCTTATAATCCTGGTGGTGCGACTGATTTTCAAGCGAGGATTGTGACCATGATGAGTGGTCTGGATAACTACATAGGAGAAGCGATAGCGGTCGTCAATAGACCGGGAGCTGGAGGGCAAGTGGGCTGGAACCAGTTTGCAACTAAAGCAAGAAAAAATGGCTACCAGTTAGCTGCTTATAACGTTCCTCATTTTATTGCTCAATCAATAGTTTTTAAAACAAAATACAACATCAATAATTTAGAACCCATCGCTAATTGGGGTGCTGATCCTGCGGTGTTAATTGTTCCTAAAAGTAGCCCTTTTGATTCGTTGGCGGAATTAATTTCTTTTGCCAAGGCAAATCCGGGCAAAATAACGGTTTCGGGAGCAGGTCTCTATGTAGGGCATCACATAGCTTATCTGCAGTTAGAGAAAGCAGCTGATGTTGATCTCAAGTACGTTCCTGGTAGTGGAGGCGTAGGGGCAATGAGGTTAGTTGTCTCTGAAGAAGTGAGGGCTGGTTTCAATAACTTATCGGATTCGTTTAGAAATAGAGATAGGATAAAAATTTTAGCCGTTGCTGATTTGAATAGAAACCAAGAATTTTTACCTAACGTCCCTACTTTCCTTGAGAAAGGAGTGAACGTAGACGACTCCAGTGTGAATTTTCGTGGCATCATGGTTAGAAAAGGAACTTCTTCCAAAAACATTAATTTTTTAAGCACCCGAGCACAAAGGATGTTCAATGATCCTAGGGTGGTGGCAAAGATGAAGGAAGGAGGATCGCCTTTGAGGGTGCTCTCTAGGAATCAAGTCATTAAAATGTGGCAGGAGAGAGAAGTGTTTTTAAGAGAACTTTTAAAAGAGTTATAAAAAAAATTTAAATCTTTAAAAGGCATGGAAAAATCAATTTTCCATGCCTTTTGAGTTAGGCTCATCTTATGGGCTTATCTCATGCTCATGCTTATCTCTTAGGCTAGGAGGGGGCGTTGGGCTTTTCTATTTTCTAGGTTGCGGTTGGGCGATTTTCCGTGTGCGGCACATGTTTTAGTCTTTGGTGGTGGTTTAGAAATTTATTTCTTTGAGGAAGTAGTCTGCGAGCGGGGGAGTTGGCTTTTTCTCTATTTTCGGCAAAGCGATTGGTCTTTTCATAGTAAAATCTAAGTTCAAAATGTTTCAAGCGATAAAAAATCAAGTTGATTTTCCCAAACTAGAGGAAGAGGTACTTAGTTTCTGGGAGAAGGAACGCATTTTTGAAAGGAGCATTGCTAACCGAGAGAAGAGTAAGCCGTTTGTGTTTTACGACGGACCGCCTTTTGCTACGGGACTGCCTCATTATGGGCACTTGTTGGCTAGCACTGTGAAGGACATTGTTCCTCGTTATTATTCCATGAGGGGGTTTAAAGTCGAGAGGAGATTTGGTTGGGATTGCCATGGTCTCCCGGTGGAAATGGAGATTCAGAATAAACTGGGCTTGAAAAATAACCAAGACATCGTTGATTATGGAGTTGATAAATTTAACGAGGCTTGTAAAGAAATCGTCTTTCGTTATCGCGCTCAGTGGCAATCTACCATAAGCCGCTTGGGTCGTTGGGTTGATTTCGATAACGATTACAAGACCATGGATAAAGATTTCATGGAAAGCGTATGGTGGGTTTTTAAGAAATTATATGATAAAGGACTTATTTATAAGGGGTTTAAGGTCATGCCCTATTCTTGGAAAACGGGAACGGTTTTGTCTAACTTTGAAGCCAATTTAAATTACCGCGATGTTGACGATCCTTCTATTGTGGTTAAATTCGAAAGCGTAGCAAAAGAAAAGCATTTTTTTTTAGCTTGGACCACTACACCTTGGACTTTGGTGGCTAATTTGGCTTTGGCAGTTAATCCCGATTTGACTTACCTTGAAATCAAGAACAAAAGCAATTTAGAGACTTATTATCTAGGAGAGCATAGTTTCAAAAAATTTAAAAATAAAGAAGATTACCAAATCATCAGTCAACTAAAAGGAAGTAGTTTAGTCGGTAGAGAATACAAGCCTCTGTTTAATTATGCCAGTGCAGAACTTGAGTTAGCCAATCATCCTAATTGTTTTAAAATTAATGCTGCCTCTTTTGTCGCCGAAGACGAGGGAGTGGGAATAGTTCACATCACTTCAGGTTATGGAGAGAGCGATAATGAGTTAGCTAAAGAGGTTAATTTGCCTCATTTCGACCCGATTAACTCAGCAGGAGAATTTGATTCTAAAATAGATTTCGTGGCGGGAGAGAACATAAAGGAAGCCGATAAAAAAATCATTCAAGAGTTAAAAAGTCGCAAAAGGATTTTTCTTCATGAGACGATCAGGCATAATTACCCTTATTGCTGGCGGACGGATACTCCTCTCATGTACAAGGCTATATCGACTTGGTTCGTTAAAGTGGAATCGTTTAGGGATAACTTAGTGGCTAATAATCAGAAAATCAAATGGCTGCCGACTCACATTAAGGATGGTCGATTTGGGAAATGGCTAGAGAACGTCAAAGATTGGGCGATTAGTCGAAATCGCTTCTGGGGGACTCCGCTACCTATTTGGGAAAATGGGAAAGGGGATTACCTTTGTTATGGCGACATTGCTTCTTTAGTTAAAGACAGCGAACAAGCAATAACCGACCTTCATAAACATCACATTGATAAAGTTACCGTTGTTAAAAATGGAGAAACTTTCACACGAGTGAATGAGGTTTTAGATTGTTGGTTTGAATCAGGCTCCATGCCTTATGCTCATCAGCATTTTCCTTTTGAGAACCAAAGTACCCTAGAGGATAAATTTCCTGCTGACTTCATTTCAGAGGGAATAGACCAGACTAGAGGTTGGTTTTACACGCTTTTAGTCATTTCTTCGGGACTATTTGGCAAGCCGTCTTTTAAAAACGTGGTGGTGAGCGGTTTGATTTTGGCAGAAGATGGCAAGAAAATGTCCAAACGCCTTAAAAATTACCCTTCTCCTAATTCTATTTTAGATCGCTATGGAGCTGACGCCCTTAGGGTTTATCTCATTAGTTCCAGTGTTATTAAAGCAGAAACTCTGCGGTTCTCTGAGAAGGGATTAAAAGAGATCGTGAAGAACATCATGATCCCTTTGTGGAATTCGTTATCTTTTTTAGTCACTTACGCTAGAATGGATGAATGGAGTTATAAAGATTTTGCCATTGCTGATTTGAATAACCCTCTGGACAGGTGGCTTTTTTCTTCCAAGGAAACTCTAGTTAGTAAAGTGAACCATGCCATGGAAAATTATCAACTTTACCATGCAGTGCCTCCGTTAATTGAATTCATTGATAAGCTAACCAACATCTACATTAGAAGATCGAGAAAACGTTATTGGAAAAGCGAAAAAGACGGCGACAAAGACCAAGCCTATTTTACTCTCTACACTGTTTTGAAAGATTTTTCCATTATCTTAGCGCCTTTCATGCCCTTCGTTTCCGAGAGAATGTATCAAATTTTAAACATTGGCGATAACTCTCCATCAGTTCACCTCGCAGACTATCCCATCCACTCAGAAGAGAACGTTGATGGGGAATTGGAAAAAGAACTCAGTTTAGTCGAAAAAATCATTTCCCTAGGACGAGCGCTTAGATTAAAATATGGATTTAAAGTGAGGCAGCCGCTTCCTTCCTTGACGGTTTTGACGAAAGACGAAAAATTAATCCATGTAGCTAAGAAGTACGACACTATGATCAAAGAGGAACTCAATGTCAAGGAACTCGTTACTAGTAGTAGAGAAGAAGATTACGTGGAATATTCGGCAAAAATTAATTTTCAACTTTGGGGTAAAAAATTAGGCCGGGAAGTCCAATCAATCAATCAAAAAGTTATGCACCTCACTAGTCTGGAGATCAATGCTTTGCTTAAAAAGAAGCAATTTAAACTAAAAATGAACGAAAAAGAGATTGATTTAGAATTAGGAGCTCTCGACATTAGGAGGTCGGGCAAAAAAGGTTCTCTAGTGCTAAACGACGGTGAGATAACTTGCGTCCTAAACACGGAGTTAAGCGAAGCGCTTATCATGGAAGGCTTGGCTCGCGAAGTTGTTAATCGCATTCAAAAACATCGCAAGGAATTAGACTTAGAATACAATCAAAAAATCATCGTTAAATATAACGGCAGCGGTAAAATAAACGCGGCCATCGCCAAAAATAAGGATTACATTTCTTACGAAACTTTAGCTGAAAAACTATTTTTGGAAGAGAATGTGAGTTCCAAAAAAGAGAATATTAACCAAGAGAAGTTCGCTTTTGAATTGGTTAAAATAGCTTAAAACAAAAGGAGAAACCCCACATGAGCCCAACAAAAAAACCTATGATGAATCCTTTAGCCGAAGAGTTGAATGAAACCATTTTAAAAAAATCTCCTCCCGTGCTGGAGTTACTTAGCCTTAGGGGGAAAAGGATGTTCTTCCCTTCTAAAGGTATCATAGCTCAAGCGGAGGAAGCTAAAAAAAAGGCTAGCCCCAGCTTTAATGCTACGGCTGGTATTGCCACTGGTGAAGATGGGCCTCTGGTTTTTCCGGCGATGAAAAAATATTTTAATCATTTGAAGCCTCAAGAAATATTCAACTATTCCCCTTCCTATGGTAATTTAGAACTTAGGAAACTCTGGAAAGAAAGGCTTTCTTCAGTTAATCCCGGTTTAAAAGATAAAAATTTTTCTCTTCCTATCGTAAGCGGGGGACTCACTAATTCTTTGTCAACGGTGGCAGACCTGTTCTTAAACCCTAGCGATGAGGTCATCGTCCCCGATCAACTTTGGGGAAACTATCGTTTGATGTTGGATTCGCTTAGGGGGGTTAAGATAAAATATTATCCTTTCTTCCGTGAATTTAAGTTTAATTTAGCTGGTTTAAAAAATTCGCTAAAGGAATCGGCTAGCGATTATGGCTGGGTGAAAGTCATTTTAAATTTTCCCAATAACCCAACTGGTTATTCCCCCGATAAGTTAGAGCAAGAAGAAATAATTGCCTCTTTGAAAGAAATAGCTAGCCTAGGCAACAAGGTTTTGGTTATCTTGGACGAGGCTTACCATACCATGTTTTATGAAGATAATTTAATGCAGGAATCTTTTTTTTCCCATTTGGTGGATGCCCATGAGAATTTATTAGCTGTGAAAATATGTGGGGCTACCAAGGAGTTTTTTGCTTGGGGCTTCAGGGTGGGGTTCATCACTTATGGGATTAAAGACGGCGATCTTGATTTGTATGATGCTTTAGAGAAAAAAACCGGGGGAGTGTTAAGGGCTAATATTTCTAATGCCTCTACTTCTGCTCAAAATGTTTTGGTTAAGATTTTGCAGGATAAGAGTTATCTGGAAGATTTTGAAAAAAATTTTTCAACTTTGAAGGCACGCTACCAAGAAGTCAAGCGGGTGTTGGAAAATAAGAAGTACGAGGAAGTTTTCACCCCCTACCCCTTTAATTCTGGTTATTTCATGCTGATAAAATTGAATCCCAACATAGAGGCTGAGTCAATGCGGAAGGCTCTCTTAGACCACGCTCAAATCGGCACCATCGCCACTGGCAAGCATGATTTGCGAATTGCTTTTTCTTGCTTGTTAAAGGAAAACATCTCTAAAGTCTTTGAAAAAATCTATGAAATAGGCAAAAAACATTATACAATTTAGCCTCGCTATTTATCGTTATTTATGATTAGGCGGGGAAAAATGAGCATAAGTAGCATTAGCAGGAGTTTTAATGAAAGATAAAAGTCTTAAGGATAAGGAAAGTGGTTTTAACGCTATCTTAGAGATAAAAGGGAAGCAGTACCCCGTTAAAGAGGGACAAGTCATCAAAGTCGATCGGATTGAGCAGGAAGAAGAGAGTGAATTTAGCGATGTCAAGGTCTTATTTTATAAGAAAAACGATGATGAGATTTTCTTTGGAAGGCCATTTTTGGATAACGTTAAAGTGAAGGCGATTGTCAAGGGAGAGTTTAAGGACAAGAAAGTCAAAGTGGTGCACTATAAGCCCAAATCAGGAATTAGGAAAACGAAGGGGCATCGGCAGAGATATACCTTTTTGAAAATTGACAAAGTGGACTTTACTTAAGACGTTTGATTCACATAGAAGTTAAATTGAATCGAAAAAATCAAATTCATCGTTATTTATCAAAAGGTCACGCCATAAAAAAAGAGGGCACCCGGGAGCATTTGGCAGTGTGCAGTGCTTTGTCGATTTTAGAGTATCAATTTTTTTATAGCAGCAAGGAGTTTTTTGAAAGTGCGATTGCTTCACAGAAAATGGAAGCGGGATTATTTGAAATTAAGATGAAGAAGCTAAATGAGTTCACCCAAAGGCTTGCTCATGATTTCACTTTGCTCTCTAATTATTTTTTAATAGGGGTGAATTTGTTGGTTAAAAATTACCCTGCTCACATTAATTTAAAATTGTTAAAGGAATGAACCATGTCCAGCAAAAAAGGAAAGAGTTCCAGTAGTAACGGTCGAGATAGCAATCCTAAGAACCTAGGAGTGAAAAAATATGATGGTGAGGAGGTGAAATCGGGAATGATTTTGGTTCGCCAACGAGGGACTAAATTTTTCCCCGGCGAGAACGTAGGGCTGGGAAGAGATCACACTCTTTTTGCCACCGTAAAGGGCAAGGTGAGTTTCAATGCGAAAAAAAATCGAAAATACGTGAACGTGGTTTAGCTGCAAGACGTTTTTTTATGAGGAGGTTTTTTTAAATATGAAAGAACACATCGTTAAGCCTTTTTATTCAAAAGACAAACTACCAGTTGAAGAGCAACTTGCTTGGCGGCTTGCTTTGGTTGCTTGTGATGATTCGCCGGTTCTTGATGAAGCCTTGGAAGTGGTGATCGATCGCATCATTGACAATGCTTCAGTCGCCGTTGCTTCGATAAATCGCCCGCCGATCATTTGTGCTCGAGACATGGCTTTGTCCCATCTCGTCCCTAAGGGTTCAGGTGGGGAATTATCTAGTAAGCGAGGGGCTAGTTTGTGGGGGTTGAAAAATTCTAGGGTGAGCCCCGAATGGGCGGCTTGGGCTAATGGAACGGCGGTTAGGGAGTTGGATTTTCACGATACTTTTTTAGCCGCTGATTATAGCCACCCCGGGGATAACATTCCTCCTCTCATCAGCGTAGCTCAGCACCTTGATCTCGCTGGGTTGGACTTAATCAAGGGAATTTTAACTGCTTATGAAGTCCAAGTTGCTTTAGTAAAGTCAATCTGCCTGCACGAGTTTGCCATTGATCACATAGCCCATTTGGGAGTCAGTGCCGTGGCTGGTTTGGCGACTATGTTGAAGTTAGATGTCGGCGTAACTTATCAAGCAATCCAACAAATTCTCCACGTGACCATCACCACTAGGCAGTCGAGAAAAGGGGAAATATCTTCTTGGAAGGCTTTTGCTCCAGCTCATGCCGGCAAACTAGCCATTGAGGCGGTTGATCGGGCTATGCGAGGAGAAAATTCTCCCAGCCCGATTTACGAAGGCGAAGATAGTTTCATTGCTAAAATATTAGGGGGCATGGACTCGGAGTATACTATTCGTTTGATTGAGCGAGGAGAGCCTAAGAAAGCCATTTTAGAAACTTACACCAAGGAACATTCAGCAGAATATCAGTCGCAGGCCATCATAGACTTAGCGTTTTCAATGAGAAAAAAAATAAGCGACTTAGCTCAAGTTGAAAAAATTGTCCTAAACACCAGTCACCACACGCATAAAGTAATAGGCACGGGAGCTAATGATCCCCAGAAAATGGATCCCCAAGCGTCAAGGGAGACGCTGGACCATTCCATCATGTACATTTTAGCAGTCGCTTTAGAAGACGGAGAGTGGCATCACGTCAAGTCATATACTCCAGAGAGGGCACAAAAACCAAGCACAGTCCAGCTATGGAATAAAATCAGCACCAAAGAGAACAAATATTGGACAGACCTGTATCATCACCAAGATCCCGCTAAAAAAGCCTTTGGTGGCGAGTTGGAAATTTTCTTAAAGAACGGGGAAGTCATCAAGCAAAAAAAATTAGTCGCTAATGCTCACCCTAATGGAGACGAGCCTTTTACAAGAGAGAATTACCTTAAGAAATTCAAAACTTTAACGGAGGGCGTCATTAGTGCTGCCGAGCAAGAGAGATTCACTGCTCAGGTGACTAAACTCAAAAGTAGCAACAGAGGCGACTTGTTTGACATCAATGTTTTCATCCATGAAGAAACCATTAAATTAAACCAAACCAAGGGCATTTTTTAAAATGTTTAAGGGAAAACTCGCTAGCGAAAAGAGGGCTTCGTTTAAAAAAAGCCTTAAAGAACGGCGATCGCTTCGCTTTGTGGGGGCTTATTCGCCTTTGGTGGCTCTTATGATTGAGGAACTCGGTTTTTCTGGTGTTTACGTTTCTGGTGGGGTGATGGCGAATGATTTGGGCCTTCCAGACATAGGATTAACGACTTTGGATGAAGTTTCTAAAAGGAGTTTTCAAATCACTCGAGTTACCTCTCTTCCCACTTTGGTTGATGTGGATACGGGCTTTGGCGACGTCTTAAATTTCGTTAGGACGGTTAAAACCATGGAAGATTTGGGAATTTCCGCTATTCATTTAGAGGATCAAACCAATCCCAAAAGGTGCGGGCATTTGGATAACAAGGAACTCGTTCATGAAAGCGAATTATCGAAGAAAATCGCCGCTGGAGTGGAGGCTAGAACGGATGAGAATTTTTTAATCATTGCTAGGACGGACGCTAGGTCAGTGGAAGGTTTCGACAGAGCAGTTGAGCGGGCTAAGCATTACGTGGATGCGGGAGCGGACGCTATTTTCCCTGAAGCCCTCAGCGACTTTAGAGAATTTGAGAAATTTAGAAAGGAAATCCCCATTCCCTTACTCGCTAATATGACGGAGTTTGGCAAGAGTGATTTGCTTACTTTTGATGAGTTGGAAAATTTAGGCTACGAAATCGTTATTTATCCCGTCACTACTCAGCGTTTGGCATTAAAGGGCGTGGAAAATGGGTTGATGGCCCTTAAAAAAGAGGGACATCAGAAAAACGTTTTAGATAAAATGCAGACGCGAAAAGAGCTTTATCAGTTGATAAACTACGAAGGGTATAGTCAATTTGATAATAGAATATTTAATTTCAAATTAAAATAAAATTTATTTTAAATTTTCTAATATTTACTTTATTTTTTCTCGAATATAAATAGGTAGTGATTGGAAAAAGCATACTCGTAGGATTTCTATTAATTTTCTTTTTATTTCCTCAGCAAGTGGAGAGAATTAACGAGAGGCGTAACTTCCCCAAGCAAATTGAAGAACTCAATTATTTGATTAATAGAGTGCAGAATGCCTTTAGGGATGGCATTGTAGAAGGTGCTATTCCCAATGACATGTCTTACACGAAATTGGCGACTTATGGTTTTAGCGAAGTCCAAGTCAATTACATCGACAACATTCTGCAGGCGATTTTTTTAGAAGACATTGGGTTTCGGCTGGTTAAGGCAGAACAGTTGTTTGTTCAAAGGACATTTGACTCCGACGATGAGGTTGTTAGAGTCAAAGGAGTGCAGGATAACAAAGATTACATCGAAATAACTAGGGAACTAGGCAATAAAAATTACGTAGAATTTTACTTTTACCGCTTTAAGAGGAGCATATTGATCAAGGTTTTTGTTCATGACGCTGAAACCACAGAAGTGATTTGGTCTGATAGATGGTCCGTAGAAACCAGAAAATCAAATTTCGTCACTTACGTGGACTTTTCTTTGAGTTTGATTTCCTTGCCATTGGAGGCATCGATTTGGAATAGTCAACTGGGAGGGGTGTTAAACGCTAGTCTCTCAAGTTTGAACTATAATATTCTGGGACTTTTTTTAGGGGGAAGGCAGGTCGGCTTTGGAGATTATGGCGTTAGGATTAAACTGGGCTATGAGAGCGATTTAACTTATGTAAAAAATGGGAATTTCTTGTTTGCCGTGGGTCCGCAGTTGAATTTAAACCTTTTAGAAATCGCCAAAATAGATAATTATAGAGGACTTAGTGTTTACTTGGCTTTTGATGCTAGTTTGTTTTTGTCTTTTCCCATTTTTTCCGAGGACCTTAACAAGCAGTTGTTCATCCCCCAGACCATACTGAGTGCTTCTTTAGGAACTTTTGTGGTCATAGATTCACTCGTCACCATAGGCTTTTATTTCGATTATTTGCTATTGGATATTACCGTAGCTTTTGGGCTTAAATTTTAAGCAGTTAAAGATATTTTTAGTCTTTAGGGTAAACTTTAGGCTCAATTAAAAAGGCTTTGATTTTGCCAAAGATGAGTTTCGATTCCATTACTAGGGGGAGGCGGTGTTTGTCGTCGGAGATGAATATCTCCATTCCTCTTTGATCATCGATGAAGCCCTTGAAGTCGGTCACTGGGGCGATGACGACCACTTCCTTTTTGCCGTAAAAAGTCTCTTTCACTTCTTTCCTTAAAACATTTATGGTCAAAACCCTAGGAGATTCCCTTATGAAAGCGTTTAATTGGTATTTTTTACCGACTTCTAAACTTTCAAAAGTTCTCATGTAAAAAAAAGCCCCTACGATGCTAAGCCCCCCAGTGATGAACTCGTTAGCTTCGGCGTAATTGATTTTTTTGGCATTGTAGACTTTGTCTCTGTTCCTTTCTTTCAAGACAAAATAGTTTTCATCGGGATAGAAGAACTGCACGCTGTTGTAATAGCGATCGTTTTCGTTTTTTATTTCCACGTGTTTTAAAATTTGAAAGTTATTTTTTTCCACATAAGAAACATGGCTCAAATCAAGGGTGTAGAGGGCCTTGGTCCAGTCCTCGGTATAGGCTCTAAGCTCTAGTTTAACTTTGTCGTTTTTTATTTGTTTCGCTACAAAATCAGCGTAGCCACCAGTGACGCCAAGGTAAGTTACTTTAAATTTTAATTTTTCTCCATTTTCTAAGAAGGGAGGAGTAGTCTCCAAGTCGTCCAAAGCATGAACGAATAAAATCGCCATTCCAAATAAAAAAACCAACTTCCAAGACATTTCGCTAAATCGTCCTTCAATTATAATATATTTTAATGATTTAGGAATTAAGTTTAAAGCAATAAAATTTTTATGCTTATGCTCAATCTTTTTGGTGGTTTTGTTTTAACGTAGGGCTATGGTGTAGATGAATAGCTTTTGCTGGGCAAATGAAAGAAAGCATAAATAACGAAAGCCTAAATAGAGAAAGTCTAAATTTTGAATTATAAATAGGAGCGAACCATAGTAGAATTTAAGTGAATAATTTAGTTTAAACTTTAATTAAAGTTTAACTAAACTTTAATTAAAGTTTAGTTAAAGTTTAAAATGTTAGCAAGAAAGTTAAATGTCTTAGTCATTGGTTCTGGCGGCAGGGAGCATGCATTGGCTTTTAAGCTCAAAATAAGCCCTTCGGTCAGCAAAGTGTTCGTGAGCCCCGGCAATGGGGGAACTTCAATGGAATATAGTCCCGGCAACGGGGGAGCACAACTGGAATATTCCAATGTTGATTTGGAGTTGAAAGAGCCTTTTAAAAAAATCATTCGTTTTTTAAAAAGAAAAAAAGTTGATTTAGTCGTTTTGGGTAGCGAAAAATATTTGTCCCTAGGATTAGTTGATTATTTAACGGAAGAGGGCATTCATGCCTTTGGTCCTAGTAAAAAAGCTAGCCAGTTGGAAACTTCTAAGGAATTTGCTAAAAAAATAATGCGAGAGGCTGGAGTTCCTACGGCTGATTATGCGGTTTTTACCGATATTGATTCGGCTAAAGAGCATATCAAGCAGCGAGAAAAAAGATTCGTTTTGAAAGCCGACGGCTTGTGTGCTGGTAAGGGGGTGGTGGTTCCTAGAGATAAGGAGGAGGCTTTAGCGGCTTTGGATGATTATTTCGTTAAGAAGAAGTTTGGCAAGGAAGGAGAAAAAATATTAATTGAAGACTTTCTCGAAGGAGAGGAAGTTAGTATATTAGCGTTTTCGGACGGAGAAAACCTTCGCTTGCTGCCTCCATCGCAAGATTATAAAAGGATTTACGACCAAGATAAAGGACCTAATACTGGCGGGATGGGTAATTACACCCCAGTGAGATTTTTAAGCGAAAAATCCTTGAAAGAGATAGAAGAAAAAATCCTTCTTCCAGTTCTCAAAGTCATGAAAAAGAAGGGCTGTATTTTTAAAGGCATTTTATACGCTGGTTTGATTGCTAAAGGAGACGACATTAAAGTCTTGGAATTCAATGTTCGTTTTGGTGATCCCGAATGTCAATGCGTTTTGCCTCTTTTAGATTCTGATTTAGCGGAACTTTGCTTAGCATGTGTGCAGGGAGACTTGACGAAAGTTGATTTTAAGTTAAAAAAACATTCTGCTTGTACTGTGGTTTTGTCTAGTAAAGGTTATCCCAATGGTTATGAATTGAATAAACCCATTAGTGGTTTGAATAACATTAGTAGGGCGCTTATTTTTCATGCGGGGACTAAAATGAGCGAGGGGGAGTTGGTCACCAATGGCGGTAGGGTTCTCTCCATTAGCTGTTATGATCTCTCTTTAAAAGAAGCCATAGAAAAATGTTATGAGCAAGTTAAAAAAGTTCATTACGATAACATTTATTATCGCACGGACATAGGCAGAAAAGGTCTCTAAGGCTAGTGATTTAGCATTCTTTGCTGAAGAAAATCATTTTAGATCCTCCCGAAGACGGCATCACTAATATGAGGAGGGATGAAGAAACTTTCCTCCATTTCGAAAAAAATAAGACGAAAGGCTTTGTTTTTAGGATTTATGAATGGAAATCGCCTACGATTTCCCTAGGAATTTCTCAAGATGGGAGTTTTTTGAAAAAAAAACTGGCTATCGATGTTGTGAAGCGCATCACGGGTGGTAAGGCAGTGCTTCACTATCAAGAAGTCACTTACTCGGTGGTGAGCGACTTGGAAAATAGTCTAGTGGGGGGGAATTTGAAAGAGTCCTATGATCGGATTTCCTGCTTGTTGATTGATTTTCTAAAAACCAAGATTAAAAATGCCGAAATCAGTCAAATAGATACCAGTGAAAAAAATAGCTCTCCTATTTGTTATTTGACCAAGGGTTTCAAAGAAATTTGCCTCAATGGGAAGAAAATAATCGGCTCAGCCCAGAAAAGGGGTCGGCATTCCTTCCTGCAGCATGGGAGCATTCCTTGCCTTCGCCATGAATTATTTTTAGAAAACTATTTGTTTAGCAATGTTCGCGAGAGACCGGATTACGTTTTTTTAGAGGATCACATTGACGATTTTAATTTGAAACAATTTAAGGAAGAAATGAAATTTTTTTTGATGGAGCAACTCTTTTAAGCATCATTGGCAGGCTTCATGGAGAGACGTCGGTTATTCACTTTTCTTTAGGGATTGGCTCTAAAGATGGACGAAAATTTCATTATTTGCGGGGTTAAATTAGTTAAAGTTTAAAAAATATAGATTTTAGTGATAGTGGATTAAAAACGAAAAATCTAATCGTGGTTTATTAAAGAGAGGCTGAAATATTTGATGAAAATAACGAAGCATTGGGGGGCTCTTGGTTTTGCTAGAGCGGGGTTTTATTTTTAAATTTTTTTAAAAAAGTTTAGAATTACCTTGACTAATTTTAATTTTATGTTATAGTTACAGAGGTTTCTTTCGGGTTTTTTTCAACTTGAAGGGAACTTTTTTGACGTAAATAGGATGACATTTAAGTAGAAAATCAATTTTCTTTGGGTTGTTAAACTGCTGGAGCGTTAATTTTTTTAACGATTTGGTGGTTTTATAGCCAAAAAATATACAATACTTTACATTGCAATGATGAAGAGTTTGATCCTGGCTCAGAACGATCGTTAGCGAGATGTTTTAAGCATGCAAGTCGAGCGGCAGCACTTCGGGTGGCGAGCGGCAAACGGGTGAGTAATAGTTAGTTGACCTACCTTTTAGACTGGAATAGTTACTAGAAATAGTGAGTAATACTGGATATTGAAATACGTCAAAATGTTTTGAAAGGTGCGTTGGCACCGCTAAAAGATGGGGCTAACCCCTATTAGTTTGTTGGTGGGGTAATGGCCTACCAAGACGATGATAGGTAGCCGGCCTGAGAGGGTGATCGGCCACATTGGGACTGAGATACGGCCCAGACTCCTACGGGAGGCAGCAGCTAAGAATCTTCCGCAATGGGCGCAAGCCTGACGGAGCAATTTCGCATGGATGATGAAGGTCTTTGGACTGTAAAATCCTTTCGGTGGTCAAGAATAATTTGATGAGGAAATGCATCAATGATGACGATAGCCACAAAAGAAGCCCTGGCTAATTACGTGCCAGCAGCCGCGGTAATACGTAGGGGGCAAACGATGTTCGAAATCACTGGGCGTAAAGGGTGTGTAGGCGGCTTAGAAAGTTAAATGTGAAATCTTAAGGCTTAACCTTAGGGCTGCATTTAAAACTTCTAGGCTAGAGTCATTTATAGAGGTAGTGGGAATTCCTGGTGTAGGAGTGAAATCTGTAGATATCAGGAGGAACACCAAAGGCGAAGGCAAGCTACTGGGTAATGACTGACGCTGAGGCACGAAAGCTAGGGTAGCGAATGGGATTAGAGACCCCAGTAGTCCTAGCCGTAAACGATGTACACTAGTTTTATGAGGTGGATTTTTCCATTTTATGAAACTAAGCTAACGCATTAAGTGTACCGCCTGGGTAGTATGCACGCAAGTGTGAAACTCAAAGGAATTGACGGGGGCTCGCACAAGTGGTGGAGCATGTGGTTTAATTCGATGATACGCGAAAAACCTTACCTGGGCTTGAACGTGTGGTGCTAGGTGATGAAAGTCACTTTTTCTTTGGAACACCATGCGAGGTGCTGCATGGCTGTCGTCAGCTCGTGTTGTGAGATGTTGGGTTAAGTCCCGCAACGAGCGCAACCCATGTCCCATGTTGCTAACTACCTTTCGAGGTAGAGGACTCTTGGGAAACTGTCTGGGCAACCAGTAGGAAGGTGTGGATGACGTCAAGTCCTCATGGCCCTTATGTCCAGGGCTACACACGTGCTACAATGGACTGTACAAAGAGAAGCGATACTGCGAAGTGGAGCAAATCTCAAAAAACAGTTCTTAGTTCGAATTGGAGTCTGCAACTCGACTCCATGAAGTTGGAATCACTAGTAATCGTGGATCAGCATGCCACGGTGAATGCGTTCTCGAGCCTTGTACACACCGCCCATCAAACCAATCGAGTTGATTTTACCCGAAGTTGTTGTACTAACCTGGCAACAGGAAGAAAGCACCGAAGGTAAGATTGATGAGAAGGGTTAAGTTGTAACAAGGCGACCGTAGCGGAAGCTGTGGTTGGATTACCTCCTTTAATTTTGATACTACTTTGTTTTCGAAAAATGCTTTTAAGTTTGCTCTAACGAGAATTTTGCTCTACCGAGTTCTCTTAAAATGTGGAGTAGAGAAGATGTCATCCTATTGTCATGATCGTTATTTAAAAGTAATTTTACATGGCTAATAAAAAAGTTATTTGGTGCGACGAGAAGTTGTTGGCTAAAGACTTGAGCGGGAAAGTTTACATCATTACTGGGGCTAACTCTGGGATTGGCCTTGAGACAACTAGGCAACTCCTAAAACAAGGGGCACATGTTGTGATGGCCTGTAGGCGAGTGGATGCGGCTAATGAGGAGGCAGAATCTTTTAGTAAGTTCAAGGGGACGCATTATGTCATGCATTGTGATTTAGCGGATTTATCTTCAGTGCGAGATTTCGTGGAAAAATTTTTAAAAAAGTACAAGCGGCTTGACGGGCTCTTATGCAATGCTGGACTCGTGGTTATGGGTAGTAAGGCAGAGTTTACCGTAGATGATTTTGAAAAAACAATTGGAATAAATTATCTGGGACATTTCTTAATGACCGAGCTCCTCCTCAACATACTCAAGAAGAGTTCCCCCTCGAGGGTGGGTTTGCTATCGTCAGTTGTTCATGCGGGGAATAAGAAATCACGTCCTAAAGTTGACTTAGAAGACATAAACTATAAAAAAAGAAAATATAGTGCATTCCGTGCCTACGCAGAAGCTAAGGTTGCCATGGTTTTGTATGCCAAGGAACTTGCTGAAAGGTTAAAGGGAACTGGGGTTACAGTTTGCTCAATTCATCCCGGTTGGGCGAGGTCAAACTTCGGTGGTAGCGGGGTGTTGATGCAGATAGTTAGGGTGATGATGCTACCTTTTAGAAATTCGATCACCAATAGCAACGAAGAGTCGGCGCAAACTTCCCTTCATTGTCTGCTAGCTGATGACGTAGTTAATCATTCAGGGGCATATTTCAGCCAACATAGCGTTTTGTATGCTGACGAGGAATGTAAAAAAGGTGGCTGGCCAATGGAGTCGCCTAACCCGAACGCTAAAGATGGGCAGGTGGCTAAAAAATTAGTGAAACTAAGTTATTCCTTGGTGGGGCTTAGATAATATTCAAGAGCAGGATAAATTAGCATTCATTAGTTTAAAAAGTGCAGAACGCACAATATGGAAAATATTCCTAGGGTCTTCGCTATTCACGTTCAAGGAAATCACGAAAGAAGAGAGCACATTGAGAAAGAGTTTAAAAAAAAAGCCTTAACTTTCGAATTAATCTTAAAAGGAAATCAGGAAGACCTTAACGACAAGGTTTTAAAAAAATATTTTCTCGGTTCTATGAGAGAAATTTCGCCGAGGACTTCTTGCTGTTATAAACACTTGTTGGCTTATCAAAAAATGGCGAGTGAAAAGGTAGGACAAGCATTAATTTTTGAGGACGATATTATTTTATACAAAAATTTCATAACCCAACTCAACCAGGTGCTATTGGAAGTCAAGCAAAAAAACTTAAAAAATTACCTTATTTCCCTGGAGGATTATTCTCTTAGGGTAATAACTGACCCTAAAAAAAATCAGTTTTTATATCGCAAAAAATCGGGTAGGTGCGCTGGAGCTTATTTAATTGACCATGAGTTTGCTCATAACTTTTTAAATTTTATAAAAAAAAAATGCCATTTGCCCATTGATTGGATGCATAATCTAGCGGCTCAAGAGGGAATAATTGCTATCTACTGGGCTCATCCAAGCCTCTGCGAACAAAAGAGTCATAATGGGGATTTTGATTCTCTATTAGACCTGAGGGTTAAAAAAGGCTTGCTAAGAAAACTAAATCATTATTATAAAAAATATATTAAAAAGAAGTTTTATTCTCTATTTAAGGTTGAGATGTGACATAACCCTATTGAATGTCCTTTTAAAAATAAAGACGTTCTGTGTATTTTTAATGGTAAAACCCTACTAATCTCCATTTCAACTTTTGTGGCTTCTTGGCAGCTTCTCTGGAACTAGCGGAAAATAAGTTCGCGATATTTTTTTAGAAAGCGATGCTTTTCGTTTAACTTTTCTCGGTGACTGGCTATGGTTTTTTTTATTTCCTCCAAGTCCGCCTTGCTCAGTTTGGACTTGCCTTGGATGATGCTTTTTTTCAAGAGAAAAACCAAGTTGCTCCAACCAGCAAAGTCGTTTTCTGCCAAACATTTGTTTTTTTGTTCGAAAATCCTAGCGATGTTTTGGGGTAGAGGCATTTTGATCAGCCGCTAATGGAAAAGCCTTTTAGGGGATTGCCGCCTAAATTTTTCCGGTTTTGTTTTTCCAAAGCAAGCCAAGAGTCGAGGAGTTTGACCAGTATTTTTCTAGCCTCGTGCAGGGGTTTCTTGTCTTTTTTTAAGTTGGCTTCTTTGATCTTTTCTAAGATGAAATCGTAAAGAGAATCTAAATTTTCAGCGATTTCCTTGCCTTTTTCAAAATTCAAAGAAACCCTTAATTCCGTCACGATATCAATGGATTTGTTGATGTAGCGAGTGGTTAGGTCGTAAGTCTTAAAATCCCCAATGTTAACCTCAGCGGAATCCAAATTTTTAATGGCAGCTTCATAGAGAAGAATGACGATTTTCACTGGACTAGCGGTGTTGATGCTATTTTTTTTATAAAAATCATCTCCTAATTGGTTATACGCCATTTGTGAACCCTGCTTTATATTTTATCGGTAAAACAATTTATAAGCACAACAAAGATAATTATAGCATTATTAAATTATAAAAAAGCAACTGAATTAACCCCGTGAGTCAGTTGAAATCAGGGAAATGGAAGTGTTTCATTTTGGGAAATATTTTTCTCGTTATGGTATAATTAAAATTCATTTTCATCGAAGGAAGTTAAAACAATGAAAAATTTAGAGAAAAACGCATGCAAGAGCGGAAAGTTTGTTGGTCTCGTGGTTTTGCTTTTGGCGGTTTCATGGCTATTAGTTGGCTGTCAAAGCGCTACTAAGAAGAGAGTTGGTGCTGGGGCTACGGTTATTGAATCGGAGGAAGGATGGCTTAACAAAGACACCTATAAGATGTGGGTAGCTGGAAGTTGGGACAGGAATCGCTATTATGTGGAAGGAGAGGAAGAGGAGATCGATAAAGAGCCTAAGTCAATGTTCATTTTAAGGGGGCTAAGTAAAACGGCAGCTAAAGTTAAAGCATTACGAAATTTCAAGCAGAAAATGATAAGTTACGTGGAGAGCGAATCGCAAGTTGAAAACGATACTTTAGTCAATGATGTGATCACTACTTCTATTGGTGGCGTCACCATAGCTCCACAGGCGGTTAAGGAAGAGTATTCTGCTAAAGGCGATGCGAATGTTTTATATTACTTTACTGCTAAAGGGTTAAAACAAAACGTGGATAAGGCGGTTCAAGAAACCGTGAAGCGTTATCGCGAAGAAGCAAGTATTAATTAATTAAAGCAATTAGTTAGAATTTTCGGGGTTCATTTTTATAGGAGGGAATCCCGAGAATTTCAATGAGGGAGTGGGCATAGCTGGATTTGAACCAGCGACCACCACCCTGTCAAGGTGACACTCTCCCGCTGAGTTATATGCCCTACTGATGGTCCTAATGATGCTCTAGGGCATCTTTAGGTGGCTTTGCCAGTTCTTATATATCCTAGAAGCGGGTTGAATTGCTTGAAGGAGATGACCGGACAGGGATATTATACTATTTTTTAGTTACTGGGGAGTAGAAAAATGTTTAAATGGTTCGTAGTTTTCTCGTTATGGGTTGTTTTTTACTCTTATCCGCAAGGCTTATGGGTGGAAAACGATGTTTATAATAGCAATTTGGCGGATGGGAGCACTGTTAGCGTCGTCTTTGATGTGGATTTTGACATTAACTTAAGGAACAACCTTATCAAGGAGTTAGGCGATTTTCCTGCTAGTCGAGAAATCAGTGAGAAATTTCTTGATTTTTTACCCACTCCACTGGGGCAAGCGTTAGCGGAAAACAACAACAAACAAATAGAAAATTCGAAACAAATCACCGGGAGTTTAGCAGGCACTTTAAACAACTATAACCCGATCAACGACACTTACCAAATCAACATCAGTCGCAATTTTTTCGTCAATGGCGAAAGCGAAACGTTAGCTTTGAACGGCACTATTCAACAAAGCTCCATTAACGAAGATGGGAGCGTCCCCTCTAGCAAAATAGCCAATGTTAATTTCGTTTTTAATTCCCTTAGCGATACCTTCACCATAACGCCTGATGACATTGATAATTTTGATTTATCTCCCACTGGGATAACTAACGAAAACAATAACATTTTGAATAATAATAAAAGGCAAGAAATATTCATTAAATATTTTAATTGGATTTTAAAAAATTTATTTAATTAGCAATGAGTTTCGTTCATCTGCATTGCTTTTCAGATTACTCCATTTTAAGTTCCACGGTTACCGTTAGTAAGTTAGTCCAACAAGCTCATCGCTTCCAAATGCCAGCAGTGGCTTTAACTGATAAAAACAACTTATTTGGAGCAATGGAATTTTTTAGCGAGATCGAAAAATTGCCTCCATTATCCAACGGTGAGAAACTGAAGGGAATCGCAGGAATAGAGCTCAATGTGAAGGGCTTTATTGACAAAAAAGAGATTTACCCATTGGTTCTTTTAGCAGAGAATCATTTGGGCTATGAGAACATCGTTGCCTTAAACAACTTGGCGTATGAAAATAGTTCTATGGAACCACAAGTTAGTTATCGCGATGTCATTAAATTTCAAAAAAATGTCATTTTTTTATCCGGCGGCATTGATGGGGAATTGGCTAAAATCGTAGCTACATCTTCAAAAGAAAACAAACGGCAAACAGATTATTTGACCATGGTCCAAGACAACTTTGCCAAAGATTATTTCTTTTTAGAAATTCAAAATCACGACGATCCTAGAGAAAAAATTGTCTTTAATAAAATCATTGCTCTTGCTAAAAAAAACCACTTGCCCACGGTGGCGGCTAATCAAGTTTGTTACTTGGATAAAAGCGATTTAGCTAGTTATGAAGTTTTACTTGCCATCAAAGACAGGAGAACCTTGAGCGAAGAAGCATTAATGCGCGGCAAGCATTCGAAACTTATCGGCGAGGGATATCATTTCAAATCTGGGGAAGAAATGGAGAGTAGTTTCGTCTCTCATCAAGAAGCCATCGCTAATAGCATTGCTATAGCAAATCGTTGCCAAGTGGACATAGTTGACAAAAGAATTCACATGCCTTCTCTTAGTCGCGAGCAAAAGGGCATGGGGGATAAAATCTTGAAGGAAATGGCTTATGAGCAGATGGAAAAAAAAAATCTTAATGTCCCAAAATATTTGGAAAGATTGAAATATGAATTAGACGTCATTATAAAAATGGGATTTCCTGAATATTTCCTCATCGTTGCTGATTTCGTTAATTACGCTAAAAAAAACAATATCTTCGTAGGCGTGGGTAGGGGGTCAGTGGCTGGTTCTTTAGTTTCCTTTCTTTTGGGCATCACGGGAATTGATCCCATCAAATATGGGCTTCTTTTCGAAAGGTTTTTAAACCCCGAGAGACTTTCGCTCCCCGATATCGACATTGATTTTCAAGAAGACAAAAGGAATGAAGTGGTGAAATACATTAAAACAAAGTATGGCGAGAAGAACGTTGCTCAAATCATCACTTTTGGCAAACTAAAATCCAAAGCTATTTTGAAAGACACGGCTAGAGTGTTTAACATGGGTTTTGAGGAAGCGAATTATTTGTCTAGTTTGTTAAGAGGGAAGTTGAGCGAAAAAGAGCAGATCAATAAAGGGAAAAGGTCTTTGCTGCAGTATCATTTTGAAGAAAACATAATGTTGGTTTCCAAACTAAACCAAGATAAGCGGCTGCAGTTGATTTATCAAAACGCTTTGAAGCTAGAAAATTTAAATAGGCAAACGGGAATTCATGCTGCTGGAGTCGTTATAGCGGACAAGCCTTTGGGAGAATATATTCCCCTAGTTAGAAATGAAGATGGAATTAGCTTAACTCAATTTGAAGGACAATTTTTAGAAGATAGGTGCGGTTTGATTAAAATGGATATTTTGGGGTTAAAAACATTGACCATCATCCATAAATGTTTGACTAAAATCAAAGAAATTTACCATTTGGACATTGACATTGACCAAATCCCTTTGGGCGATAAAAAAACTTTTTCCTTGTATGCTAAGGGGCTGACTTCAGGAATTTTTCAATTTGAATCTCAGGGAATGGTGAGCTATTTAAAGGAATTAAAACCCAATCGTTTCGAAGATTTGATTGCTATGAACGCTTTGTTTCGCCCGGGTCCCATGGCGTGGATCCCAGTTTACATCGCTAAAAAAAATAATCAAGAACCGCAGTTTGACAACGCAGAAGATAAAGAAAGCTATTTTGAATTGGTTAACCTTTGTAACAAATATCCCGCCTTAAACGTTATTCTGCAGCCAACGAAGAGAATCCCAGTGTTTCAAGAGCAAATCATGGAGATCAGCAAGGAATTCGCTGGCTTTACTCTGGGGGGGGCGGATAACTTACGGAAAGCCATGGGAAAGAAGGACAAAAAGTTAATCAAAAAGATTAGGAAATATTTTATAGAAGGGGCTAAAGAGAAGGGAAATTCACAAGAAGACGCCATTTTTCTTTTCGACAAAATAGTGGGGCCTTTTGGGGGATATGGCTTTAATAAGTCTCACTCCGTCTGTTATACTTTTCTTTCCTTTCAAACGGCTTTTTTAAAAGCGAATTACCCCATTTGCTTCACGACTGCTTTGCTCAATTCCGAGATTGGCAGTGGGAACAATAGCAAGAAAATTAAAATTTACATCAAAGAAGCCCAAGACAGGGGAATAGAGATTTTGCCGATTAACATTAACAATTCCATGGCTCAGTTTTATAACAGCAAAAACTTGATCGTTTTTGGAATAAGTGCTTTGAAAAATTTGGGAATGAACTTAGCAGAGACGATTGTTAGGGAGAGAGAAGAAAATGGGCCTTATAAAAGCATAGGGGATTTCATTTATCGCAGCAGCCAAGAAAAAATGAACAAGCAAGCCATTGAATCATTGGTGAAGGCGGGAGCTTTTGATTCTCTAGGGCTCACTTCGGAAATGATCATGGAAGACCTCCCGCATTTAATGGGGAGAATAGAGAAAGACAAAAATTCTCAAAGCAAAGGACAGGCAACTTTTTTCGATGACAATGAGTTAGCTGAAGCAAGTGCTTACTTAGACATTTTAGAGAAAATGTCTAAAAATCCTAGGGACTTAAAAAAGACTCAAAAAAACGAAGAAGAAATTTTAGGCTTTAACTTAAAATACGATTTTCTCAGTAGCCTAGACCTAAGTGTTTTTAAAAGTTTGACGAACTTGGATTTGGCTGATCCCACGAAATGGCGAAAATGGGGCAATTACCAAGTGGCTGCTTTATTGGAAAACTTGAAAATTTTCCATACTAAAAAAGACAACAAGGAAATGGCTGTTTTGTCGATGACTAATGGCGAGCAAGCTTTTGAGGTGGTTTGTTTCCATGATTTGTGGGAAAAGGAAATCAAGGGCAAATATCGCTTGGGAGATTGTTTAAAAATGGAAGTACGCACTAGGGTGCAGGACTTTAACCAAGAAAAAAAATATTCCCTAACTTTGGAGAAAGCGACTTTGATAAAAGAGGAGCAAATAAAAAACAATTCCAAACAGCCGGCTAATATCGAAAAAATAGTTTTGAAAATAAACCAATCTGATTTAAGCTACGAGCACTTAAAATCTATAAAAGAATTTTTTTATCAACATCGCGGTTCTATACCAGTGAATTTTCTAATTGAAGAAAACGGAGTTAGAAAAGAAATCATCACTGGCGAAAAAGTCAAAATAGACGATGAATTCAAGCTGCAAATATCTAGGAAACATCACATCAATGACTTTGTGTTAGTTGGCAGTTAGGGGTAAATTTAATCGCTATTATCATCTCAATCTCAGCTCAATCTCGTCTCATCCTCATCCCGTTCTCATAGCATTCTCGGCAATTGTTGTGCCGGTGGGAGTTGGCAGTTGGCTTGCTTTCATTCCACTTGGGGTGTCCTTTTTTCAAATAGCAAGGCGTTTTTCTTTGCTTGAGGGCGCTGTGGTTTAAATGATTTGAAAAGCAAAAAACAATGTTACAATTCTACGACTTTGAAAGAGGGTAAGTTTAAAGTCTCCATTTTAATATAATATGAAAACAGCATTGATAACCGGTATCACTGGTCAAGATGGTAGTTTCTTGGCTGAGCTTTTACTGAAAAAAAATTATTTCGTTCATGGGTTAATTAGGCGAAGTGCCGAACTCAACACTTTTCGGTTAGAGAAAATATTTAACCACGAGAATTTAAAACTTCATTATGGCGATTTGACGGATTCCATTTGCTTGGAACAAATCGTGAGCGAAGTGGCCCCCGATGAAGTTTATAATTTAGCCGCTCAAAGTCACGTGAAAGTTTCTTTTGAAATTCCCGAGATAACCGCTACTATTGGGGCATTGGGCGTTTTAAAGTTATTGGAAATCATTAGAAAAAAAGATCACCGAATAAAACTTTACCAAGCCTCAACTTCTGAACTTTATGGTAAAGTGGTCGAGGAAAAGCAAAGCGAAGAAACTATTTTTCATCCTCGCAGTCCCTACGGGGTCGCTAAATTGTATGCTTATTGGATCATAAAAAACTACCGAGAAGCTTACAACGTTTTTGCTTGCAACGGGATTTTGTTCAATCACGAGAGCGAGAGGCGGGGGTTTAATTTCGTATCTAGGAAGATAACCATTGGGCTTAGTAGGATAAAGTTGGGCTATCAATCGGTTTTAGAAGTTGGCAATTTAAATGCTAAGAGGGATTGGGGGTATGCTAAAGAATATGTTGAAGCAATGCATTTAATGCTTCAGCAGGAAAAACCTAAAGATTACGTCATTGCGACGGGAGAGGCTCATAGCATTCGCGATTTCATTGAGTTGGCGGGGGAGGAATTGGGCATGGAAATAACTTGGCAAGGGGAAGGCCTAAAAGAAGTGGGGGTTGATAAAAAAACTGGCAAAACCGTGGTTAAAGTGAACGAGAAGTATTTCCGTCCAGCAGAAGTGGATTTTCTCTTGGGGGATTCTAGCTTAGCGAAAAAGGAATTGAAATGGGAAGCGAAAACGAAGTTAAATGATTTGGTTAAAATAATGGTGAAAGCAGATTACGAAAGTTTAAAAAAAAACCAAGGGAAGTTTTTCTATTAGGTTGCAGATTGGTCTATTAGGTTGGAGCAAAGTTCGAAAATATTGGTTTTAGGTGCTGGTGGCTTATTGGGCGGTGCTGTTAAAAGGAAGTTATTAAAACAAAACTATAAGGAAGTTATGTTTCCTTCTTCTCGCGAACTTGATTTGTTAGATAAGAAGCAAGTTGAAAAATTTCTTTTTGAAAAAAAACCATCTTTCATATTCATGCTGGCTGGTTTTGTGGGAGGGATTTTGAAAAATTCCCATCGTCAAGCGGAAGCACTTTATAAAAACAGCGTCATGATTTTGAACCTTTTAGAAGGTATAAAATTGACTGGGAGGAAGCCTAAACTTCTCTACACGGGCTCCACCTGCATTTATCCTAAAGAAAACCCCCAGCCTATCAACGAAAGCAGGTTTTTGGCTGGGGAGCTAGAACCTAGTAACATTGGCTATGCTATTGCTAAATTAACTGGCATCGTAGCCTGTCAAAAATATCGCGAGCAGCATGGGATAAAAGCGATTTGTGCTATGCCAACTAACCTGTATGGCATAGGTGATAATTACCATCCTAGTGAGTCGCATTTTTTGGCGGCGTTGATTAGAAAATTTTTATTAGCTAAAGAAAATAACGATAAGTCAGTTGTTTTTTGGGGGAGTGGTGAACCTAGAAGAGAAGCACTTTACAGCGATGATTGTGCTGAGGCTTTGGTTCATTTGATGCAGCATTACGATTCAAGTGAAATCATCAACGTGGGCACTGGTAAAGATTATTCCATTAAAGAGTATGTCGCTATGATGGCAAAAGTGACAGAATATGAGGGGGGAGTTGTTTGGGATAAAAGCAAGCCGGACGGCACTTTCGCTAAAAAAACCGACATTGGGAAGTTGAGGAAAGTTTTTCCTGATTTTGCTGCTCGGGAATTTAATGAAGGTGTCTTAGAAATCTTGAATAATCCTGCGGAATTAAAAAGAATATTAAGTTAGTTAAAATATGTTATGCTTTAAAGAGATTTAAAATTATGGAAGGTGTTTTATGAGTTTAGAAAATTTAAAAAAAAAAGACGAAGAAATTTTTACTATCCTCGAAAAGGAAAGATCAAGGCAAGAAAATAGCATTGAACTGATCGCTTCGGAAAACATCGCTTCACAAGCGGTGCTGGAGGCCCAAGGTAGTTTGTTAACGAACAAGTACGCTGAAGGCTACCCGAGAAAAAGATATTATGGAGGCTGCGATCACGTGGATGAGATTGAGCAGTTAGCGATTGATCGCGCTAAGGAGTTATTTAAAGCAGAGCATGCCAATGTCCAGCCTCATTCTGGTAGCGGGGCTAATATGGCGGTCTACCTTAGCGAATTGAAGCCGGGCGATAAAATACTAGGAATGAATTTAGCCGAAGGAGGTCATTTGACTCATGGCTCTCCGGTTAGCTTTTCAGGTAAGTTGTTTCAAGCTAGTTTTTATGGAGTCAATAGCGAGACGGGTTACATTGATTACGATGAGGTCCTTGAAATAGCCAAGAAGTGGCAGCCCAAGATGATCATTGCTGGGGCTAGTTCTTACTCTAGGGTGCTTGATTTCAAAAAATTTAGAGAAATCAGCGACGCTGTGGGAGCAAAGTTATTAGCAGACATAGCTCACATCGCGGGGCTCGTTGCGGCTGATCTTCATCCCTCTCCAATTCCCTTTGCTGATTACGTCACCACCACTACGCATAAAACCCTTAGAGGACCTAGGGGCGGTTTGATTCTGACCACTAAAGAGAACGCCAAGAAAATTAATTCTGCTATTTTCCCCGGTACTCAAGGCGGTCCCTTGGAACATGTTATTGCTGCTAAAGCGATTGCTTTCAAGTTGGCCATGGAGGATGATTTTAAAGTTTATCAGCAAAGAGTTATTGACAACGCTAGGTCATTGGCTAGTGCTTTAGTTGCTAAAGATTTTAACCTCATTAGCGGGGGAACGGATAACCATTTGATGTTGGTTAATTTGATTAACAAAAAAGTTACTGGAAAAAAATTAGAGAAAGCTCTCGATAAAGCGAATATAACTTTGAATAAAAACGCCGTTCCTAATGACCCCGAGTCTCCCTTTGTCACTAGCGGAGTTAGAATAGGAAGCCCGGCTGTCACTAGTCGGGGCATGGGTAAAAAAGAAATGGAGATGATTGTTGAATGGATAGATAAAGTAACCAAAGCCACTGACAACGAAGATTTGCTAAGGGACATTAAAAAGGAAGTGAAAAGTCTCTGTGATGGTTTCCCCATTTATTTTTAACTCATGAATGGTGCTTAGCGATTTAATCAGGCAATACAAACTAGGCAAAATTAGCGAGAAAAAACTATTATCCTTAATTGAGGATATCAAATACAATGAGTATTTTAGCTCCTTGGATAATGAAGTTAATTTTGATAACTATCGGCAAAATTTAACCGGCATCCCCGAAGTCATTTTAGCTAAGGACAAAACCGAGAAAGACCTTGAGAAGATAATTTTTGCTAAACTAGATCAAAGGCTACTACTGACCAAGGTAAATCAGACCAAGTTTGAACATTTGAAAAAAAGTTGGCAAGAAAAAATGAAAACCAGTTTCCCATTCATTTACAACGATAGGGGGCAAGTTTTGTTTTCCAAAGCTCCTAAAAATTTTAAGGCTCTTTCCAAGGGTATTTTGGTTTTATCGGGAGGCACTAGTGACTTGAGCGTAGTGGAAGAACTCAAATGTTCGTTGTTGTTTTTTAAATTGAAATGCAGAGTCCATAACGACGTTGGAATTGCTGGTTTGAAAAGAGTTCTTCACATCGCTGAGCCTATTAAGAGGGCTAAACTCGTTATAACCGTTGCGGGGATGGAAGCAGCCTTGCCTTCAGTTGTCGCTGGGCTTACTTCGGCTCCCATTGTCAGCGTTCCTACTAGCACGGGTTATTATGGTCATTTCAAGGGATTGACCGCTCTCCTTAGCATGCTGGGTAGTTGTTCACCGGGGATAGCCGTGGTTAATATCGATAATGGGTTTGGGGCGGCTGCCTTGGCTTGGAAAATACTCAACGTCCATAAAAAGCTGAAATGAATATTTTTTAATGAGAAAGCGCTACTCATCATTTTCATTGACCAAACCAACGACGATATTAGCTAATTCTTCCGGGGAATGAATTACTTTCATTTCCTTTTTTGAAAAAAAATATTTTTTAAAATGAGGCAAGTCTTTTTTCAAATTAACGATCACATAATCGTAATTTTTCAGCATGTTTTCAGCCAAGCTCTTTATTTCATGGAGGCTTAAGTTTATTTCTAATTTAAAAACTAAAAAGGGGATTTCAGGAAATTCGCTTTTCAACTTAGCTATGATTTTTTCATTGGGTTCAATGGTTAGAGTTTGCGATTTTTTGGAAGATATTTTGTTGGAGTTTTTTTTAGCTAAATGAAAGTCACTCACTGCTGCGGTGAAAATGGCTAACTTCAAATTAGCGGCATTTTCCCTCAGGCTAGCTAGGCATTTAGCGAAATAATCTGAGTAATCAAGGTAGTAACTGAGTTCTTCTATGAATGAGGGAGCGGCTTCTCTTAAGGACTCTGGGGCTAAAACGAGGGGATTTTCCCCCCGATAAAAGCAGTTTTTAGCCAACTCCATTCCCGTTTTTCCGCTGGAGAGATTGCTTAGAAACCTTACTTCGTCGATGTAGCTAGGGACTGCTCCTGTGGTGATGAAAAGGTTAGGCTTTGGGGGTTTTTCGTTTTTATCCCGCTTAGAGTCATGGGAGTGGTGGAGAATTTTCGCACTGATATAGGTGACGTCGGGTAGTTTCATTTTGTCTTCTAACTTGGCTGTTTTGGGCATAAAAAAGCGACAGCTCAGTTTCGTTAATTTTTCTAAGTTCTCTTTTAAAAAAGGATTATTCGCTAAAGATAAATGCATCGCAGGGAAGAAAAGCAAGGGAATTTTCTTTTTCAGTTGGTTGAGGCCTAAAACGCTTTGGGCGAGGGTGGTTAGAGCATCATCGCAAATCCCATGGGCGATTTTATTAATGACATTTAAACTCGCCGGGGCAATGACGAGCAAGTCTCCAGAAAAAATGTGTTCGCTTTGCCCACTCAAGTCTCGAACGACATTGCCCGCTCCTGCCCATTTGAGCGACTGCTCAGTGATGAACTGCAGGCTACTCAGCGTAGGGAAAATGGTAACTTTGGCTTGGTGGCGACGAAGCTCTCGAATGATTTTGACGCTTTCAATGGCACTAATGCTCCCACTCACTCCTAAAGCAATCTCTTTACCCTTCAGCAAGGAACTTTTAAAAGCTACTTGTAAATCTTGATTAATTTGCTTAGCCAAGGGGAGTTTTAATAAAGTGCTTTTGATGAGTGAGAAGACAAATGAAAGGACAAAGGAGGACGCAAGCGGCTTCTATAAACTGCTAAGTTATTACTTTTTTTTTCTTTTTTCCCTCTACGGAGTTTCCTTTGCTCTTCTACAGGTAGCTTAATAATTTTTCGACATTTGTTACAGCAGCAGTTGTCCATTTTCTCTTTGCAGCGAACGCATTGAATGAACAGCAAGTGGCAATCATCGTTGGCACAGTTAGTGTGTTCATCGCAAGGCTCTTTGCATTGATGACAGAAAGCTATGACGTCTTTAGTGACTCTCTCGCCTAAGCGATCGTCAAAGACGAAGTTTTTGCCTATGAAATTATTGGCTAATTTTTTTTTTTTCACTTGCTCGGTGTAGCCAATAATGCCTCCCGATAATTGATTGACGTCGCTAAATCCCTTTTGAATTAAAAAAGCACTCGCTTTTTCACAGCGAATTCCTCCGGTGCAGTATAAGATTAATTTCCTTTGCTCGCTATTTTCTATTTTTTTTAACGAAGCGAGTAGTTCAGGCAGTAACTCGCGAAAAGTGTCGCTGTCAACTTTTAAAGCGTTCTTCATATGTCCCACTTCAGTCTCGTAATGATTGCGGACATCTATGATCAAAGTATTTTTATGCTCAGCATATTCATTGAAAACTTCAGCGGAGATGGCTTTACCAACCGAAGAAAGTTCCAATGGTTCTTCAAGTCCATCGGCTACTATTTTCTTTCTGATTTTTATTTTGAGTTTGTAAAAAGAGAACTTTTTTTCTTCTAAAGCGAAACGAAAGTTAATTCCTTTGCCAAAAGTAAAACCATTAATGACGTTTTTGAAAGCGAAAAAGCGATGCTCTGGAATGGAGATTTGGGCGTTGATTCCTTCCTCAGCTAAATAAATTCTTCCTAGCGTGCCGAGTGCACTTAGTTTTAGATACAACTCATCTCGGAGGTCTTTGAGTTCCCTCATGGGATGGTAGCGGTAAAAACTAATGGTTTTCATGGACTGGTTAGATTTCAAAATGTTTTGTTTCAAAACCTTTTTATCAATGCGATTAAATAAAAAACTCATCTTCATCCTCACTTCATTTCTAGCATGGTTTTCTTTTTCGTAAGTAAGGAATCAATTTCCCTAGAAAAATCTATTGTCTTAAATATTTTATACTTTTGGTTTTCTCTGGAAAAATGAATGATGAAACAACCCTCTACGTTAACCTCTGAGTTTTGTGACAATATTTTACTATAAAGTCCCATCTGGAGAGAGTATTTGTTGATGTCGCAATCATCCAAATGACCTAGTGGGGGCTTCATTTTAATAAAATAAGGGCTTTTAACCCTTAAGTTTTTATTGGTTTTCCAGTCCATTATAAAGAAATTTTTAGTCCTATTGTGTCGAACTAAACAATCTATCGTGCCTGCTATTTTATAAGCATCGCTAAAGACAATCAACTCCGTGGCAACAATTTCATATTTAAATTCATTCCGTTGATCCCAAAATTCATGAAATAATCTAATTTCCTTTTCAATGGGAGTGATGGTTTTAATTTTACGATTCTCTTTTAAAAAGGTTTCCACGTATAAATGAAATTCAGTGCCTTTCACGATGGAGAAATCGCGGCGAACGTTCCACTGAGTTTTAATCTCATTCTGGGGAACGTTTTCTCTTTTGGAAATTCTCTTAGAAACCGAGTCGCTATCGAAAGGCGATAAAAATTGTTCTAAAAAACTACTAACGGATTGATATTCTTCTTTTTCTTCATTAAAATAGCGATGTTCTTCTGGTTCAAAGGAAATATTAGAAAATTTCTTCTCTAAATAATATTTAATTTCTAAAAGGGATTTATCTTTCACTGCTTTTAAGTATGAGCCTCACTTCATGGACGTTTAATTCCAGATGACGAGCGATCTCGCTTTCACTCCACCCAATGCTAGCTAGCTTTCTAACAGTGCTTGCTACTTCGGAGTTTTTCTTCACTCCATCTTTCAAATAACCACCCTTATTTTTAAAAAACTCTAATGCTAGGCTAATTTGCTCGTTAAAACTATTTTTCAAATTAAGCATTTCCTTTTGTTCTTGGAGCAAATCGCTTTTTATTTTATCAATGCTTTCAATTCTCTTTTCCAAGTCCAAAATAGCAGAATCAAGTTGATCGTATTTATCGGAGAATTCGTTCATTTTTTGATAATTGTTTTCTAAAATCAGCGATTTGTCTTCTAATGATTTTAATTTGCTATTAATTTTATTCTGCAGAGAGCTGTCTTCTTTTATCCTATTGGTAGTGAGTTTGGCTTGTTCATGGATTTCTTCGTTCTGCTTAATGGCTTGTTTTATTTTTTCGCTAAGGGTTTTTCCCTCTTCATTGTATTTTTTGACTTGGGAGAGGTCTTTTTTGAGTTCCTCAATATTGGCTTTATGGTTTTTGATTTCTTTTAAAAAATAATTTATCTCTAGGCGTTCGTTTTCGATGTTGCTAATGCTTTCGTTGAGTTTTTGAGCAGTGTCTAAAGTGTTGTTAATCCTTTGGTTGATTTCCCTTAGCTCTTTTTTGTTGCTTTGAATAATTTTGCTTAAGTCTTTTATTTCAACAATGGATTTTTTAATTTTCTTGGCTTCTTGTTTAGTTTTGTTAACCCCCTGCAGGTCTTTTTTTATGAGAGCGATTTGCTCTCCATATTCTTTTAGGCTTTTTTGAGTTTTTTTCTCGAAATATTGAACTTCTTCTACTAAAGTAACGTTTTTAATGAAATCATTTACTTTGTTATTTAAATTATTAATGTTTTCATCAACTTCCTTCATTTTATAGTTGATGTCGTTAACGAGTTCTTCTTCGCTATTTTTAATTTTAATTTTGAAATAATCCATTAGTTCGTTGACTTGCTTTTCTTTGTTAGTGATGAACTTCTCTTGCTTAGCTTGGTTTTGATTAATTAGAAGAATGCCTTGATTAATTTGATCGATCAAATAATCGAGATCTTCCTTTTTATCGAAAAGTTTTTTTTTAAAAGACTCGTTGAACAGGCCTTTGTTCTTCATCAAGGCCATGCTTTTTTGGGAGTTTTTCTCTATTTTTTTCTCTATTTTTAAATCTTGTTCTTTAAGAAAATCATTGAATTGCTTGAAAATTTTTTTTTCAAAATTTTTTAATTGGGAGTTCATTTTTTTTAAAGATTCTTGATTAATGATTTTCTTTTTATTTTCTTGGATGAGTTCATCAATTGTTTTTAGTTGCCTTTGGCTAACTTTTTTTAAGCGACTGATTTGAGTTAAGTTTTCTTTGAACTCTTTGTTTTCTTGATTTAATTTTCTGTCGCTTTCTTTTAAGTTATTTAGTAAATTTTTATTTTCATTGAACAATTTGAGCAAGTGATTAGCGTTTATTTTATTTAATTTCGAGCCTTCCTTCATTAATTTTTGTTTTTCCTGTTCAATGGAGTTGGACCAAATATTCAATTGTTTTTCAATGGCTAGATTGGATTTCTTTAGGCTTTTGTCATGTTCAATTTCGATTTTACTTGTAAGTTGCGGTAGTTTTTTTTTAATTTCCTCCATTTCATTTTGCAGGTAGCTTTTGCTCTCTTCTAGCATCATCTTTTGATAGTCAGTGATTTTTTTATTCCCCATCTCACTTAGATCAGCGTAATAGTTTTGTTGTTTTTTTAAAAAAGAATCGAGTTTTTCATTGACAGCGGAGAGATATTCGTTTTTGAACTCGTTGATTTTTTCCAAATATTCTTCTTTGAGGTGGACAGCTTGCTGGTCGAAGTCACTTTTTAGTTGCTCATATTTTTCGGTTAGGGAAGTCTGCCATTGGCTGGAGAGGGATTGTTGTTGTTTTTCGATGAGGGAGAGGGAGTCGTTGGAGGCATTGATTTTTTGGTCGAGGAGGTGGTAATTTTCTTCTAGGTTTAGTTTCTTGAGGTTAAAGATTTCGTCGCCCTGTTTTTTTCTTTGGTCAAGGAAGTCGGAGAAGAGATTGATTTTTTCGAAGACGTTCTGCTTAGCTTCGTCGATCATTTGGGCGAGGTCCTCGTGGTCGTTGTTCTTGACTTCATTGACGGCGGAGAGATATTCGTTTTTGAACTCATTGATTTTTTCCAAGTATTCCTCTTTGAGATGGACAGCCTGCTGGTCGAAGTCATGTTTGAGTTGTTCGTATTTTTCGGTTAGGGAGGATTGCCATTGGTTGGAGAGGGATTGTTGTTGTTTTTCGATGAGGGAGAGGGAGTCGTTGGAGGCATTGATTTTTTGGTCGAGGAGGTGGTAGTTTTCTTCTAGGTTTAGTTTCTTGAGGTTAAAGATTTCGTCGCCCTGTTTTTTTCTCTGGTCAAGGAAGTCGGAGAAGAGGTTGATTTTTTCGAAGACGTTCTGTTTGGCTTCGTCGATCATTTGAGCGAGGTCCTCGTGGTCGTTGTTCTTGACTTCATTTACGGCGGAAAGGTATTCGTTTTTGAACTCGTTGATTTTTTCCAAATATTCCTCTTTGAGGTGGACAGATTGCTGGTCGAAGTCATGTTTGAGTTGTTCGTATTTTTCGGTTAGGGAGGTCTGCCATTGGTTGGAGAGGGATTGTTGTTGTTTTTCGATGAGGGAGAGGGAGTCGTTGGAGGCATTGATTTTTTGGTCGAGGAGGTGGTAGTTTTCTTCTAGGTTTAGTTTCTTGAGGTTAAAGATTTCATCGCCCTGTTTTTTTCTTTGGTCAAGGAAGTCGGAGAAGAGGTTGATTTTTTCGAAGACGTTCTGCTTAGCCTCGTCGATCATTTGAGCGAGGTCCTCGTGGTCGTTGTTCTTGACTTCATTGACGGCGGAGAGATATTCGTTTTTGAACTCGTTGATTTTTTCCAAGTATTCTTCTTTGAGATGGACAGCCTGCTGGTCGAAGTCACTTTTTAGTTGCTCGTATTTTTCGGTTAGGGAGGTCTGCCATTGGTTGGAGAGGGATTGTTGTTGTTTTTCGATGAGGGAGAGGGAGTCGTTGGAGGCATTGATTTTTTGGTCGAGGAGGTGGTAGTTTTCTTCTAGGTTTAGTTTCTTGAGGTTAAAGATTTCGTCGCCCTGTTTTTTTCTCTGGTCAAGGAAGTCGGAGAAGAGGTTGATTTTTTCGAAGACGTTCTGCTTAGCCTCGTCGATCATTTGAGCGAGGTCCTCGTGGTCGTTGTTCTTGACCTCATTGACAGCGGAAAGATATTCGTTTTTGAACTCGTTGATTTTTTCCAAATATTCCTCTTTGAGGTGAACAGATTGCTGGTCGAAGTCATGTTTGAGTTGTTCGTATTTTTCGGTTAGGGAGGTCTGCCATTGGTTGGAGAGGGATTGTTGTTGTTTTTCGATGAGGGAGAGGGAGTCGTTGGAGGCATTGATTTTTTGGTCGAGGAGGTGGTAGTTTTCTTCTAGGTTTAGTTTCTTGAGGTTAAAGATTTCATCGCCCTGTTTTTTTCTTTGGTCAAGGAAGTCGGAGAAGAGGTTGATTTTTTCGAAGACGTTCTGCTTAGCCTCGTCGATCATTTGAGCGAGGTCCTCGTGGTCGTTGTTCTTGACTTCATTGATGGCGGAGAGATATTCGTTTTTGAACTCATTGATTTTGGTTAAGTATTCCTCTTTGAGGTGGACAGCCTGCTGGTCGAAGTCATGTTTGAGTTGCTCATATTTTTCGGTTAGGGAGGTCTGCCATTGGTTGGAGAGGGATTGTTGTTGTTTTTCGATGAGGGAGAGAGAGTCGTTGGAGGCATTGATTTTTTGGTCGAGGAGGTGGTAGTTTTCTTCTAGGTTTAGTTTCTTGAGGTTAAAGATTTCGTCACCCTGTTTTTTTCTTTGGTCAAGGAAGTCGGAGAAGAGGTTGATTTTTTCGAAGACGTTCTGCTTGGCTTCGTCGATCATTTGAGCGAGGTCCTCGTGGTCGTTGTTCTTGACTTCATTGACGGCGGAGAGATATTCGTTTTTGAACTCGTTGATTTTTTCCAAATACTCCTCTTTGAGATGGACAGCCTGCTGGTCGAAGTCACTTTTTAGTTGCTCATATTTTTCGGTTAGGGAGGTCTGCCATTGGTTGGAAAGGGATTGTTGTTGTTTTTCGATGAGGGAGAGGGAGTCGTTGGAGGCATTGATTTTTTGGTCGAGGAGGTGGTAATTTTCTTCTAGGTTTAGTTTCTTGAGGTTAAAGATTTCGTCGCCCTGTTTTTTTCTTTGGTCAAGGAAGTCGGAGAAGAGATTGATTTTTTCGAAGACGTTCTGCTTAGCTTCGTCGATCATTTGGGCGAGGTCCTCGTGGTCGTTGTTCTTGACTTCATTTACGGCGGAAAGGTATTCGTTTTTGAACTCGTTGATTTTTTCCAAATATTCCTCTTTGAGGTGGACAGATTGCTGGTCGAAGTCATGTTTGAGTTGTTCGTATTTTTCGGTTAGGGAGGTCTGCCATTGGTTGGAGAGGGATTGTTGTTGTTTTTCGATGAGGGAGAGGGAGTCGTTGGAGGCATTGATTTTTTGGTCGAGGAGGTGGTAGTTTTCTTCTAGGTTTAGTTTCTTGAGGTTAAAGATTTCATCGCCCTGTTTTTTTCTTTGGTCAAGGAAGTCGGAGAAGAGGTTGATTTTTTCGAAGACGTTCTGCTTAGCCTCGTCGATCATTTGAGCGAGGTCCTCGTGGTCGTTGTTCTTGACTTCATTGATGGCGGAGAGATATTCGTTTTTGAACTCATTGATTTTTTCCAAATATTCTTCTTTGAGGTGGACAGATTGCTGGTCGAAGTCACTTTTTAGTTGCTCATATTTTTCGGTTAGGGAGGCTTGCCATTGGTTGGAGAGGGATTGTTGTTGTTTTTCGATGAGGGAGAGGGAGTCGTTGGAGGCATTGATTTTTTGGTCGAGGAGGTGGTAGTTTTCTTCTAGGTTTAGTTTCTTGAGGTTAAAGATTTCATCGCCCTGTTTTTTTCTTTGGTCAAGGAAGTCGGAGAAGAGGTTGATTTTCTCGAAGACGTTCTGCTTGGCTTCGTCGATCATTTGAGCGAGGTCCTCGTGGTCGTTGTTCTTGACCTCATTGACAGCGGAAAGATATTCGTTTTTGAACTCGTTGATTTTTTCCAAATATTCCTCTTTGAGGTGAACAGATTGCTGGTCGAAGTCATGTTTGAGTTGTTCGTATTTTTCGGTTAGGGAGGTCTGCCATTGGTTGGAGAGGGATTGTTGTTGTTTTTCGATGAGGGAGAGGGAGTCGTTGGAGGCATTGATTTTTTGGTCGAGGAGGTGGTAGTTTTCTTCTAGGTTTAGTTTCTTGAGGTTAAAGATTTCATCGCCCTGTTTTTTTCTTTGGTCAAGGAAGTCGGAGAAGAGGTTGATTTTTTCGAAGACGTTCTGCTTAGCCTCGTCGATCATTTGAGCGAGGTCCTCGTGGTCGTTGTTCTTGACTTCATTGATGGCGGAGAGATATTCGTTTTTGAACTCATTGATTTTGGTTAAGTATTCCTCTTTGAGGTGGACAGCCTGCTGGTCGAAGTCATGTTTGAGTTGCTCATATTTTTCGGTTAGGGAGGTCTGCCATTGGTTGGAGAGGGATTGTTGTTGTTTTTCGATGAGGGAGAGAGAGTCGTTGGAGGCATTGATTTTTTGGTCGAGGAGGTGGTAGTTTTCTTCTAGGTTTAGTTTCTTGAGGTTAAAGATTTCGTCACCCTGTTTTTTTCTTTGGTCAAGGAAGTCGGAGAAGAGGTTGATTTTTTCGAAGACGTTCTGCTTGGCTTCGTCGATCATTTGAGCGAGGTCCTCGTGGTCGTTGTTCTTGACTTCATTGACGGCGGAGAGATATTCGTTTTTGAACTCGTTGATTTTTTCCAAATACTCCTCTTTGAGATGGACAGCCTGCTGGTCGAAGTCACTTTTTAGTTGCTCATATTTTTCGGTTAGGGAGGTCTGCCATTGGTTGGAAAGGGATTGTTGTTGTTTTTCGATGAGGGAGAGGGAGTCGTTGGAGGCATTGATTTTTTGGTCGAGGAGGTGGTAGTTTTCTTCTAGGTTTAGTTTCTTGAGGTTAAAGATTTCGTCACCCTGTTTTTTTCTTTGGTCAAGGAAGTCGGAGAAGAGGTTGATTTTTTCGAAGACGTTCTGCTTGGCTTCGTCGATCATTTGAGCGAGGTCCTCGTGGTCGTTGTTCTTGACTTCATTGACGGCGGAGAGATATTCGTTTTTGAACTCGTTGATTTTTTCCAAATACTCCTCTTTGAGATGGACAGCCTGCTGGTCGAAGTCACTTTTTAGTTGCTCATATTTTTCGGTTAGGGAGGTCTGCCATTGGTTGGAAAGGGATTGTTGTTGTTTTTCGATGAGGGAGAGGGAGTCGTTGGAGGCATTGATTTTTTGGTCGAGGAGGTGGTAATTTTCTTCTAGGTTTAGTTTCTTGAGGTTAAAGATTTCGTCGCCCTGTTTTTTTCTTTGGTCAAGGAAGTCGGAGAAGAGATTGATTTTTTCGAAGACGTTCTGCTTAGCTTCGTCGATCATTTGGGCGAGGTCCTCGTGGTCGTTGTTCTTGACAGCAAGATCTTCTTCTAATTGTCTGATTTCCTTTTGAAGTTTTTTAACTTGTTCTTTGCTTTCGTTAACTAGATTTTGGTTTTTAACTAAAACGGTGTTTTTTATCTCGTCTTGATTAGTAGTGATGAAGTCAACCTCCTCGCTAATTTCCTTTTTATAACCATTTAACTTTTCATTGAGTTCAGCAAACTTTTCATCAATCTGGTCTATGACTTTGTCTTCTTTCTTCTCCAGTTCCTCTCCCCAGCTGCTCATGTCATCGCTTAGTTGGAGGTACTTTTTTCTAAGATCATCAGTGATGCTTTCTTGGTATTCATCAATTTTGTTTTTAAAACTAATTAAAATGTTGTCGGATAAAGCATTGATTTCTTCATCTAAAAGTTTTTTCCTTTGCCAGAGGTCTTTTTCTATTTCTTTTTGCTTTGCTAGGATTTCTTTTTGCTTCTCTTCTTTGACGTTTAGATTAGCTTCGAGAGTAACGAGTTTTTCTTCAGCTCCCTCGCGTAGTTCAAGTATCTCGTCTTTTAAATTTTCTCTTTCCTGCTGAATGATTTCATCGAAAGTATTTTTGGCATCTACTATTAGACTTTGGTATTTTTGCTCCGTTATTTGCCTAAGGTTTTCTTCATGATCTTTCGTTCGAGCAAATTTCTCTTCCAGTAATTCTTGCGTTTCTACTAAGTTCTTCTTTATTTCTTGATTTTTAACTGCTAAATGTTCTTCAAGTTTATCAAAAGCCAAATTAGCTTTTTCTTGAAAAGTTTTTTCAATTAAACTAACGTTGTCTCTCATGATCTCATTGAGACTGCTTTCTTGATTTATGGCTAATTTTTCGAACTGATTTATGGTTTGAAATAGTTTATCTACTTTTTTTTCATTGGCGAGAATGGCTTCCTCGACTCCTTTTAATTCGCTTATGGTTTTTTGAGTTTTATTAATTTGCTTGCTAAAAGCGTTGTTTTGTTTATGCAGCGATTTGACTTTTCGATCGAAATCTTGGAAAACTTTATCGAAATAGAGTTGACTATCGTTTAATTTTTTAAAATCAAACTCAAGTTTTTTTTTCAGTTGTTCATGACGCTTTAGATCAATGTCAAAACCAATAGCGACGTCTTCAAAGTTCTCGATTTTCCCTGAAAAAAGATTAATGAATTCTTCTTTTTTTCTCTCCACATAGCGAGAAAATTTTTCTATGCCGACTTTAGAAGTGTAATAGTTCAAAAAAAGCACGACTATTAAACTTTGAATGATGACAAAAGTGGCAAAAACGACGATAAGATCGAGGTTAAAATCCATAACAGGTGTTTAAGTTTAATCCTATTATTTTACAATAATTAAAACAACGACTTGGGATTTTAACGGCCTTGATTAAAACTCAACTAAAAATAAGGCCGAACTAATACTTTGCTTTGAAGTAGTTTCTCCTTTACTTCCGCAACGCTAAAGTTTTTTTCTAAACGAGGGGAATATAGCATGGAACTAATAATCGCCGCTGATACCCGGGTTTGTTGAAACAATTTTTCCAAATGACCTATGTTCCCAGCTCCACCCGATGCCACTACAGGCACAGAGACTAAATCAGCGATGGCTTTAGTAATCTTTAAATCATAGCCAATATGAGTCCCATCCCTATCAATGCTGTTAACAACTATTTCTCCTGCCCCTAACTCTTCTCCTCGCTTTGCCCACTTTTGAGCGTCTAGGCCAGTCGGCACTCTTCCCCCGTCCAGCATGACTTCATAACCCGAAGGAAATTTCGCCTCAGTGGTTTTTTTGACCTGCATGCTAAGGACCATGCATTGGCGACCAAAAGCATTAGCCCCTTCTTGGATAATGGTGGGGTTTCTAACGGCCATGGAATCAACGCTCACTTTTTCAGCTCCAGCCAAAAGCACGTCATGCATGTCTTGTAAGTTCTTAATCCCCCCACCCACGGTGAAAGGAATGAATATTTCTCTAGCGACTCTCCTAACCATTGCCAAATCAATCTTTCTTTTTTCAACGCTTGCCTTGATGTCGTAAAAAATAATTTCGTCAATCTGATCTAAGTAAGTTTTTTTAGCTAGGCTCACTGCATCAGCCACATCAATGTTGTTCATGAAATTAGTTGCTTTAGTAACCCTGTCTTTGACAATGTCAAAGCAAGCAATAAGCCTTTTAGTTAGCAATTCACTCTCCTTGTCTTAAGACCATTTTAAAAAAATCATTCCATTTAAAAAATCATTAAGTAATAGTATAACCCCATTCCCTAGTTTTCGCTTGAAAAAGCAGGTTTCATTTCTAAAATATTTCCCCATGAATAACGCAAGCATAGGAAAGATCATCAAAAATGATTTTATTTTTTTAAAATTAACAATCGGTTCGTATTGGTCCCTAGTTGATTGTTTTTCACTCCCCAAATGTTTGCTGTTTTGGTGAAGGTTTGTCGATTGATGAGGACGCATTCAATTTCAAATCCTACTTCCATCGCTAATGGAGCGACCTCTTCATCTAATTTTATTTTTCCTTTTCTAACTTCCCCGACTTCCAAAATTAAATATTTATTGGTTTTTAAAACTCGATGAAGTTCTTTTAAAGTTTTAAAAATAAACTTTTTCCAATCAGTTAATTTTTTAAACATACTAACGTTGTCTTTAACTTTTTTCAAATCAATATTGTTGAACCAACAGCGTAGCCAGTTATCTTTATCATAACTCACCACGTTTAAAAAGGGAGGAGAAGTGACGATTAAATCAACGCTGTCGTTTTTAAGTTCTGGAGTTTTATAAGCATTTCCCTTCAAAAAAACTATTTTCTCGCTGGCTCTTTTGAGGTTTTCAAATTGCTCTTCGCTGACGTTTCTAAATAGATTTTTGCTTTTCTCAATGATGATGTTTTTAATGTCTTTATAAACGGGTTTTTGCTTTTTCATTTCATTTATTCTCATTTGTTTAGCAATGGAAACGGATTGATTGGGTGGAAGGGTGTAAATGGAAAAATAGCCTTTAGAATGCCCGGCTAACCTCGCGGTGGCGATCATTCTAATCCATTCGTCGGTTGGAGTTAAATTTTTTTCGAAAAAACTTCTAAGTCCCAGCAACTCCCTTTCGTTTTTTTCGTGAAAAAACATCGCGAGGGAAGTTTCAGTTTCTTCTTGTAAGTGATTTGAATTAAAAATAAAATCCAGCCTTTTTTTCACTTGTTCTAAACTAGGAATGAAAAATCTAGGTTTCGCTAAAATAAGCGTAAGCGGATTGATGTCGTTTAAAACGACTTCTCTTTTCAACAAGGCTGCTTCAATGCCAGTGGTTCCTCGTCCGGCAAAGGGATCGTAAACCACGTCTTCCTCCCCAGAAAACTTAGTGATGAAATAACGAGGAACTTCTGCCTTGAAGCAAGCTCGATAAGGAATTTCATGGAGCGAACAAGATTGTTTTTGCTTCGCAGTCCAAAATTCCCCGATGAAGTAAGTTATTCCATTTTTTTTATAAAGGGTTTTAATTTCCTTCGCAAAAAGAATTTCTTCCTTCTCTTTCCTCAATACTGGTTTAAATATTCCGCTCTGTTATCGTTTTAAAGCGAATTCAATTTCACTAAAACCAATTTTTTTAAAATGGGTTTTAATTTGGGCACTTTTACGCTGCAGTAACTCTATATTTTTACCATTGCTTTCTATGCGAGCGAGATGCTCATGGTAACGAACTCTAATGAAAGCGGTGGCAAAAGTGTCTTTTAAGAATTTCTCCGCTTTTTCAACTTTATTGATTTTCGTTAAATCCACTTTTAACCCATGAGGAATTCTTGAGGCTAGGCAGGGCGAGGATGGTTTGTCGTGGTTAGGCAAATGATGCTTTTCTGCTAAAATTCTAATTTCTTCCTTAATGAGCTTAGCCTCTACTAAAGGATGAACTATCTTTTCTTGTTTTGCTGCCTTTAATCCGGGTCTAATTTCCTTTAAATCGCTATAGTTGGTTCCATCCATGATGACTTCCGCCCCAGTTGTTTTTTTCAAAGCATTGAGTTCTTCAAACAAATCTTTTTTACAAAAATAACAACGATTCAAAGGATTTTTCAAGTAATCGGGGTTGTTAAACTCTTTAGGAAAGATTTTCACCAAACGAAAATTGTTTTCATTAGCTATTTTAAGGGCTAAATTCAAATCATCCCTAGCCAAACTAGGAGAATCACCAATGGCTATCAGAGCATTTTCAGCTAAAACTTGATTGGCATAAAAAGCCAAAAGAGTCGAATCTACTCCGCCTGAGTAGCTAACGATCACTTTGCGATAGTTGCTAATGATTGATTTCAGTTTAACTTCTTTTCGATAAATTGCTTCACTCATCATGATTTTAATGATACCATAGGCTTGTTCTTGGAGTTTATTTTTATTATTTAACCAAAAATGTTAGGCAACGAAAGCATTTTAAGCCAATTCCCCCATTTAAGTGAAAATAGGAGAAAAGAACTATTAAGCGTTCCCAATTCCTTCAAAACATCTAGTACTCCTTTAGAAGTCATCCTAGATACTGATACAGCGAACGAAATTGACGATCAGTTTGCCCTTGCTTGGGCTTTGTTGTCGCCGAAGAAAATTAATTTAATTGGAGTGACGGCTGAGCCTTTTTCATTTGATCATTTCAAACAAGATTTATTAACCGCCAATGCTCTCATCAAGAAAAAAGTATCTCCTAAAGAAAACCCCTTCGTCAAAAAATATCACCGCTGGATCACTAATCTGCATGAGCAGAACCGAGACCCTGAAATGATGGATTTTGTCACTCCCAAAGTTGGCATGGAGAGAAGTTATCAAGAAATCCTAAAAATTTATTCCCTTTTAGGAATGGAAGCAAAAAACGTTTTTCGAGGTTCCACCCATTATTTAAAATCCTACGATAAGCTTTTGGAAAACGAAGCCGTCCGTTTCATCGTTAACGAAGGCCTCAAAAATCGTCCCACTCCCCTATACATTAACTGCATCGGCTGCATCACTAACGTGGCTTCTGCCATCTTACTAGAACCCAAAATTATTAACAACATCGTGGTCATTTGGACCTCAGCTTACCCTTCTTTCGCAGGACTTTATAACGGTGATTCTTTTAATTTAGTACAAGACAGCTTAGCAGCCAAACTCATTTTCGAATCCAACGTTGCTTTGGTTTATTTGCCGGGCTATTACATTGGAGAACAATTAACGCTCTCCTACGTAGAAGCAAAAAAGTATGTTCAAGGGAAGGGAGCGATAGGCAATTATTTGTTTGATCTCTACGAAAACAATCCCATTCATCAACAGCGAGCCATAACGGATATAAAAAGAAAAACTTGGGTCATTTGGGACATGTTGAACATTGCTTGGCTAGTGAATTCCGACTGGGTCCCTTCTAGGTTGATAAAAACGCCTCGTTTGACGAAAGATTTATTCTGGGACAATGAAAAGGATACTCCCCTCATGCGAGAAGCTTATCAAGTTGATCGCGATGCTATTTTCATTGATTTTTTCAACCAGCTAGATCAGCTAGCCTCATTAGAAACTTCAAAGCAAAAGCCCTAAAACCCCTCTAAGAGCCTATTCAGGCTTGAACCTTCGCTCCATTCACTCCTTACTTTGACGATATTTTCTTCTTTTAGGTAGTCTTCTACGTTGAACTTTACTTGTTCTATCAATGCTTTGTGACTAAGTTCACTAGACCAGTTCTGCTCCTTAGCTTGGTCTTTTTTTACTTGGTCTTTTTTTAGTTTAGATTCAATTAACCACTTTCCGCACCAACTGACTGACCACAGCCACATTAGCGTCCGGAGAATCAATAGGGAAGGCAGGGTTTCCAAAGCATAGTCGCGGGGCATGCTTTGAAGCCATTTTTCATAAAAGGCAATCATTTCTTTATCGCTGAGTAGGTTTTGAGTTAGTTCTTGCTGATTTTTCCCCCAAGTGGTTGAAGTGTACAAGGTGGCGTGGGCTAGGTCGAACCCCGGGTAACTATAACGACATTTTTCTAAATCAACTAAAATAGCTTGGTTTTCTTCATTGACGATGAAATTTCCCGGATGGCAATCAAAGGAAATGAGTGCCAAGGGAATGCTTTGGAAATTTAACTCTTCTATTTTACGATTGACTTTTTTAAATTCGTTGACAATTAAATGGCTTACCTGCCTTCCTAATGGAGATTTTTCCAAGTAGGTCATCTGCTCAGCTACTTCTTTCAGCATGGCTTCGATGGGACGACTAGGTTGCCAAATAACAGGGTTTTTCTCATCCGTTGATAGGGAGTGAAGCTTAACCAATGCTTCAGCCATTTTTAAAAAATCTTCTTTTACATTAACTTCCCTTCCCTTTATCTCTTCAACGATTAAAGCTCCATTTTTTAAATAGCGGTTAGGATGAATGAGTTCGTAAAATTGCGGAGTTGCTCCGCTTGCGAATGTCGTTTGATAGCAATTTTTTTGATAAATTAAATTTTCAAGCGGGGGTAAGTTAATCTGGCTTTGCTTGGGTATTCTAACGATTTTACCACTACTAATTTTGTCACTACCAATCAATCTAAAATGCCAATGAGCTAGCCCGAGGTCCGTTAAATTTTCAGCATGGTAATTAGAATAAGAAGACGTAGCTAAGTATTTTTCGAGATTCTCAAGCATTTTTAACCAAATGGGCTAGAGGAGATTTTTTTAAACTAGTAACGTCGTCAATGTCCAGTACTTCTTCGCTCAAAAAGTAACTGAGTTTTTTTAGAGAAACCAAAGTATCCTTTAGAGCCGATTTAGTGGACCATTTTACGTTATTTAACAAAGTAACATCATGCGGATAAAGGTTGAAAAAGCGAGTGGAAGTTCCAATAGCCCCAAAGCCTCCGTCGGGAGCTGGGGCTAAGACCAAATCATACTCCTCTAATTTCGCTATTAACTCCGTGATGATTTCTTGCGTGATTCCCCAAACATCTGAGCCGAGCAAAACCACTTTATCTCCCTCGTTTCGAAGTCGTTGAAAAATGTTATGCAAAATCCTCTCCCCTAGATGTCCTCGTCCCTGCCCTACGATGGAAAAAGCGTCAACTCCATAACCTTGCCAAATTTTATTTTTTGCGTGCTCATCGGGAGTGACCGCTAAAATTAAGTCCCCCCTGTTTTTTAAAGAACTCACTTCGTGGATGACTTTTTTCAATGTCTGCTGATAAATTTTTAAAGCTAAATCATCACCGATCTCCAAAGCTAGGCGTGTCTTAACTTTTTTCAATAAAGGAGCTTTCGCTAATAAAACAATGGAGAGCATTAATATATTTTAGCTATCTTTTTAGGAGGCACTTTGAATAAGAATAGCACTAGACAAAAAAAATTTCTAAAAATTCTAAAAAAAAAAAAATCATATTTGCTGAAACTAGTTTCTATTTTAAACGGCAACTCCAAAAAAGTAACTTTTTTTTTTTGAGCTCTTAAAATGAAATCAACGTCTTCCATAATGGGATAACTAGGGTTAAATCCCCCCAATGCCTCATAGAGCTTCCTAGACACGAGAAGCCCCTGATCTCCGTAAGGCAAACGAAGCCATTTCACTCTTAAGGCAACTAGCTTACTCAGCAAATTTGCTTTCCAATTATCGTCGTCGTAAACCAATTTACAAAAAGCCAAGGTCCTTGTGAAATGGTCGCTCTTGCTAAGGAAAATTAATTTTTTTTTCACTTCCAAGAGATTGGTTTTAAAAATGGAATCAATGTGGTTGAAGAAAAAGAAATCGCCAGTAGCTTCTTCGCTAGCATAGTTTAATTGCTGTCCGCGGCCCGGGGTTGTTGTTAAAAATTTCAAATTAGTTAAATTCATCCCCTTTAAAAGCGACTCGCTGTTGTCTTTAGAGCCCCCATCCACAACTACTATTTCGTGAAAAAGTTGAGCAATTTTCTCGATATGCTCCCTATGTTTAACGATGTAGTTTTCGCCGTTTAAAATGGGAATGATGAAACTTATTTTCAATTTTAACTAGGATGGAGTTCCTTAAGTTCGTTTTAATTAACTTTAGACTGCTCATTGGCTAACTCCACTGACAAAAGGTATAGCGTTAAAGCGTAAAAATTGTTATTGTTGTAACGTTTAATGACTTTGAAGTTATGATAGGTTTTCCAATATTGCTTTTCTTTTTTGTATTCGAGGAAGAGAATGTTTTTTTTACTTTTGGGTTTCCGTTTCAGTTTCTCAGCTACTTTCTTTTCGTTATTCCATCCTGCTCTTTTATAATAATAAGCAACGCTTCCAATGGCGTCGTGAAGGTCGTTGATTAAGTTTTTATCGCCGTCAAAATTGAAATCCACCGCAAAACTTTTATAACTCTGCGGGATGAATTGCCCCCATCCCATCGCCCCGCTGTAGGAACTTTTAATTTTAAAAAATTCGTTTTTGAACCAAGGATTTTCATTCCTAATGATGAGCAAATATTCTAATTGTTTGCGGTAAAATTTTTTTCTAACGGACCCATCAAAGGCCAACCAAACTAGAGTTGGGAAGACATAAAATTTACCAAGATTTCTCCCATAAAAAGTCTCTAGCCCAATCGTAGCCACGACAATGCTAACGGGAACACCAAATTCTTTTTCCGCCTTTTTTAAAATAGGCTCGTTTTCTCGCCAAAAATCCATCCCAGCTTCAATCCTAGCGGGATTGACGAAGCTCAAATAATACCTTTCCCATGACAATCTTTTTTCTGCTGGGTTCAAAGTATGATTAATGACTTGCTTTTTTTCGGACTTTCTTATTTTTATTTTTTTAAATAAATTTAAATTTTCTTGATAATCTAAATTGTGCTTTTTAGAAATTTCTTTTAAAAAATCAGCAACCCTAGGATCAGTGTAATAGGTCTCAGCATAAAGGCTAATGGAAAGCAAAACCAAGAACCAACCAACTATGCAGTATTTCATTTTTTAATCACTTTTTTAATGAATGGCAATTGTACTATTATTAACGATCGGCAGCGAAAACTTAACTCGTGATTATTTTTTTTTCATTGTTTTCGTAGTTTTGATAAATCTCTTCAATAAGCGATTTCCCGTATAAATTATAGTAATGAGCCACTGACAAAACCCTATTGGCTGGCTCATTGTTGGGAAAGTATTTATTTGATAAAGTTTTAAGTCGTTTCAATTCATCAAGAGAGCGTTCGCTTAAGACTTTTCTTTTCTCTCCAATCAAATGCTTATTGGTCTGGTAAAGGTGTCTTTCTATTTTCTTAACTTTTAAACCATTTTCCTTCAGTTTTTCAACGTAGTCTTGTTTTAGTTTTTTTAATTTTTTTTTTAAAGATAAAGCATCAAAGCCATATTTTTCAAGGAGTAACTTTCGTTTAAAAGAATGAAAAGGTAGGGAGAAAATGGTTTTTTCATTAGCTATGGTTTGTTTTTGGAAAAAAATTTTATCTTCTTTAGAGATGATATCTCCTTGAAAGCGGCGAATGATTTTAGCGGGAGTTACTTTATGAAATTCGTAATTCGCTTTCATTTGTGAAGAATGCAGATAATGGTATTCGCTCTCTCCCGCCAAGTAATATTTTGCTTTTAGGAAAGCATCCTGCAGAATACTCCTAGTGTATAAATTGGGCACGAGGGTGTGCTCGGATAAAGAAATTTTTTCCCCTCGTCTAAGCCGGTAGTCATGGTTGATTTTAAAAAAAGTCTCTCTCTTATCGTCTTTTAAAACGAAGGCATTAACTTGCTCTCCATGATTGGTTTTTAGAGCTTCTCTTAGCAAAAAAGGCTTGGAAAAGTCAATGAATTCCTCACTTTGAGGATTGAAGAAATTCAAAGCATTGCTGGGAAAATGTTCTCCTAAAAGGAAGCGGTAAAATTTTAAATTAGCTTCCGTTAAAGTTTTTCCTAATTGATAGCTTCCCAAGAGGTATTCTTTTAAGCGGGGAGTGTGGGGAGTTTTTCTTAAGTTATTGAAAAAGAAACTAATTTCTTTCAATAAAACGGAGTCTATTTTAAGATACCCCAATGGTTTGCCCGCGCTGTTGATGGCCCATTCAATTTTTTGTAACTTGTCTTCTTTATCTAAAAAGTAACTTTTTTTGATTTCGTTAAAATCAGCGTCGTTGGTCTCCCACCAAAATATTGGTTTTAGTTTTTTGCTTCGAGCAGTTTTAATCACTCCAATGATCTTAAATAAAATAAAAAGCGGTCCGCCTAATAAATTTATCTGCTGCCCGCTTACCACACTCGCTTCATCATTCCTACTAATTGTTTTCACTTCTGCATTAACAATATCAACCTTGGCGATCTCTTGTGATATTCCCCGCCTGAATAGTCGCCAAAAGTTTTTTTGATTTTAAAGTTTAATTTTTCTAAAACAGAAACCAATTCCAATTGGTCGTAGAGAGAAACCGATTCTAAATATTTTCGCTTGTTCGTTGAAGAAATAACTTCAATTTCCTTGATGATTTTGTTTTTTCGAATGTATTTCTTCTCAATGATTTTCTCTCCTTTAGCAGAAGCAAAATGCTTTTCTTTTAGTTTCTCTCCCAGTTCTTCTCTAATTTGATGAGCGTTGAAATAGTCAAGCCAAAAAAACCCTCTTTCCTTTAAATTGAGGTAAGCATTTTTAAAAACTAACAAGTTATCTTCTTCGCTGTCATAGTATCCCCAGCTAGTGAATAGCGAAGTGATTAAAGTGTAGTAATTTCTATTTTTATAAGTTAAAAAGTTGGCTACTTTTAAATTGAGTTCGGGATTCCTTTGTTTCGCAAGGTTGATTAAAGTAGGAGATAAATCAATTCCTTCAACGAAAAATTTTTTTTTATGAAATATTTCAACGTGTCTTCCATTGCCGCAGCCTAAATCTAATAAAGCATCTTTTTTAGTCAGGGGAACGTTTTTTAAAATTAACTCGGTTTGTTTAAGAGCGTCTAAATCATTTCGATGTTGATAGACCGATAAATAGTTTTCATCAAACCAATTTTCAAACCAACTCATAATTCGTACCTGTAAGTTTCACTGGCAGTGAAGAGGTAAAGAATTTTCTCTTTCACTATTAGATTCAGCACCTCCTTATCCATAGCAAGAACATTGGAACTTACCAAGAAGTCACCATTTTCATCAAAAATGAATATTTTGTTGTTCTCTCCTTTTATAAAAACTAAATAATCATAGAAAAACATTCCTTCTGGAATGGTGGGAGCATTGTCCAAATTTTTAATAAAAGGAATGATTTTCCTTTCAGCCAAATCGTAACCCATGATTTTTCGACTGGTTTTTTCCAAAAAAATTATTTCTTCGGAATTTAAAAAAAAAGCCTGTCTCCAACGAGGTTCTTGCGATGAGTTTTTTGGGGAATTTTCTATTTTGGAAGGGGTAATTTCGTCGAGCAATTCCCATTCATCGTCACGATTCTCGTAAATGAAAATGGCAGGATAACCCTCGTCAATGATTAAAAGCCGATTGCCCAATCTATTTATGAAAACGATGTTCCTAAATTCTCTCTCTTGTTTTTTTAAGTAGCGATATAAAGTCCCTTGCAGGAACAAAGTATTTTCAAAAGAAAAACCTCCTCCACCGGAAAAAACTTGCCCGTCTAAAATAGGATTTAATAGGTGTTTAGCAACGGGGAAATCTACTTCTTCCGTGAAATTCAGTTGATTATCGAATACCAATTTTTTTCTCTGAGCCCTGTCGTTGATGAAAAAGTATTTAGCATTGTGATCTAGGCTAGAAAAAGCAAAAGACTCCTTTTCAATCAATACCTTTCTTTCAATGAGGTTTAAATTTTTGGGCGGGGCTTTCAGGAGTGGAATATTGAAATTCTCATCTTGGGTTAGTTTAATTTTCTTCTTACGCGTCAAATAGTTGGGATGAGTTAGGACTAGAAAATATTCTCCTTCCACCAAATCCAATTTTCTATAATACCCTTTGTAAATGCTTTTTTGATTCCTCGACACGTTGATGATGGTGTTCTCGGGTAGGTTGTTAAATTCCACCTGATAGGTTGGGTTTTTTAAAGGATTTAAAACAATGTTCAAATCCCTATTTTTCAAACTGGAAAAAGATAAGGCGAGGTTTTTTTCTTGGTGGTTTTTTTTTTTAAAAGTGAATTGATAGGTTTTTTGATTAATGACTCTGTCTTGATAAGGCAGATGGCCTATGAAGAAATTATCATAATAAAGCTCTACTTCAGGAGTGGGCGAAGTGAAGCTAAACGTTCTTGAATTTTTAATTTCACTTAAATTCCAAGAGAATTTTTTTGTATTTTCAGTTACTTTTATTTTTCTTCTAAGAGGGTAAAAATTTCTTTTAAAAAAAGTAAGTTCATATTCACCTTGAGGCAAATTTAAAGTCATGTTTTTATCTGCGCTCTCTTTTTGGAGTTCTTTGTCAATGTAGAAATAATCAACTGCATGAGAAAGGTTAATAGTCACGGGAGCGGTTTTAGCAACCAATTCAAAGAGATTCACTTCTTTAAAGCGATAGCTCCGCTTAACGAAATTATGATAGTTCTTTTTGACAAAAGCAATGTCCGCCAAATCGTCATCCAGCGAATAACTATAAACGAAAGGAGTATTCCCCATGAATTTATCGTTGATGAAGACTTTAGCTTGAGAGGGGATGGTGTCTATGGTTGCGGTGACAATTTTTTTTTGGGGCGAACAAGCAGATAGGAGAATTGAAGCAAAAACAAAACCAATGAAGCAAAAAAAAAAATTATCCTCGGCATTTAAAATTTCACAATTACTCGGCCTTGAATTTCTCCATGCTTCATCTTATGAATGTTTTCTGGAAGTTCGCTAAAATCAATTTCTTGATACAAGTCACTCAAGTCCGTTAATTTCCATTCATTCGTTATTTTATTCCAAAGGTTTTTTTTATGAACTAAAGGCTGTTCAGCGCTATCTATGCCGATCAGTTTTATTCCCCTTAAAATGAATGGGAAAACTGTGGTGGTTAAACCAACTCCCCCCACCATTCCGCAGCAGCTAACCACCGAACGATAGCTTAAACATTTCAAGAGGTTGGCTAGCATTTCCCCTCCCACTGTGTCCACTGCACCTTGCCAAATCCCCTTCTCCAAGGGCTTTTTGGGATGCAGATTCGCTTCCCAATCTTTAATGGATAAAACTTCTCCAGCGCCAATTTTTTTTAAAAAATCAACATTAGTCCCACTCCTCGTCAAAGCCGTCACCGAGTAGCCTAAGTGGTTGAGCAGTTTCGTTGCCACGGAACCAACCCCCCCGCTCGCCCCACTCACGATCACTTTTTTAACCGCATCATCCTCGGGGCTAAACTTTACGATGGCCTCGACGCATTGAGCGGCAGTAAACCCAGCAGTTCCTAAAACCATAGAGTTTTTCAAAGATAGATTGTCAGGAAGTACAACCACCCAGTCACTGGGAACGATAACGTACTGAGCCCATCCACCATCAGTGTTCATGCCCAAATCATAACCAGTCACTAAGACTTCTTGACCGGGACTTAAAGCAGAGGAACGGCTTTTTTCCACCACTCCGGCTGCGTCTATTCCCGGGACGTGGGGGTAGTTCCTAGTCACTCCCTTATTACCTATTGAAGATAGGTAATCCTTATAGTTGATAGATGAATAATGAGTTTTAATTAATACTTCGTTCTCTTTTAAATCCTTTAAATCAACTGATTTAAACTCTTGTGAAAAAGTTCCATTTTCTTCTGAAACCACCAAAGCGTTATATTGTTTCATTTTTTCTCCATTATTTTAAATGTTTTAGAAATTGTAATTATAATATTCATCGCAGTTACGACAGAAATCCCATCCGGCTAAATGCTTTTCAAAATAAATTTCTCCAGCCTTGAAAAGTTTGCTGAAATCATCTTTTTTTAAATTACCCAGAAGGTTGGTTTTTTCAATGTCTTGCTTGCACACCCAAACGTCGCCCAACTCATCTATCTTCATGCCTCTTTTCAAATGCCAGCAATCTATTTTTTCAAAAGGCTCCATGGGATTAACTCTTCTTTCGGGAAGTTTCCCTCGATAATGATTGTATTTATGAATGATGATGTTTTTAGTCATTTTCTTAAAATAACGATAAAAATCATTCAAATGAGGAAATGTTTGATCTGTTTTCACGGCTTGAACGAAGGCATTTTCCCCATGCCTTAGCAAGTGATATTCTATTTGTTCTAATATGGGAAAGAGTGGGTAACCCTTGCCCCTTAATTCTTCATATAACTTCGCATCCAGCGTATCAACAGTGAATATAACGGTTAACTTTTCAAAGCCCGGCCAATGGACTATGGAATCGCTTAACTCATTAGACCAGAACACTCCCGTGGTTTCTAAAATGCAGGAAACTCCCTTAGCCAAAGCGTGCTTCACGATCGACTTCCATTCTGGATTAGCCGTCATTTCGCCTATCCCATTAAAAGAGAGGATCGGGTCAGGGGAAAAGTCAATTATTTTATCAAGCATGGGAATGAAATCATCGAAACTAAGGAAGGAAGTCAGGTTTTCGTTTGAGGGCGGAGCATACCGATAAGGCTGGACGACCTTGTTCGTCAAACTAATTTCAAAAAACTTAGGGATGGTTCTAAGCTGCCCTCGATTGGCGAGTATGCTTTCGCTTATGGATTTAAAACTGCTGGTAACAAGGTCGGTTTTGGGGGGGAGGAAGGATTTTATTTGGTTAATTAAAAACTGGTTTTGAACGTTATGAGAAAAAAAATCCAAGCGTAATGTCCGCAAATTTACTTCAGCGTATAAATTCTCCAAATCAAATAAGTTAGCATCCAGATGAATAATGTCTTGAATTAAATTTCTCGTCACAGTCATTTTGTTTTGCTCGCGAAGATTGTTCATGATACCAAGTATTTGTCGATTGATCATTTCAAAAACTACCCCGCTGGGGTGATTGTCCCCAAATCCAATATCAGCTTGATAACGAACGAAATGATCGACTAATTTTTGGTTTTCCTCTAAAGAATAAAATTCGCTGTCGCTAAAACCTAGAGCAACAGCATCGTACCCTAGAGATTTCTTTTCCAAATCCAGTAAAAAATTTTCATTAGCGGTCTTTATGTCTTCTATGATGGTGATTTTTAACTTCGAAAAAACTTCCTCAATGCTCACCCTACCTTGTTGAAAACGATTGCTAAAAGCAGAAATTACGAACCCAGCGATTTTCACTTTCCCTACATTATAACATTTTAACGTTTAATCATTTTAAAAAACAACTCCCCAGTATCGCTAGCGAGTAAGCAATATCCAATCCCGAGTAGACCTCTTGAAGTAATTTTTCAAACAACTAGGGATTTTCCCTATTGAAGTGGAAAACGAATTATTGAAACTAAATTTAAATTAAACGATTTTAAAGGCTAATTTAATTCCCTCTATCACCATCCCCATGCCAATGATGGCTAATATCAGCCCCATTAGCTTGCCTAGTACAGTGATTAAGTTATTCCCTACTCGTTTGACGATGACGTCGCTTAGCGAAAAAGCCAAATAAGTTAACCAAATCATCACCGCAAAAACCACCACGACGACCGCTATGTGAGCGATCCCTCCCTCAGAGGCTTGAGTCATAGCAGTTACGATGGTTCCCGGACCAGCAAGTATGGGAATGGCTAGAGGGGAAATGGCGATGCCTTCGCTTATTTCATGATCGTAATTATGCACTTTAGATTTTTGAGACATTAACATTTCAAAACCAATGTAAAAAATTAAAATCCCTCCTGTTATTCTAAAAGCAGCAATGGTGATGCCAAAAAGCTCGAAAATCAACCTTCCCAAAACGATGAAGGAAACAACAATGAGAAAGGCAGTGATGCAGGCAGTCCCAGCTATTTTTTTCTTTTCTTTCCTACTAATATCTCCAACAATTCCCAGAAAAATGGGGGTGTTGGCTAAAGGATTCATGATAGCAAAGAAACTAGTGAACACAGCAAGGGCATGAACGACAATTTCCGGCATAACTTCGTGGAATTATAACATCGGCGCTAGGCGTCTAGGAAATATTTTTTCACCTTCAGTTAGTTCAATCCTTGGTCATCAAAGTATTTTGGCTATGGGCCAAGATTTTTTAGAAAAAAATATAATTTTCTCGTCATCTTATTTGATTCCAAAAAAGTTTTCAACTTGCTATCCATTTTATATGCAATAAAAGCCTTCGTTTGCCAAAATACCATGAGGACTAGTACATGGAATTTAATTTTTAAGACGTTGAATGTTCTATTTGATAAGATTTTGTAGAAGTAATTCTTTTTGATGTAAAAATTATCACATCCAAGCATACCAACTAAGTGGTATCCAGCCTTACGCATTAGGGGAGTGGTTCGCTTATTCCCGGGATTATTTTCCACGGTGAGGCAAGTGATGTCAACAGTCTTAAAGTCAATGGATTTTAAAACTTCATACTCTCCACCTTCTATATCTAGGCTGAGGTAGTCTATCTTTTTCAGATCATATTTTTCAAATATGGTTTTAGGAGAGTAACCTTGAACTTGGATAGCTTTGATTTTACCACCGTCCCTTGAGATATCTTCTGAAGTTCTTTTCTTATGTTGATCGCTTCTATATTTGCTAACCCCACTTAGCATTGCATGTCCCTCATAAACCTCAGTGAATTCAACTATTTCATCCACTTCAGTCACTGCCCCATTCAAACAGGGACAACCCCTATTTTTCTTTAGCTCTTTGAACATGCTAGGTAGTGGCTCTATGCAGAGACCTTGCCAGTTCCTTGACTTTTCAAAAAAATAAGAATTGGAAAAGGTTACCCCATCGTAAGCACCAATGTCTAAAAATACCCCCTCTGTTTTCCCTCCTAAGATTTGATCGACAAAGTAGTCTTGTTTACATTGAGATTGAGAAAAGTATTTAAGTTTTCTACTTTTCATGTTGGTTCAATCTCTTGGTCATCAGCGTATTTTAACTATGGGACAAGATTTTTTAGAAAAAAATATAATTTTCTCGTCATCCTATTTGATTTTAAAAAAGTTCTTAACTTGCCAATTATTTTATGTGCAATGAAAGACCTCGTTCGTAAAAGTAATGAAAGGAATTTAAACTTTAAGATAGTGAATGGTCTCGTTAATAAGATTTTATAAAAGTAATTCTTTTTGATGTAAAAGTAATCATTGAAAACTCTGAAGGCTAAATGGTAGCCAGCCTTACGCATTAGGGGAGTGGTTCGCTTATTCTCGGGATTATTTTCTACGCTGAGGCAAGTGATGTCAATGGTCTTGAAATCAATGGATTTTAAAACTTCATACTCCCCTCCTTCTATATCTAGGCTGAGGTAGTCTATTTTTTCCAGATCATATTTTTCAAATATCGTTTTAGGAGAATAACTTTGAACTTGGATAGCTTTGATTTCACCGCCACATATTGGAATGCTATCTGAGATATGTTTCTTATGTACATCGCTCAAGTAATCAGTAACTCCACTTAGCATTGCATGTCCCTCATAAACCTCAGTGAATTCAACTATTTCATCCACTTCAGTCACTGCCCCATTCAAACAGAGGCAATCCCTATTTTTCTTTAACTTTTCGAACACGCTGGGTGATGGCTCTATGCAGAGGCCCTGCCAGTTCCTTGATTTTTCAAAAAAATAAGAGTTGGAAAACTTTACCCCGTCGTAAGCACCAATGTCTAAAAAGACTCCCCTAGTTTTCCCCCCTAAGATTTTATCAATAAAGTAATCTTGTTTATGCTCAGAAAAGTATTTCAGTTTTTTATTTTTCATGTTAGTTCAATCCTTGCCCATCAAAGTATTTTAGTTATGGGACAAGATTTTTTAGAAAAAAATATAATTTTCTCGTCATCCTATTTGATTTCAAAAAAGTTTTCAACTTGCTATCCATTTTAGATGAAATGAACCTCTTCGTTTTCGAAAGTAATAAAACGAATTTAATCTTCAAGATAGTAAGTGGTCTCGTTAATAAGATTTTATAAAAGTAATTCTTTTTGACGTAAAAGTAATCATTGAAAAATCTGAAGGCTAAATGGTAGCCAGCTTTACGCATTAGGGGAGTGGTTCGCTTCTTATTCCAGGGATTATTTTCTACGCTGAGGCAAGTGATGTCAACAGTCTTGAAATCAATAGATTTTAAAACTTCATACTCTCCACCTTCTATGTCTAAACTGAGGTAGTCTATCTTTTCCAGATCATATTTTTCAAATATCGTTTTAGGAGAATAACCTTGAACTTGGATAGCTTTGATTTCACCGCCATGTATTGGAATGCTATCTGAAATAAGTTTCTTATGTGTATCGCTCAAGTAATCAGTAACTCCACTTAGATCACTAGCTCCCCTATAAACCTCGGTGAATTCAACTATTTCATCCACTTCAGTCACTGCCCCATTCAAACAGGGGCACTGCCTATTTTTCTTTAACTCTTTGAACACGCTGGGTGATGGCTCTATGCAGAGACCCTGCCAGTTCCTTGATTTTTCAAAAAAATAAGAATTGGAAGAACTTACCCCATCGTGAGCACCAATGTCTAAAAATACTCCCCCGTTTTTCCTCTCTAAGATTTTATCAATAAAGTAATCTTGTTTATGTCCAGAAAAGTACTTAAGTTTTTTATTTTTCATATCTTTCAATAATTAAACCAACTCACCTTTAAAAAAATTTCTAAAACAACTCGTTAAACAATTTCAACAAGCATGCTAATTCTACCATTAATAATTATTTTTTTTGAAAGTATGATATAGTTAAGCACTAGGAGATGAAGAGAAATGGATAAACGCTACCGGCAGGTTCTCTTAGTTATCATATCGATTTGGTTGGTTTTTCTAATTGATAGTTTCCCTTTCATTGAGTTAAAAGGTTGGGGAATTGTTCCTCGTGAAGTAGCCGGTCTTCGCGGGGTTTTGTTGGCTCCTCTCCTGCATGGCAATATGAGCCATATATTGGGCAACACCTTCCCCCTGCTGGGGCTTTTGTTAGTGTTATCTCTCCTTTACGTGCATTTTTTTTGGGTTGTTGTATTAGGCTCGACTCTCATCGGAGGAAGTTTGGTATGGCTTTTCGGTAGCAAAAATATTCACATTGGGGCTAGTGGTTTGGTTTTTGCTTTGGCTGGTTTTTTATTGTTTCGAACTTTTAGAGAGAACAAGATTATTTTTTTAGTGGTAGCTTTCTTAATGTTTTTATTTTACGGTAATTTATGGGTGGGTTTAATTCCCTTTTTCGCTTACCAAGACAATATTTCTTATTCTTCTCATTGGTATGGGTTCATCAGTGGGATTATTTTAGCTTTTTTGTTAAAGAAAAAAATTCCCCAAGAACCAACTGAAGACCAGTAAAAGTTATTTCGCCTTGATTCGCCTTAAAAATATGACTGGTGGTCCACTATTTTAATCGTTTTTCGCTGTTTAACTTAATTGAGTTTTAAATTTACGCCGCTTAATAAGGCTTGAAAGTCATTTCTTAGTGTTTTATGGTACAATTACCTATCTCGTGGCAATTGCTAATCATTCAGTTAACGATTTAAAGTTAATCATCATCACTGGCGGAGTGCTTTCTGGCATCGGCAAGGGAGTTTTAGGAGCAAGCATAGGGGCTCTTTTAAAAGAAAATTTTAAAATCGTCCCCATTAAATGCGATGGTTATCTCAACGCCGATCCCGGCACCATGAATCCCATAGAACATGGAGAAGTTTTCGTGCTGGACGACGGGGGAGAGGTGGATATGGATTTTGGTCACTACGAGAGGTTCATGGGAGTGAATGCTAAAAAAAACTGGAACCTCACCATGGGAAAAATTTATAAAACTATTTTAGATGATGAACGCTCCGGTAAATATTTAGGCAAAACAGTTCAATTAATTCCTCATGCCACTGATGAAATTAAAAAGCAACTTTTCAAAGTTCTTTTACAAGAAAAAGCGGAAATCGGTCTCATTGAGGTGGGCGGGACTGTGGGGGACATAGAAAATGAACTGTTCATTGAAGCCATTAGGCAAATGAGGCGAGAAATCAAGGATAATAGAATCATGTTCGTTCATTTGACCTACATTCCCTACATTTTTGGCAGCAATGAATATAAGTCAAAACCAACCCAAAACTCCGTTAAACTCCTCAATCAAAAGGGAATTTATCCCGACATGTTAGTTTGTCGCAGTGACAGCAAGTTAGATAAAGGATTTAGAGAAAAAATAGCCCTTCATTGCGGATTGCTAGAAGAGAAAGTTGTCTCTATCATAGATTTAGATGACATTAATCAACTTCCTTATTTTTTGGAAGAGCAAGGGGTAAGTAAGATCATTAAAAATAAATTTAACCTCAGTAAAATAACTCACCTCAAAAAGAAAAAAAAAAGTGCTCATAAAAAAGATTCCCAATTAAAAATCGTTATAGCAGGTAAATACGTGGGATTAGAAGACTCTTATGCCAGCATTCGCGAAGCCTTAAAGCATGCTGCCCATCGTTTGGGGGTTGGTCTTGAAATCAATTTAATCAACACTTCCGACATCAAGATGACTGATTTAAAAGAATTTTTGAAAAAAACTTCCGGAGTGATTATCCCGGGAGGATTCGGGGTTAGGGGGATTGAAGGTAAAATAGAAGTCATTCACTTCATTCGAGAAAATAAAATACCTTTCCTAGGAATTTGTTTGGGAATGCAGTTAGCCGTTATTGAATTCGCTAGGAACGTGAGTGGCTTAACCAAAGCCAATTCCACTGAAACAAAAAAAAAAGACTTAGAATACCCCGTGGTGGATTTGTTGCCGGAACAGAAAAAAGTTAAGGATAAGGGTGCTACCATGCGGCTAGGCGGGCAAGATGTTTTACTTCAGGCAAACACTTTAATTAGGAAGATTTACGCCAAAAAAGTGATTAGGGAGCGCTTTCGCCATCGTTATGAAGTCAACAATGCTTTCACGAAAATTTTAGAAGGAAACGGCTTGATCTTTTCTGGCTCCACTCTTGATGGTGAAATTAAACAAGTCATTGAACTCAAGGATCATCCTTTTTTTATCGGTTGCCAGTTCCATCCGGAGTTGCTATCTAGGATAGACCAACCAGTGCCGCTTTTTTTAGCTTTTCTTGAGGCATCTTTAAAGAGTAGGGAAAACTGATGTCAAACAAATTCTCTCTCTTTTGGTCTCATACTGGTGCTTGGGCTCAGTCACTTCGGTTAAAGACATTACTGGTCACCGTTTCTCCTTTAGTCATAGTGTATAAGATTTTAGTAGAAGAGCCTAATTTTGATTTGAAGTATTTCTTTGCTTATTTTCTCGGGTGCTTGGGGTTTCAAATAGCATGTAATTTCACGAATGAGTATTATGACTACCTTCGTGGGGTGGACAACCAAGCTAGGAAGGGCCCTATTCGCATGCTGCAGAAAAAATACATCACTTTAGAGCAAATGAAATTAGCCATCGCGATAACTTTTTCACTTTCCTTCGCAGTGGTTATTTACCTTGCTTTAGAATATGGTTTAGGTATCTTGCTCATTGCCCTGTTGTCGGGGCTGGCAGCTTTTTTTTATACGGGAGGAAAATATCCCTACGGTTATAGGGGGCTAGGGGAGATAATGGCTTTCTTGTTTTTTGGTCCTGTGATTGTTTTCATTCCTTTTAGTTTGGTTTATCCTTGGCCTGCCTTGTTCGCTAAACCCGTTGCTTTTTTAATTGCCCTAGGAGCGGGGTGCTTTGCTTGGTCGCTCATTTCCATCAATAGTTTAAGGGACTATGAAAACGATGCTAAGAATAAAAAAATGACTTTAGCGGTTATTTTGGGAAAGAAATGGTGGAAACCACTACTATTATTATTGTTAATAACTGGCAACGTTTTGCTTTACTTGGTGATCGGCGATGACCCCGCCAAAGGGTGGTTTCTCGTCAACGCATTGTTGGTTTTAATATTGTCAATTTTAATCATTAAAGAGGTTAAACTAAACCAAGCCTTAGGGCTCACTAGCTTAAATTACTTTTATACTAGTATAGTGGTTTATTTTTTATATTAAATGAAGATAGCGATAATAGGTTCTGGTATCTCAGGGTTAGGATGCTCCTATTTGTTAAACCCGTACCATGACATAACGCTTTTTGAGGGCAATGACTACCTAGGGGGGCATGCTAAAACGGAATTAGTAAGACAGGAGGGAGTGGAATATCCCCTTGACCAAGGGTTCATGGTGTTTAACGAGAGGAATTACCCTCTATTTTGCAGACTTTTAGAAACTTTAGGAGTGAAGAAAAAAGGCTCAGAGATGAGTTTTAGCATTAAGCAATTAGAAAATAACTTTGAATATAAAGCTAGTCATTTCTTTTCTTGGTTCGCCCAGAAAAGGAATTTATTGTTTTGGGATCATTATAAACTTTTCTTTGAGTTAATTCGTTTTAAAAAAATATTAAAAAACAACTTCAAAGCAATAAGTCATGATTTAGAATTAAAAACTTTTTTAATTAAAAACAAATTCACCAAATCATTTGCTAATAAATTCATCCTCCCACTCTGCTCAGCGATTTGGTCAAGCAATTACAAAACCATTTTGAACTTCCCAGTGGTGCTCATTTATCACTTTTTAGATAATCACGGGATTCTTGATTTGGTCAATAAAACGAACTGGCAATGCATTGAGGGAGGCTCCAGAAATTACGTTAGTAAAATGATCACTAGTTTCAAAAAGAAAATATTCCTTTCAACTCCCGTTCATAAAATAATTCGCCACCAAAAAGGCGTTGAGATCGTGAGCGGGGGCAAAAAAAGAAGCCAAAGCCGTTTCGACAAAGTAGTCCTAGCCGTTCACAGCGATCAGGCCCTAAAAATGATTAAAAACCCAACCGCCTTGGAAAGGGAAATTTTAGAAAAAATTCCCTATAAAAACAGCAAAATATTCGTCCACCAAGATAGTGGCATCATGCCTAAAAAGAAGAGCGCTTGGGCTAGTTGGAATTATTTAGTTTCTAACGAAAAGGAAAAAGACACCCTCGTTACTTATAATCTAGCTAAAATACAAAGAGTCGTCAATAAAAAAAATCCCTTCTTCATTTCGTTAAATAGCGAAAACTTAATCAACCGAGACAAAATTCTCCTCAGAAATGATTTCGCGCATCCCCAATTTTCAGCAGAATCGGAGCAATTTAAAAAAATGTATCATCTCATCAACGGCAAAAACCATACTTATTACAGCGGAGCCTACTGGTTCAATGGCTTTCACGAAGACGGCTTCAGAAGCGCAGTTGAAGTGGCTAAAAAATTGAACATCCACTTTTAAATGTTAGCCAATAGCTTCTTGTATGAGGGGGTTCTGGTTCACGAACGAATAAAGCCTAGGAGAAACTTTTTCAAATACAGCCTTTTCATGGCTTATTTTGATTTGGATGAACTTTACCAATTAAAAAGCAGGTTCTGGTGGGGAATAAACCAAGCCAAATTAGTTGCTTTTCACGAACGAGATTACCTCGATAGGAAAAAAGGCAATTTAAAAAAAAGGCTAGCAAATTTTCTTGAAGAAAAGCATAAAATCAAGTTGGATGGTCCAGTTAGAATGCTCACTCATTTGCGTTACTTTGGTTTTTGCTTCAATCCCGTTACTTTCTATTATTGCTTTTCCAAAAATGGCCGCGAACTTAAACTAATCGTTGCTGACATTAACAACACCCCATGGAATGAGAAATATGCTTACGTCCTGCCAGTGAAGAAACCCCAGCAAAATTCCAAAAATCACTTTTTCAACGATATTAAAAAGGTTTTTCATGTCTCGCCCTTTTTCCCCATGGACCAAGACTATGAATGGGAGTTTTCCCAGCCGCAGAAACAAACTTTGACCGTCCTCATGAAAAATTTTGAGAGAAATCAAAAAGTCTTCTCAGCCCATCTTTTCTTAAAGAGGAACGAGTTTTCCTATAAAAACCTTCTCTTGACTTCGCTAAAATACCCTTGGATGACCTTAAAAGTGTTTCTCGCCATCTACTGGCAGGCATTGGTTTTACTGGTAAAGAGAACGTCTTTCTTCTCCCACCCAGAGTCAAAGAATGGGTGAGCCGACTTTAGCGAGATATTTTACAGCGGTAATTTTTAATCATTTTTTCTATTGACTCTTCTCATTGCAGGAGGGACGTTTATTTAAAGATATCTATCTTGCTATTTAAGAAATCTATTAACTTACTTTTTCGCTCTTCAATCTCTTTTTTAGTCCATTTCTCGTTTTCGAAAATTTGTCTCGTCAATTCAAAAGAAGTAGCAACATTGTCTTTGTTGGTATACACCTTTTTCTTCTCTTCAAAGTTTTTATCGTAAGCCCCTCTGTTTTTTTTCATGGAAAGAAGTGTTAGATTACCCAAGCAGTCAGTATATTTATCTCTTTCCTCTTTAGTAAATATTTCATTCCACCCATTATTATCATCTCTATTTTGGGGTAAGATGTGTTCAGTCTCTGCGTCTGACAATGGAATAAAATTTTGATTGCTGTCATCTTTCGAAAAATATTCAAGAAAAAGCAAAGTTGGCTTAAGCCAACTTTGGTGGTAAATATAATCTTGCGCTATTTCTTCTTTATAAATATGAGTCATGCCTGTGTGATTTTTATAACTAGCCAATCCATTTTTCAGTGTATTTTTAATATCATCTATTGATTTTTTTTCTTTTATCAATTTTAATGCTTGATAAGAGAATTTCTGATAGCTTCTTAGTGTTGTTCCAACAATCCAGTTTTGATAATAGTAGGCAAAAAGTAACTCTATCAGTTTATCGAAATCTTCATAGCCTACATGGATGGCTGAAATTAACATGCTTTTCCAGTGCATCTGATGCTTTAAATAGTTCAGGCAGTAAAAGTATTTATTTTTCAGCCTTATCATATGTATGTAACTTTCAGCGAATCTTTTAATATCATCTAATATCTTTAAAGAATCTATTTTCTTTTCAGGACTTTCTTGTTTAAATTTATTAAATAACCCATCGTGAAGATTTTCGTCACTCTTGCCTGCGATTTTATAATGAGAATAAAATCTAAATAAAAGTTCAAAATCTATATTAGAGTCTTCTATCTTTTCTCTAACGATCTCCCAATCAAATGAAAACGTGTTTCGCTCTTTAGGTGATAACTTCTCCATTAATCTTGCTTTCAGAATATCCACAGAGGATAACGGCATACCCCTGTCGTTCAACACGTTAAAAATCTTGATGGCGATTTCTTCATCTGGACAGATCACCATAGTCATTACGACCGTTTCAAATAGCCAGGCTGTAAATTCTTTTAAACCAATGCCTTTCCCCTTAATATCTTCATCAATAAGTTTTTTTAAGAAATAGGCATTTTGTAGATACCTATTTTTATCACTCGGCTTCTCTTTGATGTCATCAGGGTGAATTCCCTTCAAAATTTTTTGAAGGAAATCATTCTGATTTGCTTCATGAGTTAGGAGTTTTAATTTTTTTTTAGTTTTTTCGTATCTATCTTGAATTGATACCTTAATAAAATCTTTTACTTTTTCTGAAGTGAGATCATTTTCATAAAAATCTCTTAACACACAAAATAAGATGGTAAAAGTCGTTAGCCTCTGCTGTCCATCAATAACATCATATCGGTCATTATTTTTTATTAATACTGATGAGCCGCAAAAATATTTTTTTGCTTTATCTTTTTGAAAAGCATCTGCTAAATCTTCTATCAACTTTTCCACATGTTCTTGTTTCCAACGATAAGGTCTCTGGAAATTCGGTATTTGATAGAAAAAACCCTCACCAACGAAAATTTTTTCTAAATTTTTAACTTCTGCTTTAATCTCTGTTTTACTACCTGTGCTCATATTTCTTCATCCTCCTTAATGAAATATTTTTTCTGCCCTGCTTGATATTATAACATTGTTTAACCCCAAGCCAACAAGTCACTTCACTTTTAGGCTGACTTCCTCGATGGCTTCTTTCAGTTCGTTATATTCTTCTTCAGCCCGACTTCCATAGCTTTTCAAGGTTTCTAGTTCTCTTAGAGCCGCCTGTAGGTAAGCCTCTCCTAGGTATTCCCTTGCTTCAGCGAAGTTGGGATCAATTTTCAAAGCCAAATGATAATTTTCAATGGCCAAGTCTATCTCTCCTAGATTCCTTTGAGTGTAAGCGAGTAGATTGAGTATTTTAGCGTCTTTTTTATTTCGGCGATGGGCTTTCTCTAGCAGAGGCAGGGCTTTGGCAAACTCATCTTGGTCCACGTGACTTTTTGCCTCTTGGAAAAGTTTATCGGTTTTATTTGAAGAAGAGCTACTAGAAGAAGAACTACCCAAAGAGAAGGCACTACTGGTTGTAATCATCACTATCATCAATCCTAGAAGGAGTGTTTTGTTTAATATTTTAGTCATTTTTGTTTCCTTTACAAGTTGTTTTCGTGAAAAGCATGGAAGCTGCGATTAATTATTATATAGTAAAAGTAGTTGAAAAGTGGTTAAAAAGCTTTAGTTCTTTACTCGTTCTTGATTTGCCTAGCACGAATTTTGTCGGAGTAATTTCTTATTCTTGTTATGAAACGGTTGATGCGTTTTCTTAATGAAATGACTTGCTTTTCATTCAAGATCGTAAAGATTTCTGCCATCAACGCTTTTGCTCTTTCTTGCTGCAGGTAATAGGATGAAGCGTATTCTGGGGGGAAGTTTCCCACGTCGTAAATCATCAGTTTTTCCAAAATTTTCGGTAGTTCCGCTCGGTCTTGATTCCTCATGGCTAAAAGAAGGGCTTCTCTTTGCTTTACATAAAAGCCTTGAAAATACTCGCGATTGTCTAAGAGAGTGGAACTCTCATTCCTGATGGCATTTTTCTGTTGGGCATTGAACTTAATACCAAAGAAGCCAGCGGTTCGAACGACCCGTTTCATCCTTAATTCATCATATTCTTCTTTAGAGGTGTTGTAATATTCTTCTCTCTCGCTCTCGTCAATGATTTTAGCGGCGAAATTATCGATTTGCTTCTTATTTAGGCTTAGTAGGAACTCCGTTGCTGGGGGAATGACTTTGTTGGCAATGATGACTTGTTCTTTTTCTAGGCTATCGGTGACTAGGTTAATATTTCGCTCAATGAGAGCCTTGTCTAGTGGGTAGGCAGCGAAGTTGGCATTGATTTCCTCTAATAGCGCTTCGTAAGCGGGCAAGCGGTTTAGCTTGTGCCATTCTAGGAGTTCTTTCAACTCCCGGTCCACTTCTTTTTTTTGTTCGCCACTTAGTTTTAGATTTCTGCCGATTTCATATTTAATGACTTTTTCCCCTCCCCAGTAAATGAGATCAATGGTGGAACAAGAAAACGTTGCGAAGCTAATGAAAATGACGAGAAAAAGGAATCTGGTTTTCTCAGTTGCCATATTCTCCATTGCCATATTTAGGGAGCTAATTGCCAGTTGGGAGCTATTTTTTCAAAAGCGGGAATCAAATGAGTTAAAAGTTCGCTTTGAGAAATGTTGAAATATGTTTCGCAGATTTTCATGTCTTCTCTACTCACCGCTGCTGCAAAACTCTTTTCTTTGATTTTCTTTATAACTGATTTTGGTTTTATTCCAATCATTTTCGTCGGTCTTAATAGAGCCACTGCCACGGTGAAGCCGCTTATTTCGTCAACTGCGAAAAGAGCTTGGCGATACTCGTTATCTCTTGGTATTTTTAAAAAGTCATAGTGAGATTGAATGGCTAAGCATATATCCTCATCAACGCCGTTTTCTTTTAAAAAAACCATTGTTTCCTCTCCGCAGTGCTTCTCTGGCTCGTGAATGGTTTCGTTCCAATCTATATCATGAAGGAGTCCAGTGATGTACCATTTTTCCTTTTCTTCGCCGAATCCCAGCACCTCAGCCATGGTTTCCATCGCTGCCGCCACGTGGTTAAGATGCCTTCTTAAGGCAAAGTCGCATTTTTTATCGATGAGGCGGTTGGCTTTTTCTAGGGTGATCATAGTGTCCGAGCAGTCTTTTAGAAAAATTGTAACCTGATTTCTTTTTATTTTTCAATAGTTATCCGTTAAAAGAATCATTTCATCTGCACAATGTTTTTATTTTTTATTTCGTAAATTAAATCACATTTTTCGGCTAGGGAAATGGAATGAGTGACGATGATGACGCCGCATTTGTTGGCTCGACAGAGTTTTTTAAATATTTCCATGATTTGGGAACTGTTTTTTTCATCGAGATTGCCAGTAGGCTCATCAGCGAAAATCAATTTAGGTTGATTGATGAGGGCTCTGGCGATGGCAGTTCTCTGCATCTCTCCGCCAGAAAGTTCGGCAACGCTATGCTCTAGCCTATCCCCCAAACCCACCTCTTTCAACAAATGAAGGGCCTTTTGTTTGATTTTTTCATTGCTTGAGCGATAAATGATGGCGGGGATGACCACGTTCTCCAAAACGCTGAGTTCTCTTATCAGGTTAAAATGTTGAAAAACGAAGCCAATTTCTTGGTTTCTAATTTTCGCTAACTGATTTTCTTTCAAATGAGATATTTTTTTACCGCGGAAAATTATTTCTCCGCTCAAAGCATTATCCAATCCAGCTGCTAAATTTAAAAAAGTAGATTTCCCAATCCCACTCTTCCCCGTGATGGCAACTATTTCGTTTTCCTTTAAAGAAAATGAAATGTTTTTGAACAATTCAATTTTGTTATTTTTTTTATAGAAACTATGCGACAAACGGTTAATGATGAAAAAAGGTGAAATTTTACTTTCACTCATAACGCATAACTTCTAAAGGCTTTAGTTTAGCGGCCTTGAGCGAGGGGATAAAACTGCATAGCAGCGAGAGAAATATAGCCATCCCCATGAAAAATCCCACCCGAGCTAAGCTAACGTCGCTAGGGATAGCGTTTAAATAATAAATTCCTTCGGGAAACAATTCAAAAGGAACGAACTCTAAGTTTTCTACAAAAATGCTCCTGACTAAATAGGAAATGGTTAAAAAAAAGTTAATGACGTATTCTAAAGCGTTGATCAAAACAGCAACATTAAGCGAAGCTAAGTGACCGAGAATCCCGCCTAATGAAGCCCCAAGCAAACTGATGATAAATCCTTGAGTTAAGAATATCTGCAGTAAATGTTTAGTGTTCATTCCCAAGGTTTTCAAGATGCCGATCTCTTTTTTCCTCTCTATTATCATGATGAGCTGAGAACTTATGACGTTAAAAACAGCCACTAGCAAGATGAGCGACATGATCAAATACATGATTGCTTTTTCTAAAGTCAATGCTTTAAAGAAATTGAAATTCACTTCCTGCCAAGTGAAAAAACTGTAATCCTCTCCATACTTAGCCACCAGTTTTCTTTTCAAACGTTCAACTTGCCAAACATCGTCTAGTTTGACGTCAATTGATTTCACTTGGTTTTCTCGCTTAAACTTTTTTTGTAAAGTCTGCAAAGACACGTAAATTACTCCAATGTCGAAATCTTGGAATCCCGTTTCAAAAGTTCCTTCAACGCTAACGGTTACGGGAATAGGTCTCACGCTGTTAAGAGACAGCGAATTTTCTTCTACGATGAATAACTTTAACCTATCTTTGGGAGAAATGAAATAGCTACTGGCTAATTTATCTCCTAGCAAAGCATAATATAGGTTTCCCAAATTTCTCTCGCCTCTTTTTATGTTAAACAACTGACTAAACTCTTCATCTTCACTAAAAGCTTCTTCACTTATTCCTCGCAAAATAATGGGTTCAAAATCATTGTAAAACTGGACTATTCCCTGCATTTCAGTGTAGGGAATGGCAGAAGTGATTTCTGGATTATCTTCTTTTAGCTTGGCGATGAATTGGTCGTAATTATCAATGTAGGCGTCATTGCCTTTAGTTATAATCAAATGCCCCTTAACGCCTAAAATTTTTGATTTAATCTCTTCTTGAAACCCTACCAACACCGACAAAACAATCACCGGGATCATTACTCCTAAAGTAATTCCCAACATGGAAACAATAGACATTAGAGAGAAAATCGATTTTTTGTTTCTAGGTTTTAAAAACTTGAGGCTAATTAGAAACTGGGCACGCATTGAAATCCATCGGAATTTAGCAACTAAAGAGAGCGAGACCCACGTATGTCTCCAATCTCCAAACAAACAGCAAGGAAAATGTCTTCCTTGCTGCTTGTTCTTATTACATCAGTGAGTAGTGGTGGAAAAAAAACTTTATTAAGAAACTTCTTTCCTATTAAGCACGATGTTTACGGCTTAGTATTTACTACTAGTTACCACCGCCGCCGGCATCGTTGTTGTTGCCATCGCCACCGCCAGCATTATCTTCATTATTAGCATTATCGTTATTCCCCCCGGGTGGAGCAGGGAAAGGAGCAGTTCCAGCGGTACCTTCAGCATTGACTTTAGATCGCTGAATTCTTCTCGTTAGTTTGAAGTTCTCAAACAAATCATCGTAAGTAATGTTTAACGAATCGTTTCGCTCGCTTTGAATTTTCCAAACGTCTTCATCTTCTATAAAACCTTCACTATCGGGATTTAAAAATTCATTCCTAATCGCTTCCAAAGCTACTGCTTTGTTATAAATCATTTTAATCCAACCGACGTAAGAGATGAAATTGCCCCCTTGGTTTTCGCCATTCCTGAAAAATTTAATGGAATTTAACTTCACTGAAGGCAAAATCCTAGGATAGATTGGCGATACCAAATCAAAATCTTCCCTGTCGGATAAGTCATTTAAAATCTCTCGATTGTCCCAGTTAATCTCCTTCCAGCCATAATAGTTGAGTTGTCCTATTTTATAGGAAGTTACTTTGGAGTTTATATCCTGCAGGTCCACAAGAATCGCATAAGGGAAGCCCCGTCCTGCAACCTTGGCTATGATACGCCTGATTGCTCCGACGTTATTGACGACCCCAAGGCTATTGTCTTGCTGAGAAAGCTCAAATATAAAAGGGAATGGGGGAGTTAGAGTGGCGAAACTATTGTTGGGATATTCGGGGAAGTTAACCCTCACTCCGATGTTGTTGATCCCGCCTTTGTCCACAACGTTTTTAGCGTAAGTCAACTGTTTGTTGATGATAAAATCAGCAGAAGAGTTTAACTCCAACACCCAGTTATTGTTGTTGAAAAGATCTTCTTCTTTACTACCTTTACCAGTTTCATTAAAATCAACTAAAAATGCTTCGTAACCCTGTCCTGCAACGTTTGGATTAACGGCAGTTGCGTCGGAAGCTGCTTGATCATCTTGATTTTGAGCTAATACAAAACAGGAGATAGCAATACCAAAAATCATAATTAATTTTTTTATTAACATTTTTTTATTTATAACCTCATTTTTATTTATTAATTTAGAAAGTAAAATCGCTTTGATCCGTCAAACTATTGTAGTATGATATAATAAAAAAACGATATTGTCAAGTATTTATTCAAAATGACTTCATAAATCAAACTTTAACTAGGATTAAAATTTTGGCAATTTAAGTTAGCAATGGCGGTTATTTTTACTTCATCATCTAGTTTATCCTTTAGATCAGTGAAGGAAGTAGGGTTAAAATGGTGGTGCCTAAGTTCGTTTCCCAGTAAAAATTCTCGCTTCTTAACTAGGTTTATTCCCATGGCCTTTGAAATCCCTCCCCACGGTGCGACTAAGGATTGACTTGGATTAGGAAATTTAACTATGTGATGAGGCGAGAATTAGGGCGAGAATTTTTAGGGTGGGAATTTTTTTAAGCAATGCCTTTTCATTTCAAAAAGGCAATCTGCTTCCTCGTCTGCTTGTTCTTTCTATGCAGCTGCTCTAGCAATTACGGACGCTACGCAAAAAGTCCCCATATAAGTCAAGCGGAAAAACTATTCTTAAACCAAGAGTTCGACAGGGCGATTTCTGTTTTAAGGAAAAAAATCAATCAAACATCTAAAAAAGATAGATTGCTTTATTTGATGGAAGCAGGAAGCATTTTCCATTCCATAGGCCTTTGGGAAGAGAGTAACCTTGCCCTATTGGAAGCTGATGACATAGCGGAGCGAACTTATAAGAGCATTTCTCAAAATATCAAAGGGTATTTCTTGAACGATAGCGCCAAAAATTATTATCCAGAGGTTTTTGAGCGGATCTTGATCAAACTCTACATTGCCATGAATTTCATTTTTCTTGACGAAAGGGAAAAAGCATTGAAATATTTTCAAAAAATCGAAATTGAGCAAAGAGAAATCAGGGACGATGAGACCATTGACTACCAACAAAATCTATTCGCTCGCTACTTGTATGCTGTTTTAGCGGAAGCGCTAGGCTATTACAACGAAGCTCGCGTTCAATACAACAATTTGTTGCTAAGCGGTTATCAAGAGGATTTAATCAAGGCGAGCTTATTTCATTTGGCTAGGAAGGAGGGAGACGAGGAAGGAGTATTGGAATACCAACCATTTGGTGAAGACTTGAAATTATTTAACGCTCAAATGGAAATTTTACCCTTCACCAATTTGATTTTGACTAACGATTATGGGGAGCTTGTCGTCATTTACGAGTACGGCCTCGCTCCTTACAAAAAAGGACGGGGAAAGATAGGCGAGGATGGTAATTTTGCTTCTTTTTTGAAAACGAGTTATCTTTTATCAATAGTGTCTAAAAATCAATTGGCAGTGAATTCTTCCATATTGCTAACTTTCATTAAAAATTCCCAAAATCCCATCCCCATTTACGAAAAAAGAGACGATCCTTTTGATGGCAAGAAGCTAAATTTCTCGCTAAATGGCAGAAATTTCTCTACTGAAGTGGTTGACGACTATGAAGAAACCGTCATCAGGAATTACAACGAAAATTATCCTAAATATGTCAATGAAAACGTTTTTACTATCTTAAGCAAAGTGATCACTTCGTTAGCCGCCGGTGCCGCGGTTTCATTAGCCACCGAAAATAAGCTCCTTGGATTTTTAGCCAATATTTTTGGGAGCATTGCCATTTCAGCCACCATTAAGCCGGATTTGCGATCTTGGAATTTAGCCTATAAAAACCTTCAAATGAAGCGAATTTTTCTAAAACCCGGCATTTATCAAATAACGAGCGAGGGCAAGAACCAAACGAGGTACTTGAGTAAATTTGACCGAGAGATCACCATTGAGAAAGGTAAAACTTTTTTCCTCAAGGTCAGACAGTTCTAATGAAAGACAAATTTCACTTCACTACTATCTTTAACCTTGAAGCTGCTCGAAGCATTGTGAAGAGAAAAAACGCTGTTTCCTTAAATCAAATTCATGGCAGCGATGTGTTAGCAATCACAGGGGAGAATGGCGAGTTGAGTCAGCCGCTTGATTACGATGGGATGGTGAGCAATCAAAAAAACATTTTCCTAGTCATTAAACATGCTGATTGTGCTCCTGTGTTTTTGTTTAGTTCTGTTGGAGAAATCATTGGCTTGCTTCATTGTGGATGGCGTTCTGTGCAGAAAGACATTGTTAATCAAGCCAAAAAAATCATTGAAAAAAAATTTCAATTCAAGGAAAAAATCTTCTTTTCCATTGGACCTATGATTTGCGTAAAATGCTACGTGGTTAGGCAAGATTTAGTGGAAAAATTTAACGGGATGATTAAAGAATATGGGCTCAATGCTAAAGACTATTTTTCACGCTCAACTCCCAAGGGTGATGAATTTTTTTTTGACTTAAAAAATCTCATTCGCGATATTTGCCTAAAAAATGGCTTTTATAGCCAGAAAAATTCTTCAATATGCACTAAAGAAGACCTCCAATATTTTTCTCATCGTAGGAATAAAACCAAGGAGAGAAACATTAGTTACATTGTGAAGGGTTAATTTATGAGAAGAATGCTTTTTTATAGCTATTATTTTGCGATTATTTTATGATTAGTAGAGAGGTTGTGAATTATAATATATTCATAAATTTATGATTTAATAGGAGATAACTATGAGATATTTCATTTTGTTAATGTTGAGCACAGTTGCGTTTGTGGTTACTTTTTCAATTAGCCAACTAGATAAAGATAGAGACAATTTCAACCTTTTTTCCACTATTGAGAACATACTCATTGACTTGAGGTTTAATTTTAGGGAAGGAGAGATAAGGAGCTTTGATTTCCAAGATAACCTTGCTCTAAAGGAAACGAAAATTATGACTATAGATGGAGAATCGTTAAACAGGATAGGCAAATGGCCATGGAAAAGGAATGTGCATGCCGAGTTTTTGAATAAAATACAGAGATTTTCTCCTAGAATGATTCATATTGATATTTTGTTTAACTTAGAGGAGGAGCTTTCGGAAAATTTGGGGGACCAATCGCTCAATCAACAGTTTGATATAGATGAATTTAACCTTTACCTTGGGGAGTTGGATAGCAAATTTTCTAGGGAATTAGAAAAGCATGACAACGTCTACATTGATCAGTATCTACTTTTCGATAGACTACCGATTTACGATGAAGAATATTTAAATCGCTTGACTTTAAATGAAGAAATTTTGGCTCAAAGTTCCCTTGACCCTATACATAAAGTCGATAGACCTTTGTACATCAATACCGAACCTTTGGTGGAGGAATTTTTAGTTAATGCCATTCCCGTTGTTGTGAACGCTATTCCCGACAGAGATGAAGTCCTTAGGAAGGCTACTCTAGTTTATCCCTATAAAGATTCCCAAGGAGATCTTCATTATTTAGCTTCCGTGTATCTGCAGTTGGCAAAGCGATATTATTCCATTAGCAGCGAAGACATAAAAATTTACGAAAAGTATTTAGTCCTTGAGAATAGCCTTGCTCCTAAGTTGAACGAGACGACTAGGAATCCATTGATTGAAGTCGTTGATTTTGACGAGTTTAGAGGTAAAGTGAAGGGGTTTAGACAGACAAAATACGACGCTAACTTGTATCGCTTGTTTTTGATTTTATACAGCAAGCGTTATAAAGACGATACTCTAAAAATTCCCGACTATCCTTTGAGAGTTCTTGCTAACCCCGATGGGAGTTATGAATTATTGGAAGGGAAAGAAATTTTCGATGCCGCTGGTCGTTTAGGTTCGGAAAAAATTAAGATAATAAGCCATGAAAAGCAAAATATAGTCGTTCCTTTGACTGAAAACAAAGAGGACAATCCCTATTCTATGTTTATCAATTACGCTAATCGAGAAGACTTGGCGGTTTCGGATAACGAAGGGAACACGAGAACGGAATACTTTTACCCACTTCAAAGTTATTCTTCCGTTTATTTGAGTCCTAGTTTGCCGGATTTGCCAGAGGTGGAGGTAGATGACGATCAAATAGGCGACATAGAAACCGCTGAGTTATTGGAATGGTTCAATGCCTTTGTTGAAGAAAAGAATGACGAAATCATTAGAAACATTTTCAAAAGGTTTGGCAGTATTGAAGAGGGTTTGATTTTTGATTACTCTCTAAACGAAAACCCCTTTGAAGGTGCTTTCTTTTTTTATAACTTGTTTTTAAATGAATATCAACTAGCCTTCAATGAGGAAGACTACATTGGTTTCATAACTTCTTTTTTTGAGCAAAATAATTTAGATCCCAATCATCCCCTAATAAACGATTATTCTCTTAGCAAAAATGTTTTATTGGATTTTTTGACGGATGAGTATTTGGCTAATTACAATGATTTTTATAACAAAGTGCTTTTCGTGGGAGCTTTTAGCACGGGGATGGCTAGAGATGTGCATAAGACCACTTACGATGAGATGTTTGGCGTGACCACTATTTTGAGTGCTTTCGACACCATCATTAGGCAAAACTTTTTAATTCAACCCTCTGATCAAGTAACTTATTTGAGTTTGGCTTTTTTATGCATTTCTTTTTCGTTTGGTTATTATTTCTTGACTAATTATTTAAAATATTTATTTTTTTTCTTCATGAACATAGCCATCTTGTTAACTTCTTTTTATTTATTTGAAAGCAACTATTTATTTGACACCACCCAAGTGTTGTTTGCCAACTTATTCGTATTCATTAGCATCACTTTGTACGTTATTTTGTATGAGGAAAAGGACAAAAAATATTTGAAGGAAATTTTTTCTAACTATTTAGCCCCAGAGGTCATCGACTCCATGTATAAATCAAAGCAGTCCATTAAGCTAGGCGGAGATGAGCGGAACATCACGGCTTTTTTCACCGATATTCAAGGCTTCTCTTCCTTCTCGGAGATATTAACAGCAGATCAACTGGTTGAGCTTTTGAACGAATATCTAGGAGCCATGACAGACATTTTATTAGCCCAAGGAGGGACTTTGGATAAATACGAGGGGGATGCTATCATCGCTTTTTATGGAGCTCCTTTGGATATGGAAGATTCTGCTTTTAAAGCTTGTGAGGCGGCTCTGCTCATGCAGGATAAGTTGCTAGAGCTTAGGAAAAAATGGTCTTCAGAGAAAACCAATGATCCCAATCGGATAAAGAAAAAACTAAACAGCCCCGACGACTGGAACAAAGGCGATAAATGGCCCAAGCTAGTTCATAACATGAAAATGAGGATAGGCATTAACTCCGGTCTAATCGTGGTGGGCAACATGGGTAGTCGCAAGAGAAAAAACTACACCATGATGGGTGACGATGTGAACTTAGCTGCTAGGCTAGAATCATCAGCTAAGCAATATGGAATCTTCACGGTCGTTAGCAACAATAGTTTTGATCAAAAGTGGGTGAAAAATGGCCAAGAAGTGACGACTAGAGATTTTTTTTCTTACCGGCTAGTGGATGAAGTGGTGGTCATGGGTAAGAAAAAGTCCGTTAGTTTATATGAAATTTTTTGCTTGAAAGGCAAGGAAAGCGAGCGGCAAAAGAAACTAATTGAGAACTTTAACCAAGCGAGAGAATTTTTTGTCAAAGGTGATTTTGAGTCAGCCAGAGATTTTTTTCAAAAAGCCAATGAATGGGAAGAAAATCCTTATCAGCGACTGACCCCATCGAAAGTTTTCATTGAAAGGTGTGAGAGATACATCGCTGAGCCTCAGACGATTAACTTGAGCGACTGGACGGGAGTTCACGTTTTAGGAAGCAAATAAGACTTTCAGCAAGATAAGTGTTTCAAACTTCGTAAATGGATCCTTTCGTAGTACCAAAGTTAACCAAGTCGAATCTAATCACTGAGTTAGCAAACGTTTATCTAGCTCCCGGGGCTAAGGTGGTCGGGCAAGTAAAAATAGGAAAACTTTCTTCCATTTGGTACAATGCTACTGTTAGAGGAGATATCAATCAAATAACCATCGGAGAGAAAACGAACATTCAAGACAATAGCGTCGTTCACGTTGCTAACGATGACGTCGTTGAGATAGGCGACAGCGTGACGGTGGGGCATAGTGCTATTCTTCATGGCTGCACTATTGAAGACGGGGCTTTGATTGGCATGGGGGCTATTGTTTTAAATAAAGCAGTGGTGAAAAGAGGTGCTGTCATAGGAGCTGGAGCAGTTATCAAAGAAGGTGAAGTGGTGGAGGCTAATTGCCTTTACGTGGGAGTCCCGGGAAGGAAGTTGAAATTTCTGGGCGAAGAGAGTTATACGAAAAATCTGCAGTGGGCTGAAAAATATTATCAACTTTCTTTAATTCATAGGAAGCCGTAAATTTCTTTAAATTTAAAGCGACAATCATGTGGGAAGAGGTGGTTAAGACGGTTGATTTCACGGAACAAGTCAATCAAGACCAAAAGAAATATTCTCGCTATGTTTGCGATTCTAGGGCCATTCCCAATGTGATGGATGGGCTCAAGCCAGTCCAAAGGAGGATTTTATGGACCATGTGGAATTCTTCTGCTCGCGATCGTTTTACTAAGACCGTGAAAGTCGCGGGCATGGTGATGGCTTATCATCCCCATGGCAATAGTTCTATTGAAGAAGCCATTGCGCAAATGGTTCAAGATTTCATTTTTTCCAACAATTACCCTCTCGTCAGTGGCGAAGGAACTTTTGGCGATGCCTTAGATCCTAAAGCCATTGCCTCCCCTAGGTACACTGAGGTGACCATTTCCGATTTTGCTAAAGACGTCGGGCTTTTCGAATCAATTCCCGACCTTGACTACGTGGATAATTACGATGAGACTGCTAAGGAGCCGATTTTTTTCGTTCCTAAGATACCTTTAGTTTTTCTCAATCCTGTTTTGGGCATTGCTACGGGATTTAGAACTAATTTAGCTGGACGCAATTTGAGCGATTTAGTCGACGCATCGATAAGTTTTTTAGAAAATCCCGAGACCGAAGTAGATCTCTCTCCTTGGTATAAGGGGCTTAAAAAAGACAGCTACCTTTATTTTAAAAACGAAAACCAACAGAGAGTTTTTTCAACTGGTTTTGCTTTTGAATATTCTAAAGGCAGCCTTTTTTTAGTTCAAGCTCCGCAGAATTGGAATCGAGAAAAAGTGATCATGTATTTAGAGAACTTGGTTAAAGAACCAAACGAAGTGAGAGATTATTTAGACCACTCTAAAGATGATTTTAGGATAGAAATAATTTTTAAAAGGGAAGCAAAAATGACTCCCAAGAAAATAAAAGCCATTTTTTCTAAAACCAATCAAGAAGTAATTGAACAAAACGTCATCACTTACAACGGTGGGCTAAGAAAATGCAGCGACAGCGACATTATCCGGGATTTCTTTTCCTATCGCAAGAAGCATTTGAAGGCTCGCTTCAAAAGATTAGCCCAAGGGGAAAAGGAAAAATGGGATAAACTAAGGGAACTCATTCGTTTCATTAAGGAAAAATGGAGTGAAAAAGCAACCGCCATTGAAAGCAAAAGCGTTTTGGAAAATTCTTTAAAAGAAGCCAATTTTAAGCATTACGAATGGCTGGCTCAAATTCCCCTCTATCGTTTAACCATAAAAGAAGTTGCTAAAAGCAAAGAGAGCATTGAAGCGGCTAAAAAAAATTACCTGTCATACCGCGAACTCGTAAAAAGCGACTCGACACTCACCAATTTCATCATTAGCGAGATGAGAGAACTCAAGAAATGGGACCTGCGGAAATAACTACGCCAGCCACGACTTACTTTTAGTGGCAGTGAATATCAGGTTACTTTTTAAACTCAAATGAAGACTAGGACCAAGAGCGGCGGGAAAAGGAATTTTAAAAAACTCTCCAATGTTGAGCACGTTCGCCTTAGGACGGGCATGTGGTTGGGGCAGAATTCTTTGGCTGAATTTCAACAGCATTTTTTTAAAAAAAGAAGTGATGGCTCTTATGAAATCATGCACCAAGAAATACAAGATATCCCAGCCAAATTAAAATGCCTAGACGAAGTATGCATGAATGCAGTTGATGAATATAACCGAAACCTTAACGACAAATCCATTCGCAAACAAGATAAAATGAAAAAACTGGTGGTTTCTCTCTCCAAAAACCGAGAAAGGATAACGGTGCGAGATGATGGCAGGGGCATCCCCATGAAAAATGCTTCTGATGTTTTTCTGCATTTAATGTATGGGGAAAATTTCGATGATTTATCGCAAAAAGAACACATTGCCGGTCAAAATGGAGTGGGGGTTTCTTTAGTCCGCATCGTGTCTCGTTTTTTCAAAGTCGATACTTACCACCAAGGAAGACGCTATTCTAAAGTTTTCACTATGGACGATGCCTTTAAGGAAAAATTGGCTAGCCTATCGCTTAGCCCTGCTTTGATCGAAAAAATAGCCCTCCATTTCGATGAGCAGGGGCATTTCGATTCCTTGACCATTGTCGATGAAAAAACGAAAAAGCAGGTAGTAAAATTTTTTAAACGAAGCCAGTTAGCTGCTAAACTAGAAAAAGTTAGCGAGACGCTCCATGGAACGGAAGTTACTTTTGAGCTTGAGGGCAAATATTTTAATCATTTGGAAACGAGTTTTCAAGAAAATTTCATAGAGCAGTACCTTCAAGATTTAGCAATGACCAACCCCGGGCTTGTGGTGGAGTTCAATCATCAAAATAAGAAGAAAGAGTTCGTTTTTAAAAATGGGTTAGTGGACATTTTTGCTTCAAGCGGGCGGAATTATTACAAACTAATCCACCACGATCCTAAAGATCACTTTCGTTTAGAAGCCATTTTACTAGGAGAGGAGGGGAAAAGCCTCAGTTGGGTTAATTCTAATTTTGTTTCTCTAGGGGGCTCTTCCATTGAATACCTGCATAATCGCATTTACGATGAAATAAGGAAAAAGCCTTCCTTGCTAACCTATGAAAAACGCCTGAAGTACGACATAACTAGAAACGACATTAGGAATTGTCTTCACCTGTATAACAATTTTCATATCCTTGCTCCTAGGTTTAAAAGTCAAGATAAATCTTATTTGATTAACGATTTGAAAGAAGAAATCAGACAAATAGTAGATGGGCATTTGGACAAGATCATTAGAAAACTAGACCTTATTAACAAGATAAAAGAAGTCATTCACAAAAAAGTCAAAATGAGGGAACTGGCGAATGTTGGTAAAGAAATGAAAAAAACCAATCGCTCGGTCATCGTTAAATTCATCCCATGCACTAGCAAGAGCCGTCATGTGAGCAAAACCCTTTTCATTGGAGAGGGTGATTCCGCCATTGCGGGACTTCGGCCAGTAAGAGACCCCCAGACTCAGGCATTGTTCCCATTGCGAGGAAAGCCGCTTAACATTCGCGGCATGCCTTTGGTTAAGGCGATGAACAATCAGGAATATAGGAACATCGTGAGCATTTTAGGACTTCCTTTTCAAGAAAGGCAAGAAAAAACAGGGAAACAGGAGAAGAGAATTGATTTTAGCAAAATGCCTTTTAAAAAAATAGTCATCATCACCGATGCAGATTTTGATGGTTATGCCATTCGTTCCCTAATGTTGAGTTTTTTTTACGAGTACTGGCCCGATTTATTTAGCGAAGGATTCATTTACATTGCTGAAGCTCCGCTTTACGAAGTTGAGTTAAAGAAAGGGGCTAAAAAGCAAGTTTTTTACTGCATTGACGATGAAGAATTTTCTACTTTGATGAAAAAAGCCGAGGCTGATAAGTTTACCCTACTACGAAAAAAAAGGAACAAAGGGCTAGGTGAGACGAGCAAGCCAGCCATGCGTTACGCTATCACCCATTGCTTGACTAAAATTCAAGTGAAAAGCAAAAAAAAGGCGACTTTTACCCAAAATCTTTGGTTTCATAAATCGTTAGCTCATGAGAGAAGGACAGCAATTTCTAAATATGAACAACTTTATTTAGAAGACTAAAAATATAACTATCTTTTGCGAAAAAAAGCCAATAAATGGAAAAAATTAAAATTATCTTAGCTTCCAAGTCGGCTGCTAGGATTGCCATTTTGAAGCAATTGGGTTTAAATTTCAAGAGTCGTCCCACCTTTAGCTGCGAATACACCAGTAAGGATAGGAATGATGTTGAATGGTTAGTGAGAAAGAATTCGGAACTCAAACTGGCGGATTTTTTAACGAAAAACGAAGCCCTTGCTGACAAAGTCGTCATTACGGCAGACACGTTAGTCATGGCGGGTGATAAAATCATTGAGAAGCCTAAACGGCAAGAAGAAGCCGGGGAACTGTTGTCCATTTACGAAAAGAACGAAGTGCAAGTTTTTTCCTCCGTTTGCGTGCATAACCCCAGTGGCGGACGAGGGAGAAGAGCAGTGGGGATCGACAAGTCGGTTTTAAAAATGCATCGTTTTTCTAGTGATTTGCGAGAAAAGGTATTTAATCAAGTTTTTTCTTTGGATTTTTCCGGTGGTTTTTCCTTGGAGGGGTGGGGGGCTATTTTATTTGATAACCTAAACGGATCTTATTACAATGTTTTGGGGATGCCAATTCACGTTTTGTTTAAGTTGTTTGTGGAAGTTGGGTTGGATTTTTTTAGTTTTTTATTAGTCAACAAAAATTAAATTTTTAAGCACATGGTTTCGATAATCTACCTGTGTGGTTTGTGTTTTTAGCTTTAACTAAACCACTAGGCATACTAAAAAGGGATTTTTTAGTATTAACAAGTAAATCATGGAGGATTACAATGTTCATAAAAACTAATATCAGCAGCGTTAACACGAATCGCGTTATGAAGTTTCAAGAGCAAATGGTTAACAAAAATTTGCGTGACATTTCAACGGGGCTTCGAATTAACGTTGCTGCTGATGACGCTTCTGGTCTAGCGGTTTCAGAGAGGATGACGGCCCAAATAAAAGGGCTAAACAGGGCAGAGAAAAATGCCTTGGATGGGGTTTCTTTTCTGCAGACGGCTGAAGGCTATTTATCTCAAACTAACAAAATATTCATTAGAATTAGGGAGTTGGCTATTCAAGCAGCGAACGGAATTTATAGTTCTGATGATAGGGTTTACATTCAAGTTGAGTTGAGTCAGCTCATTAACGAAGTAGATAGGCTTGCTTCTTATGCTGAGTTTAATGGAGTTGCCTTATTGACGGGGAGGTTTGCTAATGAAGAGATAGGTGGCACTCCAACGGCTAGTATGTGGCTGCATGTGGGAGCGAATACCGATCAAAACATAAGGGCTTTTATAGGAACTATGACGGCTCATGCTTTGGGTGTTCGAGATGGTAATCGAGAGTTCACTATCTCTATGAGTACTCCTAGTCAGGCTAACCAAGCGATAGCCGTGATTGATGATGGGCTACAGAAAATTCACAAGCAAATGGCTGACTTTGGTGGCTATAATAATCGACTAGATTACGTTAGACAAAGTCTTGCTATTGCTAGCGAGAATATGGTGGCTTCTAGGAGTAGGATAAGAGACGCTAATGTTGCTGAAGTGGTATCTGATCTGGTGAAAAATCAAATACTAAGTCAAGCTCAGACAGCGATGTTAGCCCAAAGCAATCAAAAAAATCAATCGGTTTTGAGTTTGCTGCAGTAGAGAATTTAGTATGATTAACGATGCGAAGTTAAATTTTAGTTTTAAGTTCGTATTGTTAATCATCATTAGGGTCTATTAAGCTATGTTACTAAAAAAAGTCAATAACCTTTTGATAAGTTACCAATACAAGGTTGATTTTAGTTCTTATCATAGAGAAGAGGATTTATTGAAATACAGGGGGAAGGAAAAAAATATAAATGAAGAAAAATTTCTCACCATTTACACCAAAGATGGGCTAGTGATTGGCAGAGTGATCGGACTCAAAGAAAATTCTAGTTTCACTAAAAGGCATTTAGAAGAAATCAAGAGTTTTTTCGTCCTTTACCGCTTGCCCAGCAGATTGTCAATCATAGAAAAACTAGATGAGTTGTTAAAAGAATAAAATCTATTTTTTCAATAAGCATTTGATTGGTTTTTTTCTTCATTTTGGTTGCTAACCTATTGTTGGCGGTTATGTCGTCAATTTTTTGCCATTAGGTTTTCAACGTCCGGTTTTCAACATCCTTAGCCGAGATCTTTATGAAAGTTAAAAGGTCTCATCTAAGGAAGGGCCTTTACTTCCCTCTTTGCTTCCCTTGATGGGTGTTTTTTTCTTCTTTTCTTTTGAGAGAAAGGGGTTAGGTTTGGTTAAACGGCATTGAACTAAAAAAACGATGGTGATTTAAGGAAGAAGGTTTAAAAAAATAACTAGTGGTCGTTTTCATGGTAGAATTGGTCCGTGAAAGTCCACGAATACCAAGCCAAGGAGCTTTTTAAGCGGTATGGGATACCCATCCAAGATGGTTACACCGTTGAAGACAAAAAGGAGATTCCTAAAGCCATTGCGAGGGTAACCAACGATTTTAACGCCAAGGAATTCGTAATCAAGGCTCAAATCCATGCTGGAGGAAGAGGCAAGGGAGGGGGAGTAAAATTTTGCCCTAGCGTCGAAAAAGCCCTCTTAGAAGCAGAGAGAATTTTGGCAATGAATCTCGTCACTCCACAAACGGGTAGCGAGGGCAAGCGAGTGAATAAGATAATGATCGCTGAAGGCATTGACATTTTAAACGAGTATTACGTGGCCATCACTTTAGATCGCAGCAAGGCTCAAAATGTGTTCATGGTGTCGCGGGCGGGGGGAGTTGACATAGAAGAAGTTGCCGCTAAAACTCCAGAAAAAATCACTAAAATTAACGTTACTCCCGGCTTAGGGTTAAAGCCTTTTCAGGCTAGGCAATTGGCTTATTCTCTGGGCTTGAATGGCGATGCTTTCAAAGTGGGAATCAAGCTATTTTTGGCTCTCTATGCACTTTATCGAGATTTGGACGCTTCTTTGGTGGAAATAAATCCCCTAGTGACGACTAAGGAGGGGGCAATTTTGGCCCTAGATGGCAAGATCAATTTCGATGATAATGCTCTTTATCGACAAAGCGAAGTAGCAAAACTACGTGATTTTACCGAAGAAGATTCTGCCGAAATAGAGGCGAGCGAATATAATTTAAATTTCATCAAACTATCGGGCAACGTTGGCTGCATGGTTAACGGGGCTGGTCTAGCAATGGCAACCATGGACATCATTAAGTTAATGGGAGGAGAGCCGGCTAATTTTTTAGACGTGGGCGGAACAGCTAGCGTCGAGACCGTGAAAAACGCTTTTCGAATCATTTTAGAAGACAAGAACGTTAAAGCGATTTTAGTTAATATTTTCGGGGGCATTGTCCGCTGTGATAGGGTGGCTGGTGGAGTGATTTCTGCCGTTAAAGAGCTTAATTTATCGGTGCCGGTGGTCGTTCGCCTCCAAGGAACGAACGCTGATATCGCTCACGAAATGTTTAAAAAATCAGAAGTGAACATCATTAGCGCTAAGACAATAGAAGAGGCGACTAAGAAAGTAGTTCAGTTAGTTCAATAAACCTGTTATGGCGATTTTAGTCAACAAAAACTCAAAAATCCTAGTTCAAGGAATTACGGGCAAGGAAGGCGCTTTCCACGCTGAAAGATGTTATCAATATGGTAAAAACGTAGTTGCTGGGGTTACTCCGCAAAAAGGCGGAATTAGGGTCATTAACGATTTAGTGCCGGTTTTCAACACCGTTGAAGAAGCTAAAAAAGCGACTGGGGCTAATGTGTCGCTCATTTTCGTTCCACCTAGTTTTGCTTCTGATGCCATTTTGGAGGCAGTGCACGCTGGAATAGAAGTCATCGTATGCATAACCGAAGGAATACCAGTGAAGGATATGGTGGAAGTCTACCACGAGATCAAGAAAAGTAACTCAAGACTCATTGGTCCTAACTGCCCGGGAATCATTACTCCGGGAGAAGCCAAGGTAGGCATTATGCCCGAGTTCATTGCTAAGCAGGGGAATGTCGGGATTATTTCTAAATCAGGCACTTTGACTTATGAAGCAGCCAATCAATTGATTGAAGTGGGTCTTGGGCAAACCACTTGCGTGGGCATTGGAGGAGATCCCATCATCGGCACTAAAATGGACGAACTTTTAGAGCTTTTCAATGAAGACCCCGAAACTGAAGCCATGGTCATAATTGGAGAAATCGGCGGTAGCATGGAAATAGAAGCAGCTCACTATGCTAAAGCGAACGTCAAGAAACCCATTATTGGCTTCATAGCAGGAGAGACAGCTCCTCCCGGTCGTAGAATGGGGCATGCGGGAGCGGTCATTTCTGGGGCAGATGAATCAGCGAAGGCTAAGAAGAAAATAATGCGAGAATGTGGAATTCACGTCGTCGATTCTCCGGCTGAAATAGGAAAAGCAACTAAAGAATTATTAGAAAATCGTTTTATATCTTAAGTTAAGATATAAAAAATGACAAAAAAAAATCAGTATTTAGCGCGAGGCGTTTCTGCGGATAAAAAGGGTTTAAAAAGCATTGTTTCCCGTTTGGGGAGACCCAAGGTTTTTGAAAACGCTTTTTGCCAAGGCATGGAAAACCCTTTTCATTTTTTAAAAGGTGATTTAAGCGAACATTATTATTTTCATCACGCTGACGGGATAGGGAGCAAGGGCAGTTTAGCCTATTTATATCATTTGGAGAGCGGCTCTGTGAAGCACTTCGCCCATTTGATTCAAGATGCTTGGGTGATGAATATTGACGACTTGCTTTGCGTTGGAGCAAACGATGGCTTCACTTTCTCCACCATCATTTCTAGGAACAAAAAGCTTATTGACGATGAAGTTTTGGCTTTATTAATTCAAGAAGAAAACAACTTGATTGATTTTTTTAATCAGCAAAAAATAAAAGTTTTCAACTTAGGAGGAGAGACTGCCGACATGGGCGACGTGACGAAGACTCTAGCCATTGACGCCACCTGCACTACTTTCGTTGCTAAAGATGAATTCGTTGATAATGGCAACATTGCCCCCGGGCAGACCATCGTTGCTCTGGCTTCTTTTGGCAAGACTATTTACGAAGAAGAATACAACTCTGGCATTGGCTGTAATGGCCTTACTTCTGCTAAACATGATTTGCTTCAAGGCAGCTATGCTAAGGAATACCTTGAGACTTACGATGCTTTGATGGATAGAAGCTTAGTTTATCAAGGCGATTATTCGCTCACGGATGCTTTGGCTGGGACTCCTTTGGACATGGGGAGGGCTCTACTCTCTCCCACGAGGACTTATTTACCAGTCGTTAGAGCCATTTTCGATCGTTTGGGCAGCAAAGCGGATAAGATAAAGGGCTTAATTCACAATAGTGGCGGTGGGCAGACTAAATGTTTGAATTTTTCTAAAAAGATTCATTACATTAAAGATAATTTATTTGAATTTCCGCCGATATTTAAATGTTTAAGCCAAAAAACTAGTTTGAGAGAAATGTTTCAAGTCTATAATTGTGGGCATCGCTTGGAAATATACACCGATGAAAAAACTGCTAGGGAAATAACAGCAGTTTGCGCTGATTTTGATTTAGCGGCTAAAGTCATTGGCCACACGGAAAGAAATTCCAATCCTAATAATGCATTAACCATTTCCCATGAAAATGAAACTATCAAGTATGAGTCCTAAAAAAATTCCTAGTTTAAAAATTAATCAAGAAACTAGTTGGGTGTTTAATCGTCCTTATTTGATGGGGATTGTTAATGTGACTCCTGACTCTTTTTACGATGGAGGTTTTTTCAATGGCTTGAGTTCCGAAAATTTTTTGAAGAAAATAAAGAAATTTGAAGCAGCCGGAGTTGATTTGATCGACATCGGCGGAGAGTCTAGCCGTCCGGGAGCAACGCCAGTTAGCGAAGAGGAAGAACTCAAGCGAGTTATCCCAAAAATAAGGAAAATTAGAAGCAAATTTCCCGATCTCATCCTTTCTTTAGATACTTATAAAGCAAAAGTAGCTGAACAGGGAATACTGGCTGGAGCCAATATCATCAATGACATTAGTTCTGGCGAAGAATCTAGCGGAGAAATTTTTGAGATCTGCAAGAAATACGCTGCCCCCATTATCCTAATGCATAAAAAAGGCGTTCCAGCTGACATGCAGAAAAACGTACATTATAAGGATGCTACCAAGGAGATTTATAATTATTTTAAAAAAAAGTTAAACCTTTTAAAGAAAATGGGTATTGCCAATAATAAAATAATGATTGACGTCGGTTTTGGCTTTGGCAAGCATAAGAAAGAAAATTTAGAGTTATTGAAGAATCTAAAGCAATTTAAAAAACTTAAAGTTGGCATTTTGGTAGGAGCCTCTAGGAAAACCACCGTGGGAGAATTAATTGACAAGGAAGCAGATGAGCGGCTTTATGGAAGCATTGGGATTAGTTTAGCGGCTTTGAAGAAAGGGGCTGATATGATTAGGATGCATGACCCGGTAGAGATGAAGGATGCTTTGGTGACTTTTTTTAGCGTAGAGGAGTTTTAAATCATGTTTCAAACTATCATTGAAAATTTTACGTTCATGCAGTTAGTTGACGTGCTCATCGTCTTCGCTATTTTCTATAACATTTATAAGTTCATTGCGAAGACTCCAGTGCTACCAGTGCTGCAGGGCTTCATCGTCATTTTACTCATAACGGCTTTGTCGGCTATCTTTGAACTCAATACGTTAAATTATATTTTGGAGAAAATCGTTTCCTTGATGCTTTTGGCAGCGATTATTTTATTCCCCGCGGAGATCAAAAAGGGTTTGTATCGCATTGGCGGAAAGGAAATTTTTCAAAGTTTCATTCCCACGGAAAACAAATCAATAAAAGAAGTCTTGGGGGCGGTGGCTTTTTTTAAGAAAAAGAAAATAGGGGCTTTGATCATTATAAGGCGAAAAGATTCTCTTGAACATTTGGTGGAAAATGGAACCAAGCTCACTACTCCAGTTTCCAAAAACATGCTGATCAGCATATTTAATAAAAAATCTTACCTTCATGATGGCGGAGTCTTGATTTCTGGTAACGATATTCAAGCAGCAGCATGCTATGTTGTTTCCTTGACGAACAAAACTTTTAAAGATAAACTAGGCACTCGCCACCGAGCCGCTTTGGGCCTTAGCGAGCAATCAGACGCTCTCATCATCGTAGTGAGCGAAGAGAAAGGCAGCATTTCACTCGTCAAGGAAGAGAAAATGGACTATAATATCAGTGTCAATCGCTTAGAAAAAATTTTAAAAGACAATTTGAAAATTAAGGATAACCTCGTTGAAACTGAAAGGGCCTAGGACGAATAACTTATTTAAAATAGTCACTGCTTTGTTCGAAAACATCATCGCTGACTTGGAGAGGTGGGATCGAAGGAAATTTGTCAAAGAAGTTTTCACTCAAAATTTGAGAACGAAATCAGTGGCGCTAATTTTCACTTTGTTTTTCTTTTATTACGTCAATCTGCAAAACATTCAGCAAAAAACTTTGTTCATTCCTTTAAAAATTAAAAAACCAGAAGAATTAGCCTTAGTCACTGAAATTCCCGAGTCCATTACCCTCTCCATTAGTGGTAGGAGGGATGATCTTATTAACTTAGACAACAACAACATTTTCGCTGAAATTAGCATAGCCACGAACGAACTAGAGGGAGAGGTTACCAGTTTCCCCATCGTCAAGGGCATTCCCGATGAAATCCAAATTTTGGGGATATCGCCCGACAAAGTTGATCTGACGTTTTCATCGCTTCATAGCAAAATCATAAGGGTGCTACCAGAGTTCGTGGGACAATTGTCTCGTAGTTTCATATTAGATCAGTACACCATTGTCCCGAAAAGGCTCAAAGTTTCAGCTCCGTTAGACATTTTAGAGGATTTGACTAGTTTAAAAACAGAACCCATTGACATTGGTGATTTGAAGGCTAGCAAAGAATTTGAAGTGGAACTCAATAAAAATATTCATCCCAACATCGTTGTGGATAAAAGCAAGAAATTCACGGTTAGTTTATTCATAAAAAATCGCATTGAAACTAGGACCGTGGTTGGTAAATTCCCCGTTGAAATTGAATTTTTACCAGATACTTTAGTTACTAATGAAGATTACTTTTTGAATAGAGTTTCCTATAAGTTAAAAAATGGAGTAAGGGGAGAGTTTGACTTTTCTAGTGAAGAGAGGTTTTTTTATTTGGATGGGAGTGCTATTGAGGAAGCCGGAACTTATTTGTTGGAAGTGAAGTTCGATAATTCAATAAAAGACTTAGAAATAACGAGAGTTGAACCTAGTAGCATTAACGTAGTCGTTGAACCGGAAATCGTTTTTTAATCATTGCTGGATTTACGAGTTAATTTTTTAGACAAAACTTTTGCCACGCCCCTAGTGGGAACTTCTGGGACGATTGGTTACGGCGATGATTTTGCTAACTTGGTCAATATCGATCATTATGGGGGCTTGGTGTTTAAGACTTTGACCCCAAAACCAATTTTAGGCAACCCGCATCCACGAGTGTGCGAGACTGAGTTTGGTCTCATCAATTCAATTGGCCTGCAGAACCCGGGGATTGAGGAATTCATGGAGCAGATTTACCCCAAGGTTGCTTCGCTTGAGCCTATTAAAATCATTAGCTTGGCGGCTTTTTCCATTCTGGATTTTGTGGAGTTGGTTAGGAAAGTTTCCCTTTTAGAGAAAATTGATTTCATTGAACTCAACGTTAGCTGTCCCAACTTAAATTATCAAGGCAAGGAATTCGCTAGCGATGAGGGGTTATTAAGCGAGCTCCTAAAAGAGCTCAAGATGGTGAAAGCCCAAAAAATAATCGTCAAACTTTCGCCAGACATTGATAAAATTGCTCAAATGGGCATCAGCTGCGAAAAGGCAGGAGCTGACGCCCTTAGCATGGGCAATACTTTTAAGGCGATGAAAATAGACGTCCGCAGTAAAAAACCTCTCATCCACAACGTTATCGGTGGTTATTCCGGTCCAGCGATTAAGCCCTTGATGCTTGCTAAAGTGCATAAGGTTGCTCGGGAAGTAAGCATTCCCATCATAGGAGTGGGCGGAGTTATGCATGGAGAGGATGTCGTGGAGTACTTGTTAGCAGGGGCAAGCTTGGTGGGGATAGGCACTGCTAATTTGATTAATCCTAAAATAAGCAGGCAAGTCTTTAGCCAAGTTAAAAAGTATTTGAAAAAAAATAAAACTTCATTAAAAGAGCTCACCGGAGGACTAATCTTACCTAGTCAAAGTTAATTTTTGCTGTTAAATTTTTTTATTTTAAATCTTCTTTAGATTCCCATTAATATATATTTAACGTTCAAGTACTCGTCGATTCCAAGGTGAGACCCCTCTCGCCCCAGTCCACTTTCCTTAACACCGCCAAAGGGAATAGCCGCCGTTGATATGACACCTTCGTTGATGCCGACCATGCCTACTTCTAGGGCTTCTGCCACTCGCCAAGCCTTGCTTAGTTCCTTGGTAAAAAAATAGCCAGCCAATCCAAAGGGAGTTCTATTAGCCAGTTCAATGACTTCTTCTTCGCTTTTGAAGCGAATAATGGGTGCTAATGGTCCAAAAGTTTCTTGCTGGTTGATGAGGCATTTTTCATTGACGTCTTTAACGATCGTCGGTTCAAAAAAGCGACCTGCTAAATCGTTTTTAAGTTCAGAGCCTCCACAAATGATTTTTGCTCCATTTTGAATAGCGTCCTCCAAATGCTGATTGACTTTTTTAAAAGCTTCTTCGTTGATCAAAGGACCTTGCTCCGTCGTTTCGTCTAACCCGTTCCCCACTTTTAGTTTCTCCACTTTGCTCTTTAACAACTCACAAAAAGAATCGTAAATGGCTTCTTCGACGTATAGACGATTAGCACATACGCACGTCTGTCCAGTGTTGCGATATTTGCAAATCAAGGCAGCATCCACCGCCCTATTGAGATCAGCATCTTTAAAAACAATAAAAGGAGCATTCCCCCCCAACTCTAAGGAAATTCTTTTCAAAGTAGTGGAACTCTGCCTTAATAAAAGTTTACCTACTTCCGTTGAGCCTGTGAAAGATATTTTCTTGACGATGGGGTGCGTGGTTAACACGTTACCAATTTTTTCATAATCACCAAAGACTACATTAATTAGCCCCGCAGGAGCACCTGCCAATATCGCTAAATTCATCAACGCAATGGCACAAAGAGGAGTCTCTTCAGCGGGCTTGACCACAGCAGTGCATCCAGCCGCTATGGCGGGACCTATTTTTCTAGTTATCATAGCCAGAGGAAAGTTCCAAGGCGTTATGACTCCCACGACTCCCACTGGTTGCTTTTCGACGACTATGCGAGCATTGTGCTTATGAGGGGGAATGATTTCTCCATAGGTTCTCTTGGCTTCTTCAGCAAACCATTCTAAAAAACTAGCCGCATAAACGACTTCTCCTAGTGATTCCTTAATGGGCTTTCCTTGTTCTAGGGTCATTATCGTGGCTAAATCGCTTTGGTTCTCCTTCATCAAGCTAGCCCATTTCCTTAGAAAATGAGATCTCTCTTCCGCTAAAGTCAAAGACCATTTTTTAAAAGCTAAAAGGCTGCTTTCTATAGCCGCATGAGTTTCCTTTTCAGCACAATAAGGCAGGGTGGCTAAAGTTTCTTTGGTGGCTGGATTGGTTACTTTTAGGCTAGATCGAAGGCTGGCCTCGGTTTCGCTTAGCCATTGGTTGTCGATTAGATAGCCGGCGGAGAGTAATTTTTGATGGTTTAAGTATTGGTTGCAGTCAATTTTCATTTTTGTTCCTTGTTAAAAAATTTCATGGTTATTGGAGTTCCCAAAATGTCGAAGTATTTCGTTAAATAATTGTTTAGGTAATCCACTATTTTTTTTGCCAAATATTTTCTATCGTTGATATAAAAATACATTAAAGGGGGCGAAGTTTTTATTTGGACGGCGTAATATATTTTAAGGGTTTTTTTTTCATTCACGTTCGTGTCAAATTGTTCCAGAGCCATCTTCACTGCTTCGTTTAAGTCTTTGGTTTTAATTTTAATTTGGTGATTTTCAAGGCAATTGAACACTCGGGTAAAGATTTTATTTTTAACTTGCTTGGTGAATGGCTTTTTACAAGATAATTTTTCTAAAGGGTAGTTTTTTAACATGGGATACTGATGAATGACTTTTTTTTCAAAGTTGGACCAACTTTTTTTCTTGACCAAATCCCATTTATTAAAGAAAATAAGCAAAGTTTTTTTCTTGCTCCTTATTAGAGCGACAATCTTTTTATCCTGATCGGTTAGTTCAAAGAAATTCTCTTCAACTTCCAAAGCGTCCATTAACAAAAGAATGACCCCAGCTTGATTAATGGAATGAAAAGTTTTCTTGAGCGATAATTCTTCTAAAAAATTTTTTTTAGTTTTCTTTTTTCGAATGCCAGCAGTGTCAATGATTTTGTATTTTTTGTTTTTATGAAAGACGAACTCATCCACGGCGTCCCTAGTCGTTCCTCTTTCTTCTTTTATGAGCGACCTTCCCCAACCCAAAAAAGAATTGAGAAAAGAAGATTTCCCCACGTTGGGCTTCCCGATGATTGAAAAACTCTCTACGCAATCATTAGCTGGCAAATTGCTTTTTTTCGGGAGCACAGCGTTAGTGGCTAATTGATTTTTTAAGGAAAAAATTTTTCTCCTAAGGTCGAGAATGCCTTTTTTGCTTTTAGCAGAAGTTAGCGAAAATTCCTCGTTGCCTAATTGGTATAGCTCTCCTAGGAGGCCCTCTTTTTTATCGTTGTCCACTTTACTAGCAATGAACAGAGTGGAGATTTTTTTTCTTTTAACTTCTAAGTAAATGATTTCGTCTTCGGGAGTTATGTCGTTGATGTCAAAGACCACGATGAGAGCGTCTATTTCTGCTAGTTCTTTTTTCAAATAGTTTTGAATGTGTTCATCTGGGCTCAGCGCTTTTTTATCCACTTCCATGCCCGGCAAATCAGCTAAAGCAATGAACTCATTTTCATCTCTAAGTATTCCTTTCACCCTATCTCTAGTCACTCCTCTCTCTTCCGCAACGATTGCTTTGCTGCGATCAATGAGGGCATTGAACAAAGAAGATTTTCCCACATTGGGTTTGCCGAAAATTCCAAAACGATACATTCGTTTAATTATACAATTTACCAAAGACGTTTTAAAAAGAAAATTACTTTTTGCCTTCAGGAATGCGTTAAGTTTGAACGAGTTAAATCAAGAGAAAAGCCCCTATTTACAACAGCACAAAAACAATCCCGTTCATTGGCATGCTTGGAGCGAGCGAACTTTGGAGAAAGCGAAAAGGAACGACCTCCCGCTTTTCATTTCAATAGGTTATGCCACTTGTCATTGGTGTCACGTTATGGAAAGGGAGTCGTTTGAAGACGAAACCACTGCTCGCCTGCTTAACGAGCATTTCATCCCCATTAAAATTGATCGCGAAGAGAGACCCGACATGGATGGCTATTACATGAAATCACTTCAAATTCAAGGGATTAACGGAGGCTGGCCCTTAAATGCCTTCGCTCTTCCTGATGGTTCTCCTTTTTGGGGTGGGACTTATTTTCCTCCTACACAGAAAATGGGAATGCCGTCTTTTAAAGAAATTTTGAATCTAGTGGTGAATTCTTGGCAGCACAAGAGAGCCAAAGTCATTGAGCAAGCGAGGCTAATCGCTAAGGAATTGGCAAAAACAGCGACTTCAAAGCAAAGCGGAGAAAATTTAGCCGATGCCCTTTTCAATATAAAAAGCGAATATTTCCTAGAAGATAAAAACTTCAAGGACGTTCATTTGAAATATTACGATGAGAAACAAGGCGGGTTTAAGTTTCAAAAACAAAACAAATTCGCTAACTTTTTAAATTTAATTCATTTGTTGAAAATAGCCCATCATGAAGGGGATGAAAGTTTAATGAACAAAGTCGTTTTCACCACCATGAGAATAAGTCATGGGGGTATTTACGATCACGTGGGAGGCGGAATTGCTCGCTACAGCACTGATTACGAATGGAAAGTACCTCATTTCGAAAAAATGCTTTACGATAACGCCCTTTATTTGATTTTATTAAAAGATTTATTTTTGATCACCAAAGAACCTTTTTACCAAGAAAGAGCTTATCACGTGGTGAGCTATTTAGAGAGGGATTTGACAAACGAAGGGGGAGTTTTCTACAGCGCTGAAGACGCTGACAGCGAGGGAGTAGAGGGCAAGTTCTATTCATGGGAATATGACGAACTCAAGGAGGTGCTTCCTGAAGAGAAACATGCGGACTTTTATCGTTTTTATGAGATCACTAAGCGGGGTAATTTCGAAGGCAAAATAGTTCTTCATGCTAGGCAGAGTTGGCAAAGTTATGCCCGGGCTAATGGTAGAGATTATGAAAAGTTTAAACAAGCCATGACTGCCTCGCTTCACTGTTTGATGCTAGTGCGGCAAAAACGAGTTCGCCCAACCACGGATACTAAAGTGATTCTGGCTTGGAATGCCCTTACCATCGCGGCTTACGCTGCTTTGGGACGAGCCTTTGGCGATGCGAGGCTTATTAAGCGTGCCGAGGTTGCCATGGAGTTTATTTTAACTCATTTCAAGAGAAACGAACAAGGAGCGTTTTATCGCAGATGGATTGACGGAGAAGCGAAGCATTGGGCTTACTTGGAAGATTACGCCTTATTGGGATTGGCTTCCCTAGAGCTTTACGAAAGCACTTTCAAGGAGAAGTACCTGACCCTAGGCTATGAAATGGTAAATTATTTACTGCGTTTCTTTTACCAAGACAAAACTTTTTATCGCAATCAAATTGACCAGCGCGATATTTTGCTTTTGGATCAAGAGAGCTACGATGGGGTAGAGCCTTCTGGGCATTCTAGTTTGGTTTTATTGCTTTTAAAATGCTTTTATTACAGCAAAAATCGTAAATGGGAAGATTTGGCTCTCTCGATCATAGGAGACTTTTATCCTAAAGTTGATAACATTTCCCTACCTTTTATGCTCAGCGCCCTTCACGATTATAAGCGAGGCTTCAAGCAAATCGTTGCCCCGAATGAGAAAACCCTCTCCAAGAAAAAATTTGCTTTCATCAACCAAAGTTACTTGCCCGAGCGAGTGAGTCTTTTTTCTAAAACAGCCAACGAAGGCGAATTAACCATCTGCAGGAAAAACCAATGTTTCTTGCCCACTTCCACCCCCGATGAGCTAAGGAAATACTTGGAAATTTAAAATCTTTTAGTGGTGCAGGGGAATGAATTCCCCGAGACAACGTATTTATTTCAACTCCCAGTTGTCTTTGAAGGTTTTAAGCAGTTTCTGCTGTCGCTTTTTTAAGACTTCCTCTGTCCATGATTCTGTACTGAGAACTTGCGAAGTCAGTTTATACTCAGGGTCTTCATTACGTTTTTGGTATTCTTTTTTTTTGTCTTCAAAACTGAGTCTCTCATCTTTTTCATTTTTATTACTCCTTTTCGTTTTTAAAAGAACTAAATTAGCGATTTTATTTTTCCATTTTTCACGTTTACTATGATTCGGCCATTCACTATCCCATTTGCTATTTAGAGGAACATCTTCTGGTAGTACACGTTCAATAGCAACTTTTTTCTCATATGGATCTTCTTTGGACATAAATGACTCCAAACGAAGTAAGATGTATTTTCTCCTTTTGGTGTTGTTAATTTGATAAACATCACCATCTAGTATACTCACCATTTCCTCAATTTCTTTTTTGTTTAACTCAAGAGCAGCTATTGGCTTTTCCAAACTATGTTCACCTTCAAGACCTGCAATGATTTTACAAAAACGAACTATTTGTTGATTCTTACTCGTAGAACATATGAGTAGGCATGCAGCCAGCCGTTCTAGTTTTTTCAAAAAACATGAAAAGTACTCTTCATTGGGTTTTTGTGACATGAAAAAAATGACTACTGGTATCCAATCTTTATAAATAAGGCGGTTTAGCCATTTTGCATATTCGTTGTTTTTTTCGTTTTTATATTCCTCGTCAAATTTCATGTCTTTTATTTGTTTTAAAAAATCACCGTAACTTAGTATTTCGTCTAGCAATTTTTTAGGGAGTAATTTAACGATTTGGTTATTATTTTTTTTCTCCTGTTTTTTTTCATCTTTTCCTAGGATCACGTGTTCTTTGAATTCCATTGGAAGATTTTTTTTAGCTTTTCTCTTGGTGAAAATCATTCGAATATGAGAGAAGAGTTCGTTAAATGTCTTTCGAGTAAGGTCATTTTCCATAGATTGCCATTCTTTGTTATACTTTTTTCGTTCTTCTTTGGAAATTCTGGCAATCAATTCTGCTTTAATAATGTCGCTATTTTCAAGGTCTAATCCACGGGCGTTCATCACTTGAAATATTCGGATGGCTGCTTCTTCACTAAACGATGAAACTAGTGTAATGAAGCATTCGTTAACAAGAAAACGGACAAATTCCATTAGTTTTTCATCATCAAGGCATTTTTCTTCTATTCTTTTAATGAATACCTTGCTGTTATTTACCATATTTTTTCTGGAATCGGAACTAACCAAATCATTAGAAGGATTATTTTTTAATAAGTCATCCAACGCAAAATTTTGAAAATATTTTTCGAAAAAATCCTGGTCTTCTTCCCTTAAAAAAAGACGAGGGCGAGGTTTTAGGTTTTCAAATTCATTCCCTTCTTCTTTAACGTAGTTTTTAATTTTTTCAAATTTTTCTTTATTTACAGCCTTATGGTATATGGTTACTAGTAATATGGTTAATGTGGTTAAACGTTGCTGCCCATCTATCACATCACAATGTCGAGTGTCCTTCTTTTTAGATAAAACTATGTTTCCTAAAAAGTATTTTTCTTTGGAACTATTCTCTCCAAATTTACTTTCGTATAAATCATCAAATAACTCTTCAGCATGGTCAGTTTCCCAAGCATAAGGACGTTGATAGGCAGGAATGTGGTATTCGTACTCTTTACTAAAAACTTGGCTCAATTTAAATGCCCCAGCACTTATGCTAGGAATGCTTTTTTTATCATCCATATTTACTCTCCTTTATAGGTGGGATTTAACAATTCTACCATGATAGTATTTGAAAAGATTTAGGGCAAGCGATTTTTTTCATTTTTTCGGGTTCTGTTCCACCCCCACCCGCCCCAAAACCTCACGGGAATTCGCTTGAAAGCCTTTTCAATGGTAAACTTCATGCGAGGACAACTTGAGGAGTGAAAAAATGGAAATAACGACGAAAATACTCATTAGCGTGGTCGCCTTGATTCATGGCTACATCATGTGGTTTGAAATGTTTGCCTTTCATCAACCAAAGTTACTTGCCCGAGCGAGTGACCCTTTTTTCTAAAACAGCCAACGAAGGCGAATTAACCATCTGCAGGAAAAACCAATGTTTCTTGCCCACTTCCACCCCCGATGAGCTAAGGAAACATTTGGAAATTTAAAGAAATGAGAAAAGCATTTTGCATAAAATAAATAAATTGTCGAACTTAATAAGAGGAGTCTAGGAAAATATTTGTTTAGGCATTAAGTTGGGAATTTTAGTCCAAATAATTTAATCGAAAATTCTAGTAAAAAACTAACTTATTAAAACCTAGTTTTAAGTGATGAAAAAATTTAATGAATTTCTTTTTGAAAATCCAAGCATTTACCAAGATACAAAAAACAAAGGAAAACCTTTTGTCAAATGGGTTGGGGGAAAAAACAATATTGTAAACGTTTTAATTAAAAATTTACCTAAAAAGTATAACAAATATTACGAGCCCTTTTTAGGTGGAGGGGCTTTGTTCTTTAAATTAAACCCTAAAAAAGCTTTCTTGTCTGATATAAATTCAGACCTAATAATCACTTATAACGTCATAAAAGAAAACGTTAATGAACTAATAGAAAAATTAAAAACATTTAAAAAAAATCATAATAAAGAACATTATTTGAAAGTGAGAGGATTGCTTGATTTAACCGACCCAGTCAACATAGCAGCAAGATTCATCTATTTAAACAAAACCTGTTACAATGGTTTGTATAGAGTAAATAAAAAAGGTCATTTTAATGTTCCAATGGGAAGCTATAAAAACCCATTAATTTTAGATAAAGCAACCCTTTTGAAAGATAACTTATTACTCCGTGATGCTCTAGTTGAGCAAAAAGATTTTAAAGAAATAACGCCCTTAAAAAGAGATTTTATTTACTTTGATCCTCCCTACGATGAAACCTATAATGGCTATAACGATAAAATTTTTGATGAAGAAAAACAAGTAGAACTAGCCAAGTTCTGTAAAAGATTAGATAAGAGGGGTTGCTATTTTATAGTGTCTAATTCGGACAATGAGAAAATAAGAAAATTGTACGAGCATTTTAACTTTGTCGAATTAGAAAATATAAGGACCGTAAACTGTAAAGGCAATGCCCGAGGCAAAAAAAAAGAGTTATTGATTAAAAATTATGAATAATATCGCTAACATCAATTGGAAGAGCTTTGAAAAATTAGTGAAGGAACTTATAGAGAAAAAGGATTATATTTTTCTTGAAAAAAAGAAATATCTAACGAGTAAAGATATTTTAGAAAAAAAAGTATATTCAAGGCAAGTAATGGTTGGCAAGACCATTTACGATACCAAAAGAAAATGCGATTTTATTACCTACAATCCCTTTACTCAAAAAGAAACAATCATAGAATGCAAGTGGCAACACGGATCTGGTTCAGTGGATGAAAAATATCCTTTTCTTGTTTTAAATATAGAAAAATCAAAAATAGACACTATCATCGTTTTAGATGGCGGAGGATATAGAGAAGGTGCTGAGAAGTGGTTAAAAAGCCAAGTAGGTGGTGGCTACTTGATTGATGTTTTAAATCTTGGGGAATTTTCCAAAAAAATAAGAACTAAAAATTTAATTTGAATTTAATTAGCGTTTAAACTCCACCAACTCCCCCCTACCCCCAAACCCTCACGGGAATTCACTTGAAAGCCTTTTCAATGGTAAACTTCATGCGAGGACAACTTGAGGAGTGAAAAAATGGAAATAACGACGAAAATACTCATTGGCACGATCGCCTTGATTCATGGCTACATCATGTGGTTTGAAATGTTTGCTTGGGAGAAGCGAGGTCCCAAAGTGTTCAAAAGCTTTTCAAAAGATTTGTTCCCCAAAACGAAAGCATTAGCGGCTAATCAAGGGCTTTACAACGGTTTTTTGGCAGCAGGCTTATTGTGGTCGCTTTTCATTAGCGATGAGGCTTGGAGCGAGAACGTTGCCTTGTTTTTTTTAGCCTGCGTAGCTGGGGCGGGCATTTATGGGGGTCTTACTGCGGAGCGAAAAATAATCTTCGTTCAAACCATCCCAGCAGTGGTCGCTTTGATGTTGATTTTACTTTAGTTGAAAATAGTTAAACGCCTTAGAAAATGCTTTGGAAAGGGTTTTTGAGTTCGGGAGAAAATTTGAGAAAAGAAGTGTTTTTTTGAGAATTCAGCTCAAGAGAAATTATTTCCTTCTCCTAATTTCAAGAAACATGGTACAATTTACTTCAAGATGTCGGGTTATTTAGGTCCAAGGAACAAGAAGGCTAGGAGATTTGGAGTCAACTTATGGGGGAGGAACGAAAACCCCGTTGCTCTCAGCGGCAAGAGGAGGCGAATCAACAAAAAGAAATCCGATTATGGCATTCGGTTGGACGAAAAACAAAAGTTGAAGTATTTTTACGGGGGCATAAGAGAAAAGCAGTTCAAGTCCTATTATTTGAAGTCAAGGAAGAAAGGCGGCAACATAGGCAACACTTTTCTGCAGCTGTTAGAACTACGATTAGACGTCATTGTCTACCGCCTCAATTTCACTCCGACGATTTTTTCCAGCAGGCAGTTGGTCAGTCATCGGCACGTTTTGGTTAACGGCAAAGTGGTTGATATCCCCTCCTATTTAGTTAAGCCCGGCAGCGAGATAGGTTTGAAAGAAAAATCTAAAAATCTTGCTTTGGTAAGCGAGCATTTAGCAGCTCCAGAGAGAACCATTCCCGTGTACTTGACTTTTTCCAAAGACGACTTAACCGGAAAATTGGAGAGGATTCCAGAGCGGCAGGACATATCTTATCCCTTCATTTTAAACGAGTCTTTCATTGTAGAGTTTTACTCTAAGTAGATTCTCCTGACGCTGGACTTTCATCCAAAAGTTTACTTTTTTAGTTTTCTGCTTTTTTTTATTCCTTTTAATCAATAAGTTTCCCTTGGAATGAAAGTTCCATGTTAGAATGGACTTTTTATAGGGGGATTCCATAGGAAAGATTTTAAAAAAATAAAAGATGGCGACCTCATGTGGTTACCTTGAGTAGTTATTTTTTATTAGTTATCTTTTTCTCTAGTTTAGAAGTTAAAAAAACGTGATCAAATATCATTACGATGATGAAAAAAAGCACCAGTTCCTATCGTTTTGGGACCTTAGGGAGATAACGGAGTGGGATTCTTTTTCTAAAAACTTAACAGATGTTTTCTTAAAAGCGGTTGGTTTTGAAGAAAGGCTCAAAAAGAACATTAGTTTCTTATTTAACCAGAGCGTTTTAGAGGGAAAAGCCAAGATAACAAAAGAGAAAATTAAATTTTCCAAAACCATAGCAACAGGCGAAAACGGAGCTAGCACCGTGAGCAAAGAGCTGCCAGACTCTAAAATAATGAGGGAGCTTGATAGTTTAAACATGATCACTTATAGCAAGGGCAGCCCGCTAACTAGAAATGTGGGCGATAGCTGGACTTGGAATGAGTGGGTGATTGCTTTTTGGCAGGGATTTAACGTTTTTCCTAGTTTATCAGCAGCGTTGGAATATCACCAAGACGTTGGACCTGAAGATGGTTTTTCATTAGATGCTAATGAGGAGAGAAATTTAGCCGACGTTTTCGAAGCCTTGGTTTTCGATCAATTTTTAAATCCCGCTGAAGAAGATTTGGCTTCCTTGGCAAAACTTTACGCTAAAAAAATAGTTTTCTTTTTTTTCCTTTACGATGGAAAAGCGATCGCTCCAGCCGTCGTCATCAACCCTCGTTTTTTAACTTCGAAAGAAAGTCATTTTTTAATGGCTAAGTTCAACAAAAAAAGTAATTTCCCCCCCAGTTCTCTAGCCAAAGTGGTTTTGTATTTGGATAAAATATTTTTTGAAGAAAAAACGAAAAGCAAAATTGGCTTTTTAGAAATCAAGTTTAAAGAAGAGCAAAAACAATTTTTAAGTCACCTTGCTGCTTCTATCCAAAATCAACAGGGTGAGCAGGGCGAGCAGGGGATGGAGAGATATTTAGCCAGCGATTTTAAGCAAAAAATAAATTCTATGGTTAAAGTTGCCAACTGGGAAAACGAATTTTACTTGAAAAAATTAATTTTATTCAAAGAACAATTCCCTTTAAACAAGATTAGTTTTGTTTTTTTGTTGAAAAAGATTTTTCATGAAATCACGAGCAAGCGACTTCCTAGTAAAAAGATAGAAGAGCTAATGATGGGACTTAATTTCTTGGGAATAATTTACGAGAAAAAGAGTTTGTTCTATCTAAGCGAAGCCTACCAAAGCCTAGGAGAACTCAAAAGCGGAAAATGTCCCCGCCCTTCTAAAATGATCATTGACATTGACATGTCCATCACTATTTTTAAAAAAGATTTAAGCGAAGAGGTTGATTATTATTTATCTCTCTTTACCCAAAAGCACGCTCATACTTACTCAGCTCATTTTGAACTGGATGTTAGGCTTTCGAAATTTGCTTGGTTTTTAAATTTTGATTACCCAAAAATGGTTCGTTTCTTTGAAAAATATGGAGCGGAAACTTTTAGCAGTGAGTTTAGAGAATACCTCAAACTATTTTTCGAAAATTGCGATTTTTACCGAGAGAAGAAACTTTATTCCTTGCTAATAGCGTCCACTATCGAATATAACAAGCTGAAATTTCATTTCATGCATAAAGAGCCCCACCTTGAAGTCGTTTTTGACGATCAAAGGAAAACGGTGATTTTTTTCAATCAAGAACATTACCAACTTTTCATAGAGGCGAACAAATCTCAAAAAACCTTCAAGATATTTTAAAGATTATTTAAAGATTATTCCTCAAATGATCGCGAAACAAATGCTGCCAGCTTTTCTGCAGAGTTTCATATTGATTGCTTTGCCTAAGCCTCGCTAAAAATTCCTTTTTGTCTAAATCATACGCTCCCAAGCTTTTTAAATGAGGGTTGGAGACTTGACAGTCAATGAAATGAAATTCAAGTTTTTTCAAAAAAAAATAAAGAGCATGAAGGGCAATTTTAGAGGCATTCGTTTCTAAAGAAAACATCGATTCTCCGAAAAAAGCCCGGCCTAGGGAGAGCCCGTAGAGCCCGCCTATTAGTTTGCTTTTCTTTCTAACTTCAAAGGAATGAGCTAGTCCTTGATGATGGAGTTCAAGGAAAAATTTCTTTATCTCCTCCGTTATCCAAGTTCCTCGTTGTTCTTTTCTCGTTATGTTTTGACAATGATGCAGGGTCTCTTGGAAAGCAGTGTCAACGCTCAGGAGATAATCATGTTTTTTTAAAACCTTTTGGAAGCTTTTAGAGATTTTGAAATTTTTAAAATCAAAAATCATTCTTTTCCTAGGGGAAAACCATTGAACCGGTCCACTTTCATACCAAGGAAAAAGCCCCAAAGCATAGGCTTCTTTTAGCATGGCAGGCGTTAGGTAGTTGCCATAGGCAACTAAACCATTTTCGTCTTCCGCAAGGTCAAAGTTGAAAAATCGTGGGAATACTCCGTCGTCTACGATTCCTTTTAAGCAAGGAGGGAAGTCGTTAGTCTCGGCACCAACTTCATTTATCATCCAATGCTTTGATGCCGGGGAGTTCTTTGCCTTCTAAAAACTCTAGGGAAGCCCCACCCCCACTAGAGGCAAAAGATATTTTGCTTAGCAAATTCATTTTCTTCAACGCAGAAATGGAATCCCCGCCTCCGATGATGGATACGCTCCCCTCGTTGGTCGCTTCAGCAATGGTTTTGGCTATTTCCTGAGTTCCCGTGGCGGTGGCTTCGCATTCAAACACTCCCATGGGTCCGTTCCAAAATATGGTTTTTGCGGCTAGCAAATGTTTTTTGAATTTTTCAATGGTTTTCACGCCAATGTCAAATGATTCTTCTTGGGGAAGAATGTCCCCCACGTTCACGGTTTTTATATCCCCCGCCAAAGTAAAGTCGGAAAAATCAATCTTGGTGATGACATTATCTTCGGGTAGGACTAGCTTATCCCCGCTATTTGCCAAAAAATCGCTGCAGTTAGCGATTAGGCTTTCGTCAACTAAAGATTTCCCCACCTCATATCCCTTGGCTTTTAAAAAAGTGTAGCTCATTCCCCCACCAATTAATATCTTATCCACTTTGTCCAACAAATTTTCTATTAAAAGGATTTTGTCGGAGATCTTAGCCCCGCCCAAAACCACCACAAAGGGCCTCTTAGGGTTTACCAAGCATTGGCTTAAAAAATTGATTTCCTTTTCAATCAAAAACCCCTTAGCAGAGGGAAGCACCTTAGCGATCTCCGTGGTTGAAGCGTGGCTGCGATGAACAGCACCGAAGGCATCGTTGATGAAGACCTCTCCTAGTTGGGCTATTTTTGCGGCTAGAGCCTTTCTAACCGCTTGATCTTTGCTAGTTTCTTCTTTGATGAAGCGGATGTTCTCCATTAAAAAAACGCTGGCTGGGGGGCTATTCTTTATTTTTTCCGCTGTTTCTTCGCTTAGGTTTTCTAACCAATTTATTTCCCGGCCCAACAACTTACTAAGTTCGTTTTTAACTATCTTGAGAGAAAAAATTTCGGGGTAATTGCCTTGGGAATCTTTTTTAGGTCTTCCTAAATGACTGATGATAACGATTTTAGCTTTTTTTTCTAATAAGAAAGCAATGGTAGGAAGGGCTTTTACGATTCTGCTGTTATCGGTGATGACTTTGTTTTGAATGGGAACGTTTAAGTCCAGCCTCAAAATGACTCTTTTATGGGCTACTTGGATGTCTTTTATGGTTTTCTTAAGCAACTTTTTTTCCTTATTTTGCGAAGATTAATTTTCCCCGCAACTCTTTTATCAGACTTTAGTATACAATGACAGATTAAATTATGACCTTAAAACCTCGTCATTGCCATCGTTTGACCTTGCTTCTCTCCTTTGAAAACATTAAATTTGACTTTTAGCATAAAAGCATTATCTTTTAAGGGCGACTAATGGGTTAAATTTAAATGTGATAAAATGGAAAAAAGTAAAGAAAAACCAACCGAAAACTTAATGGAAAATTCAACGGAGCCTACTAAGCCCCCTGATGCCACTAGGACTACTAAGTCCGCTAATGCCATTAAGGCTGAAAATGCTTTCCAAGAACATGGAGCGAATTTGGCAAAGCCAGAAAAGCAAGGTGATGAGCAAAAGGAAGATAAGGGCGTTGAGCAGGCACCAGATAGCTTAGTGGCAGAGTTGAAGGAACTCAAGGAGAATTACGAAAATTTAAGAATTGTTAAAGACGAGATGGAAAGTTTGGCTAAAAGGCAAAAAGCGGAGTTTGACAATTATAGAAAGAGGGTTCAAGAAGAGAAAATTGATTTGATGAAATATGGGGGTGAGGATTTTTTCAAATCCTTCCTCAGCATTATGGATGCTTTTGAGAAAGCCCTCGACCTAGAAACGGAAAACGAGCAAGTTTTATCTTTTTTAAAAGGCTTTGTTATTTTGAAGAAGCAGATTGACGAACTTTTGCTTAAGCAAGGAGTGCGGTCTTCTAGTGCGGTGGATGATGAGTTCAATCCCTCGTTTCATAAGGCAATTCAGTTCAAGGAAGGCGATGGCGAAGAGGATAAAATCGTTGAAATTTTCCAAAAAGGTTACTTTTTCCACGATAAAGTATTGCGCGAAGCAATGGTGAAAATCGCTAAGAAAAAAGAAATGGAACCAAACAAAGAGCATAAAAAGAAAGATAATTAAGGAGAGAGAAAAAATGTCAAAAATAATAGGTATAGATTTGGGAACTACTAATTCTTGTGTTTCCGTCATGGAGGGTGGTGAGCCAGTCATTATTCAAAATGCTGAAGGAATGAGGACCACTCCCTCAGTTGTTGCCTACACGGATAAAGGGGAAGTGCTAGTAGGGCAGCCAGCTAAAAATCAAATCGTCTCTAACCCTAAAAAGACGATTTATTCCATCAAGAGATTCATGGGGCATAAGTTTTTAGAAGTTGGCGATGAAGTTAGCAAGTTTCCTTATTCCATCATCGACTCGAGTAGCAAAGTGAAAGTGAAAGTTGGTGACAAGGAATTCACTCCTCAAGAAATATCAGCGCGTATCTTGGAGAAAATGAAGCAAGCAGCAGAGGATTATTTGGGGATGCCAGTAAAAAGCGCAGTCATAACTGTCCCCGCTTACTTCAACGATGCCCAGCGGCAAGCCACGGTTGACGCGGGTAAAATTGCTGGGCTGGAAGTGAAAAGAATAGTCAATGAGCCCACTGCAGCCGCTTTGGCTTATGGTTTGGATAAAAAGAAAGATTTGAAAATAGCAGTGTTTGATTTTGGGGGAGGCACTTTCGACATTTCCATTTTAGAGTTGGGGGATGGGGTCTTTGAAGTGAAGGCTACTAATGGCGACACTTACCTAGGGGGAGATAACATCGACGAGATCATCATTGACTACTTGGCTAATGAGTTTAAGAGGGACAATGGCATTGACCTTAAAAAGGACAGCATGGCTCTGCAGAGGTTGAAAGAGGCGGCTGAAAAATCTAAGAAAGAACTTTCGACGACCACTTCTACGGATATCAATCTTCCCTTCATCACTGCGGACAACTCTGGCCCTAAGCATTTAAATATTAATCTAACTCGCTCTAAATTTGAGCAATTAATCGACGACGTTTTAGAAAAGTTAAAAATCCCTTGCTTGAATGCCATTAAAGATTCTAAAGTCGACATTAAGGAAATAGACGAAGTGATCTTGGTGGGAGGCTCTACTCGTATTCCGGCAGTCCAAAGGGTGGTGAAAGAAATTTTTGACAGAGAACCCAGCAAAGGGGTCAATCCCGACGAAGTGGTCGCTGTGGGAGCTAGCATTCAAGGAGGAATTTTGGGCGGCGAAGTGAAAGACGTTTTACTCCTTGACGTTACTCCGCTTTCTTTAGGAATAGAGACTTTGGGTGGAATCATGACGAAACTCATTGAAAGAAACACGACGATTCCTACTAAGAAAAGCCAGATTTTCTCTACAGCGGAAAACAATCAGTCAGCCGTTAGCATTCACGTTTTTCAAGGCGAAAGGGAAATGGCTCGCGACAACCGACTACTAGGGAAGTTCGACTTGGTCGACATTCCTCCAGCTCCTAGAGGAATACCGCAGATAGAAGTTACTTTTGACATTGATGCTAATGGCATTTTAAACGTTAGTGCCAAGGACATGGGAACGGGCAAGGAAAACAAAATAAGAATAGAGGCATCTAGTGGTTTATCCGATGACGAGATAGATAAAATGGTCAAGGAAGGAGAACTAAAACGCGAAGAAGACAAAAAGAAAAGGGAACTAGCGGAAGTTAAAAATAATGCTGACAACCTCATTCACCAAATGGAAAAAACTTTACGCGACAATGAGAGCAAAATCGATAAGGGCGATAAAGAGAAAGTAGAGGCAGCGATCAAGAGTCTAAGAGAGGCCATTACTAGTGATGATAAGGCTAAAATACAGACTGCCATTGACGAACTGAGCAAGGCTTCGCATAAGTTAACCGAGATGCTCTACAAACAATCGGCTCAGTCTACTCCTCATGAAGCAAGTGGACCTAATGCTGGACCCAACGCTGGTTCTAATAGTGGCTTTAATAGCGATCCGGGGGCTAAGGCGTCTGGTGGGAATGGCGAAGGGCAAGAGACCGCTAGTTCTAGCGGTGATGGTAAAAAAGATGAGCGAGAAGTCAAGGACGCTGACTATGAAGTGGTCGATGAAAATAAAAACAAGAAGTGATGACTTGAGTTGGTTTATTTTTTCGTTGTAGGTGAAGCAAATTTAGATGGCTGGTTTCTAGGTAGCTGATTTTTAGGCTGGGTGATTAGTGGAATAGAGCATGAGTAAGCGCGATTACTACGAAGTATTAGGAGTTTCTAGGGGTGCTTCCTTAGAAGAAATTAAGAAAGCTTATCGGAAAAAGGCTATAGAAAATCATCCCGATAAGCATAAGGGCGACCCCGGAGCTGAGGAAAAGTTTAAGGAGATAAACGAGGCTTATTCCGTTTTATCCAATAAGGATAAGAGAACTGCCTACGATAATTTTGGTCACCAAGCCGCTAATTCTGGCGGGGCGGGTGGCTTTAGTTTCGATATGGGAGGCAAGAATCCTTTTTCGGATTTTTTTGAAGATGCTTTTGGAGGCGATAGCATTTTCGAGAGTTTCTTCGGGGGCGGCTCTAATGCGAGGAGGCGAAATAGACGCGGGGCTGATTTGAGGTATGAGTACAAAATTAGCTTAGAAGATTCTTACAATGGCAAAAGCAGCGAAATAAGTTTCAATAAAAAAGTCGCTTGTGCTAAATGCTCGGGGAGCGGAGCTGAACCCGGTTCCAAGCCAGTTACCTGCAATCGCTGCGGTGGCACAGGGCAAATAAGGCAAAACCGAGGGATGTTTAGCATCAATTCAACTTGCAATTACTGCAAGGGCGAGGGGAAAATCATCGCCTCTCCTTGCTATGAATGTCGAGGACAGGGAGTGACTTATAAGAAAAAGACTTTAAAAATAAAAATACCTCGTGGAATCGACAATGGGCAGAGCATAAAAATCCCTAGGGAAGGAGAGGCGACTAAAGGCGGTGAAGCGGGAGATTTGTACATAGCGATTAACGTTCAAGAGCATTCTTTTTACGATAGAGAAGAGGCGGATCTCCATGCAGTGCTCAACATTAGCGTTCCCCAAGCCGTTTTGGGAGATAAAGTTAGTTTCACCACCATTTCAGGCAAAAAAATTCAAATAAAAATACCTCCGGGAACTCAAAACGGAACGGTGTTAAGGGTTAGAAGCGAAGGAATGCCCGATTTAAATAGTTCTCATTATGGTAATTTGTTTTTGAAAATGAAAGTGCAGATCCCCGTTAAACCCAAAGACAGCGTCAAAAAATTGTACCAAGAGATTTCCAAACTCACCGATAACGATAGGAACGTTAACTATAACAAGAAAAAATCTTTTTTTCATTTTTAACCTTCAAAATGAGCTTGGAGATTAATGGTGAAATCATTGAAGATGACATCATCAACCATGAGTTCGCTCATGTAAAAAAACAATACCAGCATTTCAAGACAGAGCCACCTTCCGATGAGGATTTGCTAGTCCTAGTTAAAGAGAATCTAACGAGAAAGACCATCCTAAGGCAAGAAGCACAAAAGTTAGATTTAGAAATTAACGAAGAGGAGATCCGCCGCGAAATCGCTCTTTATAAAGCAAAGCATTCTAAAATGAATGAGGACGATGAAGTGAAATTTCGTAGTTACCTCATCAATCAGTTCAAAATAAATCATCTCATCAGCCAAGTTGTCAAAGACATTTCACTTCCAGAAGAAAAGCATTTAAAAATTTTTTTTCAAGAGAATAGACAAAACTATTTCGTTAAAAAAGGCTATGATTTCATTGAAGTAGGAGTGGGGAAAGTCTCGCCTAGCTCGTCGGCCAATCAAGAAGTGAAAAAAAAATTAATCTTGCTCAAAAACCATTTCGTGAAATCCCCTGATTATCAGGAAAAGATTAAAAAATATTTAGGAGAGCAGAGTTACAGCAAGGAATGGAAACTCTTCCAAGAAGATAATTTAAACCCACTGATTAATGAGAAGTTATCTCGCCTAAACATAGGAGAGACCACGGCGATCGACGAAGAAGAGAAGGCTTTCTACTTTTTATATTTAGAAAAAATCCATCGTAGTTATTCTCCGACTTTTGCTGAAGTGAGAAAGCAAGTGAACAAAGACTTGGTGTTCGAACTAGAAGAGAGAAAGATCGACATTTTCGTTCGCAAGCTCATTGACCGGGGCAAGGTGATCGACACTCAGTTCATTTGATGGTGGTTTTTCAGGCAGTTGCCAAAAATCCTAGGGAGAGCGAAAAAATAGTCGTTGAAAAACTTTACCCTAAACTAAAGTTGAACGACAAAGTTTTTTTAATCGGCGACTTGGGTTCGGGCAAAACCTTCATGGTTAAACATTTCATGAAATGCTACGGAACATCGAAAGAGGCTAGTTCCCCTAGTTTTAGCCTAGTCAATGAATATCGCTTTCAAGGAGCGAGAGTCCTGCACATTGATTTGTATCGCTTGGACAATCCTCTTGATTTGGCGGAATTGGATTTGATCACGGAGCTTCAAGCTAGGCAACTCGTTTTTATGGAATGGGGGGATAAGTTTCCTTTCTTGTTAAAATGGGCTACGAAAAAAATAACTTTGAAAATCGTCTCCGAGCATTCAAGGGAAATTATTTTTGAAACAAATTAACCCCACGAGTTAATTTTTTAAACTTTTCTTTGATCGTTTTTCATTGCCTTTTTGAGGTCTTGGAAGTTTAAATCAAGAAAATAAAAAACCACTAAAAAAAACAAAATGAAAAAAATAGTTATTAACAAATGAGTGGCGAGGGCAATGGTTAGCAAGTTGGTGTCATTGAAATTTAAAATGCTTCCGGCGATGATGAAAGCCGTCTCCCATATTCCCACTCCCGACGGGGCTACGGGAAACACGATGCATAGTTGAATTAAAACGAAAATCACCCAACTAGAGGAAAAAGAGATTTCTGCCGAGAACGTCTTTAACAAAGAGTAAATGAAAAACCATTCGCTAAGCCAAATGGATAAGGTCAAGGCGAGCAAAACAATGACTTTTTGCCAAGAAAATATTTCGTTCAATGCTTTTTGAAAATAAAAAACTTTTCTCTTCCATTTTATTTTTTTAGAAAAGAGATGAATTACTTTCAACGAGTTTTTCAAGAAAAAATTTCTCCAATATAAGATCAAAAAAAAACCCGAAGTGGTGAAAAACAAAATATAAATGTAATCAGTGTATTCCAACCAAAAACTATTTTGAGCGAAAAAGAAATACCCCAAAGTAATGAACATAATCCCAATGACGAATAAATCAATTAGCTTCCCCAAGCTAAAAAAGCTAATCGTCGGCACCACCGGAACTCCCGATTTTTTCTTTAAAAAAACGCTTTTAAAAACGAGCCCACTTCCAGTGAAAAAAAATCCTAAGGGCAATGAAAGCAAAATGACGTTGAACGCTTTTCGTTTCTCCTTGCTTATTCTTTTATGAATAAAGAAATAAAACCTTGACCCCCTTAGCAGGCTGATGAGTAAAAAACCTAAAGCACTGAGAACAAGAAAATTAGCGTTGAAATTCTCCCAAAGCGATTTGAAATTGAGGCTGAATTCTTGATTCTCGTTTTTCAAATAAAACCAAATTCCAATGAAAATGAAAATGAGAACGATCGAAAATAATTTAATCAGTTTAGCCATTTTTTCTATTGTCCACCACTAAAACGAAAGGGAGTTGGTTTTTCTTAGCACCATATTTAGCGATGGCTTCCCGCAAACTACCACGAAAATGCCTCTCCTCGCTCGTGGTTAAGGCAAACCCTAAGTAAATCTCTAAATGCATGGAAAAATGTTTCTTTAAATCCAAGAGTAGTCTCTTTAGCCGATGATGACTTTCTAAAATAACTAAAGTGGTCTTAAAAAATTTAAGCCTATAGATTTGCTGGTGGCGCTGGTCCTTTTTTTGCGATAAGAACCCCGCGTAATAATATTGGTTCACGGGAAAAGCAGAATAAACTAAAGCCAAGGAAATGGAAGAAATCCCTCCCAATACGATGGGCTCTATTCCATAGCTAAGTCCAAGGCTCAAAAAATTTCTTCCCGGATCGGCTAAAATGGGCATCCCAGCGTCCACCACGAACCCAACTTCTTCGTATTGCGGAAGGAGGGCTTTTAGTAAGTTTTCCTGCTCTTCTAGGGTTCTGTGTTCCTTGATGGAAAAGATAGCCTTGTCTTTCCATTCTATTTTTAAAGCAGCCAAATTTTTCTTGGCAACTTTTGCCGTTTCCACTACCAAAGCAGGCAAGGTTTTTAAAATGGCGAAAGCATTCAAAGTCATGTCCTGCTGATTGCCAATGGGCATGGCGATGAAGTAAATTCTTTTCAAGCGTAACAAGTTCACTTTTTCCAAATTCTGGACGGACCTCCACCGCCCACCTAGCGACGGGAGATTACTTCTCCACCACGAAAATCATTTTCCCTCCCAAGTGTTTGATGAAGGGCAACTTCCCCAAACAAGCAAGGGACTTTTTCAGCCATTTCCTTTTAGTCGGAAAAGAGAAACTAGTGAATTTCTTTAATTTAAACCCATTTTGCTTAAAAAACAACAGGAACCAAAAACTACTCGTCAAGACCACCGCATCGCTGTCGCTATGCTTATAGTCTAGCCCTTTTTTAAGCTTGGTTATTTCCCTTAGGTTTTTTGGGGAGGAAAAGCCTGCTAAAAAGCGATACCACAAATAACGAAAATAACCCGTTAGTCCCCTAAGCAATTTCACAAGCATAAAACCAAGCTTGAATTCGTAGTTAGTTCCAATGAGGTTGGAATATAAGTTAGGACATTGAACGATTAAAGTGATCCCTTTAAGCTCGCTTATTGCCAATAGAAGAGCGGTTTTGTTGACGAGATGTTCTAATGAGTCGATCGCCACGATGAGGTCGGGCTCGTGCTTTTTGAGGATTTCTTTAAACAGATGAGTTTGATTTAAGTTTAGCTTTTTGAAAATGATTTCTTGATTTTTTTCCCCAGCCTTTTTTAAAAAAAGATTCGAATTATCCAAGGCGATGATTTTCTTTAACCCATTTTCAAAACACAAATTAGCAAAGTCACCATTGCCACAGCCAACTTCCAAAATGGTTTGCGGCTTCGCTTTCAAGACTTCTCCCAAAACGTCTTCATACCAAAGCGATTTCTTCTTTGCTAATTTTGCTAAGTACTCTTTTGATTCGTAAATGGTCTCGGGCATTTTGAACTAAAATTATATAATAAAAAACAATTTAAAAAACGATCGCCGAGGATGCTCATTACATGCTACCATTTTCCCCATGAAAGAACATTACGACATCATCGCCATTGGCAATCCTTTAATGGACGTTGAGATTACAATAAGCGAACAGCAGTTTAGCGATCTAAAATTAACGAAAAACAGCATGACCCTAGTTCCTAAAAGCGTAAGGGAGGAATATTTAGCCCAATTTCCCGAAGTACAAAAACACTCTTCCGGTGGCTCAGTGGCTAATACGCTTTACGATTTAGCCAAGATAGACGAGGCGCTAAATGGCTCTACTGGCTCTAATAATTTTGCTTTGGCTTTAGCCGGTTTCATCGCCGATGACGATTTAGGCAAATCCTATAGGAACGAACTCAAAAAAGCAGGAGTTGATTTCTTGTTACCCCCGCTCGCTGGTGAAAACGATCACACTGGCACTAGCATTATCTTCGTCACTCCCGATGCGAAGCGAACCATGAGGACCACTCTCGGATGCGCTAGCACTCTTTTGAGGGACAAGATAGATTTTAATGTTTTTGAACGGGCGAAGTTAATTTATTTAGAAGGTTATATTTTAAATTCACCTAACAACTTAGCCGTGGTTAGGGAAATAGTCGCTAGCATAAGGCGAAGAGACATCTTGCTAGCCATATCGTGCAGCGACGCTTTTTGCGTTTTAAATGAACCAGCGATTTTTAAAGAACTTCTTCAAGAAGCCGACATTTTCTTTGCTAATGAAGAAGAAGCCAAAGCCATTTTGAGCTACCCCAGAGATAAGGAAATTCCCTTGAAGGATTTAGTGGAAGAAATCAGCCGCTACCCCCAGCGAAAAGCCTCAGCGCTAAAAGTGATAACTGCCAGCGAAAAAGGCTCTTATCTGATCAAGTCTGGTGAAATCGTTCACCTCCCCGCTAAAAAAGTGAACGTGGTGGACACCACTGGAGCCGGCGACGCTTTCGCCGCTGGAATTCTCTATGGTTGGTTTAAAGACTTTTCCTTAAGAGAAATGGGTGAGCTAGCAACGAAATGGGCTAGCCAAGTCATTACGAAACTAGGAGCTAGGGTTTAATCTGCCTCGGCAGAAAATTTCAAAAAATAGAGTTTAGCGAATAAACGGAGAATTCTTGCTTTTGGCGAAAATAAGCGTCCATGGCTTCTACGCAAATGGAAATGGATTCGAGAGCCGTGAAAACGCAGATTTTATACTGCTTAGCCAAGAGTCTTATGTAGACGTCGGACAACTCCGCTTCTTTACCCACGGGGGTGTTGAAAATTAAATGGATTCGCCCATTGATGATTTCGTCTTTTATGTTGGGGCGTTGTCCTTCCCCTAGCTTATGAATGCGCTGGTTGACCACATTGTAATTCGTCAAAAATTTAGCAGTCCCCTTAGTGGCGTAAATGGTGAACCCCATGGACAGGAGTTTCCGACAGGCTGGAATGAGGATCTCGGCGTCTTTGGAGTAGGTTGAAATCAGCACCCCGCCCTTTTTAGGCAAGACATTGCCCGCAGCTATCTGGGACTTGTAAAATGCCTCCGCTAAGTTTTTCCCCATTCCCATGACTTCTCCCGTTGATTTCATTTCGGGACCCAAAATGATGTCCTCTTCAACGAATTTATCAAAGGGAAAAACGGCTTCTTTGACCGCCACGTATTTTTGCTGGTTTTTGGAAAAACACTTTTTCTTTTCTTCTGCGCTCAGCTTATGACCTAACATGACTTTAGTAGCCAAATCCACCCAAGAAACATTAGCAGCCTTGGAAATGAAGGGAACGGTCCTAGAGCCCCTAGGATTGGCTTCTATGAAGTAAATTTCTTCGTTTTTAACGGCGAATTGAATGTTCATTAAGCCAATGATGTTCAGCTTCAAAGCGATTTTCTTAGATTGATGAATGATTTTTTTTAAAGTTTTCTCGCTGATGTTTTGCGGTGGAAATATGCAAGCCGAATCCCCTGAATGAACACCCACTCGCTCCACATGTTCCAAAATCCCACAAATGATAACGTTCTTGCCGTCAGCTATCAAATCAACGTCCAACTCCATGGCGTTTTCCAAGAACTTATCAATGAGAACGGATTTCTCTTTAGAAATGGCTAGGGTCTTGGCTTGGTTAAATATTTGAGTGAAACTCTCGTCATCGTAAACTATCTTCATCCCGCGTCCCCCCAGCACGAAAGATGGCCTCACCAGCACCGGGTAACCGATTTTCCTAGCACTGCTTAAGGCTTTTTTCAAATGAGTAGCGGTTTCGCTTTCTGGTTGCTTAAAGTTGAGTTCGTGAAGCACTCTTCGAAAAGCCTCCCTATCTTCACAGACGTTAATGCTGGCAATACCAGTTCCTAGTATCGGCAAGGGAGGTGAGTTCTTGGGAAAATCAGCGATGAGGTTCAAAGGAGTCTGCCCCCCTAAATGAACGATGACGCCTAGAGGATTCGTTTGCTTCAAAATGTTCAGCACGTCTTCTCTCGTTATTGGTTCGAAAAAGAGATAGTTGGAGATGTCGTAATCAGTAGAAACCGTCTCGGGATTGGAATTGACGATGATGACTTCAATCCCCATTTTCCTCAGTTTCAAAGCCGCCTTAACGCACATGTAATCAAACTCAATCCCCTGTCCAATGCGGTTAGGTCCCCCACCTATGATGATGACGCGTGATTTCTTAGGGTCTTTTAGTTCAAATTCGTTCTCCTCATCGTAAGTGCTATAATAATAAGGCGTGTAAGCCGGAAACTCTCCGGCACAGGTATCGACCATTTTGTAGACGGGAGCGATGCCCTTCTCGTCCAGATAGAGATTAACCTCGTCTTCGCTCTTCCCAAAAATGAAACTCAACTGAGCGTTGGAAAAACCAGATTGTTTGAGTTTTAACCCTTCGTAAGCGGAAACTTTGTCGAGGCTTTTGCCCCAGTATTTTCGCTCTTGCTCGAAAATCTCTTTTAGTTGGTATAAAAACCAATGATCTATTTTAGTTAGGGCATGGATTTCATCTATTGAGTGGGCTGAAAAAAACAAATCTTTGATGTAGTAAATTTGCTGGTAGTCGTTAGCGATGATCTTTTTCTTAGCTTCTTGAAGTTCTGTTTCCCTATCCTGCGCGTATTTTTTAATTTGCCGAGAAGTGAGATTAGCTATCTTTTTATAAGAGAAAATCATCCCATCAAAACCAACTTTATCAACATCGAGACCCCGAATGGCTTTTTGAAACGATTCCTTAAAAGTCCTCCCAATCGCCATGGTCTCGCCGACTGATTTCATTTGAACCCCTAAGTTAGGAGTAAAGCTAGTGAATTTTTCAAAAGAGAATTTGGGTATTTTCGTCACCACGTAATCAAGGGTCGGCTCAAAGCAAGCGGGAGTATTCCTCGTGATGTCATTGGGTATCTCATCTAGGCGTAGCCCCACCGCTAGTTTAGCGGCTATCTTAGCAATGGGAAAACCAGTTGCTTTAGAAGCCAACGCCGAAGAACGAGAGACTCGGGGGTTCATTTCAATCACTAAAACCTCTTTCGTCTCCGGGTTAACGGCAAACTGAACGTTAGCCCCCCCAGTCGCTACCCCGATTTTCCTGATGATGGCGATGGTCATGTTCCTTAGGTTTTGGTATTCGCTATCGCTTAGGGTTTGCTGCGGAGCAACGGTGATGCTGTCGCCAGTATGGATGCCCATGGGATTTAAGTTCTCTATGGAACAAATGATGACCACGTTGTCCGCCTCGTCCTTCATCACTTCAAACTCAAATTCCTTCCACCCGACTAACGACTCCTCCACTTGAATTTCTTGGTGATGAGACATGGCGAAAGCATTTTCGAGGATGGCTTTGTATTCTTCGATGTTGTAAGCAATCGCTCCCCCAGCCCCGCCTAGAGTAAAGGAAGTCCGCACCACCACCGGAAAATTCAAGTCTTTTAAAAGGGTGAGCGCCTTTTCCTTGTCTTGAACTATAGACGAGCGCGCCATGCGATAGTTTAGCTCCCGCATAGCCGCATTGAATAGCTTCCTATTTTCTGCTTTTCTAATGGCCTCCACGTTGGCTCCGATTAGCTTCACTTGGTTTTCTTCAAAAAAACCACTCTCAGCTATCTCTATAGCAACATTTAGACTCGTCTGCCCTCCTATGGTTGGCAGGACAGCGTCTATTTTTTCTTGGCGAATGATTTTTTTAATGACGCTAGGAGTGATTGGTTCTAGGTAAACCTCGTCGGCAGTCTCTTTGTCGGTCATTATGGTGGCTGGATTAGAGTTGATCAAAACGACTTTATACCCCTCTTCTCTTAACGCCTTGCATGCCTGAGTGCCGGAATAATCAAATTCACAAGCCTGACCAATGACGATGGGTCCCGAGCCAATGACTAAGATGTTCTTAATGCTTTTGTTTAAAGGCATTTTTTTCGATCAAATGAAGGAAGTGATTGAAATATTCATAGTTCTCTTGCGGTCCGGGAGCTCCCTCGGGATGATACTGCACGGAAAAAAATCGCAGTTCTTCGTTAAAGTAGCCTGCTAGGGTTTTATCGTTTAAGTTGATTTCGTATTGACTTCCTTCATGACTTCCCTCATGATTTCCCTCAGTGCCAGCAGTCTTTTCGATGGCATAGCCGTGGTTTTGCGAGCTAATGGTGGTTCTTTGGTTAGCGAAATTTTTTATGGGATGATTTGCCCCATGATGACCAAATTTGAGTTTATAAACTTTTTTCCCGAGAGCCTTGAGCAGGATTTGATGACCAAAGCAGATGCCAAAAATGGGCACTTTGCCGATCAAGTTTTTGACTTTAACGACGATGTCTTCTCGAAGAGCATTGGGGTCGCCCGGCCCGTTCGAGAGCAAGATGCCATCTAGTTGGTTGGAAAAAATTTCTTCTATTGACACGGTCAGGGGTAGGACCAAAACGCTAGCTTGGTTTTTCGCTAAGAGGCGGAGGATGTTTTCCTTCACCCCAAAGTCAATGACGCCAATGCGGAGTTTCCCTTGTTTTTCTCTGTGATACCAGTAGCTTTTTTTAGTGCTCACTTCGCTAGCTAGATCAAAGGTATGGAAACGAGGCTTTTCCTTCAGCAATTTCAACAAGCGATCTTTTTTGGAGAGTTTGCTGCTAATCACTCCCTCCATAGCCCCTTGGCTGCGGATCATTCTCGTTAATTTGCGCGTGTCTAAATTTTTCAAAGCGATTATTTTCTCTTTTTTTAGAAAATCTTTCAGACTCCCGTCGCTAGCAGGATTATAGTACGAGTCGTTGTAGTTCTTAATCAAAAAGCCATGAGCGTGAATTTTTTTTGACTGACTTTCCTTTTTAATGACCCCATAGTTGCCGATCTCCGGGTAAGTCAAGGTGATGATTTGACGCTTGTAGGAGGGATCGGTTAGTATCTCTTGATAACCAGTCATGCTGGTGTTGAAAACGACTTCTCCAAAATTCATCCCTTCGGCTGCAAAACTCTCCCCTGTGAAAGTTTCTCCGTTTTCTAAAACAAGAATGCCAGTTTTCTTCAATGTTTGCTCAAGGTAACAAGACCGACTAATGGTACTATGAGGTACTATGAAAAAGTTAAAAAAAATACTTTTTAACAAGCGGCTTTCCATTCAACTTCCATGGAGGAAAAGCGAAAACAAAAGCGAAAACATTTCCCTTGTCGTTTTAGCCACCCTGATTTCGCTCGCTTCAACTCCCTGCTAGTGAGAGTTCACTGAGGTTGGTTTGCTGAGGAGGAAATGCCCTGAGGGAATGCCGTGAAGAAAATTTTCGCTGATGGGAGAGGCTATTAGTTCTCAGTTTTTACTCCCAGTTTTTGCTATTTTTTCCCCACAATGCCTGCAGAAAAGGGCGTCGCTTTCGTGAAATTCTAACCCACACCTACCGCACACTGCCTCTCTTTTGCGATCGCGTAGAACTTCCTTTAATAGCAAAGTTAGATTGTAAGGAACGATCATTATCCCTAAGAAGATAGTGAATATGGTTACGATTTTTCCGGCAGTGGTGATGGCGGTGATGTCGCCAAATCCCACGGTGGTTACCGTCGAGACCACGAAGTAAAAAGCACTAAAAAATTCTTCTATATTAGGATTGATTGCTTTTTCAAAAGTATAAATCAAACTACTGGAGACGAAAAGGAGCAATAAAATCACGAAAAAAGTCTTGAAAATGAACAGCTTTTCAAATTGGTTTTTGCCGAGCATGGTTTTGAAGTAGGCTCGGTATTTCTTGGAAAAGCGAAAAAAGCGCAATATTCTAAAAATGCGTAAAAACTGAAAATTGTTGGTGGTGAACCAGAAAGATAAAATGGCGAGCAAGTCAATCCAGTTAAGGTAGTTGAGGAAAAAAAGTCCTGACTTGGTGTAAGCGAACCTTAAAAAAATTTCTATTGAAAAAACAACGATCAATGCGATGTTGATGATCTCGGTGGCTTGCTTAAGCTCGGCGTTAAGTGGGTAGGTAGAGATGATGTAAATCAAAATGGATATAAAAATGAGCAGAGCGAGGAAAATGTCGACGTAGAACCCTTGCTTGTTAGGGGAATCGCCGAAATATTTCTCCAAATACCAAGACCACTTTTTCAAAATACCCCTCCTGAATCCGCTGTCATCCCGCTCTCATCCCGCTCTCATCCCGCTCTCATCCCGTTGTCATTATAAACCCGCTACCATGCTTTTCGCCATAAAATAAATTCATTCAACGATAAATTTAGCTTTAATGCCTCTTTAATGTTCTTTAAATTTCTTTAATATTTTTTAAATTTCTTTAAAGATTCTTTAACGTAATTTAATTTAAAAAAAATGACTACAGGAGTGAAGAAAAACAAAACCCCCCACAAAATGTCGGCTAAGTCAAACGAGCCAAATTCGCTCCAATGGTTAAAAAACTCAAAAACGAACATGATTAGGATGAAAAAAGCGGCGATTCTACCGAATAAAATGCTTTTTAATTGCTTTCTAAAGAGTCCGTAGGCAGCTAGGAAGCAAAAAACTGAAAATAACGAGACGAAAAAATCACCGAGGAGACGAGTTGGTGGATTGGCGGGAGTGCTTGGATAAAAAACGTTTTGAATGACGGAATTTAAGCCACCTAATCCCAAAAAAATGAAAATAATGGTTAGAACTATCCTTTGTGAATGAAAGAGAATGGGGTTAAACTTAGTTTGAACGTATTTCTTGCTCATTAGTCGCTGAGTGGCTGGCTTTGTGGATTTATTTTATTATCTTTTGCCTTGAAAGGGAAAATTTTACAGCAGGAAAATACCTTCGCCTAGTTGATTTTTCTTATGAAAGTGGTTTTGCCCCTATTTTCACGATACATGTTTTAAAAAATATTCTTAAAGCAATGATTTATGGTATAATAAGTTGACACTAGGGAAGTAATTTTCCCATCAGCGTCGTGAATTAGTCGAAAGCGTTGAACAAAAAGTTATTTATTCAAGAAGTCGTTTGTTTAAGAAGTTGCTTGTTTAGCAAGTTAGCGAGTTAGCGACTCTAGTTGCTAGTTGCTTATGGTTGGCGTTGGTTATATAGTTGGTTGCCTTGGTCTGGGAGAGTGTTCCTAGGTGGAGTTCAGCGAGTAGGCTTAAAAGATGACTTAGGAGTTGGAGTTTTAGTTTATAATTAAGGTAGTTGATTTATTATTACGAGCATGGCGAATTTCGTTATTAAAAAAGGGTTAGATTTACCGGTGCTGGGCGCTCCTGATCAGAGGGTGGACGCCCTTTTCAATAGTTCTAAACTAGTAAGCAGGGTTGGCTTGATATGCGCTGACTTTCCCTTTTTAAAACCAATATTAGAAGTAAAGGTGGGAGATGAAGTCAAGATAGGGGACCCTTTGTTCATTGATAACAAGTCGCAGATCAAATTCACTTCCATTGCTGGGGGGAAAATAAGAGCTGTCAACCGAGGAGCGAGGAGGAAATTGATTTCTATTGAAATTGACCTGAGCGAAAACGAAGAGATGCGGACGTTTCCTAGTTATACTTCCGGCGAAATATTAAACCTGAGCAGTAAGGCGATTAGAGAGCAGTTAGTCGTCTCAGGTGCGTGGACTTCTTTTAGGACGCGCCCTTTTTCTAAAGTGCCCGATCCGCAGAAAAATCCCCGTTCCATTTTCATCACCGCAGTGGATTCCAATCCCTTGGCACCCCGCCCCGAGGTCATCATTGAAAAGAACCAAGATTCCTTTAAGACGGGCTTGGACGTTATCGCTAGGATGAGCCCTACTCCAGTGCATGTTTGCGTCTCTCCGGTGGTCTCTTACGATGAGCGGTTTAAAATACCTCATGGGGAAAGCAGCAATATATTTTTTCATTTTTTTTCTGGCAAGCATCCGGCCGGTCTCGTCGGCACTCATATTCATCACCTCGATCCCATCACTGGTCCTAATGACGAAGTTTGGCACATTGGCTATCAAGACGTTATTGCCATTGGCAAGTTGTTTCGTGAAGGAAGGATTTTTTTAGACCGCTATGTCGCTTTGTCGGGTCCGCAAATGAGCAATCCTCGCATCGTAAAGACGAGGAAGGGGGCTGATTTGTTGGCTTTAGTCCAAGGAGAGGTGGAAGGAGAGAGAAATAGGGTCGTTTCCGGTTCTCTTTTGAATGGGCATAATGCTAGCGAGTCTGGTTGGGGGTTTTTAGGCAATTTCGATAACAGCGTTTCCGTTTTAAGAGAAGATAACCGAAGGTTCTTTCATGGTTTCGTATGGCCCGGATTCAATGATTTTTCCGTTAAGCCGATAGTGGCTTCTCGGTTGTTGGGCAAGAAATTGTTTTCCTTTGGGACGCTCCTCAATGGTAGCGTACGCGACGTGGTCCCCATTGGTTCTTATGAAGCGGTCATGCCTTTGGACATTGAAATAACTTTTTTAGTGCGGGCTCTTTTGGCTGGAGACACGGATACGGCGGAGAAGTTGGGAGCTTTGGAGCTGGACGAAGAGGACTTGGCTTTAGTGACTTTTGCTTGCCCGGGGAAAAACGACATTGGCAAGGCTCTAGGAGAAATTTTACAACAAATAGAAAAGGAACTTTCTTGAAAAAGACGAGAAAATTTATTGATGAGAAGATAGAACCATTGTTCATGAAAGGGGGCAAGTTAGAAAAGTTTTATCCCATTTACGATATGTTCGACACCATCGGCTTTACCCCGGGGACTTCAACCAAGGGCAGATGCCATGTTAGAGATAAGCTGGACCAAAAGCGAATGATGATCACGGTGGTGGTCGCTATGTTCTTTCCCCTCGTCATGGGGCTTTACAACATTGGCTATCAAGCTAACACGATCATTCAGGCTTCGGGGTTGGAAGTGGAAGGTTGGCGAGCGGGGATTATGAATTTCCTCAACATAGGTTTTGACCCTAGCAATGTTTTTGCTAATGTTTTTTATGGTTCTCTGTATTTCTTTCCCATTTTGCTAGTCACTTTAGCAGCGGGTGGTTTTTGGGAAGTTCTCTTTGCCGTGATTAGAAAGCATGACGTGACGGAAGGGTTTTTGGTGACTGCTTTTTTGATTCCGCTCACTTTGCCACCTACCATACCCCTTTGGCAAGTAGCCATTGGGACCACTTTTGGCGTCGTCATTGTCAAGGAAGTTTTTGGCGGAGTTGGTTTTAATATTTTGAACCCTGCTTTGTCGGCTAGGGCGTTTTTATATTTCGCTTATCCAGTGGAGATATCGGGCGATGCGGTTTGGGTTGCTGTGGATGGAGTGACCAAAGCTACTCCCCTCAACGTTGCTTTTACCGGTGGAGTGGACGGTCTTCTAAGCGAGGGCTATACTTTTTTTGATGCTTTCATCGGGCTCATCCCGGGATCGATGGGAGAGACTTCTGTGGTGGCGATTTTACTAGGAGCGGGTCTGCTCCTCATGACTAAGATAGGTTCTTGGCGAATCATGTTATCGGTTTTGGTGGGGATGTTCATCACGGCTTGGTTTTTCAACGTTATGACTATTTTCTCCGACAACCCTATGTTTACGCTTACTCCCCTTTGGCATTTGGTTTTGGGGGGCTATGCTTTTGGCTTAGTGTACATGGCTACCGATCCGGTTTCGGCGGCTGCTACGCAAAAGGGCAAGTTGATTTATGGTTTTTTGATTGGAGTTTTAGTGATTTTGATTAGGAACGTCAATCCCGCTTATCCTGAAGGGATGATGCTGGCTATTTTGTTCATGAATATTTTTGCTCCGCTCATCGATCATTACGTTTTGGAGGCTAATATTAATCGCAGAAAGAAAGGCTATGGACTTAGGATGGGAGGAACGGGTGCTAATAAATGAACTAGTAATAAGAACTAGCAATGAGAAGTGGCAATGAGAACTGGCAATAAACTAGTGGGGCGTTGAAAAGTAAAAATGGCGAAGAAAAAATTTAATAAAGAGAGCATTAAGAACATTGTCATCGTTACCTTGTCGCTTTGTTTCTTTGCTTCTTTGGTGGTTTCCTTTGTTTCGGTATCTTTAAGAGACCTCCAAGAGCAGAACGAAATTTTTGAAAAGAGAAGGAACATTCTGGAGGCGGCTGGAGTGATTGGGACTGGCGAGCAAATAAGTTTCGAGGAGTTGGAAAGGGAATTTTCTAACATTAGGATCAAGGTGGTGGATTTTGATTCTGGTGAAGTGGTGGAAGGAATTGACATCGATGCTTATGATCCCATAAAATCTAGCAAGGACGTGGAGGCTAGCATCTCTCTATCCAAAGCTAGGGACATTGCTGGCTTGAAGCGACGAGAAAATCGGGGTAAAGTTTACGAATTCCTCAAAGATGGAGAAATCGAGACAATTGTCTTGCCCATTAGGGGCTATGGTCTTTGGTCCACGCTTTATGGCTTTTTAGCCTTGGATGGTAGCGGTAAAATGGTGAAGGGCATAACCTATTACGATCATGCGGAGACTCCCGGTTTGGGTGGGGAGGTTGATAACATCAAATGGAAAAACTCGTGGAAAGAGAAAACTGCTTTCGATGAAAACGGAGAGGTCGTCATTAGAGTGCTTAAGGGGAGGGCGTCTCCCGACTCTAAGACGGAGATAGATGGGTTGGCTGGGGCGACCATCACTGCTAATGGAGTTGATGCTATGATTCGGTTTTGGTTAGGCGAAGATGGTTATGGGAAGTATTTGAGAAACTATGTTTTCAAATGAAATTTTTCAAATGAAAATGGTTTAATTAGAAAAGATAAAAAGGATAGAAAGGGAATAAAAAATGGCAAGTAACGATTTAAAAGTGATTAAGAAAAACATACTCGATCCAGTGTTCGACAACAATCCCATAGCCCTGCAGGTTTTGGGCATTTGTTCGGCTTTGGCGGTGACGAATAATTTAAAAACTTCAGCAGTCATGAGTTTGGCGGTCATCGCAGTCATGAGTTTATCCAATCTTTCCGTGAGTTTGATTAGGAATTACATTCCTAGTTCCATTCGCATCATCGTTCAGATGGTGATCATTGCCTCGTTAGTCATTTTAGCGGACCAGATTTTAAAGGCCTATGCTTTTGCAATCAGCAGGCAGTTGTCGGTTTTCGTGGGCCTGATCATCACTAACTGCATCGTCATGGGAAGAGCAGAGGCTTATGCCATGCAGTATCCCCCAGTGAAAAGTTTTTTCGACGGGCTAGGCAATGGCTTGGGATACTCGCTTGTGCTTTTAGTGGTGGGTTTTTTCCGAGAGCTATTAGGAGCGGGGACCTTGTTTGGTTACGTTGTTTTGCGGACGACTTCAGAGGGAGGTTGGTATTCGCCTAATGGCTTGATGTTTTTATCCCCATCGGCTTTTTTCCTCATTGGCTTTATCATCTGGGCTATTCGTGCTTGGAAGCCCGAGCAAAACGAAGAAGAATAAAAAGAGTAAGAAGAGCGAGAAGAATAGGAAGAGCGACAAGTTTAAAATAAAGGATTTAAAAAATGGAATATTACGCTTCATTGTTTGTTAAGGCAGTTTTCGTTGAGAACATGGCACTGGCTTTTTTCTTGGGCATGTGTACTTTTTTAGCGTGTTCTAAGCGAGTGGCGACTTCTATGGGACTGGGGATTGCGGTCATCGTGGTTTTGACGATCACTGTCCCGGTGAATAACTTAGCTAGGGCTTATTTTTTAAAAGAAGGAGCACTCGCCTGGACTGGGGTTGAAGCTTTAGCGACCCTAGACTTATCTTTCTTGGGCTACATCACTTACATTGGGGTCATTGCGGCTATGGTCCAGATTTTAGAGATGTTTTTGGATAAGTTTGTGCCTGCCTTGTATGGTTCGTTGGGTATATTTTTGCCTTTGATCACGGTTAATTGTGCTATATTGGGGGCTTCTTTGTTCATGGTTGAAAGGGACTACAATCTTGCCGAGAGCGTTGTTTATGGTTTTGGCTCGGGGACTGGCTGGGCTTTGGCGGTGGTGGCTCTCGCTGGGATCAGGCAGAGGCTCAGGTATAACAAGATACCGGCTCCCTTAAAGGGGCTCGGGATCACTTTCATCATTACGGGGTTAATGGCTTTTGGTTTCATGTCGTTCGGTGGGATTAATTTATAATGGGATATTGATTAAGGATAAATAGAATGGGAGATATCGTTTACATCGGTTCGGGAATTTTTGTTTTCACTTTCATCGTGGGGATTCTAGTCACGGTTATTCTTTTAGCAAGGAGTAAGTTAGTTCAGCTCGGCGAAGTTAGCATAACGGTTAACGAAGATACTTCTAAAGCGATCAAGACCAATGGAGGCTCTAACTTACTGACCACTTTGGCGGACAACGAGATTTTTGTCTCTTCTGCCTGTGGGGGTGGGGGCACTTGTGCTCAATGCAAAGTGGTGGTGAAAGAAGGCGGGGGAGATGTTCTTCCCACTGAAGAGGGGCTTTTGAGCAAGAAAGAAATCAAAGAAGGATGTCGGCTCTCTTGTCAAGTAAAAGTGAAAAAAGATTTAAAAATTGAAGTGCCGGCGGAAGTTTTTTCAGTTAAAAAATGGGAATGCGTGGTGAGGTCTAATGCTAATGTTGCTACTTTTATCAAAGAATTGATCTTGGAACTTCCCGAAGGAGAAAACGTTGATTTTAGGGCAGGAGGCTTCATCCAGATAGAGTGTCCTCCGCATGAGTTGGATTTTAAGGATTTCGTGGTGGAGAATGAATATAAAGACGCTTGGGATGAGGCGAACTTATGGCAGTACAAGTCCAACGTCACTGATAATGTTTTTCGTGCCTATTCCATGGCGAACTATCCGGAAGAGAAGGGTCTCATCATGTTGAACGTTAGGATCGTGACGCCTCCGCCCAACACTAGTTTTCCTCCGGGGATCATGTCGTCTTATATTTTTAATTTGAAGCCGGGCGATAAAGTGATTATTTCTGGTCCTTATGGTGAATTTTTTGCTAAAGACAGCGATAAGGAAATGGTTTTCATCGGTGGGGGGGCTGGGATGGCGCCTATGCGTTCCCATATTTTCGATCAGCTCAAGAGGATTAAAAGCGACAGAAAAATATCTTTTTGGTATGGCGCTAGGAGCAAAAGGGAAATTTTTTATCAAGAGGATTTCGATGGCTTGGCCCAGCAAAACGAAAACTTCAAGTGGCATGTTGCTCTCTCGGAACCCGTTCCGCAAGATAATTGGCAAGGTTATGTTGGCTTTATTCACAATGTTTTGTATGAAAACTATTTAAAAGACCACCCTGCCCCCGAAAACTGCGAATATTACATTTGCGGTCCGCCTATGATGAACCAAGCAGTTACCGATCTACTCATTAATTTGGGAGTGGAAGAAGAAAATATTGCTTTTGACGATTTTGGAATATAACTATAGGTTTAAATATTATCTAATAATAACGTTAACGTTCTTCTTTTTTTCTTGTTCTTCTGGTTCTAATCGTAGTGAATTGGTGGAATTTCGAGGTGGTACGATGGGAACGACTTATGTTATTAAATTCGTTTTAAATAGTGATGAAAAAAAGCAACCAAGCTACCTTGACGGGCTTAAAGTTGAAATAGATCGCCTCCTGCGAGATTTTAATGGGGTTTTTTCTACTTACGATGAGGAGTCGGAAATTTCTTTCGTCAATGGGAGTTTGAATAGAGAAGAAGGGATTCTCATTTCTCGGGAATTTCGCGAGGGGATCATCGCTGCTTTAAAGTTTAGCGACTTCACGGAAGGGAAATTCGATCCATCCATTTCGCCCTTAGTTGACTTATGGGGGTTTGGGAGGAATAGGCGGGAAGTTGTTCCCGATGAGGCAGACATTGCTCGCTCTAAAAAGCTAGTGAACTATAAAAAAATAAAAGTTGAAAACGACAAGCTCTATTTGGCAGCGGAGATGCAGATTGATTTGTCGGCTATCGCTAAGGGCAAGGCAGTGGATTTGGTGGGCGAGGCATTGGAGCGAGAGGCGATTGACGATTACTTGGTTGAGATAGGCGGAGAGGTGCGGGCAAGGGGTCGAAATCAAAGGGGCAAGGCATGGGCTATCTTCATCGTCTCGCCGGACTTTGATTCTCAGACGGGCTCTTTAGTCGTTAGTTTAGACGATCTCTCCATGGCTACATCGGGTGATTACCTTAGTTATTTCGAAAAAGACGGGAAAAGGTATTCTCACATCATTGATCCCGTAACCGGTTATCCAATTTCTCATAAGTTGGCTTCCATTAGCGTTTTAGCAGAAAACTGCGAAGAGGCTGATGCTTTAGCGACGGCGATTTTGGTCATGGGCGAAGAGGAAGGCAAGCAGTTCGCCAAGGAAAAAAACATTCCTGCTCATTTCATTTATCGCGAAGAGGATCGTTTTAGTACTTTCACCACTAGTTATTTTAAAAAGCGGTTGAAAAAAAAAAGCTAATCTAATTTTTTATCTAATGGGTTTAAAAGACTATCTTAATCCTGCTTGGAAAAGTGGTCGAGAAGAGGTAAGGAAAAAATTCATTGAAAATTTATCGCCGCATAAAGATTTAACCAAAACGATGATCAAAATACTAAACAGCGAAAAAAATCCAAAAATAAGAAAACTGGCTTTGAAGAAAATCCTCTCCGAAGAGCAAGCGGTGGAAATAATGGAAAAACTCTCCGCTGAAATGGCGAAAAGAGATCTCAGGGAGCATTTAATGGATTTGGTGACTAATCGTTATGTGGAGGGCAAGTTAAAAAACGAGGCTTATTTGGATTTCCTTGAACCGGAAGATAAGTTCGTGGAATTATTTTTTTTAGTAAAAGATTTCAATAAGAAAAGAAAGTTGCTGGAAAAGATAAACACTGAAGAGGGACTCCTTAAAGTGATGAGAAAACTAGATTTGAAAGACAAAGACATCACTAAGCTAATCCTGAGTAGGTTGGCTGGGGCGGAAGTTTTGCTGGCTTTTTTAGAAAGCGGGGAATGGGAGAGGCTGCGGGAAAAGTATTCTATAGAAATTTTTAACGCTTTAAAAGCGAACGAAACTTTGTTTCAAAATTATAAAGTTAAAACCTTGAAGAAAATGGAGGAAGAAATCATTGCCTCGGTTAAAAGAAGAATAACCAACTTATCCCAGCAGCGCTTCATCACGGAGCACACGCTTAGTCCGCAAAAATTAACCGAAGAACTCAAACGAAGCTACGTTTTTAACGGTCGGGGAGAGCCTTTTAGCGAAGGAATATTGGCGGAAGTAGAAGAATATCAAAAGTTATATTTGACGGTTCAAGAAGATCAACAATATAAGTTGAATCTGCAGGGAGTTCTGCAGGGCTTAAAAGACTGGAAAGGGAAAATAAATGACTTGGGTGCTGCTGGTGCTGCTGGTGCTGGTGGCATTGAAGAGTTGGAGAAAGAAATGAATTCCTTAGAGGAGCATTACTCGGCTCTCCCCTTAAAAATAAAAGACGAAGAGGAAGTGAAAACAGCCCTAGACTCGTTAAAAAAGGATTTATCTGCTTTGATGTTGGCACGGAAAGCTCAGGAGCAGAAAAAAAGGGCTCTTTTAGAGGCTTTAAAAAAGCAGGAGGATGCCCTGCGGGTGCTTAAGGGCGAAATCAATGGCTTAAAAGATGAAATGAGCGAGCATAATTTCTTGGACTTTAAACCGGGAATGGAAACCTTGCGAGAGGGGATTTCCTCTTTTAAAAAAATGGACGAACCTGCTCTGCAGGCCTTGTTGATGGAGGTGGAGGGCGATTACGAAGCATTGTCGGCTCGGTTTAAGGCATTGGAGCGAAAAAGTGAAGAGAGTAAAACCTTGGCTCAATTAATGGACTTGGAGCAATATTTCGAGGAGTTGGATTTGGGTAGGGAGGATTTGGAGCGTTCAATGTTGAACAAGAAAATAGTTCACTGGGAAAAACTGTTGAATTCCAAATTTCTTGAGCAAGAGGACTTTGCTAAAATGCTTGAGAAGCATAAAAAGTTGCTTTTAGAGATCAAAAAAGAGTTGGAAGAGCAGGAATTTCGCACCATTCAAAGTCATTTGGATAAAAAAGAAGCTTTATGTCGAGTTTTGGAGGAAGTCCTTCATTTAGAAGACAAGGAAAAAGTTCTCAAGGTCCTTTTTCAAATCACTCGTAAATGGAATAACTTGCCGGTTTTTAATAGTTTTTATTTCAAAGAAGTTAATCATCGCTATTTGGTCTTGAAAAAAGAATGCCAAAAAATCACCAAAGATCATCAAGAAGATTTTAAAAAACTACAGAAAGACAAAATAAAGCGAAAAGAGGATTTGATTGCAGAGTTAGAGAAAATTATTCAAGTTAAAAAAGTCGATAAAAAGACTACGCTTCAAGTGGAGAAAATATTAGAAGAATGGAAATCCATTTTCATTTACCTGCCTTTCAATGAACGGGAGCTCAATTTAGAGTTTAGGCAAAAGTTAAATTTTTTCTTCAAGCAAAAGAAAAGCGAGAAACTTCATGCTGCTGAAATAGGGAAAAATAACTTGATTGAAAAAAAAAAGTGGCTGGATAAATTTCAAAAGCAAATGGAGAAAATTTCTGCTTGGTCGGATAAATTGAATTTCATGAAGCAAGGTAGGAGGAATTGGGCTAAACTGGCTGCTGGCTTCCCTTTTGAAGAAAATTTGGCGATCGATGAAAAGTATTTTGCTTTGCTGGAAGAGCAGTTTGAAAAGCAAGGAAGCCCGCTGGAGAAGAGGATTGCTCTGGTTAAAAAAAGGCAAATGGAAATTAGTTCGCTGGCGACTGGGGAACGTCCTGATTTTCCGCAATTTAAAAAAAGTTGGATCTTATTTCACCGCTATAAAAAATTACTGAGTGTGAATTTATTACCTCAGAAGGACTACTCCTATTTCAAAAAAACCTTAGCCCATGACGAAACTAACTTTAGAAGCAAAAACGCTAAGTGGTTCGCCATGCTGGAGCAAGAGTTGGACGAGGTTTTGACCAAGAAAAAAAGTTGGCTGGAGAAAATCACTGAGTACAATCAAGCAAAAAATTTTGACTACAAGAAAGTTGAAGAAGTGAAAGGGTTGATAGAGGAATGGGAGAAGCTAGAGCGTGTTCACAAGAGCAAATCGCCTGATTTAGAAAATGACTTCCGTAAGAACGTTGGTTTGTTTTATAAAAACTTAAGGGAGAGTGCTAAAAATCATAAGAAATCCACGGAAGAGAACTATCTAGCTAAGAAAAAAATACTTAATTCTTTGAATCGTTTGGCTGACTGGGGAGATGAGGAGGGTTTTAAAGTTGCTAAAGATTTCAATCCGGCTGAATTAAAAGACATCTGGGAATACAATCGTCAATTCAAAGGGAGCAAGCAACAAAAAGTAGAGCGAAAAAGAGAGATCTTTCTTCTATTGAAAAAATGGAACGAAAAACTAGACTTGACTTTTCAGCAGAAAAAAGAACTCGACAAATACTTCCATCAAATAAAAATCAAACTGAAGAAGAAAAACTTCATTCAATAGTTTTTAAAAAAACTAACTTAAAAAAACTAACTTAAAAAAATTAACAGCCCCGACGGAAGCCAAGAGCTACCCGACAGGACATGGGGGTGAACTTGGGAGTTGATTCGGGGGTGAAAGGGTTAGGTTTGTTTTTTCTCTCGCCAGCGGGGAGCAAAGCCGATCATGTAAGTGAAGATTTTCGCTGAAATGATGTTCATTCCGCTTTTACGCATTCCTTCGTAGGAAAGTTTCTTAAATTCCTTCACATCATCCCCCTCGTACGTGAATTTACCATCTTGGAAGCAATAACTGCAATATTTGTCGCTTTCTCTTTTACCGGGGTCTTTTTTGAGTGGCATGAGACAACTAGCACAACTTTTATTCATAATTATTTTTCCTCGCTTTAAAAAAGTTCATGTTCTAATCTTTCGGGGCTGGTTTTCACTTTCCTTTGAGCCTCTTTTTTATATAGGAAATGATGCTTCTTAAAACGGGAATTTGCTCATAAACAAACTCCCCGACATCGAAATAATCGCGATGATAACTCACTTTGCCATTTTTAGCGAAAACGAGCGTTGAAATGCCCGAGACGTTGATTTCTTCCCCTCCATTGAGGCTGGCGGTTTTTAGTTTCATTCGCCAAGGAAGAACGTAAGTGTTGCCATCAACGATTTGCTTATCGTATTCAAAGCTAATTTCATCCACGTTTTTGTAAAGGTTGCTGTAATATCCTTTGATGCTTTCCACGCCTTCATGTTTGCCCAAGGGGTCTATGAAGAGAGCGTCTTTGGCGTAAAATTTATCGACCAAATCTAAATTGCTAAAAGATAACTGATCGAAAAAAGTTACTATTTTTTTTTCTCTAGGGGTCATTTTTTCGTTTTCTCCTGCTAAATGTATAAAATTAACGATGAAAAAAATAGTGAGGAAAGTTGCTATCTTGCTAGTCGTTGTTTTCATCATTTTTTGAATAAGTAATGCGCCACCATCCATTCGTTGCCATTGTCGTAGGAAAACAGCCCATGAACGGCTAGGAAAAACAATCTCCAAAAGTGAAAGTTTTTCACGGCATCGTTTTTATAATGTTTTTCAAAAAGTTTCAATATGCCTTCTTGGTTCCGATCAACGTTAGCAAGCCAAGCTAAGCCAGTCTTAGCGTAATGGTTGCCGTTTATCAGCCACATTTTTTCTAGTTTTAGGGGGCTGGCAAAGTAGAGGAAAAGGTCCTTGGAGGGCATCATTCCCCCACTAAAAAAATATTTGCTTATCCAGTCAAAGTTATCTTTCACTTCAAAGGGATAAGCGTATTTTCTATGACAAAAAACGTGCACGAATAACTTGCCCTGGTCTTTTAGCCAAGTGTTTAACTTTTTAAAGAGATTTTCGTAGTTTCTTAAATGTTCGAACATCTCGATGGAAATGATGCGATCGAAACTACCTTTTAGCTTGAAGCGGTTGATGTCCTCTTTTATGATTTTAATGTTTTTAATCCCCAAGCTGCGGGCTTTTTTTTCAATGAATTCCTTTTGGACTTTGGAATTGGTTAAAGCGGTTAGCTTGATCTTGGGAAAATGTTTTGCTAAAAACAAAGTGAGCGAGCCCCAGCCACAGCCTAACTCCAGCACCTTTTGTCCCGCTTGGAACTCTCCCCTTTCTAGGTAGAGTTTTAGCATTTTTTCCTCTGCTTGCCTTAGTCCTTCGGCTGATAGGGGCTGATTTTCCCAGTAAGCACTGCTGTATTTCAAATGAGGGCCTAGGGCGTAAGTGAAGAACTCATAGGGGACTTCGTAATGTTGTTCGTTGACTTTTTTGGTTTCTACGGCTAGAGAACTTTTCCTGAGATCGAGTATTTGCTTTTGGTGGTGGTCATTCTCTTGGACTGGGTTAGCGCGGAGCGATTGTAATTTCTTATAATTAAGGAATTTGATGATTTTTTTTAAGAGAAAATCGGGGATTAAGTTTTTTTCTATGAGAGGTAAATACCACATGCCTACAATTGTATTATTTTTTTTATAAATTTAGCGAATTTTTATCGTTTTTGCCTCGGGAAGTTTTTTTTGCTTCATTCATCATTTAGTTTACTTTGCCAAAGGTAATTTAGGGTAAACTTGTAGGAGTTGTTTTGCAAATTGCTTTTATAATTTAATTTAATATTAAATAAGTTTAAATATAAATTTAATTTTAGAGAAAATATGATTCCATTCAAATCAAAGATAACCACTCATGGACGCAACATGGCTGGAGCTAGGGCCCTGTGGCGGGCTACTGGAGTGCGCGATGAAGACTTTGGCAAGCCAATCATAGCGGTGGCTAATTCCTTCACTCAGTTCGTTCCCGGGCATGTTCATTTGAAAGATTTAGGCCAGCTCGTTTGTCGTCAAATCGAGAAAAGTGGCGGCATTGCTAAAGAGTTCAACACCATAGCGGTGGACGACGGCATTGCTATGGGACATGGGGGAATGCTCTATAGTTTGCCCTCTAGGGAAATCATCGCTGACTCCATTGAATATATGGTCAATGCTCATGCTGCTGATGGTCTAGTCTGCATTTCTAACTGCGACAAGATAACCCCGGGGATGCTAATGGCTAGCCTACGCCTCAATGTTCCGACGGTTTTCGTCTCTGGCGGACCTATGGAGGCAGGAAAGGTAAAAGTGAAAGGCGAATGGGTGAGCGTGGACCTAGTGGACGCAATGGTCACGGCGGCTGACCCTAACAAAAGCGATCGGGAAGTGGACGCTTATGAGCGCTCGGCTTGTCCTACTTGCGGTTCTTGTTCGGGCATGTTTACCGCTAACTCCATGAACTGCTTAACCGAGGCTCTGGGACTAGCTTTTCCGGGGAATGGGACTACTTTGGCTACTCATGAAAAGCGAAAAAAGCTTTTTTTGAAAGCGGGCGAGGTCATCGTTGAGTTGGTTAAAAGCTATTACTTAAAGGAAGACGAAACGGTTTTGCCTAGGAGCATTGCTAATTTCTCTGCCTTTGAAAACGCTATGACCCTAGACATTGCTATGGGGGGATCGACGAATACGGTGCTTCATTTGTTAGCGGCAGCCCATGAGGCAAAAGTTGATTTCACCATGAAAGACATTGATCGCCTGTCGAAAAAGACGCCTACCTTGTGCAAGGTTGCTCCTTCCGTTGCTCATTACCATGTAGAAGACGTTCACCGAGCTGGGGGCGTGATTGCTATTTTAAGGGAGTTGGAAAAGGCTGGTTTGATTAACAAAGAAGTTCACACGATTAGTCAGAAAAAGATGGGGGAATTGATTTTCGAATGGGATGTGCTCAGGGAGGGAAATCGCAGGGCTTATGAGCTATATGAGGCTGCTCCGGGAGGAATTCCTACGCAAAAGGCTTTTAGTCAAGCTAAGAAATGGGAATCTTTGGACTTAGATAGGGCTGGTGGATGCATTAGGAGTCTGGAAAACGCTTATCATCTTGATGGGGGTTTGGTGGTGCTCTATGGCAACATTGCTCAAAATGGCTGCATTTTGAAAACCGCTGGAGTGGATAAGAGTTGTTGGCATTTCAAAGGTCCGGCTAAAGTTTTCGCGAGTCAAGAGCAGGCGGTTAACGCTATTTTAGGCAACAAAGTGCTATCGGGAGATGTGGTGGTCATTCGCTATGAAGGGCCTAAGGGAGGACCGGGCATGCAGGAGATGCTTTATCCTACTAGTTATTTAAAATCAAAGGGGTTGGGGACTAAATGTGCTCTCATCACGGATGGGAGGTTTTCCGGAGGCACTTCTGGTCTGTCAATTGGGCATATATCACCGGAAGCGGCTAGTGGGGGGGACATTGCTTTGATCGAGAACGATGATTTGATTGAAATCGACATCGATAAAAGGGCGATTAATTTGCTCATCCCAGCAGAGGAAATGGCTAGGAGGAAAGAGAAAATGCTAGCCCTTGGGGAGTTGGCTTATAAGCCGATTGCTCGCAAAAGGAAAGTGTCGCAGGCTCTTCGAGTTTATGCTCATTTGATTGAGAGTGCGGACAAGGGTGCGGTCCGGAGAGAACTATAATCTAGTCAGCAAGAAAGACTGATAGGGAACTGGAGAGAGGCTGAGGGAGGCTGAGGGAGGTTTTGAAAGAGTGAAAAAAATTTACGCAAAAGAAATCAAGGTAAAAATAGTTGGTCCGTTTTCACGCCAAGTGACTTTTTTCGTTGCTGAAGATAAAAGTATCATTTTGCTAAAAGACGGGGAAGAGACTTCTTTGGGGGTAGAAAAGATAACTCCGCAAGAAATTTTAAAAATATTCAAGAACTCTGGTCCATTTTTGGTGGCTAAGAAGAATGGCGATTTAGTTGATTTGACTGACGTGATTGCCGGGGACTGCGAGTTAGAATTTTTGGGCGTTGATTCTCCAGAGGGGTTGGAAGTCTATCGTCACACCACTGCTCATGTGATGGCCTATGCCGTCAAGAACTTGTTCCCGCAAGCAAAACTCACCATAGGGCCGGTCATTGAGGGGGGGTTTTACTACGATGTGGACGACCTGCCCTTGAAGGAAGAAGATTTTGCTAAAATAGAAACAGAGATGAAGAAACTCATTGCCAAGAGGTATGTCAACGAGCGAAGTGAAGTTTCTAAACTGGCAGCGCTGGAACTTTTTAAAGATAATCCCTATAAAATCGAAATCATCAAAGGCTTAAGCGAAGACGAAGAGATAAGTTGTTATCAAATGGGCGACTTTGTGGACCTTTGCCGGGGACCGCACATCCCGCACATTGGCATGATAAAGGCTTTTAAACTGCAGAAACTGACCGGAGCTTACTGGCGAGGGAAATCGGACAATAAAATGCTCACCCGAGTGTACGGGACTAGTTTTCCTAGTTCAAAAGAGTTGAAAAAGCATTTGACTCGCTTGGAGGAACTCAAAGCGAGCGATCACAATAAGCTCGGGCGAGAGTTGGGTTTCTTCATCTCTAATGAAAGCGTAGGGCAAGGGCTGCCCTTGCTCACTCCTAAGGGAAGTCTTTTGAAACGCCTCTTGGAGAATTGGGTGGAAGAGGAGGAGACGAAAAGAGGCTATGAGTTCACCACTACTCCTTATCTGGCGAAAAGCGATTTGTATAAAATTTCTGGTCATTGGGAGCATTACAAGGAAAACATGTTCGTCATTGAAACGAATAGCGATGTCCTGGCGCTTAGGCCGATGACTTGTCCCTTTCATTTTTCCCTTTACAATGCTAAAAAGAGGAGTTATCGGGAGTTGCCTATCCGTTACGCTGAAAATAGCGTTTTGTTTAGGAACGAATCTTCGGGCGAAATGCATGGTCTCATAAGAGTGCGGCAGTTCACTTTAGCAGATGGGCACATCATATGCGAGCCTAGCCAAGTGGCGGAGGAGTTTAAGGGGTGTTTGGAGTTGGTGAATTATTATTTAGAGACTTTGGGGTTAGATGATTATTACTTTAGGCTGTCGAAGTGGGACGCAGAAAATCCCGACAAGTACGTTAACGACCCGGTTGCTTGGGATAAAACGGAAAAACAAATGGAGGACATTTTGGCTGACCTTTCCCTGAAGTACGTCGAAGCGGTGGGCGAAGCGGCTTTTTATGGTCCTAAACTGGACGTTCAAATGAAAAACGTTCATGGCAAAGAAGATACCATCATGACGGTGCAGATAGATTTCGCCCTTCCTAAAAAATTCGCCATGAAATACAGCGATAGAGACGACCAAGACAAGCAACCGGTGGTCATTCATCGCGGTTCATTGGGTTGCTATGAGCGAACCATTGCCCTGCTCCTAGAGAAATATAGCGGCAAGCTGCCATTTTGGTTAGCACCCCAGCAGATCGAAATCCTCTCGATAAGCGATCAAGTTCATGAATATGCCCTCGAAGTGCTTGAAAAATGTCGTCAACATAAAATCAGAGCCAAAGCGAACTTGAAAAACGAATCTTTAGGCAAGAAAATCAGAGAAGGGCAAAAGCAGAAAATTCCTTGCTTGCTTATCTTGGGGAGGGAAGAGAAGGAGAGGGAAGTCGTTAGCCTGCGGCTTTTAAACGGGACGGAAGTGAAGAATTTGCCCTTGGAAAAAGTCATTTCGTTTTTTAAAAAAGTTGAAGCTGAGAAGTCAAAGGAATTGGTCTTGGATGACTTGCATGACTGGGAAGGAGCTGCTCGTTAAATTTTCTGTTTAATTTTTGTTTAATTTTCTGAAATTTTTAAATTTTAGGGATTGTCTGGTGGGGGTTTCTTGGGGGTTTTTAAATGCTGGAGATTTTGATGAATGGGGGGATATTTTCAAACAAGGCAGTAGGATTAGGAAATCGGGCAGGGTTTGGGGCAGGGTTTTGGATTGGCTGGTGGGAGATTGGGTTAGTGGGGGGAGTTTGGTTCGGGGGAGTTTGGTAATTTGTTGAAACTTTTTATTGACTAATTTTTTCATTTATGGTACAATGTAGTTCCATAAAAGTTATGCCGACGTTACAGCAGTTAATTAGAAATCCTAGGAAGAAAGTCAGAAAACAGACCAAGTCGCGCGCCCTCAAGGGATGTCCGCAGAAACGCGGAGTCTGTACGAGGGTCATGACGGTTACTCCTAAAAAGCCGAATTCGGCGCTGAGGAAAGTTGCTCGGGTCAAACTTACCAATGGCGTGGAGATAACGGCGTATGTTCCCGGAATAGGGCATAATTTACAAGAACATTTTTTGGTTTTGGTTAGGGGAGGAAGGGTGAAGGATTTGCCGGGGGTGAGGTATCACATTGTTCGGGGGGCTTTGGACACTTTGGGAGTGGAGGGCAGGAAAAAGGCGCGCTCCAAGTATGGTGCCAAAGTAGCTAAGAAATAGAATTTTACACACTGATATAAATCATAGTTAACAACGATGTCCAGAAGAAAAGTTTCTAAAAAGCGGATTATAGACGCCGATTTTCTCTATAAAAACGTTACGGTTGCTAAACTCATCAACAAAGTGATGATGGATGGGAAAAAGTCGATCGCTGAAAAAATAGTTTATAAATCAATTGATTTTTTGAACGACAAAACGAAGGGGAACGAGCTTTCGTCCTTTAATAAAGTCATTGATAACCTTTCACCGGAGCTGGAAGTTAAATCTAGGCGGATTGGGGGGGCTACTTACCAAATCCCCGTTCAAGTTCCCGAGCGCAGGAAGATAACTTTGTCGATAAGGTGGCTGGTGAATTATGCTCGTGCTAGGACTAATCGCGGGGGCATAGCGGAAAAGTTGGGCTTGGAAATGGTGGATGCTTTCAATAACACGGGGGGAGCGGTTAAGAAGAAGGAGGATGTTTTTAGAATGGCGGAGGCTAACAAGGCATTTGCTCATTTTAAATGGTAATTGGGAGTTGTTATGGGAAATAGAGTAGAAATTAGCAAGTATCGCAACATTGGAATCATGGCTCATATTGATGCTGGCAAGACGACCTGTACGGAGCGAATTTTGTTTTACACGGGAAGAACGCATAAACTAGGCGAGGTCCATGACGGAGCAGCGGAAATGGACTGGATGGAACAAGAGCGGGAGCGAGGAATAACGATAACTTCGGCAGCGACGGCTTGCGAATGGAAGGGTCATAACATTCAAATCATCGACACTCCGGGTCACGTTGATTTTACGGTGGAAGTGGAGAGATCGCTCCGGGTTCTCGATTCGGCAGTGGGGGTCTTTTGTGCGGTGGCGGGAGTTCAGCCGCAGTCGGAGACGGTCTGGAAGCAAGCCAATCGCTATAGCGTTCCTAGGATGGTCTTTGTTAACAAAATGGACCGAGTGGGGGCTGATTTTTACAACGTGATCAAAAGCATGCAGGACCGGCTCAGTGCTAACGTCGTCCCATTCACCATTCCGATCGGGGCGGAGGATGCCTTTGAGGGGGTGGTGGACTTGGTTGAGATGAAGGAGTTGATTGATTTAGAAAAGGGCGAGAAAATTGAAGAAAGGGAAATAAGGGCTGAACTCGTGGAAAAGAGCAAAGTGTACCGAGATAAACTTTTGGAGTCCCTCTCTGAAGTGGACGATGAGATAGCGGAAGACTTTTTAGAAGGGAAGGAGATAAGTGTTGAGCGGATAAAGAGAGCAATAAGGAAGGCTTGCATTGAGATGAAGATATTTCCTATGACTTGCGGGACTGCTTTTAAAAACAAGGGAGTTCATGCTCTTCTCAATAGCGTTATTGACTATTTGCCTTCTCCTATTGACGTTCCGGCGATTAAGGGGTTTGGCTTGGATAGCTTGGATGAGGAGATCGTTAGGAAATCTAGCGACGATGATCCTTTTGCTGGTTTAGTTTTTAAAATCATGACCGACCCTCATGTAGGGAAACTTTGTTTCATGCGCATTTATTCGGGTGTCCTTAGCAAGGGAGATAGCGTCTTAAACGTCAATGGTAAGAAAAAAGAGCGTATCGGGAGAATTCTCAAAATGCATGCCAACAACAGAGAGCAAATAGAGACTGCCTATGCGGGGGACATCATTGCCTGCGTCGGGGTGAAAGCGGTTACAGGGGACACTCTATGCGACATAAAAGAGCCGATAAAACTAGAAAGCATGATTTTCCCCGAACCAGTGATAAAAGTTGCTGTTGAGCCGAATAGCAAAGCGGATCAAGAAAAGCTGGGAGTGGCGTTGTTGAAACTGGCGGAGGAGGATCCCACTTTTAAAATTGAAACCGATAGCGAGACGGGGCAAACTCTCATTTCTGGCATGGGTGAGCTTCATTTGGAAATCATTGTCGATCGTCTCTTGCGTGAGTTTAAAGTTCAAGCTAAAGTGGGCAAGCCGCAAGTTTCTTACCGCGAAGCCATTAAGCGAGAAGTTGTCAAAGTGGAATCCAAATACATCAAGCAAACAGGTGGCCGGGGGCAATATGGGCATGTGATTTGCGATTTTATCCCGGGGGAGTATGGCAAGGGATTGGTTTTTGAGAATCTCATCACGGGGGGACGCATTCCCAAGGAATACATTAATCCGGTCAAGGCTGGGATCGAAGAAGCGATGAAAAACGGAATCTTGGCGGGCTATCCGGTGAGCGATTTGAAAGTAAAGCTAGTGGATGGGTCTTTTCACGACGTTGATTCGAGTGAAATGGCTTTTAAAATAGCCGGCTCCATGTGCTTTAAAAAGGGCTGCGGAGAGGCTACGCCCTACATTTTAGAGCCGATTTTTTCAGTGGAAGTGGAATGCCCCGAGGAGAACATGGGAGACGTCATAGGGGACCTCAATTCTAGGCGAGGCAAGGTTTTGGGGATGACGGACAGGATGAATTTAAAAATCATTAACGCTCAAGTTCCGCTTGCTCAAATGTTTGGCTATTCCACTGATTTGCGTTCCAAGACTCAAGGTAGAGCGACTTACAGCATGGAATTTCATAATTACGAAGAAGTCCCTAAAAACATCAGCGATGGCATTATTAAAAAAGCCAAAGGGGCTTAAACTAGAATTAAATTAGAATTAAATTAGAATAGAGATAATATTAGGAGAAACAATAAGATGGCAAAAGAAAAATTTGTAAGAGATAAAGAACACATTAACGTTGGAACGATTGGTCACGTCGATCATGGCAAGACGACTTTGACGGCAGCGATCACTAGTTATTCGGCTAAAAAAGGTTTTGCGGAAGCTAAAAAATACGCTGACATTGACAATGCACCAGAGGAAAAAGAGCGAGGAATAACCATTAACACGAGTCATGTGGAATATGAGACCGATAAAAGGCACTACGCTCATGTTGACTGCCCGGGGCATGCTGACTACATCAAGAACATGATTACTGGAGCGGCGCAAATGGATGGGGCTATTTTGGTCATAGCGGCTACTGATGGGCCGATGGCGCAGACGAGAGAGCACATTTTGTTGTCTAAGCAAGTGAATGTTCCTTACATCGTGGTCTTTTTGAACAAAGTGGATCAAGTCGATGATCCCGAGCTTTTGGAGTTAGTGGAAATTGAAGTTAGGGAACTACTCACTAAATATGATTTTCCCGGCGACGACGTTCCCATCGTCAAGGGTTCGGCTTTGAAGGCCTTAGAAGACATTGAAGCGGGGAAATTGGATAGCGACAACGTCAAACCGGTCGTTGAATTGCTGGAGGCGATCGATAATCACGTTCCATCTCCTAAAAGGGATGTTGATAAAGCATTGCTGCTTCCCATTGAAGACGTTTTCACCATCCAAGGGAGGGGAACTGTTGTCACGGGGAGGATTGAAACAGGGAAAGTTTCCGTGGGCGATAAAGTTAACATCGTGGGAATAAAAGACACTATAGAGACGACGGTTACTGGAGTGGAGATGTTTAGGAAGGAATTAGATGACGCCCAAGCGGGAGATAACGTGGGGCTTTTGCTGCGAGGAATCGAGCGAGACCAAGTCCAAAGGGGGCAAGTGATATGCACTCCGGGTTCGATCACTCCGCATAAGAAATTTAAGGCGGAAGTTTATGTTTTAACCAAAGAAGAGGGGGGTCGGCACAAGCCTTTCTTCAAAGGTTACAAGCCGCAGTTTTACTTTAGGACTACGGACATCACTGGGAACATCGACCTCGATAAATCAGTGGAGATGGTGATGCCGGGAGATAATGCTAATCTTCAAGTGGAGATCATCAATACCATTGCTATGGATGCGGGGAGTAACTTCGCTATTCGAGAAGGGGGAAAAACAGTAGGGGCTGGCGTGGTCACGGAAGTGATCGAATGACGACGAGATAGTTTTTGTTATGGGACAGAGAGTTAGGATAAAATTAAAAGCCTTTGATAATCAAGTCATTGATTATTCCACGAAACTGATCATTGATTCGACGAAGAAGAGTAAAGCGAAAGTCTCCGGACCCATTTTGCTGCCCACTAAGATAAAAAAATACACCGTTTTGAAGTCGCCTCATGTTAACATTACTGCTCGCAATCAGTATGAAATTAGGTGCTATAAAAGGTTGGTTGATATTTACGATACGTCGCACGAGACTATGAGTTTGCTCATGGCCCTAGAGTTGCCGGAGGGAGTAGATATTAAAATAGAACAGTGAAGGTTGGTTGGTAGTTATGGTTGGTTTTGTTGGTAGTAAAGTTGGTATGACGAGTGCTTTTGATGAGAATGGCTCGGTCTTGGGAGTTTCCGTCATAAGGATAGAGGACAACTTGGTTTTGGGAGTGAAGACGAAAGCAAGCGACGGCTATTCGGCAGTGCAGGTGGGTTATGGGCAGGATAAGAAGGAAAAGCGGAAGGCAGTTTTGGGGCAATATAAGAAAACTAAAAACAAGCCCCCTAAAAAAGTTAAGGAATTTCGCTTTGAAGAAGGTGAAAAGGAATTTAGCGTCGGGTCGGTCTTGAGCCTAAAGGAAATTGAAAATTTTAAATTTGTTAACGTTAAGGGGACTTCTTTGGGCAAGGGATTTCAGGGCGTGGTTAAGCGATGGAACATGCGCGGTGGTCCTAAGACTCATGGTTCGGGGTTTCATCGGATGCCGGGTTCTATTGGCAACTGCTCTGATCCAGCGCGAGTGTTTAAGGGTAAGAAAATGCCCGGAAGGATGGGTGGTGGAAAAGTGATGGTTAAAAATTTGCAAGTGATCAAAGTGGATCTTGAGAATAAGCTACTCTTAGTGAAGGGTGGTATCCCGGGGTTCAAGAGCAATTACGTTTACATCACGAAAGGAGATAAGGCATAGGTCATGGTGGTCAAGACCGTAGCGGCTCATGAGGGGGGTGAAACTCAAGACGTTTCCCTACCAGAGGAGTTGCTTCACGAGAAATTTAATGCTCATCTCGTTCATGCAGCGATCAAGAACGAACTGGCTAACAAAAGGCAGGGGAACAGCAGCACCAAGACGAGAGGTGAAGTTAGGGGAACGACTAAAAAGCCTTGGCGACAAAAGGGAACTGGTAATGCGAGGGCAGGGAGCAGCAAGTCGCCTTTGTGGATAGGGGGAGGAGTGACTTTTGGTCCTCAGAAAAGAAGTTATCGTTATCAGTTGAATAGCAAGGTCAAGAAAAAGGCTTTTAGGTCGCTGTTTGGTTATTTGTTCGCTAAGGGCAAGATTAGGGTGTTGGATGACTTGGAGGTTAAGGAGTATAAGACTAAAAAGATCAGCGAAATTTTTTCCAGAATCTCTTTAAAAAAAAGGATTTTATTGGTCATTGATTGCGAACATAAGAACAGCGTTTTCTTGCGAAGATCGGCTCGTAATTTGCCGTGGCTCATGGTGGTTAACGTGGAATCGTTGGAGTTGAATAGTCTTTACAATAGCAAGGAGATTTTTTTCACTAAAAGCTCTATTGAGAAATTAGATAGTAGGGTTTTAAAAAAGCAAGCAAGCGAAAAGCAAGTAGGCGAAGAGCAAATAGGCGAGAAGCAAGCAAGCGAGAAGCAAGTAAGCGTTTAGAGGGAGTTGAAGGGAAATGGTAAAGGATTTTAGCGACGTTATTATAAAGCCGCTCACGACTGAGAAGACCACTTTGCTGAAGCAGGGGGGGACTTATGTCTTTAAGGTGGCGAAGGATGCTAATAAGATATCGGTTCGAAAAGTTTTGGAGAAATATTTTTCCGTCCAAATTGAACGAGTGAACATTGTCAATGCCAAGCCCAAAATAAAAGAGCAATCGGGGAGAAGTAGGAGGATTGGAGTCATATCGGGGTATAAAAAAGCTTACGTTACTCTTAAAAAAGGTTTGAAAATAACGGAGTTGGAGGCTTAAACAAGGTTAGAAAAATGAGTGTGATCAAAATAGCTAAACCAGTAACTCCGGGAAGGAGGGGGAAAGTTTACGTTAGGAACTTTGACTTGTCCTCGGATGGACCTTTGAAGAAACTCACCAAAGGCAAGAAGAAAATCTCTTCTAGGGATAACCAAGGCCGGATAAGCGTTCGCCGACGCGGGGCTGGGCACAAGCGACGCTATAGGATCATTGATTTTAAACTAACGAAGCCTAGTATGAGGGGAGTGGTGAAGACCATAGAGTACGATCCTAATCGCAATGTTTTCATTGCTTTGGTTTGCTACTCCGATGGGGATAAGCGTTATGTTTTGGCTACTGAAAACATGAAAAAGGGATTTGAAATCAATTCAGGAGAAGAGGCTAAGTCAGAGGAGGGCAATACCCTGCCCTTAAACAAGATCAACGTTGGTTCTTTCATTCATAACATTGAACTTCATCCGGGAAAGGGCGGGCAGATCGTTAGGAGTGCAGGTGGCTTTGCTAGGCTTTTGGGAATCGATGGGAAGTATGCTAGCGTGGTGCTGCCATCGGGAGAGACTAGGAAGATACTCGCGAGTTGTTTGGCTACCATTGGAGTTTTGAGCAATAAAGAATTTAAAAACATCAAAAGAGGCAAGGCGGGAGTTTCTCGCTGGCAGGGAAGAAGACCGAAAGTAAGGGGAGTGGTTATGAATCCAGTCGATCATCCCATGGGTGGGGGAGAAGGGAAAACATCCGGTGGCCGGCATCCCTGTTCGCCTACCGGCATCATTGCCAAGGGTTTTAGGACGAGGAAATCCAAGAAATACAGCAACAAGCTCATCGTTAGAAGGAGGAAAAAGTAACTCATGCCTAGATCGTTAAAGAAAGGTCCTTTTGTTCAAAGTAAGTTGTATAAGAAGATTAAAAGTTTAAAAGAAGGCGATCAGGCGACGGTGATAAAAACTTACTCTCGCGCTTCTGTGATTTTGCCAGAAATGGTGGGGAAGACTATTCAGGTTCATAATGGGAATAAATTCATTCCGGTTAAAATAAACGATAATTTGGTCGGGCATAAGTTGGGTGAATTTTCTCCCACTAGGCTCTTTAGGTCTCATGGGGGCGATAAAAAAATAAAGTAACGATGGAAGCGACTTCTTCTAAAAAATATTTGCGAATCTCTAGGAGGAAAATAGCTAGAGTGGGCAAAGAATGCATTGGCAAGCAAATCAAGCAAGTCAAAGCCCAGCTAGGTTTTCTGCCCAACGAATCGGCTAGGGAACTTTTTAAACTTTTGAAATCAGCTGAGAGTAATTTTTTAGTTCAAAACCCCAATTTTAATCCCGATGAACTTTTCGTTCTTGACATTTCCGTTAACAAGGGACCTAGTTTCAAAAGGATAATTTATCGGGCTAAGGGAAGGGCTAATCGAATAGAGAAGAAAACTTCTCACGTCAAAGTTGTTTTGGGTGATAAGTTGGTGGAGAAGAAGGCAGGTAAAAAAAACGATAAGAAAAGCGAGGCCGGCAATGCCTCTGGAAAAGCTCCTTCCAAGGAGGAAGCCAAAAAGGCAAGTGAGAAGAGAGTTGAAAAAAAGGCTTTGGAAAGCGGGGGGACTGCTTCTAAGCAAGAAGCGAGAGTCGGTGATGTTGGGGAAAAATAAAGCAAAAGAGTTAAATATAGGTTAGTATAGGTTAAGCAATGGGTCAAAAATCTCATCCAATAAGCGTAAGGCTAAAGATCAATCGTAACTGGGATAGTGCGTGGTATTCCGACAAGAAGTACGGGGAGAATTTAGTTGAAGACATCAAAATTAGAAATCACATAAAAAAGAAAATTTACAAAACGAGTAATTATAACAAGTTAGAAATTTCCAACATCACGATTCATCGGTTTCCTAATTCTATTTCCATTTACATTTACACTAGTAGGCCGGGGCTGCTCATTGGCAAGAAGGGAGCGGATATTGAGAATCTTAAAAGGGAAGTCCATAAGTTAATTGGTTATAAATCCAACATCAATCTAAACATAAGCGAAATTAAAAAAATAGATTTGGACGCTAAGGTTCTTTCTCAAGTGATTGGCAAAATGATAGTGGGGAGGAAGCCATATAAGAAGGCAGTTAAGCATGCTTTTTCTCGGGCTATGGCGGCTGGGGCGAAGGGCATTAAAGTCGTCGTGGCGGGGAGATTGGCGGGGAGCGATATGGCGAGGAGAGAGGTCTTTCGCGAGGGCTCCATTCCGCTCCATACTTTTGATGCTATGGTGGATTTTGGGCAATACGATGCTCTCACGACTTATGGTATCATCGGGGTTTCCGTTTGGCTTTACATTGGGGATAAGAGCAAGAAGGAACTAAAGGTCGAACAAGCCCAGAAACTTATGTTGGAAAGTAGGAAGTAGTTTTACATGTTATCGCCTAAGAAATACAAGTGGAGGAAAGTCCAAAGAGGTAAAGTGCGGGGGAACGCTCAGTCGGGGAATAGGGTATCCTTTGGGGATTTTGGTTTGTGTGCTTTGTCTCATGGTTTTTTGAATAGCAGGGAAATAGAAGCGGCGAGGATTTCCGTCAACAGGGAGCTGAAACGCGAAGGTGATTTGTGGATACGAGTGTTTCCGCATAAGCCGATCACGAAAAGACCAGCGGAGACGCGCATGGGCAAGGGCAAAGGCGACGTTGACCATTATTCGGCTGTGGTTCAACCGGGGAGAGTTATTTTGGAAGTTGGCGGAGTTAATCGCGAGAAGGCTCAAGGAGCGCTTAGGAAAGCGGGGTTCAAGTTTTCAGTTAAAACTAAATTTGTTGAGCGGAGTAGGGTGTGATATGGACATTAAAGCGGAAGAGAAGAAGATTATTGATTTGAAAAAAAAGTTGTTAAAACTTAAAATGGACAATGGTATGGCTACGCTCACTGATTTTAGCCAGATTAAAAAAACTAGGAAAGAAATAGCGAGGGCTTTGACTCAGGTGTCTCTAGCTAAGAAAAATGGAAACAAATAGAAGAAAACTCAAAGGGCAGGTCGTGTCCGCTAAGCCGGCCAAGAGCATCGTGGTGAAAGTGAAAAGCTCTAAAATGCATCCCATCTACAAGAAGAGGATGAATTGGTCCAAAAAATATTTAGTCCACGATGAAAAAAACCAAGCTCAGGAAGGCAACTACGTAGAAATCATTGAATCGAAATCCTATAGCAAGAGGAAGAAGTTTAACTTGCATGCTATTTTGGAGGGTAGTGATGATTCAAAATAACACTAGAATAAATGTTGCTGATAATAGTGGAGCAAAGCAGCTCATGTGCATTAGAGTCTTGGGGGGATCGAGGAGAAGGTATGCGGGAGTGGGCGATGTGGTGGTTTGTTCGGTCAAGAAAACCATTCCTCGCTCTAACGTTAAAAAGGGAAGCGTGGTGAAAGCAGTTATCGTTCGCACGAAGCGAGGAGTGAAAAGAAAAAATGGCGTTACCGTTTGCTTTGATGAAAATGCTAGTGTGCTCATAGATGCTAATAAGAACCCCATTGCTACTAGGGTTTTTGGTCCTATCGCAAGGGAGCTTCGGCTTAAAAATTTCATGAAAATCATTTCTTTGGCTCCGGAGGTTTTATAACGAGGAGATGGGTAAATTGACTGAGAATTCTGCAAGGGACTTTAAATCCAAACTGAAAAAGAACGATCTGGTGGTGGTGATATCGGGGAAGGAAAAGGGGAAGACGGGTAAGATACTTAATTTTAATAGAAAAAAAGGTCGAGTTTTCGTGGAAGGCGTCAATGTGGTGAAGAAAACGGTGAAAAAAACGAGGGAAAACCCTAAAGGCGGCATCATAAACCAAGAAGCGTCCATTCATATTTCCAACGTCATGTATTACGATTCGTCTTCTAACAAGCGGTGCCGGATTGGTTATCAAGTTGACAAGGATAAGAAGAAGGTAAGGGTGTTTAAGCAGGTTAAAAAATGATCAAGGGAAGTAAGGAATTTTATAAATCAAAGGTTTTGAAGGAACTCAAGGAGGAGTTGAAATTTAAATCCGTTATGCAGGTCCCGGTTTTAGAGAGGATTGTTTTGAACATGGGTCTAGGAGAGGCGAAGAACAATAAAGCAGTTTTGACCGAGGGGTTGAAGGCTCTTGGTTTGATAGCGGGGCAGAAGTCGGTGGCTACTAAAGCGAAAAAATCTATAGCTGGGTTTAAAATCAAGGAAAAAATGCCCATCGGGGCGAAAGTAACTTTGTCGGGAGACAGGATGTATGAGTGCCTCGTTCGGTTGATTCACGTGGCAATTCCTAGGATCAAGGATTTTCATGGCATTAAAAGGGATTCTTTTGATGGCAGGGGGAATTATACTTTGGGAATAGAGGACGTTAATGTCTTCCCCGAAGTGTCTTTCATGCATTCTCGTTTGCTTAGGGGGATGAGCGTTGTTTTCGTCACCTCTACGAATGACGATCGGCAGTCGCTCGCTCTTTTAGAAAAAATGGGATTACCGTTTAAGAAAGGAAAAATGAAAAAGTAATGGCTAGATTAGCTCTTAAAGTCAAAGCGTTAAAAGAACCTAAATTTAAAGTTAGGAAATACAATCGTTGTCAACTTTGTGGTAGGGCAAGGGGTTTTCTTAGGAAATTTAACATGTGTCGTTTGTGTTTTAGAAAGAATGCTAATGAAGGTCTCATCCCGGGAGTGATAAAGTCCAGCTGGTGATGATTTCGTTTAAAGGAAGATGAGTTTATAAAAGTGGTTTTAATAAGAGTGGTTTTATTAAGGATGGTTTTATTATTATGGCAGCGTTGAATATTGTTAGCAATGGGCTTAATCGCATCATGAATGCTCAGAGGGTTGGCAAAAAAAGTCTCACCATGCCGACTAGTAGTTTGCTTGATAACATCATTAGGATATTGGTTGAAAAGAAGTATCTTGATTCTTGGGAAAAAGCGAACAAGCCTAAAAAAAATTTGGTGACCGTTTATTTTAAGTACAATCAAAATGGAATGGGTATCATAAGGGAAATCAAGCGGCATAGCAGTAGTTTTAGAAGGATTTATAAAGCTAGTCACGCTATACCTAGGGTGAAGAATGGTTTCGCTACGGTTATCGTGAGCACCTCTAAAGGGGTGATGACCGGAAGGGAAGCTAGGGAGAGAAAAATAGGCGGGGAAGTTCTCTGCCATGTTTTTTAGGCGAGGATAAGTTTTATGTCGAGGTTTGATAAGAAAAAAATATCGTTTAATAGCGACCTTGAAATAAAACAGGTTGCGAACTTGGTAACGGCTAAAGGTCCTAAGGGGGAGAATGCTTTTAAAATCCCCGAGGGAATAGCAATGAATATGAGTGGGGGCGAGATTAGTTTTTCTTATCGGGAAGGACATCCCGTGAAGGAAAAGGCTAAACTGGGGCTTGCTTTTAGGATGATCCAGAACCTCATTCAAGGAGTGAACGAGGGGTTTAGCAAAAAGTTGGAGATAAACGGAGTTGGCTATAGGTGGAATATAAGCGGCAAGAAACTGAACATGCAGCTGGGCTTTTCGCACGAAGTGGTTTACGATATTCCCGAGGGAGTGTCGCTCGCCATTGAAGGCAATACCTTGACGATTCAAGGAGTTGATAAGGGATTGGTTGGATTGGTGGCAGCTAAGATTAAGAATTTTAGGCCGGTTGAACCTTATAAGGGCAAGGGAATAAAGTACGTGGGTGAATTTGTGGTTAGAAAAGTTGGCAAAGCGGGGAATTAACGAAAATGCCTAGAGATAAAAACATTTTAAGAAAAAAATTAAGAATTAGAAAGAAAATCAAGGGAAGCAAGGAAGAGCCTCGAGTGAGCGTCTTCAAGAGCCTCCGGTCCATTTACGTTCAGGCGATTGATGATGGAGAGGGGCATACCATTTGTTCCGTTATGATTAAGCAAAGAAATAACATCGCTGCTTTTAAAGAGGCTAGCGAGCTTTTTAGCGAGAAACTTAAGGAGGCGAAAGTCAGTAGATTGAAGTTCGATCGAAATGGGCTGAAATATCATGGTGCGGTCAAGGAATTTGCTGATGGGCTTAGAAGTAAAGGGTTTGTTTTTTAAAATATGGAAAGAAATTATATAGATCCTAGTAAAGTCGAAAATTTGGAAGATAACTTGGTTACTTTAAAGCGAGTGACGAAGGTGGTCAAGGGCGGTAGAACGTTTAGTTTTTCGGCTTTGGTCGTGGTGGGAGATAAAAAGGGCATCATTGGTTTGGGGTTTGGTAAGGCCAAGGAAATTCCCGAAGCGATTCGGAAGGCTAGCGATAAGGCTAAAAAGAAACTCATAAAAATTAATTTACAAAATAGAACTATTCCCTATCAAACTAGTGCTAAATATTGTGCCTCTAAAGTGGTCCTCTTTCCGGCTTCTGAGGGAACTGGAGTGATTGCGGGGGGGAACATTCGTTCCATTTTGCAGTATGCTGGGGTGGAGAACATTTTATCCAAAACTTATGGCTCTAGGAACGTCATTAACTCGTCTAAATGTGCTTTTAAAGCCTTGGAGAACCTGTGTAGCCCCATTGAGCTTGCTTTGGAGAGAGAAATAGACGTTAAAAGCGTGTATAACTAAAAATGGCTAAATTTGTTAATGTCGCTCTATTTCGTCGTTAAGCATGGTATAATTCCTAAATTGTTTTTTTTATGAAGTGTAGAGTAACTTTGGTCAAAAGCCCCTTGGGCTATTCTGCTAAAACTAGGTCAACGGCGAAGGCTCTGGGCCTTAGGAAAATGAATCGTAGTGTAGAAGTGGATACTGACAACAAGGCGGTGATGGGCATGGTTCATAAAATAAGGCATGTTTTGAAATTGGAAATGATGAATTAAATGATGAATTATTAAATGGAAGAAGCGAAATTATTATTAAAGCCGTATCCTAAAAGCATTACTAAAAAGAAGCGAGTCGGTAGGGGACTAGGTAGTGGAAAGGGAAGAACTAGCGGCAAGGGACATAAGGGCTATAAGGCGAGGGCAGGTAATGGGAAGAATTTGGGCTTTGAGGGGGGGCAAATGCCACTTATCAAGAGGCTTCCTAAAGTTGGTTTCGTGTCTATGAGTAGGAACAGGAAAAAGACCTTGAATTTGGATTTGATTAGCAGAGAGTTTAGCGATAATGAAACGGTTGATTTGAATTCTTTGATGAAGAAGAAAATCATTAGTAAAATGATTCGAAAAGTTAAACTCATTAACAACGGCAAACTCACTAAGAAAATTAAACTTGGCAAGGGAGTTCGCTTCAGTAGTTCCGTTAGCGAGATGATTAACCAAAAGGCGGGAGCAGAGGGTTAAGGAGAAAATGGCTAATTTAATCGTTAATATTTTGAAAGTAGAAGACCTCAGGAAGAGGGTTTTCTTCACCATTCTCTGCTTGATCGTTTATCGCATCGGTTCTCATATCACTACTCCGGGGATTGATCCCGTGGGGTTGAAGGATTTGATCGATTCCCTTAGGGGGCAGGCACTGGGTGGGATCATCGGTTACATTGATATATTCGTTGGTGGGGCGTTTGAGAGGTTCACTATTTTGGGCTTGGGCATCATGCCGTACATTTCGGCGTCGATCATTATCCAACTATTAACGACGGTTATCCCGAAACTGGAGCAATTGGCGAAAGAAGGAGAGAGTGGGAGGAGGAAAATGCAGCAATACATTCGCTACACCACCATTTTCATTTGCGTCGTTCAAGCGGGGGCTATTAGTCGGTGGATGGCTTCTCATGAGGGAGTTATTAGTAGTGAATTGCAGAACAATAGGTTGTTTTTTAGTTTTTTGGTGGTTTTAACCATAACCACGGGGACCATGTTTTTGATGTGGCTAGGAGAGCAGATAACGGAAAGAGGCATCGGCAATGGGATTTCGTTGATTATTTTTGCTGGCATCGCTGCTAGGATTCCATCGGAGCTCCTCATCACGATAGAAAACGTTAGGAGGGGGGATTTTAATCCAGTGGCTTTCGTTTTCTTGCTGATCATTTTCATGATTGTGGTTTTTTTCGTGGTCTATGAGCAGCAGGGGCAGCGGAGGGTGCCGGTCAACTTTGCTAGGAAAATTTCTGGTCGTAAGATGTATGGCAACCAAAGCAGTTACATCCCCTTTAAAATAAATCCTACTGGCGTCATTCCCATCATTTTCGCTTCGGCGGTCATTTTAATCCCCTCGCAGATTGCTCAGGCTCTAGGTAGTGACTTCCCGACGGTTTCTAGTTTTGTTGCTTATTTCTCTCCCGGCAGGGGTCCCTACATCGTTATCTACGCTGTGCTGGTCATTCTTTTTTCTTATTTTTACACTCAAGTGCAGTTTAACCCAGTTGATATTTCTAATAACTTAAAGCAATCGGGGGGCTATGTTCCGGGGTTTAGACCCGGTCTACAGACGCAGGACTACCTGCAGAAAGTGCTGATCCGAATAACTTTGGCGGGATCTTTTTTCCTAGCTTTGATCGCTATTTTTCCAGATATTTTAGTTAATATAAGTTTGTTTGATGGAATGTCGCAGGGGCTGGCTTATTTGATGGGAGGTACTTCTTTGTTAATCTTAGTGGCGGTGGATTTGGATACGATGAAGCAAATAGAATCGCAGTTAGCCATGCGAGAATACGAAGGTTTTTTAACTAAGAAAAAGAAAAGAGGCAATAAGTATTGAAAATGAAAAGGGCTAAAAATAGGGATAGGAACTCTTCCGATAACAAAGACATCATTGAAGTGATGGGAACTGTCCTAGAGCCTTACCCCAATGCCATGTTTAAAGTGAAATTAGAGAACAATCACGAGATTTTATGTCATATATCTGGGAAAATGAGAATGTATTTCATAAAAATATTAGTCGGGGATCGGGTGAGAGTTCAATTATCGCCTTATGATTTAACGAGGGGGAGGATTGTTTTTAGAGAGAAATAAAAAATAAAAAATGAAAGTTAGAAGTTCCATAAAAAAAATAACTAAAGATTGTAAAATTGTAAAGAGAAAGGGCGTGCTTAGGGTGATTTGTAAAAAGAATCCTAAACTGAAACAAAGACAGGGTTAATGAAACATGGCTAGAATAATCGGAGTAGAATTACCTAACAAAAGAATAGCGGTGGCTTTAACCTACATTTATGGGATTGGCCGATCGAAATCCAAGGAAATAATTGCTAAGTTGAAACTAGACAGCGATAAAAAATCCAATGCTTTGAGCGAGGAAGAGATAAGAAAAATTAACAAGCTCCTGAGCGAAGAATATGTCTTAGAAGGAGATTTGAAGAGCGAAAAATCCGATTTCATTAAAAGGTTAGTTCGAATAAACTGCTATCGGGGGCAGCGGCATAAAAAGAAGCTGCCTGTTAGAGGACAGAGGACTAAAACCAATGCCCGAACTAGAAAAGGAAGGGGCAAGACGATTGCTAATAAAAAGATAGCTAAAGGTTGATAATTTATTTTGGCAGAAAAAAAAGTTAAAAAAGAGAAAAGAGTAAAAAAATCTAGGAAAAGAGCTAGTAAGGTAGCAAAAATAGTAAAGGCGGTTGTTCACATTAAAAACACTTTTAACAATACAATTGTCACCGTCTCTGATGTCAAAGGCAACTCTCTGGGCTGGGCTTCATCGGGAGCGCTTAATTTCAAGGGAGCGAGAAAAAGCACTCCTTATGCTTCTCAAGTGGTTGCTAACACGGCTTTGGAAAACGTTGCTAAGTATGGGATAAAAACCGTGGAAATTTTAGTTAATGGTCCGGGCTATGGGAGGGAATCGGCTATAAGAGCCGTCATTAAAAGCGGGCTCAACGTTACTTTGATAAAAGATGTGACGGGCATACCTCATAATGGCTGTCGCCCTAGAAAGCTGAGGAGAGGATGAGAGGGCTAGGAGGCTCTAGGAGGCTGGAGGGCTAGGAAACTAGGAGGTAGCGTCGTTGGGTAGTGCTGGTGCTGGTGCTGGTGCTGGTGCTGGTAGCAGGTGGTATTAGATGCGGATGCGGATGCGGATGCGGATGCGGGTGTGGTTGTTTTAGCGAGGAGTTGGATTTGAAATTTTTTGAAGGAATGAGAAACTATAAATGATTAACAATACTTTAATAGGTGATTTTAAAAGGCCTAAAAGTGCCACTTATAGGCTAGTGGAAGGTGGTGATCGCTCGGCTATTTTTAGTGCTGGACCTTATCAAAAAGGCGTTGCTTCCACCATAGGCAATTCTTTGCGGCGAATCTTGCTTTCTTCTCTTTCTGGGTATGCTATAATTGGCGTGAAATTCGATAAGATAACGAATGAGTTCGATAATGTGGAGGGGGTTTATGAAGACACGGCTATCATTTGCGTTAATTTAAAAAAAATCAACTTAGGTTTGAAAGACGAGAACATCAAAAATAAAGTTTTGAACTTTTCCATCAAGGGAGAGAGGAGATTCACTGCTGAAGACATTACTAGAGCGGACCCCTCTATAACCGTTAGCGACCCTGAGCAAGTGATTTTCAATGCTAACGAGAAGGCTGATTTCACTTTTACGCTTCAAATTAGCTACGGCAGGGGGTATATTCCTAGCGAGAGTTTTATCGATAACATTGAAGCGAAAGGAACGATTGCTTTGGATGCGGACTTTTCTCCTATTAGGCGATGTGGTTTTGTGGTGACTCCTATGAAGATCGGCAATAGGGCTGACTTTGAGAAGTTAGATTTGAACATTGAAACGAAGGGCGTTATTAGTTGCGAGAAGGCTCTGAGAGATGCTGCTCAAATTTTAAAGGAATCTTTTTTAACGTTTAACGATATAGAGCAAGATCAACTGACTACGCCAATTGATAATCAAGAATCTACTAGCAAGTCGGATAAAGACCTTATTTTTCACGAAACCATTCATGATCTTCCTTTGCTGGTTAAGAGTCATTATTTTTTGAAAACGAACAACATTCACGAGATAGGGCAGTTGGTTACTAGAAGTGAGATGTATTTACGCTCCAAGAAAAACTTTGATGAAGAAATATTAAATGACATCAATCAGTCCTTAGAGATGAAATCTCTCAAACTCAATATGAAGGGGATTAATTATTTAGAGGGTAATTGATATGGTTAATCACGATGCGGCATAAAGTAAGAAACAAGAAAATAGGCAAAGACTCCAAGCATAAGAGTGCTTTGCTTAAAAATTTGGCGTTGTCTTTTCTACGCAAGGAAAGGATAAAAACGACTTTGACTAAGGCTAAAGTTTTTAGGCCTTTCATTGAGAAAGTGATCACTCGAGCAAAAGTCGACAATCTGCATAACCGACGGATTGTTTATAAAAAGATAAGGAATACTAATTTATTAAAAAAGCTTTTTATTAATATTGCTAAACGTTATTTGAATCGTAATGGAGGGTATACGAAGATTTATAAGTTGGGCAAGAGAAAAGGCGACGGGGCTCAAGTTTGTTACATTGAGTTGGTGCCGGAGTTGATCGACGAGAGCAGCGTTGTTAACGAAGAGAGTGAAGGTTTAAAAGAGAAGAGTAAGCAATAAGATTAAAAAAATTGAAAAAAAAGGATTTAGCTTTTTTTAAGGAGATGTTGCTCTCAGCGAAAGCGAAGGTCTTGGAGCAGTTGGACTTTGATAAGGACCAACTTCATGATTTGTCTAAGAAAGAAATCGGTGACATTGTGGACAGGGCATTTTACTTATATGAGAAAAACAAGACCATTGAAATATCGGAAAAAGAGAAAGAGCAATTAGAAGCCATTGACTTTGCTTTGCTAAGGATAGAGAAAAACACTTATGGTAAATGTTTTAAATGCGGCAAGGATATTGCTCACAAGCGGTTAGAGGCTATACCATGGGCGACGAAATGCGTTAATCCCGATCAATGCGGAAAGTGATTTGATTCATTTGGCTTGAGTTGTTTTTTTATCAAGTTGTATTCAATTTACCAGTAGAGAAAGAGTTCACTTATAAATCAAATGAGAGGGGCTTGGTTTATAAGCGTGTCTTAGTCCCTTTCAAAACAAAAAAGCAAGTCGGGTTAGTTTTAGCCATTTGTCCTCCCAAGGAGTTTGATTATTCCTTGAAGGAAGTTCACGAAGTCATTGATTTATATCCCCAAATTAGCGAAGAGCAATTAAAACTAGCCAAATGGATAAGTTATTTTTATTTATGCAGCCTTGGGGAGGCACTGGGCTTGTTTGTCTCTTTTGGTCGGAAAAAATCTACTAAAAAAGAAGTTGCTTTTGATGCCTTTCGTTTGGGCAAAAGGGATCAGGTAAAAAAAGAAATCATTTTAGAAAACGAACAAAACGAGATTTTTAGCAAAATCAAAGCAGGTTTAACTTTTTTTAACTATCATTTGATTTTTGGGGTTACTGGTTCTGGTAAAACCATGGTTTATTTAAAATTAGTTCAGGAGGTGTTGAACAAGAAGCGACAGGCGTTAATTTTGCTGCCCGAAGTTGCTTTAGTCATTCAAGTTTATCAAATTTTAGTTGATTTTTTTCATGAAGACGAGGTGGTGATTTTTCATGGGAAAGTGAGTGAGAAAAAAAAAGAGATGGCTAAATTAAAGATCATGAGAATAAAGCCGCTCGTCGTTTTGGGTACTCGCTCGGCTTTTTTTCTTCCTTTTCGAGACCTTGGCATCATCGTCCTCGATGAAGAGCATGATTCTAGTTATAAGAATAATCACACTCCAAGGTATCAATTAAAAACCCTTGCTCATTATCATGCTAAAAAGAAGAACATTCCCTTGCTAACCTTATCCGCTACTCCTACCATAGAGAGCCTTTACTACGCTAAAGAAAAGAAAATTAACTTATTTTTTTTAAAAAATAGGTATAATCAAAAAGAACTGCCCAAAATAAAGTTTTTTCAAACTTGGGAGAATAAGGAAATCGCTGATCAAGTTAACAAACGGATATTTCACAAATTAGAAAAAAAACAGCAGGTCATCATTTATCTAAACCAAAGGGGTTATGCTAACTCGTTGGTTTGTAAGGACTGCCGAGAAATTTTTAAGTGCCCTAATTGTGCGGTTAGCTTAACTTATCATAAAAAAATTAACAAACTCATTTGTCATTATTGCTTTCATTACGTTTTTTTTGAAGATAAATGCTTTCAGTGTGCTTCGAAAAACGTTGTTTCTTTTAAATTGGGAGTTGAAAAAATAATGGAGGATTTGGTCGACAAATTTAGGGATTATAAAATAGTTCGGTTTGATTCTGACTCCCTAAGCACGCCTAAAAAAATGAAGCAAGTCATTAGCGATTTTAAAAGCAATAAAATTGAAATTTTAGTCGGAACTCAAATGATTATAAAAGGATATGACTTCAATAACGTTAGTTTAGTCGTCATTTTTCATCCGGAGAAATATTTGATGCTGCCTGATTTCAAAGCCAACGAGAGACTGGTGAGTCACATTTACCAAGCTTCGGGGAGGGCAGGTAGGAAAAACGTTTCTGGTGAGGTCATTATTCAATCGGAAATCCCCCATAATTATCCCCTCTCCATGCTAGCGACGCATTCCTATGAACTCTTTTATGAAAATGAAATCGTTTTACGAAAAAAATACTCTTATCCTCCCTTTGCTAGGCTTATTCGGTTCGTTTTTAGGGGAGAGGACAATGAAACCGTGAAAGACAGCGCCGGCCATAAATTTAGGGAATTGAAAGATTATTTTTCAAAGGAAAAAGTCATTTTTTTGGGTCCTAGTCCTTGCTTATTGGGGAAAATTAATCGCAATTATCGTTGGAACATTGTTTTGAAAGTGGTTGATTTAACGAGAATCTTAAGAAAAACCAATCAAAATAGGGAAGTTGTGAAGAATACTCATTCTTCCGAGGTTTACTTGGAAATAGATATTGATCCAATCAACTTATTTTAAAATTTGGTTTTTCTCTTCATGTTATAATTGCTTTGTTGCTTGTAGATTTATGTTTAAAAAAAATGATTACGTTGTTTATCCGCTCCACGGTATTGGAAAACTGGAGAGCATAGAAAAAAAAGGGGAGGAGAGCATCTTTAAAATAAGGCTAAAGGAGTCGCAGATGTTGATTTCCTTACCCTACAAATCGGTTAAACAAATAGGAATAAGAAAAGTCGTTGCTAAGGATGACGTTAAGAAAATAATCACTGATCTATCTAAAAAACCGGAAGATTTAGAAGATAATTGGAGACTGAGATTTCAAAAAAATATTATTAAATTGAAAAAGGGCGATGTTGACAGCATGATATCGCTTATAAAAGAACTATACTTAAGAAGCAGAAAAAAGCCTTTATCCATGATCGAAAAACGGCAGTTTGAAAGTTCTTATAACCTTTTAGTGAAAGAGATTTCCTTAGTTACTAGTTACGATGAGAAAGAGACGAATTCTTTAGTGGCCTCTGAGTTGGAAAAATTACTGTAGTTAGAGTAATTAGCAGTTTTTCTTAAACTTAATTTACAGCAAAGCATTCAGTTATTTTAGGAGGGTTAAAGGTATGCTTTTTAAAATTTTTATTATGCTCGCCATGGGGCTCATGTTGAATTTCATGCCCCTTGATTTTGGTTTAAAAATAGTAACGCTGATAGGGACGCTCGCCGTCATTTATGTTATTGACTATTATGTTCTGGGGAGGGTTGAGTTTTACAAGTTCTTAACCGTGGGGATTTGTTTATTGATAAGCATGGGGCTGCTTTATTTTGTCAGTGGAGTGATTTATGGTTTGCCGACTAATGATTTGATGAGCGAAGATGGGAAATACGTCCTAGTTACGTTTACCCTGTTCATTTTTTTATATTTGAGTTTTCAAGTGGGGACTTCTAGCACTTACTTTAGAAAAGTTAAAAAACCAGATCGAGTGGAAGGCATCAAGCATTTGATCGATACGTCTGCCATCATTGATGGGCGGTTATTGGAGATATCTAAGAGTGGTTTTATTCCCAAGTCTTTAGCCATTCCTAATTTCGTCATTAGAGAGCTGCAGCTCATTTCCGATAATTCTAATAACGAGAAGAGAAGCAAGGGAAGAAGGGGTTTGGAATTGTTAAAGCAAATGAAAAACTCCGACCATTTATCGGTTCAAATCATTAACGAAGACATCAAGTCAGCTAGAAACGTGGATAGTAAGTTATTAGCCCTTGCTGCCGAGAAAAACTATAAGATAATAACTACTGACTTTAACTTGTTTAAAGTAGCTCAAGTCGAGGGGATTGAGGCTCTTAACATAAACTATTTGGCTTCTTTAATGCGACCTAGCATTAACATTAACGATAAAATTAGAGTCTTTATTGCTAAAAAAGGCAATAACAAGGGGCAGGGCTTGGCTTTTTTGCCGGATGACACCATGGTTATCGTAGAGGGAGCGAGCAAGTACGTTGGAGTTCAAAAGCAAGTAGTGGTCACTTCTTACATTCAAAGCGAGTCGGGCAGGATGGTTTTCGCTAAGCTATTAGAATAGGGAAATCGGTAAGAAGTAATTTCTTTGAGTTATTTTTTTTCTCTTATCTTGCTTAGTGCTGGTAAAGGGACTAGGTTTGAAGCCAAAAAGCAATTTCAGGAACTAAATGGCTCTCCGCTATGGCTTTATTCTTTAAATACTTTTTTAAAAATAAAAAGCATTAAAGAAATCATTTGGGTCATCGATGAAGGAGATAAGCATAAGTATGAAGAACCCCTAAAGCGAATCTACCAGCCATCTCTTCCAGTCGCGATCAGTTTTATCTCGGGAGGGGTGGAGAGGTATCATTCGTCTTTTAAGGGGATTAACCAAGTTGATGGGAAAAGCGATTTCGTATTGATTCACGACGTTGCTAGGCCTTTCATTCACGAGAGAGATTTAACTAATTTAATAGCGGGCCTTGAGAACAAAACTCAAGCAGTTATCCCAGCGACGCCCATTAGCGACTCAGTGAAAATGATTAGCGAAGGCAACTGCATTGAGAAAAGTTTGCCTAGAGAAAAATTAATCTGTGCTTCCACTCCTCAAATATTCCCAACGGCCTTAATCAAAAAGGCTTTTGCTCGCTTCATGAAAGAGGAGAAATCATTCCCAACGGATGATAGCGAAATTTTTTTGAACGAGGGCTACAAAGTGAAATATTACTTGCTCACTCACCCCAACCCTAAAATCACTTTTAAGAATGATTTGTTTTATTTCGAAGAGTTGGCTAAAAAAACCAAGTTACCCGAATTTTGATTTTATTTTGCTTTTTACGGCTAAGTCCAAAGCGATTATTTCGTTTAAGTTTGGTTTTTGTGGTTCTTTTAGTTTTTGATGCTCGTTCACCTCTTCAGCGATGATGAGATGAATTTGGCGATAACTTATTTTTTTCTGCAGAAATAAATGAACGGCCATCTCATTCGCAGCGTTCATAACGATTAGCGTGCTCCCGCCCTTGCGTCCACAATCATAGGCTAGCTTTAGTAGGGGAAATTTTTCATAATCAACTTCGTGAAAAGTTAGTTTCTTATTCGTTAAATCATAAGGAGAAAAATCGTTGGCGATGATTTCAGGATGAGTTAAAGCATTGTGAATGGGGTGCTTCATGTCGGGACTCCCTAGTTGAGCGTAATGAGTGTTGTCGGAAGTTAAAATAAAGGAGTGAATGATGGACTCGGGGTGAATGATGGTCTCTATTTTATCGTAGCTTAAGTTGAACAAAAAATGAGCCTCAATCACTTCTAGCCCCTTGTTCATCATGGTAGCGGAGTCAATGGTGATTTTTTTCCCCATCTTCCAATTAGGATGTTTTAGAGCCTTCTCCAAGGAAGGATTTTCTTCGTGATTTTTAAAAAAAGGCCCACCGGAGGCGGTTAAAATGATTTTCTTTAAGTTTTTTTCATTGATGTTGTGTTTAAGGAGTAGTTGAAAAATGGCAGCGTGTTCGCTATCTAGGGGGATTATGCTAGTTTGGTATTTTTTTAGTAACTCATTAATCATCTCTCCCGCAATCACTAAAGTTTCTTTGTTGGCTAGTAGTATTTTTGCTTTTTTTTTAATGGCGGTTATGGTGGGAAGGAGGCCAGCGCTACCGCTTATCCCATTGACTAAAATATCGAAATCGTTTTCCTTTAAAGCTTCTTCAATGTTGAAATAAACTTTAACTTGCGGAAATTCCTTTTTTATTTCGAAGTAGGCTTTTTCTTGATGAGTAACGACGTTTTTGATGGAAAAGTCGCTTAAGATTTTCTTGGCTTTTTCAATGTTTTCATTGAAACTAATGCCAGTGATTTCAAATTTGGTTTCATAGTCTTTGTTTTCCTGAAGTGCTTTTAAACAGTGAAGAGTACTACCACCTATGGAGCCAGTAGCACCCAAAATAAATATTTTCTTCATGTAACGAGTTTATTTTTTGAGTTTATTTTTTTAAAGAAAAACGATTTACAATGGAAGACTTTATGGTTTCTCGGTCAAGGTATTCTAAGGAAATGCCTATCGGGACTCCAATGGCTATGTGGGAGTAGCGAATTTTATGATTTTTTTCCTTTATTTTTTCCATGATGAACTGGGCAGTCATGCTGCTTGCTTGGTTGTTTTCCAAGGCGAAGATGATTTCTTCAGTTCCAAGAGATATCCTCGCTAAGATATTTTCTATTTTTAAATCTTTTTCATACACGTTGTTAATGGGTGAAAGCAATTTTCCTAGAACGTGATAAAGTCCATCGTAGCTCCCTGAACGCTCGATGGTTAAGGCGTCTTGAATGTTTTTCACCATGCAGATGATTTTCTTGTTCCTTTTATTAGAAGAGCAAACGTTGCAGGGATTGTTTTTAGAAATTAACCCGCAAATCTTGCACTTACGAGTGTGGTCGACGAACTCTCTAATTTTTTCTAAAAGCTGATGAGTCTCCTGTTGATCGCTTTCTAGCAAATAAAAAGTTATTCTTTCAGCGAGCTTCTTACCGACGCCGGGTATTTTGCTGAGCCTCCTTATCACTTCTAAGTAAGTCGCCATGGTTAAAAGTATTTTAAAAAAACAATGAACTATAAATTAAGCCCCGGTATTTGGATTCCTTTGGTTAGTCCCTTGAGCCCATCGTTAGAGTCTTTTTTGGCTTTTTCAATGGCTTGATTGACTGCCGCGACGATCAAGTCTTCCAGCATTTCCAAATCTTCACTAGATACGATGTCGGGGTTGAGTTTAATTTTTTTCACCTGCATAGCCCCGTTGATGGTCACGGTTACCATATCTCCGCCCGAGCTGGCTTGGTATTCTTTGTTCTGCATCAACTCTTGATTTTTCAAAAGTTCCTTCTGCATTTTTTGAGCTTTCTTCATGAGGTCGTTCATATTGTTGAGCATGTTCGTTTTCCTTTAATCATATTAATTTAACTAAATAGCGTTTTCTCGGCGATGTTTTTTTAAAAGAGGTTCTCCCTAGCTTTTGATCGAAAATGTCATTTGACTTCTGCCTTGGGGAATACTTCTTTTATTCTCTCCACGCTTGATTGTAACATATTTTTAATGATCTTTATTTCAGTAATCTGGTTATTTTCAGATAAGTGGTTAGAGGCATACTTCAAGAATTTATCCAACTGATTCTGGTAGCGTTCTTCGTAGTGGTTGTTAAGATCGTAGAGGTATAACTTTTTTTCCTGCTCATCGTATTTTCTAAACTGGAAACCGATGATGTAGCGGTAGTTAACGATGTCTTCCTTACGCAGTTTGTTTAAAATCGCTTGGTAGACTGCTTGGTCAAAAACTTCTTTTTCGTTTTCTTGGTTATTTTGTTCTTTCACATTTTTATCATAGGAAGTCAGCGAAGCTAAGTTGATCAGGTTGGCTTTGATTTCAGCAGGGGAGATTAAGTTCTTATAGCGATGAAGTTTTATGATGAAAAAATCACTCATGATCTTGTTTAGTTTATTGGTTTTAATCTCTTGAATGAACTCGTAAAAAACATCCATGATGGTGAAGATTTCATCTTGGGTAAAATGCTCGCTCGCTTTTTTAAGTTCCTCCAGCTCTCCTTCGCCTAAGTCTAGCAAACGGAGGTCTTTGATGTTGTTTTTTATGAAAGCAAAATGAGTGCCTATTTCCAACAGGCTAAACAAAAAGTCTTCTAGTTGAATTCCTTGATTGAGAACAAAGTGAAATAAATTCTTGTTGCTCTTGAGATCTCCTAGGTATAAGTTGTTATAAAAACTCATTTTAGTTTCAAAAAGAGTTTCCCCTAAGACTTTGTGAACGGCCTGCAGAGTTATTTTATTCTCGCAGTACAGTAAGACTTGCTCTAGTAGGTTTTCCGCATCTCTTACTGAGCCTCCTGCTCTTTTGGCTAGGCTGGTGAACGCCCCTGCTTCAAATTCTATTTTTTCGTTTAGGCTTATTTTTTCTAAATGTTGGGCGATTGTTTGATTATCTATGTTTTTAAATAGAAAATTCTGACACCTAGAGCGAATGGTCAGGGGTATTTTACTGATTTCAGTGGTGCATAAAATGAAAACGATTTTTTTAGGGGGCTCTTCTAGGGATTTTAACAAAGCATTAAAAGCCTCAATGGTGAGCATGTGAACTTCATCAATGACGTAAATGCGATAATTGCCTAAAGGAGAAGCGTAGTTGAGATTGCCTTGGATTTCTCTAATCTGATCTATTCCTCGATTGGAAGCTCCATCGATTTCATAATAATCGAGAGAAGCGTTGTGGTCAATTTGCTGACAAAATAGGCATTCGCCACAGGGATTTATTTTCTTCTTTTGACAATTTAGGACTTTGCCGATTATCCTAGCGATGGTGGTTTTCCCTACTCCTCTAGGACCACTGAAGAGATAGGCCTGACCTATTTTATTTAATTTAAAACTATTTTTTAAAGTCCTTACGATGATGTCTTGACCGATGACTTCTTCGAAATTGCTGGGGCGATATTTTCTGGCTATGATTTTATACATGGCGAACTACCTTAAATAAAGGGATGAAGTTCTCGCAAAAACAAAGTTTCTTTCACCAATCATTTTACTTACCGTTGCTACCTTCCGATCCTGGCGGGTTTGGGCAAAACAAGAGCAATAGAATTTATTTTTGCAAGAACTTGATCCCTTTATTTAATTTCAACTTAATTATAAAATTACATTTTATAATTTTAGACTGAAATTCGTTTCTTTTTATCACCAATAAATTTTTTGCTTTGAATATTCAAGAAAAAATGCTCTTGCTTAACGAAAAATTAGCCTTTTATAGTAAAAAATATTTTCAAGAAAACGTTTCGGAAATAAGCGATTTTGAGTATGACGTCTTATGGAATCAACTAAAAGACCTAGAAAAAAAATTTCCTCAATATAAAAATTATGCTTCCGTAGTTGACCAAGTAGGCTATGAATCAAGCAAGGTTTTCCCTCCTTTTAATCATCCTTTGCCGATGAATTCATTGAATAAAGCCATGGACCAAGAGGAGTTCGTGCATTTTGTAAAAGAGCGAGAAAGAAATCTGCAGGAGAGAATTAGTGATTTTTTTCTCTCTTTAAAGTTAGATGGGCTTGCCTTGGAATTGGTTTATAAAGATGGAGATTTGCTCGTTGGAGCAACGAGGGGAGATGGTGTGGTAGGAGAAAACATCACTCCAAACGTCAAAATGATCGAAAATGTTCCCAAAACGATAAAAAAAGTCAGTCCTGCCCAAGATGAACTGGTCATCATACGAGGAGAAGCCTTTTTTTTTAAAAGGGATTTTGCTAAAATAAACGAGGAATTGAAAAAAAACGATGAGAGCACTTTTGCTAACGCAAGGAATGCGGTTTCCGGTACCATGCGGCAGCTCGATAGCAAAATAGTTGAAGCGAGAAAAGTAGTTTTTTTTGCTCATGAGTTCACCAACTTCAAGGACTTTCTGCATCTGGATGAAAAGTTAAGTGATTTGGCTAGGCAGCAAAGTTATTTAAAAAACTGGGGGTTTCACGTTGAGGAGCATCATCTATTCCTAGAGGCTCAAACTGACTTTAAAAACATTTTCAATTATTACGATGAGATGTTAAAAAAAAGAGACGAAATGGCTTTTGAGATAGATGGGGTGGTGGTTAAAATCAACGACTTAGGCATGCAGGAAAAATTAGGCTCGGTCGGCAATAAGCCTAGGTATGCCATAGCTTGGAAATTTCCTCCCGAAGTTAAGATAACGAAATTGTTAGAAGTGAAATTTCAAGTCGGCAGGACTGGCAAAATTACTCCTGTCGGGATACTAGAGCCGGTCATGATAAGTGGGGCTTTAGTTCAAAAAGTTACTCTTCACAATGAGAATGAAATCATTTTAAAAGACATTCGCATCAATGATTTCGTTAAAATCACTCGCTCGGGAGATGTCATTCCCAAAGTGCTTGAAGTCGTCAAAGAGAGAAGAGATGAAGCAACTACCCCCATTGAGTTCCCGAAGAATTGCCCTGTGTGTCATAGCCCGCTGGTGAAAAGCAATAGCGATAAATCCAAGATAAGCAAAGTTAGCCCTGCTCCTAAGCGAGACCTCTTGACGAAGATGCTCCAATTCGTTTCTAAGAAGGGAATGAACGTTGCACCGATGAGCCGGGAGGTTTTAAAAAAATTAATCGCTTACGGCAAGGTAACTAGCAGGAGCGACCTCTATAAGCTAAAGAGCGAAGATTTTGCTTTTCTTCCTAAAGCGAATGAAGCACTCAGCCACGAGTATTTAAAAGCCATAGAAAATTCCAAGCACGTGAGTTTAAGTAAGTTCCTTTATTCTTTAGCGATTAAGGGGCTTAGCGAGGAAGTAGCTAGGGCCTTAGCCGATAAATACAAGGAAATCACTAAGCTGTATTTTGCTCCTAAAGAGGAATTTTTTGAAATTCATGGGGTGGGGAGAGTGCTCAGCGAAGAAATTCACGCTTTTTTTCATTGCCAAGAAAACCTAGCCATGATTGATGAACTCATCGCTTGGGGAATTCAATTCACCAAGTCTCCTAGCCTTGGTGAATTCATTTCTTCTTTGGGAATTAGCGGGCTCAAGGAAGCAGCAGCCAATATTTTAGCCAATCGCTATGAGAAAATCACTAAACTATATTTCGTAACTTGGCAAGATCTCCATGCCGTTCAAGGGCTAGAGGAAGAGTTAAAGCAAAAGATACATGCTTTTTTCAACGATAAGAAAAACATTGCTATGATAGACGGGCTCATGGAGGGAGGCTTGGACATTACTTTCCATAAAAAAAAGGAAGTTCTGGGCAAGGAAACCATTTGCCCCAATAAACATTGCCCAGTGAAAAAGTTTGAGAATATTCTGCATTTTGCTTCTAAAAAGGGAATGGACATCGAGGGATTTAGCGAAGAGACCATCAGAGAATTAATGAACAATAACAAAATAAATAATGTCGTTGATATTTATAAATTGAAAAGCGAAGATTTCGATTGCTTTGCTAGGATGGGGGAGAAACTCAAGCAAAAATATTTAAAAGCCATCGAAAATTCTAAAACCGTGAGTTTAAGTAAATTCATTTATGCTCTAGGCATTAAGGGCATAGGAGAGGAAATGGCAAATGTGCTGGCGGATAATTACCTAGAAATCAAGCAGTTGTATTTTACCACTAAAGAGAGACTCGAGAGCATAAACGAAATAGGAGAAATCTTAAACCAAGAAATACACACTTTTTTTAACGATGAAAAGAACCTAGCTATGATCGACGAGCTCATCCATTTGGGAGTAAAAATTACTTTTCCTCGCAAAAACCAAAAAGGCAAACTCTTTAACAAGAGGGTTGTCTTCACTGGAACTTTAGCTTCACCGAGAAACATCATGAAAGGAAAAGCCAAGGAAGCGGGAGCAAAAATAGCTTCTGCCCTTAGTAAGAAAGTTGATTACTTGATCGTGGGCAAAAATGCAGGTTCTAAAGTAAAAAAAGCTCAGGCTTTGGGAATTGAAATCCTAGCCGAAGAATCGTTTTTAGAACTACTTCATGAATAAAGAAAACAAATCCGCTATCCAAGAACACGGGGTGAATAAAGCTAACCTTAGTCGCAAAAAAAGCCAAGGGAAAACCGCTTCCAACGTCACTCATTTTTTCTTAGCTTTGACTTCTGCTTTGTTGATGATTTTAGCCTTTCCAGAATTCAACGCTTTTTACTTGGCTTTTTTTGCCCTCGTTCCCCTTTTCATCGTGCTTGAAATGGAGAGGAGTTTGATAAAAGTCGTCATCTGGGTTGAGGTTTTCGTATTGGTTTTTTACCTTTATTTGCTTTATTGGATCGAAACTTTTCATCCCCTAGCCCTCCCGGGAGTGCTCCTTTATTTGCTCTTGATTTATCCCATCCCCTTCATTTTTTATCGCATGGTGAAAAGGAGTCATACGAAATACTCTTTCGCCAATGTGATCCTTCTCTCATGCATTTTAACTTTGTTCGAAAATTTTAGAAACTTTGGCTTCATGAAATTCCCTTACGGCAACATCGCTTATAGTCAATATGAGTTCTTATCCTTCATTCAAATAAGCGACATCATAGGTCCTTTGGGGATTTCTTTCATCCTTTATTTTTTCAATGCTTGTCTGGCGAGTTTCATTTTGAAAGTTATTCTCTTACCAAAAACTTATTCCTTTTCAAAATTGAAAATTATTTTTAATAGAATGACTTTAGCTTTTTTAGTCGTCATCGCAGTTTATATTTATGGAGATAATCGCCTTGAATTTTACCAGTTCCAAGAGAATAACCGAAATGATTTAACCCAAGAGGAAATAGAAGCTAAAAGGATTGACGTTGCTTTGATTCAGCCTTGGTTTGACTATAATAAACCTTGGAATAAGGAGCGAAAAGACGAACTCTACGATAAACTAACAGAACAGACGCTAAAGGTTTCTAGCGATGACCTCGATCTCATCGTCTGGCCGGAATCAGCCATCCTTGATTATTACGATTATCAAATCAAAAGCAATTTCAATCAGTTGAGCGTAGCTAGGGAGTTTTATGACTTCTTTAAAGCTTATGGCAAGCAATTCAGCCAAGTTCATTTCTTAGTGGGAAGTTCGGATTTTGAAATCACGAATAGCAGTGGGAAAGTCAGTAAAAGCAACGAGCATGCTAGATCAGCCAAAGATGCTAAGACTAAATTTTTTAGTGAAGTGAAAAAGTATAACAGTTCGTTATTAATCAACCATGAAGGTGAGGTCGTCAGCAAAAGCGGTAAAAGAAATTTAGTTGCCTTTGCGGAATATTTTCCTTATAAATGGGTTTTCGATTACGTACCTATTTTGGAAAAATTTTTGAACGAAGCCCACGCTAGCAATTTCTCTCCTTACTTGAGATATGAAACGCTGGCTTTTCCTAAAGGAAACTTTGGCAGTTTGATTTGTTATGACAGCGTTTTTCCCGAGTTGTCGCGAGTATTGGTTTTAAAAGGTGCGAAATTTTTAGTGGTGATCACCAATGATGCCTGGAGTTATTCCGTTAAATCCGAGGTGATTCATTATTCTTTTAGCATTTTTCGTGCGATTGAAAATAGGCGTCATGTGATAAGAGTCGGGAATGCAGGAGTGACCAGCCTCATTCTTCCCAGCGGAAAAACCAAGGGAGGTGTCTTAGATGTTTTCGTAGAAGACAGCATGGTTAGCGAATTTATTCCCAACGATAAAAATTTAACTTTTTATTCCTTGTATGGTAATATTATCCTATATATAATCATATTTTTTTTTATGATAAACTACTTCGGGTTGATGGGGCTTTTGGTCTTGCCTTGGAGATTTTTTAGAAAAGTGGTGAGTTTATTTCGAAAAAATAAAACGGTTTCATGAAAGATAATAAAGCGTGGTGGTTCTTGTTGGGGTTTATCCTCTTCATATCGTTAATTAGCTGCAGCAAGAGTGCCAAGGGATATAGCATTAGTAAAGTTACTGATGCCAAAAACGGTTGGTTGGCGAGTAGCATTTATCAGATGTCTTTTAATGGGAAATGGGATAGGAAGCGTTATTATCCCGCGGGAGAAGAAAAGCAACTGGGTAAAGTTTCTAAAACGGGTTTTCAATTAAGGGAGGAGGCAATGGCCGCTATTATCAGTCGCCTCAATAACAGTTTCTATGAAGAGCTTATGGAGTTAATTAGAAGTAAGACGGCTAGTAGCGATGAAGAGATTGAGCGGGCAATTTTTGATAATTTTCAAGGAGTGAAAATTAAGAAAAGAATAGTCGAAAGAGCCTACTCCATTGATCACGATGCTTATTTGTTGGTTCGCTATGAGTATCCCAACTTGAGAACGCTTTTGAATAAATCCATTAATGGCATTAGAACCACCATCCAGAGAGAACAAGATGCCGAAGAGCTGCAGGATTTGTTGGATCAAATTGATTTTGATATTGGCGACGATGTTGTTGAAATTGAGGAACTAGAGGAAGATGCTACCCCTGAAGAGGACATTAAAGACGATGATGAAGACGATGAGGCTGGTCTTGAAGCGGGGGGAGAGAACACTGAAGGGTCAGAAGAATCATTGGAACAAGATAATCCTAATCCGGAGACTGATCTTGAAGCGGGGGGAGAGAACGCTGGAGGCTCACAAGACTCATTGGAGCAAGTTAATCCTAATCCAGACGAAGAAGATGCTCGGTAGCCATGATGCGATTTGCCGGAGGCAGTGAAATTAATTTTTACCTAGGGTAAGTATCTTTTTTTTATTTTCTCCATTTCCCTTTGGCTTTCTTTTTCCTTGAGGCTCTGTCTTTTGTCGTAATTTTTCTTGCCTTGGGCGAGAGCGATTTTGAGTTTAAGTCGTTTTTCTTTTTGATAAATTTCTAAAGGAAGCAATGCCTTGCCTCTTTCCTTGAGCAGGCTGGCTAGTTTGGCGATTTCTTTTTTTTTAAGGAGCAGGGGTCTAACTCGCTTAGGATCAAGGCGATCGTAAGTTGAGAATTGAAATGCTTTTATATGCATGTTGTGAACTAAAACGATGTTTTTTTCTATTTTGATATAGCTTCCCTTGAGATTTACCTCTCCGGCTCTAATGGATTTCACTTCGCTGCCTTTCAAACTAAGGCCCGCTTCGTATTCTTTGATGATGGTGTAATGAAAATAAACGGATTTATTTTTAGCGAAAACTTTCAATATTGAAAAAGTTTAATTTTAAACATTTAATCATTTGGAAAAGCATTTTCTAAAATCAATGAAATATTCACTCACGCTTTTTATTTGGTCCAACTTGTTGGGATTTAACACTCTAACAATGATCCTCTTGGGAATAACGTGGTCCTTTATTTTTTGATAAAAGAAAGTCAAATTAACGCTTTCGCGATTATTTTCGTAATAAACGGATTTGGTTAGTTTCTTTTCTTCGTTGAAAAAGTATTCTCCATAATCGCCCGGTAGCCCACCTTTTTCGCTCAGCAAAATTCTAAACGATTGCTTTTGGTCTCGATTTTGGCTTGCTACTTTAACGTTGAACTCTTTTTCAAGCGATTTAAAATCAGAGTAATCATCCACGCCGATAAAAAGCCCCGATCTAGTGATAAAGTCTTCATAGGGAAGAAAATAGTTTTGATAAAAGGGCAGCACTCCTCTTAACTTTAGTTTAGGCGATTTTTTTTTGGTTAGCGATAGCAAGAGATCGGGTTTTTGATTAAATTCAATCATCTCAGGAGGGATATTTTTTAGTTGTAAGTTGATAATGGTTGATTTTAAGGAGCAGGAGAAATGACTGGGGTAGTCCCTTTCGTTCACTTCCTTTATCTGCGAAAAAACTTCCGATAAACTTTGACTAGCGAGATTAACGAAAAGCGAGAAAAGTAAGGCTAAAAATAGTTTCTTTGAAAACCCATTCATTTAAAACCGAAGAGGCGATTTTTTTATTTGCTTGACTTTTTGTTTTTAACTAGTTCGAAAAACCTATCTTCGTACCTACTAAACAACTGATGCTCAATTAAAAAATTCCCCAGTTTCTTGATGTATTTACTCTCTTTCCTAGCTAAAGCAAACAATTCTTTTATTTCCCTATAAATTTGCGGAGGAATCCCGTCCCTGTCCAAAAGGCCTCGCTCTTCAATTTCCTGCATGTTAATGGGAAACGACTTCTGCATGGTTTTTATGCATAATTTCACTAATGAGGCTGTCCAGTAAGAGTCTTCTCCCAGCAAAATAGTGCTCATGGGCTTGTTTTTGCATTGCTCCATCACAAGATCCAATATTTTAGTCAAGGGCGATTTCTCTTCCCAGTTATGCCGTAAAATATTTTCAAACTTGTATTCTAAGAAATAGTCATGAATGCCTAAGTTGTCAAACAAATTTTTAGTCAGTGATTGTATTTTCTCAGGGAAGCCCAGCATATTGTTTTTATTGATAAATGGGGTTATTAAAAGCGGTTTATTAACGTTTAAATTGCCTTCTCTGATCCTAGTGGTGTTTTTCCCACTTTCGCAAATGAAATAATAGTTATAGATGGTATTGCCAAAGGTAGCTATGTTGCTTTTAGGCATGTGGATGATTTTGGAATGCCGAACCGCTCTATGGAAACTTTCAAAAGATTTTTTCACTCTGCTTACTCTATTATATAATAGAACATGTTTAGTTAGAGTCAAGTTTTTAAAAAAGGAAATAATAAAAAATTAATTTGTTTTTGAAGGAAATCAGTATCTTGGGATGCGGTTGGTTGGGAATAGAAATCGCTAAAACTTTGAAAAATAGAGGCCATTTCGTTAAAGGATCGGTTACTGAACCCAAAAACATGAAAAAAATGCTTCACATGGGAATAAAACCATATGTTTTAAACTTTACTCCGAAGTTAGTCGATGAAAAAGCGGCTGGTGATTTTTTCAAAGCAAATGTCTTGATCATTGCCATTCCCCTTCGTTTTAAAAAAGAAAACGATAGGTATTTTTTCATTTTAAAAGAAATTATTCATCACATTCGCCTAAACGGCATTAAAAAAGTCATTTTAATCAGCACTACTTCCGTCTATGATGGCGAAAAGGGTGATGAAGTTCATCACATCACGGAAAATTACCCCATCAAGAGTGATTCGCCTAAAGTGAAGTTGATTTTAAAGAGCGAAAAGTTATTCATAAAGCAGCAAAATCACATCAAATTCATCATATTAAGGGTAGCAGGCCTAGTGGGTAAACGTAGAAACCCTAAAAATTACCTTGCCAAAGTTAGTGGTGCTGGAGGCAGTGAGCGTAAATCCGCTAATGAATACGTCAATTTAGTGCATTTTAGGGATGTGGTGGACATTATCGTCCGTTTGATCGATAAAAACCTCTTTACCAATGAAATTTACAACGTTGTGAGCGATAAAAAATTCCTTAAACAGGATTTTTACCAACAGATAGCCGACAAATTCCATTACCCCTTCGTTGGTTTAAGCAAAAAAAAATCTTTTCGCAAAGTAATTTTGAACGACAAGGTGAAAAAAAAATTAAACTATCGCTTCAAATACAAGGACATCCTCAAGAAAATCATTCACTAGTTTAATTTCAAAATCCTTTGCCCGAGAGCATCCATTTCCTGCTCGAAATATTGGTGAAATTTTTTGATTTCTTGGGAGTAAGAACTTGTATGAATTTTTTTTTTGAGATTAAGAGCGATGGTTTTAATTTTTAAAAGAATTTCTTCTAATATTTTTTTTTTGAGCTCCTTGCTGCTACTCTTGGTGATTTTTGCTCCTTTGCCTTCTATGAGCTGGATGGGGTAGTTTAAATTACTACCTATGTTTTGGTTTTTTTTGAAATCCTTTAAAATGTCTTTAAAATCATCTAAAAGTTGGTAGGAAACTCCAAAAGCGTAGCCACATTCTTCAAACATTTTGATTAGTTCGCTGTCCATTTTTCGACTTAGGCAAGGAAGAATGGCACTTAAAGAAAACAACGCTCCAGTTTTTTTTTTAGCTATTCCCAGTATGTCTTGCTTGTTGATTTTTTTTTTAGTCTTAAAGTAACTATTTTGCATTAGTTCTCCGCGGCATATTTCATTCAATTTATTTAATAAAATTTCTTTTTTCAATGTTTCTTGGTGTTTCGCTAGCAGATAAAAAAGATTTTGAATTAAGTAATTTCCTAGAAAAATTGCGGTTTTATTATCAAATATGCTATTAATCGTATCAGCACCCCGCCGCTTAAAATCATCGTCAATAACGTCGTCGTGAAGAAGCGAAATGGTATGAATTAATTCAACAGCAAACGCTGACAAAAATATCTCTTTTATAGGACAATTTATTATTTTAGCAGAGTTGTAAATTAACTTCGTTCTTACCCTTTTGCCTTGGTAGAGGTATTTCATTTTGGGTTTAAGGGGAGGGGGAAGGTCTTTTAAACTCTTTTTAAATTCCTCATCAATGTAATCGTTTAAGGCTTTTAGACTAGAGTTAAAATGATTGTTCTTAGGCAATAAGAGTTGCGACCACTACCTCATGCTTTCTGCATAACGTTTTTTACGGAACTAAAAACGCCATTCCAGTCAGGCACTTCTTGACTTCCCAGTTCTTTGCATCTAATGATTAAAGATTGAGTATGATAATCGTCTGGTCGGATCGCTAAAGCTAAGTTGAAGTGAATACTAGCTTTATGCCAGTTGCCCTCTACGTAATCCTTAAAGCCGTTATGATAATGACCAAGGAAATCAAAATCGTTTACTTTGAGTTCATTCTCTGTTCCTATTGGTTCGTAAATGAGGCTGGCATTTTCTTTTCCCCTTATAATGACTTTATCAATTAATCGGCAAACGATTTTATGCTGCACTTGCTTGAAAGTCGTTTCACTAATTAACAATTGGGTTCTATAAGTTTTGTTCAAAGGTTCAAGCCGGCTAGCGATATTCACTGAGTCGCCAATGGCAGTGTAATTGAGGCGATTAGGAGAGCCGATGTTGCCGACGATGGCTTCGCCGCTGTTTATTCCGAATCTAGTATAGAGAGGTGGTTTTCCTTGCTTTATGAAATTTTTATTAAATACCTCTAAATCTTTTAAGACATGCATAGCACCGATGCAGGCATTGAGTGCATCGGAATCCTCGCTTTCGTTTTCAGTTCCCCATAACGCCATGACCGCATCTCCAATGTACTTGTCTATGATACCTCCATGTTGATAAACTATTTTACTGACAATCCCAAAATATTCCCCCACATGCTTCACTAGCATATTTTCCGAACTTTTTTCAGCTAATTGAGTGAAGTTGGCAATGTCGGTGAATAAAATGGAGATGTTTCTTTTATGGCCCTCTAATTTAGCTTCCTCCCCTTGTTGAATCAATTTTTTTACTATCCCCCTAGGAACGAACTTGCTGAAAGATAACAGGCTTTTTCTCATGTTTTCATACGACTCGTTGATTTTGCTGATTTCACTAACGTTTCTTAGCGAAGGCTGAAGCTTGGGGACAGAGAGGTCAAAGTTCCTGATTTTGTCTATTTTTTTAGTCATGCTGCTTAACTCCAAGCTGAGTTTATTAGATAACTTCAAGACTAAGAGAAAAGCACCCCCGCCAATGAGTAGTATCAAGAAACCAGCTGCTAGCAATAGGTTTTCAATGTCGCCCAAAATAACTTTCTCTGGGATAAGAATGCCAATTTTAACTGGGAACTGCTCATCGGGAACTATCTCGCTAACGATGCCCACATCACCCCCCTCATCGCTGTCTAGGAAAACCACGAAATCACCATCACTTCCTCCGAACAAACTCTTAAGAAAAGGAAAGGTTTCTAAGAAAAAGTTCACTATCCTTCTTTTAGAGTAATCTAATTCTTTTTCATCATTGAGGCTCTCGGTGTATTTTTCATATAAGAGTTTGATATTGGGATCGCCCTTGAGTTGATCGACTTTAATGAGAGCAGCTTCTTGCCCCCCCTCATCGTTGGTCTTAATTTCAAATAAGTTGTTGACGGTCTCTTCCCGAGAGTAACCCGATATCGCTAAGAGGTCGTCTTTTTCGCCCGCTATGAAGACTTTACTGGTTTCGCTAATTTCTAAATTATTAATAAAACCGGAAATGTCGAGAAGAGAGAAATCTACTCCCAAAACTCCCAGTTCTTCCCCGTTTTTACTCACCAAGGGGCTCGCCAAGGTAATCCCGAGCAATTTAGTGGACCAAAAAACATAGGGGTCGCTCCAGCTTATTTCCCCTTTTCTAGTGAGGGCTTCTTTATACCAACCCCTTCTCCTAGGATCATAGCCCTTCTCTAGGGAACTAGTCACATCGGGAAAAGTTTGATCAAGGGCGGGATTGCTATGCGTCCAATCCTCGCTAATGCTTTCACCATCATTGATAACCACGCGCAAACTCATGCTGCCATCGGGGAATCTTATCACCATGTAAAAGTCCCCTTGATTGTTTCCATAGTAAAGGGAAGTGATTTCCTCGTTGTTCACGACAACGTTTCTAAAGTAATTCAAAATCTCTTCTTGATTCGCAGGATCAAAAAATCCGTACTCAATCCCGCTGTATTCCACATTTTTAATAATCCTTTTAGAAGGTTCAAAAAGGAATTTAATCCTGAACTCCATCCTCTTAGAGATGCCATCTACAATGTCATGAGCGACCTTGTTCACGACAATGCGGTTTAATTGATAGGTCGTGATGATTAAAATGGTGCTAATGAAAATAAAGAAAAGCAGCAGGGTTAGAGTTATAACAAACTTTATAGATAACTTTCTGCGGAAAATCAGGTAGAAAACTTTGCTAATTAAAGAAACAATCTTGCTAATCAAATCATTAACCTCAAATTAAGACGTCTTAAGCCAAGAAACCACCGCAAGTCATGGTAGATTATAGCATTTCCCCAATAAAAAAAAACAAAAAAAAGCGAAAAAGGGATTAATTGTTCTTTTTGGGCTTCTTTACCAGCAAAACAACCTTTGAAGCCTCTCTTAAACATCAAGTAAGATGTTCTTCCCTCTAGTTTTAGTGAATTTCTTAGAGATGATTGCCCCACTCATTAAGTTGGTATTGACGATCAACAAAGTTCGCATGGGATCTATGACGACATCTAGGGCGATTAGAACGATTAGGATGGCTTCCAAGGGGATGCCGAGCGGCAAAGTGATGATGGATAAGGCAGCTAAAGTGGCTATGCCAGTCGAACCGGCGGTCGCTAGACCAGCCATGATCGATCCAATGATGGTGATCATGATTTCGTTAAAACTTAAGTCAATGTTATAAATTTGAGCGATGAAAATGGTGGTTAAGGAAAAATAAAAAATATTGCCATATCTTCCTAAAGTTATGCCTAGAGGAATGAATAAGTTGGTGGTGATTCTCTCAAAACTTAACCTATCGGCTAAACTTTGAACACAGGAAGGAATGCAGGCAAAACTACTTCTAGTGGTAAAAGCTAATAAGTTGGGTTCAATGGTTTCTCTAAAAGATTTCACTAGTCCCTCTCTGGACCTTATAGCGATGATCAGTTGATTAATGATCACGATGACGACCCCCATTACGTAGAAAATGGCAATGTATTTGACGAGAGGATTAATGATCGCTGTCCCTGTTAAAGCGATTTGGTTGGATACCAAACAAATCAATCCAAAAGGTAGAAGGTATAAAGCCCAGTTGATAATCCTTTGAAAAGTTAAAAAAAAAGCAGTCGATATTTCTATGATCATTTGACTGCCTTTCTCTTTTCTAATCATCCCGAGCCCTATCCCGAGGATGATGAAAAAGAAAACTAACTCCAAAGCCCTACCAGAGGTGAGCGATTCGAAAACATTGCTGGGAATTATTTCAGATAAAAAATCTAAGACGCTCTTCTCCTCCGTTTCAGTGATGTTGGGAGTGAGTAAGTTAAGTTCTAAATCAATTTCTTCTTCGGAGGATTGAATAACGGAGTTTAAAATCTCTTGATTTTCCGTAGATAAGTCGCTACCCGGTTTAAACATTAGCCCTCCAAATACCCCGAGGAAACTACTCAAAAAACAGGCTAAAAAAAAGACCATTATGCCCCGGTAAAGAAAATCTTTAATCAAAACAGAACTAACTAGCCTACCGATGTTAGAAACGATAGAGGAAATGATGATGGGAATGACGCTCATCTGCAGAAAATAAAGGTACATTTTCCCCAGTGGTCCTAGTAAGATAGCTATCTCTTCAGCATAGACTCCGATAAGAACTCCCAGTAAAGTGGCTGAAATCACTGTTAAGGGATTTTTTAATACTTTCTTTATTTGAATGGAAGCAAGTTTACCTCTAATGAAAGTGAGGAGGTTCTTAGAGAAGAGCTGCTTAGACAAGCTAAGGAACTTGTCTTTGAATTTGCCAAATTTGTCCTCAGTTTCCTTGCTTTGCTCCTTGACTTGCTCATTGCTTTGATCGTTGCTTTGCTCCTTGACTTGTTCATTGCTTTGCTCGTTGCCTTCCTTGCCTAGTTCGCCCTCTTCTTTTTTTTTTCTTAAAAAACGCAACCATTTCATTTTCTTTAGATAAGAGTTACTTTTCCCCTAAGTTTAAATATTTGTTAATGAGAAAATCAACTTCCGCCTTGGGTATGTTATCGATGTAGTTATTTAAAAATGCTAGGAGACCATTTTCATACCACCTGACCGCAATGGCAATATCGTCCTTGGTATCTTTGAAAACAACGGTCTGCACTTTAAGACCAGCATCGGGCCTACTCTTGATTATTTTTTTAATTTCCAACTCATCCCTATAAGCAACTAAAACTTCGTTGTCGAAAACGGCGTCTACGACCTTATCCCAATTGTCGAACTCAATGATTTCGGCTAGAGGGAAATAATTTTTAGCGTAACTAACATAGGAGGAATTTTTTATTGCTCCGAGCCTACCCTTGAATTTCGTAAAGTCATAAGTTAACTTTTCTTCGTGAGTTTTTTCGTACTGGGCTAAACCCAAGCGATTGATCATGAACGATTGCCTAAAACTAATGTAAGGTTTCGTGAACTTTACGAATTTCGACCTAGACAAGGTTCTGCTCAGTTTAGAAATAACGATGTCAGTCTCTCCACTAAGCATTTGAGGGATTAACCTATTAAAACTATCTGCCGATCTCTTGAAGACTACTTTCACGCCTAGGCTTTCGGCTATCCCATTGGCTAAGTCAACATCAAATCCAACTAATTGCCCGTTCTTCAAGAAAAAAAACGGTGGTTGATCTTGTTTAACCATCCCCACGATCAATTCATTTTTTTGAATGAGGTTTCGTATGGAAGAGGGGGAGTCGGACATGTCTTGGGCAAGCAAGCCGCTAGAGAAAACGACCAAAACCAAACTAAAGAACGCTAAACTAACTTTCATTGAACTAATTTTCTTAATCACTTTCTATTTAACCACCGCCTACTTATAGGAATTAACGGAAAGATTGTAACATAAATTTAATAAATTAACCTAAAAGCCCAACAAGAGAAAATATGCCTTACTCAAGCGAGGGAAATTTACTAGCGATTAAATTAATGCAATGGTAATTCTAAATCCTGTTGAAGTTACGCTAAAGTTAGTAAATTCATTTTTGTATGATATGCTTAACTAGCTATCATGCTTGGTATAATAAAAATTTTTAAGATAATTTTCAATTAACGAAACTTGAATCGTGAGGGTCTAAAGAGAATTAGCGAAAGTGTTTTTTTTCTAAGGACTTTTGCTGTGAGTTTCAAATTTACTTTTAGTTAAAACATTTTATACTAGGCGTGATAGCTTTTCCTAAAAAAATTAAGTAAAGAACTAAGTTCGCCTTGTATATCCCTAGAGGGAGAGAGTAGAAAAAGTGCGGCTTTTAGCGAAAAGTTTACCGGGTGAATGCCTAAATAATCCTAAAAAAATTTATAGTTATTTTTCTTCGTTAGCTGCCCTTTCTTTAGAAATTTTTTATTTAGTTTTATTAGATGAAGAGTTTAAATTACTCGGCGTTGAGAAGCTCAGAGAAGGGAGTGCGTGTGAAATCAAAGTGAGGCCTAGGCTAGTGCTGGAGCGATGCATCGCTAAAAACTCCGACAACATCATCCTAGTTCATAATCATCCTTCGGGCAACAGTTTCCCGAGCAACCAAGATATTTTTTTTACTCGTCTTTTGAAAACGAAACTGCATTTTTTCGATATTAATGTAGTTGATCATGTGATAATAGGGAGAAGTTGCTTTAGTTTTAAAAAAGCCAATTTGTTGTGAATACTCCTAGTCATATCGTCATTAACTTAGCTCTTTTGGATAAGAGCAATAATTCTAGTAGGGTTTTTCCCATCTTTTTAGGGACTTTGTTACCTGATTTGCCGATTTTCATTTTGTTTTTTCAAGCAAAATTTATCGCGGGAGTCCCAGATAGAATCATTTGGGAAGAAATTTATTTTAGAGATGACTGGCAATTATTCATTGATATTTTTAACTCCATCCCAATCATTGTTTTCTTCTTTTTAGTAGCGATGATTTTTTTAAAAGGTAATTTACGCTATTTTCTAGGCTTGCTTTTTGTGAGCATGTTTCTGCACGCTCTTTTGGATTTACCCCTTCATAACGACGACGCTCATCGCCATTTTTTCCCTTTGTCTAACTGGAGGTTTATAAGCCCATTTTCCTATTGGGATGTTCGTTACCATGCTGAACAAATCGTTGCCTTTGAATTAGCGTTGTCGATTTTCGCTTGCTTCGTCATTATTTTTAGAAAAAGATCTTTCTTACCCACGGTGATCGGTGTCTTGCTGATAATTATGTTCGTCTTTTATGGGTGGGCTTTCTATGGAGGGAAATTTGATTTCTAAAAAAATTAAACGAAGGTAGTTGTGCTTTTGCCTCAATGGAGGGCGATGTTTCTTAAACGAAAGCAAGCGGGGGCATAACGCATTAAAAGTTACTTGACAAATCCCGTTTTGATGCTAGACTTTATATGTTCTTTTAGGTAGTCCTTATTTTTAAATTAATTTTATTCTTGTTCTGTCCTTGAGGAGAGTGGAACACACTCTCCTCAAGTATTTTGGTTTGATGATAAACCGATTCACGGAGGTGGTTTCAACTGGCCTTTGAACCGGACTTTGGATTCTGAGTTTAACTTGCTAAACTTGTTTCAATGGAGGGCGATGTTTCTTAAACGAAAGTAAGCGGGGGGCAACGCATTAAAAGTTACTTGACAAATCCCGTTTTGATGCTAAACTTTATATAACCTCCTAGTTATTACCTCCTAGTTTTTAGTTTTGTTCTGTCCTTGAGGAGAGTGGAACACACTCTCCTCAAGTATTTTGGTTTGATGATAAACCGATTCATGGAGGTGGCTTCAACCGGACTTTAGATGCCGAGTTTAACTTGCTAAACTTGTTTTTAGCGGATGAAGAAATTATTCAGCAAAACCACCAAAAAGAAGAAAGGAAGATAAAAAATGGAGCTAGTCAGCAACCTTTTGCTAGCGAGGGTGCTTCGTTTCTTATAGGCTAGAAAAGCTTCGTAAACGAACCAAAGCCCCAAAACCACCACTCCCATAAAATAAATGGAAGTCAACACTCCCTGCATTTTGTTCGTGAATGGGAGAGCGAGTGAAACGATGAACAAGAAAATGGCATGCATGAGGCTGTTGGAAAAAGTCTTATTGCCTTTTTCGTCTTTTTCCGTGATCATTTTGTAACCGGCTTCTTCGTAATCATTTCTGCATAACCAAGCGATGGCATAAAAATGAGGATGCTGCCAAAAAAATAAAATTAAAAATAAGACCAGACTCGTGAGCTCTATTTTCCCACTAACGGCATACCAGCCTCCCAAAACTGGCAAAGCCCCCGGTATCGCTCCTATGCTAGTATTCCACCAAGTTATTTTTTTGAGGGGAGTGTAAATCACTATGTATAAAAGGCAAGTGAGCAGCGAACCAATGGCTAAGCCAATTTTGAAGTTTAAGATCATGATGACTAGTCCCAAGACGACTAGTGTCAGTCCAAAAATCCATCCTTCTATAAGAGAAATTTTTTGACTGGGAATGGGTCTATTCTTGGTGCGTTTCATTTTTTTATCGCTAGTGTATTCAACCACGTGATTTAAGGCACAAGCCCCTCCGCAAACTAAACCCGTTGAAAACAAGTTTAAAAACAATAAACCGGGGGGAGGTTGATAATAGGCTAAACTGGCTAAATAAAAACCAATGAACGAAGTAAAAACTACGGTGAGGGTAATTTTTATTTTTAATAATGAGTAGAAAAGTAAAATTCTTTTCAAAAATTATTTTGCTTTTTAAGCTCCCGAGCTAGCAGTGGTTCTGGGCTTTGCCAGTTTTTCGGCTTTAATATTTTCCCATCTTCTCTTTTTAAAACTTTACCATCCACGATTTTCTTCATGTTAGCTTGGTGGACTATATCGAAAAGGGGATCAAGGTTAACTCCTTTTTTAACGGTTTGATGAACGATGTAGTAAATGATGTCGATCAAAGCGTCCACTTCTTCGGTTAAATTCTCTGCCTCCTCCAATTCTCTTATTTCATCTTTAAGCATTTTAACGAGGAATTTCCTTTCCTGCTCCGTCATTTTCATAGGGCTAGGGGGGATGGGATCGGAACAAATTTCAACGAATCTCTTGACCTTGCTAGCGTACAACGAAAACCACCATTGAGAAAAATCTACTTCCTAATTGTAATATGAAAAACTTAATTTAGAACTCTGGTAAGTTAAATTTTACCTTGAACCCTGCAGCGTTTTTATGCCCGCCCCCACCACGCTCTTCAGCGTATTTGGCACAATCAAATCTACCCGAACTTCTAATGCTCCCTTTTTTGGAATGAAGGTTAATTAAAATGGCGTAATCAAGTGAAAATTTCACGATGGCTAAATTGAGCAGGTCAGAGCCATTCGCCTCTCCCAAAATAACGCCATAGCGTAGCCCCGCTTCATCTTCCTTGATTTCCATTCTTTTCAGTAGCAATTCATTCCTCTTGCTCTCTTTTTTTTGTTCCAGTTCCAAAACGAAGTTTTCTTTTTCATTGAATTCCAATCTAGGGTCGTGCAGAAACCTTTCTACAAAAGCACTATCCCCTAGGCATTGATGCAGTTTAGCTAGCATAGTTCCTTGCTCTATCTCGTTGATCCATAAGTCGCGATCGTTAATGGCTAAAATGAAATCGCGATATTCTTCTAAAAAAAGATGCTCGCTAACCATTTTTTCAAAGAAAATGTAAGACGCTGACTTTCCTATATCGAAATTGATTTCAACTTCTGCCTTCTCATAGGACCTATCATTGCCCTCAGCATTGGCGTTAAATTCGATCAGCCAATTATTGGTTTCGTGATGTTCGTAGATTTTTAAACTGATTTGCTTTTCCATTACCTTTGGCAAGGAAGTTTTTAAAAAAACTTCATCGCAGCAAATATCAATGAGCATTATCAAACTCTTTTGGGGAGCTTTATCGATGATTTTTTCATAGATTTCGTTTAAATTGTTATGAGCTAAATGGTAAAGTTTAATTTCAGGAAAAATCTTTTTAGCCAGCACCGCCGAGGCACAACCATCAGGGCAGTTCTTATGGACAATAGCGATTTTAGAATTCACGACTTATGAGTTAATGAGAAGAAGCCAGTTTCTTTTTAAGTTGGTTTTCTTGGTTAAAATATTCTGTTATCACTAGCGGATACAGGTAGCCCTCCCATTTTAGTCTTATGGGGTGGTTGGGCGACCAATCAATGAAATAAGCGATTTTCTCGTCTTTTGAACTGCATAAAGGTATTTCGTTCAAAGTCGTCGAAGTCGTGATCCAGCCTTTTTTCGGGATATAGATTTCCGTGAAAATATGGTAGAGCCTCGTTGAACTCCTAGCGGCTATGCCTAACTGCCTCAGCAAGGAGATTTCCAAAGAAGTTCGTTCTGGACAAGCCCCCACTTTTTTATTCCCTAGTTCTTCTGCTGTCATGTACATGTCTTTTATGTTGTTATAGGTCAAATTGCCGTTGAAAAATAAATCCCTTTTCTTCCAATCATAGCGAATGTCTTTGTTTAGAATCCTAGTGATTTGCTTCCAAATGCCCGTTAAGTCGGCTCGCCTATCGAGTTGCCTAGCAATGGAATCAATGTAACTTGAAGGAACGACTTTCTCAGAGTAACTGGTGAAGGTCTCGTAAAGTTGCGAATGTTCTTCCTCCATCTGCTGAACGTAATCGGTTAAATAAACGCCTTTACCGCTTAAGTAAATGCTGTCATTGAGGCTTTTTTTTAAAGAGACCGCGTATTTTATTTCGCTTAAAAAAGTTATTTTTTCTCTAGGGTGGATTCTCGTGGTGATGATCCCCTCGTTTTGATCCACTCGCTTGTCAATCAAGTTATTCTCATCGCCATCTTGTTGAAAGCGGCTGTTAATGGCGATTATTTCTTTGCCAGTCTTTGAGAAGGGAGCACTAACCCTAAAAGTTATGTTTTCTTTCGGTTTGTCAGTCCTAATTCCCAGTTTATAAACTCCTTTGGCGGTGTAGTTTTCCAAAATAAACCCATTGGTTATTTTTGAATAACGAAAGCTTTTTTTGAGGTTATTGAACGAAGTGTAAAAGACGGCAAAAAAATTCCCCAGATACTTCTCGTCTTTTAAGTTAGGAATCTTAGTGAAGCCAATTCTCTCCAGTTTGTAAAGAGTTTTATAACTAATTGCTTCGGAAAACTCCAGAAGAGTGTAAATCCTAATGGAAGGATATTTCATTAGTTTTCGATATAATTCGGATTCTTTAAAATCAACCTCGTAATAACTAACCAGTTTTAATTTTTCATCAATTTTGCTAAGGTTTTCAATGAAAGTTGAAGCTTTTCTCACTCTCAACTCGGATGACTCAGCGTTTTCTTCGGGAGAAAGACGATAGATGTTTTCGTCTATGTCATGGTTGGGTGTTATCTGCAGGGGGGCTTTTTCTAATGAATTCCTTTTATTTTGAAAAAACAAAGTTATCGTGAAGTAGGACAAAACTGCGATTAGAACGGTTTGAACAACCAAGCCAATCTTAAAAAAAGACTTCATTTCTTAAAGTGTAATATCATGCTTTCGGAAGTTTTGCAGAAACCCATTTTGTTGAGTAAATTAATGGCTTGGTAGTTGTTGGACATGGTTTTAACGCTTATTACTTCCGATTTAAACTGCTTTTTAAGCCTTTTGAGAGCAAAACTACTCAAAAGGTAGCCAAGGCCATCTTTTTGGTATTTGCTATCAACGGTGATGTAATCCAGACTAGCATAATGAATGTTCATGAGCTTGGATAAATTTCGATTTAAAATAAGCGATATGAAGCCTTTGATTTTGTTTTCTTTCTCGTAAAGAAAAATTTCATGGTTCTCTTGTTTGTAACTATTTTCAATGACTTGATCATATAGGTCTTTTATTTGCTCGCTTTTAAAGAAACTGTCAAACAAATACCGCTTGAAGTTATGATTGTTGCTTGCTACTTTTTTGAGAGTGGGTAAATCTTCTTTCCTAGCTTTTCTAATGAACTTAAAAGCCTCGTTTTCTGGGGTGGCTTTCTTATTGAGTTCGTTCAAGGTGTAAATGGACTCCGAGCAAACGTAATAGAAGTTCTTCTTCAAGAGAGCGTTAATGGCTTGGTGGTTATCCACGGGCTGCCTAGTGATCATGAAATCGAAAATGGGATTGTACTTTTCATATAAATTTTTCACTAGTTTCTCGTAAAGCTCTTGTTGGTTTTTCTCTACGACCAAGTCTTTTAGAAAATAAACTTCTTTCCCGCAGATGTTGCTTAAGGCATCAAATCTTTTAAGCGAAGCCAATCCTAGGATTTTCTCTCCTCGTTTGTAGAGATAAGTTTTTTTATTGTCAACGAAATTACTTTCAAAATCCTTGGCTAATTTAACTTTATCGATCTTTTGCTTCTCCAACTGATATTCTTTAAAAAAGTAATTCCTAAAAAGTTCAGCGATCATTTCATCAACTTCCTCTTCTATAATATTTTTCGGCTTTATTGTTTTAATTTATAAACTCTGCCATGGGCTATGGTCAAATTTTCAGCATTAGCTCTTGCTCAACATCCATTTCGTAGTCAACGTCCTCCAGCCCAAACCCAAATAAGTTCAAAAAATCGTCCTGATATCCCGCTAAATCCGTAACAACTTTTAAATTTTCATTGGTCACGCTCTGCCAAATTGCTTTTACTTCGTTTTGAACTTCTTCTCTCATTTCATAATCATCCAAGAAGATTTTGTTTTCTTCCATTGGATGGTTTTTAAGTTTTTCGTTAATAAGCCTAGTCATTTGTTCAATGCATCCCTCATGAAGAGCCTTACTTTTCATCACTCGGTAGAGAATTGATAAATAAAGCGGCAAGATGGGTATAGCCGCAGCAGCTTGAGTGACTATCGCCTTGTTGATGGACACCAAAGCCCTGCCCCCAATTCCCGAGAGTTGATCGTTAATGGCAGAACAAGTTTCCTCTAAATCAATTTTAGCCCTTCCAATCGTCCCGTCTCGGTAAACAGCCTTAGTGACTTCAGGTCCTATGTAAGAAAAAGCAATGGTTAAAAAATTTTTCCCCAATAAGTTCTCTTTTTTTAAAAAATCAATCCATAACTGCCAATCTTCCCCACCCATTACTTTAATGGTGCTTTTTATCTCTTCTTCGCTCGCTGGAGGAATGTTTAGCTCAGTTAATTGACCAGTTTGAACGTCTATGCCTTTGGACTTTACTGCCTCACCGATGGGCTTTAGCACTGATTTGTAAGTTTGCCCGGTCGTGGGGTCTTTTCTTTGCGGGGCAGCCAAGCTGTAAATGAGCAAATCTATGGACCCCAACTTTTCTTTGATGACTTTAATGGTTTCTTCCTTGGTTTGGTTGGAAAAAGCATCGCCTAAGACGCTCTGATGGCTTGAGGGAGGCTTTGAGTTTAGTTCTCCTTGCTCGTCTTCCCTAACTATTTTTTCAAAAGCATAAGTGTTGTACCATCCCGCTGAAGCAGTTTTGTTTTCTTTGGGGGGCTTTTCCAAGCATACATTGAGCGTGTTTGCTTCCAGTAGATAGGCAGCAGCGATTCGAGCAGCTAAGCCGTAGCCAGTAGAACCGCCTATGATGAGAACGTTTTTATAATGAAAATTATCAGGCTTATCAAGGTGCTTTTCAGAGTGCTTTTGACTTTTTACGTAGTCAATTTGCGTCTGAACGTTTTTCTCACATCCCTTTGGATGCGAAGTGGTGCAGATGAATCCCCTTACTCTAGGTTTGATAATCACGAACTGTACTTTTCTGACCTTTAGCCTAACTTCGGGTAATTATAACATTTAATTAATTTATTTTTAATTTAAAGTTAATTTTTCATAATATAATTCACTCAAGTTCAAACGTTAAAGGTTGGTTAATGAATTTTTTAAATCAAAGCGAAGTTGGGTTGCTTGAGTTGGAATTGTTGTTAGCTCAAAGCGATTCTTCAAGTGTTCTTCCTTCTTTTCTTCCATTAATTTTTATTTTTCTCATCTTCTATTTTTTACTGATTAGACCACAATCTAAAAAGCAAAAGAGGTTGGATTCGAAAAGGAATGTTCTCAAAAAAGGCGATAGGGTCATTTTAGCTGGGGGGATGTATGGCGGAGTCGTGGGCTTTAAAGGCAGTCAAAACGAAATCGTTTTAGTAGAGATCGCAAAGTCAGTGAGCGTGGAAGTCATTCGTTCCACTATCGTTGAAGTGATCATTGACGAAGAGGAAGTTAAAAAAAGAGTTTTGGCTACGCCCAAGGTTGGCAAAAAATAGTTGTTGGGAAAAAACAGTTGCCAAGAAATAATTCTTTTGTTCCATTAGTTTAATTCACGCATGTCGTTTTCTTTTCGAGCTTTTGTAATATTGGTCATTTTGGGCTTGTCCTATTATCTGCTTCACCCCACCTTGGCTTACTATTTTTTTTACTCTCCCGAAGTTAGAGAATTGTCGGAGACGGAAGTTGATTTTAGAAACGAGCAAAGTGGTTCAGCGTCTTTAGCAGAGGAGGTTAAGTTAGCCGACGAGCATAGAGAAAAAGCGATTAAGTTGGGCTTGGACTTGAGGGGAGGAATTAACATTCTTTTGGAAGCCGATTTCGTTAAATTAGCAGAGCTCACGGGCAGGGAAGTTGATAGTTTCACGGATGGAGAAAAAAGAGAAGCCATTGACCGAGTGATAAGGCAGATAGAGAATCGCATCGATTCTGCTGGAGTTTCGGAAATAATCGTTAGAAAAAAAGGTCTCAACAGGTTGGTTATCCAACTCCCGGGAGAGACCAGTTCTAAGCGAATAGAGGACATCGTTTCCACCACCGGTAATTTGGAATTTTTATTGGTTAACGAAGCAGCCACTCAGGCTTTGGAATACGACAGTGAAGCGGAGCAAGTCCTTAACTTGAGCGAATATAGCAATGATTATCACGTCTATTTTGAATATAAGAAAAATGAACTCGGTCGCAATGAGAAATACCTTCCCTATGCTTTAGAGAAATCCGTTTTGATGAGTGGAGAGAGAATTGCCAATGCTAGTTTTGCTTATGGCCAATATGGTGAGCCGGCCGTTAGTTTCACGTTAGATACCACGGGGACGCCTTTGTTTGCTGCTATCACTAGTACCAATGTGAACAATAGGATAGCGATTGTCCTAGATGGCAAAGTCATCAGTGCTCCATCGGTTCGCCAGACCATATCGGGGGGCGAGGGACAGATCAGTGGTGACTATACGGCTGATGAAGCTAATGACTTGGCTTTGATCCTCAAATCAGGCAGCCTTCCCGTTCCCATTAAAATCATTTCCAAAAACGTCATTGCTGCCAAGATAGGCGAGGACCTTAAGAACCGAGGTCTGAGGGCTCTGGCGATTGGTATGATTTTAGTGATTTTGCTGATGTTGTTCCGCTATCGTTTTGCTGGGATCATTGCTTCTTTTGCTTTGGTTTTGAATGCTGTCATCATCGTTGCTTTTTTAGCTTCGTTCAATTTAACCATTTCTCTATCGGGAATGGCGGGTATCTTGCTCACCATAGGCATGTCCATTGACGCTAATGTCATCATTTACGAGAGGATAAGAGAAGAAGCCAAGACGCAGTTATATTTGAGCGATGCGATTAGGAGGGGCTATCAAAAGGCTTTTTGGACGATATTCGATTCGAACGTCACTACGATGATTTCAACGTTCATTCTGTTTTATTATGGAGAGGGACCCATTCAAGGTTTTGCTACGACTTTGTTCATAGGGGTTATCATCAGCATGTTCACTGCTTTGTTTTTAACGAGGTTCATTTTCGATATGTTAATTGAATTTAGAATTATTAAGGGCAAAAGGCAGAGGATCATCATTTAATCCCTGAGCTGTGAAAATAAATTTTCTTAAGTTTAGCAAGGTATTTTTTATTTTTTCCATAGGTGTGATTTTCATTGCTCTCATTCTGTTTTTCGTTCAAGATTTCAAATTGGGCACTGATTTTAAAGGGGGACTGGAGGCGGAAGTGCAGTTCTCTAGGGATTATGAGATAACGGAAATTCAAGCAGAAATTCAAAGCGGTGAAATAAAGGTAGAAGTTGAGAAAATTGTCTCCAAAGAAAATTCTTTTTTCATAAGGATTCCACTTTTGAACGACGACGCCATTGCCACGGAGAATTACCTCGTGAAAGCCTTAGAAGATGGTTTTGAAGAAGTTACCATAAACCAAGTTCAAATCATTGGAGCCATTTTGAGTTCGCAGAATAGAGTCAACGCCATTTACGTTTCACTGGCAGTCATTGCTTTGATAATGATTTATTTGACCATGAGGTTTCGATTTCGCTACGGGGTGGCAGCTATCATAGCCGTCGTTCACGATGTTTTAATCGTGCTTTTTTTCGTTGTCGTGCTTGGATTAGAAGTGAATATCCTAGTCATCGTGGCCCTCCTTACCATTTTTGGTTACTCGGTTAACGATACCATCGTGCTTTTCGATCGCATTAGAGAAAACATCAGCCGAGATAAACATCGCTCTTTTAGTTTTAAAGAAGTTTTAAATGATTCCATTAACCAGATTATTTCGAGAACTTTAATCACTTCGCTAACGACCATTTTAGTCGTCATGTCGCTTTATCTTTCCACCCAAGGGATATACCAAGAATTTGCTCTTCTTTTGGTCATTGGGGTAGTTAGTGGAACTTATTCGAGCATCTATATAGCCTGCAGCGTTTTAAACATTTGGAACGATCGTAAACCCATTAAAAACTGAACTTTATGGGTGATTTCATGTTAAACTAGTTTTAGTTGACGGGGGAATTTTTTACCAATGAAAAGAACTGATTTAGAGAGAAAGAAAAGAGATTTAAAGAAAATGCAGAAGAAGATAGAGCGGGTGAATGGATTAGAAAAAAATTTCGACAGTACAACCGTGGGCGGGGCTATTAACGGACTCTACGATTTATTTCTATATGATGATCAGCTCATTTACAACATTCATGGAAATGAAAAGATTTTAGAAGCTTTGATTCAACTCCAAGAGCGTTTTAACGACAAGGAAATGGATAACATCATTAGAAAAGCCATCAAAAAAACCAGAGTTATTGCTAAATTAGAAGCTTTTGATGAGGTGAAAGCACTGATGGACTAGAAGTTCGTCGTTTTTTCTCATCCTTGATTGCTGCTAAAGAAATTTTATCTACTTTTTTAAAGGTACTTTCTATCCCTTCCCCGACGTTTAGCGAGGGGGAGTTGCTGGGTTTTATCAAGGAGATTCTCTTTGTCATCAGCAAAAAGCAAACATTTGAATCCAACGATTCGATCATTGTGGATTTTCCAGAGCAACCGGGACTGAAGAAGTTGGTTTTAGTGGGACATTTAGATGCAGTGCCGAAATTTTTTCCGCCCCATTTTGAAGAAAAAAGCAATTTAATCTATGGCTCAGGAGCTTCGGACATGAAGGCTAGCTTGGCGGTTTTTCTAGTACTACTCAGCAATCGGGAATTTTTGGACTTGGCGTTGAAGAACTACAATTTGGCTTTTATTTTTTATGCTCGCGAGGAGGGAACTCCTATTGAACAAAACGGATTGAATGACTTAATTCGTAAGTTCCCCAAATTTTTTAAAGGGTTGGACTTAGCCATCGTCGGCGAACCAACCAATAATCAAATACAATTGGGCTCTTTGGGTAGTCTGCATGCTAGAGTCAAAATTTTGGGAAAATCCTGCCATTCTGCTAGGCCTTGGCAAGGGGAAAATGCTTTATACAAGGCGGTTAAACTCATTAGGGAAGTGGAAAAAATTAAACCCCAAAAAAAAAAAATAATGGGGCTAGATTTTTTTGACGTTGTGGAAATAACTGAAAGCGAAACGGAAAAGGGAACCACCACCATCCCGGGCTATTGGGTGGGAAACGTTAATTATCGCTTCACTCCAGAAAAAAGCCTACCGCAAGCTAGGGAATACTTGAAAAAATTCATTAACGACTTGAAAATAACTGATCTGCACACTGACATTTATTCCGAATCTTACTCGGGCATGGTCAGCGACACTCCGTTCCTCTGGGATTTCATCAAAGCAATGAAGACGAAAGTTTGTGCTAAGCAAGCTTGGACTGACGTTGCTCAGTTTGCTAAATTAAAAATACCCGCTCTCAACTTTGGTCCCGGCTTGAGCGAACAATGCCATAAAGAAAACGAATTTGCTGATTTTAGCCTCGTTTTAGAATACAGCGAAAAGTTATTTTCTTTTCTAATGAAAGAAAATAAAGAAAACTAAGAGAACTAAAGAATGAACGAGAGAGAAAAGCTCGAAAAAGTCAGCGATAATTTAACCAGGGGCGATGCCTTGCTCTTCATCACGGGGGCTGGTATCTCTAGCGATTCGGGACTTCCCACTTACCGGGGAGTGAATGGGCTTTATGAAAATAAAACGTTAGATGAGGGTTATCAAATAGAAGAAATTTTATCCATTGACGTGTTTTCTTCCAATCCCAAACTCACTTGGAAATACCTGCATCTTTTAGAAAAAGTATCTCGAGACAAAAAACCCAACCCTGCCCATTTAGTGATTAAAGAGCTGGAGAAATATTTTTCCGTGAGCATTCTTACGCAAAACATCGATCTTTTTCATCAAAAATCTCACTCAAAGTCCATCATTCCAATTCATGGGACTATGGAAGAAATCAAATGCACTGGTTGTGATTTTAAAATGATCGTCAAGGATTACTCTTCTCTAAAGCCACTGCCTAAGTGTGAAAAGTGTTCTAATGTTTTGAGACCGAACGTGGTTCTTTTTGGAGAGAATTTAGACCCTCAAAAAATTGCTAGTCTGGAAGTTTTTTTACGTAATGAAAAACTCAAAGCTATTTTCGCAATAGGAACGACAAGCAGTTTTAATTACATTGCGTATCCCATTTTTTTCGCTCGCGAAAGGGGAATAACCACTGTAGAAATCAATCCCTGTTCGACTCCGATCACTTCCGTCGTGGATTTTAAAATTGAAAATTCCGCTGCCAAATCCATGCAGATATTTCATGAAATTATTTTAAATAAATTTAATTAAATTTATTTAAAATAATTTAATATTAAAGATGTATTAAAGATCCTTTAAAGAATAAGGAGATCGCTTTTGATCAGCATTCAACGATGTTAATGGGAATGTTGATGGCTAAGCCGCCTTCGGCAGTTTCTTTATATTTGATGTTCATGTCTTTAGCCGTATCCCACATGGTTTTGATGACGTCGTCCAACTTCACCACTGCTTTGCTAGGCTCTGAGTTGAGGGCGATTTCGCTAGCGGTGATGGCCTTCATTGCTCCCATGCTGTTCCTTTCAATGCATGGTATTTGAACTAACCCTTTAATGGGATCGCAAGTCATTCCTAGGTGATGTTCCATAGCGATCTCAGCCGCCATCAAGACTTGACCAATATCTCCGCCTAGCACTTTCGTTAGACCAGCCGCTGCCATGGACGAGGAGACCCCTATTTCTGCTTGGCAGCCTCCTGAGGCAGCGGAAATGGAAGCATTTTTTTTAAACAAAGACCCTATCTCGCTGGCAACTAAAAAAAAAGCCATTTTTTCTTCTAAAGTCATTTTGGGATTGATAAAACAATGATAATACATGAAAACAGCCGGTATGACCCCAGCCGCTCCATTGGTGGGAGAAGTCACTATTCTTCCCATGCCGGCGTTGACTTCGTTAACTGCTAAAGCAAAACAAGATATGAACTTCGTGATGAGACGGAAATCACGAGGCTGTTTTTTGAGCAGGCTGATCCATTCTTCTTGATTGCTATATTTTTGGTCCTTTAAAAGTTTTTTATTCAAATCATAAGCTCGCCTAACGACGTTAAGACCCCCGGGAAGCACTCCTTTGGTATGGCATCCATCGTAAATTGAGCCGACCATGGCATCAATCACTTTTTCGACGTAATCTTCTACTTCATTTTGAGTTAAGTAACTCAGTTCGTTCGCTAAAATGATCTCGTCAATTTCCAATTTCTCTTTTAAGTGGTAACCAATGATGTCAATTGCTTTTTCTATGGGGTAGGGGAAGGCTTTTTTGCCTTTGTCCTTTTCAATGGTTTTTTTTTCGCTTTCCACGAAGCCTCCGCCCACGGAATAATAACTATCTTCAAGAAATCTCCCCTCCTCGCTGGTCGTTTTAATTTTGAAATCAATTTGATTAGGGTGCTTGGCTTCATTTAATTTCATTTGAAAGATCAAATGTTTTTTCAAATCAAAAGGAACTGGTTTCTTGCCTAAGAGGACGATTTCTTTCTCGGCTTTGATTTTGTCGATTTTTTGGTTTATGGTTTTATGGTCAATGGTTGCGAAATCCTCTCCACTCAACCCCAGCATGATTCCAATGTCAGTCCCATGTCCTAGCCCGGTTTTGGCTAAAGAATTCCATAAAGTTATTTCTATTTCACAGGCTTTTTCTAAAAAACCGCTTTCATCAACTTGTTTTAAGAACAACAAAGCCGCCTTCCAAGGACCCATGGTGTGGGAACTAGAGGGACCGACACCGATTTTAAAAATGTCTTTTACGCTTATGGCAGCCATAATTTGGTCAGGAAGAACTCCGGTTGCTCATTCCCCCAGACTCCAAGAAATGGTCTCTCCATTTTTAAAGGGAATTAATCTGTCGTTAGTAAGATAGGGAAAATATTCGGGGATCGTTTGTTCCCGCCTAACTAGAGTCACCATGCTAGCACCTTCATGACTTAAATTGTAATGCTTTTTCCCAAAAACGGAAGAAAAATTCTCAAATTTTTCTAAAACTTTCTCTTGGTAAAAGATTTCCAAATATAAGAAAACAGAGTGAGGAGCAGTGTAAATACCCGCACAACCGCAATGATTTTCTTTGTTAGCTTGGGCATGGGGAGCACTGTCGGAACCGAGAAAAAATTTTTCATCACCAGAAGTAGCTGCTCTCACTAAGGCTAAGCGATGTTTTTCTCTTTTGGCTATGGGCAAGCAATAGTGATGAGGGTTAATGCCTTTTTCAAAGATGGCGTTCCTATTTAAATACAAATGGTGGGGAGTTATCGTGGCTTTTATTTTTTCATTGGCACTCCTAATGAAATCAACGGCTTCTTTCGTGGTGATGTGTTCTAAAGTGATTCTCAACGCGGGGAAGGCACTCGCTAGGGGAGCGAGGTTTTTCTCTAAAAATATTTTTTCTCGATCGAAAATATCAACTTCTTCATCGTTCACTTCCCCGTGAATCATCAAGGGAACATCGTTTTTCTCCATCTCTTCTAGCAAGGGATAACTTTTTTCTAGGTCTTTTATTCCCCAGTTCGACCCGGTGGTGGCATTTTTAGGATATAGCTTATACCCCAAAATTTCGTCATACAAGGGAACTTGTTTGATCTCCTCTTTGGAAGTTGCTTCGTTCAAATACAAAGCGGCTAAAGGTTTTATTTTGCTTTTGGAAATGGTTTTAATTTCCTGTAGGTATTTCTCTGCTTGCTCTATGGTAAAAATGGGTGGGTCGGTGTTGGGCATTGCCAGAACGTAGTTGAATGATTTTAAACAATGTTTAACGGTGGTTTTTAAAGCCTCTTTTTCTCGCAAATGAACGTGAAAATCATCAGGTCGCTTTATTTTTAACTTGATCAATGGATTGAAAACTCTAAAAACTCTAACACTAGGCTGTGATACTTTAATGAAAGTTTAATGAAAGCCTCGTCGAAAATATTATACTATCTTTTTAAACTAAAGAGAAAACTACATCGGTCTTGGATCTTGTCCCGGGATTTGCTGGGCAATGCTTGTTGAGCAATGATGCCACTGAAAAATCCGCTTAAAAAAAATTATTGAATGAAGGCGATTAATTTTTTAGGGAAAGGATTGGTTTAGCGAAATAACGATAAAAATAACGAGTTTGTTTGGTATTTCGTTTATAATATCTCACGGAAGTTTTTTTGCGGAATGAGTTTTTCGCGAAATAACGGGCAAGTCAATGAGTGTTGAAGTGAGAGAGTTTCAAGGATTAAGCAAATGGTAGTAAGCAGATGGTTTATAGTGGCAAATGAAGGTAAAGTTATACAATTCCCTCACTAATCGCCTAGAAGTTTTCACTCCCATCACGGAGGGCAAAGTGAAAATTTATTCCTGTGGTCCAACGGTTTACGATTATCCTCACATCGGCAATTATCGATCTTTTATTTTCTCTGATTTTCTGCAGCGTTTTTTTGAACTTTTAGGCTATGAAGTGGAAATGGTGATGAACGTCACGGATATTGATGACAAAACGATAAAAGCATCAGTGGAAAAACAACAAACGTTATCTGCTTACACTGAAAAATATTTAAAGGCTTTTTTTAGCGACGTTAAGCAACTGGGATTTTTAACGAATAAACGCTACCCTAGGGCGACGGACCACATTGGCGACATGATTGCCATGATCGAAATCCTTTTGAAGAAAAAAGTGGCTTATGAAATCAATGGTTCAGTCTATTTTTCCATTAGCAAGTATAAAGACTATGGGCAATTAGCGAATTTGAATGTGGGGGATATGCTGGTAGGAGAGAAGAATTTTAATTTGAGCGATGAATATCAAAAAGATAACTTAGCCGACTTTGCTCTGTGGAAAGCTTATCGCCTAGAAGATGGAGACAACCATTACCCTAGTCCTTGGGGAAAGGGAAGACCGGGCTGGCACATTGAATGCTCGGCGATGAGCAAAAAATATTTAGGAGATCATTTCGATATTCATACTGGCGGAATCGACAACCGCTTCCCCCACCATGAAAACGAAATCGCTCAATCAAAATGCGTAAGCGAAAAGGATTTCGTTAATTATTGGCTGCATGTTTCTCATCTCTTAGTGGAAGAGGAAAAAATGAGCAAATCTTTAGGAAACTTCCATACTTTAAACGATTTATTGAAAAAGGGGCACAATCCCATGAGCCTCCGCTACATGTTGATTTCCACTCATTATCGCAACAATTACAACTTCACTTTCAAAGGCATCGAGGCGGCAGATAAGACGATTGCTAAAGTCAACCGTTTCATTAAAACGGTTTTGGAAAAAAGAAAATCCCCCAAAAACCTAAAAACCGGTGGTGCTCATTTGACAGCCATTAAGGAATTTGAAACTCAGTTCAAGAGTTTTTTGTGTAACGATCTCAACATATCTGCTTCTTTGGGAACTTTTCATGATTTCATCGCTTACACTCATAAGCATTTGGAAGAGTTTAGCGAGGGAGAGTATGAGGAGGCTTGTGCTTTTTTAAAAAAAGTGAATTCAGTTTTAGGAGTGTTTGATTTTTCTTCCAACGACGAAGGGAATGAAGTTCCTCTGGAAGTTAGGGAATTGATGATGAAAAGGGATCAGGCAAGAAAGGAGAAAAATTTTCAGTTAGCGGATGACTTTAGGAAGCAAATTTTTGAAAAGGGTTACCTCATAGAGGATTCTAAAGAGAAAACTAGGCTTTTGGCTAAGGATTAATGACTCAGCAATTGATTTTCGGTATTCATCCCATTAGGCAATTAATGAAGAGAGGCCTACGTTTTAAGAAAGCGTACATTCAAAAGAAAATCACTTCTTCCCTACAGGAGGAACTCATTGATTATTGTCGGAAGAGAAAAATTAACTTTTATTTCACTGAAAAAGAGCAGCTCCATAAGATGACTAACTTCTCCAATCATCAGGGCTTCGTGTTGGAATGCAAGGCTGGCTTTCAAAAGGTGGAAAATTTAACGAGCTATTTGGAGAAATTGCCACCTACGAGCCACCAGACCGTTTTGATCTTAGACCAAATCACGGATCAGCATAATTTAGGGGCGATTGTTCGAAGTGCTTATTTTTTTGGGAGCGTCTTAGTTGTTTTAGAAAATAAGAACTCCGCTCCCATTGACTTCGTCGTTCATAAAGTTTCTGCTGGGGCTTCTCTCATGATCCCGTTTTACCTAACTCCTAAAATTAGCCAAGTAATTGCGGTTTTGAAACAACACCAGTACGTGATTCTTGGCGCTGTGGTGGAAGGGGAGTTTGATTTCAGGGAAATAGAAGAAAAACAAAAGCACTCTTCAGGAGATTCTCCTAAAAAGTATGCTTTGATATTAGGTTCGGAAGGAAAGGGGATTAGACCGCATCTCTTACGAGAAGTTGACAAGAAAGTCTCCATCCCGGGAGTTAATAGCTTTAATTCCCTTAATGTTTCCGTGGCTAGTGGGATTGTTTTACATGAGCTCAGCAAAAATGGCTGATTCGAAAATGGCTGAACACGAGTAATGAAAATTAAAAATAACAAATTATCTTCTTAAAGGAAATCAAAATATCATGAAGAAATTACTTCCAAAAGCGCTTTTAGTTGCTTTAATAGTGATTATCATTTATTTGTTTAATCGCTATGACTTAGGACAATATTTGACTTTAGATTACATCAAAGAAAATCAAGCGAAGTTTAACGAACTTTACAATCAAAATCCGTTCGTTTACATCTTGGCTTTTTTTCTCATTTACGTCACCATAACAGCCGTTTCCTTGCCCGGAGCAGCGATTTTGACTTTGTTGGCAGGGGCTTTGTTTGGCCTAGTGGTCGGAGCGATTTTAGTGTCTTTTGCTAGCACTATCGGAGCTAGTTTAGCTTTTTTAATGTCAAGGTTTTTGTTTAGAGACTTTTTTCAAAAGAAGTTTAGTTACTTCTTTGACAAAATCAACCAAGGCTTTGAAAAAGAAGGTAAGTTTTATTTATTTTCCCTTCGTCTGGTCCCACTTTTCCCCTTCTTCGTTATCAATGTGGTCATGGGTTTAACGAAAATGGATTTAAAGTCTTTTTATTGGGTAAGCCAGCTAGGTATGTTTTTAGGAACGGTTATTTACGTTAATGCTGGCTCTAGTTTAGCTAACATTAATGATTTGGGAGATATTTTATCGTTTAACATCATTATTTCTTTTGTTTTAATTGGAATTTTCCCCATTTTAGCCAAAAGGTTAGTCGAGTATTATAGAAAAAAAAAATCATCAACAGGAAATTAATAGGAAATCTAATAGGAGAAATGATATGAAACAATTTAACAAACCAAAGAAATTTGACTATAATTTGGTCGTCATTGGAGCTGGCTCTGGAGGTCTAGTGTCTTCTTTAGTGGCTGCCACGGTGAAAGCAAAAGTGGCTTTGATTGAGAAAAACAAAATGGGAGGAGATTGCCTTAACACGGGCTGCGTTCCTAGCAAGGCCCTTATTCGCTCGGCGAAGGCGGCTAATGAATTTAAGAAAGCAGGTAAGTTGGGGATTGAAAGCGTGAAGTATAAAGTGAATTTTAAAAAGGTAATGGAAGGAGTACACCAAGCGATAAAGAAAATTGAGCCTAATGATTCAGTGGAGCGGTATAGTGGCTTGGGAGTCGAATGCATTAAAGGCACAGGCCGAGTTGTATCTCCTTGGGAAGTAGAAGTTACTCAGGGAAAAAAGAAAAAAATTTTAACCACTAAAAACATTATTCTCTCTGCAGGAGCCGCTCCTTTCGTTCCGCCTATTCCTAACCTAGAGAAAGTTGATTATCTTACTTCTGACAATTTATGGAAAATCAACAAGTTGCCCAAAAAGCTAGTGGTCATGGGTGGCGGTCCTATTGGCTGCGAATTAGCGCAAGCATTTGCTAGGTTGGGATCAAAAGTGACTCAAATTGAACTTCGAGATCGCATCATGGCGGTTGAAGATGAAGACGTTTCTCAGGTAATTCACAAGGAATTTGAAAAAGATGGAGTCAATGTTTTAACTGGTCATGGAGTCGTGGGCTTTGAAGGTAAAAGTAAACTCATAGCAGAATATAAAGACCAAGGGGGGAATAAGAAAGTTAAAAAAATCGCTTTCGATAAAATAATCGTGGCGGTCGGTAGAAGAGCTAACGTGAAAAACTATGGATTGGAAGAACTAGGGATAAAACTTAGAAAAAATGGCACGATATTAGCCAATGCTTTTATGCAGACTAATTACCCGAACATTTACGTCTGCGGGGACATCACAGGACCTTATCAGTTCACCCATGTCGCTGGTCACCAAGCTTGGTATGCTGCGGTCAATGCGTTGTTCGGTAAAGTTAAAAAGTTTAAAGTTGACTATTCCGTTATTCCTTGGTGCACTTACACTGACCCAGAAGTGGCTAGGGTGGGCATTAGCGAAGAGCAAGTTAAGAAAAGCGGAATTGAGCACCAAATAAGCGTCTACGACATGAATGAACTAGATAGAGCAATAGCGGATCGAAGCGACATGGGTTTCATAAAAGTTATAACTGAAAAAAATAGCGATAAAATCTTGGGAGCGACAGTGGTCCATGCGCAAGCCAGCACCATGATTTTGGAATTCGTTTCAGCCATGAAAAACGGCTTTGGCTTAAATCGCATCCTATCGACCATCCACATTTACCCCTCTCTAGGCGAAGCCAATAAATACGTTTCTGGAGTTTGGAAACGAAAAAACGTGAGTCCCACGATTTTTCGTTGGTTAGAAAAATTTCAAAACTTCATGCGGAGGTGATTTTTTTTTCATTTCCACTTGTTTTCATTTAAGGCTTTGATAGCAAGGGGAATGAAGCGAATTAGTTCTTCCGCTGAAAAGGAAATCAACTTCCTATTTGCTAGGTTTCCGCTTAAAGAATGAATGCTGACGGCTAGTTTTAAAATTTCAAAGACGATGTCGTTTTGCTCCTTTTGTTGGGGGAGTTTGTTTTTTAAGCGATGACTTTTTTGATAATAACCTAGTAGGCTCGCTATTATCCCCCCGAGGACGTCCCCACTCCCCCCTACTCCTAGGCTAGGATTGGGGTGATAGAGAGTGGCGGTTTTTTTGAAGGGCGTAAAAATGAAAGTTACATGAGTTTTTAAAACAATATAGCTTTGAAATTTTTCGCTTAAGAGTTCTCCCCAGTAATAAGGGTTCTGCTTGATTTTCATTTTGCTAGTACCTGCGAGCGCTGCCATTTCGCCAATGTGAGGAGTGAGAACCACAGAGTTTTCGCTTGAGTTTTCGCTTGAGTTCTCCCTTGTCTCCTCGCCTAAATGGTTTCGCTTTTTTTTCATAGTCCCCTGCCAGAGTTTGAAAAAGTGAATCCCATCAGCGTCAAAAACCAAAGGAGGCAATTTCCCCGCCTGAGCCATTAATTTTTCTTTAAAAAAGTTGATTTCTTGGTCTTCTTTTTTGCTAAGCCCCGGTCCTATCAAGAGACAATCGTATTTAAGAAAATCGTGCTGGAAGTCTTTGATGGGACAGACGATGAGGCTATTGTTTTTTTTCGCTTGAATGGGATAATCTTTTTTCCTAGTGATAAGCGAAACCAAGCCCGCTCCCGTTTTAAAACTAGCCAACCCAGCTAAAACCGGCGCCCCTAAGTAGTTTTTACTACCGCCCAATATCACGATAGAGCCTCGGCTGTTTTTAAAATCATCTTTTTTTAACTCTTGCTTCAAAAGCCTCTCTCTGGGATTAAGTAACACGTTTTTTTGATACTTATTTAAGATGAAACTAGGAAAACCGGGATTGAGCACGTACATCTTGCCCACCAATGGGTTGTAATAAGGATAAAACAAAACGTCCTTCAGCATTCCAAAAGTGATGGTGAAGTCAGCTTTGACGATGGTTTTTAAATTGGCTTCATAACTCATTCCGCTCGGGACATCTAGGGAAACGATTTTTACGGCATCGTTTTTGTTTTTAATTTTATTGATGAAGTTAATGATTTTAGTGGTCGGCTTATCGCTTTTTTTTCTAATCCCTATTCCCAAAAGTGCGTCTACGATGGTGGAGCTTGGAGTTGTTCTTTCTATGATTTTAGCTTGTTCCGCTGGAAAATATAGGGGTTGATGGCGAAGTTTTTTGATGATGGTTAAGTTAACTTGGTTAGCGGTTGTTTTGCTTTCTTTATAGAGAACGATGTGAACTAGGGGGTGATTTTCTACGATAGCTTGCCTAGCCATGACCAGCCCATCGCCGCCGTTATTGCCCGGACCAATGAAAAAAATTAACGGATTGAAAAACAGGCGGGGTATTTTTCTCTTTAATAAAAGCCAAGCCTTGAGCCCAGCGTTCTCCATTAAAATGAGACCGGAAGTTTTGGTCTTAATTTGCGTCTCTTTATCTATCTGCGCCATCTCTTGGTAACTCACAATGAAAGACGACGCCATGAGGAAGAGAGGTTAACTTAGTAAATCGCTCACTGCTTTCTTTTCGCTAAGAAGTTCCTCATAGGTTGCTTTTATCTTCTCCCTACTAAAGTCGTTTAATTCAACTTCAGGAATGACCTCCCAGTTTTCCCCATCGCTTTTTATGGGATAAGAGAACATGACCTCCTCATCGATCCCATAAAGATGTTTCGCTTCAGAGGAAGAAACTGCTACTGAAAACGAATGCCCTTCCTTAGTGGGAGTAATTAGGCTTTTGATCGTAGCCAAAGCAGCCGAGGCAGCCGAAGCAGCGGAAGAAGCACCTCTAGCGTTGATGATCGCCGCTCCTCTTTGTTGAACGGTGGTTATGAACTCCGTTTTAAGCCAATTTTCATCGCCGATAACTTCAAGGGCTCCCTTGCCAGCAATTTTAGCATTATAAAAATCAGGATACTGAGTGCTGGAATGATTGCCCCAGATGGTCATGTTCGTTATCTTTGAATGATGAACTTTTGATTTCTGGGCTAATTGCGAGATGGCTCTTTGTTCGTCTAGGGAGGTCATGGCAAAAAAGTTCTTGCTAGGAATTCTTTGGCACTTGCTTTTCGTGATGAGAGCGTTGGTGTTGCAGGGATTACCCACGACTAGTACTCTGCAGTTGTCTTTAGCGTTGTTTTCAATGGCTAAGCCTTGCTTGGTGAAGATTGCTCCGTTTATGTTCAGCAAATCTTTTCGCTCCATGCCCTTTTTTCTAGGCACTGAACCCACCAAAAGAGCCCAGTCGCTGTCTTTAAAAGCCGTGTCCAAGTCATCGGTGGTGGTGATGGAGTTTAAGTTGGTAAAAGCACAATCATCCAATTCCATTTTAACTCCTTCTAAAGCAGGCAAAGCCATGGGCAATTCCAACAATTTTAAATCAATAGCGACGTCTTTGCCGAAAACTTCGCCGGAAGCGAGTCTAAATAATAAAGCGTAGCCGATTTGTCCAGCAGCTCCTGTTACCGTTACGGTTAGCGTTTTTTCCAAAATTTCCTCCTTGCGTTAAGCATTTGCTCTCAAACCAACATTATACAATCCCTCGTAAAAAAAACGATGAAAAATTTAAATTTGTTAATTTTTAATAAGAGGTCATTCCGCTAGCTTCTCTAGTTAATGAGCAGTAGTTTGAGGGAAGCAGTGTTTTCATTTTTAGAGGTAAATTTTATCCAACCTCCTGCTACCAAAAGAACATAAAATGTCATAAGGATGAGTTTTTTTAAATTCACTCCACTCCTCAACCAAAATGGATTTTTTGCTTTTACTGTCCTCCCCCAACAAAACGACTTCATCGCCAAGTTTTAAGTTTTCTGCTTGGTCTAATAAATCAATGGTCAAGTAGTCCATTGATAATCGTCCAATGATGGGAAACTGCTTTCCCCTAATGAACACTCTTCCTAGATTGCTCAAAGCAAAGGGAACTCCATCCGCATAGCCGGCTGAAACCGTTCCTACCCAAGTAGGCTTGCTAATTTCAAACGTTTGGGCGTAGCCTACTGAGAAGGGAGGGGGGATTAATTTTTTGCTGATCAAATGGCTTTTAAAAGCAAGGCATGGTTTCAGTCCCCAAGCAAGGGATTTTCGATTCACTCCATAAAGTGCTAGCCCCACCCTAACGAAATCGTGATAACTTTGAGGATAATTTAACAAAGCGTCGGAGTTTGCTAAATGGATTTTTATTTTTCGTTGTTTGATTTCATTCCTCAGTTCGTTCAAAATAAATTTGAACCTTTTCATTTGTTGCTGCGTTAGAAAATCGTTTTTTTGATCAGCGTTAGCAAAGTGAGAAAAAATGCCTTTTGTGATTAAGTGGGGCGATTTCATTATTTTTCTCATTTCTACAGCAGCCTGCTTATAGAAGAGACCCAAGTTACCCATGCCAGTGTCAAGGTAAATTTGCACTAAAGCCTTTTTCCCAAGCAAGCTGGCTTTTTTTTCAATCAACTTAGCGGCTTGGTAATTCGTGATGGGTATCAACACGTTTAATTTTAAAAGCGAATCAATTTCTTCCTTTAAAAAATCTCCTAGCAAATGAATCTCACCGGAAAATATTTTTCTAACTTCATAGGCTTCTTGGAGACAGGAAATGGCCACTTGATCCACTTGACATTTTTTAATGACGCTTACAATTTTATCAAAGCCCATCCCATAGGCATTGGCTTTGATGACTAAAATCATTTTTCTAGGAAAGACTTTTTTCTTCATCAATTTCAAATTACGTTCGTAATTTTTCAAATTGATCACGAGCTTATTCCTTAAAATGATTTTTTTCAATGAACTTGTTTTCGTGAAATTAATGATTTTTTCGAAAGCGGCAGATGGTAAAATTTTAGCATGAAAATAGCTGCTTTGTTATCGGGAGGAGTTGACAGTGCGGTCGCTTTGAAGTTACTTCAACAAGATAACCACGATTTAGCCGCCTTTTACATCAAAGTTTGGCTGCAGGAAGAGTTAGTTTCTTTAGGAGATTGCCCATGGGAAGAGGATCTGGGTCACGTCCGACAAATTTGTGCTCAGCTAGATGTTCCGCTTAAAGTTATTTCCCTTCAAAAAGAATATTGGCAAAAAGTGATAGAGGTATCGCTTAGAGAAATGAAATTAGGCAGAACTCCCAATCCAGATTTTTTATGCAATCGTCAAATAAAGTTCGGAGAAATGTTGTCTTTGGTCGGAAAAGATTATCCTCAGATAGCCACGGGTCATTATGCCAAAGCAGTTAGAACGAGTGGAGGAGTTTTTTTGAAAATGGCTAAAGATACTATCAAAGATCAAACTTATTTTTTAGCGAGTTTGACCAAGAAGCAGCTATCTTGCTCCGTCTTTCCTCTAGGCGATTATTATAAAACGGAAGTAAGGCAAATCGCTAAGGAAAGCCAATTTTCTAATTTTGCTAGAAAAGACAGTCAAGGAATTTGCTTTTTAGGCAAAGTAAAGTTTAGAGAATTTGTTAAATTTCATTTGGGGACTCAAAAAGGAAAAATCGTTGATTTTCACAGTAGAAAAGAATTAGGAGAGCATGAGGGTCATTGGTTCTACACCATCGGGCAAAGGCAAGGGCTTAGTTTGAGCGGTGGTCCTTGGTACGTTGTTCAAAAAGATTTGATTAACAATGTGATTTTCGTCAATCGGAATTCTCGGGAGAAAAATCAAGAGAAAAAGTTTTTTCAATTCGTCATGAGCCATTTAAATCAGTTAGCCGAACTTGACTGGGAGGAAGAGATCTTCATAAAAATTAGACATGGGGAAAAAAAATACTTAGCCAAAATTTCCTTTCAAAATCCTAGGGACATCCTCGTCACCTTAAACGAAGGCGACCAAGGCATAGCCGAGGGTCAATACGCCGTCATTTATCAAAACGACATTTGTAAATTAAGCGGAATGATCGTCGCCGTTATCGCTTGAAAATCCCATCAGCAGCCACTTGTGCCATGAGTAGCCATGGAATAGCATGATAGCATGATGGCATGATGGCATGTCAAACTCGTTTAAAGCAAAGTTAATAAATTATCTCGCGGTAGAAAAATTCTTTTTTTAGTCTTTCAATGAGTTTTTCAGTGGCTTCATCGCTACTTAAGTAATAATTTTCTAAAAAGTCAATGAAATCTTCTCGATTGGCAATGATTTTTTCTTCAATTAGATAATCTTCTAAAGCTAAGTTAGCCCTTTCAGCGGCTTTTTCAATCAGTTTTAATCTTAAAAATTTTTTTCTAAATTCGTCAATTTTCCTTTTTTCTAAAAAAATATATTCCCCAATGAAGGGATCAACTTGGTTTATTTCAATGTAATCGTTTTCTATGATGCCAACAATAGTCTTTAGATCGATGGCTTGCTCTTCTTCTTTCAAATGCTCAGCCGAAAACTTAAAAATTAACAAAACAACTAAAGCATTCCAAAGCAATGTTTTACAAGTAGTTAAAAATGTCTTAGAGTCAATTGACTTCCTCTCGTTTTTTTCGTGAAGAAAATGAAGTAAAATCATGTAAAGTAAAATTAAATTGTTAATCCCGAAAGAAATGAGGCAAAGAGGACACCAAGATTCAATGACTTCTGCCTGCAGGTAAAACAGATACCAAGAAAAAATGCTTCCTAAAAGACCTAGGATAAAAATGCTTAAAAAATACCTTGGGCTTTCAAAATGGCTCTTAAAAGCCAAGGAAAACAAAGTGAGATAATGGATCAACCCCCAGACTGATAGCGGGATAGTGGCGAATTGGCTGTACTCGCTGTTTAAAACCTCGCCGCAGCTTCCTCCCAAAAGTAGGCACTCTCCTTGATTAAAAAGTTCGTTGTACACGAGATAACTCGTGTCGAAAATACCCACAAAACTGAGCCCTAAAATGAAATAAAGGGAATTATTTTTTAAAACTTTTTTCAATTTTTGCAAGGCAGAATAAACCACAGGCTATTAAATTCATTATCGGTGATTGTCAAGCAATTTCATGATTAATGAACTTGCTTGATAAAAAATTGGAGTGAGAGTAGCGAATCCACCTAAAAAATAGTTTCGCTTAGTTATTTTATTCAGTCATTTTTCCAGTCATTTCGCTTTATTATTCTATTATAATCGCCTTACCCACTCGCAATATTTTTAAGGATAGGGGGCGGCATTTGAAACATTAATCACTTTGCTTAAAATGAGCAGTGGTTCTTCAGCGATTAGTTGTTTCTCGGCTTTGGAGCATAGGGGAGGCAAAAGTTAATGGGAAAAATTAATTTTTTTGATAATTTTCCATGAAAATGGCAGTGAATCCCAAAAAAACGACTCCTAAATTTAAATATTTCCGTAAATTTAACCATGGTCTCGTTTTTTAAGAAATTACCCATTTTCGTGAAACTCATCTTAGTCTTGGCGACGATCACTTTGGGATTTTATTCGCTTAAATTAGCTGCTAATATCGTTGAGCAGCAGCCTTATTACCGCTTGAAGAAGGTGAAAATACATGGTTTAATCAACGGGGATGCCGATCAAATCCTCAAAGAAATCGGACTCAATAAGAATACCGACTTGTTATCGATAAACAAGGTTAAGTTAAAAAAAAAACTTTTGAAAATAGCTCGCATCGCTGACGCAGAGATTAAAATCAAATACCCCGACGCGGTTACTATCATGGTGAAAGAGAGAATGCCTAGTTTTTTGCTTAAAACAAAAAATCAACTGGCGAGCGTTACTAAAAAAGGCGTTTTGGTGGCGGAGGGCGATGAAGTGGTTGAGTTCAACAACCTAGTTTTAATCGTCAATCAAGCCCCTAATTTAGATTATGCCCTCAAAACTAAATTATTTAAAAATTTCATTCGCTTTTTCAATCAGTTAAATCCTCATGAGAAGAACATTCAAGAGTATTTTTCAGACGTGATTTTGGAGGATGAAATTATTTTTCATGGAAGAGGAGATAATTTGACCATCAATTTGGGAGGAGATTTGACTTTAGAAAAAATGCGCAAAGTTTATTACGCTTATTTGTATTACAAAGAAAAAAACTTATCGACTAATTTCATAGATTTGAGGGGAAGGTTAGTTAAATTTAAATTTAATGATAAAATATGAAAAAACAAGTCAGTTGTCGTTGCCAGATCGTTAAAAGTTAGGACCTACCAGTTTGAATCATAAAATCATAGGTGCCATTGACATTGGGAGTACCCAAGTGAGGAGCATTTTAGCGGTTAAGGAGGAAGAGGATAAAATTCAGGTCATCGGCTATGCTCAGGAGTTTTGTCAAGTCATCAGCAAGGGACAAATTATCAATAACGAGTTGGCTGCCAAGGCTATTTTGTCAGCAGTGGAAAAAGCTGAATTGATGGCGGGACGAGAGATCGATGGTTTTTACATCAATCTACCAGCTAGCGTTTGCGAGGGGATTTATTCTAATGGAATCATTGCCGTGGAAAAAGATCGCGAAGTCGATATTTACGATGTTAATAGGGTCATGGAGATTTCTCAGTCCATTTCGCTAAAAAGCGACCGAGATATTGTTCATAACATTCCTTTAGCATTTAGCATTGATGGGATTAAAGTTGAAGAACCAGTTGGAGCGAGTGGGGTTAGGTTAGAAGCCAATGTTTATTTGATTGATTGTTTAAAAAGTTGCCAAGAGAATTTCCGTAAAGTTGCTGAGCGAATCGATTACCAAGTACAGGGCTTTGTTAATGAAAATATCGCCGCTGCTGAAGTGGTTTTAACTCCGGAGGAAAAAAAAAATGGTGGAGTGGTGGTTGATATCGGTCATGAAAAAACTAGCATTGCTTATTACAACCATCAAAGCATAGCCTACGTCGGACATATCCAAATAGGAAGCTATCACGTCACTAAGGATTTATCTTATGGGCTCAAGACTAGTGAAGAAGTGGCTGAGGAAATTAAAGTCAAACATGGAGTTGCCTTGGAATCGGAAATCACTGAAAACGAAGTGATTGATTTCAAACTCTTGTCTTATCAAAAAATAGCCAAAGTCTCTAAAAGGGCAATTAGTCGAGTCATTGAGGCTAGGATGGAAGAAATTTTCGCTCTGGTCAAGAAAAACTTAGAGAGTGCTGAAAATTTCCAAGGGCTCAATAACGTTGTGGTTTTGACGGGGGGAGGAGCGCTTTTAAAAAACGCTGATGATTTGGCTAGTAAGATTTTCAACGAACCTTGTCGCATTGGCACTCCCTTGGGTTTTAGTGGACTAGGGGACTTAGTCAATAGTCCTAGTTATGCCACTGCTTTAGGCCTCATCAAATTTGCGGTCATGGAAAAAATGAGCGAGCAAAGTCCTAGATCAGCTACCCTTAATGAAAAAACTTCCATGAGTAAAGTAAAAAAATATTTAAAAAAGTTCTTCACTTAAAAGAAATGGTCTTAGTTTGTCAGGAGGGAAAATGATGATTGAAAACATAATAGAAGAACAAAAGCTTAGAAGTCCTACTAAAATAAAAGTGATTGGCGTAGGAGGAGGAGGCTGCAACGCAGTTGATCGCATGGTGGAAAGTGGGATGCGGGGAGTTGAATTTATCTGCATTAACACGGACCTGCAACCTCTCCAGACTTCCCCGGCTGAGGTAAAACTTCAAATTGGTAAAAAAATAACCAAGGGACTTGGAACTGGCTACAACCCAGAAATTGGTAAGTTAGCCGCTGAAGAGCAGATGGAACAAATAAGAGAGACCCTGCAAGGAGCTAACATGGTCTTCTTAACCGCTGGCATGGGTGGAGGTACTGGGACAGGAGCTTCCCCAGTCATTGCTAAAGTAGCTAAGGAATTAGAAATATTAACCGTGGCGGTGGTCACTAAGCCATTTGATTTCGAGGGTAAGAAAAGAATGGAAGTGGCTCTATCTGGGATTGAAAAACTAAAAAAGGAAGTCGACACCATCATCATCATTTCCAATAACAATCTATTAAACTTAAATCAAGATAAATTATCCATCACTAACGCCTTCGCTTTAGGAGATTCCGTTTTAATGAATGGGGTCAAGGGCATTTCCGATTTGGTTTTGAATCATTCCCCGGGTTCCATTAACGTTGATTTTGCTGATGTCAAAACGATCATAAAAAATAAAGGCACTGCGATCATGAGCATGGCCACTTTGAGTCAAGACAGTTCTATGGAAGAAGTGGTCAAGCAAGTAGTCAATAATCCTTTGGTGGAATATGGAAGCATCAAAGGGGCTACGGGGCTCTTGGTTAATCTAACTCATGGCAAAGAAACGTCGCTTAGGAAAGCCGTGGAAATCATCAAAAGCATCAACGAACAAGTGGATAGCGAAGCCATCTGCATTCATGGTTTCTTATTTGATGAGGGCATGGGTAGGGACATCAAGATAACCGTTATTGCCACGGGTTTTGATGACAGCGTCATAAGGGAAAGTAAAATAAACGATAACCTTAAAGAAGCTTTGGATCAGAAAATTAGGAATTCCTTTGGTGCGATGTCGGATGAGCCTTTGCCTTCCACAAGAGAAGTTGGTGAGGAGCAGGGGAGTGAAGAGCATAGGGAACACGTTTTCTCGACTGATCCAGTTTTAAAAAAACGACCGCAACCTGAGGTGAAAAAAGACTTCGTTAATTTTAACGACAGCATGGAAGAAGTTGAACTTAAAATACGCGATACTTACCCTAGGGAAATAGAAAAAGACAATCTGGAAATTCCTGCTTTTTTGAGGAAAAACAAAAAATTAAATTTATGAGGCTCGCTTAAAATGACTTCTGTTTTATTGGATTTAGAATCTGGAGATAACCAGAATAGAACTATAGATAGGTTAGTTGAACTAAAAAGTAGTAAATCTAAATTACTTCAAGAGGAGATTGACAACAATAGAAGGAAAATAGTTGCCCTTGAAGATTTTGAAAAAAAAGTTCGTCTTTTAGACACCGTCACCAAAGGCCTTTACGACAGATTCGATAGAGTTAAAGATTTTGCTTTGACTTCTAGCGATGATAAAGTGATTTCGGGAACTGCCAGTGCCAAAGCCGTTCCCGGGAGTTATGAATTTGAAGTGTTGGAGTTAGCGAATAAACAAGTTTTGCAGAGTAGAAAAATAGCCGCTGACCTACGCATTCCTAAAGGGAAGATAAAGTTTAAAGTAAACGATGAAGAGTTTGAAGTTGATTACCTAGGAGGCGACCCCAATGATTTCGCTAAGGTGCTCACTAAAAACAGCCAAGGCACGGTAGAAGCTAGCTTCATTAGAGTTAACGAAAAAGAAAATTACTTTGTCATGCAGGCAGCTAAAGGCGGTGAGAAAAACAAAATAATCGTTTTAGAAGATAGAAAAAAACTTTTGGAAGAAGTTGGAATTTTTAAAAAGCAACCTCCTATTTACAAAAGATTAGTCAACTACGCTTCGCTCGCAGAGGAATACAATTTATCCATAACGAATAAATCAGTTCAAATCAATAACGAAACCCAGTTAACCATAGCCGTTGACAAGGAGATTGACTTCAAGCATTTAGAGAAACTTTCCTTTCGCTTTAAAAGCGATTTCCCTCCAGACTTTGATGAAGACACTCCCATTGGCTTCGTTACTTACACTAAAGCGGGAGAGCAGAAAAAAAAACCAATTCCCTATAAAAAAAATCGCAACGGGTATTTCACCCTAAATCAGTATTTTTTAAACAGCAGCATTGATCCCAAAGTTCACATTGATAGTTTTACCTTCGTTAATTCCAGTGTTTCCAACAAGTTTTATTACGGAACGATATGGCAGATCATTCGACCAGAAGAGGATAAAAGATTTTTACCAGAGAAAGTGGTTTCTGAGCCCACCACTAGTCGTTTTAAATTCCATTCTTTGATCATAGAAAGAGACTCCAATAACATTGATGATTTCCTCACGGGAGTGAACTTGGATTTGCTGAGTGTCAGCGATAAAAAAGTGAAAATTGAAGTGATTCCTAAAAATGAGAATCTAGAGCAGAAAATCATTAATTTCATCAATAGTTTTAACCTAGTCATAGAAACCATTAATATCTACACGGCTCCCAACCTAGAAGCCTTGGGCGTTGAAGAACGGCAGTTAGGAGAAGAGTTTCAAGACAAGGTGGGCATCTTGGCCAATGAAAATTCGGTCGTTCGTTTGAGAGAAAGGCTGCGCGATCAACTCGCTAAAGTTTATTTCGTGGATAAAAAAACCAAAATCATTCCTTCAATGGTTGGCCTTACTTACAACTTTAATTTCTCTAACCCCTATGATTTAGACGTTAGCAAAATAGAATTTGAAGAGGAGAAGTTCGTTGAGTATAATCAACAAAATCCCGAAAAACTCAAAAATTTATTTGGTCGCGATAGCGATAGCAATAGGATCATCGACAAGGGCTTAGCTTTTGAAATCAACGAGATCTTAGCCAACTATCTCAAGCCCAACACTTTCTTTGGGGTGATTGAAGAAAATTTAAAAAGGCAAAACGATTCTCTGGACAGAGCCTTGACTAGAGAAGAAGAAAATTTAGCGGAATATCGCCAAGAATTAGAAGTTAATTTTTCCAAGTTAGACAATGCTCGCAAGGAACAAGAAAATCTTCAAAATTGGTTTGAAGGACTTAACCAATAGTTTGGAAATTTTCGTTAATCAAAAAAAAATTAACTTTACCCTTGATAAGGAAAAGACATTAAGCGAAGTCCTGCTCGCCTTAAACGAATGGGGAGAAAATTCTAACCTCATCATCTACAGCCTCAAAGTTGATGGAGAGGAAATCTTTCACTTTGGCAATCAAGAAAAAACCGACCCTATTATGCAGAAAATAGATATTAGGCATATCAAAAAAATAGAATGCGTCATGCTAAGTGAAATCACGTATACCATTTACGTTTTAAACGATTTCAAGGTTTATTTGAGTCATTTTAAAACTTTAGACGATGACAACTTTTCAAAATCCCTGCCTGCTTTGGAAATTTATTTAAACTACTTTAAAAAAGCATTCAAATTAGCTGAGAAAATTCTCAAACTAGAAAAACATTTTTCATCTTTTAAAACTCTTTTAAAGGATTTGGAAATAGAGTTTTTTAAAATTAAAAATCAAACTAAAAAATATAAAGAGAGCAATTTTGAGAAAATAATCGATCGCTTGATTAGTTTTATCGATGAAAGCGAGTTTAAGTTCAATCTCATCATCATGAATTCCTTCTTAAATCAAAAAGATTATGCCTTGAAGAACTTATTGGAAAACAGCCTAATTTTCCTAAGTCAGTTAGAAGATCATTTGGTGGTTAGTTCCGTCAATTTTCAAAAGAGCCAAACTCATTTGGCTCTGCAGAAACTCATTGAAGCAGTCAATGGCTTGGAACTCTTGTTCGTCATCATGAGTGAACTCAACAAAAAGTTAAAAAACGAAAATGCTTTTCATTTGATTGAAAAAAATTTCAATCGCTATCAGAGCGAATTAGACACGCTCCTTAACCAAATAAAAGAATCTTTAAATAAAAAAGACTTCATTGAAATAAGCGATGTTTTGGAATATGAAATAAAAGAAATCATCCCTTCCATTAAAAAAGATTTCGCTTCGCTGATGAGTGAAGTTGAAAAAACGGCAACTCATTAACTCATTAAAAACCCCGCTTAAATTAGTAAGCAGTTCGAGAAAGGACTAGGATGACTTTCAACTAGTTTAAAGCCTAGGACCTTTTGAACTTTATTTAAACACAAAGTGGGACTTCGCAAAAAAAATCAATATTTTTATAATCTATTGTATAATAAGAGGAAATTACTTTAGGAATTTCACATGAGTCTTATTAATTCAGTTTCAGTTCGTAGTGCTACTCACTCTCCAATGGGAGAATTCCTCGAATCTCATGATTACATCATCACCGAGGTTAAAGAAGGAATCTACAAAGTTTCTCGCGATTTCATTGAAGTTTTTTTAAGCATTGATGAGCATAACATTTTTTTTCAGTTAGAAGTAGGTGATCTAAGTCAGTATGAAGATTTAGCCATTTATCGCGACCTCCTTGATTTAAACACGGAGATCTTGCCAGTTAGCTTGGGATTAGACAGCACTTCCAGTGGTTCGCCCCGTTTGCTTATCTTAGAAAGCAGGGAGACTAAAAACATAGACGAAAATGAAATTTTGTCGGTTTTTGAATCAATGGAGATAGCTCTATTTAAAGTAGAAAAAATTTTAACGAAATATGTGATTAAAAAAATAGGAGATTAGTTACCATGGGAATATTTTCAAGGATTTTTAAGGTGGGGCAAGCACATGCCAATAAGGCTATTGATAAGTTAGAGAAACCTGAAGTCATGTTGGAACAAGCCATTAGAGATCAAGCGAAATCCATCCAAGCGGCCAAGGAAAAAATCCAAGCCGTGATCGCCACCGAGCGTCAGACGAAAGCCCAGCTAGATAGGGAAAAAAACGAAAAGCTTCAATGGGAAGAGCGGGCTAACTTTGCCCTAAAAGAGAACAACGAAGAACTAGCCACTAAGGCTCTCATGAGAGCAGAAACCCACCAAAAAAACCTCGCTAGTTTGACTCCTAATTGGCAACTGCAAAACGACAGCATTGGGCATCTTAAAATGGAACTCCGCAAAATGCAAGACGATTTAAACGAGTTAAAGCGCAATAAAGACATCATCATTGCTCAGTCCAAATCAGCTGAAGTGAAAAAATCCATCTACGAAGCCAAGGCAGCCATTGGTAAAAACAACACCACGGATCTAATCGCTAGGATGAAGGCCAAGGCGGATCGGCAGGGCTATGAAGCAGAGGCGGCTAAAGAATTAGCGGGTTCTTTGGATGGAAAAGATTCTTTAGAGAAGGAATTTGAGGGATTAGGACAGCAAAACGTTAGTTTTTCAGTCAAGAAAAGACTCGAAGAGATGAAAAACAAACTCAATTCTTAAAATGTAGGGCTTGCTTTTTACTTCTACGCGAAATTCAACCAAGAAATTTTCGTTTCAACAAATACTATTTTCTGGAGTGGCGGAAGACGGGGGGCTTTATTACCCCGTATCCATCCCGTCTTTGGCGAAGTCGGAGCTGGCTTCGTTTCAAGGGGGGAGTTACTTAGACATCGCTTTTCAAGTCATTCGCCTTTTTTTAAAGGAGGCAATTCCAGATGATGACTTGAAAAAAGTAATTCAAAATGCTTACGCTCGCCAATCTTTTGAGGAAGAGGACAAGGCTCACCTTAAAAAAATCACGAATGACTTTTATCTGCTAGAACTTTTTCACGGCCCGACGTTGGCTTTTAAGGATTTTGCCCTGCAGTTTTTGGCTAATTTGATGAATTACTTTTTAGCCCGGGAGGCTAAGAAAATGATCATTTTAGGAGCCACTTCCGGTGACACTGGTTCAGCCAGCATTCAGGCCTTTAAAAACGTCCCGGCTGCTAAAGTTTTCATCCTCCACCCCCATGAAAAAATAACTTTGAAACAGAGGAAGCAAATGACAACGGAGAGCGCCGCTAACGTTTTTAATATCGCTTTGAAAGGCGATTTTGATGATTGCCAGAACCTCGTTAAAAACATTTTTAAAAACCACCCCACTTTAAAAGACCATCAGCTAGTGTCTATTAACTCCATTAACTTCGCTCGCATCATCCCGCAAATCGTCTATTATTTCTACGCCTTCTCCAGAATTAAGAATAACGAAGCGGGAGTGAATTTCGTCGTGCCCACGGGTAATTTCGGCAATATTTTTGCTGGTTATTTGGCGAAGAAAATGGGGCTTCCGGTTAAAAAATTAGTCATAGCCACCAATGAAAACGATGTGCTTCATGCCTTCATGACCAAAAACGAGTATTTGAAAAAAAAACTGAAAAAAACTTTTTCCCCCAGCATGGACATCGTTATTTCTAGCAATTTCGAAAGGCTGCTTTTCGATGTTTATCAAAGAGACAGCGAAGCCATCAGCAAAATAATGCAGGACTTAGACGCTAAAAAGCGTTTTGAAATAACTAAGAGCCAATTTGAAAAGTTAAGCGAACTATTTGCTAGTTTAACGACGACTAATCAAGAAACTTTAAACATTATAAAATGGTTTCACGAAAAACATGCCGTGGTCATCGACCCCCACACGGCAACGGCTGTCAAATGGTTGTATGAGCGGGAAAATGCTCCAAGCAGCAATGACTTGTGGGAGCCACTCCTTCGTTCAGCGTTCCCAACGGTGGCTCTAGCGACGGCTCACCCAGCTAAGTTTGACGAAGTTTATCAATTGCTAAAAGGAAACACTAAAAGAGAAATCTCCTTTAAAGATCCTCTGGCAAAAATAATGGCTAAAAAAGAAAAATTCAGCCTTTTAGAAAAATCAACCGAGGGCGTCATTGATTTCATCGAAAGCAACCTTTGATTTAACTCTCCTGCGTTATTGAAAAGTCATCCGTTTTTAATCACTGAAAAAATCATTTGCATCCTATAAAGAAATAAGGGTAGAGCAATGATCTTCCCATGTTACACTTAACCACGTTTACCTACAAGAGGATTTTAGCATGGAGATAATGAGCAACTTAAACTGGTTAGGAGGGATAGTGAGCGCGGTCTTAGTCTTCTTCCTAGGGGCACTTTGGTATTCCCCTAAACTTTTTGGCAACGCTTGGTTAAAGCACCAGAACAAAACCCCCGAAGACATTAAGGGTGGTTCGCCTTTAGGAGCTATGGGAGTTGTTTTGGCGTTCAATCTATTATCGGCTTTTCTCATCATGCTTTTCTCTGCTTTAGCCGATGACAGCGGGATTTCGTTTTGGTTTTTAGTGTTAGTTTATGCTTTAGTGGCCGTGACCGGCACAATGCAGAGAATGATGTTTGAAATGAGGAGCAGAGTCTTTCAGTCCATCATCATTGGGCATGAATCGCTCGTCATTTTAGTCATTGCCCTCGCAGTTCGTTTTTTGTAAGGGGAAGGAAACTGAAGGCAAATAAAGACAAATAAAGGCAAATGCCAGTTTATCAACTTAAAAGAAAACAGAAAGTAAAAGCCAGTCTTGCTAAGGTTTGGGACTTTGTCTCTTCTCCTAAGAACCTTAAGACCATTACTCCCGATCACATGGGTTTCGAAATCATTACTGAAGGTTTGCCGGAGAAAATGTACCCGGGAATGATGATTGCTTACCATGTGAAACCCCTTTTAGGAATCAAAATGCTATGGCTAACGGAAATCACTCAAGTGGAAGAGAAAAAGTTTTTCGTTGATGAACAAAGGATAGGACCTTATAAAATCTGGCACCACGAGCACCATTTCCAGCCAGTTAAGGGTGGCGTTCTCATGGAGGACATCATCACTTATCAGTTGCCGCTCCCGCTTCTAAGCAGCTGGTTAAACAAGTTGATGATAGAAGGGCAACTCAAAAAAATATTTGATTACCGCGAGAAAAAACTCAACCAAATCTGGCCTTGACGCTTTTGCTTTTGGAAAGGAAGAAATCATCCTTCTTTTCTTAAAGCATTTCATGGCTAACAAGTTAACTTTTCAGCAAGCAACCTGCTGAGATCCCCGATGCCCCCGATGTCTCTCTTCTTAGATGTTCTCACGAGCAGAGCTTCAAGTCAAAGTTCTTCGTCTCGCCCGCCGATTTGGCTGATGCGTCAAGCAGGGAGGTCGCTTAAGGCTTATCAAGAACTCAAAAAAAAACATACCTTCAAAACATTACTCAAGACCCCCTCCCTAGCCCGTGAAATCACTGAGCTACCCCTTCGTCATTTGGGCGTCGATGCGGCTATACTTTTTTCCGATATATTAGTCGTTTTAGAAGCATTAGGAATCCACGTTGATTACGACGCTCCTTTGAAGCAAAAGCCCTTCATTCAAAACCCTTTGAAACTTAATGAAAAGTTGAATTTAAAAAAAATTGATTCGACGAAACTAGAGCACAACTACGAGACCATTCAACAATACAAACGAAACAATTCCCTGCCCCTCATTGGTTTTTGTGCCTCTCCTTGGACGACTTTTCTCTACCTTTACGAGAAAGAGCAAAACCAATTTTTTTCAGCCTTAGCTAGTTTTTACAATCACTCCAAAGTGAGCGATGAGATACTTAACGTTTTAACCGACATCAGCCTTGAATACGCTGAAAAACAAATCGCAAGCGGGGTTGACGCTTTCCAGATTTTCGACACTTGGGCGAATGCCATCCCCTTCCCCGATTACCAAAAAAGAATAGAGCCTTTAGTGATAAAAATGGCAGCGAGATTAAGCAAGAAAGTTCCCGTGATTTTCTTTCCTCGTTTTTTTTCCAATGCTTATGAATTTTTAAATGAAAAAACTTTAAACAACATCAGCGCCCTCAGCGTTGATTACCTCGCTTCGCTAAAATACCTCAGGGAAAAGTTACCCCCAGCTTTAGTCCTTCAAGGCAATTTCTCCCCGCAATTGCTTCGCACTTTGGACCCAGCAAACTTGGAAGTTTATTTGAAAACTTACTTAAGGCAGAACAAGACCAAAAGACGCTGGATTTTCAATTTAGGGCATGGCGTTCTTCCCGCCACTCCCGAAGAAAACATAAGACTTTTAGTTAAAACGGTGAAGAACTTTTCCTGACCTCTTGACGACGCTCATTCGTTTTTATACTCCTCCGCTAATCTCAAACTAGCCTCTGACGTTGTCTTTCCCAGCATCCTAGATATTTCTTGAATGATTTCTTGGTCTTTTAGGGGGTAGATTTTAACTTCCGTTTGGTCGGTGTGCATTTTCTCTACTTTGTAATGCGCATCAGCAAACTTAGCGATTTGAGGCAAATGGGTGATAATGAGCACTTGCTTGTCGGCAGCTAAATTTTTAATTTTTTCACCCACTTTCAAAGCCGTCTCACCCCCAATGCCAGAATCGATCTCATCGAAAATGATGGTGTTGTTGGGTAGCTTTTTAGTCAAAATCACTTTCAAAGCAAGCATGATCCTAGAAATTTCTCCCCCCGAGGCAATTGCTTTTAAAGGCTTCCATTTGCTTTCCCTAGAAGCAGAGTATTCCAAATCCAAAGTATCGAACCCATTCTCGTTTAGATGTTCCTCTAACTGGTCAGTGGCTTCAAAAGACAGGCTCTCTTTGCCAAAAGCAAAGTTAACCCTACTACTCTCCATCCCCATCTCGCTTATCTCTCGCTCAATGGCTTCCATCAAAGCAGGAAAGCCTTTTTTACGAGAAACGTGCAGGGTCAGGGCTTTTTTGACGAGTTGGTGGAGCAGTTTTTTTTTCTCTTCTGTGATTTTTTTTTCTTGTTCTATCAAGTCTTCTAGTTGGTTGATTTTGCTTTGAGCTGATTGTAGTTTTTCATCTAGCTGATCTAAGTTCACTTCGTATTTTCTTTTTAAGCCCTCTAGTTCAGAGAGCTTGGTGTTTAGTTCGTTTATTTTTTCTCGATAATCAGTGCGTTCGTTTTTAGAATTCAAAAAGTTTCTCAAATGCTGGAGATAATCCTCTACTTTAGCGTTCTTATTCAAGTAGTTTTCATTGACTTTTTCGTCGTTTAAATCAACTTTGCTCAGTAGATGAGTAACCTCGCTCAACCCGGGAAGGATTTGGTCTCTTATTTTCCATTCTATTTCGCTTAAGAGTTGCGTGTTTCTTTGCTTTTTTTCCAGATGAAGGAGTTCGCTTTTTAGCCTCTCGTAATCTTCTTCCGTGATGACTCTCCCGCTAAGCTCTTTAATCGTGAATTTTAAAAATTCTTTTTCCTCGTTAAGGCTTTTCTTCTGCTCAAAAAAAGTTGCCAATTCCCGCTCTAGTTTCAAAAACTCAAAATGCATTTTTCGATAATCCAACAAATTCTCTTCGTTCCCCAAATAACGATCCAAGTAAGAAATGTAAAACGATGGTTTTAAGAGGTTCAAGTTTTGATGCTGGGAATGAATGTCAATGAGGGTCTTAGCTACGCTCTTAAGTTCATTTAAAGTAACTAAATTATTAGCAATGTAGCATTTCGATTTTCCCTTTAAATTAATGATTCTTTTCAAAACCAACTCATTACTATCCAAAGTCAAATTTATTTTAGCGAGCTTCCTAGTTATTTTAGATTCTCTAGGTATTTCAAAAACGCTAGTGACCTCTGCTTGGCTCTCTCCTTGGCGAATGATGTCGGTCGCTATCCTCTCGCCTAGCGTCAATCCCAAAGCGTTTAAAAAAATGGATTTGCCCGCCCCAGTCTCGCCAGTTATGACATTAAAGCCGGGGATTAAGTCTAACTTCACTTGCTTGATGAAAATGAAGTTTTTTATCGTGATCGTTCTTAGCATGTTAGAAGAGCATTTTCTTCATCAATTCCACCGTGTGGCGATGCCCGCTTTTTTGAGCCGTTATTTTGCCCCTCACTGGATACCCCAGCAAATAAAGGTCGCCAATGATGTCCAAAACTTTATGCCGAGCAAATTCGTCTTTAAATTTAAGCTTCGTGTTGATGACTTGATTTTCATGCACGAGCAAGGCGTTGTCTAAGTTAGCTCCTTGAGCCATCCCCGCTGCCTGCAGGTTTTTCGTCTCAGCTAAAAAGCCAAAGGTACGGCAGGGAGCTATTTCTCTTTTGTAAAAGGATATTCGGTTCTTTATTTTAGAAAAATCAACCGAAAAAAATTGCTTGCCAAAAGCCGAAGGAAATTCCAAACTATACGAAATGCATAAGTCATCATAGGGTTCAATGGTCGTGTGAATGCCTTGGTTTTTAGCGTCTTGATAAGAGTACTCCTTATCAACGACGATGACTTTTTTCCTTGAAGCTTGCTCTTTTATGCCTCCCTCTTCTAAAAGCTTGCAGAATTTATCCGAAGAACCATTTAGAATGGGAATTTCTTCGCTCACTTTCACTTGCAGGTTATCAATCCCGTAAATATGAAGAGCAGAAAGCAAATGCTCTATCACCGTCAAAGAAAACCTTTTCGACTGCAGAGTAGTTCCATAAAAGTTAGAATCAGCTATGTTTTCTATGCTAGCCTTGACGATTTCCCCACTAGAGATGTCTTTGAAAATAATGCCGCTATTCTCCGGCAAAGGAGATAAGATGATTCCCGTGTTTTTGCCTTGATGAAGTCCCTTGCCAGTGATGACTAGATTTTTCGCGATGGTTCTTTGTCTCTCATCTACTTCAACCAATAACTTTTCTAGTTTGACGTTCTTCTTACTACTTAGCTTTTTTTTATGGTGGTTGGGTTCTAAAAGTTGTTTGATTTTAAAAATTAAATAATCAGCAGAAAAAGGTTTTTCTAAAAAATCTTCCGCTCCCAGTTTGACCGTCTCCACCGAGGTCGTGATGTTTGCATGCCCCGACATCATGATAACCGGAGTGTCTGCCTTGATTTGCTTCAGTTTATGAAGCAAAGTGTAGCCATCCATTTCCGCCATCCAAATATCAATGAGGGCTAAATCAGGTTTTTCCCGAGCAAACAAATCAATTGCTTGGTGGGCTTCCGTGGAAGTGATCGGCTTTAAATTATTCCTCTTTAATATTTGAGAAATGGTGTTAATAATGTTTATCTCATCGTCAATAACTAAAATTTTCTTCATCGCTCCAACCCCTTTCAATAAAATTGTATTATAAATTGTCTTAAGCTAATGAGTTTATTTTAAGCCATTCGTGCATAAAAAAAAGAAGTTTTCACTAAGGAATTCCCATTGAGCAACAGCCTGATTAAGAGCCTCAGAGGTTAATTTGGGGCTAATTTTGGATTAATTTTGAGTTAGTTTTGAGCTAATTTTTTTTTGATTCCTTCTACGACAGCGAGGGGATTTTTAGCCGTTCTAATGGGACGACCAATCACTAACAAATCTGAACCACTAGCAATAGCTTCCCTCGCTCCCAAGGCTCTTTTTTGATCGTTTTTCTCACCTAGCTCCTCTCGAATGCCCGGGGTGACTAAATAAAACTCCCTCGCTCGCTCTCGCACCGCCCTTACTTCATGAGGAGAGCATACCAACCCATCCAATTCACAACTTTGAGCGAGCTTAGCTAAATGCAGGACGTACTCCTGCATGGGAAGGTTGATTTTTAACTCGTTTTTTAAAGCAACCTCATCCATGCTAGTGAGAAGACTGACGCCTAATATTTTGGGCCGAGCACTTGATTCAATGTTTTCTTTCGCACAGCCTTCTTCCATTCTTCCCTTCGCATAGCCTTCCTCCACCCCCTCCCTAGCATAGGAGAGCATTTTCTTCCCCCCCAAGGCATGAATGGTGAACATTGCGACGTTTAGCTTGGTGATTTCCATGACGGTTTTTTTTATCGTTTGGGGAATGTCGTGAAGTTTCAAATCTAAGAAAACCTTCCCCCCTACGGAGTTTATCTTTTCAATGATTTTGGCTCCAGCACTGACGAATAACTGCGGCCCCACTTTGAAATAACCCATGTGGTCCTTCAGCCGCTTAACCCAATCCCAGGCCTCCTCGTAACTGCCCACGTCCAGAGCAAAACAAAGTTTATTTTTCCAAGGCGAACCGCTAATCAGGAAGGACTTCGGTGAGGATTTCGCTGAAGATTTCGGCAGGGTTCTCTTTTTCGTTAATAGAGTTGCTTTTGCGTCCATACTTTTCAGCGAGGGTTTCGCTGAAGGTTTCGGCAGGGTTCTCTTTTTCGTTAATAGAGTTGCTTTTGCGTCCATACTTTTCAGCGAGGGTTTCGCTGAAGGTTTCGGCAGGGTTCTCTCTTTCGTTAATAGAGTTGCTTTTGCGTCCATACTTTTCTATCCTTATTTAGCAGTTGTTTAAATTTTTGCTAAAGTCAACTCGCTAAAGTCAACTAAAATTTAACCTGAATTCCAACGGGGGGCATTAAAAAAATAATTTCCCATCAATAACTTAATCACTAACTTAATGATAGGATTAAGTCCTTCCCCAGCGTGTTTAATTTTAGTTTAGTTTAAAGGGTAATTTCGTTAGTTTCAATAATTTTAACCATCTTATTTTATGGTCATAAAAAATCGCTTGCCAACGTAATTTTATTATATAATTTAGATTAATAAAACATGGGGGCCACTAGCTCAGCTGGTAGAGCAACGCCCTTTTAAGGCGTGGGTCGATGGTTCGAATCCATCGTGGCTCATTTTTTTAATGTCTCCATCGTCTAGTGGTTAGGACACCAGGTTTTCATCCTGGCAACCGGGGTTCGATTCCCCGTGGAGATGTTTTTTTATTCCTTTGATGACTTATTCCCTTCAAGAAATCCTCTAAATTGTTTCGTTCATCCTCCCCTCAGTATTTCCGAGAGAAAAAACTAGTCAAGGAGCTTCTACCTAAAGTGAGCCGAACTTTTGCTTTAAACATACGCGTTTTAGATGAAGATGATTATTTCATCATTGGCTGTGCTTATTTGATTTGTCGTTATTTAGACACCATAGAAGATTCTCCTAGCTTAAGCCATCAAGCCAAGTCTTCTCTGTTTAATAAAATTGAAAGGAATTTCACTCAAACTCCCGATGAAAAATGGCCGGCTTTTTTTAAAAAGTTAAGCGAAGAAAAAGGACTTAGCAAAATTAGCGATCAACATTACGAAAACCTACTATGGCAGCGATTTCATCTCATCGTGCGACTTTTCAACTCTTTTGCTAAAAAGCATCGCGATATTTTGTTAAAACCAATTTTGAAAATGCTTCAAGGCATGAGATTTTTCATCGTCAAGCACAGCAAAAACAAGCATAAAAACATTTATGATGAAAAGGAAATGGAAGAATATTGCTATTACGTTGCGGGAACGGTTAGCGAACTATTGACGGAATTTTTCAAGTTAAAAATCAAATCTACGCTCGTTCAAAAAAAGTTAGACGATCACAAGATTGATTTTGGACAGGGACTGCAGATGATTAACATTTTAAAGGATTTATTTAGCGACAGAAAGAGGAACTGGCTTTACATTCCAGAAAAGAATATTCTTCAAAATAAACTTTCTGTTCAAGAATTCTTTAATTTTAAAGTCGAAAATAAAGCAAAAATCTTAGGCATTTACCGCGATTTAGTGGAAAAAGCCAACTTAAAACTAGAAAATGCCTTGACTTACACCCTGAGTATACCGAAATATTTACCCAAGTATCGTTTATTTTGCCTAATACCTTTAATGCTAGCCGTTAAAACTTCATTTTTATTAAAGAAACAAGATAATTTTAATAAATTCTCTCATAAAATTAGTAAATTTGAGGTCTTTATCGTCATCATAGCAACAAAAATCGTGGTTCACAGCAATAGTTTGATTAAAAAATACTTTTATCATTACAGATAAGCAAAAATATTTTTTGCTTTCAGTAAAAAAAGAAGTTTTTACTAAAAAAACATATTAAAATTTGAATCATTCTACATTCAGGTTAAAAAAATGAAATTAGGTGCAGAAGTTTTAATAAAATCCCTTGAAGAACAAGGCATTGAGTACATTTTTGGCTATTCTGGCGGAGCGGCCATGCCCATTTTCGATGCGGTCATAGATTCTAAGATAAAACTTATCTTAACTCGTCATGAACAAGGGGCTACTCATATGGCTGATGGCTATGCTAGGTCTACGGGCAAGCCGGGAGTCGTTTTAGTGACTTCGGGCCCGGGGGCTACGAACACCATCACGGGCATTTTGACGGCCCACATGGATTCCGTTCCCATTATCGTTCTAACTGGTCAGCAAATAACTTCCGTCTTAGGTAAAGATGCTTTTCAAGAAACGGATATATTGGGAGTTTCCTTGCCGATTGTGAAGCATAGTTACTTGGTTAAAGATACTGAAATAATTCCTAGAGTGGTTAAGGAGGCTTTTCACATTGCTCTTAAGGGGAGGCCGGGACCTGTTTTGATTGATTTGCCTAAAGACGTGACGGCGGGAAAGTTTCAAGGAACGAAAAGCGATGAGATGGATTTGCCCGGCTTTGAAACTAGTTTTCATTTGGACATGGAGGCGATTAGGCGGGCGGCTGAAACGATCAATCAAGCTAGAAAGCCACTACTCCTTATTGGTCATGGGGCTATCATTTCCAAGGCTTATCATGAAGTTCGGGAATTAGCTGAGAAACTCAATGCTCCCGTCACGAACACTCTTCTAGGCAAGGGAGCTTTCCCTGAGACTCATGATTTGTCAGTGGGGATGCTAGGGATGCATGGCACCGCTTATGCTAACAAGTGTTTGATTGACTGCGATTTGATTTTTTCCATAGGTTCTAGGTTTGATGACAGGATTAGTGGCAACACGGCTAAATTTTGCGTCAATGCTAAAAAAATTCACATTGATATCGATCAAGCGGAAATAGATAAGTTAATTAAGACCGATCATTACTTGGTAGGCGATGCTAAAGAAATTTTAACAGAACTCATAAAGTTAGTCAAACCATTAGAAACTTCGAAATGGCTTAAAAACATTGATAAGAACAAAAAAAAATATCCTTTAAGTTACAAAAAAAAGGGAGGGCTCAAGTCGCAAGAGGTCATTGAAAGGATTTACGAACTTACCGAGGGCAATGCCATTGTCACGACGGATGTGGGCCAGCATCAAATGTGGGCGGCTCAATTTTACAAAACCGACCACCCTCATAAATGGTTGTCTTCGGGGGGGGCTGGCACGATGGGCTATGGTTTTCCAGCGGCGATTGGAGCCCAATTTGGCAATCCTAAGGAGTTGGTTATCTGCATTGTGGGCGATGGGGGGTTTCAAATGACTTTAGCGGAGTTGTCTACGGCTAATATCAACAAGTTGCCAGTCAAAATTTTAGTCATTGATAACAAGTACCTAGGAATGGTGCGTCAATGGCAGGAATTATTTTACGAAGATCGTTATTCGGGAGTTGATTTAGAGGGCAATCCTGACTTTGTTAAACTAGCCAAGGCTTATGGGGTGAAGGCTTTTCGCATTAAAAAAGCTTATCAGTTGGACGGGGTTTTGCGAGCCGCTTTGAAATACAATGAAGGCCCTTGCTTGATTCACGCTGAAGTTATTAAAGAAGACAATGTTTTTCCCATGATCCCAGCAGGAGGTTCGGCGGAGGAGATGATCATTGATTCGCCTAAAAAAAAGCTTAAATTGGCTAAGCCGACGGGAAGCACATAAAGGGATTTTCATTTCATGACTAGTGAGAGAAAAATTTTAGAAGAAAACTATCTTCATACCATTTCAGTTTACGTTCAAAATCAGCCGAGTGTTCTCGGTAGAGTGGTATTGGTTTTTTCTAGGCGAGGCTTTAACATAGAGTCTTTGGTGGTTTCGGCGACGACCAACCCACTTTTTTCGACCATGACGATAACTTTAAGAGGAGATGAAAAAGAGATCATTCAAGTCATTAAACAGCTTAAGAAATTAATCAATGTCTTGAGTGTTGAAAGGCATAAAAGAAGTTATCAAATCATTGAACGAGAAATGGCTTTAATTAAAATCAAGATTGACGAAGATGGGAGGAATAATTTGCTTCAAGTAGTCGATCATTTCAAAGCTCACACGGTTGATTTGACCAATGATTCCGTTGTGCTACAGATAACGGGGACCACGGAAAAAGTTGATGCCTGCCTAGCGCTGCTTAAAAACTATAAAATGATCGAAATCATTCGCTCGGGAAAAATCGTCATGAAGCGCGGTGAAGAGCGAACCTGACAAACTTTTATCGCTTAACTTTGATGAAGGTATTAACTCATTGAAACCTGTTTTAAATAGAAAAGATTTTTTTTACATTATCAGGGGCGGCTTGGGTTTTGGTGCCCAAATGACCGGTCTATTATACTCGTTATACTTTTGTAAGCAAAACAACCTTACTTTCAATTTTTTATCTTCAAATTTGCTTTGTCCAAACTGCAGGCAATCGCTTTTTAGTAGGAAGAAGGCAAGAAAGTGGTCTCATTACTTCGCTTCTTTAAAAAACACAAAAGATTTCGATTCTCAGTTGGTGCATTCCATTCAACAACAAATAGTCAATGAGCCTATCCTGACTTTCAAACTTTTCAAAAGAGGGTGGCCTGAACTCAAAAGCGAGTTGGTTAAACTCAAAAAAAAATCAGTTAAATCTGAAGATAAATTGTCTGAAATAAAGGAAAAGTTAGTCGAGTCGAAAGGGGGTTCAATTCTTAAAAGTGGACTAAAAAAACTTTTCATTGATTTTTCTATTTTGTTTATGAAAATCTTCTTTCGTTTCATTCATAAATTGAATAAGGATTTTTCTAGGAAAATTTTGGCGAAGCCAGTAGATAAAGTGGATGCTTTATATGTTCTTTGTTCAAGCCGTGTAGAGAAATTTATGAATGAAGACTTTAGGGCTGCGTTAGGTTTTTTTCAGTAAGAAAGTTCAAAGGGCATGTCGTATATTTATGCCTCAATGAATAAGATCCTAACTGATTTTTGGTAAATCAATTCACAAGTATACGAAAAGATTAAAGCGAAAATAGATTTATTTAAAAAAGAGTCGCTTGGCAGAGAATATGCCGCCATCAATGTTCGTAGAGGAGATAAACTCACAGAAGATAGAAAATATGAAATAGAAGAGTATATCAGGATTTTGACTGCTAAAAATAAAAATGGGAAGATAAAGACGATATTTTTTAGTTCAGATGGTTACGGACCTTACCTTGAGTTGAAGAAGAAACTCCCTGATTACCAAGTGATAACTTTTATAAATGAAAAACGAGAAAGTTATTTTCAACGTGAATTTTTAAAATTACCCGTTGAGGAAAAAGAGGAGAGGTTAATGGAGTATTTGGTTGATATTGAAATCAGTAGGCATGCTTCCATGTTCATTGGTTCTCCTAATAGTAATTTTTATAGGCTGATTAGCTTTTTCAAGAAAAACAATCATTGCTACGATGTCTCTGGAAAAGAGGTAGAGGCTAGAAAAAAAGGGCTTCCTTGGTAAGGGAAATCCCCCACGTTAAAACTTTAAGGCTTCAGCGAGCATCATTAGGGATAACTGGGGATGGGTTGTTTAATTTCAGGGGCTATGGTTACTTTCTCTCCCTTGAGAGCAATGTTTAGTTCCCCGGTGAAATTTTCGTTTTTGAACAAATAGTCGGCGAGGGGGTTGATGATTTCTTTTTCAACGATTCTTTTCAAGTTCCTTGCTCCGTATTTTGAGCTATAGCCTAACCCACAGAAATGGTCCTTCACTTCGTTCCTTACACAGAGATGTATGCCTTGTGCTGCTAATTTGCGGCGATAAACGGCTAAATCAATGTCGAATATTTTCTTTAGGTTTTCTATGCTAAGTGGTTCGAAAACGACGATGTCTCCTATTCTATTGATAAATTCGGGGCTGAAAAACTGGTTTAGTATTCTATCTAAGTCTTTTTGAAAGTTTGAAGATTGTCTTAGGGGATAGTTCTCTTCAATGTAATGGCTGGCTAAGTTACTGGTCATGATCACGAGACTATTTTTAAAATTAACGTGATTTCCTTGGTTGTCAGTGAGCACGCCATCGTCTAGGATTTGGAGTAGTAAATTCACCACTTCCCTGTGAGCTTTTTCTATTTCGTCAAATAAAACGACGCAGTAAGGGTTTCTTCTAACTTTTTCGCTAAGCGAGCCAGCTTCTTCATAGCCTATGTAGCCCGGGGGAGAACCAATTAATTTAGCAATGCTGTGGGCTTCGCGATATTCCGACATGTCAAAGCGAAGCATTTTGTTTTCGTCATTAAAAAGGAATTCGCTGAGGGCTTTGGCGGTTTCTGTTTTTCCAACTCCAGTAGGGCCTAAAAATAAGAAAGAGCCAATGGGCTTGCTCTCGTTATTAAGCCCTACTCTCGCCCTCCTGATGGCTTGGGCTATGCTTTTTAAAGCGTGTTCTTGGTGAACTATTCGCTTGCTTAGTTCGTCTTCTAAAGTTAGGATTTTGTGCTTTTCCTTTAGATGCATTTTCTTAACGGGAATGCCAGTCCATTTCGAAACGACTTCAGCGACGGTTTCCCTTGTAACTATTTTTTTTAGATAGTTTTCTTGAGGTTTTTCGTGGGCTAGTTTTTCCAGTTCTTTTTGTAAGTTTAGCTTCTCTCCATAGCGAATTTGAGCGACTTTTTCTAGTTCTCCATTGCATTCAGCTAATTTTTCAGCAAAATTTAATTTTTCAATTTGTTTTTTTATCTCGTTAATGGTTTGGTAATAGTTTTTTTCTTCTTGCCATTTTTTTTTCTCTTCCTTATATTTTTCGATCAAATTTTCCTGTTCTGCTTTTAAGGATTTTATTTTTTCTTGATTATTTTTCTCTTTTTCTAATCCTTTGATTTCGATTTTGATTTGGGCTATTTTTCTTTCTTTTAAGTCAATGCTGTCAGGCATGCTGTCAATGTCCACTTTTAGCTTGGCACAGGCTTCATCAATGAGATCAATGGCTTTGTCGGGCAAAAACCTTCCTCCTATGTAGCGATGCGAGAAATTCACAGCACTTTCAATGGCTTCATCGCTAATGGTGATTTGGTGAAAAAGTTCGTATTTTTCTCTAATCCCCCGCAAAATGGAAATGCTATCTTCTAGGTTAGGCTCTCTGATCACGACGCTCTGCAGCCTCCTTTCTAGGGCGCTATCTTTTTCTAAATACTTTTTATGCTCGGTCAAAGTAGTAGCTCCTATGAGGCGAAACAACCCTCTTCCTAAAGCTGGTTTTAACAAGTTAGCGGCGTCCATCGCTCCGTCTATTTTCCCTGCCCCTACTAGCAAGTGAATTTCGTCAATGAACATGATTACTTTTTCTTTGTTTTGCTCCAGAAAAGCAAGGATTTTCTTCAAACGATCTTCAAATTCCCCTCGGTACTTGGTCCCAGCCACTAAGCTTCCCATGTCGAGGTTGAGTAGGGAAACGTTTTTGAGTTTTTCTGGGACATCTGCTTTTATTATCCTTCTTGCTAGTCCCTCAACGACGGCTGTTTTTCCAACTCCGGGCTCTCCAATGAGAATGGGATTGTTTTTGCTTCTCCTCGATAATATTTCAATGACTCGGCGGATCTCTTCCTCTCTTCCAATAACGGGATCGATTTTTTCTGCTTTAGCGAGGGCGGTTAAATTAGTGGTGAATTTTTCGATGAATTTATCTTCGCTAAGGAGATTGTTTTCATTTATTTTTTGTTCTTCTAGCTTTTCAATGACGGCTTTTATTTTTTCTTCATTCAAATCATTGTCGATTAAATATTGAATCAATTTTCTTTGTTCTGAAAAAAAAGCTAAAAACAAATGTTCAGTAGCGATGAGTTCTTTGCCGAGCAACCTTGCTTGTTTAAAAGCCTTTTGGAAAAGATTTTGACTGCTAATCGAAAATTCCATTTTAGCAACATTGGCGACTCTTGGTAAATGGGCTATTTTTTCCTTGATTTGATTTTCTAGTGGTTGGGGATCTAGGGCTAGGCTCTTGAGCATTATTTTTATATAATCGCTTTTGCTGATTAAGGCTAAGAGAATGTGCTCGGGCATTATTTCGTTTTGTTGGTTGGCTTCGGCTGATGCTTGGGCGTGCATTAAAATAGCATTGGTTTTTTCGGTTAAGTTGTACATTTCGTTTCCTCTTTTTTTATTTTGCTTTCACATTAAACAAGTCAAAAATCATGCCAAGATCATTTTTTTAAGAAAATAGCCTTGAATTTTTTTTTAAAATATTTTATAATAATGCAACAATGTTGCATTATTATAAAATATTTTGAAGCATGTTAAAAAAAGCCATTTTAGCTAAAATCAAAGAACAAGGTGGGCGGTTTTCTAAAATAAGAAGTAAGATAATTGACATTTTAATTAAAGAGAAATGTTTAGTGAGCCAGAAAAAAATCATTGAAAAACTAGCGGGGAAAAATTTCTATCCCAATCGCTCAACTGTTTTTAGGGAATTGAATTTTTTGACGGAAAATAACTTAACGGTAAAAAACAACATTTTAGGAGTCGATCATTACGAAATCTCAGAAGATCATCATCATCATTTGATTTGTCTTAGTTGTAAAGACATAAAGAAAATAACCTTGCCTTGTAATAAGCTTCAAGAGAGCGAAAAGCAGATATCGAAAGAAAATGACTTCGATATCAAAAACCATTTGATTGGTTTTTATGGGCATTGTAGGAGTTGTCAACGTGAAAATAATAAAAAATAAATTTTCGGCTCTTTTAGCACTCGGAGTCGTTCTTGCAGTTTTGCTTTTGGTCTTTAACAGAGATGATTCTTTTGAAGCCAGCGGCGGGGAAAAAAATCATGAGGTCTCAGTTATCACGACTTTGTTTCCTCTTTATAGTTTTGCTAAAGCATTGCTTCCAGAAAAGTTTAAAGTTGAATTGCTTTCTTTGAGTTCAGACGCCCACACTTTTAGTCCCAAGCCAAGCGATATTGCGAAGCTTAATTCCGCGGACATTTTTATTTATAGTAGTGATTTCTTGGAAACTTGGTCCACAAAAGTAATCAAAAACTTGCCCGATAATGTATTAGTTTTAAATGCGAGCTATGCTTTTGAATGGGAAGAAGATCTTCATCGAGAAGAGGCTCATTCTCATCACGAAGAAGAGCATCACGATGAAAAAGAGAGTCATCACGAGGAAGAGCATCACGAAGAGGAGCATCACCATGAAAAAGAAAGTCATCACGAAGAGGAGCATCACCATGAAAAAGAAAGTCATCACGAAGAGGAGCATCACCATGAAAAAGAAAGTCATCACGAAGAGGAGCATGAACATGAAGGAGAAAATTCAGCAAGGGGATTTGATCCACATTATTGGCTTGATTTCTCGTTAAATCTCAAGGTTGTTGAGCATCTCGCCTCGAAGTTTGAGGAGCGTTATTCGGGAGAGGGGAGTTTCATAAACGAAAATAAAAAGCAATTAATGACAGAGCTGACTGCTTTAGACAATGATTACCGAGAAGCGCTTGCAGGCTGTCAAAGCAAAGACCTTTATTTCATTGGGCATAGTTCCTTCAGTTATTTGTTAAAGCGTTATGGGATAACTTATTTTCCCATGGTTGAGAATTTTTCTTCTCAAGCGGAAGTGCTCACTGGGGAATTCGTTGCTTTCATCGACGAGATAAAGGAAAAGGATATAAAATACGTTTTTTATGAACAATATGAAGACCTTCAAAAGTCAGTCACCATTGCTGAAGATTTGAAAATTGATTTGCTTCCGCTTAATGCGGGTAATTTAATTTCTAAAGAAGAATTGATGAAAAACGTTAGTTTCACGGATTTGATGAGACGCAATTTAGTTGAATTTAAGCGGGGTTTGATTTGTCGTTGAATTTTTCCAAGAGCGTGCTGGAAGTTAGCCGTTTGAAGGTGAGGGTTGCTAAAAAAGAAGTGCTTAGCGAAGTAAGTTTCTCTCTTAAGGAGGGAGATTTCATGGCTTTAGTGGGACCTAACGGAGCGGGAAAGTCAACTCTAGTGAAAACCATTTTGGGATTAATTCCTTTTGAAGCGGGCGAGATTAAGTTATTTGGCGAGAGGGAGGGCCGAATTGGGCATTTTGGAGTTGGGCATTTTAATAAAATAGGCTACCTTCCGCAGAAAAATCTTTATGCCAACCACTTGATGCCTGCTAGCGCTGAAGAGATCGTTTTCACGGGAATCAGGCAGGGAGCATTTGACTTTAGGGCGAAGCGACGCAAGCAACAAAGAGATAAGCTGGATAGGGTGTTTGAAGATTTGGCGATTTCTCATTTGAAAAAAGAGATTTTCAATCAATTATCGGGTGGGGAGCAGCAGAAAATATTGTTGGCTAGGGCCCTAGTCGATGAGCCTAGGCTTTTAATTTTAGATGAGCCGACTGTTTCCTTAGATGAAGACAAGAAAAATGCTTTTTTGAGGGTGATTAAGAATCTAAACGAAAAAGAAAGGGTTACCCTCCTTTTTATAACCCATTCTTTGTCGGAGATTAGGGGATGCATTAACAAGTTGCTTCACCTCAATAAAGAAATAGTGGCTCACCGCGAAATGAACCCCGCCCGAGAACTTTCCTTGGAATTAACGAGTTAAGGCTTAGTGGAAGTCATTGATAATCAATATTTTCAAAAAGCAATGATCGTGGGGGTAGTGGTTGCTCTTAGTTCCTCGCAAATTGGTTTATTTCTTATTTTAAGGAGAATGTCGCTCATTGGCGATGGGCTTTCTCACATTTCCTTGGGGGGGCTTGCTTTAGGAGTGTTTTTGGGGATTTACCCTCTCTACCTCGTTTTTCCCGTGGTCATCGTTTCTTCTTTAGCCATTTTGAGTTTGAATAAGAATTCTAGGATGTATTTCGATGCTTCTTTGGGGATTGTTTCGGTAGCGGGCATTTCCGTGGCTTTGGTGCTTAATAGCGTTGCTTCCGGGTTCACTATTGACTTGTTTAGCTTTTTATTTGGTAACATTTTATTGATAAGCGACGCGGAGGTGGGGTTGGCTATTGTTTTGGCGAATTTCATTTTAGCGATCGTTTTTTATTTTTATTGGGACTTTTTCTCGCTCACTTTTGATGAGAATTTTGCGAGGTCAAGGGGAGTGCGAGCGGATTTGCTGAACTACCTTTTCATGGTGTTGGTTTCATTGAACGTGATCATTTCCATTAGAATAGTTGGAGTTCTGTTAGTTTCGGCTCTTATCATCATCCCAGCGGTGACCTCTTTGCAGGTGGCTAAAAGCTTTCGGAACGCCCAATGGATAAGTGGCTTAATAGCCTTCCTCTCAGTGGTTTTTGGCTTGTTCCTTTCGTTTTTTTTAAATTTTCCTGCTGGGGCTACCATAGTTTTATTTAGCATTTTCGTCTTTTTATTGGTTTTTGCTTTCAAAAAAGCGTCTTTTAATTTCTAAAAAAATGAAGTTATAATATAACCGTCCATGGTTATTCTGCATTACGATGGTTGGGGTGAAAGTGAGAAGTCTCACAAAACTTTAAGCGTCCCGGGGAGCAAGTACATCGCCAATCGCTTGTTGATTTTAGCTGCTTTGGCTAAGGGGAAAAGCGTCATAAAAAATTTACCCGATAACGAAGACATTAACTTGGCTGTCAATGAGCTCACTAGCTTGAGCGAGATAACTAGAAAAGCAAACGGTGACTTGGTCGTGGTGGGTAATGGAGGAGTCGTCAGTCCGCAAAAAAAAGCATTTTATACTGGCGACAATGGGACTTTTTCTAGGTTTTTACTTAGCGTTTTAGCTTTAGGGCGAGATTGGGTGAAAATATCCGGTAGTTCTCAAATGAGCAAGCGTCCGATGAAAGCTTTGGTTTCAGCCCTCGGAGAATTGGGAGCGGTTTTTAAGGACCTTGCTTTTACGCTTCCTTTGGAAGTCAAGGGACCACTCCAAGGAGGAGTTTGTCGTTTGCCGGGAAATATCAGCAGTCAGTATTTTTCTGCTTTGCTATTGGTTTTGCCTTTGCTGAAGCGAGAGAGCGAAATACATATCGAAGGAGAACTGGTTTCCAAATCTTACATTGATTTGACGATAGCTCTCATGAAGGAGTTTGGCGTTTTCGTTGAGGAGAGGGGCAAGGTTTTCAAAATAAAAGGCGATCAAACTTACAAAGCGAGGGAGTTGGTCATTCCACCAGACCCAGTTTCTGCTAGTTATTTCATGGCTTGGGCTGGAATGGCGAAGCGAAATTTGAAAATCAAGCAATTCCAATCTGCTTTCATTCAAAACGACAGCGATTTCATCAATGATTTAAAGAAAATGAACTTGAATTATCACTTGAAAGATGGGGATTTGTTGGTGTTGGGGGAAGGGTTTGAGCCAGCTCGTGGGCAGAAATTTTCTTTGGACTTTAAAACCAAGCCCGATGTGGTGCAGACTTTTTTAGTTTTTGCCGCTAGTTTGAATCTTCATTCCATAACCATTAACAACATCGCTCATCTACGTTTTAAAGAAACTAACCGAGTGGAAAACACGGTGAAGGAATTACGCAAATGTGGTATCAACGTTGCTGCTAAAAAAAATAGTTTTGTTTTGAAAAAATCAAATGACATAGAGGCTAACATTTTAGACTCCCATTTCGATCATCGCATGGCTATGAGTTTGGCTTTGCTGAGCGTCGTTACTGATTTCATCGCTATTGAGCATGAAGAAGCGATTAACAAAACTTTTCCCAGTTACTTTGATTATTTGAAGAAATTGAATTTTAAAGTAACTTTTTTTCGTAAAAAAGTGGTTAATATCCTGCTCATTGGCTACCGGGGAAGTGGTAAAACGACGATTGCTAAAATCTTGGCAAAAAAATTGAATTTGAAGAGGATGAGTAGCGATGAAATTTTTACGCAGAAAAATGGCCCCATTGAAAATTTCGTAAAAGAAAATGGTTGGCAGGAATTTAGAAAGCAAGAAAGCGCCATTTGTCGGTCATTAGCTGAAGTGGAGGGAGCAATCATTGATTTGGGAGCTGGGGTAGTGGAAAAGAAAGAAAATTTGGCTTATTTTAAAAACTCCGTTATCGTTTATTTGGCAGTTAGCGAAGAGGAAATAGTTCGTCGGCTTAAGAAATCATATTGGAGACCTAGCCTGAACGAGGAGGGAAATGAAGGAAAAAAATTAGATTTAACTCGGGAAACTAACGAACATTATAACAGGAGACTTCCCTTGTATTACTCGGGATGCGACTTTAAAGTTAACAACGGGGGTAAGGCTAGGACTTCAAGGATAATTGAAAATATCTGGCAAGGATTGCTGGGAGTAAATTAGTTTTAATGAATTTAAAGAAGTCAATTTAAGGGAATGAATTAATGGCAGGCGACAGCATCGGTAAGATTTTCAAAGTGACTAACTGGGGAGAGTCGCATGGCAAAGCGATTGGGGTGGTCATCGAAGGCTGTCCTCCTAGAGTGGTCATTGACCTTAAGGAAATACAGATGGATTTGAATCGTAGGAGGCCGGGGCAGAGCAACATAACCACTCCTAGGAATGAAAGAGATGAAGTAGAAATTTTATCTGGCGTCATTGATGGTGAGAGCACGGGAGCGCCCATCAGTTTAATCATTGGCAACGAAGACAAGAAATCTCGTGATTACCGGAAACTAAAAGAAGTTTTTCGTCCCTCTCATGCTGATTACACTTATTTCATGAAATATGGCATTCGCGACCCCTATGGCGGGGGAAGGAGCTCGGCTAGGATCACGGCTGGGATGGTGGCAGCGGGAAGCATTGCCAAAAAAATCTTACGAGAGAAACTAGGAGTGGAAATATTGGCTTTTGTTAAATCGATAAAGCATTTGACTTTTGCCGGCGAGGCGGAAAAGGTGAATTTTAGTGCTGTTGAAGCTAATAAAGTGCGCTGCCCGGACCCTCTTTTAGCCCTAGAGATGGAGGATTTGATCGTTAAAACCATGAAAAAAGGGGATTCGCTAGGAGGAACCATTGAAGCCGTTTTAAAAAACGTTCCAGTGGGGTTGGGAGAGCCTGTCTTTGATAAACTTGAGGCTGATTTGGCTAAAGCAATGATGTCGATTAATGCCACTAAAGGGTTTGAGATTGGTTCGGGTTTTTCGGGAACGACGCTCTTAGGGTCAGAACACAACGACGCTTTTGAAATGCTTGACGAGAAAGTCGTTACTTCTTCTAATCATTCAGGGGGAGTTCAGGGGGGAATTACCAATGGAATGCCAGTTGTTTTTAGGGTTGCCTTTAAGCCCACGTCCACTATCCTTCAGAAGCAAAAATCCATTAGCAAGGATTTGAAAAACGTTGATTTTACGGCAGTGGGGCGTCATGATCCTTGTGTCTTGCCTAGGGCTGTTCCCATTGTAGAGGCTATGGCTGCTTTGGTGCTAGTGGACCACGCTCTTAGGTTTAAGAAAATATAGACTGAGTTGCTAAAAAATAAAGTGGTTTTAATCGTTGGCGGGGGGATTTTTCAAGTTCCACTGATTAAAGAGGCGGTTAAAAATGGCATTTTTGCCGTGGTGATGGATAGGGATGAGCGTGCTCCGGGGATTAGGGTGGCTAATGACAAGATTATTCAAGACATAGCTCATCCAGAGAAGGCCGCTGAAAAAGCAGTGCTTTATCATTTGAAGAGGAAAATTGATGCGGTATTGACCGTGGGTAGTGATTTTACTCATACGATTAACAAAATCAAAGCGGCTCTGCATTTAAAGGCACTCTCGCAGGAAATGAGTTTGATGTTCAATCATAAATTTCTGCTTAGGAAGTTTTTGCGAAAAAAAAAATTTCCTCAGCCAAGGTTTTTGCTCATTGAAAAGGCTGGAGATTTTAAAAAAGTTTTACGAGAATTGCGTTTTCCCATCGTTTTGAAGCCAGTTGATTCCATGGGAGCTCGGGGGGTTATGAAACTAGCAAAAACGAAATCTGTAGAGGAGGAACTGGGGAGAGCCTACTTGGAGGCGTTGAGTTATTCTAGGATTAAGCAAGTCATTGCTGAGGAATTGATTTTAGGGGAAGAATTTTCCATTGACGCTTTGATTTACGATAAAAAAATTTACCTGCAGGGTATCGCTGACCGAATCATTGAATTTCCTCCTTATTTCGTTGAAACGGGGCATATCATTCCGTCTTTGAAGGCAAAAAGCGTCGTGGATAAAATAAAAAAAAAATTCATTGAAGTCATTGAGGCTTTTGGTTTGGAATATGGTGCGGTCAAGGGCGATGTTTTTCACACTCCCACTGGCGAGGTCGTGGTTGGAGAGGTGGCTAATCGTTTGTCGGGAGGATTCATGTCCACTCATACTTATCCTTTATCATCAGGAGTTAACTTGATGAAGGCGATTTTGGAAGTGAATCTGGGAATTAAGCCATCGGGGCTTGCCGAAAAAAAGCAGCGTCAAGTGATGGAAAAGGCGATTTTGTTAAATGAAGGTGATGGTGAATTTTCTAAAGTTGTTATTAAAAAAATTTCTGGAGTGGAAAAAATAGAAAAATTAACGGGGGTTGAAAACGTTTTCTTTTATGTTACAATAGGACAGGGGGTGGAGAGACCTAGAAATAACCTCATGAAAGTAGGAAGCATCATAGTTTCTGGTGGTAATATGGAAGAGATCAGGGCGACGGCTAGAAAGGTAGTTGGTTCATTGAAAATAAACGATAAGCCCATTCGTTCTGTTGACTTTTAAAATTTGGCTTTAATTATCTTTGGAGTTTTGGGAGTTTCTTTTTTATTGGTTTGGTATAATTCTCAAAAAGTACTCATTCCTAGTAAAATAAGAAAAGCAAGTAGTTATTTAAGCAATAACGAAGTGGAAAAAGCCCATGAGTTGTTGGATAAATTGCCTAAGAATGTTAGAAAGGAAAAAATGGTCACCATGCTTTACTATGCGGTTTATAAATCAAAAAAACAATACTTCTTGGCCATTTATGAATTAGAGAAAATTTTAAATCAAAAAGAAGTCACTCCTGCAGAAGAAGTTGATTTACGCGAGAAAAAAGCAGCATTATTTAATTTTTTAAATAAAAGCAAAGAAGCTTACCAAGAATATGAAAAAATACTTCAAATAAATCCTAATAATTTAGAAGCAAATTTCAAAATGGGAAAATACCTGTTTGACTTGAAATATTATAAAACGGCTAAAATTTATTTGATGAAGGTATTGGAGGGTAAGGGTGATTTTTTGGAAGCCCGAGAAATGGTTTTTGAGATATTGATCGACGAAAAGAATTACGATGAAGCTAAAGTAGTGATTGAAACCATCATTGAATTTTTAAAAAAAGAAGACAAACCAGTTCCTTGTAAAGCCATGCATCGGCTTGCTTTGGCGAATTATTTCGTTGAAGATTATAGAACTGCTTTATCGATTGTAGAAAATATAGATGAATCTTATCAAGAAAATGAAGAGCTGAATTTGATCAAAGCTCTATCTTTATATGAAATGGACTCTAAATTAGAAGCTAATCCCATCTTTGACAAAATACTGCATCGCCACGTTGATAATTACGATTTGATTTTCTTGCGTTCAAGGTATGCTTTTGCGGAAATTCTTTTTAGCATTCGCGATGTGCGAGGAGCTGTTGAACAAATTGATTACATTGCTCGCTATGAAAAGCCTTACTTAGACAATCGTAAGAGAAAGTTAATTTTCGATCAGATAGCAGAGGGGGATTTGCTCCCACTCATGTTCGATAACGAGAGCAAGAATTTCATCGCTAAAGCTAAAGCGAAGCAACTAGAAAGAAAGAATAATAAACTGGTAAAAATTCTTATGCATGGCAAATTTTTATTTAGTTTGGTTTTTAAAAAACTAGATAACACTCATGAAATTTTTATTTATCATTTCAATATAACTCCCCTTAGCCTGTACGAGTGGAACGAGGTTATTGAAGCGATTAACCCTGATTACGGGTTAAAGTTAAATCATTTCTTCATTCATAGTTTTTTTGAAATTGATATAGAACTCAAAGAAAAATATGATTCCATGGGCAAGGTTGAAGAAAAAATAGGTAGTCGTTTCATAGAGGAAGTGAAAGATTTTTAGCGTTTCATTTTGAATTTAGCTGAGGGATTAATCAATTGTTATAAAGACAAGGGGATTTTTTTCATAGCAGAACTAGGTAGCAGCATCGTCAGCGATATGGGGCGATTTTGCGACGTTGTTGATTTTTTGAAAAAGCAAAGGGTGTCAGCAGTCAAGATCCAACACCTTTATTGTCGGGAAATACTTCATCCTAAATTGACATTAGCAACCATTGGTGGGAGAGAAGTTGATTTAGCGAAGCATTTTAAAAAGTCAGAAACTAGTTTAGAGAATTTAAAAAAAATGAAAAGTTATTGCGATGAGAGGGGCTTGTTATTCATGAGTTCTTTTTTTGGTGAGGAGAGTTTTGCTAATTTGAAAAAAATTTCCGCTTCCTGTTATAAAATTGCTTCTCCTGAAAGTAACTTTTTAAAGTTATGGAAACTCTTAATAAAAGAAAGGGAGCCGATATTTTTTTCCACTGGAGTGACTAGGAATGAAGATTTGATTTTTTTATTTCAATTCTTTAAAAAAAATGAAATTTCTAAAAAGCGGCTCGTTTTACTTCAATGCGTTAGCGCTTATCCCACCCCGGTGGAAGAATACAACCTATCCTCGCTTTATCGATTGAGGCTCGAGCATGGAGTTCAAGTTGGCATTTCCGATCATAGCGATGACCCTTATATCGTGCCTAGCATAGCGGTTATCTTGACGGCGATGTTTGAAAAAACTTTCATCATTGAAAAGCATTTCGTTGATGAACGCCAAGGAGAGATTGACGACCGAGTTTCACTCGACAAAAATGAACTGCAGGATTTGTTGGTTAAGCTTCGCTATCAAGCGAGTTGGGCTAGGGAGAATAAAGCCTTTCTGCAAAGAGAGTATGCTGATTTTTTGCTAAGCGGGGATTATGGCTTCTTAATTCGCTTGGAAAATCAGTTGAAAATAGAGAGAGAGAAAATAAAAAAAATCTTGGGCGATGGCTTCAAAAAATTGGCTAAAAGCGAAGAGGCTAATTATCTAACTACCAATAGAAGTTTGTTATCCATTAAAGACATAGCGAAAGATGAATGCCTAAGTGAGGAAAATAGCGCTTTTCTAAGATCAGAAAAGAGAACTTCCGTGGGACTTAATTACGAGTGGGAAGAAAAAATCAATGCTTTAAAGGCTAGAGAATTCATTCCCAATGGCTCTCCCGTGACCACAGAGAACACCATCATAACTCATTAAAATGAAACTGGTGGTAGGCGATGTGATTTTTTCTAAGGAGACCATTATGAAGAAATGGGATGAAATGAAAAATAAGTTGGTTGGTTTAAAAAGTAAAAAGGGAGCTTTGGAGTTTGAGCGATTAACTTTAGAATGTGCTAAAGAAGACTTAATAAAAAACGTCATGCTTTTTAATGAGGCGAATAGAAAATTTCATCACGTTGATTACCGGGAAGTGAAAAAAAAATATTTAGAGATAAAGCAACATTTTGAAAAGGAAAAAATTCCCAACGTTTTTCATGAGGGAAATGATTTTTCCATAAAAGAGAACATTGAAAACTACTTGAAATTAAGCAAACTATTAGATGAATGGGGCAATGAAAAAAATTTAAGTGATGAGGAGGCTAAGCAGTTTTACGATAAAAACCGCTCCCTCTTTGATTGGGAAGATTTTTATTTATTTGAGCACGTGAGCTGTGGGGTAGGGGATAGATTGGCCATGGAAGAAGTTTTTTTTTCCCTAGAGAGCAATAAAAAAGCGCAGGCAATGAGCGTGATAAAAAGTAACCAAGGTTTTAAATTAGTAGAAAATAATTTAATCCAGAAAGGAGCTCTCCAGAGCGAAGTAGAAGCAATAATTTTCCGTTTAAAAGAAGGGGAAAACAGCAAGATAATTTCTGCTCACAACGAACTTCATATTTTCACTAAAAAAAGCGATTTGAACGAACCCGACTTTCAACTGATCAAACAAGTGGTGAGACCAGTCTACTCCCAGCATAAAAGAGAAGCCATCATTAAAGAAAAATTAAGCGAATTCAAAACTAAAGTAGAGATAGTGTTTCAAAGTTAGTTTGGTTGAGGTTTAATTCAAGTTAATTTTAAGCGGCTAAATAACTATTTATATTTTTCTTTTTCATGATTTTTTTTAAAGTCCCGAGGGTGCTTTTTTGAATTTGTCTGATTCTTTCCTTGCTTAAGTTGTATTGATTGCCGATCTCGAGTAAAGTTTTAGTTTCTCGGTCGTTGAGCCCAAATCTTGAGCGAATGATGTCGGCTTCAATTGGTTTTAATTCTTTTAAGGTAGCGTCAATGTCTTTTTTTAAATTTTTGTTTAAAAAGTTTTCCTCAAGAGAATCTTTGTGGGGGATAAAATTTTCCATTTCATTTTTCTTTTCATCTCCGCCTTTTTGGTTAAATTTTTGATTAATGGAAATGCAGGGGTTGGATATTTTAATCAGTTCGTTAATTTTTTTGGATTTGAGGTCAAGTTCGTCAGCTATCTTGTCGATGTTTTTTTGATTTAACTTGTTCGCATTGAGCTCGTTTTTTTTCTTGTGAATCCTAGATAAGTTGTTATTCCAATCAAGGGGAATTCGCATCGCATTGGACTTCTCTGCTATGGCTTTTAAAATGCTTTGCTTAATCCAATGCACTGCATAGGAGATGAAGTTCACTCCCTTGCTCACGTCGAAGTTTTCCGCTGCTTTCATTAATCCCAAATTACCCTCGCTTACTAAATCTAAGAGGGGAATGTTGGCATTTTTGTATTTTTTAGCGATTTGAATGACAAACTTCAAGTTAGAGACGACCAATTTTTGCTTGGCTTTTAAATTACCAACTTTTATCTCATTGGCTATCTCCCTTTCTTCGCTCCTAGTCAATAGAGGAATGTTCTTGATCAATTGTAGGTAACTTGTTAAACTGTTATCAGAGTAAATCATAGCTTGTTCTCCTTTCCTCTACAATGTCAAAATCTATGCCAAGTTCTTAAACATAGGGCATTATTATTAAGTCATATTTTAAAATTTTTTTTTTTAGATAATTTCCTTAAACTATAGAATACTTAACTCTAGCAAATTGCTTCTTTGTTGTGGTTTATGGTAAAGAAGAAGCAAGTTTTTAAATTCTTGTAAAGTTAAAGAAAGTTGTTCCCTATAAGGAACAGAAGATGGGAGAGAGATGGGTATTGTTGCTTTAGATAAGTTTAATTTTTGGAATGGGATGGTTTGCTTTTTATGGCAGAAGCGGATTGCTCTGGGAAAATTTGGCTATCGCTGGTTGAGTTGTTTATTGGTTATAAATGATAATGATTACATTGATGATTACGAGGATGCTGAGAATTACTCGGATCACGATGAAGAGGTGGATGACTTTAACAAAGAGATAGAGGATTTCGATGAGTTTGAGGACGAAAAAGAGGAGGAGGTCGAAAATTTAGATGAAAATGAGATTGAGAGCGACTTCGATAATAGCTATGAGAGAGATTTTGGCATGAATTTCTATGATCAGGAGTATGAGTCTAGTTACGAGACGGAACTCGATGAGTATGAAAGTGATTTTTTTGATATCGTGGATGAGGAAAATTTAAACGACAACATTGACGATTACGATGAATAGTGAGTGGCAAAATTGGCTTAAAGGTAGTTCTTGGTAGTAGTCCTCAGGGGCAATTTAGTGGCGTTGCTTTATAAGGATTGTTTCAATAAGAAACACATTTGATTTAGAGGTAGCGGATGATGGCCGAGCGGACCTTGTCCAATAGGAGGTGAAAAAGTGTTTTCAATTCGTTTTTTTAATAATATAATTTACCAATGTCGTCAATTATAAACGTTCAAGGAAGGGAAATATTAGACTCCAGAGGTAATCCCACTGTTGAAGTGGAAGTTATGGTCTCATCGGGAGTGATGGCTAGAGCCGCTGTTCCCTCAGGGGCTTCAACTGGAGTTAATGAGGCTTTGGAATTAAGGGACAGAGATCCCAGTCGTTACCATGGAAAGGGTGTCCTCAAAGCCGTTCAAAACATAAACGATAAGATAGCTCCTTTGCTTTTAGATAATTATGTTTTGAACCAAAGGCACATAGACCGTAAGCTTCTGCAGTTAGATGGCACTGAAAATAAGTCAAATTTGGGTGCCAATGCCATTTTGGGAGTTTCTTTAGCTTGTGCTAAGGCGGCGGCTAGGCATTTGGCGATTCCTTTTTATCGTTATTTAAGTGGGCCGATTGTTAATAGTCTTCCCGTGCCCATGGCTAACATTTTGAATGGAGGGGCCCATGCGAACAATAGCGTGGATGTTCAAGAATTCATGATAATTCCCCATGGTTTGTCTAGTACGAAAAATGCAGTTCGATGCATTAGCGAAATCTTCTATTCTCTTAAAAACATTTTGATTGAAAAAAACCACAGCACCTCCATAGGTGATGAGGGAGGCTTTGCTCCTAATTTAAGAGATAACGAGGAAGCGATTGAACTCATCTTAGAGGCGATAGCTAAATCTGGTTACCAGGAAGATAGCGTTTCAATAGGCTTGGACATTGCTGCTTCTGAAATGTTAAAACATTCTAAAAAAAGCGATCGCTACGTGTTTTGGAAATCAAATAAGAAGAGTTATTCTTCCGATGAATTGATCGTTTATTGGGATGAATTGGTTAAGAAATACCCCCAAATCATTTCTTTAGAAGACCCTTTGGGAGAAGAAGATTGGACGGGGTGGAAAAATTTGACCAAGCATTTTAAGGATAGGAAAATAAAGATAATCGGCGATGACCTTTTCGTTACGAATGAAAAATACCTTACCAAGGGAATAGAAAATGACGTTGCTAATAGCATTTTGATTAAATTGAACCAGATTGGTACTTTGACGGAGACCCTAGAAGTCATTGAGAAAGCTAAGAACAATGGCTATACCACGGTGATTTCTCATCGTTCTGGCGAAACGGAGGACACCTGCATTGCTGATTTGGCGGTGGGTTCTTCTGCTCATTTCATAAAAACGGGCTCAGTTTGTAGGAGTGAACGAGTGGCGAAATATAATCAACTGCTTAGGATTGAAGAGGAATTGGATAGTTTGGCAATTTACTCTGAGGGTAGTTCCTTGAATAAAGTTTTTTAGTCAAGCGTTTTTCTCGATCGTTGGGTTTTTAATTCGTGAAATATTTTAGTTTCACTTTTTTTTTCTTAGCGATTTTTTTTTACTCTTGTGCTTCTAAGAAGTTAGTTCCTCCTGAGATAAAAAAAATCGCTATTGAAACCGTTGCTATCAACGAAGAGGGTAGGATAGAGCTCAAAGTTGGCTTCAATGTTTTTAATCCCAATGAAGAAGATTTTGAACTCACTTTAGCAAGTCTAAACATTTTTAAGGAAACAGAAGAGTTAGTTGGAAGCTTGGAGGAGGAAGTGAGGTTCACTTTAGTGAAACAACAAGATAACTTAGTCCACTGCTTCATTACTTTACGGGATAAGAGTTTCGTTAAAAGCATTTATAACTTTTTAGTTAGTGGGAAAGTGAGCTTGGTTTTCCAAGGAGAAGTCATTTATCATCATAAGATCAATGATTTTAAATTCACTTTCAATGAAACTAAAGTCATTGATCTCAAACAGATTTTATTTTAATGCTTATCTTGGGCGTAGAATCGTCGTGTGATGATAGCTCTATTGCTCTAGTAAGAGATGGTAGGGAGGTCGTTTTTAATCACGTCTCTAGCCAGATGGAGCATGCTAAATATCAAGGTATCGTTCCAGAAATAGCCGCTAGAAAACATTTAGATAATTTTACTTACCTCTTAGATAATTTATTAAACGAAAATGAATTGCTTTTTTCTTCCATTGATGGGATTGCGGTGACTTATCGTCCGGGGTTGAATTCTTCTCTATTGGCAGGAGTTGCTTTGGCAAAGTCCCTTAGCGTTATTTTAAACAAGCCCGTCATAGGAGTCAATCATTTAAAGGCCCATTTTTATTCGCTTTTGATGGATACCAAAATTAAACTGCCTTTTTTGGGATTATTGGTTTCAGGCGGACATACTTTATTAGCTTTAGTGAGATCACCTTTGAACATTAAAATCATTGGTAGCACTTTAGATGATGCTTGTGGAGAGTGTTTGGATAAAATAGCCAAGTATTATCACATGGGTTACCCGGGAGGGCCTAGCATTGAAAAGCTGGCTAAAGGAGGAGATGAAAATTTTTTTAATTTTCCTAAGCCAAAGCCGATTGATGATTCCCTGCATTTTAGTTTTTCGGGTTTTAAAACAGCCGTCATCCATCACAAGAAAAAATATCAACGGAAAGAAATCGTTAATTCCTCCCAGCAAGAAAAAAGTAATTTAGCAGCTAGTGTTCAAAGAGGTATTTTTAATTATTTGCTTTTTCAAGTCGTAAAAGCAGCTGAGAGATATGGAGTGAGTGAACTGGGCATTTGTGGCGGAGTAGCTGCTAATCGTTATTTAAGAAACTTGTTGTCCCTTGATGGGCGGATGAGTTGTTATTTTCCAAGGCTTAGTTTATGCACTGACAATGGGGCTATGATAGCTGGTTTAGCGTTTGAATATTGGAAAAGAAGAAAAATCAACCAATTTCGCAAACTCACTTCTAACCCCATGAGCTATAAAATGAGGAGGTGAGCCTTGAATTTGTATCGTCCCTGCATTGACATTCATCAAGGTAAAGTGAAGCAAATCGTTGGAAGCACTCTGACAAAGGGCTTAACTGAGAACTTCGTGAGCGGGCATGAGCCCATTCATTACGCTAAACTTTATGCTAGTAAGGAACTCACGGGAGGCCATATCGTCATGCTAAGTCAAACGGAAAAAGATAAACTGCTGGTAAGAGAAATTTTTCGAAGATTCCCGCAAATTTATAGCCTAGGAGGGGGAATGAATGCTAGCAATGCTTTGAAGTGGCTACAATGGGGAGCTGGGAAAATTATTTTTTCCTCTTTTATTTTTGCTCCTCCTTTAAGTGAACTACTGAAAAGGCTTAACGAGCTGCAGGCGATTTTGAAAAAGGATCAAATGGTCATTGATTTAAGCTGTGTCAAAAAAAAAGGCAAATATTTCGTAGCTGGAAAACAATGGTCGGGGACAACTGATTTGGAAATCAACCGAGAGAATTTAAACTTGCTGGGTCGTTTTGCCCAGGAGTTTCTCGTTCACTCTGTTGATCTAGAAGGTAAAAAACAAGGAATTGACTTAAATTTGATTAAAATTTTAGCAGAGGAGAGTCCTATTAATTGCGTTTATGGGGGAGGAGTTTCTAGTTACGAGGACATAGAGTTGATAAAAAAGTGGGGTCGGGGCAAAATTTTTTTCACCGTGGGGAGTGGTTTAGATTTGTTTGGTGGTGACTTGAGTCTAGCGACTGTGGTTGAAATGAGCCGAATCCCCTCTATTGAACGATGATTAGGCTCGTATTCTTGAACAATTTTTAAAACATTTTTATTTCAAAAAAATATATTACAATATGAGTATGGTTTATTTAGTGACTTTTGCTATTTTTTTATCGGTTATATTTTTTCTGTCCCTAGGGGTTATCATTGCTAATAAGAGATTGCGAGGTTCTTGTGGGGGAGTTCAAGTGGTTGGACCGGATGGGGAAGCGCTTAGCTGTGCCACTTGCCCCAATAGGGATAAGAACCCCAACTGCAAAAATCAAAAAACATAACTAAAAAGCATCATTAGTGGATTTTTACTTGTTATCGGCGGGGGTTTTTTTGCTGTTCGTTTTAGTGGGGCTCAACTTAGTCTTTCTCTTTAAACTTAGCGGACGAAATGACGAGAGCGAAATGAGGGAGCGCTTAGATAAGTCCCTTGCTCCCCTTAAAAAAGAAATTCAAGAAGAAATTCGCTCTAATCGCCAAGAGATTGCTGGGAGTCAAAACGAGTTAAGAAATTCTTTAACTAACCAGATGAATCACTTCTCCAATCAATTTTTTAAAATGACTGAAACAGTTGATAAGAAAATGACGGAACTTCGCGACAATAACGCTAAAAAGCTTGACCAGATGAGAGAGGTCGTGGATGAGAAGCTTCAGAAAACTTTAGATACTCGTTTTAAAAATGCTTTTGATAGCGTTGGGGATAAATTGGAGAAAATGTATAAAAATTTGGGGGAAATCAATAAATTATCCGATGGAGTGACTAATTTAAATCGTGTCCTCAGCAACGTCAAAACTAGGGGAATCTCGGGAGAGCATCAACTAGAAAATATTCTGCAGGAAATGCTATCCTTAAATCAATTCGCTAAAAACAAAGTCATGAAAAAGAATTCCAATGAAAGAGTGGACTTTGCTATTAAACTACCGGGCAATAAAGAAAACGATGAGCCGCTTTGGCTACCAATTGATTCTAAATTTCCTTTAGAGTCTTATGAGAAATATAAATTGGCTTATGAAGAAAATGACTTTGATAAAGCTAAAATTAAAAAGCTTAAAAAGGAAATTTTCCAAAGTATTAAAATTTTTGCCAAGGAAATAAGTAGCAAATACATTAATCCACCCTTGACTACTGATTTTGCGATCATGTTTTTGCCGATAGAGGGGTTATATGGAGAAGTACTTGGAGACGTTGCTTTGGTTGAAGAACTTCGCAGGGACTTTAAAATTGTAGTAGTCGGTCCTAATATCTTGGCAGCTTTCTTAAATATTTTGCAGATAGGCTTTAAGACGCTGGCCATTCAAAAAAAGACCACCATTGTCTGGGACCTTTTAAACGAGTTCAAAAAAGATTTTAATAAGTTTGGTGATTTGCTTCAAAAGACTCAGAAAAAAATCCAAGAAGCAGGCAATGTTATCGACGACGCTAGCAAGCGAACTAGGATAATCGATAAAAAACTGCAGAAAATAGAAGACCCTTTCATTTCAAAAAAAGAAACATTAACCATTAAAGAAGAAACTTTTTCAGGTTTAATAGGAAACAACTAACCGGAAACAGCTAACCTCCTTTTGAAATTTCCTTTTTGAAACCTTCTTTTTCAAGGGGAAGTCTTTGTTCAAAGAAAAAGTTATTTATTGTAGAATTTAAATTGAAAAGTTTGGTTTAAGGAGGGTGAAATGGAAAAAGCAAATTTCAAAATACAAGGAATGACCTGTGCTTCTTGTAGCAGAGGCATTGAAAAATCTTTCGCTGATCATTTAGGCGTTGAAAAAATTTCAGTCAATTTTGCTTCGGGAGATGCTTCTATTGACTTTGATAAAAATAAAATTTCTTTAAACGATATTTTCAAAAAAATTGAAAACAAGGGATACACTCCCGTTGATGAAAGCATGCAGAAAGTCGTTTTCAAAATAATGGGCATGCATTCCGATCACTGCGTTATGGTGATTAAAAACGCTTTGATGAAACTCAAGGGAGTTTTTAGCAGTGAACTCAACTTTGCTAATGCTTATGCTAAAGTAAATTATCATTCTTACCTAGTAACCGCTGAAGAAATACGAAAAACCATTGAAGACGCTGGTTATAAGGCTTGGTTGCTCTCTTCCAAAGAAGATAGTTTTCAAAAAGAAAAAGAAATGAAAAAGAGAGAGCTAACGGTTTTGAAAAGAAAATTAATCGTTGGTGCTATCTTTGTTATTCCCATTGTTTATTTAGCCATGATTGACTTGGTCGACGAAGCCCTCATCCCCTCTTTTTTAAGTCCTAACACATTTCCCTTTAGGTTTGCTTTAGTCCAACTCGTTTTGTCGCTTCCCATCGTCTTAGTGGGTTATCAGTTTTATAAAATTGGCTTTAAAAATTTATTCAAGGGTTCTCCCAACATGGACTCTTTAATAGCCTTGGGGACGGCAGCTGCTTATCTTTACAGCGATTTTTCCTTTTATAAAATAGCGGTCGGGGAGCATAGCTATGTTAAAAATTTATATTTTGAAACAGCTGGAGTCATCATCGTTTTAATATTGCTGGGGCGGTATTTGGAAATGCTTGCCAAGAAAAGAACTTTTTCCTCGGTTAAAAAACTATTGGATTTGAATCCTAAAAAAGCCACCATTCTTAAAAATGGCGAAGAGAAAGTAATTCCAGTTGAAGAAATTAAAGTAGGGGACATAGTGGTGGTAAAACCGGGGGAGAAAATCCCCATTGACGGTGAAATTTTACAAGGACAAACCACTATAGATGAAAGCATGATTACGGGAGAGAGCATCCCCGTCAACAGAGGAGCGGGCGAGAAAGTCATAGGAGCAACTTTGAACAAATTTGGCAGCATTCAATTAAAGGCGACTAGGGTGGGGAAGGACACTATGCTCTATCAAATCATTAGACTCGTTCAAGAAGCCCAAGGTTCTAAGGCACCCATTGCTAGGTTGGCTGACATCGTTTCTGGCTATTTCGTTAATGTGGTCATAGGGATTGCTCTTATTAGTTTTTTGGTGTGGTATTTTTTAGGGTTTGGCTTTTCTTTTGCTTTAACGGTGGCCGTGACCACTTTGATCATAGCCTGTCCTTGTGCTTTGGGCTTAGCCACGCCAACTTCAATTATAGTGGGAGTGGGCAAGGGGGCTGAAAAGGGAATTTTAATTAAAAAAGCGGAAGCCCTAGAAATAGCTGAGAAAGTAGATGCGATCGTTCTCGATAAGACAGGCACTATCACGGAAGGGAAACCGGTTTTAACTAAAATATTATCTTTTGGTGAAAAAAGCGAGAGAGATTTACTCAAGTTAGCGTTCTCTGTAGAAAAGAAATCTTCTCATCCTCTAGCAGAGGCGATCGTAAGTCATGCTAAAAAAGAAAAAATCACTCCCCTAACCATAGATAATTTTAAAGAAATTCCCGGGCATGGGGTTGTAGGACAAATGACAGCAGAAATGGGAGCGGAAAAAATTTTGCTTGGAACTAGGAAGCTAATGAACGACTTTAAGATTGAATATGAAAGCCATTTGGAGCAAATTGAAAGGTTGGAAAACCAAGGGAGCACGATCATGTTTTTAGCTTTAAACGGTGTTTTGTTGGGTGTCATTGGTGTTGCTGATGTGGTTAAGGGTAGTTCTTTAGCTGCTATTGAAAAATTTACAAAATCGGGCTTGGCGGTTTACATGGTAACGGGCGATAACAAGCGAACTGCTAAAGCCATTGCTAAAAAAGTTGGCTTAGCAGAAGAAAACGTTTTTGCGGAAGTGCTTCCTCAAGACAAAGTGAACTGCGTTAAAACTTTACAAAAGCAAAAAAAATTAGTTGCCATGGTGGGAGATGGGATAAACGATGCTCCTGCTTTAGCTCAGGCTGATGTCGGCCTGGCAGTTAAGGCTGGTACGGATGTGGCGATAGAGAGTGCTGATATTGTTTTGATGAAAAGCGATTTATTGGACGTTGGCAAAGCCATAGAGCTTAGCAAGCGAACCATGCGAAATATTAAAGAAAACCTTTTTTTCTCGTTTTTTTATAACAGCGTAGGTATTTTGATCGCCGTCGGCTTGTTTTATCCGCTAGCGGGATTTTTATTGAATCCCATGGTGGGGGCTTTGGCTATGAGCGCTAGTTCCGTCAGTGTTTTATTAAATTCTTTGAGGCTTAAGACAATGCCTTTATAGTCTTGGTAGTGTCTTGGTAGTTTTTGGATCATTTTAAGATTAAGATGTCTTCAATGCTCCAAGCTAAAAAAACTACTTGATTTTCTTGGAATTCCCGAGCGTTTTTTAGATAACTAGCGATGGTTATTTTTCCCGCTAAAAATTTAACTTGTGTCTGATAGCCGAAATAATTTTTTAAGATTATTTTAGCTTTTACAACAACTAAATCTTTTTTACTTTTAGGTGGTTTTAACGAGACTTTGATTTTTTCGTTTCTAATGAAGATTTTTAATGTTTCATTCAAAGCAAAACCAGATGATTTTATTTTAAATCGAGTTAGGTCGTTGATTTCGACCACATCGTGCTGTTTTTTCTTTTCGATTAAAGTAGCTTCGAAAGAGTTGGTTCTTCCTACGAAATTAGCAACGAATTGATTTTTGGGGTTCTCGTAAATGGATTCAGGAGTTCCCACTTGAATGAGCTTTCCTTCGTTAATGACGCCTAGGGAATCAGCCATGGATAGGGCTTCTCGTTGATCATGAGTAACCATGATAAAAGTAATGCCAATGTTTTTTTGTAAATGAACTAGTTCGTTCTGCATGTGTTCGCGTAGTTTCGCATCTAAAGCAGAGAGGGGTTCGTCTAAAAGTAGGACTTTGGGTTTCATCACCAGTGCCCTAGCTAGAGCAACCCTTTGCTTTTGTCCGCCGGATAATTGTTCTGGTTTGGAATGAATTTGTTGTTTTAAATCAACTAAGTCAACCATTGCTTTTACTTTTTCATCCATTATTTCCTTGGGTGTTTTGGCTATTTTTAATCCATAAGCGATGTTGTCGTAAACCGTTAAATTAGGAAAAACCGCATAGGACTGAAACACCATGTTGAGGGGTCTTAAGTTAGGGGGGATGTGGTTGAGGAGTTGGTTGGCGAGGTAAATCTCTCCCGTTTGGCATTTTTCAAAGCCGGCTAAAATCCTTAAAAGAGTTGTTTTCCCGCAACCCGAGGGACCTAAAATGATAAAAAATTCGTTTTCTTTTATTTCTAAATTAATGTCTTTTAATATTAATTTAGGGCCATAGCTTTTGGTTAAATTGGTGATTTTGATGAGACTATGATTTTGGGCGGCCATTTTTTTTATAAACTTGATAAGAAATTAATCCCAGAAAAGCAGTGCATAACGTTAGAAAGATGAAAATAGAAGAAGCGGCGTTGACTTCTGGAGTTATCGAAAAACGAACCATGGAATAAATTTTCACCGGTAGGGTAACCACTCCGGGGGTGCTGGTGAAGAAGGTGATGATGAAATCATCTAGCGATAAAGTTATGCTTAAGAAAATAGCCGTGAATATGGCTGGGTTCAAATGAGGTAAAATAAAATTTTTGAAAACTTGATAAGCAGTCGCTCCTAAATCTATCGCTCCTTGCTCTATTTCTAAGTTAAAAGTGTTTAGTTTAGACCTTATGATCATGGTGGCGAAAGGAAAACTAAAAGTAACGTGAGCAATGATAATGCTCATGAGATTGAGCGGCCAGACTAGTCCTTGTGGCCAGCTTATCTCTTGATAAAAAACTAAAAAACCTATTGCGAGGCATATTTCGGGAATTACGATGGGCAGGGCAAGGACGCCTTCGTAAGCACTGCTTAGAGCCATTTTTTTTTTAGCTAGTTTCCAAAGAGAATAACCGCATAAGACGGCAAGAATAACGCTCAAGGCAGTGCTCATGAAGGCGATAACGATGGAATTTAAAAAAGCTTCGATCAGGTCTTGATTGTTGATGAGTTTGAAGTAATATTTTAAAGTAAATCCTTTCCAGACGATGTTCCTTTTACTGTCGTTGAAAGAAAACAAAACTAAGATCACGATTGGAAAATATAAAAATATTAAAGTGAGTAGGAAAGTTATCTTCGTTAAGAATAAGCGACTAAAGTTAATCATCAAGGCGTTAAGTTTTATTTTTTTTCAATCCACTGATGAAAATTATTAAGAAAGTCAAATAAATGAGGACGAGTGACAAAGCCGATCCAAGTGGCCAATCATTAGCTCCTTTAAACTGCCTTTCGATCAAATTAGCTATCATGCTACTATCTCTGCCACCCAATAAGTCGGGAATGAGATAAGAACCTAGTACGGGAGTGAAAGTGATGATGATGCCATTTTTTATCCCATTTTTAGCGAGGGGCAATATGATGAAAAAGCAAGTTTTCAAATAGTTAGCTCCCAAATCGAAACTGGCTTCAATGTAAGCGTAGTTTAACTTGTCCAAAGCCATGAAAATAGGAAAAATCATGAAAGGCAAGTAAACGTAAACGAGGCCAATCATCACTGCTAAATTAGTATAAAGGATTTCTAAAGGAACGAATTCCCCCATGAAGGGTTCAATTTGAAAGTAAACGAGAAGTGAATTCAGACTCAACCATATTTTTTCTAAAAAAAAGTTCACATAACCTTTGCTCCTTAAAATAGCGATTAAAGCATAAGTTCTAATCAACATGTTGGTCCAAAAAGGAAGCGTGATTAAGAAAAGCAAAAAAATTTTTAAATATTTGTTTAATGAAAGTAAATATAGCGAAACGATAAAGCCTATTATTAAACAAATGAGCGTGGTGAAGAAAGCTAAAATTAGCGATTTCAATAATATTTTTAAATAAACTAAGCTTAGCAACTTCGCATAATTATCCCAAGTCCAAGTGAGCTTTATGTCTAAAATGCCTTGATTCTCGCTAAAACTATAGACGAACATGATGGCCAAGGGTAAAATAAAGAAAATCCCCAGCCAAAGCAAAGGCGAGCCATACGCTAAGGGCTTAAAAATAATACCCCTCTTTCCTAGCATGACGTTCGTTAATCACTCCTCATTCAATTAAAAAATGAAATGAGCGATTTATTTAAGACGATACCACTCTAACCCAAGCCGACTCGTAGAAACGATTGACCTTCTCCCCTAAATACTTGGTGGTCCATAGTTCTTTTAAAATGTTTGAAGGAGGAAATATAGCGGGATTTTCTCGGTAAGATTTTCCAGTCAATGCCCTAGCCTTTAAATTAGGAGTGGCATAACCAATGAATTCAGCAATTTCTCTTCCAACATTAGGCTCTAACAAGTAATTAACGAACTCATAAGCATTTTCCAAATGAGGAGCATTTTTAGGAATGCAGAGAGCGTCTTCCCAAATGAAGCCCCCATCCGTAGGAACGACGTAGTCTAAGTCCTCGTCTTCTTCCATGACTTGAACGATGTCACCATTCCATTCAACGCATAAATCCACATCACCAGCTAAAAGCAAGTCTTGCCCGTTATCTTCCGCAAAAACTTTAAAATTATTTTTTTGCCTAATGAGCAGATCCTCGGCTTTTTTTATTTGCTTAAGATCAGAGGTGTTAGGATCTAGTCCCAAATATTTAAGCACGATTCTAAACATAGTCGAAGGTTCACTTATCAAAGCGATTCGGTTTTTAAAAGCGTCTGAATCAAGCACCCATTTAAAGGAATCTAATTTTTCGCTTTTAAGCACTCGCTTGACCGCTGATTTCCTATAACCAATGCCCACCGTTCCCCACATATAAGGAACGGAATAATTCCTCTTCCTATCATATTGGGGATTGAGGAAGATGGGATCTAAGTTCTTAAAGTTAGGGATTTTAGCTTGATTAATTTTTTCCAAAAGCCCTGCCTTAGCCATTCTTTCAACGAAAGTATCGGAAGGAACAATGACATCATAGCCGGGGTTTCCCTTTTTAAACCTAGCAAACAACTCTTCATTGTCGGCAAACAAATCCATCTTGACGGAAATGCCCGTTTTTTTTTTGAAATCGCCAAGGGTGTTTTCTCCTATGTAAGTATCCCAATTATAAAAATTAAGGACTTTGGCATCGGAGTTAGCAAAGAGGTCTTTTTTGAGAAGAGATAATCCTAATAGAAAACCGCCAGCGTTTTTGGAGAAAGTTCTCCTAGAAATGGGCGACTTTAAGTAAAAATCCTTTTGACGTTCCATGATGCCCTCTCCTTTAAAACGTGATATTTTTTTCTATTAAAAAAATTAAAAAATGAATTGGATTTCAGAAAACCCAAATTTAGAATTACTAATTTAAACATTTTATATTCATTCCCATTTTGTATAAAAAAATTTGACTTTAAAGAAGAGTTCATCTTTCAAGTCAGGAGATAATTATAGCATTTTTTTTTTAAAAAAAACTGGAAAATTTCTTAAATGAAATGGCTAGCGAAACTAGGGTTAAAGAATCTCGAACCTTAAAGGAAAAAGAGAAGAGAAAGGGGGATATGTTTCTCTTCTCTTTTTCCTAGAGACATTTTAATTTTCGAGTAAAGGGTTAAGAAAATCTACGAACTCATTCATAAAGAAAACTGCTCCCAAGCGGTCGTCAAACTTGCTAGAAACAACTAATGTAACGCGGACTAACGAAACGCTAGCTAGAACTAGTATTGAAAGCATCATTTTCTTCATTCTTGGTTCATTACAATGATAGTGAACTTTCTACTAAAACAAAACCAATTTTTTTAAAAAATGGTTTTATTTTAAAAAAAATTGTTTTCTTTAGCCTTTATAGGCTCAATTTTAACAAATTAGCCCCACAACTAGGCTCCAAGTGGGAATTTTATAGTAGCGAGGGAAATAAATTCTCCTAAACACTATATTTGAGCCCTTTTTTTCATTAAAATTCATTAAAACATGAGGCTAAAAAATCATAAGCAGAAGCCAAAGAGAAAACGAGAGCAGAACCCTCGTTTTCCTTATTCATGAGGTTTTATTTGGCGAGCCACTTAAGGAGTGCTGCCAGTAACTGGGTTATCAAACAACGGGGCAAGGTAATCCCTAAACCCATCCGTGAAATAATATGCCTCTGTAATGCGACCACCAAAGAGATAAGCTGTATCTGCGCTCAGCGTTACTTTGATATTACGATTTGGCTCCACTCCCTCGACATTGGGATATAGGCGATTGAACAGCTCTCTTTGATTGCTGCTGTTATCTAATACTCGGTCCCCCAGATCCACTTTATAGTTTATGGATAAAGGATAACGTCCTGCATAATTCACCGTCATACCTGTGAGGAAAATGCTATTGTAAACTGCCCCACTATCATCGTAAGCTATGAAACTGGGGTCGACATTGCTGTTATTCCCATTAAGAGTCACATTTCCAATACCACCAAGGGAAGCAACATTGTAAGTTCTTCCGTCTGGAGAATTTACATAAGTGATTCCCCAAGTTTCGTTGTCTGTCATATTGTGCCCTATTATGGATAGTATAGAACTGGTCAAATCAGAGGGAGGAGTGTTAGCATTAAAAGCATCAGCATCAAACCCATTTTCATAATTAAGGGTTAAATTAAAAGTGTTCACCAAATCGTTTTTGCTACTAACGCTGCTGATATTGATAGCATTATCGTTTTTAGCGTAATATTGTGTAACTTTATAACCATCTATGGTTTTAGGCTTCACATCTCTATGATCCGCTATTTCTTCCTCATTTTGCTCAACGGAGTTGTTGACTTCTCGTATAGTGTCATCAATCAGTAATTTGAGTTTCTTAATTTCTTTTGATCTTATTTCTTCAGTCTCTTGATTAGCTACATTAATTTCTTCGCTAATTGAAATGTTCTCCTCCTTTGAGGTTTCATCGAGATCGCTAGCAGCAATCGCGTCCGCATCACCTTCTGTTAGCTCAGCATCAACGGATACCTCTTCCCCATCCAAAGCATCACTGTTATCAAAGTTATCGTTCAACTCCTGCACACTAGTAGGGATTTCCTGAGTAGCCTGATCTAACTGGCTCTGGGTCAAAGGAGTAACTTTAACCAATGCCTCTCCACCTGCTTTCTCAGCGACTTGACCGGCACTAATCACTCCCACGGGCGTAGAAACGTTATCCGTTTCGTAAATGGCAACAGAGCCTTCCGTTAAATAGACTTTTAAGTTATCATTGGAATTATCCAGTAGGAAGGAAGTTCCCCTAACCCCTACAACTCCATTGGAAGTGTAGAACTTAACATCGGACTTCTTGAAAGTCTTAGACACGAAAGAAAAGATTTTACCTTTGCTTAAAGTGAAGCTAGCCTTTCTCTCAACTTCATCATTGGCATAGCTGTCGAGCCTAGCGGTGGTGTTGGCTAAGACTTTGTAGACAGAGCCGTCGTCGCTTCTAATAGCAACGAAACTCCTTGGTCCCGTTACTACAGTGTCAGTGACGTTGAGTGCTGTCCCAGTTTTTAGCCTAGTTTTACCGCCGTCTCGAAGCAAGAAGTTCTTCCCCCCAGCGTATGAAACCGTAAAATCAGCGTGAATGAACAGAACGCTAACCATGAGTAATAATATTAACTTTTTCATTTTAATTTTTTCCTTTTAATTTTTATTCTAGGAACGACAAGGCATTCCTATTAAAAACAAGGAATTTTTCGCCGCTTTTTTACAAAAGTTACCAAAAATCCTCGCATTTTCATTATAGAAACGAGATAGGTATTTAAGGAGTGAAAAAACTAATGGATGAAAAAACTTATTTTTTGCTTGGAAATGAGTATTTTGGACTTAAACAAAAGTTAGCAAACATGTCGCCTCCCACGAGGCGTCAAACCGCCATCCAAACGAGAATATAAGAAGATGTCGCTAAAGAAACGAAACTAGAAAAACCAGAGAGAAAACGAGAGAGAAGCCCTCGTTTTCTCTAATTCCTAAAGTTTTTTTGAAAAATGATTACGGAGTGCCCCCAGTAACCGGATTGTCAAACAACGGAGTAAAGTAATCCCCAAACCCATCGGTGAAATAATATGCCTCTGTAACCCGACTAACTGTAGTAGGATCACCACCACCAGGACTACCAAAGAGGTGACCTGTCTCTCCCCTGAGGGTTACTTTAACATTACGATTTGGTACAACTCCCTCAATGTTAGGATATAGGTGATTAAACAGTTCATCCTGCCTACTGTTGTAGTCTAGTACTCGGTCGCCTAAATCCACTTCATAGTCTATGATTACCCTATAACGTCCTGCATAATCCACCGTCATACCTGTGAGGAAAATGTGATTGTAAATCGCCTGCGGATCATCATCGTAAAATACGGACAGAGGATCAACGTCAATGACAGACCCATTATGAATAGTTTCCCTATCAAAAGTCAAATTTCCAAATCTAGTATCAATATTGTAAACTTTCCCGTCAGGTAAATTTTTATAAATGATGCCCCAAGTTTCATCGGCTGCCGTGTCCTGTCCCATTATAGATAGGATAGAACTAGTTAAACCACTAGGAGGAGTGCTAGCATTAAAAGAATTAGCATCAAACCCATTTCCATAAGTAAGGGCTAGACTAAAAGTGTTCATCAAGTCGTCTTTACTACTAACGCTAGTGATGTTAATAGTGTTACCTTCTTTAGAATAATGCTGCGTAACCTTGTAGCCGTCTATAGTTTTGGATCTCACAGCCTTACGCTCTGCTATGTCCTGCTCATTTTGCTGAACAGCAGTATCAACTTCCTGCAGGGAGTCGTTAATGAACGATCTCAGCTCATCAGCTTCTCGACTCGCTAAAGTGACTTCCTCATCAACCAATACTTCTTCCTCCCCATCCAAACTATCGCTGTCACCAAAACTATCGCTCAGATCCTGCACACTAGTGGGGATTTCCCTAGTAGCCTGCTCTAGTTGGCTCTCAGTCAAGGGAGTTACCTTAACCGATGCTTCCCCAGCTGCTTTTTCAGCGACTTGACCGGCACTAATCACTCCCACGGGCGTAGAAACGTCATCCGTTTCGTAAATGGCGACGGAGCCTTCCGTCAAATAGACTTTTAAGTTATCATTGGAATTATCCAACAGGAAGGAAGTCCCCCTGATTCCCACAATTCCATTGGAAGTAAGGAATTTGACATCGGACTTCTTGAAAGTCTTAGACACGAAAGAAAAGATTTTACCTTTGCCTAAAGTAAAGTTAGCCTTTCTTTGGACTGCATCATTGGCATAGCTATCTAGCCTAGTGGAGGTGTTGGCTAAGATTTTGTAGACAGAACCGTCGTCGCTTCTAATAGCAACGAAACTTTTCGGTCCCGTCACCACGGTGTCAGTGACCTTGAGCGTCGTCCCGGTTTTCAGCCTGACTTTACCGCCATCTCGAAGCAAGAAGTTCTTCCCTCCAGCATACGAAACCGTGAAGTTAGCGTGAATGAACAGAACGCTAACCATAAGTAGTAACATTAACTTTTTCATTTTAACTTTCCCTTTTAATTTTTACTCGCGGGAGCGATAACACGCTCCCAATTACTAAAATTGGGAAGACCCATTGCTTTTTTAAGCAAATTTCCAGAACCCCCCCATAATTTAATTTTAAGATGAAAATAGATTTTAAGGGCTAAAAAAAACTAATTTTAGCAATATTTTTAATATTTTTGCCCCATAATAGGACATCAAACCAACAGACATTGAACCAACCCTAAAGACGCCAACACCAAGCCTCCCACGAGGCGTCAAACTGCCATCCAAACGAGAATAGGAGAAGATGTCGCTAAAGAAACGAAACCAGAGAAACCAGAGAGAAAACGAGAGAGAAGCCCTCATTTTCTCTAATTTCTAAAACTTTTTTGAAAAACGATTACTGATTGCCCCCAGTAACCGGATTGTCAAACAACGGAGTAAAGTAATCCCCAAACCCATCGGTGAAATAATATGCCTCTGTCTTATAGTCAACCTCGCCACCAAAGATGTTTACTTCTGGGGTACTCAGCGTTACTTTGACATTACGATTTGGCCCCACTACTTCTCCCTCAATGTTAGGATATAGGTGATTGAACAGCTCTGTTTCATTGCTATTGTTGCCTAGTATCAATCTGTTCTCCCCCAGATCCACTTCATAACCTATGAATAAATCATACGTTCCTGAGTCATCGGATATGATAGTTGTTGTGGGGAAAATGGTATTGTAAATCGCCCCACTATTGTTATCGTAATTTACGAAATGTCTAAGGTCAGTGGTGGTAACATTATCAGAAGTCTCAAATCTTCCACCATCAATTGAATTAGCGACGTAAACTTTCCTGTCAGGCAAATTTTTATAAATGATTCCCCAATTTTTATTGTCTGTCGTACGCTCTCCCATTATAGATAGGATAGAACTAGTTAAACCACTAGGAGGAGTGTTAGCATTAAAAGAATCAGCATCAAACCCATTTCCATAGGTGAGGGCTAGACTAAAAGTGTTCATCAAACTGTCTTTACTACTAACGCTAGTGATGTTAATAGTGTCACCTTCTTTAGAATAATGCTGCGTAACCTTGTAGCCGTCTATCTCTTTGGATCTCACAGCCTTACGCTCTGCTATGTCCTGCTCATTTTGCTGAACAGCAGTATCAACTTCCTGCAGAGATTCGTTAACGAGCGATCTCAGCTCATCAGCTTCTCGACTCGCTAAAGTAACTTCCTCATCAACCAATACTTCTTCCTCCCCATCCAAACTATCGCTGTTACCAAAACTATCGTTGAGATCCTGCACACTAGTGGGAATTTCCCTAGTAGCCTGCTCTAGTTGGTTCTCAGTCAAGGGAGTTACCTTAACCAATGCCTCTCCACCTGCTTTTTCAGCGACTTGACCAGCACTAATCACTCCCACGGGCGTAGAAACGTCATCCGTTTCGTAAATAGCGACGGAGCCTTCCGTCAAATAGACTTTTAAGTTATCATTGGAATTATCCAACAGGAAGGAAGTCCCCCTGATTCCCACAACTCCATTGGAAGTAAGGAACTTAACATCGGACTTCTTGAAAGTCTTAGACACGAAAGAAAAGATTTTACCTTTGCCTAAAGTAAAGTTAGCCTTTCTTTGGACTGCGTCATTGGCATAGCTATCTAGCCTAGTGGAGGTGTTGGCTAAGATTTTGTAGACAGAACCGTCGTCGCTTCTAATAGCAACGAAACTTTTCGGTCCCGTCACCACGGTGTCAGTGACCTTGAGCGCACTCCCGGTCTTTAGCCTGACTTTACCGCCATCTCGAAGCAAGAAGTTCTTCCCTCCAGCATATGAAACCGTAAAGTTAGCGTGAATGAACACAATGCTAACCATAAGTAGTAACATTAACTTTTTCATTTTAACTTTCCCTTTTAATTTTTACTCGCGGGAGCGATAACACGCTCCCAATTACTAAAATTGGGAAGACCCATTGCTTTTTTAAGCAAATTTCCAGAACCCCCCCATAATTTAATATTAAGATGAAAATAGATTTTAAGGGGTAAAAAAAACTAATTTTAGCAATATTTTTAATATTTTTACTAAGTAATAGGGCAGTTGAACCCTAAAGACGCCAACACCAAGCCTCCCATGAGACGTCAAACCGCAATAAAAACCAAAATATAAGGAAAATGTAAGATAAAAATTCGCCAAAAAACAAAGCGAGAACTTCACTCTCGCCTTGTTTTTTCAACTAATTCTTGTAAAAGGTACGTCGTTATTCGGTGATAGGACTAATGAGGCGGGTGGGGTCATAATAACGAGAACTAGAATTAACGTAATCCCTAAACCCATCGGTAAAATAATATGCCTCTGCGGTTCGCCCACCAAAAAGACCTGCTGTTGAGCTGAGCGTTACTTTAACATTGCGATTCTGTGGAACAAATTCTGTGAAGGGATATAGATGATTGAATAATTCTCCATGATCGCTGCTATTGTTCAGCACCCTATTGCCTAAGTCCACTTCATAGTCAACGAATATGCTATGCGAACTTCCTCCATGTCGAAAACTTAGTGTATTAGGGAAAATTCCTTTATTACTATAACGTGGAGAAATCAAACTCTCGTTAAAAATATCCAGATGGTTAATTCGTATGATCTCTTTATTGCCACCAGAGCCAAGCAATGAATTAATGGTATAATCTCTTGTGTGATATTCGCTATTATAATGATCATAGTCACTAGTCATCGTCATTCCCCAAGTAGCGCCGTCTCTCGTGTCATGTCCCATTATGGAAAAAACTGAACGCCTTAAGGAATAAAAGCTAAAATCATCATTATAACTATAATAACTATCATCACGTCTAGTAAAAGATAAACTAAAAGTGTTCATCAACCCATCTTTGCTACTAGTGCTGCCAATGTTGACGGTGTTGCCTGCTCTACTATAGTGTTGAACAACGGAGTAGCCATCTATGGTTTTTAGCCTCACTTGCTCACGCTCTTCTATCTCTTCTACGTTTCGCTCGACTACAGCGTCAATTTCTTGAATACTCTCACTGGCTATTGCTTTCAGCGCCCTAATTTCTTCACTAATTAAATCTTCTTCCCTGCTTGATCCCCCACCGCCTCCAAAAGCCTCTTTTATCTCCTCCATAGTGCTGGGAATTCCTACGGTAGCTTGCTTTAACTCATCTTGCGTCAAGGGAGTGATCTTAACCATTGCTTCTCCCTCGTTTTTCTCAGCGATTTCCCCTGAATTAACCACAGTGATGGGCGTAGGAGCCTCTTCGGTTTCGTAAATAGCGACGGAGCCTTCCGTTGAATAAACTTTTAAGCTGTCATCGGTATTATCTAATAGGAAGGAAGTTCCTCTCACTCCTACAACTCCACTAGAAGTGAGGAATTTAACATCGGACTTTTTGAAAGTCTTAGATATGAAAGAAAATACTTTGCCTCTGCCTAAAGTAAAAGTAGCTTTTCTTTGAGTTTTACCATTAAAATAGCTGTCGAGCCTAGTGGTAGTGTTGGCTGCTATTTTATAAATAGATCCGTCGTCGCTTCTAATAGCAACGAAACTCTTTGCCCCGCTGATGATGGTGTCACTAGCTTTTAACTTATCACTAGTTCTCAGCCTAATTTTACTGCCGTCTCGAAGCAAGAAGTTCTTCCCCCCAGCATACGAAACCGTAAAGTTAGCGTGAATGAACACAGCGCTAACCATGAGTAGTAGCATTAATTTTTTCATTTTATTTTCTCCCCCTTTAATTTTCACTCACAGGAATAATAAAGCATCTCCAATTGCTAAAATCGCAAAGCTTGGCTAATTTTTAGAATCCCCCAGAGTATTAATACGCTAATACTAAACGCAACGTAATAATAAAATGAAAATAGGTCTTAAGGAGTAAAAAAAACTAATTTTAGGAATGTTTTTAATATTTTTGCTAGACAATAAAGGCAGATTAGCCCTAAAGATGCCAATATAAGCCCTACCACGACACGCTAAGCCGCAATCGAAACTAGAATGTGAGAAGAATGTAAGATAAAAATTCGCCGGAGAAACAAGGCGAGAACTTTACTCTCGCCTTGTTTCTTTATATAACTCTTGAAAAGTGATTATTGAACAAAAGGATTAAACAGAAGGGGATCAACAGGACCGTAAACGTAATCCTTAAACCCATCAGTGAAATAATATGCTGTTATATCGGGTTTGCCACCAAAAACACCTTCAGTAACTTGGTTGACGTCGACTCTAACGTTACGGTTATAGTAGGGAACTCCCAGAACATTAGGGTATAAATGGTTGAACAACTGTCTTTGATCAGTGCTATTGCTATCAAATAGCGCTCTGTTATCATCATCCACCACTTGATAGTCAATCTCTATCAAACGAACGCCGCCACCACCTGCAATGTTTGCGATAGACTTCAAGAAGATGCGATCATAAGCTGAGCTGGGACTATCATTGAAAGACACAAAATCATCACCACGAACAAAATTATATGAACTAGAAGACGGTGTAGGACTCCTGAGAGAGACAGAACTTCCTCCCGAGGAGTCATTCTGATAAACAACTCCCCAACTCTTACGATCCCTAGTGTCAAATCCCATTATTGACAACGACGACTCAGTTAAACCAACAGGAGGGTTACCAGCATTAAAAGAATCAGTGCTAATACCACCACCATAGGTAAGAGATAAGTTGATACTATTGACGTAATTATCTTTACTGCTGGTACTGATAATGGAAACGGTATTGCCATTTCTCTGATAATACTGCTCAATGTCGTAACCATCTATGGTTTTGGGCTGCAGGATTTGACGTTCTGCTATTTCTTGCCTAATCTCTCGAAGAGTATCTTCAACCTCAATCAAGGTTTCAGTAATCTGCAGTCTCAACTCGTCATTTTCCTGATTGATTAAATCAACTTCTTGATCAATTGAAAGACTTTCTTCTTTCGAAAGCGCATCAAGGTCGCTAGCAGTAACTTCTTCCAAATCACCACTCAAAAGTTCCTCCTCCTCACTAGAAAGCTCTTCCTCACCTGAATCTTCTTCTTCACTAGAAATCTCTTCTTCACCTGAACCCTCTTCCTCAACTGGAACTTCAACCCTGCCAAAGCTATCGTTTAACTCCTGCACGCTGTTAGGAATTTCTCGAGTAACTCGGTCTAACTTATTCTCTGTCAAAGGAGTGATTTTGACCGTTGATTTACCCCTTGGTTTCTCACCGATTTGCCCCGAATTGACCACCCCGATGGGTTTAGAGATGTTCTTAGTGTCGAAGATGGAGACCGAGCCTTCCGTTAAATAAACGGTTAAGTTATCCTTAGAATTGTCCAACAGGAAAGAAGTCCCCCTGACTCCCACAACCCCATTGGAAGTAAGGAACTTAACATCAGACTTTTTGAAAGTCTTAGAAACGAAAGAAAAGACTTTGCCTCTACCTAAAGTGAAACTAGCTTTTCTTTTACTGTTATCATTGACGTAACTATTGAGCCTAGCAACAGTCCCAGCCAATATCTTATAAACAGAGCCATCATTACTTCTAATGGCGGCGAAACCCCTTGGACCAGTGATGATGATGTCAGTGGTCTTGAGTTTAATGCCAGTTTTCAACCTAACCTTATTACCATCTCGAAGCAAGAAGTTCTTGCCCCCAGCATATGAAACAGTGAAGTTAGCATGAATGAATAAAACGCTCAGCATGAGCAATACTATTAACTTTTTCATTTTACTTTTTCCTTTAACTCTAAAATTCACAGGAATGACAAATCATTCCCGATTACTATAAGATGGCGACCTGCCAATTTCCTTGGTAAAAACACTAAATCATCCATCATATCCCATTATAAGATGAAAATACATTTTAGGTGATAAAAAAACTAATTTTTGCTTAAAAAATTAGTTTTTTAACTAAAAAAAGCGAGATTTGAGCCAAAAAACAAAGAAATTACCAGAAAATGGAATCTGCCTATGATATTCAAGCCGTATTTAGAACGAGAATATAAGAAAAAATTCATAAAACATGAAACTAAAAAATCATGAGCGAAACCAAAGAGAAAACGAGAGCAAAGCCCACCGTTTTTTTATTTATGAGTTTTTGTTCATGAGGTTTTATTTGGTTAGCGAATTAAGAGTATTGCCAGTGACGGGGTTATCAAACAACGGAGCAAGGTAATCCCCAAACCCATCCGTGAAATAATATACTTCCGTGAGTTGATTGTTTGAAAAAAGAGAGCCTTGGCTCGTAGGATGATTTGACTGGGATAATTGTACTACAACGTTGCGATTATCTGGAACCCCTTCAACATTAGGGTATATTAGATTAAATAGGTCTCTCTCATGGTTAGGGTTTATCGGTTGTTCATTATTTGAAAGTGCTGCATAGGTAATGTCAATGGGGGGCATTGCCTCTATATTTATAGACAAAGGGAAAATGTAATCATAAACCTCCTGAGGAGTATCGTTGTAGGATAGGAAAGTGGTTTGAGCAGCGAGATTTGTTTCATCGTAACGAGATGGAGTTGCTGAATTAATGGATTTGATATCGTAAATTCTTGTCCCTGTTCCTGAAAAATCATTATAATAAGTAATTCCCCAAGTTGAACCATCGCTTACCATTTGTCCCATTATGCTTAGCACTGAACTAGTCAAGCCAGAGGGAGGACTATTAGCCCTAAAAGAATCAGCACTGATTCCCTTGCCATAGGTGAGGGCTAGACTAAAAGTATTCATCAAACCATTTTTAACACTGGTACTGCCAATGGTGATGGTGTTATTTTCTTTACTATAAGTCTGGGTAATCTTGTACCCATTTAAGGTTTTCTCTCCTGCATCTTCGCGGTCTCGTATTTCCTGCCTATTTCGTTGAATTGATTCGTCGATTTCTCGCATGGTTTCATTAATCATTAGCCTCAGTTCTTCAGTCTCTTGATTAGCTACATTAATTTCTTCGCTAATTGAAATGTTCTCCTCCTTTGAGGTTTCATCGAGATCGCTAGCAGCAATCGCGTCCGCATCGCCTTCTGTTAGTTCAGCATCAACGGATACCTCTTCCCCATCCAAAGCATCACTGTTATCAAAATTATCGTTCAACTCCTGCACACTAGTAGGGATTTCCTGAGTAGCCTGATCTAACTGGCTCTGGGTCAAAGGAGTTACCTTAACCAATGCCTCTCCACCTGCTTTTTCAGCAACTTGCCCCGCACTAATCACTCCCACGGGCGTAGAAACGTTATCCGTTTCGTAAATGGCAACGGAGCCTTCCGTTAAATAGACTTTTAAGTTATCATCAGAATTATCCAGTAGGAAGGAAGTTCCCCTGACCCCTACAACTCCATTGGAAGTATAGAACTTAACATCGGACTTCTTGAAAGTCTTAGACACGAAAGAAAAGATTTTACCTTTGCCTAGAGTGAAGCTAGCCTTTCTCTCAACTTCATCATTGGCATAACTGTCGAGACTAATGGTGGTGTTGGCTAAGACTTTGTAGACAGAGCCGTCGTCGCTTCTAATAGCAACGAAACTTTTTGGTCCCGTTACCACAGTATCAGTGGCTTTGAGTTTAGCAGTAGTTCTCAGTCTCATTTTAACCTCGTTTCGAAGCAAGAAATTTTTCCCTCCAGCATACGAAACCGTAAAATCAGCGTGAATGAACAGAACGCTAACCATGAGTAATAATATTAATTTTTTCATTTTACTTTTCCGTTTAACTATTTTTTTACAAAACAATAAAGGATTCCCAATTCTTAAAAAGCTAATCGCTTCGTTTACTTTCATTATAGAAACGAAATAGATATTTAAAGGGTGAAAAAATTAATGGATGAAAAAATTAATGAACTTGAGCGATAAAAAAAATAAATTCCCCAAAGTTTCAATTTTCCTATATTATAATAGACCAAACAACTTAATGTAAATTTAGTAAGAGTTCTAAGTTTTAACGTTTTATAGAAAAGTTAAAGGAAAGAAAATGAGTAATTTGATTAATCTTTCCGTTGGGAAGAAAATAATAACTAGCCTTAGCGGTTTGTTCTTAGTTTCGTTCGTGATTATCCATTTGTCGGGTAATTTTTTGTTGTTTGTTGGGCAAGACGCTTTTAACACTTATTCTTATTTGCTCACTAGAAACAAAGCCATTTTATACCTCTTAGAGGCCACCATCATCGTTGGTTTCCTCACTCACATTATTTTGACGGCTACTTTGACTTATAAGAACAGAAAAGCGAAGAAAATCCCTTATTACAAAAAGAAAAAGTTAGGTAGCAGCACTTTGTTTTCCTCTAACATGGGAATCACTGGTAGCTATCTTTTGATTTTTTTAGTTGTTCACATAAAGACCTTTAAGTATGGCGATACCCAAATGGTGGGCATATCGTCGTTTCCCGATGTGTTGGTAAGAGATTTATATACTTTGGTCACTCAGTCCTTCAAGGATTTTCTATATGTTTTTTTCTATTGCGTGGGCATGTTTTTACTAGGTGGTCATTTGTCTCACGGTTTTGGGAGTGCTTTTAAGTCCCTCGGGCTTTATGGAACGAAATGGGCTGGCAAATTTAAATTTTTCTCGATATTTGTTGGCGTTGTCATTGGAGGAGGGTTTATGAGCATACCGTTATATTTTTATTTTATATATTAAATGAGTTAAATTATGAAACTAAACGCTAAAATACCCAGCGGACCTCTGGCAGAAAAATGGAGTAAGCATAAATTCGATTTAAAATTAATCAACCCAGCTAATAGAAGGAAATTCGAAGTGATCGTAGTGGGAACGGGATTAGCTGGTGCTTCTGCTGCCGCTACTTTATCGGAGTTGGGTTACCGGGTGAAGGTATTCTGCATCCAAGACAGCCCTAGAAGAGCCCACTCTATTGCGGCTCAAGGGGGCATTAATGCTGCTAAAAATTACCAAAACGACGGCGACAGCGTTCATCGCTTGTTCTACGATACCATAAAGGGGGGTGACTATCGTTCTAGGGAGGCTAATGTTTATCGTCTGGCGGAGCTTTCCGTTAACATAATTGATCAATGCGTAGCCCAAGGAGTACCTTTTGCTAGGGAATATGGGGGACTTTTGGACAACAGATCTTTTGGAGGAGCTCAAGTTTCGAGAACTTTTTACGCTAGAGGACAGACGGGACAGCAACTCCTTTTAGGAGCCTATTCTTCCTTAATGAAAGAAGCAAATCAAGGGAATGTGACCATTTACGCTCGCCATGAGATGTTGGACTTAGTATTGGTTTCGGGGAAGGCTAGGGGGATCATCACGAGGAATTTACTCACTGGAGAGATTGCTTCTCATTCTGCTCATGCGGTTCTTTTATGCACTGGAGGCTATGGGAACGTGTTTTATTTATCAACGAATGCCATGGCTTCCAATGTTTCAGCTACTTATCGGGCCTTTAGAAGAGGGGCTTTGTTTGCTAACCCTTGTTACACTCAGATTCATCCCACCTGCATTCCCGTCTCTGGTTCTTATCAGTCCAAACTAACTTTAATGAGTGAATCCTTAAGGAACGATGGTAGGGTCTGGGTTCCTAAGAAAGTTGGCGACAAGAGACCACCTGAAGCGATCAGCGAAGAGGAAAGGGATTATTTCTTGGAAAGAAAATACCCTGCTTTTGGAAATTTAGTTCCTCGCGACATCGCTTCTAGGAGTTCTAAAGAGATTTGCGATCAGGGGAAAGGAGTGGGGAGCACTGGTCTTTCAGTTTATTTGGATTTTTCCGAAGCGAGCAAGCGTTTGGGCATCAAAGCGATCAGCGATAAATACGGTAATTTGTTTGAAATTTACGAAAAAATAACCGGAGATAATCCCTATAACACTCCAATGAGAATTTATCCAGCTGTTCACTACACCATGGGCGGGCTCTGGGTTGACTATAATTTGATGAGTAACGTGGAAGGCTTGTTTGTTTTAGGCGAAGCTAATTTTTCCGACCATGGGGCTAATAGGTTAGGGGCTTCGGCTTTAATGCAGGGTTTAGCAGATGGTTATTTCATCATCCCGTACACTTTGGGTAATTACCTAGCCTCAAATGAACTAGGTAGTAACGATCAAGGAAAAGATGAATTCAAGGCCACTGAGGACGAAGTAAAAGATCAAGTGAAAAAACTCTTGAGCGTGAAGGGGAAATACCCCGTTGACCATTTTCACAGGAAATTAGGTAGCATTGTTTGGGATTATTGTGGCATGAGCAGGAATGAAGAGGGATTGAAAAGCGCTTACCAAATGATAGAAGAGTTAGAAGCAGAGTTTAGCCAAAACGTTTCCGTCGTGGGGGAGCAAGAAAACTTAAATGCTTCTTTGGAAAAAGCTGGTCGCGTGGGAGACTTCATTCAGTTCGCTAAAATCATGATTAAAGATGCTTTGGAAAGAAAGGAATCATGCGGGGGGCATTTTAGAGAAGAGTATCAAACCCCAGAAAACGAAGCCAAAAGAGATGACGAAAATTTCTCCCATGTGAGTGCTTGGAAATTTGAAAACAAAAAAAATACTACTTTAATCAAAGAACCATTAACTTTTGAGAACGTTAAACTTTCAACTAGGAGCTATAAATAATGAAAACTATTTCCCTGAAACTAAAAATATGGCGGCAAAAAAACTCCAACATCCCCGGCAAAATGGAGGATTACCATTTAAAAGATTTAAATCAAGAAATGTCTTTCTTAGAAATGTTAGATGTCTTGAACGATCAACTAGAGAAAGAAGGCAAAGATCAGGTTGCTTTTGACCATGACTGTCGAGAAGGGATTTGCGGTTCTTGTGGAATAATGATAAATGGCAAACCTCATGGTGGGCGTAAGCGAACGACCACTTGTCAACTTCACTTGAGAAATTTCCAAGACAAGGAAGAAGTTTTCATTGAACCATGGCGAGCGGAAGCTTTTCCCGTTGTCAAAGACTTGGTGGTGGATAGGAGTGCTTTCGACAAAATCATCACGGCTGGGGGCTACGTTTCCGTGAGGGCTGGTTCAGCTCCTGATGCTAACAACATCCCCATTCCTAAAAAAGACGCTGATTTGGCTTTTGATGCGGCTGCTTGCATTGGCTGCGGGGCGTGCGTTGCTAGTTGTAAAAATGCTTCTGCTAACCTCTTCACTTCTGCCAAGATATCTCATTTGTCTTTGCTTCCTCAAGGCGAAGTTGAGCGAAAGGAAAGAGTGGTTAAAATGGTTAGCAAAATGGATGAAGTGGGCTTTGGTAGCTGCACTAACGAAGGAGAATGCGAGGTGGCTTGTCCTAAGGGGATATCGGTTTCTTACATCACGAGGATGAACAAGGAATTCTTGAAAGCAGCCCTATAACGGGCATAGTAAAACCCATAACGAAAATAAATCAACATTATGAATGCAGAAATAAAAAAAGGACTATATGGAGTAGTTGTTGACGAGACTAGGGTCTCCAAAGTCATGCCAGAGACTAATTCTCTAACCTATCGAGGTTACCCAGTGCAGGAGTTATGCACCAAGGCAAGTTTTTTAGAAGTTGCTCACCTGCTGCTTAAAAAAGAACTGCCTAACGAAAATGAGTTGGCGAGTTTTAGTGAATTGGAAAAATCTCAGAGGCAAATTAGCCCTGATTTGATGAAAATCATTGATTTAATCCCGCAGCATTCCCACCCCATGGACATGGTCAGGACGGCGATAAGTTATTTGGCTTTGGAGCAGACTAATTTAGAGGATAGGAGCGAGCAAAACTACGTTTCTCAAGCGATTAGTTTGTTGGCTAAGGTACCCACCATCATTGCCTATTTAATTAGAAAAAAAAGAAATCAACCTTTGCTAGAGCCTAGTTCATCCCTAGATTTCAACGAGAATTTTTTTAATATGTGCTTTGCTAAAGTGCCTAGCTCCACTATTTTAAAGGCTTTTGATGTATCGCTAATTTTATATGCTGAGCATAGTTTTAATGCCTCAACTTTCACTGCTAGAGTCATAACGAGTAGTTTGTCGGATTTCTATGGTGCAGTGTGCGGGGGCATATCTAGTTTAAAGGGCCCTCTTCATGGGGGGGCTAATGAAGCAGTGATGAAAATGCTTTTAGATATAAATGGCTTAGAGAACGCCGATGATTGGGTGAACAAGCGGTTAGAGGAAAAAAAAGTCATCATGGGCTTTGGGCATAGGGTTTATAAAAGTGGAGACTCTAGAGTCCCAACCATGAAAAAATATTACATTGACGTCGCCAAAGAATTAGAGCAAGAGGAATGGGTCGAGATTTCCAACCGGGTGGAAGAAATCATTTTAAAGAAAAAAAACATTCACCCCAATTTAGATTTCCCCGCTGGCCCTGCCTATTATTTGATGGGTTTTGACATCGATTTCTTCACTCCTCTTTTCGTCATGAGTAGGATCACCGGCTGGGCTGCTCATATCATTGAACAAAACAGCGACAACCGATTGATTCGACCCTTATCTCATTACAACGGTGAACTTCAAAGAGAAGTCAAAGAAATAACTCAGCGATAACCAAGTCATTGATAATTTTTTAAAATAAACTTTTTTTTAAGTTTCAATACTTGTAGAACATGGTCGCTATCTCATAGGCTAGTTGATCCAGTGCTCTGTCCAAGTATTCTTTCTCGTTTATTTTCTTTTTCAATTGGTTGATCTTATTATAATTAATTTTAACTGCTATTTTCATTACAAATCCTTTTGTTTGATTTTCACATCCGTGTGAAACTAATAAATGACAACTATTTTTTTAACTAATCCCCCCCCTCGTCGCAAAAAGCGTTTTTTAAATGGACGATTTCCTCGTCTCCCATCATCGGGTTGGACAAAATTAAAATCACATCGTATCTGGAAAAAAAGTCTCGATATTTTTCATTGGAAGCTAAAAAACCCTCAGCTGCCTTCATCAGCCCCGTCATCTTTTTATGGTTTATCGACTCATAAGGGTTGAAATCCTTGCTCTTTAGATTCCTATACTTCACTTCGAAAAACACTAAAAGATCACCTCCTTTGACAGCGATGATATCAATCTCTTTTTTTTCGTAATAAAAGTTCTTACAAACGATTTCATAGTTCTTTTCTTTGAGGTAGCGACAAGCCTTCTCCTCATAAAGAGTCCCCACCCCCCTTTTATTCAAATGCCATCCCCAATTTTCTTCGGTAATCATTCAAATATTTTTCTTTGGTTTTCTTATCTTCTAAAACATAACTTATTTCGTATTGCTGCATATTTTTAGATAGGTCTATGACAGTAGACTCATCGTCTTTATCCAAGGAGATGGCTTCCACGATAGGGTGTTTGTATTTTTCACTTTTGCTAATAACGATGGCATGAAAAAAGGAAGTACCTTTTTTCAGAACCACGATTTCCCCAGAAGGATATAAAGAATTTAAGGAAAGGAAGGTATTTAAAGGTTCTTGATGATATTTTTTTCTATTTTTGAGCATCACTAGGGTGGTTTTATGAAGGCTGATTTTTTCGAAAGAACTGCTTAGAAAATCCGTCGTTAAGTAGAGATACTCTTGAACAACCGTTAAAATGTGCACTAGGGGAGGCACTTTTTCTTTTGCCACTCCAATTACCCCACTACCGTCTAAATGCTCATGGTGTAGAACAATTATATTGGCAATGACCCTACCAATTTCATCTATGTCTTTTACTTTTTCATAGCCTCCCTTGATGTGGTTTATCAAGGGTTTAAAGTTTAAATCAACCACTGAAATTTTACGAGAAATGGTTTCTAAAGTTTTGTCAAAATAAAAAATTTCGCTCAGGAGAGAGGAAATTATCAAAGTCTCCGTGGTGCTCTTCCCAATATTCAACTCAAGAGCCAGCATTTTCACGTAAATAATGCTTTTCACTATTATTTCGTCCAACTTATTGGAGACGGAGAACATGTTAGTGTAGAAAATGAATTTATCCCTATCAATGGCGATGGCCTTCTCCAGCGACTCATCTAATTTTTCAAGATCTGGGGCTTGATATTTTTTAAGACTTTTTAAAACTTTTTCCTTGTTTTCTTTCACAAAGTCTAAAACATTACGAAGAACATTGATAAAAAAAACTCCCGCCTCAACCGTTTGCTTGGGGGGCGCTTTTTCTTCTTCAATTGATGAGGAAACTTCTTCAACTTCTTCAACTTCTTTTTGATTATCTTCGTCATAACTAAGGCTCATGTTCTCCATATCCCATTTGGTTAACATCTTCCGATCGAGTTCGGTTATAGTGAGTCCTTTTGTTAAGAACAAAAATTCTTTAGAAATATAAAAGTTGCCTTTAAGAGGAGATAGGGATAAGTTTTCTAAGTCTTCTAAATTCATACAGCTTTTTTAATGTATTTTTCCTTTAGTTGAAAAAATTCCTTGATCTCGTGCTTGGTAGTGTAGTTCTTTTTAAGAGAAATAGCCTGAACTCCCATTTGATTCTTAATGTCAATTAAAATGGGCCCCATCAAGTTAATGGAGACTTCCTGTCCATTTTTTGCGATCGTGACAATGGCAAAATCCATGATTTTAGCGATTTCTAATCCCTTAACGAAAAATTCTTCTACATCCAGCACGTAGTCTTTGTAAAACTCCCTAGGGTCTGTCAAGATAAAAGTAAGCGATTCTTCTTCGACTGACTGCAGGTAGTAAAAAACATCGCTCCCATCGTTTTTTACTAATAAAAATTGCTTGTTTTTCTCGAAACCAAATAAACCGCTTGGAAAATGAATTACATCTTCATTCGTGTAGTTAATTTCGCCTAGTTTTAAACTCATCAATTTGTTTTTCATTTATTCAATCCACCATTTACATTTTATTATTATATTTTATAAAAAGTCCAATAAACTTGGTCTAATATATTTAGAAGCCGTCTGCAAAGACAATCTATGCAGGTAGTTAAGTTCGTTAAAGTTAATGCTAGCCTCAGCGACATCCACATCCTGTTTGGCAGCCACCCTTTCTATGACGTTTACTTTTTCAATGCTCAAATCTTTGACTACTCCTTGAATGCGACTTGCTAGTGCGGAAATGGTGGATTGATTCTTTAAAATGTTGTCTAATCCTAAATCAATCCCACTCAATGTTTTACCGCTTAGCTCTTTAATGTCGTTGCTGATTAAATTATTTCTAAGTCTAATTAAAATGTCAAAAATAGAACCATTATGCTCTAAAGTGTTGGCATTAATGTTGTTAAAGGGAATATCTCCATCGCTACCAGCTTTTAAAATTCCTAAATCCCTTAACAAGTTTCCTCCATCCGTGTCTTCAAAAGCTATTTGGTGAGGATACCTCGAAACAAAAGAAATAACCGTCTCCCCAGTGGGAAGAACCCTTGCCTCAGCTTTCACCGAAGGGACAAATTCGTTAATTTTATTCACGATGGCATCTAGGTTATCGCCTTGATTAATGGTAACGGGGTAGTCGTCTATTTTAATTTTTTGCTCTGTAGGAGATACGTAGTTAGCTGCATCCCTTAAGGAAACCAGCATGTGGTTTTCAGCCCAGAAAGTCTCGCTCCCACTCAAGCTATACTCAACTATTTCGTTTTTCCCTATTTCAGTTTTTTGTTTGAATTGGTCTCCATTATAATCCACAGCGGTTATGATGTTTTTGCCTAGTTCTTGATTTAATGATGAAGAAATGGTGAAAGGTCTTACTTGTCCTTTGCTACCTGAGAAAATGAAATTGTTTTCAAAAGAACTATTGGCTAAATTAACGACTTCCCCCAACAACTCTTCAACTTCAGTGGCAATGTTAATCCTATCTAAATCGTTTAGAAATGAATTAGCTCCTAATATCGTTAACTCTTTCATGCGATGCATGATTTCCGTCACTCCAGATAGCTTATCGTGAGTTATTTTAACGTAGTCGTTAGCATTTTGTGAATTATCTAAATATTGATCGATCTGATTGATTCTCACTTTGCCGTATATGATGGAAATGGCTGCTGCTGGATCGTCGCTTACGTTAAATATCCTATTCCCCGAACCAATCTGCTTTTCTACTTTAAGCAGTTCGCGGTTGTTTTTTTTAACGTTGTGAATGATGTTGTTTTTCAGCGATAAGTTAGAAACTTTCATTTTTAATCCTTTAAAAATTTATTTTAATGAAACGATCACCTCTAATAGCTCATCCATGAGCCTTATTACCCTAGCCCCAGCTTCATAACCATGCTGAAAGACCACCATGTTAGCCAATTCCTCGTCAATGTTGACTCCCGATATGGATTGCCTAAGGTCGTTGTAATTATGAAGAATTTCAGCGTACTTCTCCTTCTCCAGCCTAGCTGTTTTTAACTCGCTTCCAATGCCTCCCACGAGATTAACGTAGTAATCATCGAAAGTTTTTTTATTATCCAAAAAAATGTTTTCAAAACGCAAATCAGCGATCTCCTGAGCAATACCAGCACTAATGGAGCCGCGAGGAACTTCCTCTTCAATAGTGATGTCGTAGTTATCTCCTTCTCTAGTCGCTATGTAGCCGCTGTCCCCTACGATGACTTGGTTAACGTTAATCCAAGCAGAAATGTTTTTTAAAGGCACTCTAGAAAAATTAGCCCCATCGTTTAAAGCGTCCACCCCATTAACGAAGTTGCTGTCAAAGGGAACATCAGGTGCCTCCAATACTCCAGCCACTGTGTTTAACAGATTACCGGTGTCGTTTAAAAATTCAATGGCGAATGGGTAATCTTGGGAATTGGACCTGCTTTTGACGAGGAGTTGTCCTTCTGCAGTTAAGAAAAAGTTGATTGAATCTTGGTTCAAATTTACTTTTTTAACGATGTCTTCTATTTTTTCGTTAGCAAAATATTCAATGCTAACGAGGCTTTCGTCTTGATTATTTCTAAAAGTGAGCGTTCCGTTTTGCCCTACGATTCCTTTGGGATCTAACTTTTTATTTCCCTTGATTTCAAACAACAAAGTTTTATCCAAAACCCCATCAAAGTTGCTATCGTAGTTGCCATTGTCAACACCACCCGGGTGATGAAGTTTGAAAAAGTCGCCCGTTACCGTCCCATAATGATTAAACCCTTGTCGATGAATCCCATTCACTCCGTAAACCAAATTCGTGGTGATGGTATCTAAGCTATTTATTTGCTCGGGGATTTCTACATCCCTGAGGTTCAGATGAGCCCTTAGAGAGCCTAACTTCGTATTGATTCTATCGCTGCTAGGCTGCCACTCAATGGCAATGTAGCCCTCGTTTTGCGGATCAGTGTAATACCGGAATTGATTTACTTTATCTCCTTGAACCAGAATTCGCCCACCGAGATAAACCATCAATTCATCGTTGTCTCGATGATTGACTTTTAACTCAGCGTAATGAGATAGCCTACTTATTAGGGCGTCTCTTTTATCCAAAAGATCGTTGGGGTTATCTCCTAGGTTTTTAGAAGATTGTATTTCTTGATTAAGCCTAGCCAAGTTCTGTGCTATTTGGTTTATTTCATCAATTTCCCCAATCAGTTTTTCATTGATTTCTCTCCTCAAATCATTTAGCTTTTGGTTCTTGTCCCTTATATCGCGAGTCAAAATGAGAGATTCTTGTAACAACTCCTCTCTTGAAGCGGAGTTGTTGGGATTAATGATTAAGTTCTGCCATCCCTGCCAAAAGCTATCGAGTTTTTCTTGAAAATTAATTTCACCAATCGCGTTGTAAACGTTTTCTAAGTCAACCAAATGACCCTCTTTCACTTCCCAAAAAGTTTGCTTACCATTCTCGGTGTAAATCCTTTGATCTAAGTAAATATCTCTCTCTCGCCTAATGGAGGCCACTTCAACTCCCTGACCGATTTGGCCTGCTCTTTCTGCCCGATTGAGTTGAGCTCGATAAAGTGGGTCTAAAGTTTGAAAAATTACTTTTTGTTTGGAATAGTTCTCGTTATTCGCATTAGCAACGTTGTGTCCTATGACGCTGAGTGCTTTTTGATGACTGATGAGCGTTCTTTTACCGATTTCTACGCCTAAAAATGTTGATGCCATTCTTTCTAGTTCCCTTTAATTAAGTTGAAATGGAAATGCTTTTCAAATTTAAATTCTTCGTCTTTCCATCCTTGTTGTAATTTTCATTCTTAAACGGCTTAAAGTATATCGCTGCCAATTCCTTAAAATTAGTGAGAATCGTTTTATTGATATGGTATTTTTTTACGAAATCACCGATGTCTCGTTGATCCATTTTGGCTAATTTGTTTCCCTTCAACATTAGCAAAACCTTTTCTATTTCTTTTTCTTGAGCTAAACATATTTTTTTTAACTTGGAGATATTGAGTTCTTTTAAACAAGCATTTTTTTCGTTTTCTAACTTTTCTAATTGCTCAAGAGATAGCCTCATTTCATTTAGCTTGGTCTCAGTTGAAACTCTTAAGTCATCATTGTTTTCCATATTCTAAATTTAGGAACGGGAAATAGAAAAATTCGTTTAGTGTTTTTTATAATTTTTTATTTTTCTAAGAAAAAGAGAAATTTGCTTCAAGTAACCCCATGATTTCGTAAGCGATTTAAATAAAAAGAAATGTTTCACTAGAATTTTTAAGCCATTTATGAATTTTTTAAGTTCATAAAAAATTCAATGCTCCAAAAGACGATTGAAATTTAATTTTTAGAATGGAATTTTTTATGCTAAAATTCCTCACGTGAATGTTTATCGTAGTCATTTATGCCTTGACGTTGGACTGAAAGACGTAGGAGAGGAGATCGTCTTGTCGGGATGGGTGAGCAGCCTTAGAAACCATGGGGGACTCATTTTCGTCATGTTACGCGATCATTCGGGATTAGTTCAATGCGTTACTAGCGATGGACTACCAGAAAAGCATTTCAAAACCATTGAAGCGTTAAGAGAAGAATTTGTTATAACCATTTCAGGAAGAGTCGCTAAGAGATCAGCGGACACTATAAACGACAAAATCCCCACTGGAAAAATAGAAGTGATTATCCATCAAGTTGTGGTCATTAATGCTTGTTCCACCCTGCCTTTTAAAGTCAATGAAGAAAGCTTCGTCGCTGATGATTCCATTAAATATCGCTATTTATTTTTGCGAAGGGAAAAAGCCAAAAATTTCATTCATAAGAGGTACTTGGTAACTCATGTCGTCAGGAATTTTCTCCATGAAAAAGGTTTCATTGAAATAGAGACTCCCATTTTGACGAAAACCACTCCAGAAGGGGCTAGGGATTTTTTAGTTCCTTCAAGGGTTTACCCGGGAGAGTTTTATGCTTTACCCCAATCTCCCCAACAGTACAAGCAACTTTTGATGGTGGCGGGAGTGAATCGTTATTTTCAAATTGCTCGGGCTTTGCGTGATGAAGACAGTCGAGCTGATCGTCAAGCCGAACATACCCAAATCGACATGGAACTTAGCTTCGTGGAGCGAGATGAAATCATTGATTTATTAGAAGAAATGATCGAAACGATTTGCGAAAAAATATTTGATCCCGAGAGGATTGAATTCAAACCTTTTGCGAGGCTGTCTTATCAAGATGCCATGAGCCAATACGGAAGTGACAAACCAGACCTTAGATTTTCCTTGACGATAAACGATTTGTCAGACGTTTTCCTTCGTTCTGAGTTCAAAGTGTTTCGTCGTTCTTTAGCTGATGGGGGTAAAATAAAGGGAATTAAATGGACTTGTCCCAAAGAATTAAGTAGAAGTGAGCTGGATGGCTTAATTGAGCTGGCTCAAGAGTGTGGAATGGCGGGCTTGGTTTGGCTTTATCACATCAAGGGGGAGTGGAAGTCTTCCATAAAGAAATACATTTCTACTGAAGAAGTGAACAAGTTAAAAGAGAGGCTTAAAGTTAAGGAAAACGAATTGATTTTACTAGGTAGCGGTAGGGAAGAGGAATTATTGGAAGCCATGGGACTGCTTCGAGTGAAGATAGCCAACGAATATGACTTGATCGATGAAAGCAAATTGGCTTTTGCTTTCGTGGTGGATTATCCTTTGTTTAAGTGGAACGAAAAAGAGAAAAGATGTGATCCTATGCATCATATGTTTGTTCTTCCCAAAAAAGAAGACCTTCCTTTGCTTGATTCAAAACCGCTTGAAGTGAAAAGTTCTCAGTTTGATCTAGTCTGCAATGGTTATGAACTTTGTAGTGGAAGCCTTAGGATTTATCAAAGCGAGCTGCAGAGGAAAATAATGAAGTTGATTGGACTGGAAGAGGAAGAGATTGATTTGAAATTTTCTCATCTATTAAAAGCATTTGATTTTGGAGCACCACCTCATGGTGGGGCCGCTCCCGGCCTCGATCGTCTCATCATGGTGCTCATGAAAACCACTAATATTAGAGACGTCATTGCTTTTCCTAAGACTCAAAAGGGACAGGATTTGATGATGAATTCTCCTTCAGTGGCGAGTTCCCAACAACTAAGTGATTTGGGATTGAAATTAGATAGTTCGAAAATAGATAAAATTCGTTTGGAATACCTGCAGAATCAAGTTTCGTTTGATGAAAAAATTTTTTAAAGATTTAAGCGTTAAAAAGCTAAAAATTAAAGGGCTAAATATGAGAAAAGATTTAACGATTATTTCCAGCAATGTGGTGGCCAGAGGAAAAGTTAATTCCAAGGGCAGTTTGAAAATTGACGGTAAGTTTGAAGGAGATATCATTGTCTCAGGAGATGTCTTCATTGATAAGACTGGTGAAGTCAAGGCTAATGTCAAGGGGGATAACATCACCGTTTCGGGCAGCCTAAAGGGAAATGTGACGGCCGAAAGAGACATTGTCGTGAATGAGACTGGTAAAATAAAAGGCAAAATGGCCAGTTCCAACATAAAAATCATGAAAGGCGCTTCTACTTTGGGAAAAATTTCCATCAATAGCAAAATAAAAGAAGAAGATGAAAACCCAGAAAAGGATTAATCGTTAAGTATTTTTGGATTCCAAAGTTAAATTCATTTTAAAGACATTAAAGAAGTTATATCCCAATCCCGTTCCTCCGTTAGACTTTCATTCAAATTTTACGCTTTTAGTGGCTGTTTTGCTTTCAGCCAACTGCACTGATAAAGCAGTTAATAAAGTCACCAAATCCTTATTTCAAAAAGCTGAAACCCCCATGGCCATGAAAAAATTAGGAGTGGAGGAAATAAAAAAAATCATTCGTCCTTGTGGGCTCAGCAATAAAAAATCTTCTGCTATTCACCTTTTATCGGAAATTTTACTAAAGGATTTTTCGGGAGAAGTTCCCCCTAATTTAGCAGATTTAGAAAAACTACCGGGAGTGGGGCATAAGACTGCTTCAGTGGTTTTAGCTCAGGGCTTCCATGTCCCGACTTTCCCAGTTGACACTCATATCCACCGACTTGCTTTTCGTTGGAAAATAAGTAATGGTAAAAATGTCGTTCAAAGCGAATTGGATTTAAAAAAGACTTTCCCCAAAAAGTTTTGGAACGACCTGCATCTTCAAATGATTTATTATGGGCGTGAATTTTGCCCAGCTAGAAGCCATGATTTAGATAAATGCATTATCTGTCGAAAAATAAATGAGTTGTAGCTTTGTTTTAGAAAATCGCTATTCTAAAAAATATAAATTCATAGCTGGAGTGGATGAGGCTGGACGGGGAGCTTTGGCTGGTCCAGTGGTTTGCGGAGTTGTTATTTTAGATAAAAACAAAATTGATGAAAGGATTAACGATTCGAAAAAGTTAAATCCACAACTACGCGAAGAGCTTTACTCTTTCATCGTTTCTCATTGTTTAAGCTTCTCTCTCGGAGTAGTCAGCAGCCAAATCATTGACCAAATTAACATTCTTCAAGCCGTGTTAAAAGCAGCTCACATGGCTTTACAAAAAATTCCCTTGAAGCCAGATTTTCTATTAACGGACTATTTGAAACTCGAAGAGAGCCGCTTGCCTTATTTGGCTTTGAAAAAAGGCGATCAAATCTCTTATTCCATTGCGGCTGCTTCCATTGTGGCTAAGGTTAGTCGAGATAGGATCATGAAAGAGTATCAAAAGAAATACCCAGAATACGATTTTGAAAACAACAAAGGATACCCCGTTAAAAAGCATTATTTAGCGATAAAAAAAAACGGCATCACGGACATTCATCGAAAAAGCTTTCATTTGTTTCATTGATTTTCCCGATAAATGAATCAATGACTTTCTCTATCATTGTAGCGGTTGATAAAAAAAATGGAATTGGCTTAAACAATAGCCTGCCGTGGCGATTGAAAAAAGATTTAACTTTTTTTAGAAAAAAAACCTTGGGAGCTTGCCCAGAAAAATCTCTTAACTCCGTCATCATGGCGAGCAACACTTGGAAATCAATTCCTCCTAAATACAGACCCTTATCAAAGAGGCACAACATCGTTTTAACCAGTGAAATTAAAAAAAGTTACGACAATGTGAGTTTCTGTCCGTCTTTAGAAAAAGCCCTCGCTTTAGCCGTTAAAAAATCCGCCCAATCTTTCATCATAGGCGGAGAAACTTTATACTTTCAATGTTTAAAAGTGATCGATAAAATAACTTCTCTTTACATCACGGAGATAGATTCAAGTTACAACTGCGACAGGTTTTTTCCTAAAGAAGAGTATTTAAAATATTTTAAAAAAAAACAAATTTTAGAAAATCACTCGGATGAAGAACCAAAATTCAAAATAGTAAAATACTTTAAATGATTTCAGCTTCTAAGTTAGTTTTAACTCACTTGGTTTTAACTTGGCTAGTTTTAATTTAAGGAAGGAGGATTTTCCTAAAGTGATTGGGGAGTTTCTTTTTTTTGCCGTTTTTAGTATAGACGTGGATTGTTTGGGCTTTTGCTGCTAGGGTTTGCTTTTTCTTGAAAAAAAAATGCATAGTGAAGGAAGTCTCTCCTATTCTAGCGCACTCCATGCTCACTTCCATTTCATCGCCCAAAGAAAGGGGTTTCAAATATTCTCCTTGGCTCTTGACTACGAAGGGAATGGTTTTTCGTTTAATCAACTGATGAATGTTCACATTTTTTTTTTTTAAAAAAGCTTCGAAAATCGATTGGCAAAAATCAAATAACTTCGGGAAAAAAATAACTCCAGCAAAATCCACATGCTGAATGTTTAGAACATAGCGTTCTTTATGAAGCAATTTTAAAATTTAAGCGAGCGATATTGGTTGAGAATTTTCTCTTGAGCTTCTAAAATATCTTCCCTTTTCATATCGGTTATTTTAGTGTTAATGATTCCTTGGATTAATTCTCTTCGGTTAAACGGAACGGAGTCGAAAAGTTGATTTGATTGCTCATCATTTAATCTAATGGCTGCTTTAGCTAAAGTTTCATTATCTTGACTGTCAATTATTTTATTTTTCAAATCGCTATCTTCTTTTAGGAATTCCTCAAAACTCGTTTGGTAACTAGAATAGTTTTCATAAAATTCCAAGTTATCTTTTCTTATTTCGTTTAGGAGGTCTTTTTTATTCTGCGATGTTTTTAACAGGTTAAACATGATTTCCTTTTTTTGGCTCTTTTGAATGAAAATATTGTTTTTAATTTCGTTGATTTTTTCTCTAAATTGACTTCTCAGATCCGCTAACTTTTGGTAACTCAGTTCTTTGTTGAGATTAATCGCTTTGATCAACGCTTGTCTCTCTTTGTCCGTAATGGAGGCTAAATAAGATTTTAAGATGTTGTTGTCAATGAATCTCGACAAATCAGCAATCGCCTCCACTCCTAAGGAAGAAAACAACGACTTTATTTCATCCTCTTTGAGCAAGGATAATTGCCCAAACACGTCGCTATTTTGCGGTTTTAAAATTTTTCGATATTGCTCTAATCCCTTCAAATGTTTGGTAAACAACCTCTTCTTTGATTGAGCTATTTCCAATTCATTTAAACCACTGTACGGGCTTTCTTCTTCGTAAACTTCTTCTTCCCTGAGGTCGGAGAAGATTTTTCTTACGTTTTCATTGCTAAATGAATGCACTAAGTCCAAATATTCTTTTTCGTTTAAATTGAGGATGTATTTCCTGCCAGTGAGCAAATCTTCTAAGAACAAATCAATGAATTCGTTTTCTTCACCGACATAAGTGTCAAATTTCATTTTTTTTAGATTTTCTTCCCTTTTTTTTTCCTCCGCTTCATTTTGCTGCTCAATTTTTTTTTTTTCACTCTCCTCAAGAGCTAACTTTTCTTCTTGTAATTTTTTCTTTTCCTCTTCAATTTTCTCTCTCTCTTTTGCCAGTTCTTTTTTTTTTTCTTCTTCTAATGCCTTTATTTTTTGCTCGTTTGCTTTTATTTTTTCTTCGCTATCCCTCTCTTTTTTTAAACGAGCCATTTCCAAGTTTATTTTCTTATCAATGACGGGTTCAATATCAGCATCACTAGGAATACCAGCATAGCTATACCTCAAATTAGGATCTCTTGGAGGGGGCTCTCTATCCCTAGTGGGAGTCGGAGGAGGTTCTTTATTAAATAGTCTCGATAAAAACCAAATGAAAAAAAAGAAAATGAAAAGGATTAGCAACAAGAAAACTAGCCCTAAAAGCAAGTAAAACACAAACCCATAATTGTCTAAATAATCTTTAAAAGTGACCAACTTGTTTTCAGAGTTGATCAAATCCTCCCTAAGTCGATTAAATTCTTCAATTAAAGTTTGGTCTTCTAATTCATTAGCATTCACTTCCTCCACGGCAGTCTCTTCCAACTCTCTATTAGCGTCTAAAGAACTAGAAACGAAATTAACCGCCGCCTTATCTTGGTAAGCAGAATCTAGTTTATCGCTTATCACTTGTCTAATCGTCCTAACCGTGTCTGCTGGGATTTCGTTATCTAAGATGATTTGAACGTCAACAGCCTCAATAACTATCTCATCAACATAGGCATATTCCCTAGAGGATTTTTCTTGTTGTTCGCTTTTCTTCGTACTGAACACAACGGGGGGAGAGGACCTGTCCTTTGGGGGCGATGCTGCTGGCGTTACTGGTTTTGGTGGCGTCTCCTCTTCTGGTAAAATTTCCAAACCGGGTAAAGTTTCTTCTTGAGTTTGCGAGGCTTGGTTTTGAGCATTGGCTTGGCTCTCGGTGGCATTGTTTTGAGTTTGAGCGTTGCCGTTTGATGGAGTGTAGAAAACGGGTTCTCTATTGTCCTCTTTGTTGATAATGTCGGATGACTCTCTCGTCACTTCTTGCTTTCTATTTTTGCTTATCTGTACGTTGACTGAAACCAAGAAAGTTTTGGGTGGTAAAACTTTAGACAAGTAATTTTCCAGTTGATTCTGCAGATAATTTTCATAGCGCACTGTTTCCCTCAGATTCCCGTTTAAAATCGAGAACAACATGAGAAAAATCATCAATTTAAATCCCTTCATTTTTTAATAATCACCTCACTTTTATTAATACTCTTCTGTTAAGTTTTCTGTTTTCTTCAATGGGATTTCCCTCGCTATCCCTTAGTGGTTTAATAGGTTGAGTGTCAGCTAAGCCTTGCACTTTCAACTTTTTAGTGTCAAAACCATTTTCAATGAATACATTCAAAACCGATAAAGCCCTATCTGCTGAAAGGTACCAATTAGACGGGTAGCGAGCATTCCTAATGGGGATATCGTCAGTGTGTCCCTCTATTTCAAAAGAAAATTCTTTCGGTAATTCTTTAAGAGTAACAATGATTTCGTTAATGAGTGCGGAATTTTCAGGAGAGAGTCTACCTAATCCCTTGGAAAACAATATTTCGTTTTGAATGTTAATGTCTACCCCCAGATCAGTTTTAACAACATTTAGATACTGCTCTAATTGATTTTCTTCAACTAGTTTTTCTAGTTTTTCATTGAGCTGCTCAACGGAAGTTTTTTTTTTAGTGCTTTTTAAATTTTCTCTAGCATTTTCAAATTTATTGGGGCTGATGGTGGAAAAAGAAATTAAAAGAATGAAAAAAGTCAATAAAACGCTCACCATATCCCCATAAGACACCGCCCAAGCATTGTGATCTTCTTCCTCTACGGATACCTCTTTGGATAGTTCGTAAGTGTTGGTTTTCTTTCTTCTTCTCTTAGGCATGTTGCTTTGGTTATGTTTTAACTATATTTTTGCTCCAAATAAAAAGAAGGCTTCTTGCTCTCGATAATGCTGATCCAAAAAGCTGCATGTTGATAAGAGTTCATCAAACTCATTTTATTGCTTTCCAACCGCATGACCAAAGGCTTAAAAATCATAACGCTGAACAACAAGCCGTAAAACGTGGTCATCAACGCCAAAGCCATACTGGGACCCAAGTTAGAGGGGTCTTGGAGGTTGAATAATAATTTGATTAGCCCTAAAACAGTTCCAATGACTCCTAACGAAGGAGAAACGTTGGAAATGTTGTTAACTATTTTCGTGAGTCGATCAAAGGTTTTTCGATTTAAGGCAGCATCATTGCCTAAAATCTGCACTATATCTTCAAAGGGCAATTTCAGTTCCATCTGCTCAATGAGTAGAGGCCAGACTGGTAATTTTTTGCTTATTCGAGTTGATGACTTCAAGGCAGAGGCCCCCTTTGAGTAGTAGTCATCGCTAATGTTTTTTATGCCTTTTATAAGCAGTTGAGTGTTTTTATCTATGGCGTAGGGCGAAACAAATATCCCCATTCTTATAATCTGAAAAATTGAGACGAGTTCAACGCTCAAAAGAGTAAAGCCCAGCAATAAAGAAGAAATGAAAATCAAAGAAGGAACGTCAATGATCGAAAATAAAGGACGATCGTTGGTATCTATGCTCACTTCGTCGCTACTCTCTAACTGATCGTTTAAGTTTAAGGCATTTCTTACGCTTTGATTATTAATTTCAAGGCCAAATTGGTTTTCTAAGAATGCTTCCCCAAATTCACTAATTTGGAAAATTGCAAAAACAATAATGAGGACTCCCAGTATCCTAGCTAATAGTTGAAGTAGAATCATCTCTATATCAATGTCGGTAATAACAATGATATATTTTAGTGGTTATTTAATCTTAAAAAAAGTAAGAATAGGCTTGGTTAGAAAAATTCATTTTTTTGAGCAAATCATCGTTGATTTCCTTAACAAAACGAGAAGGGTAATGGAATTCCCATCTTCCTTGCTTTGATTTAAATTCCGAAGAAGTAAGTGCTAAATTTTTTTTAGCTCGAGTTACTCCGACGTAAAAAATCCTTCTTTCCTCTTCAATTTGTCCCTCTTCCTCAAAACTTAAGAAATGAGGGAAAACCCCTTCTTCTAACCCTATTATAAAAACGAAATCAAATTCCAAGCCCTTGGCATTATGAATGGTTAGTAGGTTTGCGAAATTTCCTTCGCTCTCTTTGCTCTCTTTATTGGAAAAGTTCTCCAATAAAGAAATTTTTTCTATGAATTCGGTTAAATTTTCCTTAAGATCGTTGCTTCCAGATTCTAAGTACTGGTAACTTATTGAGTTCGTGAACTCGTCTAAGTATCCTAAGCTCTGCTCTCTTTCATAAGAGTCTTTTATGTTGGTATAATATTCTCGTAAACCGCTTTGATTAATGATGAACTCAATGAAAGTCGTAAAATTTTCACCAGCAGAAATTTTTTCTTGGGCTTGGAAAAAAAACGATTTGAATTCCTCAAGCCCTAGGGTTGATTTCTTAGGAAGTTTTAGCTCAACTGTTTTTAACAAGCTTTTCGAGAAATCATTTTCGTTGGAAGCGTTTAGTTCTAATATTTTTTCAATGGATTTTACTCCCAAGTTTCTAGGTGGCAAATTAACGATCCTCAAAAAAGCGTTTTGGTCCAGCGGGTTCAAAAGTAACTTTAAATAAGCCAAAACGTTTTTGATTTCCTTTCTTTGGTAGAAACTAATTCCTCCAATGACTTTATAAGGTATTTCTTGCTTAACGAGAGCCTCCTCAACGCTTCTTGATTGATAATTAGTCCTAAAAAATATGGCAGTTTTTTTCAAGGAAGTTCCTTGGTCTTTTAACGAAGCGATTTTTTCAGCGACCCACTGAGCTTCTGCTTTTTCAGATTTGAATTGGCAGTAGATAGGCGTTTCCCCCAGTCCCAAATCGCTAAATAATTTTTTTTTATAAGCAACTTTATTTTTAGCAATGATGCTATTAGCCAAGTTCAATATGGCTTGCTTGCTTCTGTAGTTTTCCTCTAGTTTAATGATTTTTGTATTGGGGTATTTCTTGCTGAAGTTAAAAATATTTTCAAAGTTAGCCCCGCGAAAACTATAAATGGATTGGTGATCATCGCCCACTAAAGTCAGGATGCTTTCAGATTTAACGAACCAATCAATTATTTTTTCTTGACAATAGTTAGTGTCTTGGTATTCGTCCACCAAAACATAGCGCCACCTATTCAGAAGATAGCGAGCACACACTTCGTTATCCCTTAACTTTAAAGTCAGTCCAATGAGGTCATCGAAATCCAGCAAATTAGCTTTTGCTAAAAAACTCACGTATTCCAAATAAACTTTTTTTAAATCAAAGGAAAAAAATTTGGGCTTGAAATAAGGTTTTATTTTCCTAGCGAAATCCTCTTCCTCGCCATAAAGCAAGTCGTTTTTGAAAAAAGAGAAAAGCCTCAAAGTCGTTTTCAATTCCGAATGGACCACTTTAGTTTCTTTGCTAATCAAGTCTTTAACTATTTTCTTTTTATCCTCCTCATCAATGATGGAGAAGTTATTTTTATAAGGTGGGAGAAAGTGAATGAAATTCCTGAGAAAAAAAACTCCCCAAGAATGAAATGTTTTGATTAAAAGTTTGTTTTTTTCTTTCAGAGCCAAACCGGCTTCTACCCTGTCTTTCATTTCCCCAGCGGCTTTGTTGGTGAAGGTGATTGCTAAAATATCTTGGGGATCAACTTCGTGATTAAAAATTAAATGAATGATTTTACTGGTGATAACTCTCGTTTTACCAGCCCCAGCCCCAGCCAAAACTAAAATCGGCTTGTCAATGATTTCCACTGCTCTTTTTTGAGCTGAGTTTAGATGCATGGGCTGCATGGAAAAACTCTTTTTAGAACTCAATGGTTCTAAAAATTTTGCCATTGACGATTATTTCCAATTTCCCCGAGCCTAAAGTGGAATAGGGGATTTCAGCAAAAGAGTTGTTTTTAAAAGTGTCCTCAAACTGAGTGCTTTTTCCTAGAGAGTCGCTCACCACCAAAGAGACCACGTTGTTAGAGATTTTCGTGTTGGGGACTTGAAATTCAGCTATCCTTAAAATGGAACTCCTATCTTCATTGCCATTAGCTTTCGTGCCATCTTCCCCCACTAAAAAGGATATTTCTTGTTGGGGATACAAAACCTCTCCCGGCTTTTTGCTTTGCTTGAAAATCTTCCCCACTTGGTTCTTTTTATAAGTGGGGCTAAAGGTCGCTTTAACGTAAATGCCTAGGCTGGAGAGCTCTTCTTCCACTTGGCGAAAATCTTTAAGCTGATAATCTTCCACCACCACTTTGCCAAGGGTTTTCCCCTTGCTAACCACTAGGACAATGCTGTCAGTTTGATTAAAAATGGATTCGGGGGCGGGTTTTTGAGCCATTACTTCTCCAGAGGAATATTCTTGAGAAAATCTATCTTGCCTAATGATTTGCGGGATGAAATCGCTCCTGCTAAAAAGATTGTAAATGCTTTTCTTGGCTTCTTCAAAGGTTTTTCCTAGGAAATCAGGCATTTTTTCGTTGACTTTGCTGGAGTTAACCACTAAAGTGATTTTTCTATTTTCTTTCACCATGGTCCCCGGGGCGGGATTTTGGGTTAGAACTAGGTAACTAGGCGAGTTTAAATCCACTTTCTCGAAAATTTTCACTTGAAGGGAATTGGCTTCAATCCATTTTAGAGCTTGGAGAAAATCGCTTCCTTGGAGGTCAATTAATTGAATTTCTTTCTTTTCTTTTAAAAAATAGAAAAAAGCTATTGAAAAGACAATGGAGAAAAATAAGGAAAGGAGGATTAAATTCTTGTTATTTTTGAGCATTGCTTATCCATTTTAGGTAATTATATTATTATTACAAAATCAAATAAATGAAAAAATTAGTTTCTCTCCTTTCGTCGCTAATTTATCAATTTCCCCCGCTTCAGCGATTTTTTTAATGAGTTTTCTAGCGATAACTTCAAGGACATTTGACATTTTAAAGTTATTGAATTAGAATAATAATCAGTGGCAGGAAAAGCAAAAAAACTCATTATAGCAGAAAAACCCAGCGTTGCTAAAGACATTGCTAGTTGTTTAGGGGGAAATTTCTTAGATAAAAAAAGTTATTTAGAGAGCGACGAATGGTTTATCACTTTTGCGCTGGGGCATTTGCTAACCATTGCTGATCCTCAAGAAATGGATCCCAAATATAAGAAATGGAGTTTAAGCATCCTGCCCATCATTCCCGAGAAATTTTTCTTGAAGCCCATAGAAAAAAACAAACAACAGTTAAACGAAATAAAAAAATTAGTCAAAAAGAAGCAAATTGAAGAGATTATCAATGCCTGTGATGCTGGAAGAGAAGGGGAGTTGATCTTTAAATATGTGATCGATTACCTTAGCGAAGGCAAGCCATTGGGTAAAACCATTCGCAGGCTGTGGCTGCGTAGCATGACTAAGGAGGCAATCAAAAATAGTTTCCATCAATTAAGAAAAAACCAAGAAATGCGCTTCCTACAAGACGCAGCTGTGAGCAGGAGCGAAGCGGATTGGCTCATCGGTATCAATGCCTCTAGGGGTCTCACCGGTTACTATTCAAAAAGGGGTGGCTTTTTCCTAACTCCCTGCGGAAGAGTGCAGACGCCGACCTTGAGTTTGATCGTGAAAAGAGAGCAGGCCATAGAGGCGTTTGTTTCCAAGCCTTATTGGAAGCTAGAGGGAACTTTCCGCGATCAAGAGACCACTTTCAAGGCAACTTGGTTCGATACCAACTTTAAAAAAAGTAACCTCAAACTAGAAAATTTAGCCATAGACAGCAAAGATTACCAAGAAGATAGGATTTGGGGAATTGAAAAAGCGCAAAAAATCATTGAAAAAGTCCAAGGTAAAGTAGGGAGTTTCGTTGATAAAATAAAACCGGGTCTGGAGAATCCACCTCTGTTGTACGATCTTACCACTCTCCAAAGAGAGGCTAACTCTCTTTTCGGTTTTCCGGCTAGAAAAACTTTGAGCGTCCTTCAATCCCTCTACGAGGGGAAGAAAGTGTTAACTTATCCGAGGACGGACAGTAAATTTTTGCCGACTGACTATTTGTCTTTGGTTAAAAGCACTTTGTTAAAGCTCAAGGGTTTCGATTTTCAAGATACCAAGAAATTCATTAGCAAGATTTTAGCTAATGACTACGTCGTTTTTAATAAACGCATTTTCAATGATAAAAAAATTAGCGACCATCATGCGATCATTCCCACGGGACAAAAAATACCTAAATTAACCGAAGACGAGAGGAAAATATTTCTGCAAGTCTTAAAGCGATTTCTTGCTGCTTTTTATCCGGCGAGTAAGTTTTTGAAAACGACTAGGAAAGTGCTGGTTGAAGGAGAGAGTTTTAAGGCGGAAGGAAACGTTTTCACTGACTTGGGGTGGCGAGAAGTGTATCAAAAAAAAATAGAAAACAAGGTTTTACCTCCTTTAAAAGAAGGCAGTGAGTTAGTCGCTGATGAAGTGGTTAAACTTGATTTGTTCACCAAGCCCCCTAATCGCTACACGGAAGCCAGCCTGCTAAATGCCATGGAAGGGGCGGGCAAAATGATTGACGATGAACTTTTGAAGGAAGCCATAAAAGAGCGGGGGCTGGGAACTCCGGCAACGAGAGCCGCCATCATTGAAAAATTGGTTTACGATAAATATTTAGTTAAAGAAGCGAGGGAATTGGTTCCCACGGCTAAATCCTTTGATTTGTTTTCTCTCATTGACGCCATGAAATTGAATGAAATAGGTTCTCCTGAATTGACGGGGGAATGGGAATATAAGCTCAATCTAATGGAAAAAGGCGAGATTTCTAGGAAAGATTTCATGGATGAGATCATTGGCGATACGGTCAAAATCGTTAAAAACATTAAAGAATTTGACATTGAGAAACTTAAAAAAACCGCTTCTTTTTCGCCTTTAGCAGGAAAGAGGTATTACGAGTACATTGACAAATACATAAGCGAAGATGGGAAAATTGCCTTGCGAAAAGTCATTGGGGGAAGGAGGATGAGCGAAGAAGAAATTGTTCAGCTCATAACGGATAGGAAAATAGGTCCTTTTAGCGATTTTAGAAGCAAAAAAAAGGGGAGTTTGTTCTCGGCTAGCCTTATTTTAGATGAAAGTGATAAGATGAAATTTGTTTTTTCCACTGGTAAAGAAGACATTCAACTAAAAGACGCTGAGAAAATGGGGCAATTTTACTCCGATAAGAGTCAAGTGTTCAAAACTTTAACTCATTTCATTTCTGAGAGCTATGATGAGGACAAATCAACGGGCTTGAAACTAAATAGGGTTATTTTAGGCAAGGAGATAAGCGAAGAAAACATTAAGAAAATGCTCCGAGGAGAAAAAAGCGAGCTTATAAAGGGCTTTCGTTCCGTTAAAACCAAGCGGTTGTTCGATGCTTATTTGAGTTTGAAAAAAGACGGAAAGATAGAATTTTCTTTTTTATCTTCTAAAAAAAAAATAAAATAAGTTACTTATCGATTTATCACCTTAAAATTAACTTGTAGTATTCCGTTATTGTAAGGGAGGAATAAGGATTTTGAAATTTTTTGTCCCACTATTTTTAGTTCTTTCAATGTCTCTGGCGTCTTGGTCCTGTTCAGCAGATAAGGCGGAAGACAACTTGGGAGATGATCTAACCATTAATGAACTACTCAACAGCGATGAAAGCGTTGATGAGGGGTCAACGGTTTCTTCTACTAGTGGTAGTAGTGAAAGAAGCGTTCCCAATGCTAACAATGCTAATAGTGGTGCTTCAAGCGATTCAATTTCTTCGCCAAGCAAAACGCCAAGCAAAGACGTTCAAAAGAGAAAACCAAGGCCTGCTAAAACCATAAAAGAGCGTTATTATGATGGTGAGTTTGGTTACATCGTCAATCAAAAGTTTAGCAAGGAACAAATGGGTGATTTCTACTATAAGGGCTTCGCGTACTATGGGCTAGCCCGTCAAAATAAAAATAATCCTGCTTTGAGTAGAAAATATTTGGAAAAAAGCAAAGAGGTACTTAAAAAAGTAGGCATTAATGCTCGAAATAGAGAACTAAAGGCTAGGGCAATATTGTGGTATGGTATTTTATCAAACGTTTTTCCCAGTAAAAAACTCAATAATTACGAAAAAATAAGCCCTTTTGCTTATATTAAAACTAGATTAAAAGACACGAAATCCTATGACGACGCTCTTTTTTATGCGGGACTGGTGTATGAAAAAGTGGGGTATTATAAATCAGCTAAAATTAATTATCAGTTGCTTGATGAGATAGCGGATAACAATTTCATTTACTATTATGCTAGGAGAAAGGTTTACCCAGCCAAAACGATTTCTTCTTTTTACTTGAAAAACATTGATGGGAAGCTTAGCGACTTGAGGAAGCGCAAAAAGAAGCCCACTTATCCTACTGAAGTGAGTTCTGCTGAACCAAGTGAAACAGGTTTAACGACTCCTGTTCAGAAAAATGCTGAGGATTTTCCCACTGAAAATACTGAAGATCTTCCCACTGAAGATGCTGAAGATTTTCTTGCTGAAAATGCTGAGGATTTCTCTGTTGAGTTAAGGGATAACGATAATTTACCCAGCAGTCCTAGTGAATCGTTGGATCAGAGGGAGACTTTAGTTGAAGAAAACTTCATTGGCAATCCCAAAGACATAGATCAGTACTTCGAAAATGAAGAAAGTAGCGGGAGCGGCAACGACTATTACTCCCCTAATGATTCTAACCCTGCAGATGAACTTGATTTGAGTTTAGATGCCTTTTTAAAAAGCGTTAAACCCGAACAAGATGAAAAAAACAATCAAGACATTTTTATTTTAGACGACAATTAAACCAGCGGCGTGATAGCTGTTACTTGATAACTGTTAATTTGGCTGCTAATTATTACGGTGGGCATGGTGGGGCCTTGAGATAGGCCGCAGAGCCGTGGGGAGTGTAGGCGTTATTAAATGAGCGTTGTGGTGGATGTTGGTTTAGGGATGCTTACTAGATGCTTGCCGGCAGGAAGTTTATTAAGGATCGGGAGGGAATGCATGGCAAATGGATCTAAACCGTTTAACCCATTCGTTAAGTTATTTGCTAATGGGTTCAGATTTGTTTTATTGGCGACTAAGAGCAGTTATTCTAAGGGTAGTTATTTCTATTATATTTCGCTTAATATATTGCTTTTTTTCGCCAAATATTTTTTCCCGAACAGGGTTTTGGCGCTCAAGAGAAGGAAATTGATTTTTAAGATAAACCAAACTAGCAGCCACTTTAAAAAACTTAAAAATAAGTTTCTCAACGTGAATTAGTTTGCCTTATGAAGAAATTTAAATTTTCCTTTGAAAAACTAATTTTTAAGAAAAAAAAAGAAGCAGAAGAAATCCAGCGAGGGATGCTTCCCTTAGTAAAAAAGCACAACTATTACCTCGACTGCAGAAGAAATTCCATGGCTGAATTGCGGGCTTTTAAGTCGGAGTCAGGAGTAGCAGAAATCAATATGCAGCGGAACTTTTTTCATCAAGCTAAAAACAATCAATTTTTAAGAAAGATTGATCTCGTGATGGAGAAAAGCTGGAAAGAATTAGCTCCGTGGCAAGCGAAACTTCAAAAGAAAATGGCAGAAGTGAAAGCTTTGGAAATTATTCAAGACAAAAAATACCTCGAATGGCAGAAAATGAAAAGGAAAAAAGAGCAACTTCTTTTAGAAGAAACCGTTCATAGTTACCGTTAATCGTTATGGAATCGTATTTAGACGCATTAGCTAGGATAAACAGCATTAGGAATAAAATCGCCAATACCTTTCCTAGTCCACCTAATTCCTCCAGTCGCTCTGGTCATTCTAGCCGTTCATCTAAGCTCAGTTCTTTTCCTGCTAAAGAAGCGGTACCTGTTCCCAATGAAAGCAGTCGCCTTGAAAATAATTTCCAAAAAGTTTTAAACGACGAAACCATTTCAAAAACGAAAAAAGTTGTTTCTAAAAATAATTCCAATCCTCCCAAGGGAATTTACGACGTCATCATAGATGAGGCTTCTAAAAAGCACGAACTTCCAAGTGCTTTGCTAAAGTCAATTGTTAAAGTAGAATCCAATTTCAATCCCCTTGCCGTTTCCCATAAGGGAGCTCAGGGTTTGATGCAGATCATGCCTAGGACGGCTGAAGAATTGAATTTAGCGAACCCTTTTCAACCGGCTGAAAACGTTGACAGCGGAGCGAAATATTTTAAAAACTTATTCAATAAGTTTAACGGGGATTTGGTGAAGGCTTTGGCGGCTTATAACGCTGGAGAAAATAGCATTAGAGATGGTAAAATACCTAACTATAAAGAAACTAAGAACTACATTAAAAAGGTCATGGAACAGTATTTGAAGTATAATGGAGTAGATTTAAAATGAATGGTCGAATCGTTGTTTATTTAGTTCTCATTTTTTTGTCTTCGGCGGGAATTTTTTATTTTTTGAATTTTTTCAAAGTCATCGATGTCATTGACGTGGAAGATACCTCGCTTACTTCCTTTTTTGAAAGCGAGCCAGTAGAAAGAGAAGCTTTTGAAAATCAAGATTTGTTTTTAATCAAGGAACAAGAAAATCAAAAGTTAGCAGAATCCATTAACATTCAAAGAGATGAGTTGGACTTAAAAGAACAAGAGCTGCGCGTTAGAGAAGATTCAGTTAATCAACAGCTTTTGGAAATAAGCGAAGAGAGGAAGAATTTAGAATTAGAAAAACAATCTTTAGAGAAGGAAAAACAAGAGCAAGAAAGCTATGAAAACAAGGTGGCTAGCATCGCTGAGCAGTTTATTAATATGCCTCCAGAGAGAGCTGTGGAAAGAATAGTTGCTTTGAACGACGATGTGTTGATCATTGATATCCTCAATAAAATTGATGAAGATGCTCGGGATGAGGGAGTGATTTCTATAGTGCCTTTTTTTTATTCTCTAATGCCCGAGGACGTGGCTGCTAGGATAATAAGAAAGAGCAGCATAACTTTTTAGCGCTCGCTTTAGTTCTTTTGCGAGTGAGTTATATTCTTTAGTTTGAGTGAACTTATTATATAATTCTACTGAGCGCCAATAGCTCAGCTGGATAGAGCAACTGCCTTCTAAGCAGTAGGTCAGAGGTTCGAATCCTCTTTGGCGTGCCATTTGGTGAATGTAGCTCAGTTGGTAGAGCGCTTGATTGTGGTTCAAGTGGTCGCGAGTTCAAGTCTCGTCATTCACCCCACTTTTTAATATGAAAGAAATTTTTAATCAGCCTTTAAAAGGCATGCTTGACCACCATCCCAACTTAATGTTGGAAGAGAATTTCATTTTAGAAAAAGTGCATAGGGCGGCGAAAAGATTTAGTTTCCGTGAATACGATAGCCCCCTTTTAGAACCTTGGGAAGTTTTTGCTAAAAAATCTTCTAACGAGATTTTAGAGAAGCAAGCCTATACTTTTATCGATAAAGGTGGTCGTAAGTTAATCTTAAAACCAGAAATAACTCCTCCCCTAGCTAGGTTGGTTTCGAGGTATGGCGATGTTTATTCGCTCCCGCTAAAATGGTACACGATTGGTAAATGTTATCGTTATGAAAATCCTCAAAAAGGTCGTCTTAGGGAATTTAAACAAGTTAATTTCGACATCATCAGTGAAGGAAAACATTTTTACTTACAAGAATGCCTCATCATAACACTCATCATTAGTCTCTTTGAGCTTTTCAATATAAAAAGAAGTGACTACAAGGTCTTATTCAATCATAGAGGGATGGTTGACGATTTATTAAATTATTTTGATTTTGACCAAAACGAAAAAAAGAATTTTTATTCCATCGTGGACAGGAAAAATAAACTCACTAGCGAGGAGTTTAAAAAAGTTTTAGAAAATAACTTTAAACAAACTAAACAACTAGATTTCATTAACGACTATTTGAGCGAGCAAGATCCCCTTTCGCTTTATAAAAAATATCCCATTGCCCCTAATGACGACTTGGTTCGTTTTTTAGACTTAATCCATCAAGAGAGAGAAGTGGTGGTTTTCTCTCCTGAAATCGTTAGAGGCTTTGATTATTATAGTGGCTTAGTCTTTGAGGTCTATGCTACTGGTGGAGGGATAAAGCGATCTCTTTTTGGTGGAGGACGCTATGATGGCCTAGTCGAAAAATATGGTAATAAGTCTTTGATAGGAGTTGGCTTTGGGATGGGCATGCCTATTTTTAATCTTTTTTTAAAGGAATTGGATTTAATGCGGAGTAACTTTTTGAAATCGGAAATTGATTATTACATCGCTCCTTTAGAAGAGACTAGTTTTGCTTATTGCCTCCAGATTAGAAAAGAGCTTTGCGAAAAAGACCCCAACATCAGCGTTGATATTGGGCTACCTAGTTCCGTCAAAAAGCATTTCAAAATGGCTGAGAAGAAGAAAATAAACCATTTCATCTTCGTCGGCGAGGAAGAAGTTAAAAGAAAAAACTACGAGGTGAAAAAAATCATCGCATGAGTAAAGCATTTAAGGCATTGTTCGAAAAAATGGAGAACGTCCTTAACGATTTAAAAAGAGGCAAAATGATCGTCATCATTGACGACAGGGAAAGAGAAAACGAAGGGGATATTGCCATGGCTGGAGAGAAGGTGACTGGGAGAGCGATTAACTTCTTCATTAAAGAATGTCGAGGACTGGTGTGCGTTGCTATGGAGAGAAAGCGACTCATTGAATTGGATTTACCGCAAATGGTGAAAGACAATCAAGACTCGAGGAGAACTAAATTCGCTGTTTCCGTTGATGCTAAAGACTGCAAGACGGGGATCTCTGCTTTTGAAAGGGCTAAAACGATAAAGTTGTTAGCTGACCCTAGGGCTAATAAAAGCGATTTTAGCAGACCGGGGCATGTTTTTCCCTTGGAATATGAAGAAAACGGGATAATGGAGAGGGCTGGGCATACAGAAGCAATGATGGAGTTGTTAAAACTAGCGAATATGACTAGAGTGGGAGTGATTTGCGAAATCATTAGGGAAGACGGCAAAATGGCTCGTAAAAAAGATCTCTTGCTTTTTTCTCAAAAATTTAACTGCAGGCTCATAGAAATAAAAGACATTATAAAATACTTAAAAGCGCTAAAGCATGGACAAGTTTGACGTTATCATCATAGGCAGCGGTCCGGCCGGAGAGGCCGCAGCGATGTTGCTAGCTAAAAACAATAAAAAAGTATTAGTCATTGAGAAATATAGTCAGATAGGAGGTGGCTGCATTCATTGGGGAACTATTCCCAGCAAAGCCATTCGGCAGACCATTGTCTCTTACATGAATATTTTTAAAACCCCCTTCTTAGGCAATAAACTCAATATAGAAATGCCGTCGTATTTGGAACTCCTAGAAACGACGAAAATCGTGATTTCTCAACAAGTTAAAATGCGAGAAAAACATTACTCGAGAAATCACATTGACATAGTCTTTGGAGAGGCATCTTTTGTTGATGGCAATACAGTGGAAGTCGTTAATCAAGAAAAGAACGAGGCGAAAAAGTATCAGGCGAAAAATTTCATCATTGCCACTGGTTCTAAACCCTTTCATCCCCAAGGCGTTGATTTCCGTCATCCTAAAATACTCGATAGCGATAAAGTGTTGAATTTGAAGGAAAATCCCAACTCTATTTTAATTTACGGCTCGGGGATAATTGGAGTGGAATACGCTTGTATTTTCAAAAATTTGGGAATTAAACTCAACCTCGTCAATAGTCGCGAACGAGTCTTGGATTTTTTAGATCAAGAAATCACCGACGCCCTTAATTTTCGCATGCGGGATATGGGAATAGCGATAAGAAACGAAGAAGAGTTTGACGACTTAAAATTTCACGACGAAAAATTAATAATGAGTTTTAAATCCGGTAAGCAAATCAAAACGGATTATGTTTTTTGGGCTCAGGGCAGAGTGGGTAATTCGGAGAGTTTAAATTTAGCGAAACTGGGCATTGCTACTAATGACAGACAAAACATCAAAGTCAACGAAAACTACGAAACCACTCAAAAGGGAATTTATGCCATCGGCGACGTTGTGGGATGGCCTAGTTTAGCCAGCGCAGCTTTCGATCAAGGAAGGTATGTGAGTTCTCTTTTGATTAACAAACCCATTGAAAAAAACAATTTTAAACTATACCCCACCGGCATTTACACCACTCCAGAAATATCTAGCATCGGCTATAACGAAAGGGAATTAACCAAGGAAAAAGTTCCCTATGAAATAGGAATAGCACATTACAAGCATTTGGCGAAGGCCCAGATTCTAGGCGACTACACGGGCATGCTGAAAATTTTATTTCATCGCGAATCATTGGAGATATTAGGCATTCATTGCTTTGGCAGACAGGCTTCCGAGATCATTCACATCGGACAGGCCATCATGAAACAAAAGGGGAAGAACAACAACATCAATTATTTCGTTAACACCACTTTTAATTATCCCACCATGGCAGAAGCTTATCGCACGGCTGCTTTAAACGGCTTAAATCGCTTGTAGCGTAAAAAATACAATAAAAATATAAATAAAATAATATAAAGGGAATAGAAAAATAATGGATATTACCAACTTATACTTTGCTTTACATGTCATTGGCTTTGTTAGCTGGATAGCGGGCTTGCTTTATTTAGGGCGTATTTTAGTTTATCATAGCGAAGCTTATAACAGGGAAGCAAAGGAAAGGGACATATTAACGAAGCAGTTTTTGCTTATGGAAAAAAGGGTTAATGTATACATCGCTTTTCCGGCCATGATCCTTACTTGGGTGATGGGACTTTTATTGATGAGTGCGACTAAAGCGTATTTTTTTGCTTGGTTTCAAATTAAATTTTTTTTAATCACTCTGATGGTGGTGCTTCATCTTTATTATGGAGTGATCGTGGTGAAGTTTAAGAGAAATCAATCCGACAAACCCCCGATGACGACTTTTTTTTTAAAAGCCTATAATGAAAGCGTTACCTTGATTTTTATTTTCATTGTTTTCGCCGCTTCTATAAAAGTTCCCCAGCAGATTTTCATGCTTTGGGGCATTACTTTTTTTCTATTCGTAGCCTTGTTTTTCCTAGCGAGATTGAAAAGCAGCAAGCGAGCCAAGAGGTAGTAGCTCCATTAAGGGTTGAAAAAGGATGTCATCTCGCTTCATTTAAAGAAATGGATATGGTTTGAAAAATTTCTTCCTGCTTAAGGGTGATCTCTTCATTTTTATGGAGTTCTAAGAGAGCCCAGAAGGTCACCACCATTTCCCTTTTGGTTTTGTTTTGCTTCACCAGTTCCTCGAAAATTAAAGTGGTTTTGCCCACGAGTTTTTCTTTTATGAAGGCAATTTTTTCGCTAAGTGGGATAAAGGAGATGTTCTTTAGATTAGCGTAAAAATCATCTAAGGCAACTAACTTCGTTATCGCTTTAATGAGTTCCTTCAATCCCACGTTTTTCCAGATGTTAACGGGTTTTTTGGGAAGTAAGGGGTTTTTTCTTTTGAATTCGTTGGTTTTTTTAACGAGGAAATTTTGGTTTTCCAAATCCTTTAGTTTTTTAGAAGCATTTTTAAATTTTTCATATTTTAACAAACTTTCAATTAAACTTTTTTTTATTTCCTCTATTTCTTCTATCTCTTCGTCTTCTTGAGGAAGCAACTTGCGTGATTTAATTAAAGTCAACGTTGCTGCCATGACTAAAAAATCACTCGTTAAAGACACGCTAAACTTTTTTAAGATTTCTAGGGTGAGTAAATATTGATTAGTCACTTCAGTGATAGAGACTTCGTTAATGTTGAGTTTAGCGGTTTTGATTAAATCTAAAAAAAGGTCCATGGGTCCATTCCAAAGCGGGAGATTGACTTGATAAGGCGCTTTTTCTTGGCTCGCTTTTTCTTGGCTATTGGTTTGGCTATTGGTTTGGCTATTGGTCATAGGAGATTACGGTGGTTAACTGCAGTGATTTCTCAATTAGGTTTTTATTCTACCATAGAACTTAAATGAGAAGAGAGCGAAACCAACTTAGACAAATTTGCTTCCCTTAATTGAAAAGCATTTATGGTAAAATTTTCAGGCATGAAAAAAGAAATAAAAATAAGCAAAAAAAGCGATAATTGCTATGAGTTGGTTTTGTTGGATAAGCACGTTCTTCACTTGCTGGGGACGGTGCACATATCGCCTGAGTCCGTGAAATTAGTAGAGGAAGTCGTTTCTGCTAAAAAGCCGGATTACGTTTTCGTTGAGTTGGATAAAGAGAGGAAGAAAAACCTTTTTCAAAAAATGAAAGAGATCGATATTTTAAAAATCCTTAAAACTAGAAGAACTTTTTTCTTTCTATCGTACATCTTTTTATCTATCATGCAGAAGAAATTTTCTGAAGAAACGGGTAGCCCCCCGGGGGAGGAATTTAAAAGAGCAATCGAGAGCGCTGGGGAAGTGAAAGCGGAAGTGGTTTTAATCGATCGAGCCTTTGATGTCACTTTTAAGCGGTTGTATCGTCGTCTAAAATTTAGCGAAAAAATAAAGTTATTTTATTCTTTTTTTTCCCTAGAAGATAAAGTTAAAAGCGAGGAGATAAACTTCAAGAATCTGGGTAAGCAGGACATCGTCAATGGTCTAGTGCAGGACTTGGGAGAGAGATTCAAGACCATAAAAGAAGTCTTGATCGATGAAAGAGATGTTTACATGACGAAAAACATTTTGCATAATCTCATGAAAAAAGATGAAAAAACTGCCAGCGTAGCGGTTGTTGGAGCGGGCCATTTGGCGGGAATGCTTCATTATTTTAAAAATAGCAATGAACTCAACCACTTTAACCTAGCAAACTTAAACGAAATTCCACCCAAAAGTTGGTTTAGCAAGGTAATTCCTTATTTTTTAGTGCTCCTTATTATCAGTGTTTTTATTTTAGGTTTCTCCTTTTCCGATAATGAAAACATCGTTTCCCATTCGTTTTGGATTTGGGTTTTAGCCAATGGCATTTTTTGTTCCTTAGGGGCTTTGGTAGCTTTGCCGCATCCACTAACGGTCATAGGTTCTTTTTTTGCTGCTCCCATCACCAGCCTCAACCCAACCATAGGAGCTGGGATGGTGGCTGGATTAATTCAAACTTTCGTTTCACCGCCAAAAGTTAAAGATTTTGAAGGTTTTTCCTTGAAAATTGCCGACTTTAAATATTGGTGGAGGAATCGGTTGACTAGAATTTTATTAGTGTTTATTTTTTCCTCCATTGGTTCAGCCATAGGAACACTAGTGGCTTTGCCGCTTATTATTAAACTGATTTAGTGATTAGAAAAACGGTGCAGTTCGTTATTTTTTTCTCTTTTTTCCTGCTTTTAGTGGCGAGCTATAACAAATGGATTGCCATAACCCCAGAGGGTAAGCAATTCATGAGCGAATCTAGAATCGTAATCGTTAGAACCGCTAAGTCTTTAATGGCTTCGTTGAAAAAAGCCATGTTGGAGTTTTATGATGATGTCAGCGAATAAGAAAAGTTATTCTTACATGATGGCTCAAGTTCCCTTTAATCAAGAGGATGCCGTTAAGCTCAATTCTCCCATGATTGATTTAATGAACGATGAAAACAACTTAACCATCAACCTCAGTAATTTTAAGAAGCTAGGCCTTTTAAAAACGCTTTTTGCTCCTGAGAAAAATATTTTAGAAATTGGTTGCGGTCGGGGGTACTTCTTAGAAGAATTATACAAAAAAGGTGGGGGGAATTATTTCGGCCTTGAGCCCATTCCCAGCGAGCATGCTTTGGCGATTAAAAAGATAGCTCTGCTAAAGTCACTTCCTTCGAAGGCACTTTCTCTCAGGGAGATCAAGAAAAGAATAGTGAATAACACCATAGAAAAAGTTAAGTTTAAAAATGCTTTTTTTGATGTCATCACTTCCTATCACGTTTTTGAACATTTGGAAAATCCCTTGGTCCTTTTGGATAGGGCTAAGCAATGGCTTAAAAAAGACGGTAAGCTAATCATCACTTGTCCCAATGTGGAAGGGGCTATCCCCAAGCGTGATTTGGATAATTGGAGATGTAATTTGTCCTCTCATCGCTGGCTCCCGGGCAAGAGAACTTTAACTAGTCTAGTTGAAAAAAATGGCTTTGAAATCGTTAAAATTTTCACTTATGGGGGTTATCCCATGCCTAGGACTTTTTTTCAAAGTTGGTTGAACTATTCTTTTTCTCTATTGGGGAAAGGGGACGTCGTCACGCTTCATGCAGTCAAAAACTAATCATCGTGATTAAACTAGAGAAGCCTAACTCAGAGGAGTTTTACCTTAATCCTTTTCACATAGAGAAAATGGAAGTGGCTAATTACACTTTGATCACCTTGACCAATCAAAAAAAATACATCGTGAAAACTCCTTTAGCGGAGATCGTAAGTAGAATAAAGGTTTTTTGGAAAAGTACGTTTAATTTAAGTGAAAAAGTAAATTATCTCGATAATGATATGAGAAAATAATTGTTAAAATAAAACCATCATGGACAGAAACTCTATTTTTGGAATAATTGCCATATTTGTGATAATCTTATTTTCAATACTGCTCATCGGCAATGTATCTAGTTATTTGAGCATTCCTTCTTTTTTTGTGACTGTTCTCGGGGCTTTTGCGGCTATGTTTGCTTCTAAAAAGTTGGAAAACATTAGAAATCTACCTAAGTTATTTAGAAAATTCATTTACAAAGACGAAGTGGATTATAAAAAAAACGTCATAACCATGATTAGTTTTTCAGAAAAAGCTAGGAGAGAAGGGCTTCTTTCTTTAGAAGATGACATTGAGCACATGGAAGACCCTTTTTTTAAAAACGCCGTTCGTTTGGTCATTGATGGAACAGACCCCGAGGTCGTCAAGCAGGTTTTGAGCAAGGAAATTGAAATGCTTAGGGAACGTCACGAGGGTAACTTAAGCATGATTAATTATTTAGCGGAACTCTCTCCAGCCTATGGCCTCATTGGAACTTTGATCGGCTTAATTGGGGTTTTGGGATCTATCGGTGGCGATATTGTCATTTTAGGGCAGTTGATGTCAGTGGCTTTGATCACCACTTTGTATGGCGTCATCATGGCTAATGGGGTCTGGGGTCCTATGGGAAAGAAACTTGAGCGGAAAACCGATGAAGAGGTTTTCAACAAATCCATCATCATAGAAGGCATTTTGTCCCTGCAGTTTGGCGACAATCCTAGGATTTTGGAGCAGAAATTGATGTCGTTTTTTCCTACTTCCGAAAAAAAAGATTTTAAGCGGTAAATGGCCAAGAAGGGCAAAAAAGAGCAAAAAAGCGATTGGTTAACGACTTATTCCGATTTGATGACGCTGCTTTTGGTTTTTTTCATCATTTTGATTTCCTTTGGCGAAGTTAAAATCATTAAGACGCAAATAATTCTCTCGGCTTTTTCCGGGAGTTTGGGAGTACTGGATGGGGGCTTGACTTTAGAATCTAGCGAGGAATTCGAATCTTTAGGAGCTTCGGTGGAATCACTTCCTTCTTCACAGCAAGGAAGGGACTTAGACCGGGCAGATAGCGAAGCAGAAGCGTTATTTAGTCCCTTTGAGGAGAGCAAGAGAATTCGAGTGGTGGAGAATAAGGATGGGATCGTGATATCGCTTTTTAGCGATGTTTTCTTTGAGCAGGGGAGCGCTAAGGTTAAGTTCTCTGCTATAAAGGGAGTTTTGGAAAACGTCAGGATTTTATTAGAAAGCAATCAGTTCAGGGGAGATATTATCATTGAGGGGCATACTGACAGCAGTCCCTACGTGGGAGAGGAGTTCAACGATAATTGGGACTTGTCGATGAATAGAGCCTTAAATGTTTTTTTGGCCCTCAAAAGCATTCCTTCGATCATTCCTTTGAACGAGGACAAAATAGTCCTTAAATCGCTGGCGGATAACGTGCCCATTGATGACGATGATACCCCGCAGGGTAGGGCTTATAATCGGCGAGTAGATATTGTTTTAAAGAGAAATTAAATTGCTTTTGCTGGTCAAATATAATATAATTTTACTGAGTTCAATTTAAGTTTAAACAATGGGCCAACCAGAAGATAACAAAGAACCACTTGATAAGAATGAAGGGGAGGGGAATGAAGAAGATAAAAAATCGAGGTTTAAGTTACCATTTGCCTTCAATTTCGATAGCATTTTAAAAGAAATCTTCAGGTTTTTAATTTTCATCTTGTTCGTTTTCATCATCGTTTTTTTCGTTCAAGGAAGAGATCAAGGAGGGTTTTCTTTAGAGGAAATTAGAGAAATCGATAATGAAGGGTTAGAAAACGTTTTTCCCGGAAGCACCAAAGAGTGGGTGAGTGAGGAGATGTTAGTCAATACTGCTGATGAGTTTGCTAATCACTTCATTAGAGCGAGTTTGGTGATCAATTACGACGCTCAGGATTCTGAATTGGAATCGACTTTGTTTTCCAAGCGAAATTTAATTTACGCTGAAACTAGGAAAATAATTAGCAGGAAAAAATATTTAGAACTTAAAAATGTGAGGAACCAAGACATTTTAATCGAAGAGATAAAGACCACCATTCAAAGAATAGTCCAACTCCCGGGAATAAGAAGCGTGTTTTTTAGGGATTTCACTATTCATTAACAGGGAAAAAAATGACTGAATTAATATCTGAAGAAGATATTCAAAGTTTATTATCTAGTTTAAAGCAAGATAGCGATAGCGATTTGCTGTTGTCCGATGGGGATGCCAGCACTTCGGGCACTCAGGAATCTTTAGCTCTAAGCAAAAATTATAAAATTAAGATTTACGACTTCAAGAGTCCCGATCGCTTTTCCAAAGATCAAATTAGAACCCTGCAGATGATTTACGAAAACTATTGCCGGACGGTGTCCACGACTTTATCGACTTATTTAAGAAAGTTCACTTCCATGCACGTCTCCTCCATTGACCAGATTTCTTATGAGCAGTTCACTAAAACGGTTAACACTCCCAGCACCCTAGCAGTGATCGATATGAACCCACTCCAAGGATCAGCGGTGTTGGAAATCCCTCCAGTGATAACTTTTTCCTTTATCGATCGTCTTTTTGGAGGGGAGGGGAGCGTCATTAAGGATTTTAGAGAATTAACGGACATAGAGTTTTCAGTTTTAGAAAGCGTGGTTAGCCGGCTTTTGTCGAACTTGCGCGAGGTTTGGGCTAACATCGTGGATTTAAGGCCCAAGATAGAGAGGCTAGAAGGGAATGTCCATTTTCTCCAAATTTTACCTCCCAACGACACGGTAGCTTTGATCAATTTAGAGACGAAAGTGGGTGATGTCGAAGGAACGATTTTATTCTGTCTCCCTTACATCATCCTAGAGTCAATCATGAACAATTTATCGGCTAGGAGCATTTATGCTAACTACAGCCAAACTCAAGGGGAGAGTTACCAAGAAGTCAAGCAACACACCATGAAGTTGCCAGTTGACATTTCAGTGGAAGTCAAAAACATAAAGCTAACCATTAATGAAATTCTTAATTTGAAAAAAGGTGACTATATTCATTTGGATAAAAAAGTCACTGATGAGTTCGTCATGAAAGTCGAAAATGAAGCTAAGTATAAAGTTGTTCCGGGAACGAAAGACAAAAAAATGGCCGTTAAAATCGTGAACTACGTTAAGGAAGAAGAGGAAGAAGAAAAAGAAACGTTGTTCTCAGACTAGCAATAAAGGAAATAAGGAAATAAAAATGGATAATTTAGATCAGCCTAACCTCTCAGATGAAGAATTAGATAATATTTTCGATGAGAAACCGCTTAGTGAGGAAGCAAAGGAGGGGGGTGAAAGCGTTGATAATCTCTTAGGTAAGAGCAATCTGCAGGCGGGCAAGATAGAATTCCCTGACTTTGACGGAGGCGGTGGAACAGTTGAGACCAAAAAGGAAATTAGAAAAGAAACCGACCAAAACATGGAGCTTCTTTTGGACATTCCCATGGTTGTTTCCGTTGAATTGGGGAAAACAACGAGAACTTTGAAGGAAATTCTTGACTTGAGCGTTGGTTCTATTGTGGAATTGGATAAACTTTCGGGCGAGCCAGTGGATTTGTTGGTCAATGGCAAAATCATCGCTAAGGCTGAGGTGGTGGTCATTGATGAAAATTTCGGGGTTAGAATCACCCAAATCCTCGATCCCAACGAAAGAATAAAGTAACGTCTCCCATTACTTTTTTTGTTTAACTCTGAAGTTAAAGTTAGGCAGGCCCTTAAAAGCGATGTTGAAAGCATTCATCGTTTGGTTAATTTCTTTTCTAAATCCGACAATTTACTTCCCCTAAACATCGGTTTTTTAGAGAAAAATTTCAATTATTTTTACGTTGCTTTGGACGATGAAAACAAAGTGGTCGGCAACATCTTTCTCTTTGTTTATAGCCATACTTTGGCAGAGATTAGATCCCTGTGCGTAGTGGAAAAACGACAGAAGCAAGGAACGGGGACTAGGCTAGTCAAGCATATTTTGGATTTAGCTCGAGAGAAAAAAATTAAGCAAGTGTTCACTTTGACCACCAAACCGCATTTCTTTACTAAACTGGGATTCGAGAAAATTGAAAAAGAAGAATTACCAGAAAAAATTTTTAAAGATTGCCGTAACTGCCCTAGCCATCCCAATTGCTGTGAAGAGAGTTTCATTTTAAACCTCTTTGATTAATTCTTATTAATAAAGCAACTTAGGATGCTAAGCTCTTTTTGAAGGCTATTAAAACGTTTTCCATGAGCATGGCGATGGTCATGGGTCCTACTCCACCGGGGACGGGAGTAATGAATTTTGCTTTTTCTTTTACCGAGTCAAAGTCCACATCCCCACTCAAAATGGCTTTCTTGTTCTTGGGGTTCTCTCCTATTTTATTCACTCCGACATCAATCACGATCGCCCCTTTTTTAACGTCTTCTCGTTGAATAAATTTCGCTTTTCCAAGGCAGGCAATTAAAATGTCTGCTTTTTTCGTGAAAGAGCGATGATCTAGGCTAGCGGAATGCAGGACGGTCACGCTGGCATTAATGAGTTTTTTTTCTAGGCACATAACGGCAGTGGGCTTGCCCACTAAGTTCGATCTTCCTAGAATAACCACGTTTCTACCAGTCAGGTTTTGCTTTAGAGTTTGGAGTATTGTAACGATTGCCTTCGGAGTGCAGGGATAGAGCCCAGCAGGATTGAAATCAGTGAACATTTCCCCGACATTGATGGGATGAAAGCCGTCCACGTCTTTGGCGGGGTGAATGGCTTGAATGACTTTGGGCAAGCTAATTTGCGGAGGTAGCGGCAACTGAACTAAAATCCCATGGTAGCGATCATCTCGGTTGTGCTCTTCAATCAATTCCAGCAAACGAGCTTCTTCAATATGCTGGTCTAAGTTAATTTGTTTTTCTCTAATGCCCAGCTCCTTAGCTTTCGCTATTTTTAGTTTCACATAGGACTTGGAAGCGGGATTATCCCCTAGCAAAAAAGTGACTAGTCCGGGGATTTGGTTGGTTTTTTGCTTTAATTGGGTTATGCTTGTTTTTATCTCGTTAAAAATAACTTGGCTAATCTCTCTTCCATTGATTATTTTAGACAACTTTAGGGAAAGCCTCTTTTTTCAGGAAGCTAATTGGAAATTTTCCCTCTCTTTGGTGAGTAGGATTTGACAATCGTTGATGTAGGTCGTAGCGAATCCAGCTTCGCAATAAGTCAAGTAAAACACCCATTTCCTAAAAAACTCATCGTCAAAGCCCAACTTCATTAATTTAGCTTTGTTTTTAACAATGTTTTTTCTCCAGGCACTTAGCGTTTTAGCATAGCTTCCGCTAATGGTTTCCAAGTCAGTTAGCGAGATTTTAGTGTTTTTTTTTAGTTCGCTTAGCATGTGATGGATGGAAACCAGTTGCGAGCCAACGAAAATGTGCTTTTGAATCCAGTTCACTTTTTTGACGTAAGCATCGTAATAATGATCGGGATAAGTTATGGCTTGAAGCAAAATGACTCCGCCCGGCTTTAGTAATTCATCGCATTTTTTCAAATAAGTGCTCACTTGCTTGTGTCCGATGGCTTCAATCATTTCAATGGAAACTATTTTATCAAACTTCCCCTCTTTCAAGCGGTAATCTTTAAATTCAATGGAGATATGTTTTTCTAGTTTTTCTCGCTTAATCAATTTTTTGACGTATTCGTATTGCTCTTTGGAGATGGTTAGAGTCGTGATGCGATTTTTATATTTTTTAGCAGCGTAAACGGCAAACCCCCCCCAGCCGCTACCGATTTCTAAAAGCGAAGACTCTTTCGTGAGCCCCAGCTTACGACAAATCATTTCGTATTTATTTTTTTGAGCTTGTTCTAGGGAATCTTTTTTCGTTGCATAAACCCCACTAGAGTAAGCCATAGTCTTATCCAGCATCAATTGAAAGAAGTCGTTGTTGATGTCGTAGTGAAAGGAAATATTTTGCTTAGCTTTAGCAAAGTCATTTTTGAGATTCCTTCTTTCATTGATTTTATCAACGAAGTTTAAAGCACCTACGAAAGAACTGTTAACGATGCTATTCGATAAGTCGGGCAGGTTAGAGGAGTTTTTCAAAAACCAAAGCAAAACCTTTAAAGGAGACTGACTATCCCAATATTTCATGGTAAAAGCTTCTCCTAGACCGATGTCTCCATGAAGAATTGCTTTTTTATAAAAATTTTCGTTTAAGACTTCTATGGTGGCGGTTTCTTTTTCCAAGGGGTTGCCAAAGGAATGTTTTTGTTTTTTCTCTTTGATGATGAGATGCCCGTTAGAGCATTTTTCCATTAGTTTTAAAAACCTTGACTTGTAAAAACCGTATCGCATGCTAAAATGGTAACATAAATGCCCGAGCATTTAAATTTTTTTTAGGGGAATTAGTTCAATGAAAAAGTTAGCACTGGATTTTATCGATTTTAAGACGAAGTTGCTTATCAACTGTTTGTCTGTTTTTACGATTTTTTTCATCATTTTATACGGTAGGCTAGTATGCCCTTTTTTAGAGGGTTTGCCTTTTTCTGATTTTTTTCAAATGCTGTTAATCTTATACCTCATAGAGATTGTTTTTCGCGAGGCGGTATTTTACTACTTTGGCAAAGTTGCTCCCAACAAATCTCCCGTCCGGCATGCTTATAAATTGTCCGTGTCGGTATGGCTAGCCATGGGGCTTATTTCCATGGCGTTGTTTGAGTCCGTTTACAGCGAGAATATTCCTTGGCATAGCAATTTCAAATTAATGAGCGCTTATTGGTTACTAGGAGCTGGCATCATGAGCCAAATCGAATACACCATTTTCGAGAGAGCTTTCAAGTCAAAAACAATGAAAGGCGAGTTTAAATATTTTTTGGACTCTCTTACCAAAAGGATTAGCGAAAGCATGGTGATTTTCACTCTCGTGCCTAGCGTGACTTTGCTCATCACGGTTTTACGCTATGTTTATCAAGACAAGATCATTCCCTTCCCCATCGCGATAGAGGTTTTCTTCATTGGCTTTTTCTTGATCCTTGCTTCTTTAGTCGCCGGTTACATTTTCAGCAAGCAGCTCACTAAAGACACAGCGAACATTTTGAAAGTGATTAATAAGTTTGAAGAGGGGCAATTCCCTAAAATCCCTTCCATCAGGACGGATGAGATAGGCAGGATTTCCTTTCAAATGAACCAGATGATTTCTGGTTTAAAGGAAAAGGAAGTCATTCAAAAGGCTTTTGGTTATTTTGTTTCTTCGGAGGTAGCTAAAGATTTTTTAAACGAGTATAGCGATGATGAGAACGCTGATTTGCGGGAGAAGGGGAGAATCAAAAATTTAACCATTTTAATGAGCGATATTCGCGATTTTACCAAGTTTTCGGAGAACAAAGAGCCAGACGAAGTAACTTCTATCTTGAATGAGTATTTTAGCGAAATGGTGGATATCATTGAGAAGCATGGCGGCATCATTAACAAGTTCATTGGCGATGGTCTCATGGCAGTTTTTGGCTTAGTGAATAAAAACGACCTTTCCTCTTCAACGAATGCAGTTAATTCTTCTATTGCTATGAGAAAGAGTTTAAAGCAACTAAATGAGCGACTAAGCCTGTCGCTTAGGTTTGGCATCGGCATTCATTATGGGAAAGTTTTGTCCGGCTATATCGGCAGTAGGAATCGCTTGGAGTACACGGTCATTGGAGCTACCGTCAACGAAGCAAGTAGGATAGAACAAGAAACTAAAAAAGAAGGAATGCCCAACATTTTGTATTCTCAAGAGGTTGCTCAGGAGCTTTCTAATGATGGCGTTGATTCTAAGTTTATCAAGGAAGTTCACGTGAAGGGATTTGAGAAGGAAATCCTACTTCACTCTTTAGAGGAAAAAGAAGAAGTTTTAGCTAAATAAGTTTTAAAAATTGTCCGGATGATGGGAGATAACAGCAAAGATTAGCCGGGCAGTTTTATACTTTTTTTTATCGCTTCAAACAGCAGTTCTCCCTTTTCGTGATGAACCCAATGCCCACAGTCGGGGATCACGACGGTCTCTTGTTGCTTGAATTTTTCTTTGATGTAATTCAAATCTTCTTCTTTGATGTAATTACTATTCTCTCCTTTTATGAAAAGAGTCTTTGTCTCGAGTGGGATGGGGAGATCAATGCCTTCACCAAGAAATCTTAAATTTTCGTTAAAAGATGGTAAGTTGAACTTCCATTTCAGTTGCCCGTTTTCCTCTATTTGAATGCTTTTGAGCAAAAAGTTAATCATGCTCTTGCTTGCTATTTTTTGCTCTAAAACTTCTTTCAATTGAAAACGGCTAGAAAATTTTTTCAAATCAATTTCGTTTATAGCAGTGATAATTTTGGCAGATTGAACGTCTTTATATTCCCTAGGAGATATGTCTATAACGATCAAATGCTCAACTAACTCAGGCTGATTTTTCGTTAAAGCAATCGCCAGTTTCCCGCCCATGGAATGCCCCAGCAAAGTGATTTTTTCTAGCCTCTCGCTAATTATTAACGCTTCCAAATCCTTGGTCATGACGGGGTAATTGAACTCATTTGAATGAGGAGATTTGCCATGATTTCTCAAATCCACTAAATAAATTTCATAAAACTTAGCAAATCTCTTAGCATAGCTTTTCCAGTTGTCCAGAGAGCCGAGAAACCCATGTAAAATCATCAGGGGAGGCTTTCCTTGAGCGCCAGTTTTTTCGAAGTGAAGTTTCATTTTTTATAAAGAAGCTTTGATGAGCTCGCGAGTGTAGTTCTCTTTGGGTTTTTTATAAATGGTTTCCGTTAAGTTTTGTTCTATCATTTTCCCGTCTTTCATCACCAAAACGTGATCAGCCAAAGCCCTTATCACTCTAATGTCATGCGATATGAAAATATAAGTTAATTGATATTTCGCCTGTAGTTTTAAAAGCAATTCAATGATTTGAATTTGAAATGTGATGTCTAGCGATGAAGTGGGTTCATCCAGCAAGATAAGCTTAGGCTTCATGATGATAACCCTAGCCAAGGCTATCCTTTGCTTTTGCCCTCCCGAGAACTCATGCGGATACCTGTTCCTGTCTTCGTAGTTAAGCCCGACGTCGCTTAAAACTTTTTTTAACTCCCCGGCTATTTCCTCAGGAGTTAATTTAGGTTGGTAAAATTTCAAACCCTCGCAAACTATCTCCTCCATGCTCATCCGCGGATTCAAACTGCTAAAAGGGTCTTGAAAGACAACTTGGATTTTTCTTCTAAACTTAGTTAAAGTCTTTTTTTTAAGCAAATGATAAGATGTGGCTTCAATGGTAATCTCGCCTTCAAAGGGAACTAAGCGAAGTAGGGCTTTTAGCAAAGATGTTTTACCAGAGCCAGATTCTCCAATGATGCCTAAGGTCCTGCCTTCGCTAACTTTAAAATCAATCCCTTCAACTGCTTTCACGTAGCTTTTAACCATTTTCAAAAAAGGGCTTTTTATGGGATAATGAACTTTTAGACCTTTGACTTCGATAAACTCTTTTTTACCAGCGGGTCTTTTTTTTAAGGGCTGGGGAATGGATTCGAATAGCAGACGAGTGTATTCTTCCCGGGGATTCTCTAGGATTTTGCTTTTTTTCCCAGCCTCTACTATTTCGCCTTGCTTCATGATGATGATTTCATCGGCTAAGTTTTTAACTAAATTCAAGTCATGGGTTATGAAAAAGATAGTTAGCGAAAATTCGTTTTTCAATTGGATTAACAAGTTAAGAATTTCTCTTTGAATGGTAACGTCCAGCGAAGTGGTGGGCTCATCAGCGATTAAGAGTTTATTTTCATTGGCTAGGGCTATCGCAATCATGACTCTTTGCCTTTGTCCGCCCGAGAGTTCATGAGGAAATCGCTTCAAAAAACGCTTCGCTGGAGTTAAATTCACTTTTTCTAAAAGTTCTAAGACTTGTTCGTGAATTTCTTCTTTAGAAAAACCCCCACTTTGATTAATGATTTTCCTTTCCTTTATTTGCCTTTCAATGGTGTGAGTGGGGTTCAACGAACTCAAAGGGTCTTGAAAAATAAAGGAGAAATCGCTGTTCCTAATTTTCCTGATTTCTTGGCCCGCTAGGGTCAGGAGGTTATTTTTTTGATAAATTATCTCGCCGGAGATTTCTTGGATGAGATTAGCCGGGATCAAATTAACCAAGCTTAAAGCCGTCAAAGATTTGCCGGAACCAGATTCTCCGACTAGGGCAGTGATGTGATTTCTTTTTACGCTGAAAGAGATATTTTTTACGGGATTGATGATGGAGTTATTGGCGTTTATTTTTAAGTTTAAATTTTTGACGGAAATGAGCGGAGTCACTGCTTTTTAACTGCTTTTTATAATAGCATGATAAAAGGGATTTTTCTCGAAACGAAGAGCATTTGCTTTAGGTTAAAAAAATGCCTTTTCAATATGCTATAATTATTTCAGTCAATGTTAGTTTAGGCGTCCGTAGCTCAATGGGATAGAGCATCAGGTTGCGGTCCTGAAGGTTGGAAGTTCAAGTCTTCTCGGACGTGTTGTCATTATGAGAATGTTACTTTTTTTTATTTCCTTGGTTCTGTTTTTTATCTTCGTCAAACAAAATGACGACAGCGAGGACTATACTAAAAAATTTTATAAATTAAACATAGTTGATTTAGAAAAGAATTACGATTTGGAGAGGGAAATAAAATCTCCCTTAAGCCTTCGAGAATACGCTATTCAAACCGGTGATTCTTTTTGGAACATAGCTAAAAAGTTCGATATCAGTTTGGATACTCTCATTTCAGTGAACCAAGTAGAAAAAGTTCATTTCATTAAACCCAATAAAAAAATAAAAATCCCCAACGTCGATGGCCTTCTCTTTAACAAGCCAAAAGACGAGTCCCTTGAAGAAATGAGCGCCCAGCATGACGCTGATTTTAGAAAAGTCAGTTTTTTTAACTTAGCTCCTCTTTGGGAGGACCAGGTTTTTTTAAACAATGCTAAGTTAACTTTTTCCCAGAGACTGGAACTTCTAGGAGCAGAATTCTTAAAACCCGTTAGTTACATTTCCATATCTTCGGGATATGGCTTTAGAATCCACCCCATTTCTAAAAAAAGAGCCTTTCATAAGGGCGTGGATTTAAGAGGGCCTTTGGGGAGTAACGTTTATGCCGCTAAAGGGGGCAGGGTTATTTTCAGCGGCAATAGCGGAGGTTTTGGCAAGGCAGTCTACATTCTTCATGCGAAAAATTATCAAACCATTTACGCTCATCTAGGGCGAGTTCTAGTTAAGACAGGTCAGTTAGTTAGGGCTCAGCAAGTCATTGGGACGCTAGGGCTCACTGGGCACACCACAGGACCACACCTGCATTTTGAAGTTAGGAAAAATGGCAAACCAATCAATCCCTTGGATGTTTTGGATTTGTATTGAATTAGTTTTTGAGCCTTATAGCGATTGATTTTTTAAAAATGAATTGGAGATGAAATTTTCTTTATTTAAAAGTTACCATTTGCTATTAATGAGAAACTCATCGTAAAAGAGAACCATTGAAAAAAGAGAACCATTGAAAAAACGGAATTCCATGGAAGATTATCCTTTAGAAGGAAGAGGGGAACTTGAAAAGCAAGAGAGTCCTAACAATTTGGAAATAAATGTTTTCCCTATTTCCAAGAGCGATGAAAACATTTCCGGTGAAGTTTTTTTTTTAAGAAAAAACGGTAGGCTAGAAGACTTTCTCTTGCCTTTAGCGGGGAAAAAATATTCTTTGAGTAATTTTAACGCATCCATTGAAAAGACTAAGCAAGACATCCTGTACTATCAAGAGACTTTAAAAAACAAGTTAGGCTACAATGCCAAGTTGATTTTCGACAGTTACCGCCTCATTTTAGATGATGAGCAGTTCGTTGGCAAAATAAGTTCCTTGATCCGCAAAGAAATTAGCCCGCCCCAAGCGGTGGTTAAGGTAGCTAAAGAGTTTATTGATTTTTTCTATAATAGCAACTTCTCGGGGTTGCGCGAAAAAATCATTGAGATTAGAGATTTAGCGACTCATTTGCTCTTTAATTTACGGGAAGAAAAAAATCAAGACTCCATTAAAAACAACATCGCCGTCGTTGACAATATGTTCCCATCGGACATATTAAAAATAGCCATTTACGGCGTCAAAGCGATCATCTCCCTTAAAAGAAACGGAACCACCAATCATTCAAGGATAATTTTGAATTCATTAAAACTACCTTACGTTGAAGTGGAGGCAGGGGATAGAAAAGTGATTAACGAAGACGACAGCGTCTATTTGGATTTTAATAACAATAAGTTATTCATTAATTCGAAAAAAGTTGTCGTTAAAAACTCAACTAAAGAGCGAGCTAGACCAGCACAATCTTCTCCTAGAAACGATTTAGTAAAAACCAAAGATGACGTCGAAATTAAAGTCCACATCACCATTAATTTCAATGATGAAATAAAACACGGACTAGTCCCTTTGGCGAAGGGGATAGGATTGTTTAGAACGGAATTTCTTTTTTTAATCGGCAATGCTTTTTTGAGCGAGGAGGAACAGATTTCGATTTATAAAAACGTTTTAGAAAAAATAAAATCCAAAACCATTTACATCAGATTGTTGGACTTGGGAGGAGATAAGCAACTACCTTTAAAAACCCTCTCCAAGAATCTCGGTGAAATGGAAACGGGAAAAGACGACGCTTTTGTTCGAGGAATTAGGTACTTGATGCATAATCCCCACTTGCTAACGACCCAGCTCCGGGCTCTTTTCAAGGCTAACGAAATGGTGCAGGGTAAACCACTTAATTTAATCGTTCCCTTCGTCTCTAGCGTTGATGAATTAACCTACGTGCGAGAGAGGATTGAGCGAGTGCTAAGGGAGTTGAAGCATCAAGAAAATCATCCTTATCGCTTAGGAATGATGGTGGAGATTCCTGCGGTCATTTGGAACTTAGCGGAAATAGGCAAGCAAGTTGATTTTTTTTCCATTGGAAGCAATGACATCGTGAGCAATCTCTTAGCCGTCAAAAACGATTATTCGCTAAAGAATAGCGACTACATTCATAATCCCATTTTTTACCATTACATGCATAAGTTAGTTAGCGAGCTGAAGTCTTTTGGGAGGAAGGAAATCATTTTATGCGGCGAGTTGGGCGAGAAAGTGGAATTTTTAGAATTTTTAATTGGGATTGGGATAACTCATTTGAGCATTGATATTAGTAGCTTGAAAAAAGTTGTTGATAAAATAAGCAAATTATCGCTCAAGGAAGCTGGTGAAAAGGTAAAAGTGATTCTGCAAAAAAAATCAGTTCAAGAGATTAGAAAGGAATTATTAAACTACTAATTTGACTACTAATTTGATGGTTAATTAGCTGCTAATTTAGTTGATTCATTTTTTTTTGAAATGATGTTAAAATTTACCCAAGGAATTTGCGTTAAATGAAGTTTTACCCAAGGAAAACGGTCCACCAAATAGAAGAAAGCGACGAGTTCTGCCCGAAATTTAATAGCGATGGTTTGATCCCCGTCATCACTAGCGATCATAAGACCAATTCCATTTTAATGCTAGGCTACATGAACGAAGAAGCCCTCAAAAGCACGATAAAGCACCAAGAGGCTTTTTACTATAGCAGGAGCAGGGGAACTATTTGGCATAAGGGGGCTAAAAGTGGCTTCGTTCAAAAAGTGAAAGATATTTTAATTGACGACGATCAAGATAGCCTATGGCTCAAAGTGGAAGTGATGGGTGGGGGAGCGAGTTGTCATGTGGGGTATCGTTCTTGTTTTTATCGCAAGCTCCAAGAAGTTTCCACTGAACGAGTTAACTTAGAGTTCATTGAAAAAGAAAAGATTTTTGACCCTAAAGTGGTTTACTCGCAAGAAGAAAATCCTACCGAAATCTAATTGAACAACAATCTAAAAAACAATTCCAATTTCTAATCCATGGACGCTAAAAATCTCCCCGATATCATTAACAAAAGCGAATCCAGCTTTTCTTACTCTTTAGATAAAGTTGGGATGGAGGGAATAGATATCCCCATTAGGCTTAAGGGGAGCGAACATTTCTTAAAAGCTAGGGTTGATATTTACGTCAACTTAACCAATGAAAAGAGCAAGGGAATTCACATGTCGCGCCTGTATTTGTTGCTCATTGATAGTTTTAAGAAAAAAGAATTCACTCATGAAGCTTTTTTAACCCTGCATAAGGACCTTTGTCGATCGCAGGTAAACAACAGCGATAAAAGTTATTTGAACGTAAAACTAGACTACCCCTTAATGAAAAAAGCCTTGTTAAGTCCCTTTGAGGCTTATCGCTTTTATCCTATAAAAATAATTTCTAGTTATGAGCAAGGTGGGGAACTTAATTTAGAATATGAGATAGACATTTTATATTCCAGCACTTGCCCTTGTTCCGCTAGTCTTAGCAATCAAGTCATTAGGGAGGGCTTTTTAACGAAATTAGCGGCTTTGAGGGATTCTAGTTATGAAAAAATCAAAGAAATGGTGGAGAGCAACGATTTTCTAGTCGCCACCCCGCATGCCCAGAGGAGTTTAGCAAGAGTGAAGTTCCAACTGCATGAAAATCAGTTGAATTTCGAAAATCTAGCACAAACGATTATTGAAATAGAAGAGGTGATCAAAACCCCTGTCCAGACGGTGGTCAAAAGAGAAGACGAACAAGAGTTTGCTAGGCTCAACAGTCAAAATTTAATGTTTTGTGAAGATGCTAGCCGAGCGATTAAAAACTATTTCGTGAAGAATGCCCGCCGTTTTTCTAGTTATAGCCTCAAAGTGTCTCATTATGAAAGTCTGCATTCTCATGATGCAGTCGCTATATCTAGTTGAAATTTAATGGGTTTTATTCTATAATTTCCCTCGGGAGATTTTTTTATAAAATTTATAATTTAACCCCTGAAGAACTTATTTAAAAAAATAAAGGAGTGAAAGATATGACAGAAAAGTTAACTTGGATCGTTTTAGTCTTTTTTACTTTTTTTTCTTTAGTTAGTTGTGCGTCAGCTCAAAGGCAATTAGCCCCGTCTGGACCAGCAGAACCGATTGAAGAAGAAGAAATTGTAACAATAGTAACGACGAACGAAGTCCAAAAACCAACGAATGCCGTGGTTAAAAAAACTAACGTGGTTCCCAAACCTAGAGTGATTAAAGTGCCTAGCGTGAATGCAGTTTATTTTGCTTTTAATGAATCCAAAATCGCTAGCAGTTACGATGAGGGTGGTAGCAACGCTGGGGTTTTTACTAATATTTTGAATTATTTAAAAGCTAGCAAAAATATCGCAGTGACTTTGATGGGTTACACGGATTCCTTTGGCAGTGAAGAATATAATCTCGAACTAGGGCTTCGCCGAGCCAATAGCGTTGCTAACCATTTGGTTGAGAATGGCATTGATAAGAGTAAAATCACCACCAAAAGCCTTGGAGAGAAAAATTTACTGATCAGCGGAAGCGAGAGCATCGCAAATCAATGGAAAAATAGAAGAGTTGAGTTTGATTATTCCCCTTACCCTTAACTTAAGTTTAAGGATTCGGCTTTATTTTCAAGAATAAGTATTTTTTTTCTTTTTTAAAAAATTGCGGATCAACCACGTTCAAGTTAATTTGGTTGATTTGCTTTTCTAATGTTTCGCTCAGTAAGTAGTTGGCTAGAGGGTTGGTGTAAGCTAAATTCTTCTTAAAATGAGTGAACAAAGGCTTAGCGAAAGTACTCGCCAAGAAATGAACGTAACCTAAAGTGGGCAAAACTTGGTCGGTGAAGTCTTCTTCTTTTTCTATGGTAAAGCGGAATTCTTTTAACGCCTTTCTAAACTGGTGATAATCGTGACCGGAATCATTTTGAGTTTTTTCGCTTATCCTAAAGTAGTCGAAAACGATCCAAGCCAATTTTTTGGGCTTTTTGCTTTTTTTCCTATTCTTACTACTTAGCTCAGCTATTTTTTTTAAAGTTTCTTCCAGAGGCAAGTATTGAAACGATTCAGCCATTAAAATCGCCTCTAGGTCATGGATCTCAGGTATTTCTTGAGTTTTGAGATCTTCAAAAGTTGATTTAATGACTTTCAAGCGAGGAAAATTTTGCGTAATGTGGTCAAATTGTTCTTGGTTGGGAGTTAGTCCCAAAGTTCTTTTTTTATTTTGAGATAATTTTTGTAAAATAACTCCATTCCCGCACCCGACATCTAAAATATAGCGGTAGCGAGCGGTTTTCTTCACCACCAAACGAGTGTAGAGATCCATGGCATTTTCCACGTCAGCGAAAGATAAAAATTTAGGATGCCGCTTTTCTTTAAAAACCCCATAATGGAGGTTCTGGTGATTGAATATTTTTGAATACAACTCTAAGTCTAAATCGCTTTTGGGGTCCCAGCGTTTGGTCAAGTCTTTAGGCTGCCTTAGGAATTTAATCAACTGAGGCAAGTTGATGAGTTTGATGATAATATTTTTTATCATTAATGATTTCCCAGCGGCGTCTTAGTTTAATTATAATTTGATAGTTCCTTCCCATAAACTATTTAAGGATTAGAATGAGTAATTTTGCAGATATTTTTGGACAAGAATACGCAGTCACTGTTTTAAAGAACATGCTAAAGCAAAAAAAAGTGCATCATTCGCTAATCTTCCAAGGAGGCGAAGCAGTTGGCAAGTTTTATACTTCTTTTTTGTTTTCGAAAACTTTTTTTTGCCTAGCAAGGGACGAAGAGAAGATATTAGCCTGCAACAAATGTCGTAATTGTCAAAATCATCATAGCTTCCCCAATGCCTTGTTTCTTACTTCCAGCGACAGGATTCCCCAGATTGCTTTCTATCAAAAGAGACTCCAAGAATCTACTCCCACGGATCAAAAAGCGATCTTTGAATTGCTTTTATTAGAAATAAATCATTTGCTAAACCGCCATAATAACCAATTTTTGAACCTCTTGAAAACTAAAAAACAATCTTATCCCGAAGGAGTTGTTATGAGCGAAAACTCCTTGACCCATTTGATTCACAAAATCCATTTGAAAATCAGTCAGGCTAGTCAAAGCATTAGCTATTTCGGCACTGCCAAATTTTTAGAAGAAATGAAAATGCTGCAAAATTCCCTTGATAGAACTTTTATTGCCGGAGAAAACTTCGATAAAATCTTAAAATGGTGTCATAAGAAAAATGCTCAGAACAAACTAGTCGTCATTGAAGATTTGGCTAAAATGAATCTCACGGTGATGAGTAAGTTTTTAAAAATTTTAGAAGACCCACCTGAGCGAGTTTACTTCGTGTTAATCACGGAGAAATTGGAGGGAAATATCAGCGTTTTTGAACCTTTAAAAAGTCGTTCCTTGGTCATTCATTTTTTTAATTTAAGGGGCTACCTAAGCGAGATCGCTAAAAAAAATTTTAAAATCAAGGATTGGAAGCCTTTCAACGAATCAGCGGAAAACGTTAAGGAGTTCCTTCAATCTTATGAAATGAACGATAAACAGGAGCAAGATTTTTTGCTGATTTTAAATCCCAAGTTCAATTTGAAATTCAAAATCAACCACTTAGAGAAAAGAAGTTACGACCTTTTTGCTTTCATCAATTTGGTAAGAGTGGGAATGGAAAACTTTTTAGCCAATCCGCAAGAATTTAAAAAGCAAAACGTTTTTTTTAATTTAAATAAAGTAGCGAAAATCAGCCGGACCTTAAATTATTCCTCTAGTTTAGCCAAAAAACATCAAGTCATAGAAAAAAATTTAATGATGAAAATTCTTTTGTTATTTTCTTGAAAGGATGGAAATAGCCAAAGCATCCCAAAAAATATTTAAAATTAGAGCAATTTTTTGCGATATTAATAAATGTGCTTGCCTTTGCCATGTCAAGCCATGTTAAAATTAGGAAATATTTTTCCACGATAGGAGTTAAAATGTCCACTTTTACTAAGAAAACCATTGCTAAGTTTTTGCTATGCCTTGCCCTGCTTTTTTTTTATCCTCTTTTAGCCCAAGATACCACTGAGGCTTCCGAGGCTGAAGCCCAAGACGAAAACGAAGTTGCCGCTGATCAGCCAACAGATGACAGCGAAACCGCTCCAGCGACCCTTGGAGATGCGCTTGAGTTAATTGATGAATTTAACGCTTACATCGACAGCACCCCGCTATCTTTTGCTCAAAATGATTTCGAAGAGAAATTGTTTGATTCCATGAAAAGAGCCGTTAACGTTACCACCAACTACTTGAACACCCTGCAGTTGTCTATGAACTCCGTGAGGAGACAATATGACTTAAACCTTGATCTCAGGGGGTTGGAATTTTATCAACCCATCTTGCAGGATAGAAGTTACTACTCTTTGATCAATAGCAAATTGGGCTTTAATTTCTTTCTGCTTAAAAGCATGAATTTTTTAGAGAAAATTAATCAATCCTATGACAATGAATATGAGCTCATAAATGCTTCCCTAGGTTTTGATAACATTCGCTCCACCATTTATAGGTTGAAATACTTGCTAGCCATGGTTTACTACTATCAAGGAAGTTACCGCAGTCTAAAAAAATCGGTTAAGGTTTTTGAGGATGTGTTGGGAGAAAACGAGAATAATTTCGATTACACTTCCACTGATAAGGATAGGGGTTCTGTCTATAGTTATTTGGCCAGTGGCTTTGATTTGCTCATTAGCGACGCTGGTACCACGGGACCTAGAGAGATGCTCATTTACAAAAGAAATAAACTATATTACTTGTGGCAGCTGGTCACCATATACAATCAAGACAATGAGACGCTCCGGGACTTGAAACTCAGGCGATTAGTGGGTGACTACTACCCCATCATGGATAAGAACGGAGTTAGGTATAGGGAAGTTTACGCTCCTTTCATGATTAAAAACAACATAGCAGTAGATTAGATTAAGTCAATAAGGGACAGCAGCAAATAAGCAGCAGCAATATTCGGGCGACGATGGTGCTTATCGATAGTGCTTATTTTTATCTTTTGCTTTTACCCTGAATTTTCTTGAGCCTTAGTTTTGCTACGTTCAAGAGGGCTTCAAGGACTATCGTCCTACTGAGTTTAGACACTCCGTTAACCCTGTCCGTGAAGATGATGGGAAATTCGGTTATTTTAAACCCTAGTTCATGGGCTAAATAGCTGACTTCTATTTGAAAGGAGTAGCCGTCGGAAATTACTTTGGAAAAATCAATCTTTTTAATCACTTTGCTTCTAAAGACCTTAAACCCGCTAGTGAAGTCCTTCAAGTTGACTCCCGTCACAAAACTAGCATATTTATTAGCAAGATAAGATAAAAGCACTCTTTTCATAGGCCAGTTGATGACGTTCACTCCCGTCTTATAGCGAGAGCCGATGACGAGGTCATACTTATCTGTTAGTTTTATCATATCCAACAGGTACTTTGGGTCGTGAGATAAATCAGCATCCATTTGACCAATGATGTCGCTTTTGATTTCCAAGGCTTTGCGAAACCCTTTTTTATAAGCATTGCTAATGCCGCTTTTTTTCTTGTTTTTAATCAAATGAATTTTAGCGTCCTCGCTAGAGAGATTCTCAATGTACTGCCAAGTCAAATCAGGCGAATTATCGTCCACGACAATGATCTGCGCATTAGGAATGAGCGAGCGTATTCCCTTTATTAAAACCTCTATGTTGGCTATTTCATTGTAAGTGGGAATTACTAAAGAAATTTCTTTCATCAAAATATCAAAAAAAAATTCACAAATCGCTTTTTTTTTAAACTTTTTTTTATGAAAGAACTATAAAACTTCAGTGAGTTAATATTTGGTTTAAAAATAACTTAGTTCTCTCGTTTTTAGGCTTGTTAAAAAACATGTTAGGCTCATTCTCCTCCACGATTTGCCCGCCTTCCATGAAAATCACCGTATCAGCAACTTTTTTAGCAAAGCCCATCTCATGAGTTACACAGAGCATCGTCATGCCCGAATCAGCGAGTTCCACCATCACATCAAGGACCTCGGCGATCATTTCCGGGTCCAAAGCCGAAGTAGGCTCATCGAAAAGCATGATCTTAGGTTCCATGCACAAACTCCTCGCGATAGCCACCCTCTGTTGCTGACCTCCAGAGAGTTGCCCGGGAAATTTCTCCGCCTGCTCGGGTATTTTTACCCTCTCTAAATACTGCATGGCTATTTCAGTTGCTTCTTTTAGGTTCTTTTTTCTAACCAACATAGGAGCTAAAGTTAAATTCTTTAAAATGGTCAAATGAGGGAAGAGATTGAAATGCTGAAACACCATTCCCACCTCCGACCTGATTTTTTCAATGTTCTTAACGTCTTTGTTAATTTCAATCCCATCAACAATGAGACTCCCTTCTTGAAACTCTTCTAAATGATTGATGCATCTTATGAGAGTAGATTTCCCCGATCCCGATGGACCACAAATGACGATTTTGTCTCCCCGACAAACGCACAAATCAATGTCTTTTAAAACATGGAAATTACCATACCATTTGTTTAAATTTTCTATTCTTATAATTTCTTCTTCTTTCATAAAATGATCCCTTTAATTCTTTTTAAAAGAAAGTTTTTCTTCTAGTTTAAAACTATATCTCGATAAAGTGTAACAGAAAATCCAAAATATAATCCCTACAAAAACATATCCCTCTGGTTCAAACCCCAACCAAAGAATGTCGGCACTAGTGGCAACCACCATGGCCAATACGTCAAATAACCCAATGATCAACAGCAAAGTAGTGTCTTTGAAAAGCGAAATAGAAGTCCCCACTAAGGATGGAATGACAATCCGCAAAGCTTGCGGTAAAATGATGTTAGACACTTTGTGATAATAATTAAGCCCTAAGCTATCAGCCGCTTCATATTGCCCCTTGGGGATGGCTTGAATTCCGCCCCTAACCACTTCCGCCAAGTAGGCTGATTGGAAAAGAGTGATTCCCACCGTTGCCCGCATGAGTTTATCCAAGTCAACTCCCTCCGGTAAAAAAAGCGGTAGCACCACTGAAGCCATGAACAAGATGGTTATCAGCGGAACTCCCCGCCAAAATTCAATGAAACCAATGCAGAGATACTTAGCAATGGGTAAGTCGGAGTTTCTCCCTAAAGCCAAAATCACCCCAATGGGAAAAGCAGCAATGATCCCAATGTAGGCCACGAAAACAGTGAGCATGAGCCCCCCCCATTTGTTCGTCTCCACCACTTCTAGTCCAGCAACTCCACCATAGAAAAGTATGAAAGTTAAAACGGGATATAGCACCATGACGGACAAACCCCATTTGAGCTTGAAGTTAAATTTCTTAAAAAAAAGCGGTGCTATTAGCACAAAAAACAAAATTGCCGCGGCGTTCACTCGCCAATATTCCGCTTTGGGAAAAAACCCATAAATGAAAAGATTAAACTTTTCTCTAATGTACAACCAACAAGCTCCCGAGTTCTCTACGCAAGCAGCACGATTCTCTCCTTGCCAAGTAGCATCTACCAAAAACCAACTCACTAAGAAAGGAACTGACTGAATGACCAGTAAAATCGCAATCAGCGAAATAAGCGAGTTCGTCACTGACGAGAACATGTTTTTTAACAACCAAGATATCGGTCCAGATTGGATCAGTTTAGGAGGTTTGCGGTCTGGTTTCTTAATAAATTTTTCCATAGCCATGCTTCTATCTTCCTACCTTTCTACAATTTTAGACTTTTTATTATAGATGTTCAATATTAGGGAAATGAACAAACTAATCAGCAGATAAACAGCCATGGTCATCAGCATGATTTCCACCGCTTGCCCGACTTGATTCAAAGTCGTTCCAGCGAAAACACTAACCAAGTCCGGATAGCCAATCGCCGTGGCCAAAGAAGAGTTTTTCGTCAAATTTAAATATTGGTTAGTCGTAGGTGGGATAATAACCCTCATGGCTTGCGGAATAGTGATTGTCTTCATGATGGTGGACTTCCGTAACCCTAGAGCAACCGCTGCTTCCCTTTGCCCCTTGTCAACTGACTCTATCCCCGACCTGACGGCTTCCGAGATGTAGGTAGCCGTGTAAACTCCCAAAGCTATGCTCAGGGAAAAAAGTTCTGGTATGATCGAAATTCCCGTTTCAAAATCAAACCGCCCGGGAATAGGATCGACGAAATTGAAACTCACATTCCTAAGGGCAATAAAAACAACGAAGTAACCAACGACTAAGACGCTAGCAACTAAAAAAACCGGACTGCCTTCCCCTGTGATAAATAATTTCTTTTCAGCCCTCTTCTTATAAAAAAAAATGAAACCAATTAGTAAAAAAAAAACCACCAACATCACGTAAAAAAAGGGATTGATGGTGATTTCGGGTATGGTAAGTTGTTCTCTACTAATGTAAATATTAGGTAAAATTTCCAAATCACTAGGAGGCAACAATCGCCTAAACAAAGTATTCCATAAGAGTATTTGAAGCAATATGGGAATATTTCTAAAAGTCTCTATGTAAACGGTGGTTAATTTCCTAAGGAGCCAATTGCTCGATAACCGCGAAATCCCAATGAAAAACCCCAGAAAAGTGGCTAAGACAATGCCTAAAAACGACACCAGTATCGTGTTGAGCAGTCCTACGAAGAAAGTCCTTCCATAGCTGCTAGTCTCGTCATATTGTATTAAACTCTGCAGAATTCCAAACCCCGACTCGGAAGTTAAAAACCTAAACCCCGTGTTAATCCCTCTTTTTTCCATGTTGGCGAACATGTTGTTAACGATGAATACGATTAAAGCGATGAAGGAAACTAAAATGAAGACTTGAAAGAAAATTCTGCGGAACTTGCTATTGTTATAAAACTTCACAACGACCAAATTCCCACCACATCCCTAAAAAAGCGACGTGATGGGAAAAAGTTTTAAATCTTTATTTTACCTGAATGGCATTGGATACATCAGTCCGCCATTGTTCCAGAGGGCATTAAGTCCCCGAGCAAGCCCCAACGGAGTGTTAGGACCTACGTTCCTTTCGTAAGACTCTCCATAGTTGCCCACTTGGCTAATGATGTTGTATGCCCAGTCATTGTCCAGTTTTAGGTTTTGGCCTAAGTCACCTTCCGTTCCCAGTAGCCTTTTAGTGCCCGGGCTTTGACTGGTGTCGTTCTTTTTGCTATCCACGTTCGAACTAGTAACCCCTTGCTCTTCCGCTTCGATCAAAGCGAAAAGCGACCATTTGACGATGTTAAACCAATCGTCATCCCCTTGCCGAACCACAGGACCCAAAGGTTCTTTGGAAATCACTTCCGTTAAAACTTCAGCGCTATCGGGATCAGCAAGTTTCGACCTAAGCGCAGCCAACTGAGACCTGTCGCTAGTTAAAACATCGCATCTTCCTTCTTCAAAACCTTGTTGCGTCTGATCAGAAGTGTCGAAAGTAACCGACTTGTAGCTTAGCCCATTGAAGCGAAAGAAGTCAGCTAAGTTGAGCTCAGTGGTTGTTCCTGCTTGAATGCACACCGAAGCACCATCGAGTTCTTTACCCTCGCTCACGTTCAGATTTTTCTTAACTAGAAAACCTTGTCCATCGTAATAGTTCACTCCAGCAAAGTTCAGTCCTAGAGAAGTGTCCCTAGTTTCCGTCCAAGTAGTGTTCCTTGATAAAACATCAATCTCTCCCGACTGCAGAGCGGTAAATCTTTCTTTAGCCGTTAGGGGAACGTACTTTACTCTCTCTGCGTCGCCTAAGACGGCTGCAGCGATTGCTCGACAGACATCCACGTCTAGCCCAGTCCAGTTGCCATCGGAGTCAGGTGCCGAAAAGCCGGGTAGCCCAGTGCTAACTCCACAGAGCAAGTCCCCTCTTTCTCGAACGCTATCGAGAGTGCTTGTTGCTTGGCCACCATCCCCTTCGCTAGAACTTCCTTGTCCTCCGCAGGCTATTAAAAAGAAAAGTAAACTAGAACAAACTAACAAAGTTAAAATTTTATTAATCATATTGTCCTCCATAAATGAATATTGCCTATATGGTACCATGTTTTTAATGTCACTGATTAAAAAATATCATTAGTTGCTAGTAAATTAACGAAATCATTTCCCTTTTACCTCATCATTACCCACCTCCTCAGCAATGGGTAATCAATAGGCGATTAAAGGGCGATTAAAAGGCGATTAAAAATACCGCTGCAAAAACTCATTTATCCCCACCTAAAGCCCCACCACGGGAATAACTAATTCACGATCTCTTTAAAACTAATGTCGAGCTTAAAAAAAATTGACAAGCAACATTCGCAACATTCGCTTAGTTATTGCCTAGTTATTACCTAGTTATTACCTAGTCATGGCTTAGTCAATGTAATTCAGTGCAATTCAATGCAGTTCAGCCCAAGTCAGTGATTAGGAATGAACGAACTCGCATTATTTTACTAGGTTGAGTGGCTAGAGGTGGAGTGATTGGTTTGGGGATTTGCTTTTAATGGAGAGAGTGGAGAAATTTTTGCTACTTGGTGATTTTTTTTAGCCTAAGCCAGTCATTTAACCCGTAATTTTTATTTTTTTCTCCCTTAATGTCTTTAAAAAAGAATGATTTAAAAAACAAATGAGAAAAAATTATTAGAAATCGATAAATTTTTTTTTAAAATCTTAAAATTGTGTTACAATATTTCCCAATAAGTTGATTGAGAAAAACAAGCAAAACGATTTTCATTTAAAATATTTTTAGTTTAAGAGGTTATTGGAAATAAATGAGTGACAAGATAGAGAACGAAGCGATTTTTGATGACATTAAGGCCGGTAAAGTCCAGTTCGTGGATTTCATGTTCAACGACATGTTCGGCACGCTGCATCATTTTACTTGCCCCGCGGCTTCTTTGAGCAGGGAAGTCTTTGAAGAGGGAATCCCCTTTGATGGTTCTTCTATAAGGGCTTGGCAAAGCATTGACAAGTCCGACATGCTTTTGAAGCCAGACATTAAAACTAAATTCGTTGATCCATTTCGGGAAAACTCCACGGTCTGCTTCTTCAGCGACGTTTATGACCCTAGGACGGGGCTTCGCTATGAAAAAGACCCTAGGTCCATTTTAGTCAATGCCTTGGAATATTTAAAATCAACTGGAATAGGCGACACGGTCTTCCTAGGCCCGGAGCCCGAGTTTTTTGTCTTTGATTCCGTTAGGTATTCTTCCCAGAAGAATGCTTCCTTTTATCAATTAGAGAGCAGTGAGTCTCCTTGGTCTGCGGAATATGAAGGTTCTTTAGGACATAAGATAGGGCACAAAGGGGGATACTTCCCCGCGAGCCCGACGGATTCGTTAGTTGATTTTAGAAGCGAGGTGGTCAATCACATCCATAGCATGGGAATGGAATGCGAAGTTCATCATCACGAAGTGGCAACCTGCGGGCAATGTGAAATTGATTTCAAATTTGCCGATGCCGTTACTTCAGCGGATAACGTCAATCGTCTGAAATATGCGGTTAAAAACACTGCTTTTAAATATAACAAAACGGCTACTTTCATGCCCAAACCGATCTTTGAAGACAATGGGAGCGGAATGCACGTTCACCTTTCTATTTGGAAAGACGGCAAAAACTTGTTTTCCGGCGATGAATACAGCATGCTCAGCAAAACAGCTCTCTTTGCCATCGGAGGAATTTTAAAGCATGGCAGGTCCATTCAAGCTTTTACTAATCCAACCGATAATTCCTTCAAGAGGCTCATTCCCGGCTACGAGGCCCCGGTAAAGTTGGCTTATTCTGCTAGCAACCGATCGGCGGCAGTGCGGATTCCTTACACCGCTAGCGATAAGTCTAGGAGAATTGAGTTCAGGTGCCCTGATTCGTCTGGTTCGCCTTATTTGGCTTTTTCAGCGATGATAATGGCTGCGGTGGATGGGATTAAGAACCAAATTGAGCCCGGCATGCCGATGGATAAGAACATTTACGATTTACCTCCTGAGGAGTTGAGCGATTTGGTTTCCACTTGTTCTACTCAAGAGCAATCCATTGACGAATTGGAAAAAGATTTCAATTGGTTAAAAAATGGCGACGTGTTTAGCGAATCCATGATAAAATCTTATATTGATTATAAGAGAGAGTTTGAAATACTTCCTTTGAAGTTAAGGCCGAACCCCTATGAGTTTGAGCTTTATTATAACGTTTGATAGCGATCATCAAACATAAGTTAATGATTTAAGAAGATCGCGTTTTTCTTCCCCCCTCGATTTAGCTCCTTTTCCGAGGGGGGTAATTTTTTCCCCACTCACCCCCACTCATTCCCTTTTTTCTTCTGCTCATTTCCTCCCTACTCCCCTTGCTAAGGATTGGTTTGCTCTTTTGAGCTTTTGATCGTTTGATGATCTGACTGAGTTTAATGGTCTATTAATGGTGAGAGGCTTGCTTCGCCCGCAAGGCTTGCTTTGCCCGAAGGGTTTGCTTCGCCTACTTTGATTTGTCTTTAGCTTATTTTTTCCAGTACTTTCCTCAAGTTTCCAATCCTGCTCATGGTGTAGAAATGCAGGCATTTCACGGCAAACTTCTCGAGGGCTCGGCATTGTTCGATGCACCAGTCAACGCCGATTTGTTTGACTTCGTCGTCATTTTTAGAGTTTAGGATTCTTTCCTGCAGTTTCTTGGGAATGGTTATGGTAAAGATTTTAGGCAGTAGTTCTAATTGTCTTTTTCTGCTAATGAGTTTGATGCCGGGAATGATGGGAACTTTAATGTGGGCTTTTCGGCATTGCTCATAATAGTTAAAGAAATGATCGTTGTCAAAGAAAAACTGAGTGATGATGTAGGCAGCTCCTAGGTCCACCTTCTCCTTGGTATGCTCGATGTCTTCTCGTAAGTTTTTAGCATCGGGATGCTTTTCGGGATATCCCCCGATGCCGTAGTTAAAATTGAGCCTAAAATCAGGCAATTCCCCTCCTAATAGCTTCCCTTCCTTCAACTGGTTGACTTGTTGTATTAACTCCAATGTGGTTGAATTATGATTTTTTTGCTCGCTTCTTTCGAAAACTTCCTTGTTCGTTTCATCACCCCGCAACAACAAAACGTTGTCAATGCCCAGATAGTTTAGCTCGATCAATGTGTTCTCCGTAGCATGCTTGGTGAATCCCCGGCATAAAATGTGGGGAACGGTGATGATGTTGTAGCGGTTTTTTATGGAGGCAGCGATGCCAATGGTACCGGGCCTTTTTTTGGTTTTTTTTAACTCAACGTATTTCGAACTATGAGTGGTTATGTTGATAAAAGAAGGAGAGAACTCCTGCAGCCCCTCAATGATATCAAACAAAGCCCTTATGTTTTGCCCCTTTAGCGGCGGAACTAATTCAAAAGACAAAAGGGGTTTACTCCCCTTATGGTTGGAAAGAACATCGCCGACTAAGTGCATTTTTTTTATGAAATTAGTTTTTATGAAATTAGAGTTGAGAAACTAAACCTTTTTCAAAAACCTTGCTCAACAAAGTTTCACGAAACCGCCCTAATTTTCTCAGCTGCCTTCACCATGTTTTTTAGCGAGGGTATGACATCGTCCCATCCCCTAGTTTTTAGCCCACAATCGGGATTGACCCAGATGTTTTCCCTTTTTATCACTTTGCTAGCTTTATTCAATAACGAAAACATCTCTTCCGTGCTAGGAATGCGCGGCGAGTGAATGTCGTAAACCCCCGGACCAATCTGGTTAGGATACTTGAACTTAGAAAACGCTCCCAATAATTCCATTTTAGAACGCGAAGTTTCTATGGAAATGACGTCAGCGTCCATGTTGGAGATGGCCTCTATGATGTCGTTGAAGTCGGAATAGCACATGTGAGTGTGAATTTGCGTCTCGTCTTTAACTCCAGCAGTAGCGAGTTTAAAACAATCAATCGACCAAGCAAGATAATCATCCCAGTCCTTGTGCCGGAGCGGAAGCCCTTCGCGAATAGCCGGCTCGTCAATTTGAATGCTTTGAATGCCATTTTTCTCCAAATCAAGCACTTCTTCCCGCAAAGCCAAAGCTATTTCAGAGGTAGTGGTCCTTCTATCCTGATCGTTACGACAAAAACTCCACTGCAAGATGGTGACCGGTCCCGTCAGCATTCCCTTGATGGGCTTATCGCTGATCGACTGAGCGTAGAGAGTCCAGGCAACCGTCATTGGTTCTCGGCGAGCAACACTCCCATAGATGATGGGCGGCTTAACGTAGCGCGTCCCATAACTCTGCACCCACCCGAACTCAGTGAAAATAAACCCCTCTAGTTTTTCGCCAAAATACTCCACCATGTCGTTTCGTTCGAATTCTCCATGGACGTAAAGGTCTAGGCCAATCTCCTTTTGGATTTTAATGGCTTTCTCGATTTCTTTTTTGAGGAAATCCTCGTATTCCTCTTTAGCGATCAGTTTCTTTTTAAACTTGAGCCTCATTTGCCGTATTTCCTTAGTCTGCGGAAAAGAGCCGATGGTCGTGGTGGGGAATTTCGGAAAGTTTAAAATCTCATTCTGCTTAACAATCCGGTCCTGAAAAGACGATTGCCGAGAATAATTCTCCTTTTTCACTTTGCTCAAATTTTCCGCCACGGTGGGGTTAAAGACCTTGGGATTGTTCTTCTTCTTTTGAAAAATGCTTTCGTTTTTAGCAACGATTTTCTCTTCGCTCTCTTGATTCGTGAGAATTTTTTTAAGCGTGACTAATTCTTCGATTTTTTCTTCGGCAAAACTAAACCATTCTAGGTAGCTAGGATTGATTTTGCTTTCTAATTTGATGGAAATGGGGGAGTGGATCAAAGAACAAGAGGGAGCCAACATTATGTTTTCCGCGGGGAGCTTGGTTTGGACTTTTTTTATCATCTCAAGGGACTTTTTAAAGTTGTTTTTCCAAACGTTCCTACCGTCAATCACTCCTAGGGATAAAATCGTCCTCCTGCTTATGTTTTTCAAAATGCCTTCCAAATCTCTCTCGCCTCTAACTAAATCTAAGTGAATAGCCTTAACCGGTAAGTTTAAAAACAAATCGCTATTGTCGCGCAGTTCGCCAAAGTAGTTCGCCACTAAAACGTTCAGTTCTTCAAAACGCTTGGAAATGACTTCATAAGTGTTTAAAATGAGCTTCTTTTCCTCAATGCTCAAATCCAAAGACAAGATAGGCTCGTCAAATTGAATCCATTTCACTCCCATGCCCACTAGTTCGGTGATTATTTTCAAATAAAAATTAAGCAAATCGGGAAAGAGGTTGTATTTGTTTTTAGCGAAATTTTCCTTTTCGTGATACCTGCTTATCTTTAGAAAAGTCATGGGACCAAGCAAAACCGGTTTCGCCTCTACGCCTAGGTCTAGGGCTTCTTTGGTCTCTAGGAAGAGTTTTCTCGATAAGAACTCAAAATTTTCTATCGAATCCAATTCAGGAACGATGTAATGATAGTTCGTGTCAAACCATTTCTTCATGCTGGAGGCAGTGAAAGAAGTATTTTTAATGCCCCTAGCGATGTTGAAAATCAAGTCAAGGTTCAGCGGATCGCTAGAACTTATTTTGCTCTTAAAGCGTTCGGGAACGATCCCCAAAAGCATGCTCATGTCTAAAACTTGATCGTAAAAACTAAAGTCGTTGACGGGAATCAAGTCAATTTTCTTTTTCTGCTGTAGTTTTAAATTCTCAATCCTGATGTTTTTGGCGACTTTTTCGAGTTCTTCCCTAGTTATCTCTTTTTTCCAATAAGCCTCAGTGGCTTTTTTCAGTTCTCGCTTCCTTCCTATCCTAGGAAACCCCAAGTTATGTATTTTCATTTGCTTTAATCCTCACTACTTACTATAAAATAGAATATGAACAATAATTATAACATTATTATTGATTTATGGCTAGGGTAGAGCGAACATTACCTCGAACATGATAGAATACTGGTATGACTTCTTTTAATGCAGCTCTAGGCGGTCAGTGGGGAGACGAAGGAAAAGCCAAAATAATCGATTTCCTTTCAAAAGACTACGAGGTCATCGTCCGTTATCAGGGCGGGGCTAATGCTGGGCACACCGTTGTCCTAAAGGGAAAAAAATTCATCATGCATCACCTTCCTTCGGGCATTTTTAACCCCGGCACCACCTGTGTCCTAGGGCAAGGAATGGTGATCAACTTGGTGACTTTAGCCGATGAGTTAAAAAGGATCTCAGCTGACGAAAGCATCAGCAAAAAAATCCTCATCAGTCAAAACGCTTTTCTAGTCTTGGATTATCACATTGAGATAGATAAGCAAATGGAAGAAAGCAAGGGAGCAAAAATAGGAACGACTTTTAGGGGAATCGGACCCGCTTACCGCGATAAAGTTTCTCGAGTTGGCATTCGCCTAGAAGATTTCAAATTTTCTGGACTCTTGAAGGAAAAAATAAACTTAGCCATCAAAAATAACGAAAACTGGCTCAACGTATCCCAGTACACGGAAGAAAAAATCAATCACATCATCAAAAAAAACGATCTCGTTTTTCAAAAGTTCAAAAACAACGTCATTGACACCGCCCATTTTCTAAATCATTTAAAAGATGAAAAAGTCCTCTTCGAAGGAGCTCAGGGCGCTGGACTAGACATCGATCTAGGCACTTATCCCTACGTCACTTGTTCCTCTTCTACGAGCGGAGGCATAGCCATCGGCACGGGAGTCCCCCCCAACAAGCTCACTAACGTCATCGGGATTTTCAAAGCCTATGTCACTAGGGTAGGGGCTGGAGCTTTGCCCACTAAGCTATCTAAAAAAGAGCTAGAGACGCTAAGGCAGCATGGAGGAGAGTTTGGAGCGACGACGGGACGCCCTAGGGACTGCGGCTGGTTCGATGGTCTCCAAGCGAAATATTCCATCATGGTCAATGGGATTAACCAGCTAGCCTTGACGAAGCTAGACGTTTTCGATCATTACGAGACCATGAAGTTCGCTACTCATTACGAATATGAGGGCAAGGAAATCAAAGTCTTCCCCACTCATGACGAACTGCTCCGTAAAGTGAAGCCAGTTTATAAAACATTTCCCCTATGGGAAGGAAGCATTTTCGGCTTAACTGATTTCAACGAACTACCGAGCAACGCTAAAGCGATCATTTCCTTCATGGAAAGTTTTTTGAATTGCCCGATCAAGTACATTTCCACTGGTCCCGAAAGAGAGCACACCATCGTACGCCACCTACGCTAGAGTCCAAAATCATCTTTGCCGACAGATTCTGTTTATTTCAAAACCATTTTATTAGCCCTCGCCCAGGGGCTCAGTGAGTTTCTGCCCATCTCCAGCTCGGGTCACATCGTTATTTTACAAAAGTGGCTGAATTTTTCTCAAAATCAGTTTTTTTACAACGTCGTTTTTCATTTTGGAACTTTGCTCGCCGTCTTGTTTTTTTTTAGGGTTACAATTTTTAACTTAGCGGGCGATTTCCTTAACGAAGTAAAAACTAGTAAGCTAAACAACGTTTTTCGAGATAACAACGTTAATTTAGTCGGCAAAATAGCGTTGGCGACTTTACCGGCTGGATTGGCGGGTTATTTCCTAAAAGAAAAAATAAGTTTTTTATTCGAAGGGGGAAGTTTCTTCGTCCTAGGCAGTTGTTTCGTAGCCATGGGTTTTTACTTATTTCTAACGAAAAAGTCGCTCCTCGATAAAGTAAACATGAAGGAGATAACTTATAAAATCGCTCTGCTCATTGGCTTGGCACAGGTTTTCGCTCTCCTGCCCGGCATATCACGCTCGGGGATAACCATCGTCACGGGACTACTCTTCGGGCTCAAAAAAGAGGCTGCTTTTACTTTTTCGTTTTTCATTGGGATTCCGCTTTTTCTGGCGGCTTTCCTTTTAGAGATAATAGAACTTGCCTTGACGACGGATTGGCTTGCTTTTCTAAGCGATGAATTTTTCGTTATAGTCCTTGCCCTTGGCTTTTCCTTGGTGAGTGGTTACTGGGCATTGAAAATCCTCTTGCGCTTAACCCTCACCAACCAACTCCATTGGTTTTCCTATTACTTAATACTGCTTGGGATGGTAGTTCTCGGAAGTTCCCTATAGGTCTTGGAAGTTGCCTTCAAGGAGTTTTTTAATGTTACAATTGAACTTCTTTGGTTAAATTTAAGTTAAAGATTCGCTTTAAAAACTTTAAAGAAATTTAATAAAACTTAAAGAAATTTAATAGTTAAAGATGGACTTTTCCGTTATAAAAGAATACCAGTTAAAGGGCGATCAAAGGCCAGTCGTTCAGTCCATTGCCGAGGGACTTGAGGAGAACTTGCCTTTTCAAACCATCAAAGGGGCTACCGGTACGGGCAAAACCTTTGTCATGGCGAAAATCATTGAGAAAATCAATCGCCCTGCCATCGTTATTTCGCATAATAAGACGCTAGCGGCTCAACTTTACCGCGAATTCAAACATTTCCTACCCAACAACTCCGTGGAATATTTCGTTTCTTATTACGATTACTATCAGCCTGAGGCATATGTCGCTAAGAGAGACTTGTACATAGAAAAAGAATCATCCATTAACGATGAAATCGACCGGATGCGTTTAAAAGCCACTTCTTCTTTGTTAGAAAGGAAAGACGTGGTCATCGTTGCTTCGGTTTCCTGCATTTATGGTTTGGGTTCGCCGGAAGATTACAAAAACATGTACTTTTTTTTGCGAAAAGGCGACCACGTCAATCGCCAAGAATTGATCAAAAAGTTCATGAAACTCCAATATAATCGCAAAGACGATGTCCTAGAGAGGGGTTTCTTTAGAGTTCGTGGTGATGTCATTGATGTGTTCCCGTCCTACATGGAAACTGGTTTTAGAATAGAACTATTTGGAGATGAAATCGAAAATCTAGCGGAAATCAACGTGTTGAACAACAAAGTGTTGGAAAATAAAGAAAAATTAACCATTTTCCCCGCCAAGCATTTCGTCATGTCCCGAGAGAAAATTACCCGAGCCTTGGAGTACATCAAAGAAGAGTTGGAGGAGCGAGTTCGTTACTTTAGCAACCACAACAAGATCTTAGAGAAGGAGAGGATTTACAATCGCACTTTATATGATTTGGAATTACTCAAAACAGTTGGGTTTTGCCCGGGAATAGAGAATTACTCTAGGCACTTAGCGGGTAGAAGCGAAGGAGAGCGACCTTATACTCTTTTCGATTATTTTCCCGAGGACTTCATGGTCTTCGTTGACGAATCCCACGTCGCTCTTCCGCAAATAAGGGGAATGTTCAACGGAGATCGCGCTCGCAAGAAGGCTCTGGTGGATTATGGGTTTCGGCTTCCTTCCGCTTTAGACAATCGACCGCTGTTCTTCGATGAATTTTTAAAAATTGCTAAGCAATACGTTTTCGTTAGCGCTACTCCGAATGAATACGAGTTAAAAATTTCTAAAAACCTACAAGAACTCATCAATCGTCCCACTGGTTTATTAGATCCTCCCATTGAAATCAAGCCTTCCGAGGGTCAAATTGATAGTTTGATTTTAGAAATAAAGCGCGAAATCAAGCAAGATAACTGCGTTCTCGTCACCACTTTAACTAAGAAAATGTCGGAAGACTTAACGGATTTCTTAAAACAAAACCAAATCAGAGTAACTTACCTCCACTCCGACATTGAAACCATTGAAAGGGTAGAAATTATCAAATCGTTGCGGGAGAAGAAGATTAACGTCATCATAGGAATCAACTTGCTTCGCGAAGGTCTGGACATCCCCGAGGTATCTTTGGTGGCTATTTTGGATGCGGACAAAATTGGCTTCCTCCGCTCCAAGACTTCTTTGATTCAAACCGTGGGGAGGGCTTCTCGTAATGAGCATGGGCGAGTGATCATGTATGCCGATCGACTTTCCGATGCCATGCGAGAATGCATCGCTGAGACCAATCATCGCAGAAAAATTCAACTAGCTTTCAACGAGAAGAACGGAATTGTACCTAAGTCGGTGATTAAGCCGGTGAGCGACATTTTAGAAAGGGAAAAAGCCTCTCCCGAGACGGTAGACATTAACCTAGAGGAACTTGATTTTTTAAACGAAGGAAACCAAGTTAAAATGAAGAAAAATCAACTTAAGGAAATACTCAAAAGGTTGGACTTGGAAATGAAACTTGCCGCAGATCAAATGGACTTTGAAAAAGCCATTTCCCTAAGGGATAAAATCAACGAGCTGAAACTCAAACACGATTTGGTGAAGCTATGAAAGCTCTATTTTTAGGGTTTTTTCGATCCATTTTCTTATTTGCGAGGGACCGTGTTTTTTTAAGTTTTTTTTTAGCTTCAAAATTTCGCTGTGGAGTTTTTTTAAGTTCCCGCCCTTTTCTTGTATTTCGTAAATGTTTTGGTTGATGGTGGGCAAAATGGAATCGCTTTTAAGGTAGAGTTCCTCGTTTAGTTTTTCGCCCGAGCGAAGCCCGGTGTATTTTATTTTCATGTCTTTGTTGATGCGATATCCCTGAGCTAAAATGAGCCTTTTCACTAGCTTATCGATTTTAACGGCTTCTCCCATGTCTAGCATGTACGTGTCTTGCCCACTAGAAAGGGCTACGGCATTGATGACTAGAGAAGCGGCCTCGGGAATGGTCATGAAATACCTCTCCACTTCGGGGTGAGTGATGGTGATGGGACCTCCTTTGCTGATTTGCCTTTTGAACAAAGGAACCACCGAGCCTCGGCTACCAACCACGTTGCCAAACCTTACGATGCAGGTGGGGACTTGTTCGTATTTGGAAAAGTAATTCACCAGATTCTCGGCTAGTTTTTTAGAAGCTCCCATTACGTTTTTGGGATTAACTGCCTTGTCGGTGGAAATGAAAACGAAGTTTTCTAACTTATAAATCTGAGCGAGTTGTAGTAAATTTAAGGTGGCGAGGAGATTGTTTTTGATGGCTTCTTTTTCGTTTTCTTCCATTAGCGGCACATGCTTATGAGCAGCGGCGTGAAAGAGGATGTGGGTTTTTTCCTTTTTAAGGAGCTCCTCCATGCGATCGAAATCTTTGACGTTGCCTAAATGGTATTCTATGGGAATTTGATTTTTGTTTTCTTCTTGAAGGAATTCTTTTAACAAATAAAGGGAATTCTCTCCCCTACAAAGGCAGATGATTTTCTTTAACGGATAATCCATTAGCTGATGGCATAGGGCACTGCCGATCGTTCCTCCGGCTCCAGTGATAAAGACGGTTTTGTTGGCAAATTTCTTCTCGATGATGTTCCTCGTTAAAGCGATGTTTTTTCTACCGATGATGTCTTCTGCGGAAATGTCGCGAACTTTAGCGAAGGAAATGCTTTTCGTTAAGTATTCTTTTTGGGCGGGGATGATTTTAATCCTGACTTTAAGCCCGCTGGTGTTGTCGATGATGTATTCTAAAGTTTTTTTGGGGATTTTTTCAATGCAGATGACGATGATTTGGATTTTATAGTTTTTAATTATTTTTTTTATTTCCTTGATTTTTCCTAAAACGGAGACTTTTTTTATTTTGATCTTCTGTTTCTCTTCCAAGTCATCCAATATTCCCACTAAGTTAATGTTGATTTTGTTTTTATAAATATCGTCAATGAGTTCGTAAGCCGACTCGCCAGCGCCGATGAGCAAGTAGTTTTTGGATTCTATTTCGTTAAACATTCTCGTTAAACGTTCTTGCTAAACGTTCTCACTAAACGTCCTCACTAAACGTTCTCACTTTGGCTTGGGCTTTCGCTAAAAGTCCCTCAATGTCGTAATGCTTCCTCGTTTCTGGTAGAAAAAAGTGAATGATGAACTCCCCGTAATCTAGGATCAGCCAATTATCCTCTTTAGAAGTTTCCAAAGCATTTAGAGGAGTTATTTTTTTCTCTTTCAAGCTCTGGTGAACTTTATGAGCTAAACTTTTCAAATGAATGCTAGATAACCCGCTAACCACCATGACGTGATCTGCATAATCCAAATGGGGGCACTCGTAAGTCATGACGTCCTTAGCTTTTAGGCTAAGGAGTAGTTCTTCTAATTCGATGATTGGTTTTGGGGGCACTATGTTTGAAATTGTTATGGTAGTCTTTATGGTGGTCTTTATTGTTTTAGGTTTTTTATTCCGTAAAAATCGTTTCCTAAGTAGATGGAAAATTGAAATTCATCGTTATAATCGATGAGATGATAAGTTTCGTTGATTTTAGTGATTTTTTTAACGTAGTTTTCTTTTAAAGGATAAAAAACATGGCTGACAATGACCGAGTTTTTTAGGGGGAAGTTGGAGTTCAAATATTCAATGACGTTAAGCCGTTTGTAGCGAAATACTCCAGTTGCTTTGGTGGCTAGGCGGTTTATTTTCGTAGCGTTTTTTATCTGCACGTCGATGGGGAATAATTCGTATTTGAATTCTTCGTTAATGAAGTTGCTTAGGACTAATTTGATTTTATTTTTATCGTAATTTCCCCTTGAGAGGGGGACTAGGTATTCTTGGTTGCGATGGATGATTTGGTTGAAATTCATTTTGTCGTAATAGAAAATGTAATCCTCTTGGGTCAAAAAAGTTTCCAATAGCTTTAGGAAACTGGGGTAGTTGATATTGATGTCCAATTGATTAAAAATTTGTTTTAGTTGCTTCAAATAAAATTCATTGGTGGAGACGTCTTTTTTTAAATTTAAAAAAATATTGAGCCAGATGCTCAGTTTGGTATTTTTTCTCAAATAAGGATCGCTAATCCCCTCCAGAAAAGCATCGTAGTTTAATTCGTCGATGAAAACTTTGCCTAAAGGAAGGCTCTTGGAATGGAGATTGATGAACTTGGTCCCGGCTAGCGAGTTTAAAATGTTTTTCTCTGCTCCTTGGTTTAAGGTAATGGTGAAATCAAAGGAATTGATTCCCAACAATTGCTGTACTTTTTTTTTGAAAAACTTATCATCTTGGTTCAAAAGAACGTAGTTTCCTTCTTCGTAAACGTGATGATCTACGCCTACTTCGAACAAGTAAAAATAAGCAAAAGGATAATAATGATACAAGACCCAAGCAGAATTAATTTTTTTTTCTTGCTGGGATAAAATGAGCGAAGTGTAAATTTGCTTTCGTTCGGGAATGGAGACGTGAAAGTAAAAGGAATAACCGAGCCCTCCGCCAAAGGCGAGCAAAAACAATCCTAAAGCTTTGGCTTTCAAAAGAATTTAGAAAAATTAATAAAATTTAGATTTAAGAACTGATTTTTCCCCAGTAAGAAATTCATCCACTTCCACAGCACATTCTCTCCCTTCGCTAATCGCCCAAACCACTAAAGATTGCCCTCGCCTAGCATCTCCGGCAGTGAAAATTTTCTTCACGTTGGTTTGGTACTTGTTCGCTGGGGTTGCGATGTTGCCTCGGGGGTCAGTTGCTACGTTTAAAGTTTCGAGCAGCTTAGGTTCGGGATGTAAAAACCCCATGGCTAAAAGAACCAAGTCAGCATCAATTTTTCCGGTAGTTCCCGATTTTTCGAAAGATTTTTTTTGCCGGTCCCAACTAACTTCGCTGTATTCGATTCCCGTGACTGCTTTTTCTTGGTTTAAAACAAAATTTTCAGTTAAAACGGAAAATTTCCGCTCGCATCCCTCTGCTTGAGAACTAGAAACTCTAAACACCCTGTCATACTCCGGCCATGGCATGGAAGCGTCTCGCTCTAGTGGGGGCTTGGGTAGGATTTCAATTTGAGTGACCAACTTAGCCCCTTGCCGAATGGAAGTTCCAATGCAATCAGAACCAGTGTCTCCGCCGCCTATGACCAGAACTTTCTTTTCCCGGGCGCTGATAGGAGGTTCGCTTAGGGGTTTGCCTAGTAGCTTTTTAGTATTTTGGGTTAAAAAATCCATGGCAAAGTGGATTCCCTGTCCCGCTCTATTGGTTAGAGGCAAGTCGCGCGGAACGCTAGCCCCAATCGCTAAAACGATGGCATCAAACTTTTGCTGTAACTCCTCTATGGTGATTTCCTTGCCGAGTTCAACGTTTTTTAAAAAAATCACTCCCCGCTTTTTCATCCTCGCTATATGGCGAAAAACCACTTCTTTTTCTAGCTTGAAATTGGGAATGCCATAAGTGAGCAGCCCCCCTAGTTCATCTTCTTTTTCGTACACGAATACGTCATGACCAACGGAAATTAACTGATCAGCGCAAGCTAAGCCAGCAGGACCAGAACCTATGATGGCAATTCGTTTATTGGTTTTTTTAAGCGATCTATTGGAGGGGAACCAGTTGTTTTTAAAACCATTCTCTCCAATGGCATACTCTATGCTTTTAATCGCCACCGGTGGCTTATTGATACCTAAAACACACGCTGATTCACAAGGAGCAGGGCAAATCCTCCCCGTGATGTCGGGGAAGTTGTTCGTTGAGAGCAGCGAAGCGAAGGCGGCTTCGTCTTTGTCTCGGAAAGTAAGGTCGTTGAAGTCGGGAATGATGTTGCCTAGCGGGCAGCCAGTTTGGCAAAAAGGAATTCCGCAGTCCATGCATCTAGCCCCTTGCTTTTTTAGTTCCTCCTTCGCCATGGGGATGAGGAATTCGTTAAAATTTTTTTTCCTGTCCTCTACTTTTTCATCGAAATGAGTGAGCCTTGCGTATTCCAGAAAACCAGTTATCTTGCCCATGTTTTTCTTCTCAGCCCTAATTTCTAACCCTCGTTTTCAAGCGCTAATAATGGCTAACCAATTTGGCTAACCAATTCCTTTTTGCTTTTTTGCCGCTTGTTTTTAGCAATGATTTTTTTATATTCTCTGGGGATGACTTTTGTGAAGTTGTTTAGCTCTTCAGTAAAATTTTTCAAAATTGCTTTTGCCTTTTTGCTGCCAGTAAGCTCAGCGTGAGCGGTGATTTCATTTTTCAAATGATGCATGTCAGCTAACTCTTCAATAGGCTCTAAATCAACTAAGCCTAAATTGACCTTGTCATGGTTTTTTTCCCCTTCGTAAAGATAAGCAACTCCCCCACTCATGCCAGCAGCGAAGTTCCTGCCGATCGGTCCTAAGATGATGACTTTACCTCCCGTCATGTATTCCAAACCATGAGTTCCTATGCCTTCCACCACGATGTTCACTCCCGAATTTCTAACCGCAAACCGCTCTCCCCCAATTCCCCCGATGAAAGCACTCCCAGAGGTAGCCCCGTAAAAAGCGACATTGCCAACAATGATGTTCTCTTCAGGGTCTAAGGCACTGTCGCTGGGGAAACGCAGGACGATTTTAGCTCCAGAAAGCCCTTTGGCAAAGTAATCGTTGGCTTCCCCTTCCAAAAGAAAACTCATTCCCCGACAAGCAAAAGCAGCAAAACTCTGCCCAGCACTCCCCGTCAAATGGAATTTTATCGAATCATCAGGCAGCCCCTCTTCGCCAACTAGCCTAGTTATCTCATAAGAAGCGATGCTCCCAACTGCTCGGTGGAAGTTTTTCACTTCTCGTTGAATGAAAACTTTTTTCTTTTCTCTTAGTCCATTTCTAATTTCGTCAATGTAGTGGTAATCTAAGTTTGCTCGGGCGATGTTGGGCTGGGCAACGCAACAAAACTGCTCGGAGACTTTGGCGATTTTTTCTTGGTAGAGCAAGTTGTTTAAATTTATGGTAGTGGCTTTGGGATGATTAACCTTGCTTTTTATTTTCAGCTTAGCAACTTGCCCCACCATCTCGTCAATGGTTTTAAAGCCCAAATCCGCCATGTATTTCCTAATGCCTTCGGCTAGAAAAGTGAAGAAATTAACTAGATGCTCCACCTCTCCGTCAAACAACTTCCTAAGCTCCTCCCTTTGCGTCGCTATGCCGACCGGACAAGTGTTGAGGTGGCATTTTCGCATGATGATGCAGCCCATGACCACCAGTGCGGTGGTTGCTACTCCCCATTCCTCTGCTCCCAGCAGAGTGGCTATGACCACATCGCGGGCTGTTTTTATTTGCCCGTCGGTCTGTAGCCTAGCTCTATTCCTGAGGTTGTTCAAGACTAAAGTTTGATGAGTTTCTGCTAGGCCGAGTTCCCAAGGTAATCCGGCGTATTTTATCGAACTAATCGGCGACGCCCCCGTGCCCCCATCAAAGCCGGCAATAGTGATGGTGTCAGCATAGGCCTTAACCACTCCAGCGGCAATAGTTCCCACTCCAGAACAAGAGACTAGCTTAACGCTCACTTTGGCGCGCGGATTGATGCATTTTAAATCGTAAATCAACTGAGCTAAATCTTCTATGGAATAAATGTCGTGATGAGGCGGAGGAGAGATCAATTCCACTCCCGGGGTAGAATGCCTAACCCGAGCAATCACTTCATCGACTTTATGCCCGGGTAGTTGCCCGCCTTCTCCCGGTTTTGCCCCTTGAGCGATTTTAATTTGAACTTCATCAGCGTTAATCAAATAGTTAGCCGTAACCCCAAACCTCCCTGAGGCTATCTGCTTGATGGCTGATCTAAGGGAATCCTCGCCCGGCAAAGGAAGGTTAAACCTAACGGGGTCCTCTCCCCCTTCACCAGTGTTGCTCTTGCCGCCAATCCTATTCATGGCTTTGGCTAAAGTGGTGTGAGCTTCCCAAGAGATAGAGCCAAAAGACATCGCTCCCGTCACGAAGCGCTTGAAAATGTTTTCTTTCGGTTCAACTTCTTCTAGGGGAATGGGTTTTTGGTTGGTGAACTCCAATAAGCCTCTTAAAGTGAAAATGTCTTGGTTTTGCTGATCGATTTTACGCGAGTATTGCTCGAAAATAGCAGCGTTGTTAGTCCGACAAGCATGCTGGAGCAAATGAACGGTTTCAGGGTTAAACAAATGCTTCTCTCCTCGCATTCGCCATTCATAGTCTCCTCCCGGAAGGTAATCCGCTAAATTTTTGACTGGCATGCTAAAGGCTTTTTTGAAATGAGTTAGGTAATCTTTTTCGATTTCCTCTAGTCCAATGCCGTTTATTCGGCTGATCGTCCCCGTGAAATGTTGCTCAATGACTTCATCGCTGATTCCCACTGCTTCGAAAATTTGTGCTCCAGTGTAACTCCTAGTGGTGGAAATCCCCATTTTGGAAATCACTTTGAGTAGCCCTTTGCCCACTGCTGCAAGGTAATTGGCTTTAGCCATTTCCCTAGAAACGCTTTCCTCAACAATGCGTTCTCTAATCAACCAGTCCAAACTCTCAAAAACCAAATAAGGATTGACCGCATTAGCTCCGTACCCCAAGAGCACCGCAAAATGATGAACTTCGCGAATTTCTCCGCTAGAGATGACTAAGCTGCATTTAGCCCTCATTTTCTTCCTTATCAAATTTTGATGAGCCGCTGAAGTGATCAACAAACTAGGAAGGTACATTTTGTCGCGGCTAAGGTTTTCGTCAGTGATGATGATGATTTCATGACCTGCCATGACGGCCTCTTCAACGTCTTTTACAACTCGCTTCAATCCATTTTCTATGCCCTCTTCTAGGGAATAGTTGGAGGAAATGCTTTTGACTTTCAAAGGAAAATCCCCTTGTTCCCCTTGTTCTCCTTGCTTTTCAAGGTTAACCAGTCTACCTACCGCTTCATTGGTGAGCACGGGGCTTTCGCACTCCAGCAAATGAGTAAAATCATCTTTGGCATTGAGTTTGAATAATTTTTTTTGCGATCCTAGATAAGTTTTTAAACTCATGAAGTTCTTTTCGCGAATGGGGTCAATGGGGGGATTGGTTACTTGAGCGAAAAGTTGATGAAAATAATTGAACAGCAAAACCGGTTTCTGGGATAATACGGCTAGAGGAATATCTCGCCCCATCGAGCCAACGGGTTCTACTCCTTTGTTCGCCATGGTGGAAAGGATTTTCTTGAAATCTTCTTGAGAATAGCCGAAGGCTTTGGTTTTTATTTTAATGGCTTCGTTGCCCTCGTTGTCCTTTGAAGATTTCCCTTCGTCTTGTCCTTTCCCTTGTTGCGCTAGTAATTTTTTTAAAGGGTGGATTTTGCAGTTCCATTTGGAATAGGGGAACTTGCTGACGATTTTTTTCTTTATCTCTTCGTCGGAAATAATTTTCTTTTTCTCTAAGTCAACTATCAGTAGCTTACCCGGTTCTAGCTTTTTGTTGAATTTGACTTCGCTAAAAGGCAAATCCAAGACTCCTGCCTCGGACGACATGACTAGGGTGTTATCTCGGTATAAAGTATAGCGCGAAGGCCTAAGCCCGTTGCGGTCCAAAGTTCCCCCAACGTAAATCCCATCGCTAAAAGCGATCGCCGCTGGACCATCCCAAGGCTCCATGAACCCAGCATAAAATCTATAGAAACTCTTCTTATCCTCCTCCATGGAGGTGTCGTGTTCCCAAGCCTCGGGGATCATCAGCATAATGGCTTCGGCTATGTTTTTCCCGCTTTTTATTAGGAAATCCAACATGGAATCGAAATTGAGCGAATCGGAGTTAGCTGCATTGATGATGGGCTGCATGGCTTTGATTTCCTTCGGGGAAAAAGCTGCGGAGTCCAAAAAACTATCGCGAGAATGCATCCAGTTCACATTGCCTCGCTTGGTATTGATTTCTCCATTGTGAGCGATGACGCGAAAAGGATGAGCTAGCCTCCAACTGGGAAAAGTATTCGTGGAAAAGCGACTATGAATGATGATAAAGGCTGAATGGAAAAGTTTATCCTGTAAATCTAAAAAATAAGCGTCTAACTGGGAAGTGGTTAGCTGTCCCTTGTAAACGATAGTTCTGCTCGAGAGCGAAGCCATGAAAAAATCGTTTTTGTCCGCAAGACTGGAAAGAGCGATCTTCTTTTCAAGTATTTTTCTAACGAAGTAAAGCTTTTGTTCAAATTCACTCTCCCTAGAAAAGTTATTTTCAACGAAAATTTGCTCAATTTTTGGTTCTCCGTTCAAAGCAGTTTTCCCCAATCCTTCGCTGCAGGTGGGAACTTCTCTCCAAGTGATGATTTTTAAGCCGTTTTTTTTGAACTCTTGCTTCACTTCTGCTTTGATCGCTAAACGGCTTCGTTCATTTTTGGGGAAGAAAAACTGCCCTACTGCGTAGGCTCCCGGCTGAGGTAGATTAATTTTCTTTTCTTTTAATTCTCTTGTGAAAAAATCGTGGGGCAGGTGAACGAGTATCCCCGCTCCATCGCCAGAGTTTGGTTCGCTCCCCACAGCGCCGCGATGATCTAAATTTTTTAATACTTTTAGTCCCTGCTCAATTATTTTATGGGATCTCTCGCCCAAGACATTGCAGACGAACCCAAACCCGCAAGCGTCGTGTTCCAATTGAGGATCGTATAAACCTTTTTTGTTATGCATAATAAACTTATTTAACCCAATATAACTCCCTTAAATTATAAAATATTTTTTACCTAGCCATGGTTTTTAAAAGTGATTTTCAAAATAATTAGCATAAACTACTTTAAAACTTTTCAACCCTGAGAGCCGAAAACATGGCAATGAGAGAACCTGAGCAAAGCCCCGAACAAGACCCTGAGCGATACTCTGAGCGAAAATTTGGTTTCATCATCGTTTATATCGTTAAAAGTTGCCTTAAAAAAAAGATTCATGATACAATTTAGGAAAGTTGACAATGAAGACATCCAGCGTATCTAAATTTTCTATTGAAAAGAAGTGGTTCTTAATCGACGCTAGTGGCATGGTTCTGGGCCGGCTAGCCTCTAAAATCACTCGCATCCTAATGGGGAAGCATAAAACTACTTACACGAAGCACATGGACGACGGGGATAACGTAGTGGTGATAAACGCCGGCAAAGTGAAGCTCACTGGCAAAAAACTGGAACAGAAGAAATATTATTATCACACGGGCTACATTGGTCACCTTAGGGAGAGGAGTTATAAATATTTGCTGGAAAAGAAACCTAGTTTCATCGTTGAAAAAGCCGTTAAAGGCATGCTGCCCAAGACCAAGCTAGGTAGGAAGCAGTTTTCGCATTTGTATGTTTATGCGGATGACAATCACAAGCAAAAAGCACAGAAACTCGTTAGGATTGAAATTGCTTAAAAAGAAGAACAAAACCGTTATAGCGGGCAAGAGAAAAACGGCCGTTGCTCGCATTCAACTAAGAGTCGGTAGTGGTAAGGTCGTCGTCAATGGTAAGTCCTTGAAAGAGTACTTCAACAGGGATGCCTTGGTGGAAAGGATTTTGAGCCCCTTGGTCATCACTGAACAAAAAGGGAAGTGGGACATCGTGGCTAGGCTAAGTGGCGGTGGCAAAACTGGTCAAGCCGAGGCCCTTAGGTTTAGCATTGCTAAGTATTTGAGGAGTCTAAACGAGAAGTTTAGAGTTCCTTTGAAGAGGTTTAAACTCCTCACTAGAGACCCTCGTAAAGTGCAGAGAAAGCTCTTTGGTCATAAAAAAGCTCGCAAAAGTTTCCAATTTTCTAAGCGATAGTTCTCGTTTTATTCCTCTAAAGCATTTTTTTTATGCTAGAATAACTCTGCGGGGTGGTTTTGCCGTGCATTTTTGCTCCCCGGAGATCACTGGTAGCAAATTAGTGGCAGCAAATCACTGGTAGATAGTAAGTGGTAGGTAATGAATGGAACTGGTATGGAACTGTTAAAGGTTGAAAGTTTATCTAAAAAGTTCAAGCAAGACTTGGTCTTAGAGGACGTTAGTTTTACTGCTCAAAGGGGGGACGTCATTTCCATCATTGGTCCTAGTGGCTCTGGTAAGAGCACTCTCCTGCGCTGCATTAATTTTTTGGAAACTCCCTCGGAAGGTAAAATAAGTTTAAAAAACGAAACTATTGAATTTTTCTCCAACAAAAAGAACAAAATCAATTTTAAGCAAATAAATCAAATTAGAAAAAAAGTCACCATGGTTTTTCAGCATTTTAACCTTTGGTCGCATTTAACGGTTTATGAGAACATTGTTGAAGCTCCCCTGAAAGTGCTTAAAAAACCTAAACTGGAAGTCGCTGAAAAAGCCAACTATCTCTTGGAAAAAGTGGGCCTCTCGGGGCATAAGGACCATTATCCTTCCCAACTCTCTGGGGGGCAAAAGCAGAGGATCGCTATCGCTAGGGCTCTGGCTATGGACCCGGAGATGATCCTTTTTGATGAGCCCACATCGGCTTTAGATCCTGAGTTGGTTCAAGAAGTTTTGAAAGTGATAAAAAATTTAGCCCAAGAGCAACTGACCATGCTCATTGTCTCCCATGAAATCAATTTTTCCAAAGAAGTTTCCAATAAAACCATGTTTCTGCATGGGGGGAAGATAGTTTCTTTTGGGGAGACGGCTAAAGTTTATCGCAACAAAGAGAAGAACCAACTTTTTAAAAAATTTTTATCGAGTGTCAAATAAGCTAATCATCGTTTTTAGTTTAACTTTGGTCCTTGCCCTTGCTCAGTTGAAGCTAGACCTGCCTAGGAAAATTTATTTGAAAGATGATTACTTGTTTATCAACACTCAGTCCAACAAAAGCTTGCTCTCTCCCGCCGTCATAGAGGCTCTGCGTCTTAAGATTCCCATCACCATAACGTATTACATTGACTTCTATGAGAAGTTTTTGTTCTTTTTCGATAAAAAAATAGTGAATTTGAAAATAGTTAGGGTCATTGATTACGATATCTGGTCTAGGGAGTATTTCGTTCATTCCGATAGCGCCATTAAAAAAATAGGCAACATAACTCAACTTAAAAATAACATCAACTATTTAAGGGACATTCAACTCCTTCCCATCAGTGCCATCAAGCCCGACAAAAAGTATTTTTTTCGCTCTCGGGTTTCGCTGCAGAAGAAAAACCTCTCCATTTATTTTCATCTCATTGATAACATCCTATCGGTTTTGAACTTTGAAACGGCTTATTATGAAAGTTCGCTTTATTTTGGTGATGAACTCCTCAATATTTTAAGCAAGTGACATCTTTTGCCTAAAACCATCCTAAGTTTAACTCCCATTTTCCTAAGTAAGATATGGGGTTGGGAAAAATGGCATTTGTCTTGTTTTCAGGGCAAAGGTAGCTTCGTCGCTAATGACGAGAAGGGGGAGAGGGTGAACGCTTTGTTGAGCGAACATTTGCTCAAAGCAGGCTATGGTCCAGAGCAAATCAAACGCTTTCCCCTGCTCATTAAAACGATTAGAGCCGACAGCCCATTGTCCCTACAAGTTCATCCGGATGATCAGAGGGCTGAATTAAAGGGGAGTCTAGGCAAAAGCGAATGCTGGTACATTTTGGAAGCAGCTGAAGAGAGCTTTGTTCATTTGAATTTCAAGAAAAAAGTTGCTCTTGGGGAAGTGAAGAAACACATTGAAGACAATTCTTTAGAAGAAATCATGCAGAGAGTCAAGGTAGAAGCGGGGGACTTAATTTACTTGCCGGCGGGGACTGTTCATGCCATTGGTTCGGGAATAACTTTGTTGGAAGTTCAGCAAAATAGCGATATAACTTACCGCCTGTATGATTATGGTAGGGGGCGAGAGCTGCATCTACAAGAAGGCCTAGAGGCTATTGACTATGGCTCGTCTAATAAGAAAATAATTAAAAAAAAATTCACTCGGTTTCAATCTCCTTATTTTGAGTTGGAGCGGAAATCCTTGAAAGCGGGAGAGGTTATCGTTAAAAAAGTTACTCATTCCTTCATGGCTTGTTTTGTTTTAGAGGGAAGGCTCATGGTTAGCGAAAACGAAGCTAGTGGAAACGAAGCTAGCGGAAACGGAGCTAGCGGAAAGGAGAAATTTTCCCTTGAAAAGCCACTTTCTTTCGAGAAAGACGACTTAGCGATGGTCTTGGCTGGGAAAAATGAAATAACTTTTAAAGCGGGGGGGATGAAAAAGGGGGAGGCGAGTTTCATTTTTATTTATCCTCCTGCTGGAGAGCCCCTTAGTGTTTGAGAGTGTTTGAGAGCGTTTTAGGTGGGCAATTGACGGACTGCAATAAATGAACCGACTTAGCAATTTAAAGAAGTTGCCGAAAACGTTTTTCGATGTCTTCATCGTTGGAGGGGGGAGTAGCGGGGCTAGCACGCTCGCTTGCTTGGCGGCGCAAGGCTTTAAAGTGGGATTAATTGATAGAAACGATTTTGCTAGTGGGACTAGTCAGGAATCATCTAACTTGATTTGGGGCGGGATTAAGTATTTAGAGAATTTTGAATTTGGTTTGGTTAGAAAACTTTGCCAAGCGAGGAATCGTTTGTTAAAATATTTCCCTGATTCCGTTAAGGAGATTCGTTTTTACTCTCCTCATGAGAAGAAAGCGAAGCATTCTTTGCTTAAGCTGTATTTTGGAACTTGGTTTTATTGGTTATGGGGCGGGCGGGCTACTTCGCCTCCTAAAAAATACCGCCTCCCCGGTGCTTTGAAGCTGGGTTTGAAGCAAGAGAACTTGGATGGCATTTTCGAATACTCCGATGCTTATTTGCCGGAAAACGATGCGAGGTTCGTTTTTGATTTCGTTAAACAAGCTCACAGGAAGGGAGCTGTGGTGGCTAATTACGTCCTTTTGGAAAAAGCTACCTATGTGCAGCCTCAATATTTACAGCCTCAATATTCGCAGCCTCAACATTCGCAACCTCAAGGATCTAATGGTGAGGGAGGGTATTGGGAATTGTCGGTTTTGGATAAAGTGAGCCAGCGTCGTTTTAAAGTTAAGACGAAAGCGTTCGTGAATGCGGGGGGAGCGAGAGTGGACGAAATCAATTTAAAAAACAAAATCAAAACCAAGCATCAGCACCTTTTTAGCAAGGGAGTCCACGTCGTGGTTAAAAAACTTTTCCATGAAGAAAAAGTTTTGACTTTTTTCTCTAGCGACAATCGCTTGTTTTTTGCCATTCCCATGGGGGGACGCACCTGCATAGGAACAACGGACGAGGTAGTCTCCACTCCAGAAGCTAAAGCGACTAAGGAAGATATCTCTTTCATTTTAAGTAACGTTAATAACTTCGTCAAACTCAAGAAACCACTCACCATGAAAGACGTTATTGCCACTAGGGCGGGGGTTAGACCACTGGTGCGAGAAATTTCCAACCAAGGAGGATCTGCCGGAGAAAAAGCTAATCCTGAAGAGAGGGGGCAGAGTTGGTTTAACTTATCGAGAAAGCACTCCATAGAGGTGGACGAGAGGAAATATTTCTCCATTTTTGGGGGGAAATTAACCGATACGCTCAACATCGCCGAAGAGATCACTGAAAAAATTTTAGCCCTGTGGGTAAAGTCGGCGGTAAAATCGGCGGTAAAATCAAGCCCAAAACCTGCTCAAGGGTCTTTAAAACCTTGGCTGGTGCTGCCCGACAAGGAACAAAAGGCGAATTTTTCCCAAGAGTTCGTTTTAGCGAGCAAAAATAAAGGTTTGGCTGAGGAAGAAATTTCCCTCTGGGTGGAGCGACTTTGGCGTAGGTATCGAAGTGAGGCGGGGTTGGTTTTGCGCGCGATTCGAAGAGAGAAGCCCTTTTTAAAGGAAATCGTTCCCGGGAGTGGGTTTAGCGTAGGGGAGATAAAGTATCAACTCAAAAACGAAATGGTCGTTCAAGAGGAGGACCTGTTGCGGCGTAGGACCATGCTTGCTCTGGTGGTGGAGCGGGAAAAGTTGAAAAAAGTGAAGTTGAGTGGTTTTTCAAGAAAGTTCGCCAAGCATTAAAACTTATTTTCATGAAGTGGGTTGATGGTTTTTTTTCAAAACGCTTCGAAAGGAAACTCTTCATGTTACAATCAGTTCAAAAAAGTTTTTGAAGGAGTTTTTCAATGTTAAAACCTAGCCAGCGAGTTCCCAATCTGCGTTTTCCGCTTTTAAAAGGAGGGGAGTTTGATTTAGAGAAAACTTCGCCGGAAAAATTTGATTTGGTGGTTTTTTATCGGGGTCTTCATTGTCGTTTCTGCATTTCTCATTTGCAGGAGTTAAAAAATTTGATGGATGATTACGCTAAGAATGGAGTTACTATTTATGCAGTTTCTGCTGATGAGAAAGAGAGAGCGGAGGAATTTGCTGCTAAAGTGGATGTTCCGGCAGTTCATTTTGGTTATCAGTTGGATTTGAAAATCGCTCGGGAATGGGGGCTCTATATTTCCTCGGGAAGAGGAAAAACGTCTATCGGGGTCGTTGAACCAGATTATTTCAATGAACCGGGGATGTTTTTGATCAAGCCCGACAAGACTTTGTATTACGGGCAAGTCCAGACCATGCCTTTTGCTCGTCCTCCATTTCAAGATTTGCTATGGGCGATTCGCTTTTCCAATGAAAAAAATTATCCTCCTCGGGGACTGTACCAGGGTGCTCTCTAAACTGCTCCACTTTGGTTGATCTTTTTGCTTGATTTTTCTAGTTGCCTTTTTGTAATGCACAAGGTAATGCACGAGGTAAGGCACGGTGTGGAAACCATTTGAATCGCTCTGGAGACGAATTAGGGGACGAGTTGGATTGGGACGAGTTGGATTAATGATATAATTTGAATGGCTTTATAGGAGCGAGTTTAGCAGGGGATTTAGCAGCGATTTGCTTAGAGATCAGGTTATTTTGCGGCTGGATCGGGGAATGCATCTCGGGACTATAGTTCGGGACTGATGGGGGTTAGGTTACCAACTTGGTTCAAAATGGGGCTGGGAAGAAGTTTTTTAGCGAAATCAAAAAATTCTAGTAACTTTAGTTATCATTTGAGTAAGTTAGTTTAAAGGCGTTCATTTGTTCCTTAAAAGTTTGAAATTAAATGGTTTTAAAGGTTTCAAAGATAAAACTTTTTTTAAATTCAATTCGGGACTGGGGGCTATCGTTGGTCCTAATGGCTGTGGTAAAAGCAACGTGGTTGATGCCTTCAAGTGGGTGTGGGGAGAGCAAAAAATGTCGGAGCTGCGGGGGGCGAAAATAGATGATTTGATTTTTGGCGGGTCGAAACATTTCAAGCCGAACAACTTTTGCGAAGTGGAAATCGTTTTCGACAATCAAAACAAAGTTTTACCGACGAATTATACGGAAGTGTCTTTGCTGCGGCGAGTTTATCGTTCGGGGGAGACGGAGAATTTCATTAATAACCAGCCTTGTCGTTTAAAAGACGTTTTTGAACTTTTGAGCAATACGGGGATTGGGAAATCTAACTATTCTGTGATAGAGCAAGGGAAAATAGAGAGGGTACTCTCCAATAAGCTAGACAATAGGAGAAAGTTATTTGAAGAGAGTGCCTCTTTGTCGGGTTATAGGTTCAAAAAAAAAGAATATGAATTGAAAATTAGGCAGACGAAAGAGAACTTGACTAGAGTGAACGACATTCTCAAAATAAAACTCCGTCAGCAAGAGCAACTCAAAACTCAAGCTAAAAAAAGCGAAGAATTTTTTCATTTGGAGGAAAAATTGAAAGAAAATCATAGAAAAATATTTTCTCATCAACTTTTTCTTTTAACGGAGCAAGCAAAGCAAAGCGATGAACAATTTCGCCAACTGAATGAAAAAATAAGCGCCAAAGAGAGGGAGTTAGAAAGCAAAAACGCTATTTTTCACACGCTGAAGCAGGCTCTCGAGAGCAATGAGGAAGCTAAAAACAAAATAGATAAAAAAATAATTCAAATGGAGGAAAAAATTAACTCTAATCGCTTCGAAATGAATTACCTTGACGATAACTTGAAAGAACTTGAAAGCGATTTCTCCAACCAAGAGAAAAATTCTCAACAATTTCAAAAAGATCAAAGGGAGATTCAGCAGATCATTGTTAGCAATAAGAAGCAAATCCTCAAAGAAGAGGAAAAAATCATAAAATTCAAGAAAAAACTAGGGGAATTTCAAGAGAAAAAAGGACTTTTGCAAGAGGTGAACGCTAATTTTGCCGATAGAAAAAGTAAATTGGCGGCTAAAATGGCTCTGGAGAAGAAGAACCTAGACAAAGTTGCCCTTGCGGAAAAGGAAATCAATCAAAAACTCATCAACGAAATAGATGGACTTAAAAAGCAACTAGAAGCTAAAGATTATTTGAAGAACATCAACCTCTTGAATCAAGCGGAGAAAAAACTTCATGAAAACATAACCAACCACAACATTGCCGAACTGCAGAGCGAATTCCAGCGCTATCACGACATTTTCAACGTTTTTTTTGAAAGCGAAAATCTCTTATACGCTTTTTTCTTTTCGACCACGGGAACTTATTTTCAAAAAAGCGAAATTGAAAAAAGCAGGCAGAAAGTTTCTCTGCAGATGAATCGCTTGGAAAAAGAGAGCCTTGGTTTGACGGAAAAAATGGAGGAGAACAAGCATCAAATCGATGAGATTAACTTTGCGATGAACGACATTGAAATAAACAAAGTGAGGATGGACGAAAACTTGAAGATAATCGTCCAAGAAAACGAATTGAAAGGACAGCAGCTCCTTAGTTTAGAAAATTACCACAAAACCACCATGCAGAGCAAGGAAAACTTAGTCAGCAAAAAAAAATATTTCTCCAAAGAAAAGCAAAAAAAACAAGAACATCTGTTAGAATTAAGCAAGGAGCTTAAAGAAATTAAAATTCACTCTAAGCAGTTTTCTAAAAACCAAGAAAAAGAAATCTTAAAGAAAAGTGTCATGGAGCAGCAACTCCGTAAGCTCAGCCAAGAAATATCTCTTTTGGGAGATAGGAAAAATAAAGTTGAAATTGAGCAGAGAATAACGGAAAAAGAGAAACTGAGCTTAGCGGAGAAACTGAGTTATCAGCTTGATTTGAACTTAGCTGAAATACCACCTCGTGAGCTAGCGAACGTGGGGGCAGTAAAAGAAAAAATGGCCCAAATCAAGAAAGCGATGGACAGCCTAGGAAAAGTTAACTTGATTGCTAAAGTGGAATACGATGAAATGCTAAACGAAACCACTGAGCTTAGCGAGCAAAAGTCGGACATTGAAAAATCCATTTTAAATTTGGAAAAAGTTTCAGCGAAATTGCAGGAAAAGACTCAAAAAATTTTTTTAGATGCCTTAGCTAAGACGAGTGGTCATTTCAACGACGTCATTAAAAAGTTGTTTAACGGGGGCAGGGGAAGAATTGAATTGGAAGACTCGCGAGATCCTTTAAACAGCGACGTGAAAATTGAAGTTGAACTACCGGGTAAGAAACTTCAAAAAATATCCCTTTTCTCGGGGGGGGAGAAGAGCCTCATTTCCCTTGCGGTTATGGTTGCTTTGTTTTTAAACAATCCCTCGCCCATTTGTTTGTTGGATGAGATCGACGCAGCTCTGGACAACAGGAATTTGGAAAAACTGATGAATTTATTGGCTGAGATCAAGAAGAAATCGCAAATTTTATTGATTTCTCATAATCAAAAAACCATGGACATCGTTGATTACATGTATGGAGTTAGCATGGAACAGGGAGTGTCGAAAGTGTTTTCGCTAAAGTTGTAAAAATGATTAAAAAATATAGAAGATTTTTTAGGATGAATTTTAAGAAAGCGATTAAAAAGCGAAGTGTCTCCGCTCATTCCATTAGCATGGGGTTTGCTTGGGGAGTTCTCATTGCCTTCTCGCCTTTCGTTGGCCTTCAAATAATTTTAGTCCTAGCGGTTTGCCTTGCTTTTAATTACAATAAAATTTCGGGGATATTAGGAGTCTTCGTTAGCAATCCCTTCACTTTTTTCCCGATTTATTTCTTCAACTATTACGTGGGTAACTTGCTGCTGGGCCGGTTCATTGGGAACAACGTGCCCCTTAGCCGGATAAAGGAAGTCCTTGAGGATCCGAATTTCAACGACTTGGTCAGCATAGGAACGAATGCCATTTTCGTTTTTTTGCTGGGGTGCTTCGTGGCTGGGATCGTCGCGGCTTTCTTGAGTTATTTTATCATTAGGTGGTTGGTGTATTATTACCGAGAAAAAAGGATGGTTAGTTAAAGAAATTGATTTTCTAGCGAAATCATTTTATATTTTTAACTCACGTGAATTAATAACATTAAAAGGTTTATAGCATGACGTTTTTATACATAATATTAGGATTAACTTTAATCATTTTCGTTCACGAGCTAGGGCATTTTTTGGCGGCTCGCTGGGCTGGGGTAAAGGTCATCACTTTTTCCATCGGCATAGGTCCTCGAGTGTTCACTCTGTACACCGATAAGCAAGGGACTGACTTCATCATCTCGTTGATTCCCTTGGGGGGGTATGTGAGAATGAAAGGCCAAGAAGACCTTCCCACGAAACAAACTTATGAGAAGGAACTTTCCGACGATCATTACTTGGCAAAATCGCCTTGGAAGAGGATGGTGGTTATTTTAGCGGGAGTGGTTATGAATTTCGTCTTGGCTTATTTTCTCATTGCCTTAGCCTACAACATTGGAGTTCCTTTCCTCAGCAATAAAATAGGAAGCGTCTTGCCTAACTCACCTGCGGCTAAGAGTGGGCTTGTGGTTGGCGATGAAATTATTAAAGTTAACGACGTGGAGACGGAAGCCTTTGAGGACATCGTGAGTGAAATTGCTTTATCGAAAGCGGATGAGGCTTTAGCTCTCACCGTTGTTCGGGGGCAAGAAGAGAAAGTCATAGCGATAAAAGCTGAAAAAAACAGCGATTCCAACTCTCCCATCAGGCAGATTGGCATCACTCCTTACCGAGTGCCTAGCGTCGGTATTTTAGCGAAAGACAGCCCATTGTATGAAGATGGCCTCAGGGTTGGTAATGAGATTAGAAAAATTACTTTAGTAAGAGATAACCTGAGTAAAACCACTTTAGCGGGGATGGTGGAAATCATTCGAGATAATCCGGGGGAGAAGATTGATATAACTTTTTTAAATGATCAAAACAACCTTAAAACGATTAACGATGTTACCATTGGCGAAATCCAAGAAAAGGAAAGTGGTTTTTATTTTACTCCTAAAGTTAAAGTAATCGAAAATTTCCCTGCTCAAAAAGCAGGCTTAAAAGACGGCGACGTTATTTTAGCTGTGAACGATGAGGAAGTGAAGGGGTGGTCGGAAGTGATTGCTGCGCTTAATAAAAACCAATCTGCTCAAAGCGATTCGCCTGCTGGGGGGGATTTCACCATTCCCATTAAAGTTGCTAGAGGCGAAAAAGAATTGAACTTGCTGGTCGATCCCGTTTATGACAGAGCGAGCGAAAGGTATTTCATCGGAATCAGTCCTTTAGAAGAGAACAATTTTAGAGAAGTGAGTTTCATTAGCGATAAAATGGCTAAAATTGTTCCCGGGATTCGAGTCGGAGATAAGGTATTGTCGCTCGAGAAAAAAAATGGGCTTAACGAAGTCGCTCTCCTCAGGAGTGGCAACGAAGTCAGTTTCGCTTACAGCGATGAAAGCTTAGGGTTTCAAGAAAAAGGCTATTTGTTTGATTTCAAGGACAAAGGTAAAATCATTCAATACGATTTGATGGAGGCTTTTGCTAACGCTATTCCGCTGGCTTATAAAGAGTTCAATACTACTTTAATTTTTTTGAAAAGGCTTTTTTCTAGGGACGTTCCTTTAGAACTAGTCGGGGGACCGATCGCCATTTTCGAAACTTCCTACATCATTCAAGAAGTCAAAGGGTGGGCGTATTTCATCCTTTTGTTCGCTAAGATCAGCATTTCCATCGCCGTTCTAAACCTTCTCCCCATTCCAGCCCTAGATGGGGGGCATGCCGTTTTCACCATGTATGAGATCATTAGAAAGAAACCAGTTCCAGAAAACGTTTTAAAGACCATGCATTTGTTGGGTTTCCTGCTGTTGGTTTTTCTCATGGTTTACGTTAATTACAACGATATCGTGAGGGTCATGAACCGCTAGTTTCTTTCGGTAGTGCTTGCTAGGCTAGTATTTTAGCGAATCGACTCAAGTATTTACGCCGGCGGTAGAAAGAGTTTAGCTTATCTGCTTTGATGAGGTAGTTCAAATAGAGAAAGCAAAAAGTGATGAAGGCGTGGTTAGCGTAAAAAACTACTTCGATGGGTTTTTCTAATAAATAGGGGAGTACTTCTAGGAGCAGGAAAAGGACATAGTTAGATAGCAAAAAGTAAATTTGAAAAATAGAACTCAAGATAAATGTCTTGAGAGCGTCTTTTCTTCCTTTAAAAAAAGGATAAAAGACAAAGCCTACGAGGGGTAGCGTGGTTAGAGGCATGGTCTATAGGGTCTAGGGGAACTAGGGGAATGATAAGAGTCTAGTTTCATGAGTTTGTTTTTTTAGGGCTGGTTTTCCCTAGAGTGGTCGTAGAAGTTTTTTAAATATTTGCCGAGGCTGTCGAACTCAACGTTCGCCCATCCGCCTGTCTTCAGGAGGTTTAAGTTGGTGTTTTCATAGGTGTAGGGAATGATCATCACTTGGAACGAATTTTTTTCAGAACTTTTCTCGGAATTTTTTTCAATGCGATAAACGGTTAAGGAAATCCCGTTGATAGCCACTGAACCTTTGGGGATTAAATAAACTAGGTCGCTTTTTTCTACGGCAAAACTAAAAATGACGCTCGCCGGTTTTTTTTCTACTTGGATCGCTTTTATTTTCTTATCCACATGCCCAGTGACGAAATGGCCATCCATGGTCTCTCCTATGACAAGGGCTTTTTCTAAATTCACTTTGTCGCCTTCCTTTAAATCGCTTAGGTTAGTTAGGGCTAGGGTTTCTGGAGAAGCATAGAAAGAAAATTGCCCCGACTCTTTCGCTACCACGGTGGTGCAGACGCCATTGATGCTGATGGAGTTGCCCATCTCTGCCTTGCGGGCTAACGAGGAGGCAATGAAAAACGTCTTTCCGCCCGCTTGGGTTGTGCTTTTTTGAACCACTCCCACCTCTTCAATGATGCCTTTGAACATGGTTTAATCGATCTCATCTAAAATCATTTTTAGTCCTTTTAAAGTGAGTTCTGGAATGATTTCTATTTTAGTTTTGAAATTTGAGGCGATGAATTTGGCTAGTCCGCCGGTTAAAATCACTTGGGGAGAGGATTTTGGAAAATATTTTTTGCTTATTTCCAAGATGATGTTTTCCAAGCCCAAAGCATTGGAGAAGTAAATGCCATTCTGCATGCATTCTTTCGTGGATTTGCCTAATAACTTTTCTGGGTACTGCAGTTCGACATTGGGGAGGCGGCTGGTTTTCCCGACTAGGGCGTCTAAGGAGATGGCTATCCCGGGGATGATCATGCCTCCCAAATATCTTTTTGCCAGATCCAGCACGTCCACGGTGGTGGCAGTGCCTAAATCAACGATGATTAAAGGTAGCTGCCCTAGAGCGGCTCCGCTTTTCATGTTGATCAAGCGATCTATTCCCAGATCTTCATTGTCTTGGTAATGGATATGAAAGTCATTGAAAAGCTTAAAAGTGACTTGTTTGATGTCAATGTCGAAATAAAGGTTCATCATTTTAGTGATGTTGTGGTTTAAGTTGGGGACGACGGAGCAAAAGATTCCCGACTTGATTTGGTTTTTTTCAATGCCGTTTTGCTTGAGTAAGTTAATCACGTTAAAAGCTAATTCGTCGGTTGTGGTTGATTGAGGAGTGACTAAGCGGAAATTTTTTTTTATTTCGTAATCTTTTTTGGTGGCGTTGAAAACTCCGCAAACGATGTTGGTGTTGCCGATGTCAAATACTAAATGCATTTCTCTAAGTTACTTAATCGCTGTAGGCTAGGTAGGGAATGTTTTTGTTGAATTCTATTATGATTTCCGTTCCCTTTTTATAATTTGAGTTGAGAATGATTTCTCCGTTATGTTCTCGCACAATCCTAGAAACAATCGATAACCCTAGTCCCGTGCCCATTTTTTTAGTGGTATGAAAGGGTTTAAAAATATCAACGATTTGGTTTTTAGGTATTCCGATGCCATTGTCTTGAATGATTAGGACTAACTTATCTTTTCTGTTTTGAGTGAAGATTTTAATGACGCCTCTCTCTAGGTCTTGTCTCTCTAAAATGGCGGCTAAACTATTTTTTATTAAATTGATGATGAGTTGCTTGATTTGGTTTTTATCGAATAAGAAAAGCTTTTTGACGGGAGAGAATTTTTTTTGTAAATTGATGTTTTTCTCTTTCATTTCAATTTCTAGCAAAGCCACGGTTTCCTCAACGATGTCCTCTAAATAACAGGGCTTTTTGATAGCGGCTATTGGTCTAAAGGAATAAAGAAAGTCATTGATAATGGAATCTAAGCGTTTGATTTCTTCTTGAATGATGCTTAAGTTTTCCTGCAGTTCGCTTTTGTTTTCTATGGAATGCTTGTTAACGAAGCGATTGACTAGCTGCAAGTGGAGATCCAAAGCTCCTAGGGGGTTCTTGATTTCATGAGCGATGCCGGCGGTTAAAGTGTTTAGCGAATTAATGGATTCTTTTTGCCTTTCCTCTAGCGCTTGGTTTTTCCAATTGGTTAAGTCGGTGATGAAAATGACTTTTCTAGGCGGAGGAGTTTCTTCACCGGAAGTTTTTTCTTCGGTTTTGTAGATCCAAATCCCGAGATCCCTAGAGACGAATTCAAAGAGATTGATTTCTTTAAAAGAGTTTTTTTTATTTTTTTCTAAACTTGCTAATTCAAGGGACAGCAAAGTTTTGAGTTCATGGTTTTTAATCAAATCCAATAACTTTTTGTTCAAATGCATTTTAGTGTTCTTCAAGTACTTCTCGCCGTGATCGTTTAGAAAAACGACTTTGTTTTCCTTGTCCAGTAAGATTATTCCCACGGGAACGCTGGTGATGATTTCATGTAGGACGTTTTTTTTTTCTATGATGTTGGTTAGGATTTTTTTGATTTGGGGGCGGTTTATTTTATTGAAATTTTTAAGTAGTTTTCTTTCAAACTCGTTTAGCTTCATGAGCAGGTTTTTTTCATTTTACGATTGAGGAACTTTTTTTCGCCATTCTTTTTTTCGCCATTTGATAGTATAATACCATTGGATTGAGGCGTTGATGGACTTCTTTAGGAAAAAAGTTTTAGGGGCTTTTTTTTTGATTTTTATAAGTTGCAGTGCTATAACTCCCGAAGTATTGGTTGAAGGGGAAGGGTTTCTCTACAGCACTTCAACTTATTTCGCTAGGCTTGGGGATAATTTCGATCGGGAGGAAGTAACGGTGACGATCAATTATTTCTTAACCTTACAACCGATTGCTTTTTTTGGCGAAGATACTCCTCTTGGCGAAAGGGAGATAGAGGGCTTTGTTATTCGGGGTCAAGTGGCTGAATGCGAGGGCTGTGTTGATAGCAGCGAAAGGGTAAATATTGAACTCGGTGCTTCCATTTTCACGGTGGCGAGCGGAGTGCCGGTTTTTACTTTGCTTAAACTAAGTAAAAAGCCAATTGAGTAAGTTTTACTCCCATTCATTTGCATGTTCAGGGAATTTTAAATGAAAGAGAAGCGTTCTAGGAGGTATATCAATCGCAAGATAGAGGAGATGTTTTCCAATAAGAAAACTCCCAAGAAAAAAAAGTTAACCATTAAAGTGAAAAGCTATTGGTTCGCCTTGGGGGGAATTTTTTTGTTGTTCGCTTGGTCCTATTATTTCTTCAGTAGAGAAGAGAGGGGGATTGTGCTGCGATCTTTAAACGAATATTACGTCTGGCAAACGACCCATTCCATCATTGCTACGCCGGTGTTGCTTGACGTTAATCAAAATGAATTAGTGGATGTGGTGTTGGCGGACTTAAAAGGGCAAGTTTCTGCCTTGGAAGCGGCTAATCGCGAGATGCTTTTTACTTTTAACTTGAGCAGTGGGGTTTTGTCACCGCTTAGCAAAGTGAAAATAAATCCTCAAAGCGACCGAGAACAAGTTTTAGTAACTAGCAGCGAGGGAGATTTTTATTTATTGGATGAAACGGGTAATTACTTATACGACTCTAGGGAAGAGTTTTTTAATGAGCCCATCTGGAGCAAGGCTGGGTTTGCTTTTTATGATGAGAGCAAGGGAATTGTTTTAATGACTGGGACTAAGGGAAGCATCTGGGCTTTCGACGTTAGATATGGGCAAGTCTTCTGGGAAAACAAATCCTCTCCACTCCAAGCAGGAACGCTATTGCCCTCCCCGGTCATTGTGGGCGAAGGAAATGATTTGGGAGTGGTGATTGCGAGTGAGGAGGGGGAGATTGGTTTTTTTGATATGGGAACTGGTTTTTTAAACTGGCATCATCGTTTGGCGGAACCTATAAAAGCGACTCCGCTGCTTTTGCGGGGGGCTGATGAGGTGTTGGTTTTCGTCATTTCACTTCGGGGGGATTATTTATTTTTGAGTTTAACTGGTGAAGTGTTTAAGGCGGGGAAAATAAGCGATGGTTTTGTGAGCACGCCTAACTTAGTTTATTCATCTCTTGATGAAGTGAGTAAAATAGTTTTGACTAGCCGGACCGGCAATGTTTATTACCTTGATTATAGCGACTTTGAGCGAATGGAAGTTGAAAAAATTTACCAACTCAAAGACGATTCTTTTTTGAGCAGCCCGGTGGTGCTGGATTTGAATTTCGATGGCCATCAAGATTTGATTTTAGTTAGTCGCAATGGAAAAATAATGTTAATGGATGGCTTGGCTAAAAAATTATTTTTTTCTCCTTTCATTGTGGAAAGCAAATTCACGGCTACTCCTTTGGTGGCTGATGTTAATGGCGACGGTGATTTAGAAATCATTGCTTCCGGAGAGGATGGTAGGGTTTTTTTTTTAACTTTGAAAACGATGCCGGAAAAAAGATTCAAAAAAAACGTTATCGTCTATGGAGAATTTTTGCAGAACTCTAAAAACCAAAATAACTTTAATTATTAATTAGACGCAATGGAAAAAACAATACTCATCACTGGTGGATTAGGCTTTATTGGAAGTGCTTTAGTTTATCATTTCAATAAGCTAGGGAGAAAAGACATCGTCATTTGCGATCGATTTAGAAAGGGAGATAAGTGGAAGAACATTAGGGACTTGCTGGTTAAGGACATCGTTGATCCAGATGAAGTTTTTAATTACTTAGCAAAAAAACCAGTGAAAACCATTTATCATCTGGGGGCTTGTTCTGACACTAGAGAGGTGGACATGGATTTTTTATATCGCAACAACTTTCTTTTCTCCAAGAAGTTATTTGAGTTAGCTTTGGAGAAAAATGTCAACTTCATTTACGCTTCCTCAGCCGCCACTTATGGCAATGAAGAAACTTGCTTTTCCGAAAATAAGGCCCTCGATAGGCTCGCCCCGATCAACCAATACGGCTTTTCCAAACAACTCTTCGATAAATGGGTGTTCGATCATTTGGGCCTTTGGCGAGAAAAAATCAAACGAGATTCCCCCCTGATTTTAGCTGGAGTGAAATTTTTCAACGTCTTCGGTCCTCAGGAATATCATAAAGGAAGGATGGCATCAGTGGTTTATCATGGGTTTAAGCAAGCTAAAGAAGAGGGCACCATTCGCCTGTTTCGCTCTTACCGGCCAGCAATAAAAGATGGGGAGCAAAAAAGAGATTTCGTTTACATCAAAGACGTTTGCCGGGCTTTAGCTTTCATTGAAGAAAACCCTTTCTTGAATCAAAGGAGGCTCATTGAAGATGAACTTTTCATTTACAACTTAGGCTCAGGGAAGGCTCATAGCTTTAATGAACTGGCAGGGGCTGTGTTCAAAGCCATGGAAATTAGTCCAAAAGTGAGCTACATTCCCATGGAAAAAGAGCTCATTCCTAGGTATCAATATTTCACCAAAGCAGAAATGAACTGGACGAGGGACTTGACTTACCTTCGAAAAGACGACTACTTAGAGCAGGCTGTTCGCGATTACGTGAGGAATTATTTAATGAAGGAAAACTTTTATTTTAGCCATTACGCCCAAGATGAGTATGCCTAGCATTTTTGAGCATCTCGGGGGATTACTCTATAAAGTAATCCATAAAGAGTTTAACTTTCTTTAGCGGCTAATTTTTTAAAGTTGTTGATGTTGAAATTGGTTTGATTCCACCAAAACGACTGATCGGGATCGGGGGGCAAATGATTTCGGTAGATTCCCTTTCCCGATAAACTCACTCGGTTGGTGGGAGTTTCTTGGATTTCGATTTTATGGCAATAGAGGTTGGGAGTTTCTTCCGCGAGGAAACAATCTAGCTTCGCCATCAAGCAGGCACACATCATTTCCGTGCTCGGGTCGCCCGGTAGCAAAACTATTTTCTCCAAGATATGTGGTTCTCTCTGCTTAAAATAATCTAGCAAAGGATCTCGGGAAGAGAGCTGCAGGGAATGATCCAAATGTTCATCAATGAATTGGTGCCAGTTTTTTTTTACTTTTTCAAAAGGGGCGATCATGTTGTCCTTGTGGTTGAGAGTTTCTTCACTGATTGCCTTGATTTCTACTTTGATGATTTCGTTATGCCCATGAGGGACTTGGCATTTTTTAGACAAGCCCTCGTAGAGACGATGTCCCATGATTAGCTTTCTTTCGAAAATCATTGAAAAAGACATGAATTAAGCATACCATAAAATTTTTTGGTCGGGGATAATATGCCACAATAACCTTTATTTCTGCCACTTTTGTTTTTACCTTGCGGAGTTGAATTTTAAAATCAAACGAAAAAACCAAAAAACGCTTCCAATAAGCGAAGATGGCTAAGTTAGCTGTGGTTTAACTTTGCTTTCCCATAGCCCAAGCGAAATCTTCGTCTGCTAGCTTGATTTGCTCGATGATGGAGAATTTGCTTTGAATTTCTTGGTACATGTTGCGGATGTCTTCATCTTCGTGAATTTCGCCTATTTCATGCAGATAATAAACTTCTTTCACTCCAGCTTGAAGCATTTCCTTGGTGCAGTTGAAGCAAGGTCGCAAGGTTGAGAAAATGATGGCTCCTTGGGTGGCAATTCCAAACTTGGCAGCAGTGATGAGAGCATTTTGTTCGGCATGAACGCATATGCAGATGTCGTAATGCCTTCCTTTGAACTCTTGTTTTTTGCTGCAGCGAACGCAGCCACCTTCCAAACAATTTTCATAACCGGCTGGAGTGCCATTATAACCCGTGGAAATGATCCTATTCTCCTTCACTAAAACCGCTCCAACTTTACGCCCGATGCAGTTCGCTTTTCGCCTAACGCTCATAGCGATATTCATGTAATATTCTCTAAAATCTTTAATGGGGAGGTTTTTCTGCATGCCCGAACTACTTCAAAGTTTGTTTTCCCTGCAGTGCTTTGAGTGCCAATTGGAGGTTTAAGGAGTGGCACAGGGCGAGGCTCAGGCGGGCTTTAATGGTTAGCGGCATGGCGAGCATATGATGAGCATAGCGATAAGCATATCGTTTTAGCATGTTCGAGAATAACTTTCCTAAAATGGAGGCTAAAAAGCCACCTTTGAAGATTTAGCAAAAATTCAAAGCATAAAAAAGCGTTTTATATTAAAATACTAGCATGATTCAAGTCGACAACCTCGTGAAATATTACAAAGATTTTAAAGCAGTTGATAACATTTCCTTCAACATTGACAAAAGCGAAATAGTTGGTCTCTTGGGACCTAATGGAGCTGGCAAGACGACCACCATTAGGACTCTGTGTGGTTATTTGGCTCCCACTTCCGGTGAAATTAAGATAAACGGTTCTTCTATTCAAGAAAATCTTTTAATGGCGAAAAAGTCCATTGGTTACTTGCCGGAATCAGCCCCTTTGTACGGGGACATGCTAGTCTATGATTATCTGCTGCTCATTGCTAATCTAAGGCAAGTGAAAAACAAGCAAGAACGCATCGAAGAAATGCTAGAGCTTTGCGGGTTAAAAAAAGTGGTGGCTAAGAACATCAGTGAATTGTCCAAAGGCTATAAGCAAAGGGTGGGGCTCGCCCATGCCCTCATTGGCGATCCGGAGATATTGATTTTAGATGAGCCTACTTCGGGGCTAGATCCTAATCAAATCATTGAGATAAGGGAGCTGATAAAAAAAATTGGCAAAACTAAGACGATTGTTTTGTCGTCTCATATCCTTAGCGAAGTGGAAGTTACTTGCGATAGAATCATCATCATCAACAGCGGCAAAATCGTTGCTGACGCTAAAACCGATGAGCTAAAAAGCATGACTAGTGGGGCGAAAGTGGTCGTGGTGGAGTTCAAAAACGATTTGAAAGAGCAAGTAGAGGGCTTTGTTCAAAAGTTAAAAGGAAATCCAGCGGTAAGCGATGTTGAAGAGGAAAGAGAACAAACGGTGAAATTAAAAATAACTTATAAGGACAAGGAAGACATTAGGGGTGAAATATTTGATTTGCTGAAAAACACCGAGCTGCAGATCATTAATTTTTATCAAGAAGATGAGACTTTAGAAAGTGTCTTTAGGATGCTCACTAGTAACGCTTTAGCGAATGACGAGGCTTCCCAAGAAAATGCCGCCAAAGAGGATGACGTTGAAGAGGATGACGCGAAAAAGGGTGACGCCAAAGAGGATGATAGCAAAGAAGAGAACAAGCAAACGAGTGGGGAACGGCTAGAAGGGGAGGCTAAGGAGAAGCAAGAAGAGGGAGAGAGCAAATGAGGTGGAACATTGTTAGGGAGATAATTAAAAAAGAGATAAGCCAATATTATTATTCTCCGATCGCTTATATTGTTTTGGCTTTTTATTTGATCGTGAGTGGGGTATTTTTTTGGACGGTTTTTTTCTTACAAAATCAAGCAGAGCTTCGTTCTTATTTCAACATGCTTCCTTGGATTTTCACGTTCATAGTTCCCGCGGTCACCATGCGAGTTTTTGCTGAAGAGAAGAGCAATGGAACTTTTGAGACGTTAGTTACTTTGCCGATAACGATGGAAGAGATTGTCATTGGAAAGTTTTTGGCAGTTTGTTTGTTCCTTTTGTCGATGCTGTTTTTCATTTTTCCTTATGCTATCTCCGTTGATTTGGTGGGTTCGCTTGATTGGGGTCCTGTTTTCACGGGTTTCGTGGGAGCTTTTTTCTTAGCGACTTCTTATGCGGCGGTGGGTCTTTATTGTTCTTCGTTGACCAAAAATCAAATCGTGGCTTTCATCATTTCCTTATTCATTTGTTTGGCTTTTTTTTTAGTTGATAAATTTTTTAACTTCCTTCCCGAGAGCCTTTTGCAAGTAGTTGCTTTTTTCTCTTCCGACAAACATTTCAAAAGCATTTCCAAGGGGGTCTTGGATTTGCGTGATTTGGGTTTTTTCCTAGCCCTTATTTTCATTTTTCTTCGCTTGACTTATGAAAATCTTAAAAATCAACTTACCAAAGAGAACTAAAATGCTGAAAAAAAAAGAGGTCTTTTCTAAAACTAAAAACGTTAACCGTTTTAATTTGCTGATTTACTTGTTGTTAGTCATTGGGGTTTTCCTGCTTCTCTACCGCTTCCCGCTTCGCATTGACTTTACTAGCAATCAAAATTTCACTTTGTCAGATGCTAGTAAAAACTTAGTTCGTGGCTTAAACGATCCCGTTCGCATCAAAGTGTTCATCTCCGATAATTTACCGCCTCCTTTAAACGACATGGAAATCAGTTTGAGAGATGTTTTAGAAGAGTATAACGGTGTGGGAGGGGATAAGTTCACTTATGTTTTTTATAACATCGATGAAAAAAAGGAAAGCGAATCCCTTGAAGTGAGGGAAAACTTGGAACTAGCCAGCCAATATGGGATTGCTCCTCAGCAGATACAATCTTTTGACAAAGACGAAGTGAAACTGGTTAAAGTTTATTTGGGCTTAGTTTTGGAGTATGGTGATTCCATTGAAAAAATCCCCTTTGTCACTAGTAGCGATTCCTTGGAGTATCAAATAACGGAAATTATCAACAACTTAACCAGAAAAAACGATAAGATTTTGGGTTTAACCAGTAACATAGAAGTCACTCTATATTTGAACGACGAGTTTGTGACTTTGGGGAGATATTTTGGGATCGATGGTCTGGGGGAGGTCAGCGAATTAGTGACGAAAGCCATTGATGAAGTAAAGCGAGATAACTTTAACAAAGTTGATTTTGCAATAAAAAGCAGCATCACTCCAGCAGATACCACTCTCTTGAACGCTGATCGAGTGAGGCGATACCCTTGGCCCGCTTTTAGCATAGAGAACGGAGGAGATTTTTCTGCTGGAGTGGGATATGCGGCAATAACCGTTCGCTTGGAAGACAAAGTGGGAGTCATTGAATTGTTAAGACCAGAGACTAGGCTGCAGCTCACCGGTCAGGGGTTAGAGCAAGTTGCTACTTACGTTTTGATTGATTTAAACGAAGGGCTGCAGGAAGAAGTCAATGGGACCATCGAGACCATTTTAGAAGTGAATCAAAAGATAGCTTACTTGAGTAGCAAGGGAACGGTGGAACTCACTAGGTCAGGTGCTCCCAATACTCCAGCGTTTTTAGGGGGTAACCAGCAAGCCGAGGGGGCTAATTTCTACAATGCTTTGGCGAGAACGTACAGCGTAGAGGAAATTGATTTGAAGGACTTAACGGATAAATACAATAGCCTGATCATTGCGGGAGCTAGCGAAGAGTTTAGCGACCATGATTTGTTCGTCATTGACCAGTTTTTAATGAAAGGGAAGTCAATCATCGTTTTTCAAGATTCTTTCATCAACGAAGGGCAGAACCTTCCGTTTCAACAGAATCAACCCCCTAGGTTTGTTGAAAATAAAAATCGCCTTAACGAGCTTTTAGAGCATTACGGGCTAAATCAGGGGAAGAGCATTGTGCTGGATAAGAAATCGTTCCTATCTCGGCAGCAAAACCCTAATGGAGCAGTTCAGGAGTTAAAAATATATTTTGCTCCCATTGTTCAGAACATTGATAATGATTTTGCGGTGCTAGCGAACGTTAAGCAATTCATTACTCTGCAGAATTCTCCGCTGTCCCTGAACGAAGAAAACTTAAAAAAGCATGAAAACGTGGAAACTTATTCTCTTTACTCGAGTTCAGTTGATTCTTGGCTCATGAAAGACAACATTGTTTTGATCCCACAGGCTTTGATTCCCCCGGCTGACGAAGCGAGTTATCGAGCGGAAAGTTTGGCTTACCTCGTTGAGGGAGAGTTTGAAAGTTTTTTTAAGGACAAGCCCATTCCGCCTAGGCAGGAAAATGAAGAGGATGGGAGCGAAGCTTCAGCGGGGGATTTGGCTGAAAATGGCGAACCGCAAGGAGCTCAGGCTGGTCTTGCCCAAGATGAAATTCAAGAAATAGTAGAGAGGGGGGAGAGAGGCAGGATTCTTTTAATAAGTAGCAGCCAAGTTATCAAGAACAATATTTTCGGTGGGGAGGCTCAACTCGCTAATTCAATTTACATCCTTAATTTAGTTGATTATTTGAACAACCGCGAGGATTGGGGAATCATGCGGAGCAAGAGGCAATATTTTAATCCCCTAGAAGATTTCGATGAAAAGGCGACTTTCTTCAAGCGATTTTTGACTAATCGAGATTTGATCAAGTTTTTTAACATCGTGGGATTGCCTTTGTTCGTGGCAGTTTTTGGCTTCGCTGCTTTTTCTTTAAGAAAAGTTAAAAAGAATCGCTTGGCATCGGCTCAGCAAAGCAAAGCAAAGCAAAGTGAATAGCAAAAAATAAGTAGCAAAAAGTGAGTAGAAAAAACCTCGTTATTTTAGGAATCACGATTTTCGTGGGAATCGTCCTTTTTTTACCTGAGGGGGGAGGCGATGCTGCGGACAAAAGTTTCCCTAAAATGGTTGGGGAGATAAATGAAATAGAAATAACTAGGGGGGGAGTGAGCAGCAATCTTTATTTGGATGATGGGGTTTGGAGAATAAGGGGCGGAAGGAATCATAAGGCGGATGTTGACTTGCTAGAACCGATACTTGATTTCGTGAAAAACGACCTCAAAGGAGAACTGGTGAGCGACTTGCAGGTTTACGATAGGTATGGGTTAAATGAAAACGATGGAATAAAATACGCTTTTTTCGACGGGAAAAGCAAACTGGGCGAAGTGGTCATTGGGAGTAGGGGCAATAAGAGGGAGAGTTTTTATTTGTTATGGGGAAGTGACGCTGAAGTGTATCAAGTTCAAGCCAATCGTTCTACCTTTGCTAAAAGTGCTGCAGATTTTATTGATAAGAAAGTAGTTGCTCGGCAAGCTAATGAAGTCAATGCTCTAACGATTTTTAAGGGGGGTGAGGAGTTGGTTTTGAGAAAAACTGAGTCGGAAGAGGAGGGGAATAGAGTCGTCAGTTGGCAAGACGAAGGTGGCAACGCTTATGATCTGGCTAAAGTAAGGGACCTCGTCAATACCATCGCTGACTTAAGGGCCAATGATTTTTTAGACGAGCGAGAAAAAAGCGACTTTGATGGTTTTGCTTATCGCTATGTTTTAAATTCAACTGGGGGCTGGAGCGTTCAGTTGAACCTTTACGAAGAGGTGGGTGGGAGTTTTATCGCTGGTCTGGAGGCATCGCCCAATGTTTTTACTTTGACGGAGGAAGATAGCGCTAGGTTGACGATAGAAAATTTTAGCGATTTACGATAGGTGGGTTGCTGATGGGATGTAGTTGCTTTTGAATTCGAAACTTTACGTAAGAAGTTACCGCTCTGCTGACTTGGAGCAAGTTCATTCGCTGATTTCGTCCATTTTTCAGCTTGAATACAAAGACATTTCTCCCAAGAAGTTCTTGTCCGATTTGAATAAAATAGCAGAGATTTACCGGGGTGATCGAGAGGGGTTTTGGGTCTGTGAAAAGGACAAGAAAATCATTGGAACGATTGCTATAAAACAAGACGAGGAAAAAGTTGCTTTGCTCAGGAGGTTCTTCGTTAATCCTAATTTTCGTGGCGAGGGTTTTGGGAAAATGCTTTTGAAGCAAGCTTTAGAGTTTGCTAAAACGAAGAACTACGAAAAAGTGATTTTCATGGGTAATTTTCAAATGATAGAAGCCAAGAAAATTCTCATGCATAATTCTTTTGAAGAGGATGAAAATTTTTCGTTGGATGGGGGTTCGCTTTTCAAACTTTGCCATACTTTTTAAGACGATGATGACGCTTGCTAGAACGAATGAGTTAACCGAGTTTTTGCGGGCTGGGGGGCTTGCTTGTCGTGATTTGGAACTTTTGGACGCCTCTTTATGTTATTCGTCTCATGGGTTAAAAGCGAAAACCAACAAGAGAATGAAGTTGGAATTTTTGGGAGATTCAGTGTGGAATTTTTTTATCGTTGACTACTTATTTCATCGCTTCCCTGAAGAGGACAAGGGCTCTTGGGCTAAATTGAAATCTTACTTGGTTTCTAAATCGTTTTTGAGTTATTTAGCCGTGCGGATTAATATGGTTGACTTGATCGTCACTCAAGAAGGGGAGAGGATGAATTTGAGCGCAAGGGAGTCCATTTTAGAGAGTGTGTATGAGAGTTTTGTGGCGGCGATTTATTTGAGCGAGGGGTTGGTTTATTTTAAAAATTGGCAGGGCTCGCTTTTGAACCAAGAAATGGCAACCATTGAGGAGAGGGGGAGGGTTTTTAGTGAAAAAACTTTGCTGCAGGAAAAACTTCACCAAAGCAAAATGACTCCTTGTTATTTCACGGAGAGGGTGGCTGGACCTAGTCATGCTAGAAGTTACACGGTTTCGCTTTACGTTGAAAAGAATAAAGTGGCTTCTGCAGAGAGTAGCTCCATAAAAAAAGCGGAGAAAAAAGTTGCTCGGGAGGCTCTTCGCACATTGGATCGTTTTTTAAAAAGTAATGCGGGATAACAAGATCGTTATTTTAGACTTTGGTTCGCAGTACACTCAACTCATTGCTAAACTCATTAGGAAGAAAAGAGTTCCTAGTTATGTTTTTCCTTGTCACTTAGGTTTTGATGCTTTGCAGCAGGAAAATCCCCAAGCCATTATTTTGTCAGGGGGACCTTCTTCCGTTTATTCGAAAAAAAAGCCGGTTTTTGATGAGAGGATAATGAATTTGCCTTTGCCTATTTTGGGCATTTGCTATGGGTATCATCTGTTGGTTCGTCATTTTGGTGGGGAGATAATCGTGAGCCAACGCAGCGAATATGGTCGCGAGAAGATAAAAATCGTTGCCAGTGCTTTGCTGCTTAATGGGCTGGGGAAGACAACGGATGTTTGGATGAGCCACGGCGATGAAGTGAAAAGTCTCTCAAATGATTTTCAAGTTTTGGCTTCCACGAAAAACGCCTTAGCAGCCATTAAGCATAAAGAAAAGCCGATTTATGGAGTTCAGTTTCATCCTGAAGTTTCGCACACTTTGAAAGGAGAAGTTGTTATCGATAACTTTTTGTTCAAAGTCGTTAAAGCTAAAAAAACTTGGTCCATTCCTAACTTTGTTAAGGAAAATACTTCCTTAATTAAGGAAAAAGTGGGCGATAAAAAAGTTTTGCTGGCACTTAGCGGGGGAGTGGATTCCATGGTTTTAGCAATGCTTTTGCATAGGGCATTGGGGGATAGGCTCTCTTGTGTTTTCATTGACAATGGGCTTTTGCGAGAAGGCGAAGGGAGGGAAGTGGTAGAGAATTTTAGGCGGAATTTAAAAGCACCTTTGAAGGTCATTAACGCTCGAAAGGTTTTTTTGCGAAACTTAAGGTTAGTGAGGGACCCGGAAAAAAAGCGTAAAATAATCGGGGCTATATTTCTAAAGATTTTTTTGAAAATCCTCAAATCTCATGATTTCCTTGCTCAAGGGACTCTTTATCCCGATGTCATAGAATCGACTTCTGTGTTCGGTCCTTCGGTTAAAATTAAAACCCATCATAATCTCGTGAAGGGGATTTTGAAGTTGAAAAAGCGGGAGAAATTAATAGAGCCTTTCGCTTTTTTGTTCAAAGATGAGGTTAGGAAAATAGGCGAACTTCTTGGCTTAGACGAGAGAGTTATCCAGCGTCAACCTTTTCCCGGGCCGGGCCTTGCGATCAGGATCTTGGGAAGGATTACTCCTTATCGTCTGCATATCCTTAGGAAAGCCGACGAGATACTTTTGGAAGAGGTGAAAAAGTTGCCCATTCGCGATCAACTTTGGCAATCTTTTGCAGTTTTGTTGCCCATTAGATCGGTGGGAGTGGCTGGGGACAAGCGGGTTTATGGCTATACGATTGTCTTGCGGTTAGTTTCGAGTAAAAACGGGATGACTGCTGATTTTGAATTGCTGGGAAAAGCTGCTTTAAATAAAATAGCTAATCGCATCACGGGAGAGGTGGATTCGATTTGTCGCGTAGTGCTGGATATTACTTCCAAGCCACCGGCTACCATAGAATGGGAATGAAACATTAAAATCATAGCACAAGGAGAGAACCATGTCAGGTCATAGCAAATGGTCAACCATTAAACATAGGAAGGGAGCTCAGGATGCTAAGCGAGGTAGGTTGTTTAGCAAACTGGTACGAGAAATAACGACAGCCGCAAAAGCGGGCGGGGTTGACCAAAATAGCAACCATCGCTTGAAAGCGGCCATTTTGAAAGCTAAAAACCTGAGCATGCCTTCTAAAAACATTGACAATGCCATTAAGAAAGGTGGGGGGGCTGGGAAAAACGAAATTAATTATCAAGAAGTGGTCTATGAGGGATATGGTCCTAGCGGGGTGGCTATCTTGGTGGAATGCCTTACGGACAATAAAAACCGTACGGTCTCTCAAGTGAGGGCGACTTTTTCCAAAAATGGGGGTAATCTGGGTGAAAGTGGCTCGGTGGCTTGGCAGTTTGAGAAAAAAGGATTGATTCAAATAGAAAAACAAAACGCTAGTGAAAAAGAACTGATGGAACTGGCGCTAGAGAGCGAAGTTGATGACGTGAAAACGGAGGAGCAAGGCTACACCATCGTAACGAGTGTGCCGAATTTTTATCCCACTCATGATTTGTTTAAGGAAAAATATCCCATAGCCAACGCTGAAATCGCCATGGTGGCTAAAAACACCGTGGGCGTGGCGCAAGATGTTTACGATCGGGTGGGGCGGCTGACGGATTTATTGGATGAATTGGAAGACGTGCAGAGCGTTTCCTCTAATGAAAAACTGGGGCAGTAAACTGGGGCGATGATTCTGGGCATTGATCCCGGCTATGCGACTTTGGGTTATGCTTTTTTGGAAGGGAAAATGGAGCCCTGTTTGGTGAATGTGGGAATCATTTCCACTTCTAAAGAAATGAGTTATCTGGAGAGGATTTTGGAAATAGAAGATAACTTAACTAAGTTAATCAAGCAATATCAACCGAAATTTGCTGCCGTTGAGAAACTTTTTTTCAAGAAAAATCAAAAAACTGCCTTTGAAGTGGCGCAAGCGAGGGGAGTTGTTTTGCTTACTTTGGCTAAGCACAAATTGTCGGTCACGGAATATTCTCCTCTGCAAGTTAAAAAATCAATTGCTTTAAAGGGAAATGCCAACAAGAAGCAAGTTCAATGGATGATTAAAAAAATATTAAATTTAAAGGAAACCATAAAACAAGACGATGCGGCGGACGCTTTGGCGATTGGTTTGACTCATTGGTTTCAAAATAGGTAAATTGTTTCATTACATCAAGGGATTTATCGTTGAAGTTAAAGACGATCATCTTGTTTTGGATAACAATGGGATTGGCTATAAAATTCACGTGGCGGAGACGGAATATTATCGCTCGTTTTTGAAAAATCAAGTTTTGATCAGCGTGTATCATCACGTTAATGAGCAGGAACAAATGCTTTTTGGTTTTTCGACGAGGGTGGCGAGGGATTTTTTCTTGCTGCTCATTTCCGTGAGTGGGATAGGTCCAAAACTAGCCTTGAAAATATTAAAGAATCAAGACCCGCAAAACCTTCTTCAAAGCATTATTAACCGCGACGTGGCGAGTTTGCTGACGGTAAAGGGGTTGGGCGAGAAAACGGCTAAGCGGATTTTATTGGAAACGGCTAAAAAAGCGGAAATTTTGCTGAAGGAAAACTACGCAGACTTAACCGATACCCCGCAACCGAACGAAACTTTGGCTGTCAAACGCGAGGTGCGCGAAGCTTTACTGAGCTTGGGTTATAAGGAAGTTCAAATTAGGAAAACAATTGACCGAGTTTTTTCTCAAGAGAAGCAAGCTAATGATTTAGAGGACTTGCTTAAGAAATGCCTTAAGCATTTGGCTTATACTTAAACCGATCGGCATTAGGAGAGCTTAGCGGATTTTTATTTTTCATTTTTCAAGTTTGGGAGGTATTTTTTAGTAAAAATATTGGAATTGTCTTGCAAATTATAGTACAATTCATGAGGCAATGAATAAAACTATAGCAGTAGATGGTCCAGCGGGATCGGGAAAAAGTTCGATAGCTAGGCTACTAGCTCAGAAAATTGGGTTTAGTTATTTCGATACGGGTTTGATTTATCGGGCGATTGCTCATCATTTCATTAAAGAAAAAATTTCAGCGAAAGACGAGGCTAATATTGAATTAAAACTTCCCGCCATTGATTTGTACGTCCGAGATGACAAAGTGTATCTCAACGGTGAGGATGTCACTCCGCTGTTAAAAAGCGACGAAGTTAACTTAGAAGTGGCTAATTACGCTAAAATCAAAGCCATAAGGAAGTACATTCAGTTCATTCAAAAAAGGTTTTCTGCTGAAAACAACTGCGTTATGGATGGTAGGGACATTGGCAGTGTTGTTTTTCCCAATTCTTTCTGCAAGTTTTACTTAGATGCTGACGTGGAAGAGCGGAGTAGACGGAGGTTTGAAGAACTTAGCAAAAATGGCAGCGAAAAGAGCAAAAGTTTAGAAGAAATAAAAAAAGAGATCATCCTCAGGGATCATTTGGATCGCACTAGAAAGGAATCGCCTTTGAAAATACCCCCAGACGCCATGGTCATTGATTCTTCTAACTTGAATTTGAATCAAGTGTTAACGGAAATGATTAATCATTACAACCAACAACTAGAGCTCACTAACGTTGGCTCTGGTGGGAGTGGTGGTCATCAGCCCTTTTTAAAAGCCTTGGATGAGTTTTCTTGGGAAAAGAAATCTTCTAGGAGCAGAAAAATTTTAAAGGGCATCGTCGTGAAGATAGAAAACGATGAGATCATTTTGGACATAGGCGAGAAAACCGACGGCTATATTGAAAGAGACGAGAGCAAACAACTTTTAAGCGACTCTAGTATAAAAGTGAACCAAGAACTGGAAGTGGTTTATCTGGGCACTTCGGCGAGGGGAGTTAAGGTTTCTAAGCTAATCGCTGATAAGAATCGGAGCAAGCTTTTGATTGAAAAGGCTTTTGTCGATAAGGAAATCATTAAAGGCAAAGTTGCTAAAGTCATCAAGGGGGGATTCATCGTTAACATTGACGAGAATTTGGCTTTTTGTCCTTATTCTGAGTTTGATGTTAGGAACGTTAATAGCGAGAAACAAGTTGGGAGGGTTTTGGATTTCAACATTTTGGAGAATCAAGGCGGTAAAGTGGTTCTCTCGAGGAAGAAGATAATTCAAACGACGCACGAAAAGAACAAGAGGGAATTTTACGAAAACGTCACCGAGGGAATGATTTTAAATGGCAAAGTCATTGCTTTCATTAGTTTGGGAGCCTTGCTGGAGATAGAGGAGGGGGTGGTTTTGTTGTTAAAAAACGAAGATATATCTTGGAAGTACGTTAAAAACGCTAGCCATGTGCTTAAAAAAAATCAAATGCTGGAAGTCAAGGTCATTGGTTACGATAAGGAGAATCAGCGAGTGCGGATTTCTAGGAAGGAACTGGAAGTTGATCCCTTCATTAGTTTTTCACAAGTGTATAAAGTGGGCGATATTATCAAGGCTAGGGTGCGGAGGCTGGAGAGTTTTGGTGCTTTTATGGTGGTGAGCGAGGGGCTGGACGGACTCTTGCACGTGAGCAACATTTCTTGGTATCGAAAAATTGAACATCCGAGTCAAATGTTGAAGAAAAATCAAGAATTGGAAGTTAAGATACTTAAGATCGAGCCTAGCCAGAGAAAAATATCCCTTGGTTTGCGGGAAGTTGATCCTAATCCTTGGGATGCCATGGAGCAAACTTATCCCAATGGGGTTTTGGTCTTGGGTAGAATTTTTTTGTTGACTAAGACGGGTATTTACGTTTTGATCGATAAGAAGATCGAGGGCTTTATTCACTTGAGCAACACTAGTTTCCCCAGCGACGCTGATTTGCGAACGAAGTTTAAGGAGGACCAAGAGGTTTTTGCTATTGTTAAGAACATTTATAAAAGCAAGAGACGGCTGGAACTTATTTTGAAAGAGGAAAGCAATGATCCATGGAGGGACTTTGGGCGAGCTTTTAGGAAGGAGACGGTTGTTCATGGCGAAGTGAAGGGAATCTTGGATAATGGGGTTAGCGTAGAAGTTTTCGATGGGGTAGTGGGATTTTGTCATAAAAGTCAAATTTCTGAGGATTTTGAAGAAGAAAAATTTGATATCAAGAAAGAGGTAGAACTGGGCAAGCGCTATAGTTTTAAAATTCAATTGTTTAACCAAGAGAAGAAAATTTTGCGGCTATCGAGAAAAGAGTACCTCCAAGATAAAAACCAGAAAAATTTCAAACAATATTTAAAAGACGATAAAAAAACTTATACCCTAAGTGATTTCCTCAAAAAAGATCAGTAATAGCCACCATTAAACTTTAAAATTTAGTTTTTTATGGTTTTTACTGAAAAGAGGTTGGTGGATAGTTTTAGATTGATTTTGGATTTGGCTATCCAAGAGGACATTGGGGAGGGGGACTTGACGACTATGGCTATCGTCGAAAACGTAGGTAGGGAGCGCTTGAAGCAGAAAGCCTGTTTATTGGCGAAAGCTAAGGGGATCATTTGTGGGCTTCCCCTCGTGAAGTATATTTTTTCCTTGAATGAAGTTTCCGTTCAGCTTTTGAAAAAAGATGGCGAGGAAGTCAAGCCGGGGGATGAGATTGCTTTGCTAAAGGGCGATTATGGGATCATCCTTTCTTGGGAGAGGATTGCTTTGAATTTGCTGCAGAGGCTTAGCGGAATAGCTACCCTCGCCCATCATTTCGTTAAGCGGCTCAAAGACACTAAAATAAAAGTTCTGGACACGAGAAAAACCATCCCGGGGTTTCGTTATTTGGAGAAATACGCTGTTTTCATGGGGGGCGGAGAGAATCATCGCTTGGGCTTATATGACCAATATTTAGTGAAAGATAATCACTTGGATTTTTCTGGTGGAGTGAGCGAAGCGATGGAGAAAATAATCGCCTATGAGCGTCAAAGACGGCTGGCAGATCTTGAGCAAGGGGGCAAGGGAAGAGGTAAACTTGGGGAGGGTAAACTTGGGGAGGGTAAATTTGGGAGGGATAAATTTAAAATCACCGTTGAATGCCGCAATCTTTTGGAAGTGAAGGAAGCCCTTCGCTATGAGGTGATTGACCAGATTTTACTGGATAATTTCCCTTTGAGGCGCTTGAAAAAAGCCATTGGCTTGATTAGGGGAGCTAAAAAGGGGGAGGGGGATAAAAAAATTGAAGTTAGTGGAAAAATAACTTTGAAACGCTTATCTTCTTATCGAAAGTTGAACATTGATTTCATTAGCAGTGGGGCCATCACTCATTCTGCTCCAGCCTTGGACTTGTCGTTGATGTTCATTCGTTAGGTTATTCTTGAAGCCATTAATTGTTGAATCGAAGCAGAGGATTTTATTAGAAACCAACTCGCAGGTTTTTCAGGAAGTTAAGAAAAACATTTCGCCTTTTTTAGAACTCACTAAGGCCTTAAAGTTTTTTCATGTTTATTCTCTTACGCATGTCTCTTTATGGAATGGGTTTGTTTTAGGGATCGATCACAGAGCGATGGAGAGAATTTTAAAAAACTACTCCAAATATCCCCTTCCCAAGGAAGTGGTGAATTTTATAACCGATAACTTTAATCATTTTAACACCATTAAATTAGTTACTTACAACGATAAATACGATTGGATCAAAAGCGAAAGGCGAGTTAAACTACCTGCCATCATCAAAAAACTGGAAAGTGAAATTAAAAACTCCATTTCTCAAGAAGGCGATAAACTTTTATTATTGAGTGAGGCTAGGGGAATTTTCAAATCAAATATGATTCATTTAGGGTATCCCGTGAACGATGTAACGGAATTTTTGGATGGAGAACCCTTGGAAGTGAGGCTTTTGGAAAAGAAGGTGAGCTTGCGGGGATATCAAGAGGAAGCTAGGGATGCTTTTTTGAGTGATTCGAAATACGGCAAAGGAGCGGTGGGTTTAGTCGTGCTTCCTTGTGGGGCGGGGAAGACCATCGTGGGTATCTCTGTCATTGCGGCTCTTAAAATGACGACTTTAATCATCACTCCCAACGTCATTGCCCTACGGCAATGGAGAAAGGAACTACTCCATAAAACGGACATCAGTGCTGATGATATCGCTGAATATTCGGGAGTGGTGAAGCAAATAAGAAAAGTGACTTTGACGACGTATCAAATCTTAACTCATCGCGGGGGTGAGGAAGATCAGTTTCATCACCTCTTTTTATTTCAAAAGAAAAACTGGGGGCTCATCATTTACGACGAAATTCACATGTTACCAGCCAAGGTATTTCGCTATGTCTCCAGCGTTCAATCAAAGAGGAGGCTAGGTCTAACGGCGACTTTAGTCCGTGAAGATGGCAATGAGAAGCAAGTATTTTCCCTAATCGGTCCTAAGAAATACGATGTTTCTTGGAAGGATTTGGAAAACATTAATTTTTTAGCTAAAGTGAATTGCTTTGAAGTCAAAGTGAAGATGCCACCTAGTTTAATGGAGGTTTATTTTAGCACTGCTAGCGAAAAAAAAAGGTATCTCTTAGCGAGCACTAACCCGCACAAGTTAAAATTGGTCGATGAAATTTTGCACCAATTCAAAGGTTATCAAATCATCATCATTGGTCAGTACTTACAACAACTAGAAGAGTTTCAAGCAAGGCTGCAGGTGCCTCTGATCACTGGGCGGACTAATTACCTCGAGCGGCAAAAAGTTTATGAAGACTTCAATAACGAGAAAATAAATCTCATGATCGTTTCTAAAATAGCTAATTTCGCCATTGATTTGCCTAACGCAGAAGTGGCTATTCAAGTCTCGGGGACTTTTGGTTCTCGTCAAGAAGAAGCTCAGCGGCTAGGTAGAATCATTCGTCCTAAAAAAAAGCGCAATAACCAAGCTTATTTCATATCATTGGTGACGAAATATAGCAAAGAAGAATTTTTGGCGCAAAATAGAAAAGGCTTTCTTGCTTCTCAGGGGTATAGTTATCAAGTTAGGAGCGAAGAAAACTTAGCGATCAATCATTGACATGTTTTCGGAACCGAAATTATTTGAATTACTATCGCTTTGGCGGCAAAAGAAAAACTGGTTGAAAGTGTCTTTTATGGATGGGAGCGACGATGAAGTTCGGGTTTTAGATTTCTATATGGATAGTGAGGAAAGCGTTATCGTTAAAATTCATTCTAAAAAAAAGGACCAAAGTCTTACGAGACCTTTAGGGGACTTTCTGGTTTTAAATCGCTTGAATCTGCGTGACTTGGACGACGCTTTGATCAATGCGGAGCTCATGAAAGACGAAGACGATCCCGATTTGGCTCCTCAGGCGGACCAATTAGAAAATCATTCGGTAGAAAATCATTTGGTGGAAAATCGCAACGAGCAATTTGTGTTCACTGTCTCTGAGCTCACTAAGGAAGTGAAAGCCCTATTGACGAATGAATTTGAAAAAATTTGGGTTAAGGGAGAGATTAGCGAAGTTAATTTTTCTTATAGCGGTCATTTGTTTTTAACTTTAAAAGACGAAGACGCTCTCTTGTCCATGGTGATGTTTAGTAGTTCGTTGAAAAAGATGAAATTTAAAATAAGCGCTGGCTTGCAGGTCAAATGCTTCGGGAGTCTTTCCCTTTACGAAAAAAGGGGGACTTATCAGCTCATTGTAGATTCCATATCTCCCGAAGGGCAAGGGGAGTTGGACTTGGCATTTAGGCAGCTATATGAAAAACTAAGTAAAGAGGGACTTTTTGCTGAGCGGCATAAGAAGAAGATCCCGCTCTACCCCGAAAGAGTGGCGATCGTAACCAGCCCTTATGGGGCTGCTTTGAGAGATATTTTGAAAACGATAAGCATTGAATATCCTGAGATGGAGATTTACATTTTTCCAGTGGCAGTCCAAGGCGAGAAGGCGCATTTGGAGATAGCTCAAATGATTGACTACGTCGATAAAATGAAAATGAAATTCGACGTAATCGTTTTGACTAGAGGAGGAGGGGCTAGGGAAGACTTGTGGGCTTTTAACGAGGAGAAAGTGGCTCGGGCGATTTACCATTGTTCCTTGCCTATCATATCTGCTGTTGGTCATGAAGTGGATCACGTCATTGCTGACTTGGTCGCTGATCGCCGAGTAGCTACGCCCACTGCGGCGGCAGAATGCATTACTAAGCATAAAAAGGAACTGGTCTATCAACTGAATGAAGTGATGACTAAGTTGTTTAACCTTTTGCAGCTGCGTTATCAGTTGTTGGTTAGCCTAGTTAATCAGTTTTCCATCGCTCATCTTTTTAAGCAGCTTGCTTCTCTACTGGATAATTATACGAAGGACTTGAATTTTCTTAGCAAGAGAATGTTTTTTTCCATTGAAAAGCAATTAACGGCTAAAAAAACGAAAATGGATTTGTTGAAAACGAAATTGTTTTCCTTGTCTCCTCAAGCAGTGATGAAAAGAGGCTATCACGTGGTCGTCAAAGACGAAAAAATCGTTAGCGATTTGGGGCAATTGAAAAAAAGCGATTTCATAAAAATTAAGAACCATCTTCAGGAAAAAGACGCACAAATATTATGAAAAACATCCCCAAGTTTCCGTGGCCAAGTTTCCGTGGAATTGAAGTCGAGTCTAAAGTGAATTTAAGTTGAATTTGTTTTTCATTGACACTAGCGATCAAGATTTATTTTTAGCCTTGAAGTCGGGGGACAGGTTTTCCTTTCAAGCGGTTGACTCGCGGCCGGACTTGCAGAAAACTTTTTTTAATCAGTTGACTCTTTTTCTTGAACGCAACGATGTTTCCTTGAATGCCATTGACAAAGTGGGCGTCATTAAAGGACCGGGGGCTTATAGTTCGCTGAGGATTGGGCTTATTTTCGTTAAAACTTTGAGCTTAATGCAGCGAATACCCTTACTCGCGTTTGAAAAAATGGATTTCTTGTTGGCGGGTCAACTAGACGATGGGAGGGGGGAAGAAACGGCGGTTTATTTGATTAATTCCAGTGAAAATCATTATTTTTTGTATCATTACTCCAATGGTGCTGTATTGAAGAGGTGGCTGCTTAGTCTAAAGGAGGTGGAAGATTTTTTAAACCCAGCGAAATGGTCCGTGGTCAGCGGACGCTATTTCACTACCGATGAAGCGAATAAAATAAAAATGCTTCCCAAAAATCGTCGCTGGATTAATCTTTTGGGGTGGAAGAGGGATGATTTGAGCGATTGGAAAGTTGAAGAGAGCGGATGTTTTATTCGAGAAGAGAGCCTCACGGAGTTAAAGAAGAAAAACTATCAAGCGTTTTTCAAGAGTTGTTTTCACGAGGCCAAGCATTTGGTTTCTCCCCTTAGCTTGTCGCCTTTTTACGTTAATCGTTGGAGCAATAAGTTATTTTAATGGTTGTTTTTTTATCGGTTGTTGGGCTACTTTTTGGTTTTTTTTGCTTGATCAAGGGGGCTGACTTTTTAGTAGAGCATAGCGTTCTTTTAGCCAAGCGAATTAAACTGAGTCCCTTGGTGATTGGGATTTTCGTCGTCTCCATTGGGACTTCCATTCCCGAATTCATCGTCGTTTTCGTTGCTAGTTGGAAGGGGAGTTCTAGCGATTTGATCGTTGGCAATATCATTGGTAGCAACATCGCCAATGTGTTTTTGGTCTTAGGGATAATGGCTTTGTTTTTGAAGATACCCATTGATCGAAAACTAGTGAAGGAATCTTATTGGTTCAATGGGCTGGTCATTGGTTTGCTGATTTTCTACAGCCGTTTCTTTTTGAATCCAGCCGGGGATTCCTTAGCCATTTCTAGGCTGGAGGGGATTTCGTTTTTAGTCCTGTTCGCTTTGTTCATTTATCGCAATTTGTTTAAGAAAAAACTCCCCCTTGACGAAATGGTGCCAGAAGGCGATGAGGCAGCTAGTTCAAAGACAACTTTAGGGAGGACCATGTTTTTTATTGCCTTGGCAATTGTTATGCTTTCTTGGGGGGGGAATAAAGTAGTGGAGGAAGTGCTTTTCTTAGCTCGCGAAGTTTTTAAGATCAGCGAAGGGTTCATTGGGCTGACCATCATTGCGGTGGGAACGTCTTTGCCCGAAATAATAACTTCTCTTTTGGCGGGTAAAAAAAAGCAAATCAATTTAGCCCTAGGCAATGTTCTTGGCTCTAATTTATTCAATGTCTTGTGGGTTTTAAGCTTTGCTAGCTTGGTGCGACCGCTGAGTTTCAATTCCTATTTCATTTTCGATATGCTTATTAGTTTATTTTCCATTTTGTTGTTGGGCGGAGTTATTTTCGTTAATTTTTTCAAGAGGGAAATGGATTTTAAAGTGGGTTTGCTTTTCTTGTCCATTTATGCCACTTACTTGGTTTATTTGTTTTATCGCGGTTAGTGGGAAATTTTGCTTGGTTTTATGACTAAAAAAACTCCTGAAAATTTATATTAAGGTATAATATGCATATGGTTCGAAAATGCTTGCTAGCCGTTTTGCTTAGCTGTTGCTTGGTTTTCCCCCAATTTGATGACACGGACATTGACATTGCTAATCCCAATGAGTTGGTTACGCTTTTTAAGAAACGTTTTTTAAGTTATCGAACTTATGAAACTGATTTCAAGGAATTAAACGGCAGTAACTTGAAACAGGGTAAGATTTTCTTTAAAAAGCCCAATTTAATTCGCATAAAATACTTTAAGGGCGATGAAATGGTGACGGATATTTTCTCCGATAAGGAAAAGCTGTACATTTATTTCGTCAAGCGAGGAATTATTTTCGAGCAAGACATCGATCCCAACGACAAAAACGATGCCACTGCGGCTACGACCACTGCGGCTAGTTTGGATGCTTATTATTTGGTGAAAAATTACGATTTCAATTTTAAAGTCAATCAAAATTTAAACCAAGTGTTCTCTCCCGAAGAGCGGAGTAAGTTTTTAATCCTGAATCAGTCGGCTAGGAACTTGGCTTATCATTTGGTGCTTACTCCTAAAAGCGTTGAAGCGGGCTTAAATGGTTTGGAATTGTGGTTGTCGGCGAATGGGGATGTGATTAGGTTCAAATCAAGTGGTCTCAGTAGGAGCGTAGTTGATTTTTATTTTTTTAACGTTAAAATAAACGAGACTCTCATCGCTGATAGTTTCAATTTCGTTATTCCTAACCAAGTGCGAGTGGTTAAAAACATTTTGCCCACGGATTAGTAGGTTATTAGTGAATTGTTAGCAGGTTAGCATTAAAATGTCAAATGACGATAAGAAAATCCCGGTTCTTTTGAAGGAGCTTAGGCTATCGCGTAGCCTTTCGGTGGAGGAACTTTCTAAAAAAAGTTTAGTATCGTTTTTTTTCATTAAAAATTTAGAGGGAAGCAATTTTGCTAAGCTACCTAGTTTTGTTTTTTCGGATGGGTTGTTGAAGAATTTGTTGGAATTTTTTAAGTTGAACGAAAAGGAGATCCAAAAAATTTGCCTGCAGTTTCGCAGTGAATTCTTTAGTTCTAGCAAGAGAGAAGATTTACCGGCTTATGAAGAGATAAGCTCGCAAGTTCCCGGAGAGAGCGACGATGAAAACAAGGGCAAGGGCTTCTGGGCGAAAAATTATCCTTATCTCGTGGTGGCTGTCCTAGCCGTCGTCATGATTACCCTCCTTCTCCTATGGGATAACCTTTATAGCTCTAATGACTTAACCATAAATCAAGGCGAAACTTTGCGGCGGGGCAATGTCTATAGCCTATATGAGAAAAGCGATACTTTTGATTTGGAATTAGGAGATAAAGTCAAAATATTTTCAGGAGAGAAAATCATTGAATATGAACTGAGCGAAATCAACCGCGAGGGAGCGAGAAGGTTGGTGACTTTTGAAATCGATGCGGGACGCAAGATCAATTTGTCGCTTCACCGAGAATACTTTTTTGATTTGACGGCGGATGGTGAGGATGATTTGATCATTAAATATCAAAAAAACTCCGAAGACATTGCCATTGTTACTTTTTCTATTTTAGCCCAAGACGATAAAACGATTGATTTCGACCAGCTTTGGAACAATAAAGCCAAAGTGAACCTCGCTGAAAGCACGGTCTTGGTGAACAATCACTTCAAGACGCCCATTAGAATTTTTATTAAAACTAGTTATTTGCCCGTTCATCTCTCCTACAACGTCGATGGGCAGAAGCAAAACCAAATCAATTTAAGTCCCTATTCCCAGTTTTCTCTAGCTGCTGAAAATCACCTTACCCTGCAGATTGGTAATTATAGTTCCACTAAATTAATCATCAATTCCTTTCCCATCAACTTGAATAGCTATGAAAACAACACTTTTAGCACTACGAAAATCATTAAGTGGATCCCGAATATCTTTAATGAGACTAAGTTTGATTTGATCATAAAAGGTTAGTTCCATTAAAATCTTATTACCCAACTTATTAACCACTTTTCGTTTAGCGAGCGTTTTTGTCATTTATCATTTTTTATTTCAAGCGGATTATTTTCCGAGCGAAGCATTTAGAGTGGGGACGGTCATTGTTTTTTATACGTTGGCTTCCCTGAGCGATTATTGGGATGGTAAATTGTCGCGTCGCTTTGAAGTGACCAGCGAATTTGGTAAGTTTTACGATTCTTTGGTGGACAAAGTGTTTGTCTTAGGCATTTTTTGGTTCTTGTTTTTGCTCCCGTTGTTCAACATTTATTTTTTATTCCTAGCCATCATTCTCTTAAGGGACTTGGTCATCACTTGGCTCAGGGTGGTGGCTATTAGGAAGAAGCGCTCCATGAGTACGGACTTTCATGGCAAAGCGAAAACTTTCCTGCAGATGACGGCTCAGTCTTTGATCTTTTTATTGCTTCTTTTGTATAGTTTTTTTTTAGAAAAGGTAACCATTGCTCAGGTGAGCAGAGGGGAGATGAAGGAAATCCTCGTCGAGCGCGGTTTTGGTGAGATTTTCGTTAGTGTTTTGGACGGAATGCCTAATTTTCTGCTCATGATAGTGGCGGTGGTTACTCTTTACTCGGGAGTGGTTTATTTGGTGAAGAACAGGAACATTTTGCAGTAATGAAGAAGAAAATCATCGTAGGTTTTTTAAGCTTTTTCTTTTTAGGTTTTTTAACTTCTTTCCCCGGGACATTGGCTTCTCTCGCAACGGTTTTGTTGTTGATTGCGATTAATGTTTTTTTTGAGTTTAACTTGTTGGTTAGCGTTGTTTGCTTAGTTATCGTTTTTGGGTTGGGAGTTTATTATTCCAATTACGCTCTGTCCCAGCAATATTCGTCTTCCAAAGATCCGGGGTGGGTGGTCATTGATGAATTCGTGGGAATGTTCGTGGCTTGCCTGCCCATTCTCGCGGAGTTTCGCAGGGAGTCGTTGATTAGCTTTGCCGTTGCTTTTGGAGTTTTTCGCTTTTTTGACATCAGCAAATGGTACTTGATCAAAGAAGTGGAAAAATTTCCTAAGGGGTGGGGGATCATGCTCGACGATTTGCTGGCGGGACTCCTGACTTGGGTTATCGTCATTCCCGTTGATTTAGCCGTCACTGCTTTCCTCTTGTGACGAATCTAGGGAGTTGGCGGGATTGAACTAGGAGTTTTGAAGCGTTTTTAGAGGACTGGGCGGTTTTGAGGTTACAATTAGTTTCAAAGTCGGGCATTAGCGCAGTTGGCTAGCGCATCAGGCTGGGGGTCTGGAGGTCACTGGTTCAAGTCCAGTATGCCCGATTTTCTCTTTCCCGCAGGATTTTTTGGTGGGATTTTTTGACCGAACTTTTTTGGTGGGATTTTTCTTGTGTTTTTAGCTTACGTCTTTTTTGTGCTGGGCTTTTGCCGGCGATATTCTATGATGTATAAGAGGACGAACAAGAGCAAGAACTGCCCTAATAGATAAGCCACTAAGCCATAAGCTACGCCGGAAATGAAGCCATAAGAATGCAGGCCAATGCCCAGCAAGTTAATCCCAAACCAAGCTAGCATGACCACCGGGATGCCCACGATGCTCCCCGCGATGAAGCCCAAGTCCCTTACAATGCCACCTAGACGAGCGTGGAAAACGATGGAACTCCATAATATGATGAGCAGAGCCCCATTTTCTTTGGGGTCCCACCCCCAGAACCTTCCCCATGACTGATCCGCCCAGATACCGCCTAGCATCGTTCCCAAGAAAGTGAAAATGATTCCAAAGCCTTGGCTGGCGTAGACCATTCTAACGATGTTTTTTAAGCCATTCTTATCGGGATTTTTCTGCAGCAATTTGAAAAGGTAAAGATGGGCAATGACGCCCGAGAGTACGATCCCCCCGTAGCCTAAATTGATGGCGATGACGTGAGTGGAGAGCCAAAAGTTACTCCTCAAAACCGCTACTAATACGGCTAAAGTATCTCCATCGCTGATGAACCGATTCGAAATCATTAAAAGAACCAATCCGCAAATGGCGGAGGATAAAATGCCGATGCCGGCTTTGTTGTATCTTTCTAGGAAAAATCCCAATAAGACGATGATAAAAGCAACGAAAATGAACGTCTCAAAGAGGTTCGTGATGGGGGGGCGATGGCTGATGATAACCCTAATCCCGAGACCTAGGGAATTGAAAAGAAAAGCTATTAGCAAGGAGAACCATGAAATGGTTTTGAGCACTTTTCTGTTGAGCAAAAAATAAAGCAAGATGGTCAAAAAACTCAACCCATAGAAAATGGTCGCTAAGTAAAATGGGTCCAGACGATTGTAGAAAACTTCTGCTTTGGTCCTAAAAATGAAGCCCTTCAAGAGGCTTTCTTCCTCCATGGTTGCTTCCACGAACTCATTGAAGGAAGCTAAGTTGGCGGAGAATTTGGCTTGGTCTTTTGCTTGGTAGGCTTTGGTTAAGTTGTTTAAGTTTTCTAGTTTTTTAAAAATTAAGTTCTGGTTTTTGACTTGACTATGGACGAAGAAAATTTCCCAAGCGGAAAACCACTTTTGCTCGCCACCGCTTATGGTGGGAAAGATTTTCAAAGGCTCTTCCAAAAAGGCACTGGGAAAGGAGGTAAAGTCCTTGTAGAGGCTCAGCAAGGCGATTTCTTCAGCTTTCAAGGAACTTTCGTCTTTTGCGTTGATTTGGTTGATTTTTTGTGAAAAAGTTTCTCTTTTCAAGAGAATTTCAAAGTAAGAAAATATCTCTCGGTCCGCTGCCAATCCCAACAAACTTCTGCTCTTGGGGTTTTCGAGTAAAAATTTTTCAATTGGTTGGGTGAAAACGAAACTATTGAGCACTTGCCGAAACAAGAGAAAATTTTGATAAAGGCGAATGACTTCCTTATCAAAAGCAGAGCGATCCTCTTCTTCCTTGCGAATGGCTTCGTTGGCTAGAGAAAAAAGCGGCTCAACGGCTCTACTGAGTTGATTAAAGGAATAACGACGCCCCTTGTCGGGCTCTATGCCTAGGGCGAAAAGAACTTCCTTGAAAGTGGTTTTGAAGATTTTATCGTCCAAGACATCTTGGGGAGTGAACAATGCCTTGGCTAGCCAGTTAATAGCCGGCTGGTCCTGGAAACTTTTTTTGCCATTGATGATGAGCAGAACCTTTTCAGCGTAAGAGTCTAGTGGCTTGACCCTGCCGCCTTCGTGGACTTTTAAATACCCGAGCTCGCTGACATCGAAGTCAAGGTTGAAATCGTTTTTTGCTGGGGCAGTTTTTGTTTGGGCCTTTGCTTGGGCCTTTGCTTGGGCAGTTGCTTGGGCAGTTACATTTCCCAAGAAAACTAGCAAAAAAAAATTCATTAACAAAACATTTTTCATTAAAAAGTGAGTCATTTTTTTTCCCATTAACGCTTCAATTTTGCCCTTTTGAGCAAAGCAATTAAAAAATGAATTAATAATCCCAAGGAAATGATCAAACTAGCCGCATAAGGCAAGTAATAGCCCCTATTTTTAACCGTGGCTAGGACGCTCCTTTCATTGCCGCTCTCGTCAACTGAAAAGGAAGATTGAAAAAGCGTGTAGCCATCGCTCCTAAAAGGTTCGTTCATGGCGATTAGAGCGGGATAATCTTCGTCCCCCTTGCGATAAAGGATTTCGCTTTGATAGACCTTGGCGATACTGGTGCCGAAATGCTCTTTTTTTTCAAACTCGCGTAGTTTTACGCTAAAGGGAAGGGGATAGTGCTTCCTTTGAATTTTAAAATAATGAGTTCTGCCGCCCCATTCCAATGCCAAGGCGTCTCTCTCGCCCTCCCAAAGCAGAATCCTTTCGTCAACGCCGTATTCCGCTTGCTTTATCCGGAAGACTCCTCCCGGCAAAGTGCTCTCTCTCTCCTTGGGTAGGGGTAAAAAGAGCAGGGAATTGATACCGCTCGCATTTTTTGCTTGATCGTCGAAATTCCCGGGAGTAGAGTGGGAGTAGAAGTAAATGGGAGTTATCCTGAGGTTGAATTTAGGCAAATAAAAGTCCTCACCATCCTGGATGCTATTGAAATCATAAGCAACCACTTCTCTAATGCCCATCGCCTTTTCCACGTAAACGACTAACTCCGAATCGAAATAATCCAACGAGTAGTTGAGTTCTTCGCCTTCTTCGAAAACAATGACTGATTCCCTAGATGCATAGTGAGTGTAAAAAGAGGAAAGGATTAGAAACAACAACCCATAGTGAATGGTTAAAATTCCTAGTTTGTTGAGTTTGAACTTATATCTAAAAAGAGAAGCGGCTAGTAAATTGACGAAGAGGACGAGGAGAACCGTCTTAGCCCCAATGAAGGGGATGAAGTCGAGAAAAAGAAAAAACCAAGAATGGAAAAATTTCTTCTGGGCAGCGTAAAGCCCGTAGTTGTACTGGTAAAAAGTTCCCCACAAGGTAAGGACAAAAAGCAGCATAAGACAAACGAAAGTGATTTTCAAATCCGCTAGCTTTTTGAAGTTTTTCCAAGCAAGTAGTTTTTTCATTTTAGTAAACATCGTTTTATTGCTTCATTTTATTTTTTTAAGGCGATGGAAGCGACGAAATTCAAGAAATCGTTCTCTTGCTTCTTTAGTTGGTCGTCTCCGCCTAGCATTTTAATGAAAAGGATTTCGTCTTCAAATAAAAAAATAGCCACTAAGACGTTTTCGGTATTTTCATCGCTAATGTTTTCGTCAATGTCCAAAACGTTAATGAGGATATAGGGAAGGTCGCTGGAAGTCTTATAGAGGACCAAGTCGTTTATGTAGTCGCTGATTTTTCTGGGGCTAAAAGCGAGATTGACTTGACCAGCCCAGCGATTGATGTTGGCTCGAATCCCCCCAGCGGCGTCGGGGAAATGAACTAGGGTGATTTCTAAGAAGTCATCGGTTAAAAAAGCAGCCAACCTGAAATCGCCGGCTTCGCCTTCCTTCCAAGCAGGGGGCTTGGTCCAAGTAATTCCGTCTCTAAGCAATTTTTTAACTCGCAGCCTCGCTAATAAGTTCTCTTCCAGCAAAGCATTTTGCCCGAACCTTCCCGCTGATTCGTTAAAAACTTCATACTCTCGGTAAGCAGCGGAATCAGTGCAGGAACCCAAGGCGAAAACCAAGGCGCTTAGGAAAGCAAGGAGAGCAAAACGAACTAGGAGACGCCAATGTAGGAAACGCCAACGTAGGAAATGCCTTAAAAAATGCCTCCAAAAATGCTTTAGCGATCTAGGAGCATTCAGTCTAGGAGCATTCAACGGAGTTCAGCACTGGTCGGGAAGTTCACGAGTAAAAGTGTACCATGAATCCATTTTCGTTTCCCTAAAATGACGATGAAACACCCCCCTTAAGCAAACTTGAGCGGGGATTCTGGGGGTTTATGGCTATGCTGGTGGTTTCTGCTGGATTCTGGTGGTTTATGGCTGTTCTGCTGGTTTCTGCTGGTTTACGCTGGATTCTGGGGGTTTGGGGCTATGCTGGTGGTTTCTGCTGGATTCTGGGGGTTTGGGGTTGTTCTGGTGGTTTATGGCTATGCTGGTGGGTTTACGCTGGATTCTGGTGGTTTACGCCTGTTTGGGGCTATTCTGGTGGGTTGGGGCTATTCTGGTGGGTTTATGCTGGATTCTGGGGGTTGTGGCTGTTTTGGTAGGTTTATGCTGGATTCTGGTGGTTTGGGGCTATGCTGGTGGGTTTCTGCTGGATTCTGGGGGTTTGGGGCTGTTTGGGGCTATGCTGGTGGGTTCTCCTTATGCTTCTAGCAAATGGTCAAGTGTTTTTTTCACGGCGGCAATATAGCCTTCAGTGCTCAAGTAGTCGGCTTCCTTGGTGGCGCTTCCATGCATTAGCAAGGCTAGGTCTTTGGTCATTTGTCCCGCTTCAACGCTTTTGATGCATGCTTTTTCTAAAGTTTCTGCGAAATGAATCAGTGCTTCGTTGCCATCTAGTTTTCCCCTAAACGCTAGTCCCCTAGTCCAAGCAAAAATAGAAGCGATGGAATTCGTAGAAGTGGGTTCTCCTTTTTGGTGCTTCCTATAATGGCGAGTGACCGTTCCATGAGCTGCTTCTGCTTCCATGATGCTGCCATCGGGAGTGACGAGGGTGGAAGTCATTAGCCCGAGCGAGCCGAAGCCTTGAGCGATAATGTCGGACTGAACGTCACCGTCGTAGTTCTTACAAGCCCAAACGAAGCCACCATCCCATTTTAAGCAAGCGGCTACCATGTCATCGATCAAACGATGCTCATAGGTTAAGTTGAGGGCGTCCATTTTGCTTTTGAATTCCTTTTGATATTTCTCTTCAAAGATGTCTTTGAAAAGACCATCGTATTTTTTTAGAATGGTGTTTTTGGTGGAGAAATACAAGGGCCATTTTTTACTCAAAGCCATGTTAAAACACGACTCGGCAAAACCTTCAATGGAGGCGCGGGTGTTGTACATGGAAAGGGCTACCCCGGGAGTGGAGAACTCAAAGACTTCTTGCTGTTCGCTTTTCGCCGAGTCGCCATCGGGTTCAAAGACCAGTTTCAACTTGCCTTTTTGGTTGATGAGCAGCTCAGTGGCTCTATATTGATCGCCAAAGGCATGCCGACCAATGCATATGGGCTTCTTCCAGCCGGGCACCAAGCGGGGGATGTTGGAAATGATGATGGGCTCCCGAAAAACCGTTCCTCCAATGATGTTTCTAATCGTTCCATTGGGCGAGCGATACATTCTTTTTAAGCTAAACTCAGCGACCCTCTGCTCATCGGGAGTGATGGTGGCGCATTTGATTCCCACCTTGTGCTTTTTGATCGCTTCAGCAGCGTCAACGGTGATCTGGTCGTCCGTGGCATCGCGACTCTCTATGGACAAGTCGTAATATTCGATCTCCATTTCCAAATAAGGCAAGATCAAGTCCTCTTTGATCATTTTCCAAATGATCTTCGTCATTTCATCGCCGTCTAATTCCACGACCGGGTTACTAACTTTTATTTTTTTCATGGCACAACTCCTCGCTTACTTCATTTCGTTTCAGTAAAAACTTCCTCATTATAATATAAATCTAAAAAAGAAAAAGAAATTACCCGCTTTGTTGAGCAATTTTTCGCTTGCTCCGTGGTTCCTAGTGGGTTCCTAGTGGGTTCATAATGGGCTCCTAGTGGGTTCCTAATGGTTCAGCAATGTTCTTGGATGATGGTGGCTAGTTTTTGGTAATCTCGGTGAAATAGCCGAATGCCTTCGTTTAGCTTGGAGCTAGCCATCTCGTCAAAGCATAATTGGCGGCGGAAATTCGCTTCGCTGGGTTCTTCTTCCTTGCTTTCGGGCAGGTGGGTGGTTAGCTTTTTTTCGGTGGTTAGCTTCTTTTCGGTGGTTAGTTTTTTTTCAAATAGTTCTTCGCTCTCCGCTAGCTCCGCTAAAAATTTAGGGGCGATGGTGAGGAAGTCGCAGCCGGCTAGGGCCAAGATTTGTGCTTTTTTTCTAAAGGAGGCAGCCATGATTTGAGTGGGGTAATTTTTGCTCTTCAACTGGTGGAAAATGGTCTGCACTAAAGCAACTCCCGGGTCCCTAGCGACGGAATAGGTCTGGGGGTTTTTTGCTTGATGCCAATCGAGAACCCTGCCTACGAAAGGAGATATCAAAGTAGCCCCTTGGTCGGCGGCTAGGAGGGCCTGAGGGAGGGAGAAAATCAAAGTTAAGTTGCAGGAGATGTTTTCTCGCTCCAAAAGACCGGCTGCCTTGATGCCTTCGTAGGTGGCGGCTATTTTGATCAATATTCTGCTCCGGTCTATTCCCTTGGCTTGGAACAAGGAAATCATTTTTTTAGCTTCCGCAATCGTTTGGGCTTGGTCAAAGGAGAGGTGGGCGGGCATTTCAACGGAGACTCGGCCGGGGATGATGTTTAGAATCTTGGAAGTTATTGCCACGATCAAGTGCGGCATGGCATCTTCGGGTGGGACGTGGGCTTTTTTTAAAGTCGCTAGAAAATCCTGCAAAAACGCTGCTTCCCCTTCGGCGACTTTTAGGATTAGCGAGGGGTTCGTCGTTGCGTCTTGCGGGGAGAAGCGCTCAATGGAAGCCACGTCTCCCGTGTCGGCTACTAAAGTGGAAAAAGATTTGATGCGCTCTAGTTGATTCATTTTTCATTATTATACCTTATAGTCTCGTGAAAACGAACAAGATAATCGGTTTTTGAAAAATAACTACTTCAAAACGACGACTTTGCGATCAAGCTGGTGGGGGGAATGATGGGGCTACTTATTTCGCGAACAACCCGTTTTCTTTGATGATGTTTTTAGCTACTTCTTCGCTAGCTTTTTTGCTCTTTGTTGCTGGTTTAGTTGGTTTTTCGGGTATTTCTGTTTTGATAAAAAATTTCTCATTGTCGTTCCAAAAATCGTACAACCCTTTTGTTTTCAAAGTTAAGCAATCTTTTTGCCTCTCCAGATATTCTTTGTCTATAAGATCGTGATCGGCATAGCCTATTCCTTGGTTGGCAATGACGAAAATAGTGGGTGTCGCCCACTTCGCGTCTTCACTCTCTCCCATGGTGTTTATCAAGCGAATTTCATTGGTTTTTTTGGTAAAAGATGACTTCACCGAGATGCCTTTTCCATTAGCGAGTCTTATGTCGCTGCTTACGCTTTCATCTCCTATAATCTCAGCGGGTATTTTTAAATGGTTAAGCAATATGCCTATGAAGTATTCTACTGCTCCCCCGACTACGAACCTGTTTTCATAGATAGTGGTGTTGTAATTTTCAATCAATATCCTAAGGCCTTTTCGTAAATCTTCCTCATAAGCGGTAAACCCTGCTTTCAACCGTGAAAAAACTCCTCTTTCATATTCAAACATAGTTTTTGAACTGCTGGTTAAAATAGTTGAAAGAAGTTTTATTGATTTCAAAACCACAATATTTTCTATTTAGTTTTTTTGCGTTGAATGATGTTGAGAAGCTACCCAGAAACAAATCGCAAACGATGTCGTTTTCATCAGAGCTGTACATTATCATTTTTTTGATTAGTTCACTGGGGAGTTGATTTTTATTTTTAACTTTGTTTGCTTGATATTCTCTTTTTATTTCCCAGACACTTTCCCTATCTTTATAATTCAAATTATTATTTTTGTCTCGCTCATCTTTTCTGTACCGGCATTCTAAATTGAATTTATAGTTCTTCCCCTTCGCTAAAAATAAAATATGAAAATGGGAAGATACATATTTTCTTTTCGTGTACAAGCCAAAATTGTATTTCCATATGAGGTGGTTTATTAGGATTAAGTTTGTTTGCTTTAGGGCATTTAGGATATCTATCAAATTAGTGTATCCCGATACGATGTAGATCGAGCCGTTGCTTTTTAAAATGCGTTCTGCTTGTTTTAGCCATTGTAGAGAAAAATCAAAGTAGTCTTTTTCATTGATTTCGTTGTAGCCTTTTAAAACATTTTCCTTCTTTCTGTTGTAAAAACTTTCGAACTTATCGGCTTTAATGGCAAAAGGAGGATCGGTTATGATTAGATCTATGGAATTGTCGGGTAGGTATTTTTGACAACCCACAACGCAGTCAAGATTATAATGCTGGTTAACAAAGGTATCACTGCCAGCCGCAGTGCTTACGAGATCATCAAAATCCATTTGATCGTTGGCAGGTTCAAGCATTGTGGTAGCAATTTTGTTAATTCTTTTCTTCATGTCTCCAACTAGCATCTAACTAGCATCAGCTCAAGAATCATCTAAGCAGCATCTAAGCAGCATCTAAGCAGCATTCTCGTCATCCTAGTCATCCTCAGAGCACGTGCATCATTATAATACAAAACATCCTAGTCATCCTGAGAGCACGTGCATCATTATAATACAAAACAAAGCTATTTGGGAATAATTTAAGGTTTTTCTCGATTATCGTAAGCCCACTCGCTAAAAGTTGCCCCAATGACGTTGGTGGGAATGATGATGGGAAATGATGGTATAATGGGGAACTTTTTAATAACTGGAGAGAACGATGAGAGAATACAACATTGCCCTGTTGGCTGGTGACGGCATCGGGCCCGAGATTTGCGATCAAGCGGTTAAAGTTTTGGCAAAAGTAGCCCTAGCTAGGGAGATTAAGTTCCATTTCACTCCTGCTGCTGTGGGCGGAATTGCCATTGATGAGCATGGGGAGGCTCTGCCGAAGGAGACCCTGAAGATTTGTGCGGCAAGCGACGCTATTTTGTTTGGAGCGGTGGGGGGAGAGAAATGGGAGGGCTTGCCCTTGGAAAAGCAACCGGAAAGGGCGGCTCTGCTCCCCTTAAGGAAGCAGTTTAACTTGTTCGCTAACTTTAGACCGGCGATCATTTATCCCCCCTTGCTGGCTGCTTCTCCATTGAAAAACGAAATTCTGCAAGATGGCTTGGACATTTTGATTTTACGAGAACTCACTGGGGACATTTACTTCGGGCAGCCTAAAATGATGAGCGCTGAAGAGGGCAAGGACACCATGCATTACTTGAAAAACGAAGTGGAGCGGATTGCTCATTTGGCTTTTAAAACGGCTTTGCGGAGGAACAAAAAAGTCACTTCCATCGATAAAGCCAATGTCTTGTCCACCATGGTTTTTTGGCGAAAAATCGTGAGCGAAGTGGGCGAAGAGTACCCGGAGGTTACCCTTCAGCACATGTACGTGGATAATGCGGCTATGCAGCTCGTTAAAAACCCGGCTCAGTTCGACGTCATGCTCTGTCCCAACATGTTTGGCGATATTTTGTCCGACGAGGCTTCCATGATCACTGGCTCCATTGGGATGCTCCCCTCGGCTAGCATTAACAGCGAGAACTTCGGTCTCTATGAGCCCATTAGTGGGAGTGCCCCAGACATTGCCGGTAAAGACCTAGCGAACCCCATCGCTCAAATCGTTTCAGCCGCGATGATGCTGGAGTTTTCCTTTAACGACATGACCGGCGGCAAAATGATTAGAGATGCGGTGACGAGAGTTCTGGCACGAGGATATAGGACTAGCGATATTAAGGGCAGTGACATTAAGGGCGATATTAAGGACAGCAGTGATGGCAGCAGTGATGGTAGTATTAAAGTGGTGGGCACTCGGGAAATGGGCGATCTCATTGCCGGTGAAATCCGTTAGCTTTGCTCCTTGGTGCAAGAAACTTTTTTCTTTTCGCAACCTAAAATAACCGCTCGGCAAATGGAAGACTTTGTCGAGCAAGTGGTGCACATCGTAAGAAGGCGAAAAGCGAAGAGCATTCTATTAGTCCCGCCCGATATCACGAGGCTAGATTCGAAAGCTGGTCTTTTGACGATTAGCCTGCACAAAAGGCTGGTGGGGGAATGTGAGTTGGCGGTCTTGCCGGCGACGGGGCTGCATAAAAAAATGAACGCTCAAGAAAAAGAACTCATGTTCACGGACTATTACCGGCACATGCTTTTCTTAGAGCATGACGCTGACCATGGCTGCGAGCATCTGGGGCAGTACGACGCTAGTCACCACCTACTAAGGAACGAGGAGGGGGGGCAGATGGATTACCTCGCCGACAGCTTGGCGGAGAGCGGACTTAGTAGCAATGAACTGAGCAGTAATGAACTGAGCAGTAATGAGCTGAGCAGTAATGAGCTGAGCAGTAATGAGCTGAGTAGTAAGTTCACGCTGGAAGTTGCCGTGAGCAAGCATTTGTTTCGCTACGACTTGGTGTTGTCATTGGGGCAAATCGTTCCTCATGAAGTTTTGGGGCTTTCTAGTTTCACGAAGAACATCGTCATTGGTCTCGGGGGCGGGGACGTGATTAGCAAGACCCATTGGTGGAGTGCTCTTTATGGGCTGGAGAACGTTATTTTGAAAATGGATAACCCGATTAGGAGCTTGGTGAACGAAATTTTCTTCCAGTTTATAAAAACTCGCCACCCTGCCATTTCCTTCCTGCATACCATTGTTGAAAAAAAAGGCAACGAAGCGAAAGTGCTAGGGCTGTCTTTTGGCGATGACTTGCAGACTTTCAAGCGAGCCGCTAGGGTAAGCATTGAAAAAAACGCTTGTAAACTTTCCCGCCCCCTTCGTAAAGCCTATGTCTGGATGCCCGAAGTCAAATACCAGTACACTTGGCTAAGCAACAAAGCCATCTATCGGCTCAAGCAGGTGATGCTTAAAGACGCGGAGTTAGTCATTATCGCTCCGGGAGTGAAGGCATTTTCCAACGAAGTTCACAGCAATGAGTTGATTAAGCAAATTGGCTACTTCAAGCGAGATCAAGTGATGAAAAAGTTTCGCCTTTTGCCGAAAACTAAGGAGTTAGCTCGGCACCCTAGGATTTTAGCGATTTTGGCTCACTTGCTTCATGGAGGCGACATCTCCTTTAAAGTCACTTACTCGGTTCACCCCGAGTTCAAAGCAGAAGACTTGCGGCAAGCGGGATATGGCTTCCTGAGTGCCCCTCGGTCGAAAAAGTTCTACTTGGAGAACCGAGCCTTGTTTGACAACGACACCATTAGGGGCGATGTTGCCTATTTGAACGACCCCGGGCTGAAGACTTTCGTCCTTGAAGAAAAAGGGGAAAAGAACGGGTGAATGAGGGCTTCAACGACGCTGGAATGGTAATAGACCCTTGAAAGACGCCGGAAAGGGGCTAAAATAAGGCTGGGATAAGGGTTGGAATGAGGGCTTCAATGCCGCCGGAATGGGGCGGAATAAGGCTGGAATAAAGGCTTCAATGCCGCTGGAATAAGGGGTTGAGTGAGGGGTTGAGCGACGCCGGAATAGGGCGGAAATAGGGTTGGAACGACGCTGGAATGAGGGCTGGAATAGTCGAATGGACCCTTGCAGGACGCTGGAATAGGGCGGAATAAGGCTGGAATAAGGGCTTCAACGACGCTGGAATGGTAATAGTCGAATGACCCTTGCAAGACGCTAGAATGGGGCGGAAATAAGGCTAGAATAAGGGCTTCAACGACGCTGGAATGGTAATAGTCGAATAACCCTTGAAAGACGCCGGAATAGGGCGGAATAAGGCTGGAATAAGGCTTCAATGCCGCTGGAATAAGGCTTCAACGCCGCCGGAATGGGGCGGAAATAGGGCTGGAGCGACGCTGGAATGGTAATAGTCGAATAACCCTTGAAAGACGCCGGAATAGGGCGGAATAAGGCTGGAATAAGGGTTGGAATGGGGCTGGAATAAGGGGTTGAGCGACGGTTGAGTGAGGGCTGGAGCGACGGTTAGTGAGTTGCTTGGTTAATGAGTTGGTTTTCCGTATCTTCTTTGGTATTCTCTAACCACGTCGTGTTTTCTAAAGCCTTTGACGACGGTGTTGCCTTCGGCGAGTTGCTTGAAGTCAATTTGCCGTAAGTTACGCTGGGTTTTTTCGTCTCGGCATTTGAACAGCAGGTATTGCTTTTTGGGGTTGAAGTCTTCTCGCTTGGTGATGATCTTGCCATAGTCCCCATACCCTTGCCCTAGCACGGCAAAGTCAAAATCGTTTGCTAAAACTTTCAACGCTTGCGGGGTGTTGTTGTATTGGTACATGGCAAAGTCCTCGTGCACGATGGGGGGCTTTTGGGTGATGCGTTGGTTGGGGTAGTGGTTCTCTAGCTTGGTCCATATTTGAAACACGCAGTTGACGTGGTAGTTCTCTTGCTTGTCCGTGTAAAAAGAATTTTTCGCTAGGTCGCTTTGGTATATCAATTGATAGTCGGGGTTTAACTGCTTATGCACCGAGTATTTTCTAAACTGGTTGGGCACGATGAAAGCGATGACGCGGGAAAAAATGCTGGCTTGATTGAAGAAGGCAATGGCTAGCTTCGCTTTCTTGCCAAAGGGCGGGTTGCCGATGGTGATGATGTTGGTGCTGATGTTGGTGCTGATGTTCGGGGCGATGTTCGGGGCGATGTTGTTAGGAGAAGGGGGGCGATATTTCCTGAGGGTTTCTGGGCGATATTTCCTGAGCATTGCCATCAACTTGGCTTGGTGGAGAAAGTCCAATTTTGCTACTCCTAAGCATTTGGGATTGCATTTGGGACTGCATTCGGGACTGCATTTGGGATTGCATTTAGGATTGCGATCTACTCCCATTACCTCGTAGCCTCGTCGCCTGATCGCCAAGTAAAAATCGCCCCTTCCAACGGCTGGCTCAAGGAATAGGGCGTCCTTTAAGTTCAGCAAGTTGCTTAACACGGGAAAAGCATCGGCTAAGCACTCCTCGGCGACCTGAGCCTTGGTGTAATATTCGTCAATGGGAGTAGGTGGTGCGTCAAGGGGCGTAGGTGATGGAGGGGGTGGGGCAGTCAAGGGGTAGTCAGGGGGTAGTGGTTTTAGGGGGAGGGGTAGTCAAGGGGGGAGTGGTTTTAGGGGGAGGGGTAGTCAAGGGAGTTTATTTTATTCTTTTCAAGAGATCCATTAGTTCATCGTAGTGGTAGTATTCTATTTCTATTTTTCCTACTTTGTTTTTAATGGCTTTTATGAGCACTTTGTTGGTTAGTTTTTCGCGAAAGAGTTTCTCCATTTCCCGCAAGTCAAGGTCTGGGGTTTTTTTCGCTGGGGTTTTTTTCTTTTGGAGCGGGGGGTTTTTCAAAGCATGGACTCGCCGCTCTATTTCCCTGACGGTTAAGTGGTTGTTCACGATGAGTTGGTGGAGGGAACTGATTTGTTCTTTCTCTAAGCCGACCAGCACTTTTGCCTGTCCGAGCGATATTTTTCCTGCTTCCATGTCTTGCAAAACGAAATGGGGGAGGCGAAGTATCCGGAGTAGGTTGGTGATGTGGGTTCTATTCTTGCCGATGCTCGCCGCTAGTTCGTTCTGGGTTACGTTCTTCTTCTCCAAGATGAGCTTAAAACTCCTAGCCTCTTCAATGAGGTTCAAGTCTTCCCTTTGGATGTTTTCAATGAGCATCATTTCTATGATTTTGTCGGGGCTTTGCTGGTTGATGATGGCGGGAATGGTCTTGAGCCCGGCTTTTTTCGCAGCTCGCCAGCGCCTCTCCCCAGCGATGAGCTCGAACTTGTTTTCCTTTTTGCTGACTAAAATGGGTTCTAGGATACCGAAGTTTTGAATGGAGATGCTTAGCTCGTTGATTTTTTCCTCGTCAAAGTAAGTCCTCATCTGGAGCGGGTGGGGAGTTATCTTATCCACCTCTAGCTCAAGAACGTTTTTCTCAATGTCGTTTATCTCTTCACTAGTCTGGCGACCACTGAATAAAATAGACAACCCCTTGCCGCCTAATCCCGTTTTGCTGGCTTTGTTAGTCTTGCTAGCCTTGCTGGGTTGGTTGGTTTTGCTGGGTTGGTTGGCTTTGTTGGGTTGGTTGGCTTTGCTGGTCTTGTTAGTTTGGTTGGATTGGTTATTTTTCATTTTTGGCGAGAAATTCCTTGGCTAGATTTTTATAGCAAACAGCCCCGATGCTCTCTGGTGCATAAGCCCCTATGGGTAGTCCATAGGAGGGGCTCTCGCTAATTTTAATGTTTCTAAAGATTTTCGTGGAGAAAGTTTTTGCTTGGAAATGAAGCTTGATGTTTTTTTCCACGTCTTTGGATAAGTTGGTCCGGGCGTCGAACATGGTGAGCAGGATTCCTTCTATCTGCAGGCTGGGGTTGAAGATTTTCTTTATCCTCTTGATGTTCTTTAACAGGAGGGAAATCCCTTCTAAAGCGAAATATTCGCATTGGATGGGGATTAGGACGCTCTGGGCGGCGACGAAGGCATTTAAAGTCAAAGTTCCTAAAGAGGGCGGAGTGTCGATGAGAATGTAGTCGTAGCTAGTGCTTAAGTTCTCTAGTTTGCTTTTGACTAGCCCTTGCCGGTTTTCGATTTCGCTTAGTTCCACTTCTGCTCCCGCCAAGTCTTCCGTCCCGGGGATTAGAAAAAGGTGCTTAAAAGCCGAAGGGTAAATCACTTGGTCAATGGTCTTTTGTTCTGCCAAACAAGCGTACAGGTCTACGTTGTTTTTGACATCTATGCCGAGTCCATTGCTGCAGTTCCCTTGCGGATCTAAGTCAAGGATTAGAATTTTTTTCCCCAGCTCTGCTAGTTCATAGGCTAAGTTGATGACGGTGGTCGTTTTGGCGACTCCCCCTTTTTGATTGGAGACGGTGATTACTTTCGGCAAAGCTTGGGGTAAAGTGGAACGTTGATTTTCACTAGATGCCGCACTCCGGGGAAAAGGGAATGGGGCAGGGGAATGATTTCCCAGCGTAGGGGGAGGGGTTTTCGGTTTTTCATTTCCCGTATTTCTTGCTCGATGACTTCTCTCTTGCCCTTGTAGAGCAGGTAAGTCACTGGGTAGAGCGCTATTCTCCTCGTCAGCTGGATTATTTTCGGCATAGAACCTAGCCCCCTAGCGGTGAAGAAAGCGAATTTCTTTTTTACTTCGCTTATGTTCTCGTTAATGACTTCAAGGTTGTCTAGGGCTAGGGTCGCTTTCATTTTATGCAAAAAGTCGGCTTTCTTCCTCTTCGCTTCGATCAAGTAAAAGGAATTCTCCGGCAAGTAAATCGCTAAGGGAATGCCCGGCAGTCCCCCCCCACTCCCTAGGTCAGCGATGGTGGCAGGGGTGGGAAAGTGGTTTAGGGGTAGCAGGGAGTCGCACAAATGCTTGGTGAAGATAACCTGCCAATCCCGCGTGCCGATTAAGTTGAAGCGGGAGTTCTCTTCGTGGAGCAAATGTTGGTAAGCGATGAGTTTTTCCATTTTCTCCTTGTCGCTTATGGGGAGTTGGGAGGGGAGTTTTAGTTTGGGGAAACTAGCGGCTAGTTCTTCTAGGGTAGAAAGTTTTTTCAAAGTTGTTGGGTTAATGGTTGGGTTCAAAGTTACTAGTTGTTTTCAGTTGTTTTTAGTGACAAGCGAAGTAGGTTCTCCCTTAAGGAAATTCTCGATGTTTTCGATGGTTTTCTTCATTAAATTATTAACCGAGGCTATCCCGCCCCAAGCTACGTGGGGAGTGATGATGAGGTGGGGGTGGTTTTTTATGCTTAGCAGGGGATTTCCCGCAGTCGGTGGCTCTTGGGAGAGCACGTCTATGCCCGCTCCGCCGATGAGATCGCCGAGTAGGGCTTGCTTCAAATCTTCTTCGTTGACGATGCCCCCCCTAGCGGTGTTGATGATGAGACTGGACTTCTTCATCTGCTGGATCTCCTTTAGGGTAATCAAGTCCCGGCTCTCGGGAGTGAGGGGCAAATGAAGGGAAAGGACGTCCACCACTGGTAGCAACTGGGGCAAAGTCAAGCAGGGATGAGCTAGATCGGGGTAGGACTTGCCCTCTTTACCGAGGAAGTAAACTTTCATTCCTAGAGCAGTGGCTATTTTTGCTACTTGCTGCCCCAATACTCCCGGTCCTACGATGCCCATGGTTTTTTGAGCGAGCTCGGTGATTTTCCCCGGGAATATGGAAAAGTAATTGGCTTTTTCCCAGTTCCCTTGCAGGACGGTCTCTCTAAAGCGAGCTAGATTTCGCATAAGGGCGAAGATCAAAGTAAAAGTATGCTCCACCACTGAGGCAGTGCCGTAGTTTTTAACATTGCTCACCGAAATCCCGTTGCGATTGCAGTAATCAATGTCAACATTGTCGTAACCGGTGGCAGTGAGTGAAATGAACTTCAACTTCGGGAGTTGTTCTAACACGGCAGCGTCTAGTCGCACTTTGTTCACGATTAGGATGTCGCTGTTCTTCGCCCGATCAACGACTTCTCTAGGAGAAGTGAAGGGATATTCGCACCATTCATAGGCTAAGTGAGGGAGGTCTGGTCGTAGGAAATGAGTGTAAAAAGGAAAAGTCTCCTTGTCCAAGAAAGTGATTTCCATTGTTTTGCCCGACTCGCTTTAATAATGAAGATGAATGAAGATCAATGAAAAAAGATTAGCACGTGTAAATGTATAAGCAAATGTATAAGCAAATGTATAAGCTAAGCGTATGTATAAGTATAAGATAATATGAATGGTAAGTATAAAAAAATCTAAAAAATCCGCCCCTTTAAAAAAACTTGCTCCAAAACATCAAGATAATCCCTGAGGTAATCGCTAACCCCCCACCATCGCTAACCCCCCATCAAACGCCCCAACCGAGAACAAGAGCCGAACGATGAGAGCCACCTGAGAGCCGAACGACGAGAGCCACCTGAGAGCCGAACGACGAGAGCCACCTGATATTGTAACATGTTGGCTGGGGAAAAGGGCGAGGAATATTTTTTTGGGCAAAAAAAAACGAGGGTAGCAAAAAATGAAACCAGTTTCACCATCCATGGTTTATAATTAGCCTAGATTTTTTGATTGAAAACGAAAAATTGAAAACGAAAAATTGAAAATATAAAGTTGAAAGTAAAAGATTGAAAGTGAAAGTTGGCTATGAAAATTAAAGTAACGTTATTCCTGTTTTTGGCATTGCTCGTCGTTCCCGAAGGGTTGTTCTCAGCCGGTGAAGAGGCAAGCGCTCCCGAGAATTATTTCCTGATTTCTAATTTGTGGATACTACTCGCTAGTTTGCTGGTCTTCATCATGCATTTGGGCTTTGCTTGCCTAGAAATAGGACTAACCCAAGCGAAAAACACCGTTAACATTTTGTTCAAGAATCTAGCGATTCTAGCCATCGGCATCGTTACTTACGTGCTGATTGGCTTTTCCTTGATGTATCCTAGTGACTGGGGAGTAAGTGGCTTCCTAGGCTGGAGTGGTCTGGCACTGGATTTGGCATCGGGGGAAACGGTGGACTTAACCAGCAACTACACTTATTGGACTGACTTTATTTTTCAGGCTATGTTCGCAGCAACCGCGGCTACCATCGTCTCGGGGGCAGTGGCTGAGAGGATAAAGCTAAGGAGCTTCCTCTTGTTTTCATTGGTCTACGTGGGCTTGGTTTATCCCGTTTTGGGAAGCTGGAAATGGGGCGGCGGCTGGTTAGATGAGCTGGGCTTTTATGACTTTGCTGGCTCTACCATCGTCCATGCTTTTGGCGGCTGGGGAGCTTTGGCGGGAGCTATTTTGCTCGGACCTCGTCTAGGGAAGTACAAAGACAAGCAGCTAGTGAGTGCCATTACAGGGCATAGCATGCCTTTTGCCGTGGTGGGTTGTTTCTTGCTATGGTTTGGGTGGTTTGGCTTCAATGGTGGTTCGGTGTTGTCGGGAGATGGGGCGACCATTTCTTACGTATGCCTCACTACTTTGTTGGCGGCTTGTTCGGGCGTGGTGAGTTCTTTCTTCGTCTCGAGCATCGTGCAAAACAAGCCGGACGTAACGATGTTGGTCAATGGGGCGCTGGGTGGTCTCGTCTCGATAACCGCTGGGGCTGATGTGATAGGAGTTTACGCATCTATATTCGTTGGCTTGGTGGGCGGAGCGATAGTGGTTCTCTCCATCATTTTCATCGACAAGAGGCTTAGGATCGACGATCCAGTTGGGGCGATTTCAGTTCACCTCGTGTGCGGCGTTTGGGGGACTTTGGCAGTGGGCATTTTCAGTCAAAATCAAGAGCATACCATTTTAAAGCAATTCATAGGAATTAGCGCTTATGGGGCAGTGGCGTTTGTTTTTTCTTTGATCATTTTCACTGTCATTAATTTTATTACGGGACTAAGAGTAAGCGAGCAAGAAGAGATCATGGGGCTGGATATCAGCGAACATGGCATGGAGGCTTATCCGTCCTTTCAAATCTATAATACGAAATAAATGAAACTAATAACAGCAGTTATTCAACCAGTTAATTTCCCTAAAGTTAAGAAGAGTTTGTTTGAGGCGGGCATCAATAAGATGACCGTGAGCAATGTTCTTGGCTGTGGGCAGCAGGGTGGCTTCACCGAAAACTATCGCGGAGTCATTTACGAAGTCAATCTTATAAAGAAGATAAAAATCGAGATAGCTGTCAACGACGAGTTCGTAGAGTCGACTATTGCTGCCATCATGAAAGGGGCGAAGACAGGCGAGATCGGGGACGGGAAAATATTTGTTCATTCTTTGGAGGAATGCATTAGAGTTAGGACGGGAGAGAAAGGTTCATCTGCTATCGGTTAAAGTTGTGAGTTGGTTGACGAAAATCTTCTTCATGCCGAAGTGGCGGAATTGGTAGACGCAGTGGACTCAAAATCCACCGAAGTTCGCTTCGTAAGGGTTCAAGTCCCTTCTTCGGTACTCTTGTTGTTTTTAAGTAGTCATAAATAGCCATAAAATCAACAAAAAAGGGGTTTTGGGTTGCTAAATAGTGCTATTTAGAACATAGTTTGGGCGATATAGGGGCGACATAGGGGCGACATAGGGGCGATATGGGGAAGCCGTTTCCAGCCAAAACAGGGAAGCCGTTTCCAGCCCAAACAAGCCACTAGATAGGACACTAGATTACGACACTAGATTACATTAGGCAGCGATTACATAGGCAGCCTAGACGATGAGTTAGTTTATCAGCCTTGTGCCTATTGTAAGCGGCGTTAAAGTCCGTTAATTAAGTAGGGGGAGGATAAAGAATGACGATGCAGTTCCAAGGGAAAGCTCGGTGGTGGGATACTACGGGGGCAAAGATAACTGACGATCGTCTCTATGATACCGCAGCCTAGGATATAGGTTGAGCCTTTCTTTGGGGACTGAGGGGGCTGAGGGGGCTGAGGGCTGGGTGGTTGGTTCAGCGTGGTTGGGGGGTTGTTGGTTGGGCGTGGTTCGCTGGTTGGGGGGTTGTTGGTTCAGCGTGGTTGGGGGTTGTTGGTTGGGGGGTTGTTGGCAACTCTTTAAGAAATTAACTAAAAAGAAATTAGCTAAATTGCTTAACTCGATGATTCTGCAACTAACTTGTTAAAACTCTTAATTACTACTTCCCAGTCGCTGCCTAATTTCTCCCAGTCGCCGCCTAACTTCTCCCAGTCGTTGCCTAATTTCTCCCAGTCGGAAAATTTAGCTAAATTATCGAATGTCGGGATTTTGTAAGAAGAGACCGATTCAAAACTTCCACCATAAACATCCAAAATACTCCCCATTCCAACTAGAGGACGATAACGCCAGTCTTTTGTCATTTCTTTATCTCCCATTGCCTCGGTAAATCGTAAACCCTGTAATATAAATTCTGCCTAAATCTTGCTTCCTCCTATTATCGAAAATAGGAAAAGCATAACTAAATTATATAATAACCTTTTTTAAATCAATAATTTTTAATAGTTTTTGTCTTTTTGTGAAACGATTAATATAGTTTATACCGATATAGTTTATACCGAAAAATAATGCCCCCCCAATTTTAACTCCCGAAAACTGCTCCTCGTCAAGTTGGTATCTCATTGGCATTTCATTGATAAATAATCTGCTTTGCCTTGAAACTTTGCTCGGCTCGCCGGAAGGAGCGGATGATCCACTTGCGGTGGAATACGCCCTCAACGTAGCGCTTCATCTTGTGGTAGTCCTTGCTGGTGGGGTGGGAGGTGTTCCGCAGGAAACCGCGATAGCCGGAATAGTAGATGGCGACTAAGTTCCTTGCTGACCTCACTTGGTCCTTCCGCCTACATAAGTGCCACACTCCCACGAACAAGTTCACTTCGGGGTCAAGAAGTTTCTCGGGGGCGACGTTGGTCTTATGCAGGTGGTTGTAGTCCCTAAGGACGACGGGTTTTACTTGGAGGAGTCCCATGGCTTTGGAAGTGGGATGAACGAGCTGGGAACGACCGTTGCTCTCGCGCACGATCATGGCGAGCACGGTGTCGGGGTCGATGACCTCCAGACAAGAGAACTGCAGGAGTAGGCTGAGGATGAAGGTCGTCATGGGTTAGCGTTTCTTATGGGAAACATGGGGGGTAGGTGGAACTCTCCCCTCAGTGCTCCTTTTGGAGTTGCCGGTGAACTGCAATACTTGGCAAGTCCCGAGGCGATCGGTCTCAAAGAAGTTGAGCCCGCCCAAGTCTGCAATCGTCAAGTTGCTGGTGATGATGGTCTTGGTGACCGCGATGTTCTCCTCCAAACGAAAGTTAATTAAGTTGAACAGGAAGTCCTTGAGTAGGTTGCTGGTGGTGCTGTGCCTCCCTAAGTCATCGATCACCAAGAAGTCGAGCTGCTGGTAATGGTTGAGATACTTCAGCCTGCCTCCGATACGAGTCGCTTCTAGCTCGTAGTTGATTTGGGAGAGAGTCTTGAAGAGGTAACTCCTTCCCTGAGAGGCAATCTTCCTAGTGATGATTTTCGCCAGCAAGGTCTTGCCCAGTCCCTGCCGGCCTTGGAAGTAGAAGCCCCTCTGCAGGTCGTTGAAGTCAGTTGCTCTACGAAGTAGGTTGGTTTGCTCCTTGCTCATGCCGAACGCTGCTAGCGGGAAGTCCCAGTTCCTCCCTACCTTGAGCCTGAGCTCCTCCCTGATCTGTTGCTGCTTGCGTTCCGTCCGCTCCTCCTGTTCTCTCCTGAGTTCTCGTTGCTCCTCCTCCCTAGAACACTCGGGGCAATAGGAAGCGAAGACTCGACCGAACCCCCTGACCTGCTTAAAGAAAGCCTTATGCTTGCGGCATTGCTGGGCTAAAGTTACCATCCTAGGTGCCTCTAAATCGTCAAGTAGTTTTTTCATGAGCTGTTTCAGGAGCTGAGTTACTCCCTCCCCATAGCTTGGCTTGTATTTCCTGTGGTGCTCCCGATCCTGCTCCGGCTTGGGGGTGCTTCTTGCTTCGGTTATGCCAAGTGATGACTTTCTGCTTCCAGTTCCTCACTTTTCTGCCCCCAATGTCTTTCCAGCCCCCAGTCTCGTAATAGTCATGGAAGTTCTTCGCCTCTACGTTATAGCCCTTCGCTTGGATGTAATCTTCTACCTCCTGCAGAGACGGAGCAACAGCATGATACTGAGCCGCATGATACTGAGCAGCATGATGCTGACCCGCATGGTTGCCAGCGAGGTTGTTAGTAGCAGCATGATGCTGAGCCGCATGGTCGTTAGTGGCAGCGTGGTCGTTAGTGGCAGCATGATGCTGAGCAGCATGATGCTGACCCGCATGGTTGTCAGCATGGTCGTTAGTAGTAGCATGGTCGTTAGTAGCAGCATGATGCTGAGCCAAGGTGTGGTCGTTAGTAGTAGCGGGGACCGTCGCCGCTTCATCGCCTTGAGGTAAGGTGTGCTGGAAGAACTGGTCGAAGCGAGGTCCTTGGGAGTAGTAGCATTTTGATTTTTTGCCATCCCTTAGGACTTTCTTGTTTAGAAAGCCTTTTTTTATCAAATCGCTTAGAACGTCTTTTATCGTGTTGACCGAATGAAAATTCTTAAAGCAGGGGAGGTCAGCTTGGATGAGGAGGGGGCTAATCCAGTACCACTTAACCGCATCGATGACCTTGGTTTTTTCTTGAATTTTTTTTGCTTGGGTAGAGAAAACTGCTTTCAAAACTTCCATGACTGCAGAATGACGAAAGTCAAGGCGCTCTCTAAAGAGGAGAGTCTGGTTTATAACAACATTGTAAATCATCTAAACGTCCTCCCATTTTTCAACTTCGTTAATGTCAACCTTGAGGACAGAATAATAAGTCGTATAGGAAAGCCCCTGATGTAATGCAAAGTAACGCAAAGTAACGCAAAGCAACGTAAAGCAACGCAAAGCAATGCAAAATTTCGCACCATACCTCGCAATAATGAATTTTTTAATGTCATCGGGGGAAGCTAACTCCCAACGAACTATGTTATCAATGATCATAACTATATTATATAGTATGAAATGCTATAATCAAGAATAAAGTAAAAAAATCAAGAAAATAGGTTAATATTTGATTGATAATCTAGTTTTTTGGGAAAAAAGTTAGATTATTATGGGGATGGGCTGAAAAGAAAATCAAAAAGGGAGGAAAAAATGATGAGGGAGGGTGGAATAAAAAAGTGGTATAATTTAGTTAAGGAGGAGATATGGTTGAAGAAGAAAAAAAATTAGAAATAGCAAAAACGGAAGCATTCCTTGATTATGATGAAGGGGATGATGCCTCTGAGATCAAAGAAGATCATGATTACGAGCTTTTATACTTTGGTGCTGATTTTGATATTGCTGGGCTAGTAAAAAGATTTGGAATAAATGAAATAACTATTCCTAGCTTTCAAAGGCAATTCGTTTGGAATAAATCAAGAGCCTCTAGGTTCATTGAGTCTTTATTATTGGGATTACCATCACCCGAAATGTTTTTCTACCAACAAGAAGATGCCAAAATGCAGGTTGTTGATGGCTATCAAAGACTCTCTACTTTGAAAAATTTTTACAATAAAGATTTTCAAGGAAAACCTTTTAAGCTATATTACCCTAACATACAAAAAAGGTTTGAACAATTGACTTATGATGATTTGCCTCCCGATATAAAAAGAAAATTGGATTATACCATCATCCATTGTACCGTAGTTAGAACTAAAACCCCTAAAAAAAAAAATTATCAAAGTGTTTATCATCTTTTCGATAGGCTAAATTCTGGAGGCATGAATTTGACTCCCCAAGAGATAAGAAACTGTATGTTCATCAAAAGCGTAATTTTAGAATTTTTAAAGCAAGATAAGGTAAGTAATTTTTTTACCGACTACATGCAGATAAATAGCTTGCGAGAAAAACACCAAGAAGTGGCATTAAGAGTTTTAGCGCTTAGCAATAACTTAGCTAAATACACGGGTAATATGAACAGATTTTTAAATGGTTACTTGGATGAAAATAAAATTTCTCAAGAAGATAAAGAAAATTACTTGAAAACTATCGACTACATTACCAAGAGGGTAAACCAGAAAAATCTTAAACTAGAAAACTCTAAAAGCAACCTTGCTATTTTAGATGCTATCTTCGTGGGAATATTTAAAAACATTGATAACATAGAAAAAAATGATTTAGAAGTGAACAAACTGATAGAAGAAGCCTTAAAAGAAAAAGAATTCAAGGACTATATCACAACAGGTAGAACCCATGATACAAAAAAAATGAAAGGAAGAATTAATTTTTTTTTAAAAAAATTTGAGTAAAAGTACTACTAGTCAAAAGTTTAGTCAAGAGTTTCGTCAAAAGTCGCAACAAATACTTTCGGTTATCGAATCGTCCAAAAAAAGCGAAGATCTTTTAGTGGAGGCAAAACTGGTGGAGTATGGTTGTATTGAAATGGTTGGTTTTTTTGATAGAGAAATAAAAAAATTAATCTTTAATTTCTGCGAAAAAGAAAAAACTAATCAATACATAACAAACTATGTGGAAAAGACACTTGACAAATCGTCCAATTTTAAAACTGACCTATTGATTAATTTGTTAAAAAAATTTAATACCCAGTGGGGTGAAGAAATAAAAAAACATTTTGACCATATAGCTAAAGAGCAAGTTAATTCCTTGATAACAGTCAGAAATAGCCTAGCCCATGGTGAAGAAATTAGAATAACTAAGCAAAAATTAGAAGAATACAGTGAAGGAGTTTCATCTTTTATAGAAAAGGTAGGTGAAATCTTAAGGTGATGACCAGCCCCTCCGCTCAGCAAGTTTCCGCTCAACAAGGTTTCACTCACCAAATTTTGACTAGTCAAAATTTGACTAGTCAAGATTTGACTAGTCAAAAAATGACGACTACTATATATACTACTTGTACTATAAATACTAATCATTACTATAAATACTATTAATACTAGGGGTAATTATTTGAAAAAAGAAGGTTTAGCAAAGGAGGGTTTAGCAAAGGAGGGTTATTGGTTTTGAGTGCGGTAGCTAGGCTTAATTTCTTCCTGAAAGAGAGAAACATTAAACAAAACGACATCGTCGCTAGGACCAGAATGACGAGCGGTGGTATATCCACCATTTTTTCCGGTAAGTCAAAAGTGACTTATCAGTTTGCTCTCTCCTTGCAGGCGATTTACCACCTCAACCCCGAGTGGGTTCTCCATGGGACGAAGCCCATGTACTTGCCTCCAGACTTGAATTTCCTTCCCGACAAGACTGCTCAGCTAATCAAGACATTTGAAAAACTCCCCGACGAGCGTAAGAGTAGGATTATCCATTCCGCCGCTAAAGAAGAGGAGGCTCATCAAAAGGAACTGCTGCAGAAAGCAGCTGAGGAACTAGAGCCGGAGAGCAAGACCAAGATTCCTCTCGTCGGTGAAGTGTCCGCGGGGGTCCCGGTTTATGCCGAGGAGAACATCCAAGGCTACCTCGAATACAGCGAGAAAGTCGTTGGGGACGGGAAGGACTTCTTCTTCCTCAAGGTGCGGGGGGACAGCATGATCGAGTGTGGCATCTTCAACGGCGATCATCTCTTGGTGCGCAAGAACGTTCACTTCAACAACGGGGAGATCGTCATTGCTCGCATTGAGGACGAAGCGGTGGTCAAGAAGATTCGCCTCGTTCACGAGACCGAGGAGATCGAGCTCATTCCCTGCAACTCCAACTACAAGACCTTGACTTACCGAGCGAATGAGGTCGCCATCGAAGGCGTAGTCATCGCTAGAGTAGCCAACGAGAGGCTCACCAACACCGGCTGGGAGCAGTTCTAGGAGGAGGGAAAACGACAGCAGTCGGTGGTGTTATGATGTATCCAGAAGTTGTCGCCAAGCTGAGCGAGCGCAACCCGTTTGACTTCGATAAAGCCCTGAAGCTTCCTGCTCGCACTCTTGTTCAGCGGGGAAAACAGCTGGGAAAAGCCCCAACTCCCCCCTACGCTCGTTTGCTGGAGGGTTTCTCTAAGATGTCGCCTCAACAGAAGAGGCATGCGCTGGAACAGGCGCAGAGGGCTTACTGGAAGCAGATCTTCTAGGGGAAGGAAACGAGGGCAGGATCGATGGTGGTGTTATGATGTATCCGGAAGTTGTCGCCAAGCTGAGCCAGCTCAAGCCGTTTGACTTCGCGAGAGCCCTGAACATTGGGTATCCGGAAGTTGTCGCTAAGATCAGCGAGCTCAACCCGTTTGACCTCAGGAAAGCCCTGAGCATTGGGTATCCGGAAATTGTCCTCAAGCTCAGCCAGCTCGATCTGTTTGAACTCATGAAAATCCTGAGCATTGGTGCTAGGATTGGCGTTAGAATTGATATTGGGCTGAGAGAATTCCAACCCCCCCGCCACTACGTTCGCTCGCGGGGGGCTTTCCACGAGCTGCCGCTTCAACAGAAGAGGTATGTTCTGAAGATGGCAGGAAGGGTTTCAGGGAGTAGTTCTAGGAGAACGACAGCAGCGTCGGGGGGAGAGGACGGCAGCGTCGGTGGGGGGTGACGACGGCAGGATCGGGGGTGGTATTAGGGTCGGTGGTGGTGATTGCTAGGCGGGGGTGTTAGGGTCGGTGGGGGTGGTGTTAAGGTCGGTGGTGGTGATTGCTAGGCGGGGGTGTTAGGGTCGGTGGTGGTGATTGCTAGGCGGGGGTGGTGATTTTTTCTTGCGTGCCTCCTGTTACCATGCTACACTTTCATGCTATACTTAAGCCATGCTAGATACTCAAGACAAACAAGAAATAGAAGAACTGGTCGAACTAAAAGTTAAAGCTATCCTAAAAGAAAACAACTATGATATAAATATTCGTCTTGTTAAGATAGAAGAAGAACTAAAACATCAAAGAGAACTGATTCAGCAAGTCATCCATACCATGGATAAGCGATTTGAGGACATGAACCAACGCTTCAACCAGTTGACTTGGGTGATGGGGACTGGCTTCGTGGTGCTGGGGACGATGATCACCGCATTCGGGTTGTTCTTGTCGCTCGCTGGTCCCTGATTCTTTAGCGAAACTAGCGAAACTAGCGAAACTAGCGAAACTAGCGAAACTAGATTAGCGAAATAACTTTTCTTGCTTGTTCCCTTGTTACCATGCTATACTTTCATGCTATACTTAAGCCATGCTGGATACTGAGACCAAGAAATACATTCAAGCGGAAATCGCTCTCCAGTTTAAGGAGCGGGATTACCAGATTAAGCAGCGACTCGTTACGATAGAAGAGGAGCTGAAAAATCAGGGAGAAGAGTTAAAAAACCAAGGCGAGCAGCTCATCAACCTAGGCAATGAACTGAAGCTGCAGCGGCAGGAACTAAGGCACCAAAGAGAGATGATTCAGCAAGTCATTCATACCATGGATAAGCGGTTTGAAAGCGTAGATAAACGTTTTGAAAGCATGGATAAGCGCTTTGAGGCTATGCAGCATAACATGGACAAGCGCTTTGAGGCTATGCAGCATAACATGGACAAGCGGTTTGAGGACATGCAGCATTACATGGATAAGCGGTTCAACCAACTGACTTGGGTGATGGGGACTGGCTTCGTGGTGCTGGGGACGATGATCACCGCATTCGGGTTGTTCTTGTCGCTCTCTGCTGGTGGTCCCTGATTCTTTAGCGAAACTAGCGAAACTAGCTTTTCTTGCTGGCTCCTCCTGTTACCATGCTATACTTTCATGCTATACTTAAGCCATGCTGGATACTCAAGACAAACAAGAAATAGAAGAACTGGTCGAACTAAAAGTTAAAGCTATCCTAAAAGAAAACAACTATGATATAAATATTCGTCTTGTTAAGATAGAAGAAGAACTAAAACATCAAAGAGAATTGATTCAACAAGTCATCCATACCATGGACAAGCGGTTCGAAAGCATGGATAAGCGCTTTGAGGCTATGCAACATACCATGGACAAGCGCTTTGAAAGCGTAGACAAGCGGTTTGAGGACATGCAGCACAACATGGACAAGCGGTTTGAAAGCGTGGATAAGCGCTTCAACCAACTGACTTGGGTGATGGGGACTGGCTTCGTGGTGCTGGGGACGATGATCAGCGCATTCGGGTTGTTCTTGTCGCTCGCTGGTCCCTGATTCTTTAGCGAAACTAGCGAAACTAGCTTTTCTTGCTGGCTCTTCCTGTTACCATGCTATACTTTCATGCTATACTTAAGCCATGCTGGATACTCAAGACAAACAAGAAATAGAGGAACTGGTCGAACTAAAAGTTAAAGCTATCCTAAAAGAAAACAACTATGATATAAATATTCGTCTTGTTAAGATAGAAGAAGAACTAAAACATCAAAGAGAACTGATTCAACAAGTCATCCATACCATGGATAAGCGGTTTGAAGAAATGCAGCATACCATGGACAAACGCTTTGAAAGCGTGGATAAGCGCTTTGAGGCTATGCAGCATACCATGGACAAGCGCTTTGGGGCTATGCAGCATAACATGGACAAGCGGTTTGAGGACATGCAGCATTACATGGATAAGCGCTTCGAAAGCGTGGATAAGCGCTTCAACCAGTTGACTTGGGTGATGGGGACTGGCTTCGTGGTGTTGGGGACGATGATCAGCGCATTCGGGTTGTTCTTGTCGCTCGCTGGTCCCTGATTCTTTAGCGAAACTAGCGAAACTAGCTTTTCTTGCTGGCTCTTCCTGTTACCATGCTATACTTTCATGCTATACTTAAGCCATGCTGGATACTCAAGACAAACAAGAAATAGAGGAACTGGTCGAACTAAAAGTTAAAGCTATCCTAAAAGAAAACAACTATGATATAAATATTCGTCTTGTTAAGATAGAAGAAGAACTAAAACATCAAAGAGAACTGATTCAACAAGTCATCCATACCATGGATAAGCGCTTTGAAAGCGTAGATAAACGTTTTGAAAGCGTGGATAAGCGCTTTGAAGAGATGCGGCATTACATGGATAAGCGGTTCGAAAGCGTAGACAAGCGGTTTGAGGACATGAACCAACGCTTCAACCAGTTGACTTGGGTGATGGGGACTGGTTTCGTGGTGCTGGGGACGATGATCAGCGTGTTTAGGTTCTTGGGGTAGGGCTTAGCTTTCTTTCTTCAATTATCATCAACACTACATGGAGCATCTTGTAGAAATGCCCGGCCTATCGTACCTCTGCCGTATATTTATTTTCAATATCAAAAAATCCCTAGACGCCATTATCCCCTCTCCTAGAGGATCTAAGAATATTGCTCCCCATGTCCTTCTAACCGTTCTTGGTTATAGTAGAACCTTGGTTATCATTGGATTTCGTGGTCATGACCATTTCTTGCTTCAAATTCTCCAGTGTTATGACTATTTTCAGCAGTGAGCCTCCTCCCCCTCCCCGCTCTTCGTCGTTGCCTCCCTTCGTGCTAAGACCCACGTAGTCCCCCACTCTGCCGTCTTCATCTCCGACTCCGACGCCGACGACGCTTGCTCGCTTATTATTGTTTATAATTTATTCCATAGAAAGCAAGCCAAAAATGGTATACTTTGGGTTAGCAGTTGGTTTGGATAAAGAGAAATTAAAAAATTATAATGAGCGTTTTCGCTTTAAGAAAATTGACGCTTTAATATACAATGCCGATATCTTGAAGATAAAAAGCATTGAAAGAGAGTCCGTTGATTTAATCGTTACTTCCCCTCCCTACAATGTTGATATTCATTATAACTCCAACAAAGATAGTCTGCCTTATGAGGAGTATCTTAAGTTTAGCGAGAAGTGGCTAAGCAAATGTTATGGATTAGCGAAAGAAGATGGGCGGCTTTGTTTGAACTTACCTCTCGATAAAAATAAAGCGGGGCAGCAGTCTGTCTACGCTGACCTGACTTATCTTGCTAAAAAAATAGGCTGGAAATATCATTCCACCATTATTTGGAACGAAGGAAATATTTCTCGTAGGACGGCTTGGGGATCTTGGATGTCGGCATCTGCTCCTTATGTCATTGCTCCAGTTGAAGTCATCGTCATCTTGTATAAAAAGTCATGGAAAAAACTTAACAAAATTAAAAATAACGATATAGAAAAACAAGAATTCATCGAGTGGACTAATGGACTCTGGACCTTTAACGGGCAAAGCAAAAAAGGAGCTGGGGGGCATCCGGCTCCTTTTCCCATTGAGCTGCCTAAAAGATGCCTGAAGTTATTCAGCTTTGTGGGGGATGTTGTTTTGGACCCTTTCTTAGGAAGTGGCTCCACTTTGATCGCCGCCTATTTGAACAAGAGGAAAGGCATTGGCGTCGACATTGATGAGAGTTATTGTGCTATGGCCTTCGATCGTCTCCAAAGGGAAATCGCAAGCCAAGAAAGTCGCTTGTTCTAATTTAGAAAAAACAAAATGATGAAAAAAAAATTAACCTCAACAAGTCTGGTGGGTTTAATTTTTGAATTTTTTAAAAAAAATTCTTCTCGTGATATTGCTCATCCTGAGATAGTTGACTGGGCGGTTCAGGAGTGGAAAAAAAGAACTGGCAAAGTTTTTAGAGATCCCGACAGAGCGATTAGAACTCTTCACGAAAGAGGTTATTTAAAAAAAATAAAAAAAGGCGTCTATCATTACGATTCGAGCAGAGTGAATGTCAAAAGATTAAAAGCATTTTCCATTGATCAAAAAAATAAAATCCTAAAACGAGATAATTATAAATGCGTCATTTGTGGGAGGGGTAAAAACGAAGGAATGGAGCTACACGTCGACCACATTAAGCCAAGATACTTAGGTGGGAAAAGCAGGATAGAAAACGGGCAAACTCTCTGCTCGCAACATAATTTTTTAAAGAAAAATTTTAAACAAACCGAGACAGGTAAAAAAATGTTTCTTCGCTTGTATGAGCTTTCTAAAAAAGAAAACAACGAACTCTTAAAAAGTTTCTGCCAAGACATTTTAAAGACCTATGAAAAACACGACATTAACGGGCAAATCAAATGGCAGCAGTAAGGGCAACAGTGAGGGTAGCAGTGAGGGCAACAGTAAGGGCAACAGTAAGGGCAGCAGTGAGGGTAGCAGTGAGCCTCTCCCTCCCCGCTCTTCGTCGTTGCCTCCCTTCGTCCTAAGACCCACGTAGTCTCCTCCGCCTTCATCCCCGACTCCGACGCCGGCGCCGACGACGCTTGCTCGCTGAGGAGGGAGCTGAGGAGGGAGGGGGGGATAGGTGCCGCCAGACTTTTTCTTTATTTAGAGGAAATGTAATTTTTTTTTTTTTAAAATTATGTTAGAAAGTTATTATCTATTTAAAAAGTGTTTATGACATAGTACACTTCTTGTCGGTATTTGAGATTTACTAGAGTTTCAATTTTAAATATTTCTCCATAAGTTTAGCAAATTTTAACAAATGGAAAACTATAAAATAAATAAAAAAGAACGAGATATTTTGGCTTCTATTGAAGAAAAATATTATATGCTTCCTCCGCTAAGTTTAATAAAAAAAGAGATATTAAAAAATAAACATAATAAAAAACTAGCTTGGCAAAAAGTACTTGATAATCTTCATGATTTTATTAGGAATTCCCAGAATGAAGTTGAAAAATTGCTACAAAAAAGGCGGCAACAAAAAAAAATAAAAGACATCCGACAAGCCAGAGTATCAATTGTTGGCAATATGTTTTCAAAACTTATCATTTATATATTTATTCAAAATAAGATTTGTAAAAGCATAAGAAATGATATTTTTATTACGAGCAAGCTATCAGAAATTAAAAATTTTGATAAAATAGGAACTATAAGAGTGGGAGAGGAGAGCCAGAAGCCAGATATTGATCTAATCATATACACTGAAAAAAGTAATAGGGATATTGAAAAATGTATAATTATCTCGTTAAAAACTTCTTTAAGAGAAAGGGCGGGGCAAACTTATAAATGGAAATTATTAATGGAAATAGCGACCACTGAAAATCCAATTAGAAAAAAATATAATATTGAATACAATCCAGAAAGCATCCCTCTTATTTGTTTTGTAACTGTGAATTTCTATAATGAAGTTGACAAACCTCAGCACAGAGGTATGTTTAAATTTTTTGACAACTCTTTTATCGGAAAAAAAATAGATAGCGATTTTATTAGTCCTTTGTCTCATCTTATCAAATATGTAAATGAAAAATTATGAAATATAATGTGGAAAGGAATGCAGATTACGATTTCTTGAATCAATCTTACGCTTCCAAATATCCTAATTTACATAGGTATCCCGCCACTATGTTACCACAAATAGGAATAAAATTATTTAAAGATTTTAATGTAAAAAAAGGAAGTTTATTAGACCCTTATTGTGGTTCTGGATCTTCTTTTTCTAGTGGATTGGAGTTCGGTATGAAAGAAATGAGAGGATTTGACATCAATCCTTTGGCTGTGCTAATATCGAAAACTAAGTTTACTAAAATTGATATTAATTCTGTAAAGGAAAAAAAAAATAGTTTAAAAAGTACTGTCTTTGAATTTGTTAAAAAAAAAGACAAATTATGTAAATTACCATTACCTAAAATAACTAATATTGACTATTGGTTCTCGAAAAAAGTTATAAAAGGATTAAGAATACTTCATTATTTTATTTTTAAAATAAAAGATGAAAGTTTGAAAAATTTTTTTTTACTACCTTTTTCTGAGACAATTAGGAATTGTTCTTACACTAGAAACAAAGAATTTAAACTTTACAAAATGAGTCAAGAAGACGTTTCAAAATTTAATCCTAATGTTTTTGATGTTTATTTCAAAAAAATAGATGACACCATTTCTATTTATTCAAATGTTTATTTCCCGAAACTTACTGAAAAAGTAAAAATTAATGTAACTTTTTCAAAATTTAGTACTAAACCAGAACACTATGATGCGGTTTTAACAAGTCCTCCATACGGAGATAGTAAAACAACGGTTGCTTATGGTCAGTTTTCAACTTTGTCTAATGAGTGGCTTGGAATTGATTATGCTAGAAAAATAGATAGTATGTTGATGGGAGGGAGAGTATCAAAAAAATTATTTGAAAACGATATTATGAGTGAGCAGATAAGCCAGATTGCTTACCAAGATGAGAGGAGAGCTTTGGAAATATCAGCTTTTTATCGGGATCTTAAAGAATCTATTAAAAAAGTCTCTAAAAGTGTAAAAGGCAGAGGAAAAGTATTTTATATTATTGGAAATAGAACAGTTAAAAATATCCAATTAAAAACTGATCAGTTTATCGCAGAGCAATTCGAAAAAAATAACTTTAAACATATTACGACCATAAAAAGAGCACTAAGTAACAAAACTATGCCTTCAAAAAACTCTCCAACTAATAAAAAAGGCAAAAAAATGAATACAATATTGTTTGAACATATTGTTGTTTGCCAAAAAATCTAATTTTCATTATTTATCATTAACATTCCTCCCCCTCCCCTCTCTTCGTCGTTGCCTCCCTTCGTCCTAAGACCCACGTAGTCTCCTCCGCCTTCATCCCCGACTCCGACGCCGCTTGCTCGCTGAGGAGGAAGGAGGAGGAACGAGCGGAGGAACGCGGGGCTAATGGTGGGGATGGTGGGGATGATTAGAATGATTAGAATTCCAGTTTTTAGCTTTTGTTGTATAACGGGAAAAACTCGGTTACGATGGTAGTGATGTTTAATTTTTCAAAGATCGGGGAGCTTTATGAAGCAGCTAAACGGAATTGCTTAGCGGCTTGGGGGAAGCCTAATCGCCCGGCGCGAGCGGAACGGGAGCGAGAACGAGGCCAGCACCTCCGCAAGGAAGTCAAGGTGGCAAAGGGAATTGGTGTTTATCGCAATGCCCTTGCTGCTCTTAATCACCTCAAGGCTCTTAAGGATATTAAGGCTCTCAAGGCTATTGTTGCTCTTAACGCTCTGGCAGGAAACTCTAAAACTGGAACAAGGCAAAACATAGTAGGGAAAAGAAAAGATCGCCTTAAACAAGCAACCGGACAAGCAACTGGGCAGGTAGCCGAGCAAGACTCGGTGGTTCAAGAAGCTATGGTTCAAGGGGCTGTGGTTCAAGACGCTATGGTTCAAGGGGCTATGGTTCAGGACGCTGTGGTTCAAGGGGCTGTGGTTCAAGACGCTATGGTTCAAGACGCTATGGTTCAAGGGGCTGTGGTTCAAGACGCTGTGGTTCAAGGGGCTGTGGTTCAAGACGCTATGGTTCAGGACGCGGTGTTTCAAGGGGCTGTGGTTCAAGATGCTGCGGAGCAAGATGCGGTGGTTAGGATCGTCGAGGCTATTAGGTTCATCGGGGCTCAGGTAGTGCAGGTAGCTGAGGGCAAGAGGCTAGGCAATAGGCTAGGCAATAGGCTAGGCAATAGGCTAGGCAATAGGCTAGGCAATAGGCTAGGCAGTAGGCTGCAGATCGGGAGTTAGGCAGCGAGGAAATGAGTAGAGAAAATATCAGGAACTGGCTAGGGAAGCAACTGAGCAGAGTTTCTAACCTTGCTGGGGGGGTGCATCATGGATTGGTCTATCGTCCCCGGGGAGGAGGTCATGTTCTTCCCTTGATAACGCTTTTTCCTAACCGCGAGAGGATTGCTAATCGGGCTAAAGACGCTAAGGGTGAAGAGGACTCGTTTGATTTTTCGGGTGCTTTGGCGTTGGAGCGAGTTTTGGGTTATGAAATTAAAGTCATTGCTCGGGGGGAAGAGGAAGTTCTCCAAGTGGTGCAGAAAGTAGAGGCGCAGCTCCATCCTTTTGCTACTGGGGTGAAGGACACTTTTCTAGCTTTGCGGCTTAATCACTTAGATTTTGCTCGGATAGAAGGCGAAGAAGGAGAGCAAGGAGAGCAAGGCGAGGAAGGAGAAAGCGAGGAACAAGGCGAAGAAGGCGAGGAAGAAGGCGGGGGGTATTATTGTGCTACTTTTCGGTATGATTTTAAATATCAAAAGGGTGATTTTGCTTCATTGGAAGAAAATAGTTATCAGCAAAGGACGGAGATAAAAATAAAATGCTAATCAAACCAACGAGGGGGTTGAAAGTTTACGATCCCTATAAAAAAAAGTTTTTAAAAGAGGAATTTGCCATGGTGGAGGATAATTTTTACTGGCGGAGGAGATTGGAGAGGGGGGAAGTTGAAACGAAGCAAGTTGAAAAGAAAAAAATTAAAGAAAAAAAGAGGTTTTAAAAAATGACAGTATCTTTTCGGGAAATCAATAAAAACACTTTAGTGCCTTTCTTGTATTTGGAGTTTGGTAAACTAAGTGAAGCGACGAGTTTGCCAACCGATAAGCGAGTGCTTTTGATCGGCAACGCTTTGAAGAACACGGGCAAGCTAGTGGAAGTCTTTAGTGAAAAGCAATCTAAAGACACTTTTGGCAAGGGGTCCATTTTGCATCGCATGGCCAAGCGGTTTTTTGAAAACAACGTAACTCAATCGGTTCGTTGTTATGGAGTAGCCGACCCTACCGGCGCAGCAGCAGCTGCTGCTGTAGGCAAGATTAATCTAAGCGGGCGGGCGAGCAACAACGGGGAAATCAAGCTAACTATCGGCAACGACGAAGTGCGAGTCCCGGTAGCCAATGGGGCGGTGGCGAAAGCGGAAGAGGACGAGGCAAGTGTTTCAAATGACTTCATAGATGCCGTCAATGATTTGGATTTGGCGGTTACTGCTTCGCTAGACGAGGAAAATAGCACTGCTACCGCTGGAGTTATTAGTCTCACGGCTAAAAACAAGGGAAAAGCGGGCAAGGTAAAGCTAGCCTATGATGGCCGGCAAAAGGGCGTAGAAGGGATTGCGGTTAGCGTTCGGCAAATGACTGGCGGCACAGGTAACTACGACATTGCTCCTGCTTTGGCGGCGATCGGGGCGGGGCATTACCATCTCATCGCTATGCCCTACGACGATGAAGATAACTTAAACAAGCTGGATGTTTTTCTAGCCGATAAGTTTTCTGCGGAAAACTTAAAGGAAGGAATTGGCTTCGTGGGCATCGAGGGCAATCATAGTGAGCTAATAACCACGGCTAGTAAATTTAATTCCAAGTTCTTATGCCTTATCGATAGCAATCGTCCCGGTCCAGCCTATGAGCTGGTGAGTGCTCTGGTGGCTAAAGTTGCTAAAAGCGTAAGCGATGATCCCGCTCTTCATTACCATGCCCTGCATCTTAAGGGAATCAAAGAGAAGAAACTAGAGGAAACTTTTAACCATTTGGAAAACGATGCCCTGCTCGCTAATGGAGTGAGCATTTTGGACGACGATCATGGAGTTCGCATAAAATCCTTAGTCACTACTTACCAAAGGGATGAAGAGGGCAATCAAGACGATCGCTTTAAGGAAGTGGTGTCGGTTTTTTTAGCGGGATATCTGCGAGCTGACTTTGCTCATTACCTTAGGCAAAAATATTTACGAGCCAAGCTGGGCGAGGACGGAGTGAACTACGATCCGAAGCAATTGGTGGTTACGCCGGTGCTCATCAAGGGCGAATGGTTGGCGAAGTATCGTGAATGGCTCTTTAAGGGCTATGTGCAGGGCTATGACGAGATCAAGAAAAATATTTCTATTACGAAAGATGGGGATCGGTTGGTTTTTTCAGCTGACTTGAAAATGATTAATCAGTTGAGAATTTTTCTAGGAAAAATTAACGTTTAAAGGAATTGTAAAATGGCATTAGTATCAGGGATAATAAAGTTTAGCATTGATGGTAGAGAGCATTACATCAAAGGCGATAATGTAACTTACAACGCTGTCCCCGTCAAAAGGGAAAGCGAAACGCTCATAAGCGGGCAGACGGTCTATAAAGAAATGCCCCAAACGCAATTTGTTAAAGGTTCGGTGGCGGAACGCTCGGACTTTGACTGGCTCGCCTTCACCAAGCAAAAGAACGTCACCATTCGTTTGGATTTAGGGCAAGGCAAGAGTTATTTCTTCAATGGTTGTTTTTTTGAAGGGGAAACCGAAGCCAACACGGGAGGCGAGCTTCCCTTTCAGTTCACTGCCCTCAATGGAAGCGAGGAAGTCACCAGTGAGTAAAATTAAGGACTTGGGCGAGGAGTATAAAATTACTTTAGCGAAGCCGATCCAATATGGAAATGAGCGGAAGAGCGAAATAATCTTCCGCAAGGAGATTACCTGGGGAGATAGTCGTATCCTCGGCGACCCTAGCCTGAACGAAGTCGAGAAGTCGCTTCATTTGTTCGCTAAATTGGCTAACTTGCCGGTGGATGTAGTGGAGCAGATAAATCTGGCGGATGCTAACTTGATAATCGCTAAGGTAGTCAATGCTAAGGTAGTCAATGCTGAGGTAGTCAATGCTGAGGTAGCCACCCTCCAAGGCAAAGAAGGAGGCGGAAGTGCGGGAAAAAAGCACTGAGCTCTCTTCGGCAATGGGACAATGCCATGGGGATGATTGGGTTCTGGTTTCATTTTCCTCTGCAAGAGTTGCAGGGTATGACCATTGAAGACACGAAATTTTGGATGGAGCAACTCCATAGGAATCTGCAGATAAAGTACCGGGGGAGTTGAAGTTATGACTGCTAGCATTAGTGTAAATATTAGTCTGGGCGACTTTTCCAAGATGATTGCAGCGCTGAAAACGTCTTTTCAAGGAATGGAAATAGCCCCCAAGAACATCGCGGCAGTTAGGCAAAGCATTAAGCAGCTCCAAGCGGACATGCGCTCACTCAATAATTTTAAGCTTACTAATTTACCAGCTAAGGTGTCTGGGGCTAAGGTGTCCGGGACTAAGGTGCTCTCAGGAGCAATTGAATTCCTAGCGCCGGCGGTGGAGTTCGAGAGAAGCATGGACCTAGTGCGAGCGAAGTTCCCTGAGATGCAGGGGAGTCTAAAAGACTTAGCGGGGGCAACTAAAAAATCGTTTGCAGAACTGAAGGACCTTGCTCAGGACTTGGGGGCGTCCACGGTAAAATCGGCAAGCGAGATCGCCGAGGGGATGTCCTTTTTGGCGGGGGCTGGTTTCTCCGCCGATCAAGTGAAAGCTACCATCGCTGACGTGACGAACTTGTCCATTGCCACCAACACTGGAATGCAGGAAACCGCCGACCTAGCGGCTACCCTCGGGGCGGCTTTTTTTGGCGAGGACGTTGCTAACCAAATGGGCAGGCTGAGCGATGTCATTGCTATCGTGGCTAACTCTGCCAACGTTGACCTTGGGCAACTCGGCGAAGCTATGAAGGGATCGGCGTTCGTGGCTAAGCAGATGGGAGTTTCCTTGGAAGATTCGGCGGCGTCCATTGGCATAATGGCTCAAGCGGGCATCAAGGGTAGCTTAGCCGGTGAGGCGATGAAAAACATCCTTCCTCAATTGGCGGCTCCTACGGATGTTTTAAAAGAGAAAATGAAAAGCCTAGGGATAGAAATAGGAGAAGGGGAAAGCAACCTGAAAAGAGTTCCCGAGCTTCTTACTTCCATCATCAAAGCTACGAACGGCAGGGGAAATGCTAAGCAGGCTACTTTTCTCGATGACTTATTCGGCAACGTAGGGATCACTCCTACGCTGCTAGAGGGGGCGGCATTGAAAAAAGACGAGATGACCGATCTACTTCTCCTGCTGAAACAAAGCGAGGGAGCAGCAGCAAAGATTGCCCTTACCATGTCCGACAACACCAGTGGGGCTATGGCGCTTCTTAGGTCTAGCCTAGAGGCTTTAAGGATTGAAATCGGTGACTTGTTCTTAGCGGACGTCAAAAACTTGCTCCTAGGGGTAAGGGAGTTAGTCGTGGATTTTAAAAACTGGGTGGAGAACAACAAGTCTCTCGTCAAGGGGTTATTGCTCGCGGGGGTCAGCATAGCAGGGTTAATCGTTGTAGTTACTACTTTGAGAAGAGTTTTCATCAACCTAATCATTGGCGTTAAAAAGCTGGGACTGGGGCTAAGCTACCTCGTCGGCAGGCTGGACCTGCTTAAGCAGAAACAAGTTATGGTGGCGATTGCTACCAAAAGCCTCCATGCCGCGAAAAAAAGCTGGGCGATGATTAACCGGGCCCTGACCATCACCATTAAGGGGTTGGGAGTGGCGATGAGATTGCTTGCTGGTCCTTGGGGGTTATTGCTCGCGGGGTTGTCGGTGGGAGCTGTTCTCATTTACGAGAACTGGGACAAAATAGCGACTGCTCTAAAAAGTGGGCTGGGCTTCCTGCAGGAGATCTTCACTCGGCTATTTCATAAAATAACCACCATGAAAGCGACCACTTTAATGTTGCTCGGACCGATTGGCTTAGTAGTCGGTGGGTTGGTGAACGGGGCTAATTTGATTTATCAAAACTGGGACGCTATCGTCGGGAAAATCAGCAGCGTGGTGAACGCTGTCGTTGGTTTCTCCACTGGGCTCTTCCAGGGAATTGAAGATCAAGTGGGAAGCCTCTTGAACTTCGTCGATAATGTCCTAGCTAAAATCGGTTTCAAGAGCATTGTTGACTTGCTGAGTAAAGTTTTTAACCTCCAAACCGAGAACACGGTTAAAGTCAATGTCAACATCAACGGCGAAAAACAAGCAGTAAAAGAGCGCTACCATAGAGCCAGCCGAAACTACGATGCGAACATCGATCTAAGCGATCGCGGCGATATTTTTATGCCCTAAGTTAGGGTAAGGTTAAAGTAAGGTTAAAGTCAGGTTAAAGTCAGTATGAATTCATTCATCAAATACTCAGCGTCGTTTAAGAACTTTCCCTTCCTTACTTCTGGGACTTCGGGAGGAGTGTCCAAAAGCATTGTAATCAATGAATACTTGGATTCGAATAAAAACGACATCATTGATCTAGGCAATAACGCGGAAGATTTTAAAGTGGAAGCTTACATCGTTGCTAGTGCGCTCGGCGACGCCATTGATACGGCGATTGAGTTCAAAAAAGTGCTGGCGAGCAAGGGAACGGGAGAGCTCATTCATCCTTACTGGGGGAGCAAAATCGTCCAAGTCAAAAGCTTTAGCCAAGGGCAAGAGAACATTGCCTCGGTGAAGTTCTCCATTGCTTTTGTTGAAAAGAAAGACGCTGAGCTCCAGCCCTTCAATGACGTCAAGGAAGCAAGCGAAATTCGCCAAGAAGTAACCTCCATCAACAAAAAGATAATCGATGAAAAATTAAACTTAAATGGCTATGGGAACTATCCCGCTAGAAGCCTGGATGCATTTCTAAAAAAGATTTACCAACTAACTGCTAATGTGCTCAATGATTTGGACTATAAGAATTATAATTTGATTAAAAAAATCGCCGAGAACTTAAGCAAGTACAAAAGCAACCCGCTCGCTCTCTTGGAAGAGACTTTTCAAGCCGGCAAGGAGTTGGATTACTTTCATCACTTTTTGAAAATACCGAAACAAGCGTTTGACAAGGACGACCTTGCCATTGAGCGGAAACTGAAAGAACAGAAGAACATCGTTGCTGAGCTCATGAAGCTAAATTCTCTAGCTAGCGTCTTAAAAACTGCTAAAGACCTGCAGGCAGACGAGCTTGACTTTTACATCCACCAAACCAAGCTCATTTTAAGCGACTTGTTTATTAAGGAGCTGAGGGAACTTTTTAGAAGGATGAAAAGCCTCTTTCATTTTTATAAAAATAAGTTTTTCTTGAAAACTTATAAAGTAACTACGAAAACTCCCCTAGTGGTCATTGCTCAGGAACTAGGAAGGGATGTGGAGGAGCTGGCTAAGGTAAATCGCTTGGACGACATTAACGAAGTGGAGGGGCGGATTATTTATGTTTAGTTTTTCCATTGATGAACAGAGCTACCATCAGATCATTGCTTTGGAATATGGGCGTTCGGTGGAAAAAGTGTGTCGTTATTGCGTGATTGATTTTTACGATCAATCACTTGCTCAAGCGAAGCAAGTTCCCTACCACTCCAACTCCATTTTCCGCCTTTTCTATAACAAGAAGCTACTCATGACGGGGAGAATTGACCGGTTTAGCTACGCTAAGTCAGTCAGCAAAGAAAGCTTCCAAATATCGTGCCGCTCGCTCTTATGCGACATCGTGGATTCTTCCGTCACCAAATACGTTTTGCGAGATACCAAGATTTTAGATCTAGTCAAGCGGTTAGTTCGTGGGTTTAATGCTAAAGTTAAAGTCACTAACCTTGCTAAAGCCGGGCAAGTGGTGAAGAGGGCTACTTTCTCCGTGGGCGAGAAAATAATCAAAGCGGTGGCTAAGCAATGCAGTTTCTATCAAATTCGTTTGACCGATAACGAAGAAGGCGAGCTGGTCCTCAGCGATGAAAAATATCCCACCGTGGGAGAAATCACCACTAATGAGATCGAAAGCATTGAATACCTGAAAAAGGAGACGGCTTTGTTTAGCGATTATTATGGTTATAATAGTGGCAAGAAGAAATTAATTGGCAAGGCAGCCGATCGATCCATAAGACCGCGATTTCTTGCTTATCAACTAAGCGGAGTTAACCAACAAAAAGATTTGGACGACTTTGTTCGCTACGATATGGAAATCAAGAAAAGCCAGAGCGAAGTCATCACCATTAGCGACTTAAATAAGCTAGAAAGCTCCACGGGAGTTCCTTATGACATCAATCAATTGGTTTTTTTACGGATGGAGAATTACTTCAACATCAACGAGTTGTTTTTAATCACGGGCATAACCGTTAAGTACGATCTCTCTGGGGGCATGAAAGCGAGTTTGACTCTCAAGAAGAAGGACGCTTATGATTTGGCAAGTAAAAAGGGGATTTTAAATGCGCAATAAATTAATTTACCGAGGGATAATGAAGCTGCTGGATTACCCCAAGCAAATCGTTCAATTGTTGACCAATAGCGACATCACGGAAGAAGTAGAACGCCACGAACCTTATGGGTTTAGCAGCCATCCTCCCCAAGATAACGAAGGTCTCATCGTCTTTCCCAACGCCGACAAGAACAATGGCATTTGTTTCCAGATAGGCGACGAGCGTGCCAAGCCACCTTTGAAAAAGGGGGAAGTGTGCGTCTATCACGATAAGGAGAATTACCTTCTTTTAAAAGAAGATGAAACTTTGCTAATGAGGGGCAAGCTAAGGCTCTCCCTTAAAAACGACAAACTCAAAGTAAGCAACGAGAGCCAAGATTTGTTCAGTGTCTTGAACGAGATCTTGACCCTGATTCAAAACCACAAGACCATCACCAGCATGGGTCTCATGAACATAGGAAGTGATGACATCACCAAAGTGGGCATCATTAAAGACAAACTAAAGGAGTTACTTAGATGATAACAGCTGCAAGTGCCTTAACTAGGATTAAAGGGAAAAAAGTAAACATAGACGGCAAGGAAACCAACCTAGCAACTTTTTTCGGAAAAAAACATGACGAGAGGGAAACCATTATAAAAGCCATCGTGGATGGAGTCATGGAAGAAATTACTGAAAATGGGATAGTGGAGTTCACTAATGTTACCACCATTATGTCTCCTCAAGGACCGTGCTCAGGAGCTTTAGGCGGCGGGAGGATTTCGTGATGTTTGACTTGGCATTAAATGAAAATTACGATTTTATCCTTGAAGGTGGCGATCTCAAAGTCTCTCGGGAATTAAAGGAGAGCATTATCATTGCCCTCACCACGGCTAAAGGGTGGTGGGCGGACAAGTATTCTCTCCAACAGGAGGGGGGTGACTTTTATCATTTCTTGAAGCAAGCGAAGTATCAGGAAAGCGATCTGAGTCTCATTAAAACTAAAATCATCAGTTCGCTGGCTTTCTTGAAAAAGAAAGTCACGGTGAAAAACATCTCGCCAAGGGGGGACAAATTTTTCTTGGAAATGAGCATTGAAGACCAAGAAGTAGGTTTAACTTTATGAAAAGCATCAACGAAATTCAAGCGGAAATCTTAAATGACTTTAAGACGGAGTTCGACCTTGTTGAAATCAAAACCAAGAGTTTTCTCTTCGTCTTCTCTTACGTTTTAGCCACGGCTCTTTATGGGCTTTATTACTTCATTCACCAAGTGAGAAATAACTTCTTCCTCGACACCACCAAGGATACTAAGCAAATCATTAGGTGGGGAAACACCATTGGAAAAGAGAGAAAAAGGGGAAGCACGGCAGTGGGCAAGGTCATCGCTAGCCTAACTGACTCTGCTATTAATCCTAGCACTGCCATTCCCCTGGAAACCATTTTAACTAGTCCCCTAGGCAATGAGTATCAAGTGATCGAAGTCAAGCAAAGAGAGCAAGGAGAAGCAACCGAACCAACCGAAGCAACTGGCGAAGAGGAAGCAACCGAGAATCCAGTCAATGGCGATGACCAAGGAGCTCGGGAGGAAGCAGCTAAGCTAGTGACTCTGGTGATAAGGAGTTTGGCAATCGGGGCGATTAATAATTTATCAGCGGGAAATACTTTGAATTTCCAATCAGTGCTACCGGGAGTTACTAGCGTAGCAACGGTTGCGGAAGGGGGCATTGTTGGTGGGACTGATAAGGAATCCTACGAAGACTACAAGCTAAGACTCCTCCAAGTCTTACGCTCCAAACGATCGGGTGGCTCTAAAGAAGACTACGTTAATTGGGTTAAGGAAATTAACGGCGTTTTCAAAGTGTTTGTTTTAGAAGCTTATGGCGGCGCTGGCAATGTGGGCATTTCCTTCATCCTAGACGATCGCACTAACATCATCCCCAACGATACCAAAGTGAAAGAAGTGGAAAAACATTTAGAAAATAACTATAGAATAATTGGTTCTAGTTTAGAAGTCTTTAAGCCGATAGAAAGAAAAATAAACTTAACCATAACTCAGCTATTTCCCGACACTACGCAAGTTAGGGAAAACATCCGCAAGCAACTCCAAGAACTATTCAAACAAGAAGCCGATCTAAGTGGCGTCGTTTATCGTTCTAAAGTCGATGAAGCCATCTCCCAAGCGGAAGGAGAGATCAGGCACAACTTGGTTGACTGCAACGACCTTCGCTTAGCAAAAAATGAGCTAGCCACTCTGGGTGAAATCACTTGGCAATTGCCAACTTCTGCAGTAGAGAGCAATTCTCCCCTAGAAGATGAAAATGAGAATGAGGATGAGGATGACGATGAAGAGGGTGAAGAGAGCGAGGCTAATGGTGGTGATGAAGGGAATGAGGATGAAGGTGGTGCTGGTGGTGAGGGGAATGAAAACAGCGATGAAAGCTAGCAAGAAACCATGGAATTAAAAACTTTCGTTAAACTCTTGCCCGATGGTTTGGTTTTTAAAATAAACCCCCATACGTATAAGTATAAGTTCCTCAAAGTCGTCGTCAACGCTCTTAATCGAGTTAGCGATGAAATCATTAAAGTAAAGAACATCGTTCCTTACGAAGTGGATTCCTTAACTAGGGACTGGGAGAGGATGCTAGGCATCGAGAACATCGAAGTGAAGCAGACGCAAAGGCTTGAGAACATCAAGAACAAACTCATTGGCAAATTACTCTTCAACAAAAGGAGCTTGACGAACATCATCAAACGCTACACAAGAGACGAGGACATTGATTATGGAATCATTAACCATAAGCATTTCACGTGCATTTCCAACTGCAACGATTCCCTAGGCAGTGAAAAGGAGATATTTAACGTTTCTCTAATCATCAACAACGAGATCACCAACCATGCTTCGTTGAAAGAGGAACTGCAGAGCTTAAAGCACGCTCACATGAACTTACGAATAATCATTAATCGTAATTAAAGGATAACTCATGCATAAGATAAACACTTCCACCGCTACTAGCGACAATAGGTTCACGGACGGTGACTTCGCTATCGGCATTCCGCCGACTCAGCTAAGTGCCGCTTGGTTCAACGCCGTTCAGGGTGAACTCACTAACTTGGTGGAGGGCTGGAATGGGACGATCGGCGAAGCAGACAAAGAAGGCGGCAATTACGTCCTATCGCAGACCTCCAACAATCAAATCCTGAAAATCATCCACGAAAAACTAAGTGATCTGCGGACTGAGCTACAGAATCAAATAACGACTAATGCGGCGAACATAGCCACCAATACAGCGAACATAGCCACCAATACAACAAACATAGCCACTAATACGGCGAACATAGCCACTAATACGGCGAACATAGCCACTAATACGGCTCATGTAAGTGGTCTTGTCGGGACGATCATCTATGCGGCTACTACGGACAATGTTCCGGGGTATTTGAAGCTAAATGGGGCTAAATATGGGGTGGCTGATTATCCGGAATTAGCTAGGTGGGCGTTCGATAATTCTGGGAAAACCATTTCTGATTATGCTTTTCATTTAGATAGACCAGATCTCTATCGAACAACTTTTCTTTACAGAAAATCTATTTTTGAAAGAAACACTTATTTCAGATTACCTAATTTTAGAGGGCTGTTTTTGAGAGTCTTGGATGAAGGGGGAGGGGTAGATGTGGATGGAAGACGGAGAGATATTTTAAGTGAACAAAATCATGCTGATCAAAGAGTAATGGGGTTTTTTAACCCATCAGGTAGTTATGGTCTTATAGTGAATGGCAACACAGGTCCATTCAGGGCTGAAAACGTAAATAGAAATTATGCTGAAAGCGGGGATAATCGTTACGGAGGTAGAATAGAATTCGATAACAGCCGCGTGGTGAGCACTTCTCAAAACGAAACTCGCCCCAAGAATGTTTCAGTTTGTGCTTACATCAAATATTAAAGGAGAGAGCGTGAAAGCATATCTTTACGAATTCGAGACGAAGGAACTTCTAGGCGAGCAAATACTCACTTACCGCGACTCGGTGCGGGAGGAGCTCATCATTCCCACCAACAGCACCACGAATAGAACCTGCAGAGCCCCCGGCAGCACGAGCAAGCGTGACTTATTTGCCTGCAGACGATGCTTGGGTGGCGACTGCCGACCATAGGGGCAGGCTCAAGAGAACTTACGAATAAGAGAACTTACGAACAATCATTAATCATAATTAAAGGATAACTCATGCATAAGATAAATACTTCCACCGCTACTAGCGACAATAGGTTCACGGATGGTGTTCTACGCACGCAACCCAATGCTGCCTGGTTTAACGCCGTTCAGGGTGAACTGACTAACTTGGTGGAGGGCTGGAATGGGACAATTGGCGAACCTGAGCAAGAAGAAGGCAATTACGTCCTATCGCAGACCTCCAACAATCAAATCTTAAAAATCATCAACCAAAAACTAAGTGATCTGCGGACTGAGCTGCAGACTCAAATAACGGCTAATGCCGACAACATAGCTACTAATGCCGCTACTCCTACAAGCGGTCCCATAGGCACAATCGTCTATGCGGCTACTACGGGCAATGTCCCGGGGTATTTGAAGCTAGATGGCACTAAACATGCCGTGACTGATTACCCAGAATTAGCCAATTGGGCATGGAATAATTCTGGGAAGTGGTATGTAGGTAACCCTTCTGGCAATGATATAAGATTAAACATGGATTTAAGTTCTCAAACAACATACGCTCCTACTTATTTTTTGTTTAATGGTACTAACCTGCAGAACTCTACTCAGTTTAGAGTGCCTAATTTTAGGGGAATGTTCTTACGAGTCTTGGATGAAGGGAGTGGGGTAGATCCTGATAATACTAGCCAATTAATGACTTATCAGGGGGATACTTTTAAATCACATAATCATATAGTTAGATATCCTAATAATAGCAATGTAATTACATGGAATTTTTGGGACGTACGGGCAGGAGGTGGTAATCCTAGGCTGAATGCATTTTACCGGCTTAATGGTGGGCATAACAGGTCTTTTACTCTTCCAGTTCCTACAATAAATCATAGTGGTGATAGTGAAACTCGCCCCAAGAATGTTTCAGTTTGTGCTTATATAAAATATTAAAGGAGAGATCATGAAAGTATATCTTTACGAATTCGAGACGAAGGAATTTCTAGGCGAGCAGGTACTCACTTACCGCGACCCGGTGCGGGATGAGCTCATCATTCCCACCAACAGCACCACCATAGAACCTCCCGCACCTAGGGCAAACGTGACTTATTTGTTTAAAGACGATGCTTGGGTGGCGACTGCCGACCATAGGGGCAAGAAGTCCTATAACACGGAAACTTCTGAGGAAGTGGAAGTGGACTATCTCGGGGAGTTGCGGGAAGGGTTCACTTTGCTCAGGCCAGAAGGGAATGTCGTATGGGAAAATGGTCGCTGGGTGGAGCAGGAGGCAGTGGAGCAAGAGAAAACCATCCCAGAGAAAATCAATGAAATAGACGAGGAGACGAGGGAAGAGTTTAACGAAGGATTTGCTTATAACGGCAATCTTTTCTCGTTAAGCTTGGAGGCTCAAATCAACATTCTAACCGCTAAGACGGCTAATCAAGATTACCGAGTGAGCACAACCGATAACCAAGAAGTCGTTATCCCACGAAATGAAGTTGAGACGTTCTTTAATGCTTACATGACTAAGAAGAACGAAATATTAGCTAGGGGCAGGCTCAAGAGAACGAAGCTAGGAGCAACTAGTTGATGCTTGTCAGCAAACAATCCTGAAGCAGGCTCACGTGAACTTACGAATAATCATTAATCGTAATTAAAGGATAACTTATGCATAAGATAAACACTTCCACCGCTACTAGCGACAATGGGTTCACGGACGGTGACTTCGCTACCGGCGTTTCCCCGACTCAGCTCGATGCCGATTGGTTCAACGCCGTTCAAGGTGAACTCACTAACTTGGTGGAGGGCTGGAATGGGACAATCGGCGAAGCAGACAAAGAAGGCGGCAATTACGTCCTATCGCAGACCTCCAACAATCAAATCCTGAAAATCATCCACGAAAAACTAAGTGATCTGCGGACTGAGCTGCAAACTCAAATAACGGCTAACGTAGACAACTTACAAGAAGAGATGATCACTTCTCAAATTAACCTACAGAATCAAATAACGGCTAATACCGACAACTTACGGGATTATGCAGAAGAGATGACCACTTCTCGCACTAACCTGCAGAATCAAATAACGACTAATGCGAATAACCTGCAGAATTACAAAACTGGTCTTGTCGGGACGATCATCTATGCGGCTACTAGGGGTAATGTGCCGGGGTATTTGAAGCTAGATGGGACTAAATATGAGGTGGCTGATTATCCGGAATTAGCTAGGTGGGCGTTCGATAATTCTAGGAAACGTGTTGATTCGAACTACTTAAATAATCCAAGAGGCTACTTCGAATATTTTATTTTTTCCAATAGTAATTTCGATTCCAATACTCATTTTAGAATGCCTAATTTTAGGGGTTTGTTCTTACGGGTTTTGGATGAAGGGGGTGGATTAGACCCCGATCATCCTAGGACATTAATGACTTTACAGGATGATAGGATAAGGAATATAACGGGACATGTTAAACATATAGCAGAGACTTTTGCTCATTATGTTACAACCCAATATTCCTCGGGAGCTCTTTATAAGGCGCATAATCAAAATCAGTCAGCAGCAACCCCTGCCCGTACTGATAGTAGTCAAGCAGGTAGCTTATATTTCAATGCTAGTAGGGTAGTGCCTACAGGGGCAGACAATCGCCCCAAGAATGTTTCAGTTTGTGCTTATATAAAATATTAAAGAAGAGAGCGTGAAAGCATATCTTTACGAATTGGAGACGAAGGAACTTCTAGGCGAGCAGGTACTCACTTACCGCGACCCGGTGCGGGATGAGCTCATCATTCCCACGAACAGCATCACCAATAGCACCACCATAGAACCTGCAGAGCCCCCGGCAGCACGAGCAAGCGTGACTTATTTGTCTGCAGACGATACTTGGGTGGCGACTGCCGACCATAGGGGCAGGCTCAAGAGAACGAAGTCAGGAGCAACTAGTTAATGCTCGTCGGTAGGACCCAACCAAGCATGAAAATGAACGAGCGAGTGAAGCAACTAGAGAAGTCAGTCCATGGCAACGGCGAGGAAGGGCTCGTCCATAAAGTAAGCTCCCTCCAAAAGAACTACGCCAACCTCTCCGCCTCCCATGAGAAGCTGGTCAAGACCATGGACACCATCAAACGCCTCATGTGGTTCATCGCTGGGGTCCTAGCCTATAGTGCGGTCGGCTCCAACAAAGTTATCTTCGCCATCCTGAAGAGCCTATCGTGAAAATAAGCGATCACTTAACCCCGCACTTAACTCTAAATGAACTCACCAAGTCGATGACCGCCCTAAGAAGGGGCATCGACAACCAGCCAAGCGAAGAAGTCATCAAGAGCTTAAGCAACGTAGCGACTAACTTGTTCGAACCCTTACGGGCGAGGTGGGAGAAGCCTCTCTACATCTCGTCGGGATATAGATCGGCGGAACTCAACCGAGCAATAGGGGGGAGTAGGAGAGGTGGGAAGTGAGGGGGGGTGGCGTTACTACTAAGCGGTGGAGTTGGGGTTTATGAGGGTCTTATGGTGAGATGAAGGGGGTGAGTCAGTTTTTTTTATAACTTATATATTTAGAAAATAAATCAATAACAATTGAATCTTCAGAATCTGAACTCTTAGAATTTTCAAAATTATCCTCTATCATTTTTTGATTCGTCAAATAATAAAATTCTTCTTTTTCCCAACTTTTGATATTTTTTTTGCCTTGATAAACAAAGTATTCTTCATCACCAAATTTCAATTTTTTTTCATCTAATCTATTAGATTGATTTTCAACTGCTAATTGAATGACAGATTGATAAAAGTATTTATTAAGAATAATACAAGAAGAGTTAGCAAATTTTTCTAACCTAAAAGAAAAATCTATTCCCTTCCCTATAACATCTGTCATTTGATTTCCTTTCAGATCGATCAGGTCTACTAAATAGACATCATACAAATAAGTAACAATCGTTTTTAGTTTTAACTCAGGAATTTCTGGAGGAGATTCTTTAGATTCAATTTTTTTTTTAGATTCAATTACATCTTCTAAAATTAACTTTGAAATAGTACAATCAGCCTTTCTATTCTCGCCAGCAATAGGTTGGCTTTCAAAAGGCAAGAATAGGAACCCCATATCACCAATTACCTTGACAACTACCTTAGCCTTTATAAACTTATTTTTTTTATCTCTTTCATCGCCTTCAAGTTTAGCTTCAATTTCACCCATTAATTCATCTGAAGACTTAAAAAATTCTGAATAAAACAAATTAATGTGATTAGTCCAATGCTCATTGAGTTCAATATATAACTTCTTTCTTTTAGTAGAATCAACCATATCCAATAAAATCAAATAACCATTAACGACTTTAGGATCTCTCTTCTCTTCTTGCTGTGATTTTTCTTTAGCATTTTCTATTGTTTTATTAACTTTTTCGTTTCTGTGATTTCTAGAGTGCTTATGGTCGGACTGCATCAACAAGTATTCCTCTATTATCTTCATGTCGGTAGTATTGTCTTATCTCATTTTTTTTAATACGTATTCCCCGTTCGCCTTGTAATAATCTTTTCTTATATTTAAACCAAGGAGTGCCTTCACCATGAGTTATAGCAACCATCTTATTTGCGTTCTGATCTTTATATTTATCGCAAACATCTATAATTAGTGCCCATAGAAAATAATCTTTATCACTCATTCCATCCACAGCAAACCCATGATTCCGTATTTTTCTAGTTATGGGGATCGCGGTATATAAAGAAAATTCTTTATACTCATGCCAAATGGAAGGTATCACAGGGCCATACCTCCATACTTCTACATCTTCTTCAAAAAAATCGTCTTCCCTAACGGCTAAATAATTCCCTAGGGCAATATAACTAAGCTTCATCAATTTTAACAAACAAATGAAATTGTAAGGTGGCTCTTGTTGTTTTGTGTAAATGATTATTGAATTAGCTAAGTTCAATGCATCATATTTCTTTCCATCTGGTGACGAAACTCCTTTTTTCATTTTTGACATTTTAAACCTACCTCTCTAATTTAAATTTTCCTGTCTTTTTGAATAATGATTTTGACCAACGGTAAAACAATGGAGCGAGGCCTCTGATTCTTACATTGGTAGCATGACTGACCAAATGCTTTGCTAATATTTGACCACACTCTCTTCTATTTCTTCAAATAGATTATAGCGAAACTTTTAACTATAAATTAATTTTTTAAAACTCCAGAATTCTAATATTATTTAAAATTATTCCTCATAATATCTGCAGTAATTCAGTTTTTTCCATCATTTTTTTGAGATTTTTTCATATTTTTTATAAAAATTTCTTAAAAGTTTTCCCCATCAATGAGAAAATTTTGAATTTTATCTAACTCATAAAGCATCGCACAATTACCTCAAAAGGAGTGCTCCTGAGGAACAGAGTTTTAAATATCAACTAATGATGAAATTGAAATAACGATCGTGCTAGAGAACCCAACAGGGGCTATATTATAAGCCTACCCCAAAAACTTAAACACACTGATCAAAGTTCCCAACACCACAAAACCAGTCCCCATTATCCAGGTCAATTGGTTGAAGCGTTGGTTCATGTCCTCAAACCGCTTGTCCATGGTATGCTGCATAACCTCAAAGCGCTTATCCACGCTTTCGAATCGCTTATCCATGTAATGCCGCATCTCTTCAAACCGCTTGTCCATGGTATGCTGCATAGCCTCAAAGCGCTTGTCCATGCTTTCAAACCGCTTATCCATGGTATGCTGCATAGCTTCAAAGCGCTTGTCCATGCTTTCAAACCGCTTATCTACGCTTTCAAAGCGCTTGTCCATAGTATGGATGACTTGTTGAATCATCTCTCTTTGATGTCTTAGCTCCTGCCGCTGTAGCTTCAGTTCATTACCCAAGTTTATAAGCTGCTCCCCTTGGCTTTTCAACTCTTCTCCTTGGTTTTTGAGCTCCTCTTCTATCTTAACGAGCCGCTGCTTAATCTGGTAATCCCGCTCCTTGAACTGGGTAGCGATTTCCTCCTGAATGTATTTCTTGGTCTCAGTGTTCAGCATGACTTAAGTATAGCATACTAGGGAAGTTTAACTAAAAAAATCCCCGCTTAGCAAACGCCACTACTAACGACCCCACCAACCTTGCTTTCGTTTCTCTGCAACTGCTCCCAGTAAAACCTCTGTATCTGTCGCAGCACATGATTCTGCTGCTGGATCGGTAGCTTAGGGAACACCTTCAGCAAACGAGCGTACCAAACAAGCGTACTCTGGGGGGAGTTGGCATGCTCCCCGCCTAGAACGATTACCCGAAGCCTTAGCGATGTTGAACTTGTTGGAATTGGGCGAAAACTCCAGATACATAGTGACCAGCAGGACACTATAAATATACAAGCAAAACCTTCATTTCTCTTGAAAAAAGTTATTTCCCCAACTAATTTATCTTGAAAACCAATGTTCGTGAGCGTTTCATTGGCTACCCTAGCGATAATCCAGTTAGTTTTAACTCGTTTCCCGTTACCTATTTTCGATTTTTATTAAATTATATGAAATTAAATAACCAAGTAACTTTTGAAATACACAAACCCAGTGATGTCAAAAGTGAGTCATAGAAATCTATACTCACACCACTACTGACAACCATGCCGCCACTAACGACCATGCTGGCAACCATGCGGGTCAGCATCATGCTGCCACTAACGACCATGCTGCCACTAACGACCACACCTTGGTTCAGCATCATGCTGCTCAGCACCCCACTAACGACCTCGCTGGCAACCATGCGGGTCAGCATCATGCTGCTACTAACGACCATGCGGGTCAGCATCATGCTGTTCAGCATCATGCTGCTCAGCATCATGCGGCTCCCTCCCTGCAGGAGGTAGAAGATTACATCCAAGCGAAGGGCTATAACGTGGAGGCGAAGAACTTCCATGACTATTACGAGACTGGGGGCTGGAAAGACATTGGGGGCAGAAAAGTGAGGAACTGGAAGCAGAAAGTCATCACTTGGCATAACCGCAGCAAGAAGCACCTCCAAGCCGGATCAGGATCGGGATCGGGAGCACCACAGGAAATACAAGCCAAGCTATGGGGAGGGAGTAACTCAGCCCCTGAAACAGCTCATGAAAAAACTACTTGACGATTTAGAGGCACCTAGGATGGTAACTTTAGCGAAGCAATGCCGCAAGCATAAGACTTTCTTTAAGCAGGTCAGGGGGTTCGGTCGAGTCTTCGCTTCCTATTGCCCCGAGTGTTCTAGGGAGGAGGAGCAACGAGAACTCAGGAGAGAACAGGAGGAGCGGAGGGAACGCAAGCAGCAGCAGATCAGGGAGGAGCTCAGGCTCAAGGTAGGGAGGAACTGGGACTTCCCGCTAGCAGCGTTCGGCATGAGCAAGGAGCAAACCAACCTACTTCGTAGAGCAACTGACTTCAACGACCTGCAGAGGGGCTTCTACTTCCAAGGCCGGCAGGGACTGGGCAAGACCTTGCTGGCGAAAATCATCACTAGGAAGATTGCCTCTCAGGGAAGGAGTTACCTCTTCAAGACTCTCTCCCAAATCAACTACGAGCTAGAAGCGACTCGTATCGGAGGCAGGCTGAAGTATCTCAACCATTACCAGCAGCTCGACTTCTTGGTGATCGATGACTTAGGGAGGCACAGCACCACCAGCAACCTACTCAAGGACTTCCTGTTCAACTTAATTAACTTTCGTTTGGAGGAGAACATCGCGGTCACCAAGACCATCATCACCAGCAACTTGACGATTGCAGACTTGGGCGGGCTCAACTTCTTTGAGACCGATCGCCTCGGGACTTGCCAAGTATTGCAGTTCACCGGCAACTCCAAAAGGAGCACTGAGGGGAGAGTTCCACCTACCCCCCATGTTTCCCATAAGAAACGCTAACCCATGACGACCTTCATCCTCAGCCTACTCCTGCAGTTCTCTTGTCTGGAGGTCATCGACCCCGACACCGTGCTCGCCATGATCGTGCGCGAGAGCAACGGTCGTTCCCAGCTCGTTCATCCCACTTCCAAAGCCATGGGACTCCTCCAAGTAAAACCCGTCGTCCTTAGGGACTACAACCACCTGCATAAGACCAACGTCGCCCCCGAGAAACTCCTTGACCCCGAAGTGAACTTGTTCGTGGGAGTGTGGCACTTATGTAGGCGGAAGGACCAAGTGAGGTCAGCAAGGAACTTAGTCGCCATCTACTATTCCGGCTATCGCGGTTTCCTGCGGAACACCTCCCACCCCACCAGCAAGGACTACCATAAGATGAAGAACTACGTTGAGGGCGTTTTCCACCGCAAGTGGATCATCCGTTCCTTCCGGCGAGCCGAGCAAAGTTTAAAGGTGAAGCCAATTATTTACCAATGAAATGCCAATTAGACGCCGATGAGATACCAATGAGAAGCAACCCCCCAACCACGCTGAACCACAACCAACAACCCCCAACTAACACCCCAGCCCCCAACTAACACCTCAGCCAAAACAAGTCAAAACAAGCCACCAGACAGGACACTAGGCAGCCTAGACGATGAACTAGTTAGCATTATTCTTAGCAGATACTTGTTTAAGCGACGCTAAAGTCCGTTAATCATAGTAAGGTCCGGCATGATTAGGTGGAAGCTTGACCCGAGGAATGAGTAAAAAGCAGTTTAATATCAGTGAAGCTACTAGGTTTAAAGGACAGAATTCATTTAACCAGTTCAATCCAGCAAGCCATGAACCTCATTCATCATCAAAGGAAGTTTCCGCTTCAAGGAGTTTCAAGAAAATATTTCAGGAGCAAAAAAAGGTACTTCGTGCCGAGAACAACTCCTCGGGGTTTATGCCGACGGCAATTTTTTGATTTTTTGGTTTAAGAATTTGGGAAAAGATGTTAAGTTAAGTTTTCATGATGTTTTGGATGAAAAAGAATGATAACTCAATTTTTTTAGCTGATTAAGTTTTATGAAGTTAACTCAAAGAGAAATAGCGGCTAAAGTCGGCAAATCAGAGGCGGCAGTGTCTAAAATCGTTAAGAAGAAGGGCATTCCTAAAGAAGACGGCAAGATAGATTTTGATAAGTATGGAGGGGAATTTTCTGCTCCTGTAAGGCAGTATAGTTATGGAAGGCAGTATAGCCATGGATTGGGTCACCTAGAAAGGGAGCGGTTGGAGCTAGGCAATGAGTTATTGAGGAGCCAGATTGTGAGCAAAAAATTGGATAATAGTAAGAAGGAGCTAGAGATGGGGAAGCTGCGTAAAACTTTGGTAGAACGTGAAGAGGTAATGAGGTTGCTGCATAAAATCATTTTACTTAACAACAGCAATCGCAAGGAAGTGATGTCAAAGGCATTGGAGGCAGGGAGTTTGCCGGAGGTGCGGAAAAGGCACTTTGAGATGGAGGATGCTTTTAGGAGCGGGAACGAGGAGTTTCTTAGGGGAATGAAGGAACTGATGAAGGAGATGGGGCTTCAGCTTGACTTGGGTGCTTTTTTAGTGGGAGAGCCTACCGAGTGGATTGAGGACAACGTTGTTTTAGTGAACTCCCAGAAACATGGGAAATATTCCTTTACTGACGTTCCTTACTTTAGGGAGGTGGTGCGAGATTTCTTTAGACCAGAAGTGCGGGAGCTTCATATCAAGAGTTCCGCTCAAGTGGGGAAGACTCAGCTCATTGTGTCGCTCATGGCGTATTTGATTTATCATGACCCCTCCCCGATTTTGTTCATCACCGCTAACGATGATTTAGTGGAAGACTTTTCCAAAATTAAGTTTGCTAAGACGATGAAGGCGAGCAATCTCACGAAGGTGCTCTTTACTAAGAGCAACACGATTAACTTGAAGTCGTTTCCCGGTGGGTCAGTGTTCTTCACCAATAGCTTGAACGAGCGGAACCTGATCTCTCGTTCTTTGAAATACATTTTTTGCGACGAAGTATCGCGGTGGGAGAACCACAATGCGATCAGCTTGCTCCGTTCTAGGATGAAGGCGTTTGCTTTAGCGAAACTCATTACTTTTGGCAGCCCAATGGTGAAGGGCAGCTGCCTCACCAGCGAGCTTTACGAGTCGGGAGACCGAGGTCGCTACCACGTTCCTTGTCCCGGCTGCGGAGAATATATTCATTTGGAGTTCAAGCATTTGAAATATAAAGAAGGGGTTCATTACGAATGCCAAAAATGTAAGCATAAGATTTTGGAGGGCGAGAGGCGAGAAGTTCTGCAGAAGGGGAAGTTCATTGCCGAGGGGGAGAGCGAGAATGGGATTAAGAGTTATCACCTTAGCGAGATGGTGTCGTTGTTATCGAGTTGGCAGAACATTGTTGCGGAGTGGAAGAGGAGCAAGGGCGATGTGGCGAGGCTTAGGACTTTCATGAACATGACCCTCGGGGAAGCTTGGGACGATAGGCGAGAGGACAGGGAATGGTCGGCAGCGAAGAGCATCAAAGCTTTCCTAGAGGGGAGGATTAAGTATCCTAGCGAAGTTCCTCGGGACGTGGTGGTGCTCACCATGGGAGTGGATGTGCAGGTGAACCGCTTGGAGGGCGAAGTGGTGGGTTGGGGAGTCGGGAAAGTCTATGGCATCGAGAAGTTCGTCATTCATGGGGAAGTCGACAACCCGAGCACTTGGGAGGCACTGAAAGTCATCACCCAGAAAACTTACGAGCATGAGAGTGGCAAGCACTTGAAAGTGGGAGCGGGGTTCATTGACAGCGGTTACCAAGCACAAATGGTCTACGACTTCGTGGAGGCGAACCGAGGAGCTAACTTATACGCCATCAAAGGACATAACAAGGTGGACTATCCCATCGTTGACCTAGAGAAGGCGAAGAGGCAGAAACCGATCCTCATTGGAGTTCATCAAGCCAAGGAGGCACTTTACCAAGAACTAGCAGATTCCCTGAAGGGGGAAGGGAGGCGGTATTTTTTCCCGATGGTGAAGGAGTATGGCAAGGAATATTTCGCGGGACTTTTTAGCGAACGGAAAACGAGAGTGGTGAGCAAGTCAAACAAGGCAAGCTACGCCTACGTCCAAGTAGGAAGCCGCTACAACGAAGCGCTGGGTTGTCGAGTCTATGCTTTGGCGGGGTATTTTTTTTTGGGAGTTGATTTAGCAGCGTATGCTAAGCAGGAGAAGTTATACCATGAGGTTCAGGAAGAGGTGCCGGAGGTGCGGGTCACTCGTCATTATCATGGGGACTTGGAAGTATGAGGGGGGAGGGGGTAAAATGGGAGGTTAATCGTTATAATGACCTTTACAACTTAAAGTCTTAATAATTCTTTTATCTCTTTCTATTTGAAAAACCAACCTATCTTTTCTATTAATCTTATATGCAAAACATCCTTCTAAAGCACCTTTAAGAGATTTTATCTTTGGATTTTTGAAGACTGCTTTATCATTTTTTACTTCCCTAAGTATTTTTCTAAAAGCTTGCTCTACCTTTTTCTTGTAAGCAACACTTTGACTATCAAATTGCTTTTTAGCTTTTTTTTCGAAGCGAATTTCCAAGTTTAGACTTAGAACAATTTTAAGGTTTAAACTTTTTAGTTTTTAAGTCATAGGGAACAAAATCTTTACTTTTCAAAGCACTGATTAATTCTTTCCTATTTTTTTTATGAGATAACAGATAATAAGTTTCTAAGAATTCTTCATCATTATTCTTTTTTTTATCAATTAAAAACAACAATTCAAAAACACCTAATAAAGAAAAAAGCAGCGTCGTATAACTTTTTTTAGTTTTCCCTCGACTGGTTCTAGAGACTCTTTTTAAAAAAAAGGGGTTGTTGATCAAACCATAATCAATAGAAAACTCAGCAAGGGAGCGACTATCTTTAAATGATTTTAATTGGCTATTCTCTTTTAAAAAAGTAAAAACCAAGATGGCAGGGTATTGAGTATTTAGTAAACTAAATAAATCAATTTTAAGTTTATCCATTAATTTTTTTAAAATAGAAAAACTAATATTTTCTTCTTCTAAAGGTTGTTTAACATAAGATAAATCTTTTTCAAGATTTTCGATGATTTTATTTCTTTTAAGTAATTCTTCGTTAAGTGCTCTCCCTTGTTTCTTTAGGATTTCTTTTTCATCCATTAAAGATTTTAACTGTGAAATAAGTTCCTTATTCTTTTTCCAAAAAGAAAATAACTCCTTATCTAAGGTTAAGTTTTCCATGAATTTTTACTCCAAAATAACTTTCAAAGTGTAACACATTTTACTTAGGAATTTTTAAAAATAGTTGAATAGAAATCTTATTACCACTCCAGTACTTGTAGCTAGGAGATAGTCTCTTTATCGTTCTTGTTGTAGACGACCAAGGGAAAAGCATAATTCTAAAAGTGAAATTCTACTTTTTAGGAAAAGGTCCTTTGAATTGAAAAACATTTCATAATGAGAACCTGAAAGACAAGGAACTTAGCAAGGAACTTAGCGAGGAGAAACTACAGCGTAGAAGGGAATCAGGCACTGAAGGTGAACGACGACGTCAGCAAAGCATCGAGCATAAGTGGTCGGGTAAAGTCGTAACTTATGGGGAAAAAGTTTCTCTAGGATATGTCCCTGAGCTTAGGAGGAACGTCATCATTTATCAAGTTGGATTTGAATATCTTTAAAGGAGTTAATTATGTATGCAAGTATTGAACAGCTTAACCGGGACACGCAGCACAGCGGTAAGCTAAAGAAAGTTTATGCAGCGGAGAGAATCTTCCAAGGCGACATCACGGACTACGAAGGAAGTTCGCTTTTCATGCGAGGGAAGGATGCCAAGGTCATCACCAGCGTGGAAGCGAAACCCGAGACGGGCAGCTATCAAGTCTACCGCACTGGAGGAATTAGCCACGGCGATAACTACTGGGGGCATCTCTTTGGGCACGCCTATGAAGTGACCCCGAACAAGGAGGACACTTACGAGAAGCTCACCACGGATGGAGGCGTTACTTTGAAAGAGGTTTTAGTTTCCAGTGCGAACACCGTCACTTTCAAAATCCCCAATGTGGAGAACAGGGAAATCTTACAATACGCTTTTAGCGGGTTGTTAGACGCTACTGGAGACATCCCCATCGGCAATCAACCTTCCAAGGAAATTGAGAACAAACGCTTCTTCGTCACCATTGAAGGCAAGGACGATGAAGGCAAGGTCAATCGGCTGGTGTATTCCAACGCTAAAATCAAAATCACTTCCCTTAGCGACAGCGTAGAAAGCTTTCGCGGTTTAGCCGTGGAGATCACTCCCGAGCTCGATACTTTCACCACCCTCACGGGTAACGTCGGCTACTACTTAGCCAAGGAGGATGCTTCTTCATGAAGTCCTTAGCGGAGATTTGGCGAGGGGAAAAGCTGGAGCTAAAAATAGGCAAGGAGGTGGTCCAACTAGGTCACCTCCCCGCTCATGAGCAGATGAAGCACTTAAAAGACATCTCTTCTAGTTTCTACTTGCTCAACTTGTTGGCTAAGGAAGAGGAGAGGATGATCGACCTTCCCATCCATGAGAGAACTAGGAAGCCTTACAAGCATGATCTTAAGGAGTTCATTGAAAGGAGTTCAACGAATTCATCTCTGTCCTTCTTGTTGGTCTATAGCAGCTGTGTGAGGAAAGTCTGGGGGCTAGTGCGGAGGTTCGTTCCTTGGTATAAGAGGTTGTGGGTGAAGCGAAGTTTTTACCGAGAGGCGATGAAGAGGAGCGAGTGGCTGATTGATTTCATGTTTCAAGTTTACAACTACTGGCTGTACTTGGGGAAGCAGATAAGTCTGGTGGTGCGGGAGGAGAGTCCGCAGATGACTCCATCGCCAGGCTTACGAATGCCTTCGTTAAGCATGGTTATGGGTACCGGGAAGTCAAGGAGATGAGTATCTTGGAAATGAAAATCATCAGCGAATGCTTGGCAAGCGAAAATCAGCGACTAGTGAGTGAACTAAAAAGGAAGAGATGATGCAGGGAGGAGATGATGGCTAATGTTTCCAATAAGAAGTTAAGTTTCTTGATCGAAACTCATGTGACGAAAGCGATCCGGGACATGAAGGAGTTCGAGCGTTCTTTGAAGAGGGTGAAGCAAGCTTCCTTGGGGATGCGAGCCTTGAAAAACGTTTTTGGACCTTTGGGAGCGGCAGTGAGAGGAGCCTTTGCCCTCAACGCTGTTCGCAATGCGGCAGACGCTTACACGGACATCACCAGCAAAGTGAGGCTCTATGCTAAGAGCGAGAGCGAAGTCATCCGGATAAGGGAGGAACTTTTTCGAGTGTCCAATGAAACCAACACTAGCGTCAAAGCCACCGCTCAGCTATATTCTAGGTTGTCGCTAAGTCAAAAGGAGCTAGGAGCAAGCAACCAACAAGTCATCAAGTTCACTGAGCTAGTGGGCAAGTCGTTAGCGGTATCGGGGACGGACGCAGTGAGTGCTCAGGGAGCGATCATTCAATTATCCCAAGCCATGGGGGAGGGTATCGTGAGGACACAGGAGTTCAACTCCATCTTAGAGAACGCTCCCTACCTGCTGCAGGTGGTGGCTCAGCGGATAGCGGGTGCGGGGGGAATGGTCGCTGGGCTTAGAAAAGTGATGAAGGATGGCAAGCTCACTTCCAAAGATTTCTTTGACGCTCTTTTGGAAGGAGGGGGCGAGGTGGACGAGCAGTTTTCCAAAGTGGGTGTCACCACGAGCAAAGCAATAACTAAGCTGAAGAATTCTTTCGTTAAGTTCGTTGGGGCATTGGAGGACCGGCTGGGGATCATCGACAAGCTCGCTAAGTTACTCACCAAAGCAGCGGGGGCGTTTAACTTGCTTTCTAAAAGCCAAGACGATGTGGAGGTTGATAATATTAGAAAACAGCGAGAAGAAATCCAAAAGCTGAATGAGGAACTAAAGACTGTTAAGACGGCTGATAGAAGAAAACACTTACAAGGACAGATAGAACAAAAACAAGGTTTCCTAAATAGACAAAGAACTAACCTTACGAAAGCGTTGGGATTGAACGCGGTGGATGATAAGAACCTACTAGGTGAAGCAATAAAAATACAAGAAACCAACTCCACTCATAAAGAAAGGATAGAAGATGCATTAAAGAAGTTGGCTCCCAAAATCCAAGCAGGTAGTAGTTTGAGTACAGTTCCTGTAGAAGATGATTATTCGAGAAATAAAGAACTTTACGAAAAATATAAAGAATACCTCACCAAGGGAGGAGATTTTGACTTCACTCCTGAGAACATAAAAATACTTGACAAGGTGGTCGATGGGGTGGAGGAGCTGCCTAAAATTGCTCTAAACAAAATTAACGAAAATCTGCAGAACGTTAATAAACTTATCAGTGCCGTTGAACCACTGAGTGCTTCGTCATCATCTACAGGTAACGTCGTTGCTGGTGGAAATGCTGGCGGTAATAAAGGCAGCGGTAATGGAAATGATGATGAGGATAAGGAAAAGGAAGAAGAGCTCGAGAGAATTAGAGAGCTCGCAAAAGAGACCCTAGCCTACCCCGAGACGGCTCTCGAGAAGAACAAAAGAATTCTCCTAGACTTCATAGAAAAGTATAAAAACCATGGAGGTGAATACAAAGAGGTCATAGAAGACGCTCACTTAGCCATTGAGAAGCTCGACGATGGTATTAACGAAGAGAAGCTTAAAAAGAAAAGCGACGAGGCTAAGAAGAGAGCCGAGGAGATCGTGAGCATCGCTCAAAAGACCGCCGACTCCATCAAGAGCATTTTCTCCGTCATAGCTGACGGCATCGGGACGCTCTTCTCCAATCAACTGTTGGAACTGGAGCGTTTCTATCAAAAGCAAACGGAGCTCTTGGAGCAGGAGACGGAAGCGGAGGAGTTTCATAAAGAGCTCAAGCAGGAGCGGGAAGCCGAAGAGTTCGAAAACAAGTTCGCCATCAAACAAGAAGAGTTTTACCAACTAAGCCAAGCCGAACAAGAGGCTTACATCAACACTTTGGCGAGCAAGGCGGACCGGGAAGAGCTGGCTAACTTAGCGGCGGTGAGGTCAAGAGAGGATCGGGATAAGCAAATCGCTAAACTGGAAGAGGAGAAAGCGAACAAAGAAAAAGCCATCAAAGCCAAGCAGTTCGAACTCGACAAAGGGAGCAAGATAACTCAAGCGATCATCAACCAAGCATTAGCCATCGTTTCTGCTTGGGCAACTGGAGGGATTTTGGCTCCCGTTTTTGCAGGGATTGCTTCAGCTATCACTGGAGCACAAATTGGAATTATCGCATCGCAGAAAAACCCTTACGCCTATAGGGAAGGCGGCATCGCCTTAGCCCCCCAAGTGGCTCGCTTAGCCGAGGCTGGTCCCGAGTTAGTCCTCAACGCCGAACTCACCAAGCACATTAGGGATAGCTTCTCGAGCCGGGAAGAAACCCCTACTCCCAATGTCACCAACCACATCAACATTGAAACCAACGACCCCATCGCAGTGGCGGAAGAACTCAAAAGCAGGCTGGGGATTGACTTATGATCGTGAGCAACCACTTAGGGCAAGTCACCTTGACTCATTACCATGAGGAGCTCGGCAAGAAGAAGCATTACCAATATAGCAAAGTGGGACTAGGAGGCAGAACCACTGCGAATAGCTACGGTCATGAAGTCGTGGTCAAAGTAGAAGCCGTGGTTACTAAAGAAGTTTACGAGGAACTCTTTCATATCTCAGCTACCAGCACGAGAGTGCTCCGCAGCAAGCATTTGAGTTCCACGAAGGACGTGGTTATTGACCAAGGCATTACGCTTAAAAAACGCTACGAGCACTTGAACGAATATTTCATCAAGTTCACTTTAAAGCAGTTCGTTAAACGGAGGTTCGAAGAATGAGCGTAGATAACTTTTTCTATTACCAGCAGATTTATGCTCGTCCTCCCAAGGTAGCCGCTTGGTTCAAGGACGAGAAGGAAGTTCAGCGACCCATGGACTTGGTTTCGCTAACTTATGAAGAGGGAAGCGAATATTATAAGAAGACGCTCTACCCCGCTCTCAAGAGCATGACGATGAAGACTTTTAGGGACATCCCCCTGCTAAGTGAAGTGGTGGTTCACATTTTCTACTCAGGGCATGGGGACCGAGGGCTTAGCTGGTATGACGCTCACGACAAGAGGGTCGTCTTCAAGGGTTACGTGGCGGGGAGGAGCTACGCCCCAGCTAGCATCAAGAACCCCAGTAAGCTATTTAGCTACGAACTAAAGACGACTCACTTAGACACCATGGACAGCAAACTTTCTTATGGTCTAGGCGATACGCTGAGCTTAGTGCTCGGCAAAAGTCCCTTCATCAACCGAGTTCATTTGCCGATAGATCCCACCTTTAGGAGGGAAGGTGAAGACGTGGAGCTGAGGAAAATCCTCGAGCATCTCGAAGAGTATCTCTACTTTAAAGAAGGTGGTGGAGTCATCGTCTTTGAAGGAGGCGAGCTGAAGCATGTTAAGAGCAACAAGTTCATCGAATTAACTGGCAACAGCATCAGCAACTCCCTGCAGATCCAGCAAAAAGAAAACCACCTCATCAAGGCCATTTACATGACTCCTCGCGGGGAAGAGAGGAGTGCTGAGGGTAGGAGTGCTAATCCATATCCTAGTGGAGCGTTCTCTGCCACTGCTTCCCTGTCCAAGAACCACGACGGGACTTACAAGAACTTAGCTGCTGGGGCTAATGGGATCGTCGTCAACGACAAGAAGCTCATCGACTTTAACGTCGGGAAAATCGTTAAGAAGGAAAACGACTTCGTTGCTGATAACGAGAGGAGGGAGTTCCTTACTGCCATCAAAGAGCGAGAGCGAACTCAGGCCCTCACCTTGACCTTGAACCCCTTTCTCTTTGACCTCCCGCTCAGCACGGACATTCACTTCTTTCACGAGGAGCTTCGCTTCAAGGCGATGGTTTTCAAGAAGAAGTTTAGCCTAGACTTAGGAGCGAAGAAACTATCGCTCGCTTTAAACTGCCTCAAGTATAGCGAGGAGGTGGAAAAACTCCCTCTCGAAGGACAATCTTATGACCAAGGACTAGTGTATGCCATTTAACTATTTATCGCTTAACGACAACATCTCCAAGAAGGAACTCTTGGACAACTTCGACCAGTTAGTCAACCACTGCAACACTTTAGAGCAGAGGCTTAACCAAGTCACCAGCACTTCTACCAGCAACTCAGCCGCCAACACGGAAGTGGTGAATGCTCGTCATCCCTTTGCTACCTTGAGCGAGCGGCTGGGGGCGAGTGTTTTCAAGCCGAAGTATTTTAAGTTCGATAGCTACCAGCTCGAAGAGAACGACGACGGCGAGGAAGTCTTCTCCTACGAGGGACTGACCTTCTTCAACCAAGAGGAGATAAAAGTCATCGGCGACGGCGAGGTGGTGCTGGGGGGTAATGATCTATATGAACCAATTGCTGATTTAGTTCAGACTTTTTTAGACGAACCTTATAATAATTCTCTTACTAATTTAGAATATTATTTTTCTTATAGACTAACTGAATTTCAAAACAGGCAAATTTTAGATGGCTTAACAAGATTATTAAGACCACTCGTAATTGAATTTTTATCTGGTCTCATTATTTATTTGATAAGAAACTATTCAACAATAGAAGAATACCGGGTAAGAATAGTTCAACTTGCTTATTATATACAATTTAACAGACTAAACTACAGGCCTTTTTATTATGAAAGAGTAAAAACATTTATAAACAGTTTTAGTGAGCAGAACGATACCATTTTAGCTCCTTTTGAAGAAAATAAAGCGACCCTACTAGAAGATATTATTGAAATAATAACTCTAATCTTAGAGGATGATGATTCGATAAACGAAGAGCAAATGAATCAATCGATTGAGAGTTATCGAGAAATATTTAATAGTAATTTTTTTCCCATGTTAAATAGATTTTTGGAGAAGAGCAGCAGTGGAATTGATAAAATAGTAAGTATCATTAATACGCTAAATATCTCTAAGCACCAATTCCTCCTCTATTACAACGAAACTAGGGAGCGGGTGGAGAAATCCCTGTTAAACTACTCCACTACCAAAGCCACCTTCACTCCTAGTGAAAACCTATACTACCCCTTTGCGGTGATAACTGATTTTAACGGAGTGAATGAAACCAAGCTCCATGCCACCTCTATCCCCTACGACCCCAAGACCAGCACTTACCCCACCATCGTCAAGACTACCAGTGGCGAGGAAGTGAGCTACTCTTTATCGGGAGCAAGCGACCGTGTGATCGTACCCTACTCCAACCTAGAACCCACCAAGCCTCACGTGGTCCTTCATGGCGGGGGCGACATCAGGAGTTCCTACCCCGTGAAAGTGCTCCTCCTCCAAGCCATCAAGGGCAGTCCCCTGTTCGAGAAATGCGGGTTCTTGGAACTTTCTACTTCCATGAAGAACGCTAACGGCGAAGCCTTTTACCAAGACTGCACTGACCTACCTTACCAAGGTGCTGGGTTATCTAGGGCGAGGCTTGCTAGCAGCTACCCCATTCACGAAGAGAGAAATTTCACCCTGAGGCAAGACTATAGTATAAGATTTGATCAGAGAACAATCACGGGATATCATCACACTAATACAAGGAAAGTTTCTATCAATACCGATAGGAGTGCATCCACCATTTACGACCCTACTATTTTTAAAGAAAGCATGATGAAAGTTGTTTTAAAACATTTCAGCATCATCAACCAAAACATTAAGTATCAGTATGACTTGGAATTCTTCTTCTTGAATGAACAATTTTATTTTGCGAGGAACTCCAACATTAGAAACAATGTCGACAACGCCCATTTTGGTTATTTCTCTCATTCCATCCAAAGCAACCAAGCTAGCGAGCAAGAAGTAACAACAGTTCTCGCTAGGCTTGGCTCTACCTCCGCCGTAACTCCCAAGGCGATGAGCATCACTTTCCAGAACAGTTACCACCAGAACAGGCAGGTGAAATTTTACCTAATCTACTACGCCGATAACTTGGGAACGAAGCTAGCCATTCACATGAGTCATAATTTAACAGCAGAACTGGAAAGATTTGCTAGAACAAGTAGGCAACAATCATGGGACGGCAATGTTGCTTTCGAAACGAAGTTTATCATCACCAACCAAGCATGAAAATGAACGAGCGAGTTAACAAGCTAGAGAAATCAGTCCATGGCAATGGCGAGGAAGGGCTCGTCCACAAAGTAAGCTCCCTCCAAAAGAACCACGCTAATCTCTCCGCCTCCCATGAGAAGCTGGTCAAGACCATGGACACCATCAAACGCCTTATGTGGTTCATCGCTGGAGTCCTAGCCTACAGTGCAGTCGGCTCTAACAAAATTATATCGGCAATACTAAGGAGTCTATCATGAAAATAAGCGAGCATTTAACCCTGAGCGAACTCACCAAGTCGATGACCGCCCTAAGAAGGGGCATCGACAACCAGCCAAGCGAAGAAGTCATAGCCAGCTTAACCAACGTAGCGACTAACTTGTTCGAACCCTTACGGGCGAGGTGGGAGAAGCCTCTCTACATCTCGTCGGGGTATAGATCGGCGGAACTCAACCGAGCAATAGGGGGAAGCACTCGCTCCCAACATTGTAAGGGCGAAGCCATCGACATCGACATGGATAATAAAAACTCCCCCATCACCAACGGCGATATTTTTCGAGCATTGCTCAGCCTTGACTACGACCAACTCATCTGGGAGTTCGGCGGGGACAACCCTGCCTGGGTGCATGTGAGCTACGTTAGTCCTACCAAGAACCGAAAGCAAGTCTTAAGAGCCGTGAAGCAAGACGGGAGGACGAGATACTTGCCCTACCAAGCAGCATGAAGCAACTCAACGAGAAATATCGCAGCCGCAAGTTCCTCCTTGCCCTCCTCTTCTCCTTGTTGCTATCGGGGTTAATTGGGTTTAGCGTTTTTCACGTGGTTAGAAAAGACCAAGCGAGTTTCAATCTAACCATGCGGCTCATCGAGACCATTATGCCCTTCGTCACCGCCGTGGTGGGGGCTTACATTGGCTTCAACTACTTAAGCAGCAAAAAGAAATGAAGCACCAATTCGCCAAACGAATACTAGAGTCCTACTTTGCTGGGAAGGAATATTTTCGTGAATACCCTTTCGTCAAGGGAAGAAGATTTCGCTTGGATTATTACCTCCCCGACTACGACTTGGGAGTGGAGTTCGAGGGGGGAGTGTGGATACAAGGACGGCACAACCGAGGGAGCGGCTTCATTAAGGACATGGAGAAGTATAACCTACTCACCAACGAAGGTATCTGGCTGCTACGAGCAACCACGACCACCATCGAAGATGGCTCGTTCCTGAAGAGCTTGAAGAGGCATTATGAAAATTACGACTGCCAACCTTAAGCTACTGGGGGTGACCTTCCTCTTGGGTCTTCTCATCGGTGGGGGTGGGGTCTGGAGTTACTTGAACCGCCAGCATCAAAGCGACCTGCGGGAAGCGAAGGAGGAGCTCGTCAGCAAGCGGGAAGTCATTGTTGAGAAAATAGTTGAAAAACAAATAGAGTATGAGGAGAGAGTTCATGAGATCCAAAGTAAAGATTATCACATTACTATTAGCAATCAAGTCCTTAGTTGGGATTGACTATCCCCCGGCTTTCTTGGAGAAGCGGATTGACTTGAATAACCCCGCTGAGGCACTGCGGCTGGTCCGCATCATGGAGATCTATCCCCTCCTAATAGGGCGAGTGGAGGAGCAGGAGGCGATCATCACTGAACAGAGCGAGCTCCTTGAAGGGCAAGAGGAACTCCTCAGCGACTACGACGAGGAGAACAATTACTTGAGGAACCAAGGGGACTTGCTTTTCTGGGTTGCGGTTATCGGGATACCAGCGGCATTACTACTCGGCGGCGGAGTGGGGGTCTACGTGGGTCTTATGGTGAAGTGAGGGGGGGGTGAAGTGGGGGGGGTGAGAAGTGAGAAATAAAGCAAAGGAACGTTATCTCTAAAGACCCATTACTTTACAGAAATTAGAAAAGAAAATCTTTAATTAACAGAGCAACAGTGGTCACCACCATTCCTCCAACAAGCCTAGCTAAAATCTTTAAACTTCCAGCCGTCTCCCCTATTTTTTCACTCATCAATAACATATTATTTTCAATCCTCGTCACTTTTTCATCAATTTTTTTAACATCGTTTTTTAAGTTATCAATGTCAGCCGTGTTCTTAACTCCTTCTTTCATCAAGTCCTTAAGTTCCCCCTGATTAAGATGACTTCCATCCTTCCCGATCATTCAAAAATCATTTCCAATCATTTCTGCGACATAATTCCCGGTAAAAAATCTTGATTACTTTTTTATCAATCGCCTTGTTCCTAGTTCCGTCATAAGTAACGCTCCAAGGAGTTTCCACTTTATGAGTGATGTCTACTAAAGTGAAGGCATCCAGAGGACCATACGAATCGAAAACATCATCTATGCGTCTTAATACCTCCCCATCTTCTTTTTTCTCATCCACTAAGGGAGCCACGATGTCAATCGAGAAATCAAGCTCATTCTCCCTTTGGAAAGTAGCATAGCTGCCCTGCCCAATAGGCTCTTTGCCAAAATGTTTAAACTCATGATACAAGGAAGGAATGACTGGTCCATATCTCCAAGCCTCTATCTCTTCACTAAACAAATACCTGTCGCAGAAATGAGAAAGAAAGCCAAACGTTATGAAAACTAACTTATTTAACTTAACTGTTCCTACACTAAAGTTTTTATCTTCTTCTTGCTTCTTCCAAGATTTCTCTAAGAGGTAGTTAGCCACATGCTGAGCCGTGCTAATCCTTGAGTATAACTTTACAACCTTCGCCATGATTGAAATTCTACCATAAACAAAATATGATGTCAACCAACCCAATTCCTTAGAAATCTAATTTATTTCCCTCACCGACCTTGCTTGGGGATGCCCATCCTGTCAACCCTTTTTGTCTTTTTTTTAATCCCTCGCTGCTCCCAGTAAAACCTCTGCACCTGTCGCAGCACATGCTTCTGCTGACAAGGATTGCCCCGATGACTGGGACGAAGAGCCAACGAGATGGAACGAAGAACCGGAGTAAAACATGCTGGGTAAAATAGGTTCGTCCGATTTCTACGACTTCCAAAAAGTTGCTTCTAGTAAGTTCCTCAAGACCAAACCAAGTTCCACCAGATACAAGAGCTACGAGAAGGTAGAAGGGGGCTACCTCGCTGCCATCGATGTTGCGGAGGAGATCGCCAAGCTAGAGAAGTTCAAGACCCTAGCATTGGGTCGAGCAGCCGAGTATCTCACTGGGGAAAAAATCAACGAGTTCGGTCTCACGGAAGAGCCTAGGAAGCTGGACAACCACTTGTTCGGTCTCTGGGGCGAGGAGGTGCTAGCTAGGAAATATTTCCCGGCTCCTAGGTATGAGCGGCAAAAGAGAGTGGAGCACGATTACCAGAAAGCACACCTTGATTTCTACGACACCGAGGAGCATAAAATCATCGAAGCGAAGACGGTCAAGCAAGACACTTTCAGCCATTACCTCGACGACCGCTCCTTAGTGAAGAAGAAATACGAAGCACAAGTTCAGTTCCAGCTCAGCTTGTTAGCAGAAGCTAAGGCAGGGGAGATCGTCGTCTTCAACCCCGCCTTCAAGGAGTTACCCAGCAACCAGTTGCCCAGCAAGGGGTTGAGCTTAGCAAGCGAATGGGGTTAGCGAACAGGGCGGAGCTGGAAGACTTGACTTTGGACTTCGTGAAGTATCGCACCATCAGCAGGGAGGGAGTGCGTTGAGAGGTAAGGTGAGGAAGCTTATTAAGCGGAAGTTGGATTTCTACCCCACTCCTTTTTTCTTGACTAGGGTAATGGTTCGCTTCTTGGAAGAAATATACCTCGATAAGAGGTGGCTAAGTGCTGATGCGTCTACTGCTTTTAAAGTTAAGGTGGTTGAGCCATGTGCAGGCAACGGAGCGATCAGCAAGGTTTTGGAAGAGGAGTTAGCTCATAGCCTAGAAATCACTAACTACGATGTTGAGCCTAGGGAGCGAGTGCTTTGCCGAGGGAGCATCAGTAAAAAAGACTTCAACCATTTGAACGTGAGTGATGATGAGGTCATCATCACCAACCCGCCCTTTAGCCAGCTAGATAGTTTTATCAACAAGTTTCACCAAAGGAAAATGATTTTGCTTCTGCCAGTTACTTTTAGGTATGCCAAGGTGAGGACGAGCTTCATTCGCGAGCACTTGGACTTATGCGTAGAGTTTAATCGGCAGTTGGATTTACGAAATTGGGTAGGTGGTGAAAAAGCACTCGCTGGCATGGGTTGCTATGGCTGGCATTTCTTCAACTTCCATGACAACGACGACCACCATTTCACTTGCGAGGTGGTGGACATCCAAGAGTTCATCATGAATAAGGAAGATCTCTCTTTTATGAATGAAAGGAAGGTTAGGCTAAACTTGTTGTAACGATGAGTAGAAAAATTAGCCTAGTCATAACGGAACAGGTCTTAGCCAGCGCTGCCGACGAAGAAAGTCTGAAGAACCTGAAGCACTACCATGAACGAGGGCGAGAGGAGAAGCAAGCCTACGTGGTGAGTGGGGTAGTGCAGGAGCAGGGGACCTACCAAGTGCAGAAACTCATTCATAGCTATGCCCGGGAACTCTTTGAGTTAGCCATGACCAAGAAACTTTTTCCCATCAACGATTTTAGTTTCTTCAAGTTGAAACTCTCAGTAAAATATTCCCTCGGCAAGTTCACTAAAAAAATCATCTTAGTAAAACAAAGGGGCAAGGAGCACTATCAGAGCCTAGAGGAATGCTTCGAACGCTGGAGTTGGAGCTACCTCAACTCCAGTGGGAAGCAACTAAGGACCATCCTCGAAGCACTGAATGACTTTGGCGAGCAGCACCTTGCTTACCCGCTCAGCTTGTTCGCCCTAGGTAGGATCGACAACGTTAAAGAATACCTCATCAAAGTTCAACTGAACAAATGTGCCATTTCTGGAGGGCACCTCACTTACCCATGCGACCTCCACCATGCCTACCTGCATAACACTTCCTTCAATAGAAGCAAGTTTCCCCATCTCATCAATAGCATCGTTAACTTGTATGCGGTGAAACATGACGAGCATATGAAGCAGGGCAGCTGGCGACCTCATGAGCTTAGCCAAGTAGAACTGGAGAAGTTGGAGAGATATTTAGCCACCCACCGAGTGGAGCGGGATTTCGTCAACCACCCTCATGAAGAGGAGTGCTATACCAAGTTCATGACCAAGCTCAAAGCTAGGCAGGTATCACCCTTGCTCAGGCAAACTTGCAAGGAGCAAACTTGGAACGGGTGAGTTTACAGGGGGCGAAATTAGAGAGAGCGGACCTACTAGGGGCGAGTTTAGAAGGAGTGGACCATCCACCGCAAGTGGATTATTCGTTCTTTCCGGCGAGCCGAGCAAAGTTTTAAGGCGAAGCCAATTATTTACCGACTATTTACCGATGAGATACCAACTTGACGAGAAGCAATAGAGTTATGAAAATCAATACTAGGAGTTATCATGATTGAAGAAATTTTACGAACCATTGTAAGGGAGGAGCTTAACCATAAGTTCAAAGAACTAGAGGACAAGAAAGAAAGCAATGAAAAATATTACACTTGTGGGGAGGTGGCTTCTTTATGGCATTGCGAGGCACAGAAAATTCGTTATCTCTTTCATACTAGGAAACTAACTGGTGCTAAGATAGGACACAACATCCTGTTTAGAAAAAGTGACATTGACCATTACTTTGAAAATCATAAAAACGATAACAAAGTAATAGAGATTTAAGGATAAAACATGGCTTTCCATTTAGTTAAGAAAGGTAAATACGGATTTCATACTTATCGCTTTGATTTGATGCTTAGCGGAATTCGTCATCGTAAAAGGGTGAAAGTCCTCCCTAGCCAAGTCTCCATAATCTACGCTGAGTGGGAGAAAACCATAAGATTGAACAAGGCCGAGCAAAATATTACTTTATCATCCCTGTTTCATAAATACCTTGATTTCTGCCGGCAGAATAAGACGAGCGAGGAAACTTTGAAAGTGAATACTTATGCGGGTTTCTTCAATAATTTCTTCAAGGGCAAGAAAATCAATGCCTTGAGTTTAGAACGCATGGATGATTTCATAAATGCTTTGAGCAGAAAATACCCCAACCCTAACACTTACAACCGAGCCCCTTAATGTCATTAAAACTTTCCTAATTTTCTGCCATAAACGAGGCTACGCCGTCTCCCCCGACCTCATTAGCGAAAGAAGCAAAAAAGTAGTTAAGCGAGAAATGGTATTGCTTAACGAGTTTCAAATTAAAAGCCTGCTGGATAGTTGTAATCACGTTCACCAAAGAACCTTCATCATGCTGGCTATTTACACAGGCATGAGGCACACTGAAATACTTAGCTTGAAATGGGACGATGTTTTCTTAGAGAAGAAACTCATCAAGCTAAGAGCCAAAACCACCAAGGCTAAAAGAACTAGGATAGTTCCATTGATTCCTATTTTATTGAAATATTTAACTTTCATTAAGCAAGAATGCGACCATGTGGTCTGCTATTTAGGGAGGAAGCTAGTAATTTTCAGGAAGAGCTGGTCTACCATCACCAAGAAAGCAGGCTTAACTCATCTAAGGATTCACGATTTAAGGCATCACTTCATAACGTTATTAACCACTTCGGGAGTGCCCAACCGAATAATTCAAGAGATAGCGGGGCATGGGAACTTAGCAATGACGGAGCGGTATAGCAACTTGAGCGTCGACCACATTGAAGAGGTGGCAGGAGAGATATCTAACAAGTTGAAACTAGATATTTTAAAATAACATTTGTCAAAAAATTGTCAAATTGAAGTTGCCTTAATCCAAAACCACGCCAAAATATAAACAACCCCAAACCGGATGCCCAAGACTGGACTTGAACCAGCACAGGATAAATCCCACAAGCCCCTCAAGCTTGCGTGTCTACCAATTCCACCACTTGGGCTTTTATTCTAGGAGGCAATTTTCAAACTGGAATTCCTAAGCTAGAATCCCTAAGCTAGAAATCCCAAGCTGGCCATGGGACTTGAACCCACAACCGGCTGATTACAAATCAGCTGCTCTACCGATTGAGCTAAGCCAGCGTCTCAACAACCACCTCCCCCTTAATTTTATCATTAATTAACTTCTTTTGTTCTACTCTCTAAAAAAAGAGATAAATTAGTTTTCTTTAAGCTAGATTTTCTATTAAGTTGTTCTTGGGAACGTATTTATCGTAAAATGGAATGAGGGCACTTCCCAAGACTTTGGCACTCTTACCGAAGTTACCGGGATAAAATTCGGGTAAAATGATCCCCGTGGTATCAAAAGACTTAAAATACTCCCGAGTTTTGAGAACTATTTTTTTAGAAAACTCCTCCAAAAGACTGCTATCGATGACGATGGCTTCAAAATCCAACAGGCTAATGGAAGACAAGCAAGCAAGGGCAATCGCCTCGCTAATGTCATCGATCCAGTCGGCAATGATGGACTGGGTTTCCGCTTGATTGGAATCAACCCATTTCTGCAGGTCGTAAAAATCATGAATGACTTTAAACCCCTTGCGGTTGAGAATTTTCTTCAAAGTGTTTAGCGAAGCTCGGCTTATGAGTTGAATGTAGTTTTTAGGATGGTCCTTGTTAAACCTTCCCTTGCTAACCGGCATCACTCCAATGTTTCCCGCATGTTGAATCCTCCCGGAAATGATTTGCCCATTAAAAACCACTCCGCCTCCTATGAAAGTCCCTATGTTGATGTAGAGGAAGTTCTTGCATAGAGTCCCTTGCCCTAATAGGAGTTCTGCCAAAGTAGCTGCCCAGACATCGTTTTTAAAGAAAATAGGGTAGGGGAATAGCGCCTGCAGCTTTTTTTCCAAATCAAAATTTTCCCACTTTTTAACCACCTCGTCGGAGAGCTCCAATTCCTTCTCCCAAGAGTCGAGGTGAAAGGGAATGCCAACGCCAATGCCATGAAAGCATTTTTTTTGCTCTTCCGTAAGCTTCGCCAAACTCTCTTCAACGTAAAGGGCGATGAGTTCAATCACTTCCTCGGGTTCGGGATAAGTGTAGATTTTGGTTTTGCGATATAAAACCTCTCCCGTGAAATCAATTAAAAAAACCATCAAATAACGACGACCAATGTTCACTCCAATGGAAAAAGCCGCTTGGGGATTTAGCGAGTAGAGATAAGAAGGCTGCCCAGTTCCATTGATTTGCTTGCCGATTTTATGAATGAGCTGCCTTTTCGCCAAGCTCGTGGTTATCGTCGCTAGGGTTTGAAAACTAAGGGAAGTGATTTTAACCAAATCAGATCGAGAGGCTTTTTTCAACTTCCTCAAGGAGTGCAGCACGATTTTCTCGTTGTTAATCCGGACGCTTACCGAATTGCTTCCTTGTCCTCGCATGAATGAATCGTTCGTTTTTCGTTGAATTAAGCCCCTTGCTTCAAAGGAACTTCAACTCAGAACATTCCCCCCATCTACGTTAATGGTCTGCCCAGTGATATAACTAGCCTCCGCACTAGCCAAGAAAACCGCCAACTCCGCCACTTGGCTAGGTTTCCCCATGCTGCCCAAGGGAACAGCCTCGCCAACGAGCCTTTTTTTCTCCCCCAGCTCCCGTCCCTCGTATTTAGCGAAAAGAGCATCCACTTCCTGCCACATAGGAGTGTCGATCACCCCGGGAGCAAGAGCATTGACTCTGATTTGATACGGCGCCATCGCTAGGGCGGCACTCTGGCTATAGCTAATCACCGCCGCCTTAGTAGCGCAGTAATGAGCCACGAGAGCCTCCCCCCTTCTTCCCGCCTGAGATGATACGTTAATGATCGAGCCCCTTACTTGGTTCTTAACCATAGCTGCCAACGCTTTTTGCATGGTGAAAAACATCCCCTTGACATTGACGCTAAAAAGCCGCTCATACATCTTCTCGTCGCTCTCTAGTAGCGGAGCTAAGTCAAAAATGGCAGCGTTGTTAAAAAGGATTTCCACTGGACCAAACTCCTCCTCCGCTCTCGCCAGCAAAAGACCCACTTCGTCAAGGCGGCTAACGTCCGTGGGCACGTACCTAACTCGCCCCGCCTGACTTTTTAGCAGCTGAGCCAACCCCACACTAGGCTCCAAACCCAAGTCCCCCACACTGCATTTAGCCCCCTCCTCAAGAAAAGCGGAAACCGTAGCCAAGCCAATCCCCTGTGCCCCACCAGTCACGAGAGCATGCTTGCCTTTTAGCCTTTGCCTCATCTTTTTCGCTCCTTTCCCTCCATTTGTTCTCTTTGCTCCTTTTGCTTTATTAGGAAATCCTGTACTTTTTTGACCGCCTCCGCTAATTTTTTAACCACGACCGGATGACTACGCAGCTTCCCCCATAAAAGAGCACTGCTGCAAAAAATCTCCTCCTTAGTGCTATTATCAGCCTCATTATGAGCATTATTATCAGCCTCAGCGACTTTCTTAACGAACTCTCTGTCCATAGCCTGATCTTGATAAACAAAATCAATTCTACCCTCATGCCAATGACGGAGAAAAACTAAAAGCAAAGCCGGCAACACCATCACGTCCGCAATGCTCTCTCCTCGCTCCAGCCTCTCTTCAATGGTAGGAACGATGAAGCCGGGCATTTTAGAAAAGCTATCCATAGCAACTCGCTCAACGGTGTCCAAAATCGCTCGGTTGCTAAAGCGCTCCAAAACTTTAGCAGAGTATTGCTGAAGATCGATCGGGCTGGGCGTGAGCAGGGGAATGACGTCATTGTTCATGTAGTTGTGGGCGAATTCCCTTATCGCTTCGTTAGCCACGCTTTCGTGAATGTACTGATAGCCAACGAGTGCCCCCGCCCAAGCAAGGCAACTATGACTAGCATTGAGCAAGCGAATTTTAGCCTCCTCATAGGGTTTAACGTCCCCCACCATGGCGACGGAAACCTTCTCCCAAGGCGGTCTGCCGGCAATGAAGTCGTCTTCCAGCACCCATTGAATGAAATCCTCCGCCATGATGGCGTTCGGGTCCCTCCAGCCCAGCGATTGCTCGATGTCGGCTATTATTTTATCGTTCGGTCTAGGAGTAATCCTATCCACCATGGCACTAGGAAAAGCACAGTTGCTTTCCACCCAGTCAAGCAAACTACGATCGCCTAGCAACTGAAGAAAACCCCGAAAAGCTTTTTTAAAACGCTTCCCATTATCGCGTAAGTTATCACAGCTCATCAAAGTGACTTTGCCCTCGCTCCCCAGTCGCTCTCGCCTCTTCAAAATGGCGTATAAGGCACCATAAACGGTCTTCCTCGCCTTTTTTCCCGCTTCTTTAGGAGAACAAGCCAGCAAGTCCGCTTGGATGTCCTCGTTAGCCTCATGGATGCGATCGTCGCTAGTCAAATAATAGCCCGCCTCGGTAACGGTGAAGGAAATGATTTTCGTCCGGCTATCCTCTCCCCATTTTAGCAGTTCCGTCAAATCCTCTTCATAGGGAATTACCTTCTTAATGGAGCGAATTTGAAAAAGTTGCTCCTGCCCTAAAAAATCAATCGTTTTTAACGTATACACTCCCCCCCTAGACCTCAGGGCAGCGATTTCTTGGGAAAAATCAGGACGAATATTGCCCGCCGCTATCACCCAGTCCCCAAACCCCATTTCATGAAGTTTCTGCAGATAAAAAGCCTGATGAGTGCGATGAAAAGAACTAAGCCCTAAATGAAGAATCAAATTACTACCCACTGAACCCCCCACTAAATCACCACCCACCGAATCACCTCTCACTGAACCAACTTCCACCGAATCAACCCCCACTAAATCAATTCCTAGAGAAACAACGCCGAGAGCAACAATGCCTATAAAGCTTTGCCTTCGCCATCAAAGAAATGAATTTTTTCTAAATCCAAAGTAACCGATAAAAAATGATTTTTCTTGAAAAGCATCCTTACATTGCTCTTAGCGATGAAATCAATCCCCTGCTCGCTTTTCAAATAAACCAATGACTCCACCCCTAGGTTCTCGATCAAGACCACTTCCGCTTTAAAATCCCCCGCCCGCTTAGCTTGATGCAAAGTAACATGCTCCGCCCGAAACCCTACCTCATGGAGCGTCGCCTCGCTCACCTTCTTCTTTTTCAAATGACGAGAAATCTTTTGCTTTAGTTTAGTAGGTAGCTTGTCCTTAGCAAAAATATTCATTTTCGGCGTACCAATGAACTGCGCCACGAACTTGTTGTTGGGATGATCGTAGACTTCCAGCGGCTTGCCCACTTGTTCCATATTTCCTTCTTTCAAAATAACCACGCGGTCGGCTAAAGTCATCGCTTCCACTTGATCGTGGGTTACGAAAATCGTGGTCACTCCCAGCCGCCGATGAAGGTTGGCTATTTCCACCCTAGTTTGCCCCCTTAGGGACGCATCCAAGTTCGATAAGGGTTCATCGAATAAAAATATTTTAGGTTCTCTAACGATAGCCCGGCCAATCGCCACCCTCTGCCGCTGCCCCCCCGATAATTCCTTAGGCAGCCTATGCAGGTAGGGAGTTAAGTTTAAGGTATTCGCCACTTCCGTTACTTTCTCTCTTATCTTTTTAGGATTCACTTTGGAAATGCGGAGCGGAAAACCTAAGTTATGAAACACGCTCATGTGCGGATACAAGGCATAGCTTTGAAAAACCATCGCCAAATCCCGCTTGGATGCCGGAGTGTGAGTGATGTCTTTATCGTTCAAAGTAATGTTCCCCGAATCAACTTTCTCCAGCCCAGAAATGAGCCGCAACAAAGTGGACTTGCCACATCCCGACGGTCCTACAAAAACGATCAACTCCCCCGATTCAATGGTTAAACTGAAATCTTTAATAGCGACGAAATCGCTAAAATTTTTCTTTAAAGAATCTAAATTTAAAAAACTCATTTATTTTACTGCTCCTAAAGTTAATCCCTGCACTAACTGCTTTTGGGTAAACCAACCGAACAAGATGATCGGGGCAATGGCGATGAGCGAAACGGCAGACAACTTTGCCCAAAACAACCCCTCGGGGCTAGAATAAGAAGCCACCAGACTCGCTAAAGTTCCCGAATTAGCCGCCGTCAAGTTAAGGGACCAAAAAGCCTCGTTCCAACTCAAAATCAAACATAAAAGCCCAGTAGAGCTGATTCCCCCAATGCTAAGGGGCAAAAGAACGATCGTGAACTCCTGCCAAAGGTTAGCCCCATCTATTTTCACCGCTTCTAAAATTTCATAAGGGATTTCCTTGAAATGGCTGTAAAGAATCCAGACCATGATCGGTAAATTGCTCAAAGTAAAAACCACCGTAAGCCCCAGTTTCGTGTCCAAAAGCGAAACGTTTTGAAAGAGAATGTAGATCGGCAGTAACGCCCCCACGGCCGGCATCATTTTCGTCGAAAGCATCCACATCAAAATCCCCCTCGTCCATTTCGTCCTAAAATAAGCCATGGAATAAGCCGCTGGTATGGCGATGATTAGCCCTACGATAGTGGAAGCCACGCTGGTGATGAGGGAATTGTAGGCAAAGAGCTTGTAGTCGCTCCGCTCGTCAATTTCCGTGAAGTTCTCCAAAGTAGGCTCGAAAAACACTAGCGGCGGAATGGCTATTGATTGCAGTTCGGTTTTAAAAGCAGTGAGAGCCACCCAAAAAATGGGGAAGGATAGCAAAATGGCGATTGACCAAGCCAAAATGGTTCTGATGAAGTTTAACATTTTATTATTCTAGTCTAAGTTTTTGCCGATCAGGCGAATTAAGAAAACCGCAACGATGTTCGCTAAAATGATGGCAAACAAAGCTCCCGAAGAAGCCACCCCAATGTCGAAATTAAGCAGAGCCTGCTTGTAAATCAAAAAAGCGATGTTGAGACTCGCATCTCCCGGTCCCCCTCCCGTGGTGGTAAAAATTTCAGCAAAAACACTGATTAAGAAAATAATTTCAATCATGATTATCACGGAAATGGGCCTAGCCAAATGCTTTAAATAAATGAACCACACTTTCTGCAAGTAACTCGCTCCATCGATCTCCGCTGCTTCTAGTTGCTCTTTATCAAGCGACTGCAAGGAAGTAATCAATATAAGAGTGGCGAAGGGAAGCCATTGCCAAGCAATGATGATGACGATCGACAACAGCGGTAAATCAGTAAACCAGTCCACTGGAGTAAAGCCGAAGAAAATAAAAACCTGAGCGAGCACTCCATAAATGGGGTTCATCATCATATGCTTCCATAAGAGGGCGTTCACCGTAGGCATCACGAAAAAAGGTGCAATGAGCAAGAGACGAACTATGGACCTCCCCACGAAATAACGCTCCGTCAGCAGGGCTAACAACACTCCTCCAGCTATGGAGAGGAATACGACGCCTCCTAGGAGAAGCAAAGTATTGCCTAATGCTGCTGGAAAGGAAGGGTCGGTGATGAAAAATTCGTAGTTAAACCAACCGCTAAACTGCCCACTTCGCTCGGGCTGCAGCAAGTTATAACGAATGAAAGAAAAGTAAATCGTCATGAACAAAGGAACGATCATCCATAAAAGCAAGCTCAGCACCGCTGGGGTGAGGAGCAGCCTAGGTAACAAACGCTTCTCTTTATTCATAACGATTTTTTTTAAAAAACTAACCTAGCAAAAAATATTGATTAACGATTAATAATAACCCGCTTTACGCATTTCTCGATCGGCAATTTCTTGGCTAGTTTCTAAGGCTTCTTCCACCGAAGATTGCCCCGCTAGAGCAGCGCTCATTTGCTGACCTACCGCAATGCCAATGGCTTGAAACTCGGGTATGGCAACGAACTGAACTCCCGTGTAGGGCGTCTTCCGCAAAGTGCTGTCTTCAGGGTTAGCACTGTTAATAGCCGCCAACTCCGCTTTAGCGAATTTAGCCGCTCTCCTAAAGTTTCGGTTTTTGTAAGTACTTTCCCTAGTCCCAGTAGGAACATTTCCCCAGCCATTTTTGCTAGCAACTAACTTAATGTAGTCTTTAGAAGTAGCCCAGCTGATGAACTTAAGCGCCTCTGCTCGTTTTTCCGTTCCCGCAGGAATGGCGAGAGCCCACGCCCATAACCAGTTAGCCCCTTTCTTAGTGACTTTCGTAGGAGCTTGGGCGAAAGCAACGTTTTTAGCGACTTTGCTTTGCTTGGGGTCAGTGATGAACGAAGCAGCAATGGTAGCATCGATCCACATTCCACATCTTCCCTCGTTGTACAGGGCTAAGATTTCGTTGAAACTATTAGCCGAAGAACCGGGAGGCCCATACTTGTTCAGCAAGTTAACGTAGAAGTTAATCGCATTGCTCCACTCACTGCTGTCAATAGTGGGCTTCCAACTAGAATCAAACCATTGTCCGCCATAGGTGTTGATCAGCGTGGTTAAGAAGGCCATGTTATCTCCCCAGCCCGGTTTTCCGCGTAGACAAATCCCATAAACTCCATTAGCTGGATCGTGAATCCTAGAAGCCAACCTTTCGATCAATTCCCAACTAGGATTGTTAGGCACTCTAATGCGAGCCTTCCTAGCCAAGTCCTTCCTATACATAAGCATAGAGCTCTCTCCATAGAAAGGAGCTGCGTAAAGTTGCCCGTTGTACGAGAGCCCTTTGCGAATGGCTGGGAGTATGTCATCGACATCGTACTTGGCATCAAAGTTGAGGGGCACTAGCCAACCTCTTTTAGCCCAGATAGGAGTTTCATACATTCCAATGGTCATAACATCGAACTGCCCACCTTTGGTCGTGATGTCAGTTGTTACTCTCTGCCTTAAAACCCCCTCTTCTAAAGTAACCCATTTTACTTTTATGTCTGGGTTTTGGTCCTCGAAGTTTTTCGTGAGTTTCTGCATTTCAATCATATGCCCGTTGTTAACCGTAGCCACGACAATCTCAGTGACGGCCAGCAAGGAACTAACGATTAAAAACGCCGCCATCACTAGCAACTTCTTCGTTATATTTTTGTTTTTGAAGTTTCCCATGAACTTTCCTTTAAAAAAAATTTGTTTAACGGCATCAAAAACAACCATAAAGCTGCCAACTAACCCACGAACTAAGCCATGAACTAAGCCATGAGATAAACTACAACCTAAGCCACGAGTTAAGCTGTTGATCATTGCCGATTGCCGTTAGTAGATACTTCACTATGATATAACAAAATGGAATTCCAATCGTTAATTTTTTTAAAAATTACTTCAATTAAGCTAAAAAACCAACTTTTAACCCCATTTAACCCTAAAACCCTGCTTCCCCAGCTTCTAAGAAACCGTTTTGCAGTAAAAAAAAATTTTTTCAATGCCTTTTTTTTTCAATGCCTTTTTCGTTGAATTTCATGCTAGACAGCTGGACAAAAGGCTTCCCAATAAAGCTAGATGACGATGAAGCTAGATGACGATGGGCAGCGAGAGACGCTCTTACAGGGAGTAGATTTTCCTTTTCACCCTTCGCAGCATGATTTGGCAAAAGTTATAGGCGAGCATTAGGGGAAAGGCAATGGTTATTCCCGCTTGCGTAGTGAATAGAGCCTCGGAAATTCCTTCAGCGATGAAAATGGGGTTGCCGTTGCCGTACAGGGAGATGAGGTCAAAGGTTTTAATCATTCCCGTCACCGTGCCGAGCAGCCCCAAGAGGGGAGCCGCCAAGGTGATGATTTTTATCGTTTTTAAATTGTTTTGATAGCCAGTGAAATAACGATCGACTAGCTTCCTCTTGCTCTCCACCAGTTCCCCTAGGGCTAGGTTTTGGTTTTGCCGGCGATAAGTTTTCTCAAAACTCTCGTTGATTCTGTCGGTTAAACTTTTTTTAGCACCCTTGCTAACGAACAAGTAGACGAGATCGAAGACGAACACCCAGCCCAAAAGCCCCAAAAAATACAAGGGAAAGAAAATAATTCCCGTGCTATAAATGGTTTCGTATAGGAATGAAATCATCTCTGCGAATCATCTCTGCGAATCACTTCTGCAAATCATCCCCGCTTAGGTTTTCTTGCCCTTCCCCACCATTAAGAAAACCTTTTGAACTCCGAAATTTTAATCGCTTTTTCCTCTAAAAAGTTAACGATCTTGACTTTCCTCCGCACGAGGTAATGATGAAAAAGTAGGATGGGAATAGCCAGCGAGAGACCCGTCTGAGTGGTGACGAGAGCAATGGAGATGCCTCCCGCCAAGATTTTGGGATTGCTAGTCCCATAGAGCGTAATCACGTCGAATAAGGCAATCATTCCCGAAACCGTGCCCAAAAGTCCCAAAAGAGGGGCAATCGTCCCCAGCACGCCTAAAGTGGTTAATTTGCTATTTAATTTCGTTTCTAAGTCGCTTATTTGCTCCTCCACCGCCTTGGTCAGGTCCTCTTGATTTTTCGTGGGGTTTTTGAGGAGCTTTTGGATGAAAATCCACAGGGGCTGCTGCCTCTTCAAATCAAAATCAACGTTCTTATGCAGGGATTTTTCATCAAATTGGTTCAAAAACGAAAAAAGTTCCTTGCTCTTCTTAAAGTCATATTGGTTATAGAAAAAGAGCCGCTCAATGATGATGAGGAGCGCTATTATCCCCAGCAGTAGCAAGGGATACATGATGACTCCCCCCGAAGCAACGAATTCCAAGAAACTTTGCCCAAGACTTCGATTATCGCTGCTTAAAAACGATTTTAGCTTGTCGCCTGCCTGCACTGGGTCAACGGCTATTTCCAGTAGTCCGCCTTCATCCTGCCCGCTTTCAACTTGCCGATTAACCACGAGATTGACGGATCTTGCGAAATCAGCTTTATCGCTACTCGATAACTGGGAAACCCATTCATAGCCAATCCCTCCCAAACCAGCTTGGCGAATTAAAAAACCAGTGAAATCTTCGTTATCCGTGAAAATGCTACCGACAAAACCCACCCGAAGCACGTTTACGGGAGTGAGTTCCTGCGTCTCGGGATTAAGGAAAGATCGCTGATAAACCTCCAAGCTTTCGCTCGCAGCTAGCAAACCCCGCTTGTATTCAAGGATGTCGCGGACTAAGGCAAGGGGCTGGGTCTTGTTTTGCTCCATGGCGTTCAAAATAGGAGTGTTTCTCTCTACGAAAATGGGAAAGCTGGATTTTAACTGGTCTTTTTCGCGTAAAACAATGGCTTGCAGTTCATCGACAAAGGCATTCCGCTCGTTTTCGCTTTCCTGTAAATTTTCCTCAACTTCATTGAAATTCTCTTGAATTAAATAAAATTCTTCCACTAAGCTATTCCTCCGCTCGCTCGCCGTCTCTATGCTTTCGCCTAGTAAAGTAAGTTCGTTCCTAATCCTCTCCCTAGCCTTGAGGTTTTGCTCTTTCAGCTTCCAAAATTGGATTTTCAACTGGTCCCTGATTTCTTGAAGTTCTTTTGCACTCTGCCCAAAACTAAAGGCAAAGCAAACCAGAGAAGCCAGTACCCAAAACTTCTTCATTTTTCTAAGAGTTGCTTAACATCGAGGGGAATGTTGGTGATTTCCGGAGCTTTGCGACCTTGAAGCATGGCAGAAATGTTTTTTATGGTCCTAGTTTGATTGATGGAGAGCTCCTGATCGGGATCGAGGTAATATTTTCCCTCCTCGTCCAAGTTCCACAAGACGATCTTCTCTCCGTCAATGAGAGCAAAAAATATCCGCCCAATCCTAAGGAGTTCAAATTCTCGATCCAAGCCCCCCACTTTTTCGATCACTTTTAAGTTTTGACTATCATAGCCTAGGGCTATTTCGCTTGCTAGGAAATTGTTAATTCTACTAAAAGCCTCGTTGGCTGAAACAGCCCCCTTTTCCAAATCACTGATTAGAATGGATAAAACCGCCGCTCTCTTCTCTCGTTCAAAGGGAATTCCCTCTTCAATGCTAGTTTTCAGCTCCCTAGCAAAAGCAAGCAAATAATCGTTCACCAAGTCATTGAAGGAAGCAATCTCCTTGATTTTAGTTTCCAGTTGAAATATTTCTTGATTGATGGCTCTAATGTCTCCAATGCGTTCCCCGATTTCTTGGGCTAGAGCCTCTCTTTCCAGCTTCCTCTCTTTTAGGGCTTGGTTTTCCTGTTCAACGAACTTTTGAAAAAATTCCCGCTCTTCCGCAATGTCCCTCTCGATTTGGCGGATTTCTTCCCGGAGTTCTTCTTCGCTTACCTCCTCCTGCCCGCTCAGGAAACCGAGGGAGAGCAGCAAGAAAACCACGACCAAGGAAAAAACGAATCCCAGCCCAAAATAACGCATCCCAAAAAGTACCTTAAAATAACCCAACAACATTTTTTGCTAAAATCCTACTCCTACGCTCTTAAACAACATTGAAGCAACATTGAATTTGAAAATTCCCGCACTTCCCATATTCATTAGTTAAAATCATGCCCGACGGGACAATTTTACTATTAAATCAACCAAGGTGATTTTTTTTTCTAAGGAGCAAAGCCAAATTGGTTTTTTTTGCTCCATTCTTTTCATCCCCTAATTTGATCCCCTAAATTCATCCCCTAATTTTATCCTCTAAGCGAGAAAGATTGTATAATGAAACGACTTTTGCTCGTTTTCATCTTTGGAGTGGATCTTTGGAGCAGGGCAATATGCGATTGATGAAAGCAAAGAAACTACTATTCTTGACGATCTTCTGGTTTTTCCTTCCTTTAGCCTCTCTCGGGGCTCAGGGATCTCAGGGGGCTCAAAAGAAGATTTTTCGCTACGCTACTTTAGGAGAGCCCACCAGTTTGGACCAACAGGTCACCATTTCCCATTTGACGACGACCATCGCCCAGCATATCTTCGAAGGGCTTTATACTTTTAATGCTGCCTATGTCCCCGTTCCCCTGCTTGCTAGTAGCGAGAAAATTAGCGAAAAAGGCAAAGTGATCGACGTTAACTTACGGCGTAACGTCCCTTTTCATAACGGAAAAGAAATGACTTCCAAGGACGTTTTGGCTTCGTTAAACCGTTGGGGAAGGCATGGGGCTAGGGGCAGGGTTTTCTTCGCTGAAGTGGACTCCATCGCTCGCAAGGGGAAATATGGCATTCGCATCGTTTTCAAACAACCTTTTGGCCCTTGGAAGAACTTACTCGCTTTTAGCAACGGAGGACCAGTGATTTATCCTTATGAAATCGCCAGCAAAGCCAGCGAAAAACCCCTTGCCGTTAAAGATTACATCGGAACAGGGCCCTACACCATGGGCGAGTGGCAAGCCAACCGTTACCTAGAAATCGTGAAGTTCAACGATTACAATTCTCCTAAGGGCGAAAGCGATGGCTACGGAGGAGAGCGGATTGCTTTTTTCAACAAAATCTTTTTCGTTCCAGTCCCCGAGGCGACGACTAGGGTAAGGGGAGTTCAAGCAGGAGATTTCGATTACGCAGCAGAGATTCCCAGTGACTTATACGATGAGTTGAAAAGCAATCCCAAAGTGCGTCGGATCGTTAACCAAGAGGCGGCTTTTGGCTTGGTTTTCCTCAATTCAGCGGCTGGACTACTTAAAAACAATTACCCCTTGCGAAGAGCGATTTTAACGGCGATCGACGTGAGAGCGATTTTAAGCTCCGTGATTGGTAGCCCGGCTTTGTGGAAGTCAAGCAGTTCGTTCATGCCGGAAAGTAGTTTTTGGTTCAGTAAAAATGGTTCATCGCTTTACTCCGAGGGCGATCCTAAAAAGGCTCGTAGGATGGCGAGGCGAGCAGGCTATCGCAATCAGCCCATTAAGGTTATGGTTGCGCAAGGTAACCCCCACCAGCAAGAAATGACGATGGCTCTAGTCGCCCAGTTAGAGAAAGCTGACTTCAAAATCACTCTAAACGCTTACGATCCCGATGATTGGAGTAGCAAGAGAAATGATCGCGAGGCATGGGATCTGTTCTACGCTCAGCATGACTTCGTTCCCGACCCTATTTTGCTTGACTTCATGAATGATAATTATCCCGGATGGTGGGCAACCAAGGAAAAAGCAAAGCTTAGCGAGGCTTTTGTTACCACCACCGATCAAAGAAAACGCAAGGGAACTTGGAATGAGCTGCAGTCGCTGATCTATCAGCAAGTCCCAGCGATGAAACTAGGAAATGCCTTCACTTACAGCCTAGCTTCGCCGGATCTAAAGGGGATTAAGGACACTTCCCTAGTTTGGCCCAAATTTTGGGGAATTTCCTTTTGAGAAGCAATCTTTTCCGTTTTAAAGAACTTTAAAAATGTTTAAAGAAATTTAAAAAAAAGTTTAAAGAAGTTTAAAAAAAATCACTTGGTTTTTCGCCATGTATATTAAATTTTAAGAGTGAAACCATCATGCTACAAAGCATCAACAAGCAAGGACAAGAGCAAATTTCCGTAAGCAAGGACAAAAGTAAAAGAATAAGGACTAAAAAGTACAAGGACTAAAAAATTTGATGAGCGACCTTAGCCATGAAACTAGCCATGAAACTAGCCATGAAACCCCGCGCGAGGAAACCAACTCTCCTACCATCGCCTCTCCTACCATTGTTTCTCCTGCCATTGTTTCTTTAGGGGACTGCATGATATTGCTGAACCCCAGCAAGAACGGCTCCCTTCGTTTCGTTCCTAGTTTCACTAAGGAATGGGCGGGAGCGGAAGCCAATTTTTTAGTGGGCTGTGCTCGTCTGGGTTTAAAAGTTGGTTTCATCACTGCTTTTGCCCAAGATCCCTTTGGTTCTATGATTTATCACGAACTTTTAGGGGAGGGGATCGATCTAAGCTTAGCCCAGTGGGATTCCCTGCGTCCTACTCCCATTTTCTTTAAGCAAAGGAGAACTAGTGAGGACTTTTCGGTCTTTTATTATCGCGAGAACACGGCTGGTTTTTTCTTGGCGGAAGAGGAGATCGCGGTAAGTTATTTCAACGAAACGAAAATATTCTTCTTCACGGGTATTTTTCCTGCTTTATCGAAAAGCAACTCGCAACTTTTAAAAAATCTCGTTGCTAAGTTAAAAAGCAAGCCCATAACTTTGGTTTTCGATCCCAACATTCGCTTAAAACTCTTCAAAAACGAACGAGAAGCCAAAAAACTGATCTTAGATTTTCTGCCTTTAGTGGACTTGCTTTTGATTAGCGATAACGAGGCTCGCTTGTTGTTTGAAACCGATGACCTAGAAACCATTTTCGCCAAAGCAGCTCAGCACAACAACCTCAAGGGGGTAGTGCTGAAAAAAGGAGCAGAGGGAGCCTATGGCTTCACCGGGAAAGAAATCATTCACCAAAAACCCATCCCCGTGCCAGTCGTTGACACTTGCGGCGCCGGGGATAGCTTTAATGCAGGCTTTGTTTTTGGGCATTTGAATGGCTATGAACTAAAACATTGCTTGAAGCTAGGGGCTTATACCGCTTCATTTGCCGTTAGCTCCTCCAGTGATAACCAGAACGCTCCTACCTTGGGAGAACTAACGCGGAAAATGAACGGAGAGGAAGAAGTCAAAAGATGAAAAATAAACCCATCCTAGAAGGCATAACCGATAACAGGGCTGATAATATGGCTCATAAGCTCCATAAGGCGAGAGTCATTGCTGTTTTAGTCATTGAGAAGCTAGAAGACGCTGACCATGTCCTAGAGGCTTTGATGGAGGGGGGAGTGAGCTGCTTGGAGTTAACTCTCAGGACGAAGGCTTCGTTTAAAATATTGTCTCAGGTGGTGAAAAAATACCCTAAGCTCATCACTGGAGTTGGCACGGTGTTAAGCCTGGAGCAGCTTAGGCGAGCGCGAGACTTGGGAGCTCATTTTGCCGTTTCGCCGGGCATTAATCGAAAAATCGTTGAGCGAGCTAAAGCCATGGACTTGCCTTTTTTCCCGGGCATTGCTACTCCTTCCGATATTGAAGTTGCTTTGGAAAACGGTTGTCGTTGCTTGAAATTTTTTCCTGCAGAACCCTTGGGGGGACTGCGCTATTTAGCCAGCATCAGCACTCCCTACCGGCATTTGGGGATTAAGTTCATCCCTTTGGGAGGCATTAACCCAGACAACGCAGAAAGCTATTTGAAGTCGGAATTGGTCTTAGCCCTAGGAGGGTCTTGGTTGGCTGATAAAAAGCTAATCGCCGCGAAGAACTGGCCGGAAATTCGCTCCCGAGCCTCTTCCATCATGAAGCTAGTCAAAACTTCTGGGGAAGCAGTAAACAGAAGCAGTAAACGAAAGCAATGAAAACCCAAGCGGCTTTAATGAATCAAGGAAGGGCTATCGTTATAGGGCTATAGGACCTATTTACTGGCTGTTTCTGGCTATTACTGGCTGTTTCTGGCTTATTTTTACTAGTATAGACCTATAATGGCTATAAGACCTGTTTCTGGCTGTTTCTGGCTATTACTGGCTGTTCTAGTTATTGCCTTTGAGATCGAATGAGGCGGTAGACTTCGTCTTCAAGTTCATTTTCCTCGTAAAAGGCGACGATTTCGTTCACGAGGTTATTTTTTTCGCTATTATAGGCAGTGATGAGTAAATTTTTTAAAATAGGGGAAACTCCATTTTTGTTTTCCCCATAAACGGTCTTAAAGAAGGAAAAAGCATCGTCTGGTTTGCCTTGCTTTTGATATAGGTTTTCCAGTTTAAGCAAGTCGTTTCTTCGGTTAAAATCTAAAACCAAGCTTTGGAGTTCGTTGATGGCTAGTTGAAAAACGTTAGCGGCTAAGAAGTTATCGATGATTTTCGTTTTGAGGCGATATACTTCGTCCCGGGTTAAATCCAGCGCTGAGTTAGCTAATATTTCATTGTAAAGGTAAATGGCTTTGAAATATTCCTCTTCTTCGTTGAAAAGGTCGGCTTTGAGCTCGTTGATTTTCAAAGTGTTGACGTTGTTTTCCAACGCTAAGTCCAAGTAATAAAAAGCCCTATCTTCATCGAGAAGGCTCAAGTAAAATTCCGCCAAAACCAAATAAGAGTCCTCGCGTCCCTTATCCAGTTCTAGGGCTTTTTCATAAAATTCATTGGCTTCAACGCTTAAATTCAACTCTTTAAAAGTATCGCCAATTAAAACCAAGTTATCCCAATCTCGGGGATTGATTTCGTGATAGCTTAAGAAAATCTTCAAAGCCCTAACGTATTCTTGGTTAAGAAAAAATATTTTACCTAAGTTATGATAAGCATTTTTGAACTCGGGAGCTTTTTCAATGACTTTTTGATAATTGATAATCGCCAAACTCATTCGCTTCGTTTGGTAATAAAGGTTGGCTAAGTTGTAGTTGGCAATGGTTTCATTCGCTCCCGCTGCGATGGCTTCTCGGTAATGCTTTTCCGCCTCTTGCAGGTCGCCTCTCTTATGAGCAGCAAAAGCCTTCTCCAAGCTAACATTGGAATGAAGGGCTAAACTAACCATCAGCGCTACGATGAATAGCTTCATGGTCCTTGTCCTAATCATTCTCGTTGTTAAGGCAAAGTTTAAAAAACGAAGGGGATGATGACTTCAACTTTTACGGGAATGTTCTTTAAAGTTGCTGGCTTAAACCGCCACCCCCACACGGCGCTGGTGACGCTCTTGAGGAGTTCGTAGCCTTTCGGCTCTTCCTTGAGGGGGCTTATTTTGACGACTCTTCCCTGCTCGTTGATGACTACCAAGACCTCTACGTTCCCCTTTAGCGATGATCTCGCAAATAAGTTGGGTATTTCGGGATCGTTTGCTCTTATTTTTTGGGGGAGAGTATCCACGTCGCCCTCTTGGTAAACCACGTTTTCATCGCTAGCGCTTCCTATGCCTATTCCCGAACCCGTGTTTAAGCTAAGGTCTAATTTGAAGCGATCGTTGTTAAGCTGCTTATCGTTTTCCACTTTCCTCTTTTGGACTTTAATTTTCTTTTTCTTGACTTCAGGAGGAGTTATCTTGAAACTCTTAGCAAGGGCATTTTCCGGTTTGTCGCCTAGGAGTTCCGCTAGCTTCTTGTCCTGCAGGTGCTTGAGGTAAGGTAGGAAAAAGAAAACAACGGTGTTGATGACGAGAGCAAGGGCGATTATTTTTACTTTTTCGTTCATCTTCATTGGTTAGGTTGGTTAGATTGGTTAGAGTTGGGCTAATTTTCCCCTAGGGCAGAAATGGACGTCTCTTCAATGCCCGCTAAGTTCGCTTTGTCGATGACTTCGACTAGGCGTTGAGTTTGCGATTCGCTGTCAGCTAAGATGATGAGCTTTAGCCCGGGAGATCTAGCTTTTTCGCGCTTTAAAATGGTCTCTAGTTCTTGCCCGTTCACTTGTTTTTCAAAGATGTGAATGGTGCCCTCTCTGGTGATGGCGACTTTAACGATTTTTTCCTTCAGGGTTTCAGCCGTTTTAGCTTTGGGCTTTTTGACGTCGACTCCAGTTTCCCTCGTGAAAGTCGTGGTGACGATGAAGAAAATCAGCAAAATGAAAACCATATCGAGGAGCGGGGACAGGTTTATGTCTAGGTTTTCTTCTTCTCGGTTTTTTCTTCTCATGAGGAGGAGCAAATATATTATAATATAAACGTTGGAAGAGCGGTTAGCAAAAAATGACCAAAGAGAAAATAAATCAAATTTACCAAGAATTTAGAAGCAAGCTGAGTTCCGTTCAAGAGAACAAGAAAATTGAGCAACTCAAAATTGATTTTTTAGGCAAAAAAGGCAAAATAACTCATTTTTTAAAAAACATAGGAACTCTAGCAGAGGAAAATAGAAGAGAAGTAGGAAAATTCATCAACGAAATAAAAACCAAAAGCGAACAAGCCATCAACGAAAAATTTCAAGACTTGAAAAAAGGCATTTTCGAAAGGGAAAAAATCGACATTCATTTGACCGGCAAAAAGAATCAAATCGGACAAACTCATCCCCTGATCGGCGTCCGCGATGAAGTGCTGCGCTTTTTCAATCAAATGGGCTTCGTCACCGTTGCTGGTCCCGAAATAGAAACCGATTACTATAATTTTCAAGCCCTCAACATGGCAGAAGGTCACCCCGCTCGCGATGGTCAAGATTCCTTTTATTTGAAGGGCAATCATCTCCTCAGGACGCAAACTTCTCCCATGCAGATAAGAGTCATGGAGGAAAATCAACCCCCTTTGGCGATTGTCTCCCCGGGGAGAGTTTTTCGTCGGGATACTTTGGACGCCACTCATTCTTTTTGCTTTCATCAAGTGGAGGGCCTCTTGTTGGATAAGGAGGTCAACTTCTGTCACTTAAAGGCAGTGCTTACTTCGTTTTGTCGCAAGTTCTTTGGCAAGGAGTTAAAAATTAGATTTAGACCCGACTATTTCCCCTTCACCGAACCTTCTTGTGAAATCGCCATCCAATACCCCGAGCGAAACGATGGCTGGCTGGAAATCCTAGGAGCGGGAATGATTAATCCCTTGGTTCTGCAAAACTGCGGTCTTGATTATAAAAAATACAGCGGCTTTGCTTTTGGCTTGGGGCTGGAGCGAATTGCCATGCTCATTTACGATATCAAAGACATTCGCTTGTTCTATGAAAATAATTTTTCTTTTCTAAAGCAATTTTAGGCTTGTTGAAGCAATGCTAGTCGCTATTAACGAACTAAAAAAATACTTGGATTTCGATCTTAGTCCCGAAGAGGTAAGGGATTTGCTCACTTTAAAGGGGCTAGAAGTCGTTGGAATAAAGAAATTTAACCCCGTCAAGCCGGGACTAGTCATCGCCGAAATCATCACCAAAGACAAGCACCCCAATGCCGATCGGCTGCAGGTCACGGAGGTCCAATACATTTGGAATGGACAAGAGAAAAAAGCCTCCATCGTTTGTGGAGCGAGCAATTTTTTCGTGGGGGACAAAGTCGTATTGGCGACGCCCGGTACGATTTTAGCCGGGGAGCGAAAAATAAAGTCCACTAAGATCAGAGGAGCCCGCTCCGAGGGCATGCTCTGCAGTAGCGAAGAACTGGGACTGGAAGAAAAGAGCGAAGGCATTCTAGTGCTACCCGAGGGAGTTGCTTTAACCACTCCCCTGACTAGCGTTCTTGGTGAAGACGATCACGTTCTGGATTTAGACCTTACCACTAACCGAAGCGATTGCTTGAGCGTTTATGGGATAGCTAGGGAATTGGCTGCCTGCTTAGAAAAACCACTTTTACCAAAGCCATTTCAAGAACAACCCAAGGCAAAGGCGAATTTTTCCCAGCTTAATTCTAAGCTTAGTCCGGGTAAAGTTAATGGGGCAGATGATGGGGCAGTGGATGATTTCATGGAAGTTGAAGTGAGCGATCCCCTAGGCTGTCCTCTCTACAGCGCCTGCGTTATTCGAGATGTCGTCGTTCAAGAGTCTCCCTTTTGGTTGAAGGAAAAGCTATTGAAGCATGACGTGCGGAGCATCAACAACGTGGTTGATTTGACGAATTTGATGTTGTTGGAATATGGTCAGCCGATGCATGCTTTTGATCTTCATAAGATTGCGGGGAAAATAATCGTTCGCAGTGCTTTTAAAAACGAAAAATTCGTTAGCTTGGAAAACAAAACTTACCAGCTTGCGGAAAGCGATTTGGTCATAGCCGATGAGAAGAAAGTCATTGCCTTGGCGGGAGTCATTGGCGGGCATAACTCTGAGGTGGATGAAAATACCAAAGACATTGTCTTAGAAGCAGCCTATTTCAATCCCCAGCAAGTGCGGCTCACTAGTAGAAAGCTCCAGATTGCTAGCCAAGCGAGTTATTATTTCGCTAGGGATGTCGATGGCAGCCAAACTTTAGCTCATCTAGGCATTGCTATGGAGTACATGAGGGAACTCGCGGAGGGAAAAATCGGTCAAGTAACGGAGCGGAACAACTTAGTGGCTTCCAACCATGAAATTAGTCTGGCTTTAAGCGAAGTGAGCCGCGTTTTGGGAATTACTTTTTCCTTAGATCAAGTGGTTGGCTTTTTGACTAGGCTTCATTTCAAAGTCACTCCCCAAGCGGGAGACGTTCTCTTGGTGGAAGTTCCCTCTTTTAGAAAAGACGTTCGCCATTCTTGGGACTTGCTGGAAGAAGTCGCCCGGTTTCATGGTTATGAAAAATTCCCCCATCAAATGCCGGCGATCAAAAATGCTAATTACGAACTCTATCAAAGCAAGGAAGACGTGGCTAGGACTTGGTTAAAAGGCTTGGGCTATCACGAGATCATCACTTATCCCTTCATTGAAAATGATTTTTTCAACAAAATGGTTAGGGAGAGGGAAGAGTGGGTGGCACCAGAAAATCCTTTGTTGAAAAACATGTCTATTCTGCGTAAGGACTTGCTCTTTGGCATGCTTAAGACGATAAAAACCAATGGCGAGAAAAACCAAAAGGAATTCAACAAGGCTTTTGAAATAGGGCATGTTTTTTCCAAGCGCGGCGAGGAGTATTTTGAAGAGGAGAAAATTGCTTTCTCCGGCTGGGGTCATCGGGAAACTTTTGCTTGGCAGCAAAAAGACGTTTTTGATTTCTATGATTTAAAGGGCGATCTGGAGGAGTTGCTTAAGTGCTTGAAAATGAACGATTTTCATTTAGAAGAGAGCGAGAATGGTTACTTTGCTGATGGGGTAGCGGCGGATGTTTTTTGCCATGGCGAGAAGGTGGGTTTTTTAGGTTTAGTGGCTCCTAAAACGCTAGACTACTTTGAAATCAAGCATAAGAACATTTACTTTTTGGAAATGTCTTTGAGCGTTTTGAACAAGACGCCTAAAAGGAAAATCAAATACCACGAAGTGAGCAAATACCCTTCCATTGCGCGTGATCTCGCCATTGTCACGCATAAAAACAAAATGATTGGCGATATGATGCAGGAAATGAAAAAGCATTCCAAGCTTTTAGTCAAAGTCGTTTTGGGCGACGTGCATCAAGGCAAGGGACTGAAGGAAGACGAGAAGTCCATCGTTTTTCATTTGGAGTTTTGTTCTTTGACTAAGACTTTGTCTAAAAAAGAGGCTGATTTGGAAGTTGACAAAATCGTTAATGGGATTGGTAAAAAATATGAGTTTAAGCTAAGGTGAGAAGGCATGAGTGAATTACATGAATCAAGCGACGAAATGCTCGCAAAAATCGAAAAAAGCGTAGAAGCCCTTATCAACGAAAACAAGGCCCTCAGAAAAGAACTGGAAAGTTTGAAAGGAGGTGAACAGGAAAAGGAGATTGCCTTCTTGAAAAAGCAATTAGCCGCCTTAAAAGAAGCCAACCAAGCTTTGCTTCAGCAAGAGGAGGCTTACCGCAGTAAAATCAATCACATCCATGGAATCACTAACCTCTATACCGGCCAAGCAAGTGACCAAGTAGATGCTCCAACCAGCAAGCAAGTAGCAGCAGGCCCAAAAGAAGAAGCCACGGCAGGAAAAACCATTCCCCAAAAAGCAGTTCCCCAGAAAGCAGTTCCCGAGAAGGCAGTTCCCGAGAAACCTGCTCCCCAGAAAAGCGAAGTTAAGGAGGAGAGGGCTAATAAGCAAGGAAACTTCCCTAGTGAATTTGAAAATGATTTCAACCCTTTTGGCAATGACGACGAAATGTTGAGCGATGAGGAGTTTTCCAAGCAACAGTGGGATACTTAAAGTGGATACTTAAGAGGTAGTTAGCGAAACTAAAATAAAAACGATTTAGCGAAAATTGATGCATGATTTTTCCCAGCAAGAAGATTCAACCGTAAAGATAGTTAAGTTGAAAATGGCGGGGAGGAGTTATGTTTTAAAAGTAAAGTCCGATCAAGAAGAGCAATATTATTTGGAACTAGCTAAGTACGTTGAGGGGGTTTTGGAAAAAATCAAGCGCGGCACCGGAGTGAAGGACTATAAAAGTTTGCTGCTCCTCACTTGTTTTTCTCTAGCAGATGAAATCATTAATCCGCCAAAAGCGAATGAAATTCCTAGCAAATGGCAAGGAGGGGGGGACTTGGACTTCAAAGAAAGGCTAGGCAATATTTTGAACAAGCTAAGCAGCCATCGGGAATAAAATTGCTTTTTCCAAATTACCACGATTACACCGAGGCTTTTCAAGAACATGATTTCGTTCCCGTGGTCCTAGAGAAAAATGCCGATTTGGAAACCGCCATTTCCATTTTTCTAAAAGTGGAGGGAAATTTTTTATTGGAATCAGTTGAGAAGGGGGACAGCCTAGGCCGGTATTCCTTCATCACTTTGGGGAAAAAAGAGGAAATCGAAATCAGGGATAACCTCATCACCGTAACCAATCACCAAAAGAAAACCGTTGCGAAAATAACGGAAGAAAAAAATCCCTTCCACTATTTGAAGAAAAAAATCGTTCAAGAGAGAGTCAAGGAGTTTGAAAATTTACCTCCTTTTTTAGGCGGCTACTTAGGTTATTTAGGCTATGAGATGATTCATTTTTTCGAACCTAAAGTTCCCATTCACGAAAGAAGTTCTCAAGACATCCCCGATGGTATTCTAGTCATGCCCGAGATCGTCTTAGCTTATGATAACGTCAAGAAGTTAATCAACATCATTTATTTAGCCCATAAAAGCGAAATGGACGCTTCGAGTTATCAAGGGATCGCGGAGAAAATAAAAAAAGCAGCCGCTAAGATCGATCAAAAGCTCTCCTATCAGCCTAAAGAGCCTAATTTAGCGGAGTTAAACGAAGAGAATTTCCATTTCTTCTCTCCCGCGAGTTATCAAGCTAAAGTTAAACAAGCAGTGAAATTGATTAGAGAGGGCGAAATCATTCAAGTGGTTTTGTCCGACAAATTCAACATCAAAACCTCGCTCGACCCTTTTGAAGTTTATCGAACTTTAAAGTCGCTCAATCCTTCGCCTTATTTGTTTTTTTTAAAATTTTCCGATTTCGTTTTGATGGGCTCTTCTCCAGAAGTGATGGTGAAAGTCTATCAAGATAAAATGCTCCTCCGTCCTTTAGCGGGCACGAGACCGCGGGGCAAAACCATTGTAGAAGACCTTAAGTTAAAAAAAGAGCTATTACAAGACGAGAAGGAAATCGCCGAGCACATCATGTTAGTGGATTTGGGGAGAAATGACCTCAGCAAAGTAGCTAAGACCAATAGCGTCAAAGTAGAAGATTACATGCAGGTGGATCAATATTCTCAAGTTCAGCACATCGTCTCTACGGTAAAAGCCGTTAAGTCGGCAGGCAAGGACAATTGGGATGTGCTAAGAGCCACTTTCCCCGCGGGAACGCTTAGCGGAGCTCCTAAAGTGAGAGCCATGGAAATCATTCGCGACCTAGAAGGCAAGAGAAGGAATTTCTATGGCGGAACGGTGTTCACTTTTTCCCTTAATGGCAACTTGGATTCCTGCATAACCATTAGAAGCATGCTTTTTAAAGACAACCAAGCCACCATTCAGGCGGGAGCGGGGATCGTTTTGGATTCTGATCCTGAGAAAGAATACCTGGAATGTTACAACAAAGCCGGGGCTCTGTTAGCCGCATTGAAAAAAACTTATTGGAGGATAAGAGATGATATTAGTTCTCGATAACTACGATTCTTTTACGTATAACATCGTGGAATATTTAAAGCAACTAGGCAGGGAGACCTTGGTGAAAAAAAACGATGCTTGTTCGCTAGCGGAAATAGAAGAGATTAACCCCAGCAAAATCATCATTTCCCCGGGTCCCAGCCACCCGAAAAACTCGGGGAACTGCTTAGCCATCATCAAGAGTTTTCATCAAAAAATTCCCTTTTTAGGCATATGCTTAGGGCTTCAGTGCCTAGCTTATGGTTTTGGGGCTAAAATAGAGGTTGCTGCCAAGATTTATCATGGCAAACCCTCCACCATCACTCATCATGAAAAAAGCCTTTTTAAAGGCATTAGCAATCCTTTTAAAGCCATTCGTTATCATTCTTTGGTAGTGAACGAGAATAGTTTAACTAGCGACTTTTTAATCACCGCCAAGAGCGAAGACGATGAAATCATGGCCCTAGAACATAAGCAGTTTCCCCTTTACGGAGTTCAGTTTCATCCCGAATCAATTGGCTCGGAGCATGGGCATGAGTTGTTGCGCAATTTTTTAACTTTAGAAAACAAGAAGGTAGTAGCATGAACAGCGTCCCCGATCAACCACTTAATCAACCACCTAATCAAGCATCAGGTAAGCCATCAAGTAAGCCATTTGATAAGCCCTATAAAGCCCTAATAAGCGGCGAGAACTTAACCCTTGCCGAGGCGGAAGCCTTGATGAAGGAAGTTACCTCGGGCGAGGTCTCTCCCCTTAAAATAGCAGCCCTCCTAACGGCTCTCAGCATCAAGGGCGAAACTTTTGCGGAAATCCATGGTTTTGCTAAAGTCTTACGAGAAAAGTCCCTTAAAGTCAATCGGCATTTCGCTGAGGCGATCATGGATACTTGCGGGACAGGTGGAGATAGCAAGAACACGTTCAACATCTCTACGGTGTCGGCTTTAGTATTGGCTTCCTTGGGAGTAAAAGTCAGCAAGCATGGCAATCGTTCCATCACTTCCAAATGCGGCAGCGCTGATTTATTGGAAAAACTAGGAGTGAAAATAAACTTATCCCCCGAGCAAGTAGCGGATTGCTTAGCGGAGGTCGGCATTGCTTTTTTATTTGCTCCGAGCCTTCATCCAGTGATGAAATACGTCATGCCAGTTAGAAAGGAACTCGGTTTTCGCACTATCTTTAACCTTTTAGGACCTCTGCTCAATCCCTTAGCGCCCGATTTTCAAATCATGGGAATTTACGACGATCGTTATTGCTTGCCCATTGCTAAGTCTTTGCTGAAGCTAGGAGTGAAGCGAGGAATGGTGGTCAGTGGAGAGGATGGTCTTGATGAAATCTCCCTTTGTGCCAAGACTAAAATAGTTGAATTCGACGAAACTAAAGGGGTGCGAGAATATGACTTTCATCCCCGAGAAGTTGGTTTCCAGTTATGCGAAATAGAACAATTAGCCAGCCATTCCATGGAGGAGAGCAGCGAAGTAGCTTTGGCGATTTTAAGCGGAGCGGAGAGGGGTCCTAAGCGAGACATCGTGGTCTTGAACGCTGCTGCGGGGCTAAAAATTTACCGCAAAATGACTTCTTTAGAAGAAGCCATCCCTTTGGTGGAAGAAGCTTTAAAAAAGGGACTGGCTCTTAAAACACTCAACGATTTGATAGCCTTTTCCAACCGTTAATAAGCGTTAATCCTCCAATTGTCAACCTAAGCGTCAACCCACAACTGTCAACCTAAGCGTTAAACTTTATTGCATTAACCCTTGCTAGAGCCCCTACGAGCAGTTCATTCATTGGAGTTCATTCGTTGCTGGGGCTTTGGAGGTAGTTTTTAAAAGTGCTTTCGACGTAGCTTAGCCCTTTGGGCGTGAGTTTGAACCCATTTTTAATGCTGAGGCAATAGCCTTGCCGAATGAAGTTAGTCCTATTGTTTTGATTGGATTTTAAGTTCCTTAATATTTGATAGAAATGAGGTTCGTTTTTTTTAGGATTGATTTCCTTGTATTTTTCGGGAATGATTTCCTTCAACAAAGCTTCGTTCCTAAGGTCTTTCGTCAATATTTGCTTGTCGGGTTTGTTGTACATGATGAACAATATCCATTCTTGGAGATCGTATTTTCTAGCATCTTTGGGAATATTGCTTGCTCTTAGGGAATTATTTTTGATTTTAACGCCCAATTGCTGCTGCCTTTTTAGTTTTTTCCCTACCTCCCTGATGTCTTCCCTAGCTAACAAGTTTTCTGGGACAATTCTCTTTTCCAACAAATACCCGCGCATTATTTGATTATTTTTAATGTGATGGTTAATAATGAACGCTTTCGTCAAATCATTGGCTTGTTCGATTTCAAAAAAAGTTTTTTGAGCGGCTAAATATTTCGCTTTGATGAGGACGGGAGGAAGAAAATCAGCCAAACTCCGGTCAGTAGGAATGTTGAGCTTCTTCTTCATCTCTTGCGTGGTGAGGTCGCCGAATAACCCCTCATCCCCCTTGCTTCTCATGATAGCAAAGTCCCTATTGGAAAAACCTTTTTGGTAAACCAACCCATTGAGTTTTTTTTCAATTTTTTTCAACCTATTCCTATTGATGAGCCTCTTTAACTTATTTTTCCCCGATAATTGCTTTTCACTTTGAAGAGCCGAGTAATTTCGCTTGAAGCGAATGATTTTTAATCGCTTCCAACTCTCCGTATCCCAAAATTCTAAGTTCTTATCTTCATAAGGCCGAGACCCCTCAAAGGCATCAGGGGAATTTTTTTTATTAAATTTCTTGAAATTTTTCACGCTTTAAAAATAATTTCTCTAAAAATTTACCAATAACACACTCTAGCATGTTTGGAAAAAAAAGTCAAGTATTTTTTTTGCTGAATTAAGAGAAAACTCCCAGCGATGCTGTAAAATCGCTCCCTCTAGGAGTTTTTAGCGCAAAAGCAGCCCTAATCCCCTAAAAACCCCTATAACCCCTACAAGAGGGTTTATAGCCCTTATTGGGACTTATGAGGGCTCACAGGGCTTCACAGAGGCTCAGGGACTCGGGGACGAAATATCATGGCTGGGCTAGATTTTAGATTCGCATCACCATTGGAGCGTGCCAGTTCCCTCGTGCCAGTTCCATATTCTCGAACCGTCCCTTCCAAGAAATTAACTTCGATCATGGAGTCTCAGGTGAACTGTTCAAATTCGTCGGGAACGAGTCGATCTGCTTTCTTGGAAGGTCGTTTGAATCCACCCTTAAGTCAAGATCAGGAAGTATAACCTGAGGCTTGAAGGTTACTCTGTAATGATAAGCACTTACGTCTTCACCTTCTATTTGCTCCACGAAATAAGATACATTATCGGATAGCCCTAAAAGATGTTTTTTATATTTATCAAGATCTTCCTTGCACGTCACTTCCAATTGTTTGTCCCAATTATTAGCTTTAATAGAACACAACCCCATAATACTTAACAAGTATTTATCGGTTATTCCATTAAAGAAAACTATTCTCCTATAAACTTCAAAGTTATCAGCAGCTTTTGATAAGTTAGCAGAAGCAATCTTAGCATCATCACATCCCACCAATGTTGCTATGATCAGAAAAGCAGTCAATGCTTTTTTCATTTTAATACCCCCAAAAATAAATCTCAAATCATGGAATTATCCTACCATGAAACCACCTAAGCTGTCAAGTATAACTAAGTTCGCATCACCATTGAAGCGTGCCAGTCCCATATTCGCGAACTGTCCCCTCAAAGAAATTGACTTCGATCATAGACCCCTGAGTGAACTGCTCTATCCAAGGAAAGGGGTTATTGACGTTGTAAAGCGGTTCCATCCCGATGGCAATGAGCCTCATATCAGCAACGAATTGAATGTACTGTTCCAGTTTATCGGGAACGAGCCCTAAGATGCCTTCGTTAATGCATGATTTCCCCCAGCTACTCTCATGCTCCACTGCTCCCTTGATGTTGCCAATCAAAGTCTGCTTAAGCTCATCAGTCCATAGCTCCGGCTGCTCTTTTTTTATCTCATTGACGATTTTAATGAACAACTTCAAATGAATGTCTTCATCGCGGTTGATGAACTGAATCATTTCAGCACTTCCCGGCATTTTCCCATTCCTCTTTAGCGTATAAAAAACCAAGAAAGCAGAATAAAAGTAAATGCCCTCTAAAATAATATTAGAAACGCAAGCCTCCAAAAAGAGTTGATCGTTTTTAAAAGTTCCCGTCTTGAAATTATCGCCCGAAATGCTTCCTAAAGATTTCAAAACGTATTTGTTTTTCTCGTATAGCTCCTGATCCGTGCGATACATTCCATAGATTTCCTCTTGATCTAGCTTAAGCGCCTCCACCATGGTGGAATAACTATGAACGTGCAGGGCTTCCTCATAGGCTTGCCGAATGAGAGCGAGTGAGATCTCGGGGGAAGTGATTTGGCGTAATATGTTAGAAGTGATGTTATCGGTTTGAATGCCGTCCAAGTTAGAAACAAAGGCTAAACTCCTTTTGAAAACCCTGCGCTCGTTTTCCGTCAATTCGTCTTTGCTTTCCCACATTTCCAAATCTTTACCCATGTACACTTCTTGGGGCACCCAGTTGTTATGAAGCATGGTTTTAAATATTTCATCAGCAAAAGGGTGCTTTAATGGAGAAACCTGCATAAGCCCATCGTCAACGCCATTGATGACCCTTCTTTTATTAATGATATCTTTGTTCGTTAAGTTAGTTTCCTTAAAATCCCCTAGTAATTTCTCAAATTTGTTCGACATTCTTATTCCTTCTAATAGTTTATTTTAGTTTGTTATTTTAGTTACTGGCAAACTTCACAATCGGGATCGTCAATGGCACAAGCCTGCGCTTGATTTTGCTTGATTGCTTTTTTTTCCAAATTTTCCTTGTTAATCCCCACCGTTTTCGTCACTTGCGAGGCTGCTATCGTTCGCAAGTAATAAGTGGTTTTAAGCCCGCTTTCCCAAACTAATTGATAAATCTCGTCCACTCGCTTGCCCCTAGTGGTGTCTAAAAACAAATTAGTTGAAGCAGATTGGTCAATCCATTTCGATCTACAGGCAGCCGCTTTAATAATCCACTCCTGCTCTATTTCATGAACTTCTTTAAATTCCAATTTTATCTTCTCGGGAATGCTAGCGACATCGGCAACGGAACCATTGTTAAGCTTGATCAAGTCAATGGTGTCCCTATTCCATAAGTCAAGCCTCTCTAACTTATCGATCAAATAGCGATTAATGATGAAGAAATTACCCGACAAATTTTCTTTCATGTAAATATTTTTGTAAAGGGGCTCCACACACGGGGTCACCCCAGTAATGTTCGCTATGGTAGCCGTGGGAGCGATCGCCATGCAGTTGGAGTTACGCATGCCATATTTTTTAATGTGCTCCTTAACTTTGTCCCAATCAAGGCGAATCGATTTATCCACTTTAAGCTTCGCTCCGCGGTTTTCCTCCAACAAAGCTAGCGTGTCATAAGGCAAAATCCCCTTGTCCCATTTGCTCCCCTTAAAGGACAAGTAACTAGATTTCTCTTTAGCCAGCTTAGAACTCGCCAATATAGCATGATAAGCAATGAGCTCCATGGATTCATCAGCAAATTCAACTTGCCGGTCGCTTGAATAAGGAATGCCTAGCTTAAACAAAGCATCGTGATAGCCCATGAGCCCCAGCCCAATCGGTCGGTGATTCAAGTTAGATTTCCTAGCTTCCTTAGTGGGATAAAAATTAATGTCAATGACGTTATCCAACATCCTAATTCCCGTGGTGATAGTTCTTTTAAGTCGATCTTGATTGAGTCTCCCACCCGTTATCATGTTGGACAAATTCAAACTAGCTAAGTTGCACACGGCTGTTTCCTCTAGGGAAGTGTTAAGGGTGATTTCCGTACATAAGTTAGAAGAGTGAACCATGCCGACATGCGCTTGGGGATTGCGAACGTTAATGGCGTCTTTAAAGGTTATCCAAGGATGCCCAGTTTCATAGAGCATGGTGAGGATTTTTCGCCATAAGTCGCTCGCTTTAATCACGCGATGAACGATAGGGGGGTTGGCTTCATACCATAAATATTTTTCTTCGAAATCCTTGCCATAGAGAGTGTGAAGCTCGGGAGTATCATCGGGCGAGAAAAGCATCCAGTCACCGTCGCTCCTAACCCTTTTCATGAACAAATCCGAAATGAACACCGCCGGATGAATGTCATGGGCTCGCCTTCTTTCATCGCCAGTGTTCTTCTTCAACTCAACAAATTCGTCTATATCAAGGTGCCAATTCTCCAGATAGGCAGCCATAGCTCCCCTTCTTTTCCCACCCTGATTAACCGCTATAGCAACGTCGTTAAATATTTTAATGAAGGGGATAATACCAGTAGAAACTCCATTCGTTCCCTTGATCGCCGAGCCCGAAGCTCGCACCCTAGTCCAATCCGTTCCAATCCCTCCAGCCCATTTGGAAAGTTGAGCATTGTCGCTGTAGTTTTTAAAAATACCTTCCAAACTATCTTCAACCGTATTGATATAGCAAGAAGACAACTGCATGAACTGCGTCCCACTATTGAATAGGGTAGGGGAAGAACTCGTCAAATAAAAGCGGGATAAAACGTGATAAAATTCAATGGCTCTCTCTTCCTTGTTTTTTTCTTTTACCGCAAGTCCCATGGCGACTCGCATCCATAACCATTGAGGAAGTTCGAATATTTTCTTTAGAGAAACGTCTTTGTTCCTAGTTTTTAATAAATAGCGATCGCAGATGGTCTGCATCCCTAAATAATGAAATTTCAAGTCCCTTTCAGCAACAATGGCAGAACTGATTTTAGTCAAATCGAAATCTTTTAATTCCTCAGAAAGCAGTTCGTTTTCAATTCCCACATGAATGTACTGCAGAAATCCCTTTCTATATTTGCTTTCCAATTGTTTAGCAACAAAACTGCATTGAAGGATGTTTTTATAAAGCCCATCCAAGAGCAACCTAGAAGCCAAAGAAGAATAATCGTAATGGATTTCGATTTTGCTCTCAGCTTCTTTTAGCGTTAAATGTTCAATTTCTTTCTGCAGAACTCCATCGTAAAGTCCTCGGCAGATATTTTCCAGCAAGGCATTGACATCGACTTTTTTTAAACCATCGCTAATATTCACTAGTTTATTTTTCAAAGCATCTTTACTAAAAAGGTAGGTCTCTCCGTTTTCTTGCTTGACTTTTAGTTTTCGGCTGTTGATGAGGCGTAAGTTGTTCTCTTCCCTAAGTTTTTTATGCTCATTTCGATAAAGAATATAAGCCCGGGCAACATCAGTATATTGGTAGAGCATGAGTTTTTCTTCTACGATGTTTTGAATTTGCTCTACATCGGGGTATTTTTGGTGATTTTCTTCAATATCGGAGTATTGGTTTTGAATTTCTTCGATGCTAGAGATTTTGTTCTGCCCAAAATTCCTATTGATGTCTAAGACGACTTCTCTGGTGAGTTTTTTAGCTATTTCTTGATTTTCGAAATATCCTTGGCTGTAAAAAGCCTTCATGATGGCGTTTTTAATCCTATCTTCGTTGAAGGGGACGCTTTCTCCGTTTCTTTTGTGGATTTTTGTTATTATCATTTCCATGAGGCAATCAATTAAATCTAGGAGGAATCACTGCGTTGTCCTCGTTGCTTAAGTCACTAAAATTCATAATTGGTTAAATTGTTGGTAGTTATTCGTGGGTATTAAATCATCAACCTACCAATTATATTATATTATGACAGTCGTCAGAAATCGTTACACCTCAACTGAAATTAAAACTTAATCTTTGGTTTCTAAAATTCTTGGGGGTAATTATGGGGAATAAGATTGAAAAATCTTGAAAGAACGATTTCAATTGATTGATAAATTAATGATTTAAAATTGGCGATTTAGGGTTTAAGGTTGACAATTTTATTTTTTGGGAAAAAAAATTCAATCTAAGAGATTTTTAAGAAAAGCTTTTTTTTAGGGATAGAAGTTAAGCAGAGATGAAATGAAATGGGCGAGGAAATTCAATCAATTTTTCTTCATGCCTAGTTTTCTGGTAGCAATAAAGTTAAAATCGTTAAAAGCGGCTAAAAAAACTCAAAAAGAACCAACTTCATAATACAATTAAACCGCGAGTCGGAGTATAGCGCAGTTGGTAGCGCACTTGGTTTGGGACCAAGGGGTCACAGGTTCAAGTCCTGTTACTCCGATGTTGGAAATCACGACGCTAGAAATTAATAAGAAAGCGAGAAATATTTGAAGAGAAGAAAAAGTAAGGCGAAACTTAACAAAAAAAAAGTTAGAAGAAAAAGACGAATTAAAAAACTAAGAACTGGTAAATAAGAAAAACTCCTTCTAAAAAAATCGCTTAGCAGAATCTTAAAACCATAGGATTTGCCGGATTAGACTTTGCTGAACTTAGAACTCTGCTAAATCGCTAGCTAGTCTCTAAAACAGCGATTCCGGCGATAGCTCTGCATCATTAGTTCTCCCTCAGATCTCCGTTGTTTCTCCCTCAGTTCTCCCTTAGTTTTCCCTCCGCTTGGCAATGATTTTCTTGAGCGTTTTCTCGTTTCCCTGCTTCCTCCTCCTTCCTTCCCACTTTTTTTAATTTTTCGACGCCTAACTCCATAACTCCATAACTCCCAACCCCGCAACACCTAACTCCCTCAGTAGAAAGGAAAATGCCTGCAGTGCTCCTAGCCCACCGAGAAGCCACCCAGCCCCTCCAAATTAATCAGAGCTGAAATTACTCAGGGCTGCCTACCTATGATTCTGCCCGATTTTACCTGTGAAATCTTTTAAGAAGAAAAATCTCGCACTGATTCGATGGCTTTTTGCCACCTTGCCAATAAGGCATCTTTAGCGAGCTTTCCTTCGTCTGCAAAAGTTTTTTGTGCGGCGGAATGTTTTTGGATTTCTTCTTTTTCTTTAAGGATTCCACTCCCTAGGGCCGCCAAAAAAGTAGCCCCCAGAATAGTTAATTCAACGTTTTTAGGACGAACGATGGTTAAGCCCAACAAGTTAGCCATGAAACTCAAAAACCAATCGTTAACCGTTACTCCGCCATCAACCCGGAGTTCGCCAAGGGAAATTCCACTATCGTTAAGGGCTTTGACGATGTCATGAGTTTGATAAGCTAGGGATTCCAAGGCCGCTCGGGCGATGATTTTCTTATCCGTGTCCAAAGTCATTCCTAGAATAGCACCCCTAGCGAGGGGGTCCCAATGAGGAGCCCCCAAGCCCGTAAAGCTCGGAACTAAGTAAACTCCATGATTGTCGGGACTCGATTTAGCAAATTCTTCCGTCTCTTCGTAGCGTTCAATGACTTCCATTTTATCTTTTAACCATTTCAAAGCCGAACCAGCTACGAAAATAGAGCCTTCTAAAGCGTAGTGAGGTTTTTCGTCGTTTTCTAATTGGAAGGCAATGGTGGTGAGCAAGTTATGCTTTGAGGTGACGCTTTTCGTTCCCGTGTTCATTAGCAGGAAAGCCCCCGTGCCGTAAGTTATTTTCAACATCCCCTCTTTGAGACCAGCATGCCCCAACAAAGAAGCCTGCTGATCGCCGGCTACTCCGTAAATGGGAATGGGATGATCGAAAATTTTCGCCTCCCCAAAAAAAGCATTGGAGCGTTTTACCGTCGGTAAAATTTCTCGCGGAACGGAAAAAATGTCTAATAGCTCTTCGTCCCAATCCAAACGATGAATGTTATACAGATTCGTCCTACAAGCATTGGTCACGTCAGTGACAAAAGCCTCTCCTTTGGTCAGTCGCCAAATTAAAAAAGCGTCCATGGTTGCCAAGCATAAGTTTCCCTTTTGAGCCAATTCCCTTGCGGAAGGAATTTTCTCTAAAAGCCAATTAGCTTTGCTAGCGCTAAAATAAGGGTCCAAGGGAAGGCCAGTTTTAGCTTTGATTTTTTCCTCGAGCCCAGCTTGCTGCAGAGCGCTGCAGTAGTCACTCGTCCTGCGATCTTGCCAAACGATTGCCTTGGAAATCGGTTGATCGGAACTTTTATCCCAAGCTCCTATGGTTTCCCTTTGGTTGGTGATGCCTAGTGCTGTAATGTCGCGCGCAGATAAGTTGCTTTTTTTCATCACCTCAGCACAAACCGCTAAGACCGTTTGCCAAATCTCCTCCAAGTCATGTTCCACCCAGCCGGGGTGAGGAAAATATTGCTTGAAATCCTTTTGCGCAATGTTTAAAATTTTATTCTCCTCGAAAGAATAAAGCAAAGCCCTAGTGCTGGTGGTCCCTTGATCTATGGTTAAGATGATTTTTCTTTCCCTGCTCATTTTATCGCTGCCTCTTTTAAGTTGTTATTTTTTTTAAGTTGTTATTTTTCAAAAAATAGATTGTAAACTGATTTCCCTTTTTGCTTTTGAAATTTCAATTTTATTTTCCCTTGATTTCCCTTGATTCCATTTGAGATGCGGAAGTTGAGTTTCTCGGGAAATTCAAAGTCGCTAGGAAAATGAATTTCTCCCGCATTCATTTTTGGAGAGGAGATGTTGAAAAGGCAACCATTTACTTCATAATAAAATCATGGCAAAATCATGGTAAAATCTGTTCCGTGAGTTTTTCAAATCATCCCATCGCGGTCGTCATCCCGGCTCATAACGAAGAAAAATCAATTGCTAAAGTGATCAATGACTTGCCTAGGGAAATGCTTCAAGAAATCATCGTTGTCGACAACCTTTCCGAAGATAGGACGAAAGAAGAAGCCGCAGCCAATGGAGCGACAGTCCTCAACGAACTCAATTATGGTTATGGGTCAGCTTGCCTCAGGGCTTTAAAATACCTTCGAGAAAGAGAGCCAGCGCCAGAAATAGTCGTCTTCCTCGATGGAGACTATTCGGATCATCCCGAAGAGTTGCCTACCTTAGTGGAGCCGCTGATTAGCGAGGGCTTTGACTTAGTCATTGGTTCGCGCATTTTGGGCGAGCGAGAGAAAAGAGCCTTGCTCCCCCAACAAGTTTTAGGAAGTCAAATAGCCAGCTTGCTTATAAAACACCTTTATGGTTTTCGTTTCACGGATTTGGGACCTTTTCGAGCAGTGAAGTTTAAAAAGCTTCTAACCCTTGACATGCGAGATAGGGATTATGGTTGGACCGCCGAGATGCAGGTTAAGGCGGTGAAGAAAAAATGGCGAATAAAAGAAGTTCCGGTTCGTTATCGCCGCCGCATTGGTCGTTCGAAAATAGCGGGCACTTTTAAGGGGACTTGCTTAGCTGCTTATAAAATCATCACCACCATACTCTCCCATGCTTTTAAAAAAATATGAGTTGGATCATTATCATCACTTATGTTTTTTTCTTGAGTTTCATAACTCTCTTAGGGCTTATTAAGGGTTTTTTGTTGTTTCTGCTTTTTTATAAAAAAAAGATTTCTAAAAAAAAGATTTCTGAGGGAAAATCGCAAGAGGAAAACCCTGTGACTAAAAAAGTAACCGATTATCCCATGATCACCATTCAGCTTCCCATTTACAACGAATACTACATGGTTGAGCGTTTGCTAAGTTCCGTTTCCCAAATCAACTGGCCTAAAGAAAAATTAGAAATCCAAATCCTAGACGATAGCGATGATGAGACGAGCGATCTCATCAGCCAAACGCTCAAAGAAACTAAGTTTTCCCCTTTTAAAATACAACACCTCAAAAGAAAGCGTCGCGAAGGATTTAAAGCGGGAGCACTCCAAGCAGGATTTCAGCAGAGCGAAGGGGAATTCATTGCTATTTTCGATGCCGATTTCCTTTTAGACGAAGATTTCCTGCACAAGACCATTCCCCTCTTCAGCGATGAAAAGCTAGGAGCAGTCCAAACGAAATGGGGACATATCAATGAAAACTATTCTTGGTTAACCAAAGCCCAAGCCCTATCCTTGGACGTTCATTTCAACATTGAACAATTTAGCAAAAGTGAATTCAACCACTTCATTAACTTCAATGGCACGGCAGGAGTGTTTAGAAGAAAGTGCCTTCTTTCAGTGGGTGGGTGGAACAACGATGTTTTGACGGAGGATTTGGATCTAAGCTATCGAGCTCAATTAAAAGGATGGAAGTTCAAATATTTTCCCGGCAGCGTATCCCCAGCAGAATTACCCATAACCGTTGGCGCTTTGAGATCGCAGCAGCATCGCTGGGCGAAAGGAGGCGCCCAATGCGCTAGGAAATATTGTGCGAGAATAATCAAGCACAAGAACCTTCCTTGGCTGACCAAGATGTTGGCTCTTTTTCATTTGTTAAGTAGTTTCGTATTCGTGAGCATCGTCGGGTTGATTTTCTTGAGCATTCCCCTTTTGTTGGCTTTGGAGTTAAATCCCACCGGCGTATCTTTCATCGCTTCTCTAAAGGCTTTTTTTTTAATTTCATTGGCGGCTGTTTGCTTTTATTGCTTGTTTGCCATGAAAAAAAAATGCGAAAATCCATGGAAGGTACTAGCGACTTTTGCTTTCTTTTTTCCTTTCTACATTTCCATTAACATGAACATCGCCCTCTACAATGCCATTGGCGTTATTGAGGGTTATTTGGGACGGAAATCTCCTTTCGTTAGAACTCCTAAGTTTAAAGTGGGCAATGAAAAAAACCAAGGGAAACCTTGGAAAAACAACAAATACCTCCGTAAAAAAGCAGAAAAATGGTTGTGGCTAGATTTCTTGGTGGCACTTTACCTTTTAAGCGCCGCCTTATTGGCTTTTCATTATAAAAATACTTCCATGCTGATTTTTCTCGCTTCCGCTTTGATTGGCTTCACTTACGTCTTCGGCTTTTCCCTGAAGCAAAGACACTGGTCTTGGCCTTGGCTTAGCCGGAAACGAAGTTGATTCCATCCCTGCTTGGCTGCTAAAAACATCTCCTTTTTCTTTTTCCTTCATTTAGCAGCTTACTCTTTTTTTGCTTATTTCATCACTAGAGACGAAGAAGCAAAATTGTTTTGCTTAATTATTTTGCTGAGTTTTTTTTATTTAAGAGGCATCTATGCTTCCAATGGTTTTAAGACTTTCTCGCTCAAAACGATAGTAGTCTTAGCAATCACTTTTCGCTTGACTTTGTGGTTCATGATCCCCAATTTATCGGATGATTTTTTTCGTTTCATTTGGGACGGGCAGCTTTTAACCAAGGGCTTTAGCCCTTACCAATATCTACCTACCGATTTCATAGAGAAGTTCCCCCAAGAAAAATATTTAATGGAACAAGTTTATAACGGTGAAATAAAACACTTTCCCAATGGAATGAATTCTAAAAATTACTATTCCGTTTATCCCCCCCTGCAGCAAATCCTCTTTGCCTTGCCGGCCTTTTTCGCTAAAAACAATTTTTATTCCAACGTCATCCTATTACGCCTTATCATCATAGTTGGAGAGATTGCCTTGATTTTGTTGATGGTTCGATGGCTTAGAAGATTAAACCTCAGCGAGCATTTGGTCAGTCTTTATGCCTTGAACCCCTTAGTGATTTTTGAAATCACTGGCAACCTCCACTTCGAAGGCTGGACTATTTTCTTATTTTTAAGTAGTCTTTATTTGCTAAAACAAAAGAAAACAAAAACCGCTGGCATCGTCTATGCTTTAGCCATTTTAGTGAAGCTCATTCCGCTCATTTTTTTGCCTTTTTTCTTTTTTCAGCTAACTAAAAAAAACCTCCTCGTTTTCTACGGCTTCACTGCCTTGACTTTGATGTTTTTCTCAATGCTTTTTTTCCCTAGCTTTGCTTGGCTAGTTCATCTCATGACCAGCGTGGGGTTGTATTTCAATCAATTTGAATTCAATGCTAGTTTTCATTATTTGTTTAGAGCAGTCGGTTTCGCCCTAGTGGGGTACAACCCCATCGGCGTTTTAGCTAAAATCATTCCCCTCATGACTTTATTCGCCATCTTGGCACTTTACTACCGCTTAAGAAAAATGCGCAATCCAAAAGATCATTTCATAGCCTTTGCCCTTGCTCTCTTGATTTATTATGCCTTAGCCACGACGGTTCATCCTTGGTATGTGGTTTATTTCGTGGCACTAGGAGTTTTTACTCCCTATCGATTTCCCTTTCTTTGGAGTTTGGCAGTTTTGCTGAGTTACACTGCTTTTAGTGAAATTGGAAGCGTGCAAGAGCAGCTCCACTTCATTGCCTTGGAGTATTTGATTTTGTTAATCGCCGTATGCCTTGACTTCAAGAAGCACCCTCCTTGGAAGTTGCAAAAATCAAACTAGTCCTTCCATTAGTCCTTCAACTTTCTGTTAAATTTTTTCGAAAAAATCACTTAGAATCGCTTAGAATCAACTTAGGCATGTGTTTGCATACTATAATTATTTCCCCATGACATGCTTTAGAAAAGTTATTCTCTTGATCCTTTTAGGCAAGTTTAGCTTCCTCTTGGGGAACAACGTGGTTTTCAGCAGCGGAAAATATCAAGTGAACTTGTTGGAACTCTACACTTCCCAAGGATGCAGCAGTTGCCCCCCAGCTGACCGTTTCGTAAGCCAGTTGAAGAGCAACCCCGACTTATGGGATAAATTCATTCCCCTCGCTTTTCACGTGGATTACTGGAATTGGATTGGGTTCAAAGACGTTTATTCTTCAAAACAAAGCACCAAAAGGCAGAAAAATTACTTTAGCCAAGGCAACATCAAGGGCGTTTATACCCCGGGCTTCCTTTTGAACACGAAAGAAGTAAGGAATTGGTGGGAGCTCAACCGAATTCACCAAGCCAACCCCATTCGAGTTGGTAATTTGAAGGGCGAAATAAAACAGGGGAGCTTAATGGTTCAATTCGAAAACTTAAAGCAAGTTAAGGATTTATTCCTCAACGTCAGCATTTTAGGTTTTGACATCGTTACTCCAGTGGATGCGGGGGAAAACGCTAACAAGACTCTCGCAAATGATTTCGTGGTGTTAAGTTTCTTTAGGAAACCCTTTGATGGCGAAGAAAAAGTGAAACTTACGCAACTAAGGCCTAAAGCAGCGTTTTTGAAACTTCCTCGCTTGGGAATTGTCTTTTGGCTTAGCGATGATGAGGCGAGTAATTATTTTCAAGCAGCCGGTGGCTTTTTACCTAAAAACGTCTTTTAGAAAATAAGAAATTTTCTTCATGAAAATTGCCGTTATCAATGGACCTAATTTAAACCTACTCGGGAAAAGGGAAGCACACATTTATGGTTCCAAGAGCATGAGCGACTTAGAAGGGGAACTAAAAAATTTAGCAGAGGCCAACCAATGTCAGTTGCTTTTCTTTCAAAGCAATCACGAAGGCGAGTTAGTTGATTTCATTCAAAAACTTTTGGCAGATGAAACTTGCCAAGCGATCATCATAAACCCTGCTGCTTTTACCCACACTTCCATCGCCCTAAGAGACGCCCTCATCGCTTGCGAGAAGCCTTTTATTGAAGTTCATTTAAGCAACGTTCACAGCAGGGAGGAGTTTAGGAAGAAGTCCTATTTAAGCGACAGGGCGGTAGGAGTCATTACAGGGCTAGGTAGCATGGGTTATTTAGCCGCCTTGCGGTATTTTTTGGCTAAAGGCGTTGAAAGCTAAATTCCCTTTCCTACTAACGACTCCCTATTTCGTGCATCTTCGTTCGGGATGTGCTTTTCCCGGTTGGATTTTTTTCCCGGCAGAAGGGGAGTTTCATTTCATTCACGATCAAGAGGACTGGATCGCTGAAAACAGCTTTGCTTTGAAGGACTTTCGTCCTAGTTTGCTGGGGAAAAGCGACTTTTTTGCTTTAGCTAAAAAATTTCCCTTGCTTCATTTGGACGTCAATGTTCCTCAGTGGGTTCACGAGGAATTAAAAAAAATTGCTAATGAAATTGTTTTCGTTAACCCCGTCCATGAACTTAACTTCAAAGACGTTCATAGCTTAAAGAAAATATTTCATCAACTAGAAATGAGCGTCATTTATGCTTATGGGCTTTTGCGCGAGGGTTTGACCTTAGAGGAGATAATTCACGAGATAAGGGATTACTTATGGTTGAAAAGCAAACGACTGGTGAAGCTAAGAGTCAACGTTCGCTTTTTTAAAAACCAACAAGAGCAAGTCGTATTATCAAAGAACAATCACGTGGTTTTTTCCATTTGGCTTCAAGATGGGAGGGTTGCTTCTCATTATTACAAAACCATTTTTTTCAATCACTCTTCCAAGAAATTATTAAAACTCTACCAATCCGGCAGGGAAATTTTGTCTTCCTTAAAAAATTTCATCACTGCTTCCCTGGAAAACCATTTCCCTTCAAAGCAACCACTAGAGCAAAATTGGCAAATCGCTTTTAAAAACGTTTTTGAACAGCAGGACTTTTCGCCTTTACGAGAAGAGTTTCCTAAAAGAGGTTTGTTGAGAGATTTTCAAGATTTTCAAGGTTTTCATTTTTACAACTTGAAAGTTAAACACAGCCTTTACCAATTCGTTTTAGGAGATGCTTTCATCGTCAGCGACAAAACCAACAAAACCAACAAAATCATTGCTAACCAAAAAAAAGTGCTTTTTTTAGATAGTTTTTCTAACGAGTTGCTTCATTTCCCATGGTAGGCTCATGGTAGGTTTAGCCATTTAGTTCAAATGATCGAAAAAGCCATTTTCCCGCTCTCCGCCGATCCCGTGACCAAGGGGCACTTGGCCATCATCAGGCGAAGCCTGCGAATAGCGAAGAAGCTCTACGTGGTCATTCTAACCAATAAATTAAAAACGCCTCTTTTCACTTTAAAAGAGAGGAAGCAAATGTTGGAAAAATGTGATTTGGATTTTTCTAATGTCGAAATAATTGCTAGCGAACTATCTTTGGTAGAAGTTGCTGCTGAGTTACAGACTAAAATCATCGTTAGAGGCATAAGGTCGCCTTTTGATGTGCAGAGCGAAATGGAATTTAATCACGTTTATCGGAAGAGCGACGCTGAGTTAGAATTCATTTACCTCCTCGCCAAGGATGGACAGCGCTTGGTTAGTTCTAGTTTAGCGAAATCCATTTTGTTACGAGGAGATGAAACGAGCGATTATTTTCCTCTGGTAGTGAAAAAAAATTTAGAAGAAAAGTTATTAAACCAACGAAAAATAATTGTTACCGGCGTCATTGCGAGTGGAAAATCCACCATTGTTAAAGCCATGATCGCTCGCTTTAAACGAGAGGAAATTTCGGCTTGCGAAATTGATTTCGATGAAATAGTAGAAAACATTTACCAAAAAATTAACACCCAACCCTATTCGCTTTATAAAAGGAAATTAGTTGATTATTTTTTCACTCCAGAAGAGCAAGTGACCGTGAGCAAAGCCATCATCAGTCGGCTGGTTTTTCAAAAAAACGTAAAAGAAAATTTAGCTTTTCTTAAAAAGACTTTAAAGCCGCTCATTTATAAGTTGTACAGAGAGCAGCTGAAAGGAAAAGCAGGGTTAATTTTTTTGAACGCTCCCCTAGCCGTGGAATATGATTTATTAAAGGAAGCTAATAACCAAGTGCTTTTCATTTCGCTAGATGAAGAAAATCAAAAAAAATATTTGCTCAAACGAGAGAAATTAACTCCAGCGAAACTGAATGGCAAAATCAAAGCAGCTGGAACCAACCAAAGGAAGCTAAAAGCCATCCAAGACAAAATCGCTAAAGATAAGTTTGGTAAGTTGATGATCTATCCCAACAACGTTCCCCTGACTCCTAAGCGAATAGATGAGTTATGTAATAAAATGAAAACTTTTTTAAAATGAATTTCTTAAAACGAGCAGCCACGGTTTCATCGTTCCTTCATCGTTCCTTCGGCGATGGCTTGGTTCTAGGAAGTTAGAGCTCTAGGAAGTTAGGGGTTAAATTTCATCCTTAAAGTTTTATTTAATAGTAGAATAGAGCGTGTCTTCGATGCGGGATGAGAATTTTTTAAATGCCTTAGCTGGCAGATGCGTTCATTTCATTAACCAAGAGGATTTAGCTAAAAAGTTAAAAACACGGAGGCGTTTGCGAATCAAATTAGGAGCCGACCCTTCCGCTCCCGATCTTCATTTAGGGCATTACGTGGTGTTAAAAAACCTTCGGCTGATGCAGGATTTTGGGCATGAGATCGTTTTTTTGATCGGCGATTTCACTGGCATGATCGGCGATCCCACTGGCAAAACCAAGACTCGTAAATTCCTAACGAGAGAAGAGGTGCTGGAAAATGCTGAGACTTATAAGAAGCAAATTTTCAAAGTTTTAGACAAAGATAAAACCGTCATCAGGTTCAACAGCGAATGGTACCTGAACATGCCTTTTCAAGAAGTTTTAACCATCGCCTCCAAATACACTTTGGCGAAAATTTTAGAAAGGAATGATTTCGCTGATCGCCTTAAGGAAGGCAGAGCCATTAGTTTAACTGAGCTTATTTATCCCCTCATCCAAGCGTACGATTCAGTGGTCTTGGAGGCTGACATGGAAGTTGGAGGTAGCGATCAACTTTTTAATTTGTTAGTAGGGCGAGATCTGCAAAAAGAATATCGCCAAGCACCGCAATGCGTGATCACTTTTCCCTTGTTAGAGGGACTGGATGGGAAAAATAAAATGTCTAAAAGCCTCCATAACTACATTGGGCTTAACGATAGCCCGCAAGACATTTTTGGCAAAGCCATGTCCCTACCCGATGAGCTCATTCTCAAGTATTTTAAACTAGTCATTGGGTTAGAAGACGATGAAATAAAAGCAATGGAAAAACGAATGCACGCAGGCCTCAATCCACGTGATTTGAAAATGGATTTGGCTTATCAATTGGTTCATCTTTTTCACGACGATGAAACCGCTAAGGACGCTAAACGAGAGTTTTTAAAAGTCTTTTCTAAAAGAGAAATGCCCTCCGAGATGCCAACGATAAAGCTCGCCCAAGACAAAATCATCCTTTTAGACTTGGTGCATAAAACCGATTTGTTCACCAGCAAAAGCCAAATCAGGCGCCTCATAAAGGGAGGGGGAGTGGAAGTCAATCGCAAGAAAATTTACGATGATAGCAAAATCGTTGGATTAACCGCGAGTCTGACGCTTAAGGTAGGCAAAAGAAATTTCTACAAAATTGAAGTTGCTGGTCGAGAGCAATAAGAGAAGTAATAGGAGAAGCAATGTTGAAAATAACCACCAGTAAAAAGTTTAAAAAAATTTCTAAAAATAGAATCATTCTAACGGGAAGTCTCAAGGAAAAAGCAAGTAAGCTATTGGTTTTTAGCCAAGACGAAGCTTATAAGGAACTCTTACAACCTCTATTTCAAAAAAAAATTTATCAATCTCAAAAGGAAGAAACCATTTCCCTGTACGATCAAATGGGAGCGGAAAAAATATTTTTTTGTTCGCTAAATGATTTAAGTGAGGACGAAAAAATCCGTCACTTTAGCGCTAACCTAGTCAATGCTTTTAAAAAATCTACCAATTTAGAAATAGATTTCTCTTGTTTAAATGAAATGGCTAATTTTTTAAAAACCTCTAAAGAAAGCTTTGCCACTAGTTTCTTAGAGGGCATTTCATTTGGCTCCTATGAATTCACCACTTATTCCTCCACTAAAAAATTTCTCCTGCAAGAAGCCACCCTAATCGATGCTCCAATCCCTTTAAGTCCTTTCGTTAAAAAAACTGAAATCATTAGCAGCTCCTTTGCTTTGGCGAGGGACTTGGTCAACGAGCCCCCTAATTCCCTCAACGCTCGCACTTTCTCTGCTTTGGCTAAAAAGAAAGCTAAGGAAAACGGCTTGACTTTTGAAAGTCTGGACAACAAAAAGCTCGCTAAAAATAACCTAGCCGCCATATTAGCCGTCAATGCTGGCTCTAAAGAAGAGGCTAGGCTAGTAACTTTAAAATATTCACCACCGCAAGCACGCAAGAGCGTTTTGTTAGTGGGGAAGGGAGTTACTTTTGATAGCGGGGGACTTTCCTTAAAACCCTCTAAAGCCATGGAAGGCATGAAGATGGACATGTCGGGAGCGGCAGTGGTTTTTGCCACTTTGCTTGCCGTTAAACAGTTAAGGCTACCCCTTGAAGTCATTGGCTTGATGCCATTAACCGATAATCTCACTGGTAGCAGCGCCTACAAGGTAGGAGATGTCATTAAAACTCATTCAGGAAAAACCGTTGAAGTCCTCAACACTGACGCTGAGGGGAGGCTAATTTTAGCCGACGCCCTTAGTTACGGGCTTAAAAAGTACAAAGTGGACTACGTCATTGATTTAGCCACTTTAACGGGAGCCTGCTTGGTGGCTCTAGGAGTGCATTACGCTGCTCTTTACACTCATGATGAAGACCTTAGTCATAGGCTGGTTATCAGCGGGAAGGAAAGCGGAGAAAAAGTCTGGCCCATGCCCTTGGATGAAGTTTACAACGAAGAACTTAAGAGCAGTCTGGCTGATTTAAAAAACATAGGTGGCCCCTATGGAGGCTCGATCACCGCAGCCAAGTTTTTAGAAAATTTCATCTCCGCTAAGCTTCCTTGGGCTCATTTGGACATTGCTAGCACCATGGAACACACTCACAACAGGGGTTATTTTAAGAAGGGAGGATCGGGATTTGGAGTGCGGCTATTAGTTCGTTTTTTGGAAAATTTGATCAGCCAAGGCAAATGATGGAAGTAAAATGGTCGCGAGAAGCCATTTACCCCAAGAATTCTTAGTTCCTCTAAAAAGAGATTTCAATCCCATTGAGCTTGGGATAAAGCGAGTCGGAGTGGGAAAAAAGGGCTCAAAGGACTTACCAGATGACTTGATAGAGGCCATTGTTTCAACCATCAACGATAAAACTTTTGCCCCTGTTTCCCTAGGAGCTTTTCTAGCAGGGCTTATTGCCAAAGGCGTCTCGCGTCAAGAGAAGAAAATTTTAACTGCTTTGAAATTGCCATTGCCACTAGCTGGAGAGGAGGTGCTTAGTTTATTTGCTTCCCCTTCCAACAACTCCTTCCCCCATAACTTGCTCCATAATTTAACTAAAATCCTCCAAGGAAGCTATTTAACCACCAAAGAGGCGTATGAGCTAGGCGTTTTTTTATTAGATGATGAAGGCTTAGGGAACGAAGAGGCGAAGGAGTTTTTAAGGGGGTTTTTCGTTAGTTATTTGCGGGTTCGTTATGAGAGCCGCGAGGAATGGCTGGGGTTATTGCATGCTCTTCAGGCTACGACTCGTAAAATACATTTAGCAACGGAAAAGCAATTTTTAATTTTCTCTGAACCTTTCAATGGTTTTAAAAGGCATTTTTTTCTCTCGCCCATCATTGCTCGTTTCTTCTTTTTAAAAGGGTATTTGCCTTTCCATTTAGTAGGCAGAAATTCAGGTCCTAAATTTGTGCTTAACCTTTATGATTTAAGGCGGGAATTTTCTTATCCTTTTTTTCGCGGTGATTTAGCGACGGAAATGACGCCTTGGGGTGGTTTTTTGGAGCAAAAGCATTTGAACTCTTCTTTGGATGAATGGGTTGAGCGAAGGTGGCTCACGATTAAAAGACCTTGCTGGGCTACTTTAGAAAAATTCATTAACCCTTTTGCTTTAGCGAAAAGCATTTTAATCACTTCTGCCTTTCATCCCCCTTATCTGGAAAAGATGGTTACTTTAGCCGAGGATGTTGGCTACTCCGGTTTAGTGGTCAGCAAACTAGGCTTGGAAGGAGGATTGATCCCTTCCCTCCATAAAACTTTTAAACTCACAGCGTCCAAAAAACTCAAAAATGGTTATGAAAGACGAGATTTCGTTTTTCAAGCAAAAAACATCGTGAATAGCGAACGCTTAAAATCAACCATCGACAAAAAATTCTCCATTACAGCAGCGGAAAACAAAGCCATCTTAACCTCTTACTTAACTTCTAATACCACTTTTGATGAAGAACTAGATGGACGAATCCAACTCGCGCAACATGCTTATAACGAAGTTCTAACTTGGCTAAGCGAGTGAAACCACTTACCTACCTAACGAGGACATAATGAAGAGCGTAATGAGGCATAATGAGGCATAATGAGGCATAACGGGGGCATAAAAAAGCGCTAGAGAAAAATCACGCTCCTCCTAGATAAACTTTTTTTATCAAGGGATGATGAATGATCTTCTTGCCGCCCTCTAGTTTAATTTTACCATTTTCTAAGAGATAAGTCCTATCCGACACCGCGATGGCACTGCGAGCATTTTGTTCTACCATTAGGAAGGAAATGTTGCGTTTTTTTAAAGCGACGATGACCTCAAAGAGTTCTTTCTGCAAAATGGGACTAAGTCCCAAAGTGGGCTCGTCGAGAAGGAGCAAGTCGGGTTCTTGGACCAAGGCCCTACTTAAAGCTAATTGCTGCTGCAGTCCACCACTTAAGTTAAGGGCTAATTGCTGCTTTCTTTTTTTCAAAGCAGGGAACAAGTCTAGGACTTCAGTTATCTTTTCTTGAGTTTTTTCTTTTGAGAAAAGGATTTCGCCGGCTAAAGATAAGTTCTCATAAACCGTTAGATTAGTGAAAACAACTTTCCCTTGGTTGAGGTAAATGATTTTTTGCTTGATCAAATCAGGAGTCTTCAAGTTTAAAATGTTTTTTTGCTTGAAAGAAATACTTCCCGAATGAACGTTGGTGAGATTAAAAATAGAGCGAATAATAGTGCTTTTCCCCGCCCCATTAGGTCCAATCAAAGCAACGATTTCGTTTTTTTTCACCACCAAATCAACGTCGAAAAGGACTTGCGATTTTCCATAGCCCGCATTGAGGCCGTTAATTTTTAATAAAAAAGAAGCTTCTTTAGACATTCACCTCCCCAAATAAGCTTTAAGCACTTTTTTATTGGATAAGATTTTTTTACGATCTCCTTCAAGGATGATCTTCCCCCCGTCCATCACGATGATGAGATCGGACAAATTAACGACGAAGTTCATGTCGTGTTCTATGAGGAGAATGGTCTCCCCTCGCTTCTTCAAATCAAGGAGAATGTCGCTTATTTTTTTCCGCAGCCTAGGATTAACTCCCGCCACCGGTTCATCTAAAAGCAAAATCTCATGCCTTTTGGCGATGCTCATGGCTAAGTTAAGCAACTTGCTTTGCCCGTAGCTAAGGTTTTCTCCTCTGGTGCTTATTTCTTTATCTAGGCCCACTAAGTCAAGGATTTTTTCAATGGAACTCAAAGGAATGCTTTTAGGCTTAAAAAAACTTTTCAATAGTTTTTTATCCTCTTCCTCATACAAAGCAAGTTCAAGGTGCTCCCTTATGGTTAAGTAAGGGAAAATCCTGATTTCTTGAAAAGTTCGGCTAATGGTTTTCCTAGCGATTTCGTGGTCAGCCAAGGACGTGGTGTCTTGGTTTTTTATCGATATTTTCCCATGGTCGCTGGGCAGCAGTTTGGTGATCACGTTGAACAAAGTTGACTTGCCAGAGCCGTTAGGACCTATGATGGAAGTGATTTTATTCTCCGGTATTGTTAAACTGACCTTCTCTACTGCCGTGATTCCGCCAAATTTTTTGGTTATTTCTTCTGTTTTTAAAATCATTCCAAATCTATTTTTCCAAAAAATCCCCTTGAATTAAACAACAAAATGATCAGCAGAGTCAACTGATAAACGATTTGACGCATGGGTCCTAAAATGCTTTGCGGGATGTCCAGCAAGCGAATTAATTCCGGGAGAAAAACGATGATGAAAGTCGCTAAAATAGTTCCTTTAAGGGATGCCAAACCACCGATGATCACGATGGTGAGCAAAATAATGACTTCGTTCAAGTAAAAGAAACTAGGATGAATGAAGCCCAAGAAATGCCCCCAAAGCCCGCCGGCTATCCCAGCAAAAAAAGCAGAAATGGTGATTGATTTTACTTTTAATTCAAAGCTATTCTTGCCCAAGGAGCGGATTAATACTTCGTCGTCTCGAACGGCTTGAAACATTTTTCCCAAAGGAGAAGTTAAAATTCGCCACATCAAATAAATGCACAAACTAGTGACCAAAACAACAAAGACGAGAAAAGCGAAATTGTTGTCCAGCCCCGAAGGTCTTTCAATGCCAGCTATCCCCTGACTACCAGAAGTCAAATCATCTAAATTCAACAACAAGCTGTAAATGACGAAGTTAAAGCTAAGGGTAGCCATCGCCAAATAGTCGCCCTTGAGTTTTCGAATGAAAAAAATCAAACCATAGCTGAAAAAAGCCGCCACCATTCCCCCGATTAAAATCGTTGAGTAAACGGGAAGACCCTTTTGCCAAAGGATTGCCGAAGTATAAGCCCCTAGACCATAGAAGGCAATATGCCCGAGGTTGATCAAACCAGTGAAGCCTAGGGAGAAATTGAAACTAACGGCTAAAAGCGTGTAAATGGAAATTTGAATGAATAAAATGGTGAGAAAATCAAAGTTCATTTTTTTATGCTGGACTTTTGCCCTAAGAGGCCGCTGGGCTTGAAAATGAGGAATAGGAAGAGGAGACCAAAGGATATGGTTATCTTGAAATCAGAAGAAATGTAAATGATGGAAATGTTTTCTATGATCCCCAGCAAATAAGAGCCCAAAATGCTAGCCGGAACAACTTCAATGCCTCCTATGATAGCCCCAGTGAATCCCTTCACGATTAAATTAACTCCATGGGCGGGAGCTAAGCTCTGTTCTAAAGCAATGAGCGAACCCGCTATCCCACCGATGAAGGAGCCAATGATAAAAGACAATTCCTTCACTGCTTTTTCGTTTATGCCTATGATTTTCGCTAGCTCTTGGTTATTGGCAACGGCTTTCATGCTTCTTCCTAAGTTGGTTTTGTTGAGTAAAAAATAAAGGCCTACGAAGAGAAAAATGCAGACCACCAAAATAACGATTTGAACTGGAGTGATGATGACTCCCGCGATTTCCAAACTCTCGTTGCTTCCCTTGAGATCAATGACTTTGACTTGTTCCCCATAAATGATTTGAATGACGTTTTGAATGAGCCCCAAAAGAGCGATGCTCGCCACTAGCAAGATGACGTTGCTGGCGTTTTTACTCTGCAGCCTGCTGTAAACTAACCGGAACATCAAAACGCTTAGGATGGACAGAAAACAAGCGGAAACGAGCCCAGCTATTATCAAGGGCACTCCCGATGTGACTAAGGAATAAAAAACGTAGCCGCCCAACAAAACCATGTTGCCATGAGCAAAATGCATGAACTTGTTGGTGTTGTAAATGATGGAAAAACCACTGGCGACCAAAGCGTAAATGGAACCAGATATGATCCCATTGCATAAGAACTGTAGGTAAATTTCCATTGGACAACCCTCTCATGACTAATTCTTTTCATTTCCTAAGCAGGCTAAGGAAAACCCAACCTAGGAAAACCCAACCTAACTCAGGGAAATGAAAAGAATCACCACGAAAGCTAAATAAAAACGATATGAGAATTAAATTTTTTACCTCTCGACGAATTTACCTCTCTTAACGACGTAAATATCGTAACTCCCTCCAACATCGCCGTTTTTATCGAATTTTATCGCTCCCGAAGCCCCCTTGAAACTCATGTCGTAAAGAGCATTTTTTATCGCTTCACCAGTCCTAGCCCTCTTTTCGATCGCTTGGTTGATACTGGCGATGGCATCATAGGCTTGCGCCGAGAAAGGTCCGGCTTCTTCGCCAAAAAACTTCTTATGAGCGTCGTTAAATTTTTTGGTCCCGGGACTAACGGAAGTAATGATTAGCCCATTAGCGCCATTGGCACTAGCTATTTCCTTTGATTTCAGCCCCTCAGAGCCAAACAAACGAACTCTCAGCCGAAGTTCCCTAATTTGTCGCAGGGCAGCTATAGCAGCGTCTGGTGAATTGGAAATCAAGAACAAAGCATCTGGTCGCCTACTCTTAATTTTCGTCAATTGGGTTCGCAAATCAGTGCTTCCCCTTTCGAAACTTTCGCTAGCGACTACTTCTCCGCCTATTTTTTCGAAAGTATCCGATAATATCCCACTAAATCCCTTGCCGTAGTCTTCGTTGGGAAAGAGAATCGCCAATCGCTTCACTTTTTCTTTTTTAAGTAGGTTAGCCGCAAAAACACCCTGCCGAGCGTCCGTTGGCACCGTCCTAAAAATGTAGTCCCCAGAATCGGTTATCTTGGGGCTAGTGGAAGCCGGTGAAATCAAAACCACTTGATTTTTTTCAGCAATGGGAGCGACTGCTAAAGTAGCGCTGGAGCAAAGTTCCCCCACGATCGCCACCACTTTTTCAACATTGATGAGTTTGTTAATGGCGTTCACGGCGCTTTTGCCATCGCATTGAGAGTCCTCAAATACTAAATTAACACCTCTTTCCTTGAGCCCTAGCTCTTCATAGGCGAGTTCAGCACCTTTTCTAGCACCGATGCCATAGGGAGCTGCGTCACCGCTTAGGGGGAGCATGATCCCAACGTTAATGGTGGACTGCCCATAAAGCATTGAAAAACTCAAAAACAAAGCCCAGCACGTCATGAGGGCGACTTTTTTTAAACTAAGATTTCTCATTTTTCCTCCTAAAGAAACTTCTTATCTTCATTTAACCATGATTTAAATGAACTCGTAAATGGTAACATGAAAGAATCCACTCCAAATGGTTTTTATTGCAGATGGTTTTTATTGCATTTGATGAAAAGTCCCCACCTATACCCCCGCAAGCCAATTCGGTTTTAGGGGAACCATTTTCAAGCAATTTCAAGCAATTTCAAGCAATAACTTCATTTACTTGCTGTTTTCTTCACTTGTAGTAGTTCGCAGAGCAAGATGCCTAAGAAAATCAAAACACAGCCCAAATATTGGCTGAAAACTAGTTGCTCTCCTAGGAAGACGACGCTAGCAATGCTAGCCACCACTGCTTCAAAGCTAAGGATGATCGCGGCGTGAGAAGGCGGAGTTATTTTTTGACCCACCGTTTGGAGAGTGTAAGCTATTCCCACGGAAATGACTCCGCTATAAATGATTTCAAAAAAGCTATTTTGAGTGGCAGCAATGCTAAGGGACTCCCCCGCTAAGTAACCTAAAATAAAACAAACTAGCCCCGTTATTAAAAACTGAGTCATGGAGAACAACAAGACGTTGACTCTCTGCACCACTGAACTTATCAAAATGATGTGAATAGCCCAAAACAACGCCCCTAATAACTGCAGGGAATCACCTATTTCCAATGATTGCGTTTCTTGAATGCTCAGTAGGTAGAGCCCCGTCAAAGCCAAAAGCACCGTTAGCCAAATTTCCTTTCTAGGTTTTTTCTTCATGAACAAAGCGATTAGAGGAGTGAAAATGATGTAGAAGCTAGTTAAAAACCCCGCCTTGGTTGGAGTGGTGTAGATGAGTCCTACTTGTTGCAGCGAGGCTGCGGCAGCGATGGTAAGTCCGCCTAATGTTCCAAAGATGAGGCTCGCTCGGGTTTTTTGCTTCTGTGTGGGACTACTTAAGAAGCCACTCATGAATAGAATGGGTATTAAAAACAAACCCCCGAGAGAAAACCTAATGCTAGTGAAGTACAACGGGTCTAAATTTTCCATAGCGACTTTCTGCACTGCTATGGTGCTTCCCCATATCACCGCCACTAAAATGAGAATAGCATCGCCACTAAAAGTTTTAATTTTGTAGAACAAATTGATGAAAAATATTGGTAATCAAAGCAATTTCTTGAGTTGAAAGTTTTATATTCCGTCGTTCGAACATTTTCTCGGTCATTCTCAAAAACGAAGGCAAAGTCCAAACGGAATGCTTTTCCAAGTCAATGTAGAAACGAAAGGGAGCAACGTTGCCCTTAATTAACCCCATAACACTAGCCCCAAACCCAACGAGCTTGCCGGTTAATATAGTGCTGTTGATGGCTATTTTGGCGAAGTCTCCCATGATGGTGCCAATCCTATTTTCTCCAGTGATGATTTTCTCTCCGCTGTTTAGTAAGTACCCTTTGACATCGCCGTAAGTATTTTTTAAGTTAGAAGTGGTAGCCCCAGCCCCTAAGTTCACCCAACTACCAATGACGCTATCTCCCAAGAACCCATGATGGCTTTTGTTGGAGTAGGGGTAAACCAAAACATTGATCACTTCTCCACTTAGTTTAACTTGCTTTCCCAAATAACTTTTTTCAATTTGGCTATGGGATTTGATCAGGCATTTCTCACTTATCCACAGAGGTCCTTTCAGGTGAACCCATGGCTCAATGACCGCGTCGCTAGCGATGAATATAGCTCCCGCACTGGTGTCTAGGGCTAGGTTGTCGGCTAGTTTTAGCGGTAGGTCGCTGTAGACATGGGGCATTATTTCGTGATGCTTTTGAACTTGGATTTTCAAATGTTGCGGCAATAGCAAGGCATTTAACTTCGGCAACTCAAAGACATTGCTCAGCGTTTTCAACGAATGCTTTTGCTTTTCATTTTTACCTGCATTTTTACTTTCACTTTTATTTTTGAGGGCTCTTTTTTGAATTTCCCTAGCCTTTCCCAGCAGGGTTGCTAATTTTACCGCAAAATCAACTCGCTGAGTTTTCAGCAAAACGAGTTTCTTTTGCTTATTGTTTTGCTCGTCGTTTTGCTCATCAAACAAGGCTAGCTCTCCCTTCTGCCCAAGAATCTTCTTTAAAACCAGCAAATTTTCCATTTCGGGGAGGATTCTCCCATTTAAAAAAAGAACGGGCTTGCCCCTAATGATCTCATGATCAAAAGCTAGCTCATATTTCTCTGCAATGAGTTCCCGCTCGGAAAATGAAACTAGTTTCTCTTGCGGGAAATGAATCTGCAGATATTCCCATAAGCTAAAAGCCCCTATTTTTAAGAAAAAAGCCGGGCGATATTCAATGAGCGGGCTTAACTCATCATAGGAGTCGTCTTCGAACAACACTACCAGCATGGTCGAGAAAATTAGAAAAAATTACGATACATCAAGCGGATTTCGCGAGAAAATTCGAACCGGTTATTGGAGCCTTCTACCATACCGAGCTGAAGGTTGAAGCTAATTTGAAACTCTTCCGTGACTTTGAAAAGTAAGATGTTGTTTAAAATAAAATGATATTTGTATTGTTCTGTGAAATGAACGTTTTCAATTTCTAAGCCAATGTTGAAATAGCTAAATAAGTTAAAAAAAATAGAAGCGAAAATGTTAACGTTGCCTTGCTCGTAAATGAGGGGATACCTTATCCCGAAGCTAACTAACTGCGGTCCGCTAACCTGTTCGTTGCCAAAGTTAAATCCATAAGTGTAAACCAAGTATAGTCCGTAAATTTTTTCGTTAAAAGGATTTAATGAACCGTTATAAAAGGAATCGAACCCTAAAGCAACGTTGTGACTATCGTCGGGAAGGTCAGTGAACCTTATTTTAACGAAGGCATTGGGAATTTCCCATTTCATTGGTCGATTGCCCAAAAGGTTATCGATGTATTCAATGACTCCTAAGTTAATGATTTTATGGGCTCCCACACCAAACTTAAACAAAAGCCCTCCGCTGCCATAAAGAAAAGTTTCTACGCTATACTCTCCTTGTTCTAAGGTAATGGCAGTGGGAGTATCGTAAATGGTGGTTTTATAACCAAAAATATTCGCCGAGCATAATGCGAGCAATAAGATAAATTTAGAGACAAACTTAGAGGAAAACTTAGAGACAAAACTAGCAATGAACTTAAAACTTTTCATCAAATGAGTTAGATACTAATAGACTCGGTAAAATTAAACATTTGAAAAGAAAATTATAAAATTTACCGCTAAAATTGCTGACTAGGCATTTCTTCTCATCAAGCGATCGAAGTTGATGATGGCCAAAGCCAGCCAAATGAGGCTAAAAGTGATGAAGTCCGCTAAAATGAATTTTTCTTTGAAATAAAACAACCCCAGCAAAAAAGAAATCGAAGGAGTGATGAAATTAAGCAAACCAACCACGAAGAGGTTGATTTTTTTAACGGAGGAGGAGAACAATAAAAGTGGAATGGCAGAAGTTATTCCCGTACCCGCAAGGAGCAGGATATTCTTAAGAGCATCCCCACCCCCATCCTTATCCCCACTCTTATCCATCGGGGCAAAGATCTCGGTCAGCATTTCATGGTTGCCGGTGAGGGTGATGATGAATATCCCCATCAGGCCTAGAGGTAATAAAAAAAACATTTCTAGGCTAAAGCTCGCCAAAGTATCCCATTGGAGATTTTTTTTCACCAATCCATAAAGCGAAAAGGAGAGGGCTAAGCTTAGGGAAATCCAGGGCAGTCCCGCGAAAACGTAAATTTTATATAAAATGGCTAGCACGAGCAGGGCAATGGCTATTTTTTGCTTTTGATTCACTTCCTCCTTCAAGAAAAAAATTCCCAAGAAAATGCTCAAAAGGGGAGAGATGTAATAGCCTAAACTAGTCTCCAAGACCTCGTCAATCGCCACTGCATAAATGAAAATGAACCAATTAACCCCAATCAAAATTCCCGCTAGTAAAACCCTCTGCCATTTTCGCTTGTCTTTGAATAAGTCCAAGAACAACTTTTGTTTGCCCAGCAAGGCAATGACGAACAACATTAAAACGAAAGCAGAAATGATCCTAGCGATCACCACTATGAAGGAACTAATGTCGCTTAAAAGAGCGTAATAAAGGGGAAACAATCCCCAAATGGTGAAAGCAGCGACGCTTTTTAGAATCGCTTGGTTCGCTTGCTTCATAGGCATTGGTTTTCCCTAAGGTAATCCACGGTTGAGGAATGTAGATATCTCTCTAGGTCTTGCTTAGCTTGGGCTGCGCTCCGGTTTTTCATGAGAAGCATTTTTCTCCTTATTTCACTAGCACTCACTTCCAAGATCTCCCCCGGGATGAAAGTAATGTTTTCGTAGCGGCTCGCTTCCTTTATTTTTCTTTCTGCTAGAGTATTCTGCCTTGGAGTGTTCTGCTTTGGAGTGTTTTGTGCTAAAGTATTTTTCAGGCGTGGATAAACTAAAATGGGGAAATTGGCTTGAATCCACTCGGACTTCTTCCATTTAAAAAAACTCAGCAAATTATCTTCCCCCATGATGATCTTGAAATTTTCTTCGGGATGAAGTTCAGTTAATTTTTTCAAGGTAACGAAAGTGTAGTTAGGCTTCGGCAAGTGGAGTTCTAAGTCACAGACGCTGAATTTACTTTTCTTTTTGACGACTAAGCGCAGCATGTTCAAGCGATGTTCAATAGCGATTAGTTGCTCCTTTTGCTTAAAGGGATTTTGCGGAGAGGGAACAAACCAAATTTTGCCAACTTCAGCTAGGCGATTGTGTAAAACCTCTTCAGCCACTTTGAGGTGTCCGCGATGCACGGGATTGAAAGAACCTAGAAAAAGGGCAATCGCTGATTGAGAAACGCTTGGCTTAGGAATTGACTTAGGAATTGACTTAGGAATGATGGAATCCGTATTAACCTTTTTTTAAAAATTAGCTTCGTAAAAGCGATCGACTTGAGCCAAGATTTCTGCTTTCGTCAAGTTGCTTGGTGGAAGCATTTTTTCAAGAGAGTCAAACTCTATTTTTCTTTTCAAAAGTTTGCCACCCCAATAAGCCTCTTTCACCAACAAAGCAAAAGTTTCGTTAGCGGCGTTTTTAATGGGAATTTCTTGCACTCGGCGAACTAATTTTTTTCGTCTCACTCTCTCATAGCGATAGCCTAGGGTGCTGGAGTTTTTTAATAGAAAAGCACCCACTTTCCTCTCCTCATTTGGCTTTACAAGAATGGTTATTTCATAACCCATCCTGCCCTTTTTCATGAACACGCTTTTATAACTAACGTCCAAAACGTTTAACGCAAAAAGTCCCTGTAAGAGAAAAGCCACCTCCTCGCCATTCATGTCGTCAATGGTGGTGGTGATTTCCACCACTTCATCCTCCAGCAAAGCAGTTTCCTCCATTGGGGAGTGATTTTCCAGACGAAGCACTCGCACCACGTTAGTGAAGCCTTTGATCTCCTTGTGTCCTGCTCCATAGCCAAGAGCGGCGATGGTTTTGCCTTGGGGGAAGACGAAAGCGTTGCTGCTGTTTAACACTAGAGCGAGTCCGGTCGGAGTGGTCAGTTCGCCGGTGTTCTCAGTGATTTTACGAAAGGGGGCTTTTTTGATTTTTAACATTTCCAAAACAGCCGGCACGGGAACGGGCATCTTACCATGTTGGCAGTTGACATAGCCACTTCCCAAAATCACCGGAGAAGAGAAAACTTTTTTAATTTGGTATTTTTCAATCAACAAGTAAAAGCTCACTATTTCCAAAATAGCGTCCAAAGATCCCACCTCATGAAAATGAATGGTGTTTAACTCTTGCTGATGAACTTTGGCTTCCGCTATCCCCAAGAGCTCGAAAGTCTTAATGGCTTCTTCCTTAACGAAAGCAGATAACTCGGACTCCTGTAAGATTTTCTTAATCCCCTTAAAATCACGATGGTGATGGTGATGATGATGGTGATGGTGATGATGGTGGTGATGGGGAGGGGAGGGAGTTGCTTCTGCCGAATCTTCTGCCGAATCTTTTGCCGAAGCTTCGGCCCAATCGTCTTCGGGAGTGGCAAAGTTGATTTTCAAGCTAGTTATCCCATTCACTTTGACTATTTCTTCGGTTAATTGGATTTCTTCGTTGAGTTTGAGGGAGCGAAGTTGCTTCACCAAGCTCGCCTTGCCTTCACTGGGATTTTCGTCCAAATGCAGAAGTGCCGCAACGAGCATGTCGCCAGCCACTCCCGAACTCATGTCGATGTATAAGTCAGCCATTTTTCAATCTCCTTTCTTGTCATTTTTTATTTATTATTTTTCGTTTATTATTTTTCGTTGGTTAATTTTCAATATTCAAGTCTCTTCAAAAAAAAAGCAGTGAATTCCATTGACCAAGCCAAAACGACGTGAACCAATACGCCCAACCAAATGGACTTATGCTTATAAGCAACTATTCCTAGGACGTAGCCTCCTAAAACGGAACTCAAACATTCTGCTAAGGGCTTGCCCAGATGAACCAGCCCATAAACGATGCTCGCCGGGAAAATGGCTTTTCCCTTTAGCTCCCTGCTAAGCGACAGGACTAAAAATCCCCGGAATAACAACTCAATTTGGAATAAAAAAAAACCATAACCAACTTCGAAAAGAGTCAAACTCTTCCAAACTGCAATGCCATACTCCTTCGCCATCCCATAGTCTCGGTAGAGGGGGTAATGCCTTTGAATGCTTTCGTTCAAATTCGCCAAGACAACTAAGAAAATACTGAAAACGAATAGGGGAATGTAGATCTTAACAATAGGAGCTAGGTTTTTCCAGCCAAGCCCATAAAAACTTCCTAAGTTTTCTTTGTTAAAGGAATTCAACCAATGAAAAGCAAGCAAAGCCAGCAAAGTTATTAGCGAGCTGGAGTAAAAAATCCCCACGTCTAAAAAGTAAATCGTTAACGATTTGGGTATTTCAATGCTTGCGTAAAAGTTTTTTAAAAGATCATGAGGGTAAACTCGAATGAAGCTTAAAAGAGAAAAAAAGAAAACAACTTTCCCATAAAAACGTTTTTTCTGCCAAAAATGATATTCGTTTTTAAACCAGCTAATGACTAAGAGCAAAAAAAGATAAATGAAGGCATAGAAGAAGAAAAAAAACAAGAACTTCATGGGAGTTGAATCCAATCCATAAATCGTTAGGGGAATGAAAAAACTCCCTTCCAAAAAGTAGTTTAAATAAACGATGAGAGCAATGATTACGAGTCCCGCTAGGTAGTAAAGAAAATGAAAGTCTTGTTTAACAAAAGTAAGGATGGTCTGCAGGAGTAAGCGCATGGCTAAAGGTCAAGGAATTTCGTCAAGTCTTGTCAAGGATTTTTTTAACTTTCGCCCTAAACCCATTTTCGTCCAAAAGATCGGAGGCGTAAATTTTTTTAAGGAATTCCAAATCTTTTTCTTTTTTATAGAGAACTTCGTTGATTAAAGTTTTGAGATTAACTTCGGGAAAGCGTCTTTCTTGAAAAACCAACCAATCGCCCACTTCACAAGTCCCTTCTCTTAGCACTTTGTAAAACCATCCCCAGCGCCGAGACTGAGCGACTTCCTTTAAAACTCGCTCGTCTTCATAAGTGGCGTTGATAGTAGCACAAGGTTTTCTAGGAACGGTGACTTGAATAACGGCACTTCCCAGCGTGAAAACATCCCCCAAACACAAGTCGGCTTCCGTTAACGCTTCAGTGGTTATGTTTTCGCCATAAGATCCCATTTTAAACTTGGGAGCTAAGTCGGGAAGAGCCTTCCGCAAGTAATCGTAATTTTTTTCCGAGTAATGATGAACCACGCGATAGGGACCTCCATGATATTTCACGTCGGCTACTTGATCGCCGCTTATGCCATTTTGGTGGATGAATAGGATGGATTGGGAACTTTTTCTAATCGCTGATAGTTTGCCGCTCGGCAGTGGTTTGATCGGTCCGGCGAAAATCCCCTTGATTTTATACTTCGTGGGTAACATTTTACTAGGTAACTTTTATTCCTTGCTGATGAAATTAAGCGGCGAGTAGATTATAATATGAGCCCAGCAAATTTATTAACCAATTCCCCAATTCTCCAATGAATTAATCTAATTAATTTCTTGAACAAAAGTTGAATAAAAAAGATTTTTAGAGCAAATTTTAGAGCAAAAAGTGGGTGGGCGAGGGTTTAAAAATGCTCGAAAAACGGGGCTTAAAAATTTAATTTTTCATTTTTTTAAAATTTTTAAAAAATTAAATAATATAATAGGCATACGACGCTCGGGCGTCAAATCTCAATTTAAGGAAAACATTAATGTTTAAAAAAACCATTTTATCAGTTTTTGTCATCTTAGGTTTTTTCGTCAATGTTCACGCCGCCACCGTATCCATAGCTTCCGGCAGCGTGGGCAAAGATATTCAACTCCTAAGAGAATACTTGGATCTTTGGGAGCAAAAGACTGGCAACAAGGGGGAAATCACTTCTCTGCCAGCTTCGACGACTGACCAATTTGCTCAATATAAAATCTGGCTAGGAGCTAAAAACTCCGACATAGACCTTTACTTGTTAGATGTGATTTGGGCTCCGCAAATACCTCAGCATTTCGTGGATTTGTCGAGAGTAGCTAGGAAAGAAGCCAAGGAGCATTTCCCAGCTATCATCAAATCGCAAACAGTGGGGAGAAAGTTAGTAGCTCTTCCCTTTTTCACCGACGCTCCCATGCTTTACTATCGCACTGATTTGTTGAACAAATACAACGAATCTCCTCCCAAGACTTGGAGCGACCTCAAGCGAATCGCTAAGAAAATCCAAGATGCGGAAAGGCAAGCTGGCAATGACAAGCTATGGGGCTTCGTCTTTCAAGGAAATGCTTACGAGGGACTTACTTGCGACGCCCTAGAATGGGTCAACAGCTATGGCGGGGGACAAATAGTAGCCAACAATGGTAAGATAACCATAAACAATTCTAGAGCCGTGAATGCCATCAGTTTCATAAGTACTTTTGTCGGGGATATTTCACCTCCGGGAGTGCTCAGCTATCAAGAAGAGGAATCTAGAGGAGTGTGGCAGTTGGGCAACGCCGTCTTCATGCGAAATTGGCCCTACGCTTATTCTTTGGGGAATGCGGACGACAGCCCCATTAAGGGAAAGTTTGACGTGGTTACCCTTCCACAGGGGAGCGGACGAGGATCTAAGAGCGCTGCTACTTTAGGAGGATGGAACGTAGGAGTTTCCGCTTATTCTAAAAATCGTCAAGCGGCCATTGACTTGGCTAAATTCTTAAGCGGCAAGGAAATCCAAAAGCTTAACGCCATTAAGGGTTCTAAATTACCGACCATTCCTAGTTTGTATCAAGATCAAGAGATTTTAAAAGTGGCTCCTTTTTTCGCCACTATGCAGAGCGTATTGAAGGAAGCAGTGGGTAGGCCTTCGGCTGGAACGAAGTCGAAATACAACGAGGTTTCCAAGGAATTTTGGACTGCCGTTCACGCTGTCCTCTCGGGTAGGAAGACTGCCGAGGTAAGTTTAGCCGACTTGGAGAGAAGGCTTAAGCGGCTGCGAGGTCGTTCTTGGTGAGTTTTCTTTCTTTGCTTTTTAACGAGAAGTTGATTTTAAAGCGTTGAGGATTTGAGTTTTCAAAAGCGACAGGTTCTCAATGCTTGGCTAATGGTGCTACCCATGCTATTGATTTTAGCGTGGGTGGCAGCATTGCCTTTGTACAAGTCTATTTATTATAGTTTCACGAACGTATCGCTCAACGACTTAGCAACTTTTGATTTCGTTTTTTTTCAAAATTACTTGGACTATTTCGAAGGGGAATGGTACGGGGTTTTGTCCGATTCCCTCTGGTGGTATTCCGTTTACAACACCATTCTCTTCGCCGTTATATCGGTTTCCTTGGAGACGATTTTAGGAACTCTACTAGCCTTAATCATTCATTCTCAGTTCAAGGGTAGGGGCATCATTCGAGCAACGATTTTAGTACCTTGGGCAATTCCCACTATTGTTTCAGCGAAGATGTGGGCTTGGATGCTCAACGACCAGTTCGGTATCATCAACGATTTGCTGTTAAGGTTAAACCTGATTAGCGAATCAATCGCTTGGACTTCCAACACCACCACTGCTTTTTTCACCATCATCGTAGTTGACGTTTGGAAAACAACTCCCTTCATGGCTCTGCTCATTTTGGCTGGTCTGCAGACTCTGCCCAAAGATTGCTACTTAGTGGCTAGGGTTGATGGGATTAATCCAGTTAAAGTTTTTTTTAAAGTCACTTTGCCCCTTTTAAAAAACACCATCATGGTGGCGGTCATTTTTAGATCTTTGGATGCCCTGAGGATTTTCGATTTGATTTACGTTTTGACCCCTAATAACGAAACCACCGTTTCCATGTCAGTCTATGTTAGGCAATATTTGTTTGATTTCGATCGTTTTGCTTATGGTTCAGCAGCTTCGACTCTGCTTTTTTTAATCATTTCCATGCTCACGATAAGTTACGTTCATTTTGGCAAGTTGAAGTTAAATTAAAGTTTAAAAAATTAACCATGATAAATAAGCTAGCGAAGTTCAGTTTTTACGTAGTAATCTTCCTAATTGCCTTGATCGCTTTGTTCCCGCTTTATTATGCCATCATTTCTTCCCTGAAGTCCGGCACCGAAATATTCAAAATCAGTTACCTGCCCTTCCCCATTGAACTAGACAATTACGTTAACTTATTTCTAGGAGAAAATTCCTTTGCTTTTAACTTACTGAACTCTTTTCTAGTCTCCTTCTCCGTAGTGATCCTTTCCTTGCTGTTAGGGATTGCCGCTTCTTATGCTTTGGGGCGAATTTACTTCAAAGGCAAAGCAATTTTGCTGCTTTTAATTCTTTCCACTTCCATGTTCCCGCAAGTGGCAGTCTTAGCGGGGCTTTACGAGATCATTGGCAACTTGAATTTATACAACACCCTATATTCATTGATTTTTTCTTATATGATTTTCACCATTCCCTTTACCGTTTGGGTTTTAACCATTTTCATGAAAGATTTTCCCATTGAGCTAGAGAAGGCTGCTTTGATCGATGGGGCTAGCGTGTTCACGATTATCTTCAAGGTCATTTTGCCAGTCTTATGGCCTTCTTTAGTTTCCGTTGGATTATTATCTTTCATAGCAGCTTGGAACGAATTTCTTTTTGCTTTGACTTTCGTTGCTAGCGATGAAATTAGAACGGTTCCCGTCGCCATTGCCTTGTTATCGGGAACTACGGAATATGAAATCCCTTGGGGAAATATCATGGCTGCTTCCGTCGTGGTCACTTTGCCTTTGATCGTATTGGTTTTCATTTTTCAAAAAAAAATTATCAGTGGTCTCACTGCAGGAGCGTTAAAAGGTTGAGTAAGAAAATTAGTAAAGAAATGGCTGAAGAAATCAAGAAAGAAATCAGCAAGGAAATTGATAGGCAGATTGCTCAAGAGATGAACAAGTTTACAAGTTCAAGACAAAAAAAGCCTTGGTGGAAGGGAGGAGTGATTTATCAAATCTACCCGAGGTCTTATTTCGATACCAAGGCAAACGGGATGGGCGATCTCAAGGGAGTGGTGGAAAAACTAGACTACATCGCTTCCCTAGGAGTAGACGCCTTATGGCTCTCTCCTTTTTTTAAATCACCGATGAAGGATTTTGGCTACGATGTGAGCGATTACTGCGATGTCGATCCTTCGTTTGGTAGTTTAGATGACTTTAAGCTTCTCGTGAAGGAAGCTCATCAAAGGAATTTAAAAGTCATCATTGATCAAATTTTAAGCCACACCTCGGATGAGCATCCTTGGTTTCAAATGAGTAGGCAAGATAAAAAAAACGAAAAAGCCGACTGGTATGTGTGGGCTGACCCTAAGGAAGATGGCACTCCGCCTAACAACTGGCAATCAATTTTTGGTGGTTCTGCTTGGGCTTGGCATAGCGCCCGCGAGCAATATTACCTGCATAATTTCTTGAAGGAGCAGCCAGATTTAAATTTTCACCACCCAGAAGTTCAACAAAGCCTTTTAGAGACGGTGGAGTTTTGGTTAAAGTTGGGCGTAGATGGGTTTCGTTTGGACACCGTTAATTTTTACTACCACGACAAAGAGCTTAGGGATAATCCTCCTGCCAAAGTGAAGAGCAAGACTTCTTTTGTGGGCAATCCTTATACTCATCAATCCCATGTCTACGATAAAAGCCAAAAAGAGAATTTAACTTTTTTAAAGAAACTTCGTAAGCTTTTAAATCAATATGGAGACACCACTTTGATTGGCGAAGTGGGAGACGACGAGAGGGGTCTGGAAATCATCGCTGATTATACTAAAGACAACGATAAGCTCCACATGGCTTATGGCTTTGATTTTCTCGGCGATAAGCTCACGGCGGAAGAGTTTGCGGAAAGGTTGAATTTTTTTAAAGAAATCATTGGGGACGGGTGGATTTGTTGGTCTTTCGGCAATCACGACGTGGCTAGGGTGGTCAGTCGCTGGGCTACTCCCGAGCAATTAGCCGACAAAGTTTTTCGCACTCGCTTGGCTAAAATGCTAATTGCCCTACTAGGAGCTTTGCCCGGTTCTATGTGCCTTTATCAGGGAGAGGAGTTGGGACTAGAGGAAGCGGTCGTTGCTTATGAGGACTTACGAGATCCTTTCGGCATAACTTTTTATCCTAAGTACGTGGGGCGAGATGGATGCAGGACGCCTATGGTCTGGACTGCTGAAAAAAATGGAGGCTTTTCCAAGGCAGCTAAAACTTGGCTACCAGTTTACCAAAAGCATTTGGCTTGGTCCGTTGAAAATCAAGAGAACGATGAGGATTCTATTTTAAATTTTTATCGAAACTTTTTGACCCTTAGGAAGAAGCATAAAATCTGGCAATCCGGTGAGTTCAAGGTGGTTGAAGCGAGCCATCCTATTTTGGTTTTAGAGAAAAGCAGCGTAGGTTTTGGTCTTAGGAGCAATTTATTCGTTTTTAATTTAGCGGCTAACGAAGCGAGTTACGCACTGCCTTCTTCTTTTCGATCCCACAAGGAAGCTATTTTAGCGCATAACGCAACTTTCACGAAGGAAGAAATCCAACTCGGTGCTTTTGGTTTTTTGATTGCTGAATTTTAGATTTAGCGACATGAGTGATTTGACGAGGAGTTGAAGCGGCAAGAGAGGAAGAAGTTAATTTAACGAGGCATTTTGAAAATGTTTCGAATGGGTAAAACATGAAAGAGAAAAAAAGTTTTTTTTTAAAGAAAATCAGTAAAAGGTACGACAAAGTCCAAGTTTTAAAAGAGATTGATTTAAAGATTGACGAGGGGGAGTTTGTTGTTTTGGTGGGGCCCTCGGGCTGCGGAAAATCAACCCTGCTGAACATTGTTTCGGGGCTAGAGCCTAATTTTTCAGGGGAAATATTTTTCGATGGCAAAGACATCACTAAGAGTAGTCCCAAGGAAAGAGACGTCGCCATGGTTTTTCAGTCTTACGCTCTCTATCCCAATATGAGCGTCAGGGAAAACATTGGATTTGGCTTGAAAAACCGGAAAAAATCTCAGGACAAGAGCATTGATGAGATAGTGAAGGAAGTCGCTGAGAGCCTCCAGATAGGCGAACTCCTAGATCGCAAGCCAGCCCAGCTCTCTGGTGGACAAAGGCAGAGAGTAGCCATGGGAAGGGCGATTTCTAGGAATCCTAAGCTGTTTCTCTTTGATGAACCTTTGTCCAATTTAGACGCCAACTTACGAGTAGACATGAGGCAGGAGATAAAGCTTTTTCATAAGAAGTTAAAGACAGCCGTGGTTTACGTCACTCATGATCAGACGGAAGCGATGACTTTGGCTGACAAAATCGCAGTTTTGCGAGATGGCTTGATTGAACAAGTTGGCAGCCCGCAGGAAGTTTATCATCAGCCGAATAACATTTTCGTGGCTAGTTTCATTGGCTTGCCTTCCATCAATTTAATCCCGATTACTTTAGAAAAAGCCGGCCAAGATCATTTCATCACTTTGAAAAATAGCGACCTTAAAAAATTTAAATTCAAAATTAAAGCGAGCAAGAGTTTAGCGAAGTATAGTCAGCAAGAAATTATTCTAGGCATTCGCCCAGAAAATTTAGAAAAAATGACTAACGGCAAAACTTTTTTTAAAAAAGAAAAAGTTATTGAAGCCAAAATTGATTTCTCCGAAAACACCGGTCCCGATAATCACATTTTCATCATGCTCAATAACCAAAAAGTCATTGTTCGCTCTTTAACACCCCTTAGCTCAAAAGAGAGCAGGATAAAAGTTAATTGCTTGCTTTCTAAAGCCATTTTCTTCGACAAAAAAACTGGTCTTAGAATTTAATTTTGCTTTAGTTTTGCTTTAATTTTGCTTTAGTTTCAGACACGTAAGTTTTTTAAGTTAAGCAGTGACCTTGAGTTTGGTGCGGAGGGAAGTCGTTGGGGCTGAAGGTTTCAATTTTTTTTCATCCATGATCTTTCTAGGAGTTCGTTAAAGTAGTGTTTTCCTTCCTGCAGGTAATCGATCCTTTACTCGTCTCTTTCGTTGGACTTTTCCTTTATTTTTTCATAATTTTAATTTTCTTTCGCTTAGCTGGCAAAGTGGGCATTTACCTTTACGTCGCAGTAGCCATTATCGGAGCAAACTTGCAAGTGTTGAAACTAGCGTATTTTCGCTTTTTTGAAGAACCCGTGGCTTTGGGAACGGGGCTATTTGCTACCATTTTTTTCTGCACTGATCTCTTGACAGAGCATTATGGCAAACAAGCAGCCAAGAAAGCCATCTGGGTCGGATTTTTTGCCCTCTTCCTTTGGACGATTATCACCCAGATGACTTTGGGCTACTCCCCGCTCTCTCCTAGCGAAGCGGGAGAGAGCTTTGCTTGGGCGTTGGCAATTCATCCTGCCATGGAGACTTTGTTCACTTTAGTGCCCAGTTTTTTGCTCGCTAGCCTGATAGCTTATTTCGTTTCCCAATTTTTAGACATTTATCTCTATGATTTCATTCGCAAAAAAACCAATGAAAAATTCCTTTTTTTAAGGAATAACCTTTCAACCATGATCTCTTCTTTGATGGATAACATCGTGTTTAGCGTTTTAGCTTTTGTAGTTTTTAATCCTGAACCCCTAGAGCTAAGCACGCTCGTTTTCACTTTCATTTTAGGCACTTATTTACTCCGGCTGCTTTATTCCTTGTTGGATACCCCTTTCCTGTACTTGTCTTATTATTTCCTTCCCAAAGAACTAAATGAGAAACTAAACACAGAACTAAACAAGGAAGCAAATTCTTCAAAGAAATAATTTTCCAGAAAGGAATTATTCATAATAGATGAGATCGATGAACGAACTTTATCCGCACTTTTCCTTTTCTTCCATTCCCACGAAGTCCAAAAGTGCTCCTAGAGCTCGCTTAGGCAAGCTAAGCACTCCGCATGGCGTTATTGAGACGCCTAATTTCATTTTTTGTGCCACTAAGGCTAGTGTCAAAGGAGTGGCTTCTCATCATTTAAAAGCCCTAGGAACGAATATCATTTTAGCCAATACTTATCATTTGATGCTAGCACCGGGAGCTGATTTGATTGAAAAAATGGGCGGCCTGCATAAGTTCATGGGCTTTGAGGGCGTCCTTTTAACCGACTCGGGGGGGTATCAAATTTTCGCCATGGGTCATGGTTCCGTTAGCGAAGAAATAAAAAGAAAAAGCAAGCATTTCTCCAGAGCGTCGCTCATCAAGATAACGGAAGAGGGGGCTCTTTTTCGTTCTTACTTAAATGGGCAAAAGTTTTTCCTAGCACCAGAAACTTCCATCGCCATTCAAAAAAAACTAGGTGCTGACTTAATCGTTCAACTAGATGAATGCACTCCTTACCATGTCTCGAAAAGCTACACCGAAAGATCTACGAAAATGTCGCTTCGCTGGGGTAGGCGAAGCCTCCAAGCTTTTACAGCCGGTAACGATCATCGCCAAGCCCTTTACCGCGTCATTCAGGGAGGGATATACCCGGAGCTTAGAAAGATGAGCGTTAGGGGAAGCGAGGAGGAGCCTTTTTTTGGAACGGCGCTAGGAGGAAGCTTGGGAAAAGACAAACATCAAATGCATGACATCATTGCTTACACCACTGAACAGCTAAGAAATTCCACTCAACCAATTCATCTATTGGGGATTGGGGACGTGGAGGATATTTTTCTAGGGGTTAAGGAGGGGATCGACACTTTTGATTGCGTAAAGCCCACTAGGATGGCTCGCCATGGTTCTATCATTGTTCCCAAATCAGTTCATGAAAGGGGGTTTATTAATTTGAAAAACGCTCAGTATCGTAGTGATCCCACTCCATTAGATGAAACGAAAAAAGATTTTCCCATTTGCCGTTATTCAAGAGGTTATCTGCATCATTTGTTGAAAGCAAGAGAAATCGCTGCCGCAGAAATTTTAACTCAGTACAATGTCTTACAAATGAATCAGCTCTTTCACTCCATTAGAGTAGCCCTCAAAAACGACTCCCCCGAGGCTTTCGCGGCTTTGGAAAAGAAGTGGCTGAAGCCTTGAATTAACGGGAATTGAATTTCTTTAGGGATTAAATTTCTTTAATTATTTTTAAATTTCTTTAACTATTCTTTAACTATTTTTAAACTTGAAGTCAGGCGATATCGTCCTTTTTCGGCTAAGTGAATCCGCAAGGGATTTTTCCATTTGAACTCATAGCCAAAGATTTTATCGTAAAAAGGAGTTTGCGGATTGGAATAATCTTTTTCCTTGAGGGGCTTTAGAGCGTAGCCTTGGTTTTTTATTTTCACTTTTTCAATGATTAATTTTGCTTGGGGATTGCCTTCTATGATCAAAGCAGATTTCGTTAAGAGCTCTAGTTCGCTTATAACGATGGTGGGTAAGTTAACGATGAAAATGCTTTGCGGATGGAAGATTGATTTTCGAACGAATGGCTTGGAGTTACGCAGGAGGCGATAATTAGGGTGAAGCACTACTTTGGTTTTATCGCTAATGAAAATATGCTTTAAGAAAGAGATTTTCTCTTTTTGGGATAAAAATACGTTCCCCATTTTTGCGATTATTTTGCGATTATTTCTAAAATCAATTTCTTCTGCCTGAAGAGGAGTGTAAAATTTCTCTCGTGGTTTGTGGAGCAAATCAATGAGTTGGTTTTTCACTGGAGAGAAACAAAAGTTACGTTTGTAGGATAAAACGGTTATTTTCTTGGCATCGGGAAAATGTTGGACGATGTCCTGCAGTAGGTTTTCCTTGCGATTAACCGTTTTAAAGGATTTTTGGTCAGCGTTAAACTTGGGGTTAGCGAAGTCTTGTAAACGCCCCTGAGTTTTTTTTATTACTTTTCGATAAGTTAGAAAATTTACCCAAAACATATTGGTATTGCCTAAATAGGTCTGATTTTCTTGATTAATTTTCTCCTTTTCTACTAGGTTGTATTCCAAGTTGTAGATTTTTCTCTCTCTCTCTTTCTCTTCAACGATCAAGCCCATTTTTTCATGAGCTTCGCGCTTCGCCCCCACCCAAACGAAGTCGTGTTTTTTAGTGATTAAGACTCCTAGAGAAGAGAGGAGAATGTTGCTGACTGGTAAATTGGTATCTTGCATGAAGAAGGCGTATTTTTTTTCCTTTAGTTGCTCAAGTAGCTTTTTATTGCGATAAATCAAGGAATGAATTTCCCCATGCCCGCCCGGTTTTAAATGAAGTTCATAAGGTTTTTTAAAAGCAAATTCAGCCGCTAAATTTTCAAAACAGGGAACGGAGGTTTGCTTTAGCAAGAAAACTTGGTTTTTTTTTAAGCCATGGTAATGGTTTTCCCTTAGCTCTAGGAGAGTTGCTTCATGAGTGTCCTCCGAGGTCATGATTAACAGGGGAATGGCGTTTTTGGGGTTATTGGAGAGACTTTCCAAACTTTTAATCATTTTACAATAGTAACTCAAATAATTCATTTCATAGCAGCAATGAGTTTTCAATTTTAATTTTATATCAAAGAAATTAAGCCGCTCGCCCATTCCCCCAGCGATGAGAATAATAACGATTTCGTTCAAATGATTTATTGCTTTCTCTTCTAGTTGGAGGAAATGTTGATCGATTTCATGGAGATGAGTGATTTCCTCAGGAGAAGCGATGTTTTTTGGGCTTGCCGGAGGGTTTTCCGGCAGAAAAAACTTTTCATATATTTTTTTCGTGTTAAGAGCGTAATTGCTAAAACCTTCGGGAAGTTCTTTTTCCAATTGATAAATTTTTTTTATCAGCGTTATTTTTTTTAACTCCTCAGCGGGAGAGTTGCTCCAGTTTTTAACTAGGGAATGAAACAATGGATCTCTTCTAAGCAAGGTCCTAAAAAAAGCAAAGGGCTTTTTAGAATTTTTTAAAACGCTGTTTTCGCTTAGGATTCTCTTGGTTTTCTTGAATAGGCTGTTGGTCAAATCGCTAAGATGATTACTCTCTTCCCAGCAAGAAAACCACGTCCACTTTTTTGGGGGGCTTCTTCCCCGTTTCAACAACGCTCAATATGCGACAAGCTTCCGCTCTCCTAGCAGAATAATCTCTTTTGATGAGTGCTTCATCTTCCTTAAAGTAAGTTTGAGTTATCAGCGTTTGGAAGCCTTTTAAAGTGATTTTAAAATGAAAATGCTTGGGCCGGCTACCGTAGTTCCCGGGTAAAATGGTTTTGAATGAAAAAATCCCTCTAGCATCGCTCAGGGTCCTACCCCTAAATTTTAAATCTCCCTTAGGGTAGTCCTTACTGGAGCCGCTTCCTTCGGGCCAGTAATTTCCCTGCTGGTCGGCATGCCAAATTTCAACTTGAGCCCGGCTTAAAGGAGCTAGCGTTGCGGCATTCAATACCTTCCCCTCCAAGGAGATTTTTTCAGCCTCGTTCACGGATTGGCCCTCATTTATGTCGCTGGTTATGTCGCTGGTTAGATCGCTCTCAAAAGGAACGTCTTTGACGAAGTAGGGGCCTAGTTGATCGGAAGTGGTTGGACCACAATAGTTGTCCTTTGCCATGAGGAGTGAACTTAGCGAAACGAGGATAACGATAGAAAAAAAGCGCATCAAAAACGACATTGGAAAATTCCTAAGATCATTGTTTGAACAAAGTTCCCACGAAGTAAGCAACCAAAGCCGCTACTCCACCGACTAAAAGGGTCTCGAAAACAGAGCGAAAAAAATTAATTTGCGTCACTTTCCACCTGATTACTCCGAGCAAAGTTAAGGCGAGAAAAGTGCTAAAAATCGTGATCATGAAGGGGTTTTGGGGATTGAAGAAATAAGGCAAAATGGGGACAATGCCTAAAGCGATGAAAGAAAGAAAAGTGAACAAACCATTCAAAAAAGCGTTATTGTTTTCGGCATTGGACATTTCTAATTCGTAGTCCATCATAAAGCTGAGCCAAAATTTCTTATTTTTTTTATACAACTCCACCATGGCTAGGGCATCTTTTTCGTTGTAGCCTTTTTCCATTAATATCACTTTAGTCTCTTCTGCTTCGCCTGCTGGGTTATCGTTTATTTCTCTCTCCTCCATCCTCTTGTTCTTCAAATAAACATCCCGTTCCGCCCTAAGGGACAAAAAGTTACCCAAGCCCATGGAAAGGCCATCGGCGAATAAATTAGCTAGTCCAAAAAGTAGCACGATGGAAATCGATAGCCCATAGTCAATGCCGTCAATGCCGCCCAAAGCCCCATTGAATCCCGCCACCACAGCGAAAGTCGTGATGATGCCATCGAGTCCTCCATAGACAATGTTTTCAAGGTATTTTCCTACTATGGAGAAATGATGTTCCTTGTGAATGTGTTCTTTTAACTTAGCACTACCTTCGTTCATTTTTAATTACTCCATTCATCATGGGAAACTTATTTTTTTCAATGTTCTCTCCGATGTTCTCGCGAGTGTTCTCTATAGGCTTGGCTTATCTTAGCGATCATTTTTCTATTCGTTGCCGCAATGCATCCTTGGAGAATTTTGAAGCCTTCGTCTTGGTAATCAACGTTTTGGTTGTTGAGATCAACGACAAAGCCGTTGGCTTCTTCTAAAATCAAAGCTGGGGGGGCTAAGTCCCAGATGCCTAGCTTGGAAGAGGTGTTGATGTAGACATGACCTTCGCCAGCGGCAATTTTAGCAATTTTAATCCCGATGCTGCCCATTTCTACGAACTTGCTAATGCCCACTGCTTGCGATATTTTTTGTTCTAGTTCGCTGAAATGGGTCCTGCTCGTATACATGACGTATTCTTTAGGTTCGGCAATTTTTAGGGATAGGGGAGTTTGCTGATTGTTTTTCATTTTAAAAGCGCCTTGATTTTTGATAGCGTAATAAAACGTCTTTTCTAAAGGCAAATAAACCACGGAGAAAATAATTTTTTTTTTTTCAAACAAAGCTAACATGATGGAGAAGTCACCAGTCTTATCGATAAAATCGTTAGTCCCATCGATGGGATCCAATGCCCATGTTTTAGCGTGAGTTAGTTTTTGGTTTTCGTTTTCCTCGCTAATGATTTGATAAGGATAATTTTCCTTTAGAAAATCAACCATGATTTTATTGGAGATGTGATCTGCCTCGGTTACTTTGCTATTGTCAGCTTTCGTCTCTATTTTGTAATCGCTATTATAGATTTTAAGGACATTTTCTCCGGCTAAAGTTAGAGCATTGAAAATTTGTTGTAGTGTTTTTAGCTCTTCTAACATAGAAAGCGAAGCAGTCTAATTGTACTATCAAATGGATTTAAATGTTTAGCTAAACTTGTTTAATTTTTTTTATTTTTAAGTCGTTTTTATGATATACTTATGGATAGTTGAAGCCCAAGCATAAAGCGCACAGGTAGTAAAAATAAATAATAAACATAAACGATAAACATAGACAATAAACATAGGTAATAAACGCAGGTAGTAAGCACAGGTGGTAAGTATTGAGTTTTTAAACTTAGTTCTTAAGCTTAGTTTTTGAACTTAAGATTTAAAACTAAGCCTAAGGTGGTGAGCCTAAGCGGATGAGGGAGTAATGATTGTAAATGCCGAACATAGCAGCTAATAAAAAAGATTTAAGAAAGTCAAAAAGAAGACTCCTTAGGAATAGGGCAGTCAAAGCGAGAATCAAAACCCTTTATAAAAAAGCAATTCTTTTGATGCAGTCGGAGAAAAAGCAAGAAGTTCTCTTAGAGCAATTAAAACTTTTTTACAAAGTCACTGATAAGGCAGTTTTGCGTGGGGTATTGAAAAAGAATACGGCTTCAAGAAAGAAATCCGGCTTGGCTAAAAAAATGTTTAAACTCATTGGCAAGCCCCAAAATTAAACGGTAAGAAGGAAAAAAGATGAATGTGAACGATTTTTATAACGAAGTGTTTAATGATTTGAGGGTAGAGGATAAGGAAGGCAAAAAATTTGTTAAGCAAGTCATCAATAGCACTTTCAAGAAAGTGATTGATACTGTTGCTAAGGGCGAGAGCTTGAAAATTAAAGATTTTGGAACTTTTAAATTGAAAATCTTAAAGGCTAGAAAAATGACCGTTCCTTTTACGAAAGAAGAGAAGTTGATTCCCGAAAGAAAAAAAATGAAGTTCTTGCCTTCTAATAAAATGGAATTATAACCATTCCTCCCTAGTTCTTCGCTGAGCCTAGTAAGTGTAGTAAGTCTGGTAAGTGCAGTAAGCCTAGTAAGTTTAGTTCGATTCGTTCTTGGGTTTTAAGAGGTGGTTTTTAAGTTAGTTTATTTACTACCGCTCATTTCTACTTTCATAGGTTGGTTCACTAATTTTCTGGCTATCAAAATGCTTTTCCATCCTAGGAAAAAGGTTAACTTATTTTTCTTTTCCCTGCAGGGAATATTCCCCAAGAGAAAAGCGGCTTTAGCTGAAAAGCTCTCGGTCGCTGTCTCGGAAAACTTGCTTTCTAAAAACGAAATCAAGCAAAAAATTCTCGAGTCTACTGGAAGCAACGAATTTCTCATTAAGGAAATAGAAAGCCATTTAGATGCTTTTTTGAAAAAAAAGATAACGGAAAAATTTCCCATGCTCTCCATGTTCATTAACGATGATATGATTAATCGCATAAAGGAAATGCTCTTGGAGGAATTGGTTAGGATACTTCCCAGCCTCAGGGATAAAATGATGGAAAACGCTTTTGCCAAAATAGACACCAAGAAAATGATAGAAGATAAAGTGATGAATTTTTCCTTAAACGAATTGGAGGACTTATTGTTTTCGCTCTTGAAAAAGGAATTTCGCTTTATTGAGATAAGCGGCGGAGTGTTGGGTTTTTTAATTGGCATGTTTCAATTGCTTTTGATTAGTTTGTAAGTCATGAGCCCCGGAATGAAGGAGATGTTTTTGGTAAAAATTAAAGGGATGAGGCTAGTTTGCTTTTTGCCACTGATTTTTGTTTTTTGGCAATGTGCTACTGAAAGCAAAGTCGTTTATTCCATCAAGGGAATAAAAAAAGCGTATGCCACTAAAAGTAGTCGCGAAATGAGAAAGTTGGAAAAAGTCATTTTGACTGGCGATCGCGAACTAGCAAGTTATTCCTTAGCGCTCATGGGGAGGTACTTGGTTTTTCTAAACCGAAAAGCGGAAAATAGCCTCAAAGTGGATGAAAAAGAATATTTAAACGACGTTGGTGGTTTTTTAGTTACTGCGTATGAGGAACGTCAAGACTTTAACTTGCGTAACTTGATCATTTCTAATTTGTATTTTAATTTTGCTCGCGCTGAGGGGGAACTCCTTGCCATTTTAAAAGCTAACTTGACTAACGCTAACTTGACTAACGCTAATGTCATTAACGACGAGGTGGTCAGTCATAGCCTATTCCTAGCCGGCGAACTCTATAGAAGCAAGCGAATAACGGAAGCGGAATTAGCCAATCAATGTTTGACTTTATTGGTAGAAACCAGCAATGCGGAGGCTTTTGTCAATGCCTTGAACTGCTATCGTAGCAGTCCAGTTTTTTCTAAAACTGCTTTGGAGAGCGTTGTTTTGGATGATTTGTATAAAAAAATTACTTTAAAGAAAATACTACTTGACTCTTAGTTATAAAATCGTTTTGGTTTTCTGCCTGTTTTTCTTATTCACGAGTTGCGGAAGGAAAATTTCCTTCAACAAAAAAGCAATGGTAGAGGTAAAGGAAATCACTTTCCTAGGAGTCATTTTAAAAGAAAACAAGCAATCAAATGGCTTAAACGATCTCGTTGAGTATCCTTCCCTGAGCATTAAATTTGAGCAATTTTTCGAGCATTTTGTGGCTACTTTTAATTCCAACCAGCATGACGTTAAAATCAAATTCCTCAGCCCAGCAGAACAAGAGGATTTGCTCAGCTATCCCATTCCCCCTAAAGTGGCGAGCATTAGGGGTAATTTGGTTTTTAGTTATCAAGGAGAGAAAGAGTTTTTCGAAGATTTAAAAAAATTTGACCAAGATTATTTCTTAATCATGGAATACGCAAGCGATCCTTGGCGGCAGCAATCAAGGGGTTTTTTCAAATTATATGACCAAGAAGCAAAGCTAATTTGGCATGAAAAGATTGACCACGTTTCCAACTATTTGATTTACGACAAAGCATCTCCTTATCTCATTAAGAACAGCACCATAAGAGTCCCCCCTAATGATAGCGATCATTATGAAGAAATGGGCGTCCTCTATGGCAAGCTCGGTGAACTGGTGGGGAAGTCGCTTATAGAAACGTTAGACAAAGCTTTTAAAACGAGAAAAAATTAGCGTAAAATTCGTGAAATTCATTAAAAAGGCTTGATTTTAGCGGTTGTTGTTTAACCTGAGGGAACTTAAGGTAAGATAAGCTAAACTAAACTAAGCTAAGGCAGGGCTGAAAATCAGTTAGGATTAATCGGCTAAGATTCGCTTCATTGTTTTTTCCGCTAAGTGAATTTGTTTTTTTACTTCGCGGAAGGAAGTGCTTCCATGTGATTTTTTGTTTTCGATCAAAGTGTTCAAATCTAAACATTGAAAGACATCGCTTTCGAAAAGACTGGAGAAGTTTTTGAAGTCTTCCAAGGAAAGGTCGGAATAAATTTTCTCGTTTTTGACTAAATGTTTAACTATCTTGCCAGAAACGCCATGGGCTTCGCGGAAGGGTAAGCCTTTGTTCACTAAATAGTCAGCAATGTCAGTGGCTTGTAAAAACCCTTTTTCAGTGGCTAAATGCATTTTTTTAGCGTTTATGGTGATGGTTTTTAAACAACTACCAGCTAGCTCCAAGCAGTTTTCCACCGTTTCAATGCTGTCGAAACTCCCTTCCTTATCTTCTTGTAGATCTTTATTATAAGCCATGGGAAGAGCCTTTAAAGTGGTTAACAAAGCCATGAGATTGCCGTAGACTCGGCCGGTTTTTCCCCTAATGAGTTCTAGGGCATCGGGGTTTTTTTTGTTGGGCATGATGGAACTTCCCGTGGCGTAACGCTCGTCCATTTCGATGAAATCAAATTGTTTATTGGAATAAATGATCATGTCCTCAGCAAATTTCGAAAGATGCATCATGATGATGGCTAAATTAGCTTGAAATTCCACTAAGAAATCCCTTGAACTCACTGCGTCCATGGCGTTAGGCAAAATTCCTTTGAAGCCTAATTCCAATGCTGAAGGTTTTCTAGGGTGGGGGTAATTTATTCCCGCTAGAGCCCCGCTGCCCAAAGGAGATAATAGGATTCTTTTTTGGTTGTCGGTGAGCCTTTCGTGGTCTCGTAAAAACATGAAAAAGTAACTCAAGCAATAAAAGGAAAAAGTAATGGGTTGAGCTCCTTGTAAATGAGTGAAGCCGGGCAAAATAACTTTTTGATTGGCTTTAGCCACTTCTAAAAAATTAGCGAGCAAACGAGTGAGTTGCTTCTTTATGGCGTGGTTTTTTTCGCTGATAAAAAGTCTAAAGTCCGTAGCCACCAAATCGTTTCTAGATCTAGCCGTGTGTAGCTTCCCAGCCAGAGCTCCGATTTCGTCTTTAAGCAAAGCCTCTAGCAACGAATGAATGTCTTCATGTTCTGTTTTGATTTTGCCTTTTAGTCCTTTTTGCTTTATGGAGTTTAATCCATGGATGAGTTGACTTTTTTCTTGCTTCGTGAGGACGTTGATGCTTGCTAAATAGTTGACGTGAGTTATTGAAGTCTTAATGTCTTGCTCAAACAGCTTGCGATCGAAAGGAAGGCTCGCATTGAAGCTCTCCATTTTCTTATCGATTTTTTTAGAAAAACGAGCGTCCCAAACGGCCATTGAATTGCTAACTTCTTTTTTGGAAACCTATTTCTTCCTAGGATGTTTACCTTTAGGAACAGACAAAAATAGGTTTTTATAGAGTCTCAAGTTTCTTAATAAAAGCGTTACATGAAGCAGAACGATGAAAGAAGGAAAAAACATTTCTTGGTTAAAAAGCTCCCGGTAAGCTCCTAAAAAATAATGAAACAAGAAGATATTCACGGTGATGGGTAGTAATGCTAACAAAATAAATGGCGAAAACAAGTTCAGCATTAAAAGAGAACCAGAAATCACTTGGAGTGAATTGAGCAAAGGAAAAAAAAAAGTTGTTCCCTTCAAGGCGGAGATGAATTTTCCTTGTTCAACGGACAAGTTATTTTCAATGCTAAGGATGGGAATAAAGCCCAAAAAACCATTCAATCCAAAAATGAAAAAAATCAACCCTAAAGCAATCCTAAAACCCAGAAAAACCCTATCCAGCAACATCGAATTAATTATACTCTAAATAAAGTCTCTCAGCAAGATTAAAGTGGTGCTGATTTTTAAGGGATTAGAGCGAAGGCATTATGAAAAGCGTCCCCCAGCCCCTCTAATCGTTAGGGGGCTGGGGGAGGTGGTAGTTGGGAGGTGGGGGATTATCGTAGTTTGTTAAACATCGATCACTAAGTAAAAAATTCTCTCTTCTCGCTGCACGGTGAACAATACTTTCTGTCCTTTTTTCACTTCGGCAGCGACTCTCTTATAGCTTGAAGTGTTGATGGTGGGTTTTTTGTTAATGGATTTTATCAAGTCTCCAACCCTGAGTCCCTTTTCCGTCAGAGCGGAATTTCTGGAAATGGATGAAACCAATACTCCAACAGCACTATTCACCTTGTACCTTTCAAGAGCCTCCTTGTCCATGTTGACGACTTCTATGCCAAAGTAGTCGCCTACTTTAACTCCTTGGTTGCCTCTAAAATCGTTATCATTTCCTTGGCTAGCCACTTGATCTTCTGCTCTTTCCAAAATGGTGATCCTAGTCCTAACTGTTTTTCCATCCCTTAGCAAAGTAAGGGAGGCTCGCTCGCCCACTTTCACTGCGGCTAATTTGTTGATCAAATCCCTGCCATTTTTTATCCTCTGCCCATTAAACTCGGATAAGATGTCACCAGCCTCAACGTCAGCCTTGGAAGCAGGAGATTCTTCAATGACTCTCGTTATAACGATTCCGTTCCGAGAAACGTTCAAAGCCTCTGCTAAATCTTCGGATATTTCTTGAAATTCGATTCCAATCCAGCCCCTAGTTACCTTGCCGCTTGTTTTCAAGTCCTCCAAAATGTTTTTAGCCATGTTGATGGGAATGGAGAAACCTATTCCTATGCTCCCGCCGCTCCTAGAAAGGATAGCGGAATTAATTCCAATGACTTCGCCAAGGAGGTTAAGGAGAGGACCGCCGGAATTTCCCGGGTTTATCGCAACATCGGTTTGGATGAAATCTTCATAGCGATTGCCTATTACCCCGACCCTTCCTTTAGCCGAAACCACTCCAGTCGTGAAAGTATGAGAAAGTCCGAAGGGATTGCCGATCGCCACCACGATGTCGCCTATTCTAACTTCATCGGAGTTGGCTAACTTTAGGAAAGGAAAACTCTCGTTGCTGTCTATTTTAAGCAGGGCAATGTCAGTGTCCTCATCGCTACCCACGACGGAGGCAGTGTATTCCTTTTCAGAGTCTTTAAAGACTATTTTTATTTTAGTGGCATCTTTGATCACGTGAAAGTTAGATAGCAAGAACCCGTCGGGGCTAATGATGAAGCCAGAACCGTAAGATTCCGCCCTCCTTCTCTGCTGGGGGTTGTTTCTCGGCAGGCCAAAAAACCTCTTTAAAAATTCATCGTTGTTGAACGGGCTATTATTGACTTGCGCTTCGCTTTCTACTTGGAGACTCACGACCGAACCTAGGGTCTGGTAAGCGACGTTGTTATAAGCTTGCTGGAGGGAAAGCAAAGAAGGATTGGATTCCGACTGGACTGGCCTAGGTGAATTGCTCTCTTGGTAAAGGGAGCGCTCTTGGGATTTGTTCTCAACGGCTAGCTTCTCTTCCTGACTGAAAGAGTCATACATATTGACTTTAAAAACTTCGCTTAGAAACCAGTTGAAGCCGAAGAAAACGACGAAAGCCAAAAGAAAAAACCTAGCATATTTCACTATTTTATTTTTCATAATTCATCACCTTTAATCTAAAGAAAATTAAAAATACTCGATAAAAATCATAACACCCCACTTGACTTTAGTCAAGCGCTTGAACTAAAATCAAATGCAGAAGCGAACTTTTTTAATTATAAAATGATAAAAAAGTTTAAGGAAAATATTTTTTTTAAGTTAGTTCAATAGGGTTTCAAAGCAATCTTAAATTTTTTCTTGAATTTCTGCTCTTCTTCCTTGAAACAGCGTTTAGCGGTAAAAATGGTCCATCATTGAACATGCTTCATCTCTTAAAGTAAGATAATTTATTTTTTAATGAAAAAAGAAGAAATCATCCTTTAGTTCAACGAATAGTTTTACTAAAAAATGTGAAAAAAAAATAATTTCTTGGTTTTTTTGGGGCTAATTTCAGTTTTTTAAAAAATTTCAGGGAAATTATATTAAAATAATTCAATGGCTACGCTAGATGACATTGATCCAGCAGAAACCAATGAATGGCTGGACGCTTTAGACTCGGTTTTAGAAAGAGGCGGTAAAGAGCGAGCTGAGTTCTTAATCAGTAAGTTAAACCAGAATTTAATTTCCAAAGGAATTAGTCACTTTTTCACTAGAGAGGGCATCCTCAACACTCCCTACATCAACACCATTTCCTTAGAGGAGCAACTTCCCTATCCCGGGGATTTGGAAATGGAAAATAGGATTAGCAATTTGATTCGCTGGAATGCCATTGCCATGGTCTTGCGAGCCAATAAGAAATCGGACGGGATTGGGGGACATATCGCCACTTTCGCTTCTTCGGCTACTCTTTACGACGTTGCTTACAATCATTTTATCAAAGGACCTCAAGGAGAATTCACGGGAGATAAAGTATTTTTTCAAGGACATGCTTCACCGGGAATATATTCAAGGGCTTTTTTAGAAGGAATTCTCAATGAGGAGCAAATGGATAACTTTAGAAGGGAACTCAATTTAGCAAGTGCTTCGGGGGGGCTTCCTTCTTATCCCCATCCACGCCTGTTTCCCAATTTTTGGCAATTCCCCACGGTTTCAATGGGACTGGGTCCTATATCGGCGATTTATTTGGCTAAATTTTACAAGTACCTTTTCAATCGAGGTTTGAAGGACACTTCCAAGACCAATGTCTTTGCTTTCATTGGCGATGGAGAGACGGATGAAGTGGAAACGCTGGGGGCTTTGGATGTGGCTGTACGCGAAAAATTAGACAACTTGATTTTCGTGGTTAACTGCAACTTGCAGCGTTTGGATGGACCAGTTCGCGGCAATAGCAAAATAATTCAAGAGCTAGAGGCTATTTTCAAGGGGTTTGGTTGGAATACTTTAAAAGTGATTTGGGGGAGCAAATGGGATAGCCTCTTATCTCGTGATCATGGCGGTGCTTTGAAAAGGCTTTTAGAGAAAACGGTTGACGGCGAATATCAAAGGATATCGACACTGAGCGGGGAAGCGAGGAGAAAAGAATTTTATACGAAAGACGAGGAAGTCTTGAAACTCGTTTCTACTCTAAGCGATCAAGAGTTAGTGGACTTGAATCGCGGGGGACATGACGAGAAAAAGTTATTTTCTGCTTATGAGTATGCCGTGAAGACTAAAAACGATCGTCCCACGGTCATTTTAGCGAAAACGATCAAGGGCTTTGGCATGGGGGAAAGTGGGCATGGAAAGAACATTGCTCATCAACAAAAGAAAATGTCTTTAGAATCGTTAAAAGAGTTCAGGAAAAATTTTTCCATCCCCGTTGACTTAGAAGATTTAGAAAAACTACCTTTTTACAAGCCAGCGGAGAATTCTGCGGAAATTGCTTATTTAAAGAAAATTAGAAGCAATTTAGGTGGCTTTGTTCCCACTAGAAATGAATCTTTTGAACCATTGCCTGAGCTCAGTAAGACGATTTTTAACAAGACTTTTCAAGGTACTGAGCGAAAGATTTCTACCACTATGGCTTTTGTCCAATTGCTCACCAACTTGCTTCGCGATAAAGCGGTTTCTAAATACGTTGTTCCCATCATTCCAGATGAAAGTAGAACTTTTGGCATGGAGGGGCTTTTTAGTCAGCATGGGATTTATTCCCCGCAAGGGCAGTTGTATGTGCCAGTGGACAAAAAATCGCTCATGTCCTACACGGAGGCGAAAGATGGACAATTGCTTCAAGAAGGCATCAACGAGGCTGGGGCCATGGCTTCTTTTGTGGCAGCGGGAACGGCTTATAGTCATCAAAACCTGCCGATGATTCCTTTTTATATTTTCTACTCCATGTTTGGTTTTCAACGGACTGGGGATATGATTTGGTCGGCTGCTGACATGAAGAGCAAGGGTTTTTTATTGGGAGCTACTGCCGGCAGAACCACTCTCAATGGGGAGGGGCTTCAGCATCAAGATGGGCATTCGCATATTTTAGCTTCAACGGTTCCTAGCATTAGGGCTTATGATCCTGCTTTTGGCTATGAGGTGGCTAGCATAATTGAAGAGGGAATCAAGAGAATGTATCACGATAAGGAAGATTGTTTTTATTATTTGACCCTTTACAATGAAAATTATTCTCATTCACCGCTCCCGCAAGATATTCCCGACATTAAGCAGAAAATAAACGAGGGCATGTATAAGCTCAAAAAGACCAGTATGAAGGTGGTGGGTGATAAAAAAGCGAACTTGTTTTCTTCGGGAATAAGCGTTCCCTTGGCTTTGAAGGCGTGTGAAATCTTGGAAAAGAATTACCAAATACCCACCGATGTTTGGTCGATGACTTCTTACAAAAACTTACGTGAGGATGCTATCAAATGCGAGCGTTGGAACATGCTTAATCCCGAGAAAAAGCCTAAAGTTTCTTTTTTAGCGAGGAATTTGGCCAATGAAAAGGGGATTTACTTAGGAGTTAGTGATTACATGAGGCTTTACGTGGACATGATCGCCCGTTTTGTTCCCGGAGAGCTTTTTCCCTTGGGCACTGATGGCTTTGGTCGTTCTTCTACTAGGGAAGAGTTGCGTCGTTATTTTGAAACCGATGAAAATTTCATAGTTGCTTCAGTGCTGCATTTGTTTTATAGGAAAAAGATGTTTAGCCTTGGCGACTATCAAAAAGCTTTGAAGGATTTGAAAATCACTTCTGATAAAAAAAGTAGTTTGGAGGATTGCTTTTAAAAGTGGAGAAAATAACCTTACCGGAGATTGGAGATGGCATTAGTAGTGGAGTCGTTATTAGCGTTCAAAAGGAAGCTAATGAGCTCATTAAGGAAGGAGATATCTTAGCGGAAATAGAGACTGACAAGGCTGCCTTTCCCGTTAATTCTCCTTTGTCGGGAGTGGTTAAGAAAATCTTGATCAAAGAAGGTCAAGAGGTGGGAGTTGGAGAAATTTTAGCGGAAGTGGAAGTAGGTAGCGCTCCGGAAGGCGAGAGTGAGGCTCCTCCAGTAGAGGAGGCATCGAAGGAAGTGCTGCAAGAAGCGTCGCAAGAAGCGTCACAAGGGGAAGTGGAACGAGTAGCGGTCAAGAAAGATGAGGACTTAGCAGATGACAAGAGAGTGGTTTCTCTTGAACCGGTGGTTGAAGGAAAGTCTCCCTCTCCCTCGGTAGAAAGTTCAGTTGAAAAAGTAGCCGCTGATAACAAGGGGGGGAGTAAAATTCACGCTGGCCCGGCGACTAGGAAGTTGGCTAGGGAATTGGGAGTTGATTTAAGTTTCGTTTCTGGGACTGCTAGGGGATCTAGGATTAGCATTGACGATTTAAAGAAATTCGTAAAAGAGCAAATGGGCAATGAGAAGAGAGGGGAAGGAGTTCAAGTTATCTCTGGACAAGCTGCTTCTAAAGAGCTACCTGATTTTAGTGTTTTTGGAGAAACGGAGATAAAGCCTGCTAGTCATTTGCGGGGTACGATAGCGGCTCACATTAGGCATTCTTATTTTTCCATTCCTCATGTTCATCAATTTAGCGAAGTTGATCTCACCTCCATCAACCGTTACCAAAAAGAATTTAAAAGCGACTTTAAAAGCAAGGGAAGTACTTTTTCAGTTACGGTTTTTATCATCAAGGCTTTGGCAGTTGCATTAAATAAGTTTCCTTTGTTTAACAGTTCTTATGACGATAGGAGGAATGCGATTCATTATAAAAAATATTTTAACATTGGAGTGGCTGTTGATACTCCTAGTGGATTAATTGTGCCGGTGATCAAAAACGTTGATGAACTTAGTCTCTTTGGCATAGGAAAAAGGTTGGTGAAGTTAGCTGAGGAAACGCGGGAGAGAAAAGTGAAATTAGAAGACTTGCGAGGGGCGTCTATGACTTTGTCAAACTTAGGTGGCATTGGAGGAACTTATTTTAATCCCATTATCAATTGGCCTGAAGTGGCTATTTTGGGAGTCGGGAGGAATTTCGTTAAACCGGTTCACGAAGAGGGTCAGTGGATTCCTAGGCAAGTTTTACCCATTGTTTTAGCTTATGATCATAGGGTTATCGATGGGGCTGATGGGGCTAGATTCGTTAGTTATTTAAAAAGCATTTTGGAAAAACCGGAAAAATTTTTAATAGGGTTGGAACATGAAAATAAATGAAACAGAACTCGTCGTGATTGGTGCTGGGCCGGGAGGCTATGCGGCGGCTTTTTACGCTGCTGATTTGGGCATTAAAACGACTTTGGTGGAGCGGTTTCCTCGTTTGGGTGGTGTCTGCCTCAACGTAGGATGCATTCCCTCTAAAGCTTTGCTTCATATGTCGGCAGTCATAGAGGAAGTGGAACACATGAGGGAAAACGGGCTTGATTTTGGTTCTCCTAAAATTGATTTGAATAAGATTAGGAATTTTAAAGACTCCGTCATCCATAAAATGACGGGTGGGCTGAAGCAGTTGTCCGCCTTAAGAAAAGTAGACGTTATTCAAGGAACGGCGGAATTTTTAGACGAGCATAATTTACTCATTCAAACTCCAGATGGAGAGAAAAGACTAGTCTTCAAGTACCTCATCATAGCGACGGGCTCCAAGCCAATTATTCCCCCTGTTTTTGATTTGAAAAGCGATTTGATCATGGATAGTAGCGACGCTTTGGAGTTGAAAGACATTCCCGATGAGTTCCTCATCATTGGAGGTGGAATCATTGGATTGGAAATGGGATCGGTTTACGCTGCTCTGGGAAGCAAGGTGACGGTGATTGAGGCAATGGGGCATATTGCGGGGGGGTTGGATAAAGACATAGGTAGGGTTATTGAAAGAAAACTTAAAAAGTCATTTAAAGCAATCCACACTAACACGAGAGTGAGTTCCTTAAAAGTTGAAAAGAACAAAGTGAAAGTGATTTACGAACAGGACGGAGAAGCGAAAACAGCTGTTTTCGATAAAGTTCTCTTATCAGTGGGGAGGAAGCCGCAGAGCTATGGTTTCAAGGCTGAGAAAGTTAACTTAGCCATTGATCAGAGGGGCTTTATTCAAGTTAACGAGCGAATGCAGACCAACTTGGAGCATATATTTGCCATTGGCGACGTGGTGGGCAATCCGATGTTAGCTCATAAAGCATCAAGGGAGGGCCATGTGGCAGTGGAGGCCATTTTGGGCAAGAAAACGATTTTCGATAATCTGGGCATTCCTAGCGTTATTTACACTGATCCTGAGGTGGCTTGGGTAGGGCTCACGGAAAACGAAGCTAAGCAAAAAGGGATAGATTACAAAGTGGGTAGTTTTTCTTGGGGGGCTTCGGGGCGAGCCACTGCGATAAATAAAAAAGATGGTTTAACCAAGATACTTTTCGATCCTAAAAACGAAAGGGTTTTAGGAGTGGCCATTGTCGGGGTGAACGCTGGTGAATTGATCGCTGAGGGGGGGCTTGCCTTGGAAATGGGAGCGGTTCGCGAGGACATAACTTCCACCATTCATGCTCATCCCACTCTCTCAGAGACTTTCCTAGAAGCAGCAGAGAACTTACATGGAATGGCGACGCACATGTTCATGCCCAAGAGAAAATGAATTCTCTTTGAAGCAGAAGAATCGTCTTCTCATTTTTTTTTAAACGTTTATGAGCATTGTTGCCCTTGATTTACAGGCTCAGTATAAAAGCTACCAAGCGGAGATAGACGTTGCTTTAAAACAAGTCGTCGATAGTGCCAACTTCATTCAAGGTCAAGCAGTGCGTGACTTTGAAGCGAGTTTCGCTGAGTATCTGCAGGTTGAAGAGGTGGTTGGTTGCTCTAGTGGAACGGACGCTCTTTTTCTAGCATTGGCAGCCTTGGGAGTGACTAAGGGAGATGAAGTGATAACCACCCCTTTTACCTTCATTGCCACCGTTGAGGCTATTAGTTATTTAGGGGCAGTTCCAGTTTTCGTTGATAGCGACTTGGAAACGTTTAACATTGATCCCGAGTTGATCGCTGAAAAAATCACTGAAAAAACCAAAGTTATTTTGCCGATATCCTTGTTTGGTCTTCCAGCAAACATGTCATCTATTAACAAGATAGCCCTAGATAATCGTTTGGTGGTCTTAGAAGATGCTGCCCAATCCATTGGTGCTAGTTATTCGGGAAAGAAATCGGGAAATTTAGCGACCATTGCTGCTACTAGTTTTTTCCCCTCCAAGCCTTTAGGAGCCTATGGTGATGGCGGAGCGGTCATCGTTAGAAACAACCAAAAGATGGCTCATAAAATCAGATGCTTGTTGAACCATGGGCAGACGGAAAAATATCATCATTCCTTCATTGGCATCAATGGACGCTTGGATAGCATGCAGGCTGCCGTATTGAGCGTTAAACTGAAGTATTTAGACGATGAGGTAAGGAGACGAAACGAAATAGCGACAAAGTACCTAGGAAGCTTGGCGAAGGATTTTTATTCTTTTCAAAAAATAGCTGCTCACGCTTACTCGGCTTTTGCTCAGTTTTCTTTAGTTGCTAAAAAGCCTAGGAAAAAAATTTTAGATCATTTGACTCGTCATGAAATACCTTGGTCCATTTATTACCCAATCCCGATTCATCTGCAGAAAGCATTTGAATTCCTAGGTTATAAAACGGGAGATTTTCCTAACTGCGAAAAATTGGCTAAAACTATTTTCTCCATTCCCATTCATCCTTTTTTAAAAGACGAAGAAGTGGAAAAAATCATTTCTGTTTTGAATAGTGCTTAGTGTTTAGCGTTTAGTGTTTGAGGACTTATTTTAACCCGGCATTCCCATATAACTAGGAGTCGTTAAATTGAGTCATGAAATTGGTTTGCTTAAAATATTCGTAAACGAATATTCCCGTGGCTGTTGCTAAATTGAGGCTTTCGGTTTTGCCAGTTTGGGGAATTTTGAGCAAGACATCGGCTTCGTTGGTGATTTCATTGGGAACTCCCTCCGTTTCGTTGCCCATGATTAAAATATCGTTTTTTTGAAATTTGAAATGAGGCAAATAACAATTTTCGTTTTTCAAGACACTGGCTATGGTTCGCTGGGAGTAATTTTTTATGAAAGTTAAAGGGGAACTCACTTTGTGAAACTTAAGATACTGAAAAGAGCCGGCGGATATTTTATTAAGTTTCCTTTTATAAGCCTTTTTGTGCTCGGAAGAAATTACTCCATAAAAATCGTAAATGAAAATTTCCTTAATGCCAAAAACTTCTAAAGTCCTAACGATAGCAGCTAAATTCTCCAAATGTTTAGGAGAGTAAAAAAACAATTTCATAAACAACTTTTTGTCAGGGAAGCAAAGATAGTATAATTATTTTAAAATGAAAAATAAGTTTAATACTAGTATTTTGCATTCCTATGAAAAAAAAAGTTCCTCCACTGGTGTTCATCCTCCCATTGACCTTTCCCTCACTTTTCATTACCCAGATGCCCAAGGGTTAGTGGATGCTTTTCAAGGAAGAAAAGCGGGCTTCACTTATTCGCGTTCTGCTAATCCTACGACGGCAGAGTTAGAAAAGAAAATTAACGTCATGGAAGAGGGAGTGGGCACTTTGTGCTTTGGGACGGGGATGGCGGCTTTGGCTACGGCTTGTTTTGCTTTTTTAAAAAAAGGTGACCATGTTTTGGTGAGCTGGTTTCTTTTCGGTAATACTTATAACTTTTTTAAGACTTTAGCTAGGCTAGGCATTGAAGTGACTTTCGTTGACGTCACTAAAATTGATGAAGTGAAGAAGGAGCTTAAAAAAAACACCAAGCTTTTTTTCGCTGAAACCATTGCTAACCCCAACACGCAAATTCCCGATTGGGAGAATTTGAGTAACTTGCTAAACTCCAAAAAAATAGTGACTTTAATCGACAACACCCTCACCAGCCCTTTTTTATTCAGCCCTAAAAAACTAGGTTTTTCCATTAGTTTTAATTCCTTAAGCAAATACATCGCTGGGCATAGTTCGGCTTTGGGAGGTTCTTTAAGCGACCTCGGCAATTATTCATGGGAAGACGAGGATAACATCCTCTCCATGTATAAAAAAAAACGCGAGCAAAGTTTGTTCATAACTCAAGTAAAAAAAAAAGGAATTCGCGACATGGGAGGTATTTTATCTCCTCAAGCAGCCCATATCATTTCTCTAGGATCGGAAACTTTGACTTTGAGAATGCAGAAACAATGCGAAAATGCGCTCGTCCTTGCTAATTACCTGAGGGAGCACCCGGCGGTGGAATACATTCATTACCCGGGACTACGCAGTCATCCCCAACATCACATAGCTAAAAAATATTACCGCTATTTTGGGGCACTCTTTTCTTTTAAGATCAAAGGAGATCCGCTTGACTTCTGCAACCAGTTTCAATTAATTTTACGAGCTAGTCATTTAGGGGATAATCGCACCCTCTCCATTCCAGTGGCGCAAACCATTTTTCATGAAGCAAGTTTAACAGAGAAAAAGACAATGGGCATTGATGAAAATTTAATTCGCTTGTCCATTGGCATTGAAGACCCCGATGACTTATTGGCTGATTTAGCAGGGGCGCTAAAGCACATCAAGTAAATGATTAATCCTCATGCTCTCAAAGCAAAAGGCATTAAGAAGTGATTTTATTTAGGATTTTTCGCATAAAATGCTCCTAGGGAGGAGCATTTCATATTACAATTGTTAGCGATTAGGGAGCTTAGTGATGAAAGTTGGTAAGATTTGGATGGATGGTGAGTTAGTTGCTTCTAACGAGGCTAAGATACATGTTTTGTCGCATGTCATTCATTATGGCAGTGGGGTCTTTGAAGGGATTCGCCTTTACGATGTCGGGAGTAAAAGTGCCATTTTTCGATTAAGCGATCACACTAAGAGACTTATTGATAGTGCTTCGATCTATAAAATGAAAGTTCCCTACTCTTTAAAAGAAATCAACGAAGCCATCATTGAAACTTTAAGAGCGAATCAATTGAAAACTGCCTACATCAGACCGCTAGTTTACCGTGGGTTTAAAGATTTAGGCCTTAATCCCCTTAGTTGTCCGATTAATTTGATGATAGCGGCTTGGGAATGGGGGAGTTATTTAGGCGAGGAGGGTTTGGAAAAAGGCATCTCTGCCTGCATTTCTTCCTGGAGTCGTCCAGCTGCCAACACCCTACCGGCGCTCTCAAAGGCATGTGGCAATTACTTGAATTCCCAACTCATAAAAATTGAGGCTTTGGAAAAGGGTTTTCAAGAAGGCATTGCTCTCACCACGGATGGTTTCATTGCCGAAGGTTCGGGGGAAAACATTTTCGTAATCAAAGACGAAGTCATTTACACCACTCCCTACAGCGATTCTATCTTACCGGGGATCACTCGTAATAGCATTGTAAGGCTTGCTAAAAAACATGGTTTCGAATTAAAGGAAATGAAAATGCATCGGGAGTTTTTGTATTTAGCGGATGAGATTTTTTTAGTCGGAACTGCTGCTGAAGTAACTCCGGTGGCTAAGTTAGATCATTATGTTATCGGCAGGGGTGGTCGTGGTCGCATAACCACTTTGCTTCAAGGAAACTTTTTTGATATTGTCAAGGGTAGGGCGAGCGATGACTTTAATTGGCTTACTTTTATTTGACCATTGAGCTGAGCATTGTTTTAAATATTGGGTAGAATATCTCCTCGCGACAGTTGGAAAGTTTTCAACAAACTTGCCCCCCATTACGATAAAACCAATAAAATCCTCTCTTTAGGCATTGATAAGAACTGGAGAAGAAAAGTGGTTTCTTTCATAAGTCCCGATAAACCAATTCATTTAATAGACCTTGCCAGTGGGACAGGGGACTTGTTAATGGAGATTTTAGAGAGGCGTTCTAATGTTAAAAAAGCGGTCGCCCTAGATTTGGCACAAAAAATGCTTTTGCTGGGGGAGAAAAAAATGGTTTCGCAAAGCTATTTTGCTAAAGTTTCTTTTAAAGTTGGCAGTGCCTTGGATGTCCCCAATGGTGAAAATGCTTTTGATTGTGCTACCATGGCTTTTGGGATAAGGAACACGGGTAATGTGGAAAAAACTTTAAGCGAAATTTATCGGATTTTGAAACCTAGAGGTCAATGTTTAATATTAGAATTTTCCATCCCCAAAAACTTTTTTTTCAAAGCGCTTTACCTTGCTTATTTTCGCTACGCTCTTCCATTGCTGGGCGGGATTTTAACCAAGAACTTTTCAGCCTATTATTACTTGAACCAGAGCGTCGAAAAATTTCCCCAACCCAAGGAATTGCTAAGTTTAATGCAGAAACAAGGTTTTTCCCGATGTAGTTTTCATTCCCTTAGCTGGGGCATTTGTACTCTTTACTTAGGGTATAAATGAACCGTGAATCCTAACTTATTTTTTGCCCAAGAACTCGTTTTTTTTTTAGCGAAGAGAAACGTTAAACAATTTTTTCTAGCTCCCGGCTCAAGAAATAGCCCACTCATTTACGCTCTTTTAAAAAATCCCCAAGTGAGTAAAGTCAGTCACTTTGACGAGCGCGGCCTAGCTTTTCTAGCAATCGGTTATGTGAAAAAAACTGGCAATCCCGCTGTGATTTTATCGACCTCGGGTTCGGCAATAGCCCATTTTTATCCCGCTATTTTAGAAGCTTATTATAACCAATACCCCCTGCTCATCATAACCGCTGATCGCCCGATGGAACTCCAAGGAATCGGCTCCAATCAAACCATCGCACAGGATAATTTTTTTAGCCATTTCGTTAAGCATTATAACAACTTCATGGTAGCGGGAGATCAACTTGAAGACTATCAATGGTTTCAAATAAAATACGGCTTTGACAAACTTTTGGAAGGACCAGTTCATTTTAACGTTCAGTTTAAAGAACCACTCCTTGAAACCACTTCTCGGCAGATTAAAAAGCCATTCCAAGCAAATGCCTTGGACCCTGCTGCTTATCACCTTGCGATGGAGAGACCCATCTTGCCCGAGCGTTTTTTAATGAAAATAATGGATGAACTCCTTTCCGCTAAATTTCCTTTCATTGTGGTTGGTAAGCTTGACCCTTTCAAAGAAAAAAGCGCCGTGCTTAAACTACTGCAATATTTAAAAATACCTGTCATTTTAGATGTGGCTTCTAATTTACGAGGACAAGGGGAAATCCTCCAAGAACTGAAAAACTACTCCCTGCTTTTCAAAAACGTCAAGCTGCAGAAATTGTTAAGCAGTCGAATTGATTTCGTGCTTCACTTGGGTGGTGCGGTGATCAACAAAGAAACTCAAATGATTTTAAGCTCGGTAAAAGGAATTTACTATCACGTTAGCGATCTTGAGCTTCCTTTCAACCCTTATTTAAGCATAAAAAAAAAATTAACTTTCGATGTCAACGATTTTTCTAATCAACTTTTGCGTAAGCTCACTAAAAAGAATTTCACTAAATTTTTTGATTCAAATTCCTTTGATGCTTTTTTAAATAATTATAGAGTGATTGAAAAGCATTTAATGACTTCGATCAAAGAACGTTTGAAGAAAAAATTTGATGAACTTTCCATTGCTTTAATCATTAGTGAAGCAAAAACTGGTTATCAGCAGCTTTATTTAGGCAATAGCATGATCATACGAGATTTTGATTTCATGGGATTTCATGGCTCTTGCCAGTCAATTTTCGTTAATCGGGGTACCAGTGGCATTGAGGGATTTATCGCTTGTGCCTTGGGATGTTCCTTGCTAGGTAGCCGGGAGAGAACTTGGTTGATTTTGGGTGATTTAGCTTTCTTACATGATTTGAATTCATTGACTATCATAGAAAGAGAAAAAATTAATAACTTGGGTATCATCGTCATTAATAACTTTGAAGGAACTATTTTCAGGAACTTACCTATGAATTCCTTTTTTGATGAAACAGAAAAAAAACACGCCTTTTATAAACATGAGTTTAGCTTTGCTAAGGTAGCTGACCAATTTTCCATTCCTTATTTTTTTGCTAAAGACATAGCCCAGCTACTCAAAGCATTAAAAGTTTGCCAAACGCTGCCTAGTTCTTTTATTTTGGAACTAGCAGTCGATCCTTTCGTCAATCAAGCTATGCATGAGTCTTTTTTTAACGGAATAAGAGAATTTGTTTTTTAATAATTATTATAAGAGAATTCAGTTTTTAGATTTTTGGAGGAATCTCTTCTTGGGCTCGCTCTCTCCGATGGTGGAAGTCGTAGCAATGCTCATTTTCATTGAAAAATTCAACGCTTCTACTTTCGATAAAACGGCTTTAGTTTTTTTTCTCAAGAGTGGTTTTTTCATTGGAGTTCCCGTTTCCATTTTCTTATTTAAAAAAAAATATAACTTAAACATCGCTCTGTTTGTTTTCACTTTATTCGCTTTCATTTCTTCTTTGCTTTCTTTCTCTTCTTCCTTTAATCCAGTGTTATACGTTTTTCTTTTTTCCATCATGGTGTTTCCCTTCACGGGAACTCATCCTTTAGTGGCAGAGATATACAATCTCTATCCCCAGCAGAGTAGGGGAAAGAAATTTGTGAGTTCCAACATGGCTTTTTTTTTAGGTTCTATTATTTTTGCTCTTTTATATGATTTCATTTTAGGAAGCGAAACTTACAGTCATGATTTGGTATTTTTAATCACTGCTTTTGCAGTGCTTTTCTCAGGGTTATTCACTTTACCGCTTCCCAAGTTAAATTTTTCGGGCACCAAGAAGCCTCAATTGCGGGATTTGTTTTACATTGTGAAACAAGATAAGCTTTTCTTGTATGTCTTGATAGTTTGGCATATTTTTGGAACTGCTAATTTATGGTTGCTTCCCTACCGGACTAATTTATTAGCGGAAGCTAGTTTTGGTTTTAATTATAGCGAAGGCACTATCTTGCTTTTGCTCGTGATCATTCCCGAAATCCTTTTCCTTCTTTTCAATCTACCGTTTGCTTATCTTTTTGATAAGTTTAATTTCATCGTCATGAGAATTGGCTTAAACGTTTTGTTTTTGTTTTATTGCCTATTTTTTTTCTTGGGTGGTTCTTTTGCTTTTCATCTTTTGGGGATGGTTTGCTATGGCTTGGGAAGAGCTGGGGGCAGCATTGCTTGGAAGCTTTGGATTAATAAAATTGTCCCTAAAAACAAAGTGAGCATGTATATGAACGTTCACGTGGGCTTTACTGGAGTGAGGATGGTAATGTCGCCCTTGCTGGGGTTGGTCGCCCTTTATAGCTGGGGTCCAGAGAAAGTGGGCATTATTTCCACTTTTCTTTATTTGCTTTCCATAGTTCTTTTTCTTCCTTTGATTCGTTATGGTAACAAGAGGTTCAATCATTGAACGGGGATTTTTTTAGTTTTGTAAAATAAATTTATATTTACCATTGCTAAAATCGAAAATATAGGAGATTATCTTTGCCAAGTTTCAAATTTTATTAATTTGAGTTAATAAGAAGCGATGAAAATAATATTAATTTTTTTATTCTTGTTTTTTTTACCGGGGTGGACCAATGAGATTTTTGTTTTGGAAAGGAGAGTTGAAAAAGTTGATTTGGTTTTAACCAAAACGAACAACAGCTATTCCTTGAGCTTTAATTTAAGTTTAACCAATGACAATGACAATGAGGATGGGCATTATTACTTGGTTTCTTATGATGAACTTTTCCAAGTTAGAAGAATAAGAAAATACAACCTAGATGAAAAAGTAGTTTTAAACATCGCTTTCTTTCCCGATGGAAAAATTCAAACTTTAAGAGAAACTATTTTAGGCAATGTTAGTCAAGAGAAAATCTTCAATGAAGCGGGTTATTTGGTCAGGGATACTTTGAGAATGACGAGGATAAGCCCCCTAAAAAATACCACTAAAAGCAAAACCAAAGAGTACACTTATGATGAGGAAGGAAATCCCACCATCATTCGTTATTTAGAAAATGGAAAACTTATTTCTTGGAAGAAAATATTTTTCAATGAATTTAATGGAATCAAGAAAACTGACTTTTACAATGCTAATAACCAGATGTATCGCTATAAAACGGAAGAAAAAATACCTTTTTCGGCTACTAAGGATTATCGATTAACTACGATATTTGGTTCTCTAACAGAGGGATTTATAAGTTTCCGCGTCGGTTATTTTACTAATCATCTTATTAGAAGGGAAATAAGATGGGAAATGAATGCAGATTATGATGAAACTAATTTTTTTTATAACACCAATGGGCAACTCATTGGCAAGACGATCAAAAATCCTTCCAGAGATTTGGTCCGGACTTTTCGTTATGAATACGATCCCATTGCTAAAAACAATCATTTGCTATTTAACGATGACTTTAAAAGGGTTTATCTTGAAAATCGAAAAAACTATTGGAACGAAGAACTGCGAAAAGGCAATCTGAACCTTTACAATCATTATCAATCGCTAGTTGCTGCCTACCAATACTCTAAAGAGAACAATCAAGTCGTAGAGACTCAGTACAAGATTTTTGAACAAAACGTGGTGGCTACTCATTATAAAAATGACAAGGTCTTTAAAAGGGAAATTTACGATTTTTTAGGAAACAAAAAAGGAGAGGATAGCTACCATTATTACGTTAATAATTTTTTGAGGAAGCGAGAATTCAAAATTGCTCAACCACTGAAGTCGCGCACGATTATTTATTATTATCAGGAATTACCCCTTAATAAAAGTGGTTATGAAATGTGTAGGCGAGGCGATCAAGTGGAAAAAGTTGGTTTTGATTTTGGTAAAAATATTTTTGAAGCGATCTACCGGCAAGTTCAATTCAAAAACCTGCAGCCTTCCAACAAACCGAAATCATTCAAAGAAAAATTTGATGATTTTCAAAACAGACTCACTGCTTCAAATGGTTTAGAAAACGATTTTTTTTCCAAGGAGCTTTTTTTAATTGAGTTTTGTCGCATAAGAAAAATGGTTGTTTTGGACTCCAATGAAGAAGTACTGGCTTATTTGAGAATAAACTTTACTCGTGAAAAGAAAGAAAAACGAATTGTCTTTGATTACTATGAAGGAAGTCCTCGTTTTAATTATTTAGAAAGAGGAAAAGTAGATTTTTATCGAGAAAACTTTCCCAATCTTTTGGAAGAGGGGAGTTTGACTGGTGATGACTTTCTTAGTTCAAGAGATCAGAAGAAAGAATTTTTAACGAAAGCAAATGACAATTTGCCCCGAGATAAAGAAAACCTCTCTTCTCGCATCGTCGTTAATTATTTCGATAAAACGATACTTCATTTAGCGGAAAAAAGTTGTTATCAATTAAAAACCGGAAAGAAAATTGGCGAAATTCTCATTAGAGGTAGTGATATCAGGGAACAAGGGAGTGGACATTGCTTGGCTAGTTTTCGTTGATTTGCTTTGAAAATAAGTGAATTAAAAAAGTTAATTGAAAGTGGGCAAGTAAGGTTAAAAAAGTCTTTAGGGCAGAATTATTTAGTTGATCGAAATCATTTAATAAAAATAAAAAATCAGATAAGCCTGCTCAAAGAAAATCATCCCAAAAGTTTAATTTTAGAAATAGGCTGCGGTCTGGGGATGCTTACGGAACATCTTTTAGAAATAGGCTCGCTCATCGGAGTTGAAATAGATGAAAGGAATTGTCAGTTCTTGAGAAAAAAATACGCTAATCATTTAGTAAATAGAGTGAGTGAAATGGGGGCGCAAAAACGAACTGGTTTTTATTTGCTTTGCCTTGATGCCTTGAAGTTGGATTTTAAAACGCTTCTTGAAAGCGAGCAAAAAATTATCTTAGTTGGTAATCTTCCCTATCATTTGATTTATAAAATCATTTTATTTTTTTTAGAAAATCATTTTTCTTATTTGAGCGAAATGGTTTTTTTAGTTCAAAAAGAGGCGGCGGAGCGAATTCATAGCCATGGAACTCGTAATCCCATTAAGCAAAAAAACTATGGCATTCCTTCCATCCTCATTCAATATCATTGCCATCTCCAAAAGCTGTGGGAAGTGCCTCCTAGTGCTTTTTATCCTCCCCCTAAAGTCAAAAGCGAATTCATTGGCTTAGCTCCTAAGGCGATGCTGGAAGAGCTAGATTATTCGCTTTTCAAACACTTGGTGAAGGCAAGTTTTCAAAATCGCAGGAAGAACCTGATTAATTCCATCAAAAGTTACTTACCTTTTAAATTTGATTTAGTTAAAATAGCAACTGCATTGAGTGAATTGGGTTTTGCTGATAATCAACGGGGAGAGGATTTAAGTTTGGAAGATTATTTGAAACTCGCTAAAAATTACCTTTCGCTTTCATGAATTTTTCCCGATGGGCTTTGGTGAGTTTTTTGGCCTGAGTTCTCTGGTGAGTTAAATAGTGAGCCTAATTGGTTTTAATGATGTTAATATTGGTTGAAGTTTTGTTTTCGTGAAGGAGTAAAATGGAGTTAAAAATAGCATGTTAAAAAATATAACGGATGGTTTTTCTCATATTGTTCAAAAGATAACTAAAAAAGGTAGGTTAACGGAAACTCAAATTCAAGAGGGCATTAGAAGTATTCGCCTAGCTTTAATTGAAGCAGAAGTGAACATTGAAGCCATTAAGAAGTTTATCGCTAAGTTAAAAGAAAAAGCGCTTCATCAAGAGATAGTGAAAAACGTTCAGGCGGGGGATATGCTGGTGAAAATCGTTCACGATTTGCTAGTGGAAACTTTGGGGCAGGAAAAAATTTCCTTAAACTTAAAAGAATCCACTCAAATAACTGGGGTGTTGCTGAGTGGGCTGCAGGGATCGGGTAAGACAACCACGTTGGCGAAGATGGCTTATCGCTATAAAAATAAGCGGGATGTTTTAACGGTCTCGCTTGATTTTAACCGCCCGGCGGCTAATGAGCAGTTAAAAATATTAAGTAAGCAGGCTGGAGTTGCTTTTTACGATCGTGGGGAGGAGAAAAATTTAAAGAAAATCGTGCATAATGTTTTTCAATTGGCTAAAAGGAATGCCCATAACTTAATTTTTTTCGACACTGCTGGACGAACTCAAATAGATGAAGGTGCTCTGGCAGAATTAACTGAAATTCATCGCTTCGTGAAGCCAGACGAGACTTTACTCGTTATGGATAGCATGATGGGTCAGCAAGCTTTGCCGGTGGCTAATCGTTTCAAAGCGGCAGTGCCTTTGAATGGTTTGATATTTAGTAAATTTGATTCCGACAATCGCGGAGGGGCAGTTTTGTCGGTTAAAGAAGTCGTGGGCGTTCCAGTTAAATTCATTGGAGTGGGGGAGAGGATAGATGAACTCGATGAATTTGATCCGAAGAGAATAGCGGAGAGAATTTTAGGGATGGGCGATATTGTCGGATTGGTGGAAAAAGCCAAGGAAGTGGTGGATGAAGAGGAGGCGAAGCGGCTTTCGAAGAAGTTAAAACAAAATAAGTTTGATTTTGAAGATTACCTTGCTCAAATAAGGCAATTTAAAAAAATGGGTTCCCTTTCATCCATTGTCTCTATGATGCCGGGCATGGCTAATAAAATTAATCCCGAAAACATTGATGAGGGAGAGATGAAGGTTACTGAAGCGATCATTTTATCAATGACGCCATTTGAAAGAAAAGAAGTGATTTATTTTAATAATTCCAATAGCAGGAAAATGAGAGTAGCTAAGGGTTCGGGAACTAATTTGTTGAAGGTCAATAAGGTTTTGAAAAAATTTTTCGAAATGAAAAAAATGATGAAGAATTTCCAAAATTCTCGTAAAATGAAAAAAGTTTTAACTAAAATGGGAATGAACGAAAGTGATTTAAAAAAAATCAGCCAAAAAATGGAAAAAAGATAGTAATATTAGAAAAGAAGAATACCGAGAGGGTTAATAATTTTGGCAACGAAGATCAGATTTAATCGTATGGGGAGCAAGAAGAGGCCCTTTTATCGCATCGTAGTTATCGATAGTAGGAAGGCTAGGTCCGCTAGATACATTGAGAAGTTAGGTCATTTCGATCCCTTCTCTAATGATGATGACATTAGGTTAGTCATTAACCGCGAGGGTGCTTTGAATTGGCTGGATAAAGGTGCTATTCCCACTAAAGTGGTTAAGGATATTTTTTCTAGGGAGAAAATATGGGAAGAATTTACTAAAAATAAGCTAAAAAAGCAGTTAGAAAAAGACAAAAAGAAAAAAAAACATCGAAAAAAGAAGAGTCATCCCGTAAGCGAAATTAAAAAGCGTAGAGAAGAAAGAAATAAAAAGGCAACATTTAAGAAGAATTTAGCGGAGGCAAAGAAAGTTAAAGCATTGGAAAAAGAGTCTCCAAAAAACAGCCAAAGTCCTCCGGAGTCCAAGACCAAACAAGTTGAGACGAAGTAGTTTCCTAGGGGATGAAGTAAGTGGTAGAGAGGGGGTTTAAAAGTGATTTTGAACTTAGGTTCAGCCTTGTTCTTGGCTTTGGTGTTGAAATGAAATAATGGGAGGAGTTTCGAATTTGGAAAAACAGAAAGAATTCGTTGAATATGTTTTAAAACTTTTAGTTGATTTTCCAGAAGAATTAGAAATAGATGTTGAAAGTGGAGAAAAGAGCATTGTTTTCAAAGTAAAAGCTAATTTGGAAGATTATGGCAAAATAATTGGTAGAAGAGGTAAATCCATTAATGCAGTTAGGGTTTTATTATCAGTGGTTTCTAGAGATAGCAAGAAAAGATGCGTTATTGATGTATTAGACAAGGAAGAGCGAGGAGAAACTCCTGCTAAATAGTTGTTTCCGTTATAAAAGCGTTTTGTTCATTGAAGATGATACGAGTTGGCAAAATCTTGAAGCCCCATGGGCTCGGGGGGGAGGTTAAGGTACGGGCTTTTACGGATGATTTAGTTAGTTTTAGAAAATATAAGTATTTTTTCGTCAATTTTAAAAAGTTTTTAGTTCATCGCATTAAGTTTTTAAACGAGAAGTTGATTGTTAAATTTCATCAGCTTGACGACGTGGATGAAGTCAGTCGCTTGAAGGGAGAGTTTTTAAGCTTACCAAGGGTTGAGTTAGCGGCTAAGCAGGGGGATTTGGTGGAGGATTACCTTGGTTTGGAGATTGTCAAGGAAAATGGCGAGCGAGTGGGTTACATCAGAAATTCTTTAGAGGGCAATCAACAAATGTTTTACGAAGTCGTATGTCATGAGGATGGTAAGGAGAATGATAGAAAATCCTTTTGTTTTCCTTGTGAAAAGGAAATGTTTGCTAACGTAGATTTTAAAAACCAGAAAGCAATCTTAAAAGAGGGAGTGACGATTTAAATGCATTTTCAAATAATAACTTTGTATCCTCTTTTTTTTAATTACTTCTTCAAAACGGGGCTCATGCATAGGGCGGTTAGAGAAGCGAGGCTAAAATACACGATCTTGAATTTAAAAAAATATGGTTTAGGAAAGCATAAAAAAATTGACGGTGCTCCTTTTGGAGGGGGTGGGGGCATGCTAATCAAAAAAGAAGTTTTAGCGAAATCTTTGAAAAGTCAGCCAAGTGGCTGGGTCGTCCTATTATCTCCTCGAGGAAAACAACTCACTCCTGCTTTAGGCAAAAAACTAGCGCGGAAGCCTTTCATTACTTTTGTTTGTGGTCATTACGAGGGGGTGGATCAGAGGTTCATTGATGAGGAGGTCGATGAAGAGATTTCCTTAGGGGATTATGTTTTATTTCAAGGAGAATCAGCTGCCATGGTGGTTATGGAAGTGGTGGTGCGTTATTTGGATGGTTTTCTGGGCAACGAAAAATCTGCTTTAGAAGATAGTTTTGAGAATGGCCTTTTAGAGCAAGATCAATACACTAGACCTAATGACGAGAGGGTGCCGCAAGTGTTGGTTGGTGGGCATCATCGAAAAATAGAAATTTGGCGAAGGAACAATCAAATTTTTAACACGTTGTTTAGAAGACCTAAAATGTTTAAAGAAGCAACTTTGCTGATGGAGGAGGAATGCGAATTTAAACGATATTTATACTTATTAGCTAAAGAGAGGGAAAGTTAAATGGAGGCATTAATTAAAAAAGCAGAAGCGCAATTTTTAAAAGAAGAGGTGAGCTTGCCTCGAGTGGGTGACACGGTTAAGGTGAGGATTAGGATAAAAGAGGGTGAGAAGGAGAGGATTCAGTTTTTTGAAGGAGTGGTGATAGCTTTGAAAGGGGTGGGGATAAACAAGTCAATTAAAGTTAGAAAGATATCGCATGGGGTGGGAGTCGAGAAAACCGTCCCAGTTCATTCACCGGCTATTGTTAGCGTTGAAATACTTCGCAAGGGCAGACCTAGGAGAGCTAAGCTTTATTACCTAAGGGGAAGAAAGGGGAAACTGGCGTTAAAAGTTAGACAAGATAGAAAAAACATTTCACCTAAGAGCAAAGCTAAAAAATCAAACCAGCAAGAGAAGCGGACTGAGCAAAAGTCAGCTGATAAGCAGAAGCCAGCTGAAGATAAGCCAAGCGGTTAGGGGCGATGGCAGGAATGTTGTAATGAAAAGCAATAACTTTAGAAAAGAATTAAAAATGGGAGTTTATCATGGCTAAGAAAATTTCTTTCTTGGTAAGGAAATTTTTCCTTTTTGTTTTCGTCATTCTTTTATCGATTTCCTTCGTGGTTTACTTGGGAGGAGACACGGAGCCTCTCGCACCAGAAGCTCAAGAGATTGGGAGAATTGGTGACTACGTGGTTAAAAACACTAGGGACAGCGATTTTTCTAGGAATTATCAATTGATCTCAGCAAGGTATCGCGAGCTATACGGCGGAGTTGATCCAGAAGCCATTAACCAATATGCCATTAGGGAGGCTTTCATGGCTACGATCATCGATCATTTGTTGGAAAAGGAAAATGAAAAAAATAAAATCGTCGTTTCCGATGAGCAAGTTATCGCTAGCTTGATTGACCTTTATTTTGCGGGAGATGAGGCTGACTATAGGGAGTATGTTAAGACGGCTGACAAGGCGGATTTGAAGAGGCTGGAGAAAACTGCTAGGAAGGATGCCCTTAGAAAGATTTATATCAACACTTTCGCTAAAGGAATACCAGTTCCCGACTCTGAAGTGGAAGAGAACTTAGATATCAGCAAGATTCAAAGGAAAGCGATCATCGGAGTGATGGTGAAAGATGTTCTTTTGAACGAAGCGATTGACGATGATGCCTTGCTGGGATACTTTCGGCAAAACATTTCTCGTTATTTAGACAACGTTGCTACGAGTCCTAGTGATTCTGGTTTGCAGAATAACCAGCAGGGAAATGGTTCGGCTTTGGATTTGAACCGAGCATTGAACTTAACCAATCAAAACAGTGGGATTGCCCCTTCCAATGACGCCTCGCTAAGTGAAGAAGTGATATTAGAACAATTTTCTACCAACAAAGCAAGGGTGAGGGAGGATTATTTACTAGAGAATGGTGAAAACTGGTTGGCAAGTTTTAAAGAAGATTTGACTTTTAAAATTAACGATCTTAATTTGAAGGAAGGGCAAACTAGCGAGCAGGACTTTTTGAATTTGGTAGAAAATGCTAACTTTAGGTTTTTTAGAAGCGAGTTTTTTAGTTATTTCAGTCGTGAAATAAAAGATGAGGGCAGTGGTTTGGCTTTTATAAGAGAACCCAACGTCATAAGAAGAATTTTTCTAGTCCCTCTGGGAAGCGTTTCCGAAATATTTGAACAGGAAGAATTGTTTTACGTTGTTTTGAATTATTTAGAGGACGAAGAAGAAGCGAGTTCCTTCGTCAAACGGCAATACGAAAATCAGTTGAAATCTCAAGCAGAAGAGCGGATTACGCAAAACTACTTCAACTATTTGGTGAGGAAAAGCCAAGACGAAATTTTTCTACTGGGACAGAAACTAGAATTATAGAAAGGTTTTAGGTTTAGATTTTCAACTTTTCAACTGCTTTCATTCAAGGTCAAAGGCGGAGTTAAAGTTCGTGAGAGTTGCTATGATGGCGAAAATAAATCATTGCTTTAACCTCAAAATTTCCCCTAGCATGGTATCTGAGGTGGTGATGGACCTAGAGTTAGCTTGAAATCCCCTTTGAGTAACGATCATGTCCGTGAATTCCGAAGCCAAATCGACATTAGACATTTCCAATAAACCGGCTTTCACTTTACCCGCTGCTTCGCTGCCTGCTTCACTGACATTAGCAATGCCTGAGTTAATCGTTTCATCGAAATAAGTTTCTCCTATTTTTTCCAGCCCTTGGGGATTGGTGAAAGTTGCCAAAGCAAGTTGTCCCAGTTCTCTTTTCACTCCGTTGGTATAGCTTCCAATAATTACTCCATTGTCGTTAATGGTGAAACTCTCCAAATAACCTAGTTTCGTTCCATTTTGAAAATAGGCTTTGGTGCTGGAAGGAGAAGCGAATTGAGTAATCCCGTCATATTGTCCAGACGTTCCTATTTCTAAATTAACCACAGAGGCTTCGCTACCGGGAACTTGATAACGAAGTTCTATGCTAAGCGCTTCTTCTGGAGTCCCGATAGCCACACCGGGGTTAGCTGGATCGGAAACCGAAACAATGGCTCCTGCCTCGTTAAACCTAACGATGAAATCACTGCTCACGTCTTGGGGATCGACGCCAGCTTCCACTCCGGGAATTTCGTTACCCGAAGCATCGAAAATAGTAGTGTTCACTAGCCATTCGTTTTCAACAGCAACTCCATTTTCATCAAGCCGCTTGGAAAAAGCTAACCTCAGTTCCTGCTCCTCTCCTCTACTGTCGATCAGCTTTATAGTGCTGACCCAGCTCCCATCAGCGATTTCTCTCTCCGTGGGGTTATCTGTGGGGATGGTGGGAGTTAAAAGGTTCAAATTAGATCTAAATCTAACCAAAGTAGTGGCACGAGCTTCTTCTTTTCTGCCTATTTCAATTTTCAAATCATCTAAACTGCTGGCAGTGTTAATGAAAGTAGCGCCTTCAGCTGTCGTCGTTGCTTGATAGCCTTGAACCTTAAACCCATTCGCTGGATTAACTAAAGTTCCTTCGCTATCTAACCCAAATGCTCCAGCCCGAGAATAAATGGTCTCTTCCCCCTCCCTTTGAATGAAAAAACCACTTCCCACGATCGCTAAGTCAGTGTTCACTCCAGTGGTCTGAAGAGAACCTTGAGTATGAATGGTATCGATGGCGGCTATTTGAACTCCGAGGCCAACTTGCTTGGGATTTATTCCTCCCCTAACTTCATCGGGCCTAGAGGCTCCGCTTAAAGTTTGCGATAAAAGATCTTGAAAAGTAACTCGGTTTCTTTTAAAGCCATGAGTGTTAACATTGCTCACGTTGTCCCCAATGACGTCCATCCTCGTTTGATGATTGTTAAGTCCAGAAACTCCAGAATAAAGTGATCGCATCATAATTCGTTTCTCCTAATTTTTATTTTCTACTCATTTGGTAGTTTTAAGATTATTTTCATAACTTCTTGCTTTTTCCAAGTGACTCTCGTTAACAATGGAGCTTATATTAGCGATGCTCACGCTCCCGCCATCTATGACTGCTTTGGTTTCGCCCTTTAAGTTAATTTTTTCCACTAAACCAGTTTTTAAATTGCCCTGAAGGTCGCTAAAAGCAACTTTTTTGCCGATTAAATTCATATTTGCTAGCTTAGCAAATTCTCCCTTAAGCCCTTCAACGGAAGTGTTCATGTTTTTCATTTGTTCTAAAGCAGAAAACTCTGCCATTTGAGAAATGAACTCAGTGTTGCTCATTGGCTTTAAAGGATCTTGATGGGATAATTGGACGGTCAGTAGCTTTAGAAATTCATCCTTACCCAAATTTTCCTGCCCCCCATTTTCCAAAACTTCAGCGAGGTTATTTCGCCTAACGCTGCTAGCGGGGTTACTTATTAACGGACTAATATCAGTGGTTTCCATTTTTTCTCCTATGCTTTTAAATTGAGTAACGATCGTTCCCTGAGATCAACGACGTCAACTAAATCGTCTTCGTTTTCCTTGGTGGCTTCCTTTAAAAAAATTTTTTCCTCGCCTTCCTCAGGAGATAACCAACGAGCGAAATCTCCTTCTTGGGAATATTTTTTCTCATGGACATCAACGTCTAAACTCAACACGTCAATGTTTTCTTTGGCTAAGTCTTGTTTTAATTCCGCCATTTTACTCTCCATCACTTCCTTAACATGGTTATTATCGACAATAAATTTCAAACTCATAAAATCGCTTTGCTTCTTCATAATAATTTTTATTTCTCCTAGTAGCTGAGGTTTTAGTTTAACGGTCATCACGTTTTGATTCTGGACTAAGCCATTTTTAATGGTTTTAATAAGTTGATTCTGCAGCAAAGAAAAATCCAATTTTTGACCGAGATTTGCTTTGTGATGAAAAGTTTTAAAATCGCCATAGGCATTTTCGCTTTTGAAATAAAAACTAGAACCATTTTCCAAAGCGTTAGAAGACATGGAATGATGGAAAAAGGACTTAAATTTCACCGCTTGCGTTTGACTTAAGCCACTCTGAGCTCCCGAAACGACGGCCTTGCTGTTCGTGGGGCTTACAGTGATTTGCGGGCTGTCGGGAGCAAAACTGCTTTTCCTTGACTTTTTCACGCTAAAGGTTTTGTTTTTTTCAAGAGAATTTTTAAGGTTTCCCTGTTGAAGGCTATTTTTAGCAAAGTGATAAGCATTGGTTTCAGTTTGATTTACTGCAGTAGGAGTTTGAATTGATTTCGTTGTTTCTTTTTTATTTTCAAATGATTTAAAATCTTCCCACAGTTCTTTTAAATCATTCAATGAATTTTTTTCTAATGAAACATTGAAAGAAACTAGCTTGTCCTTAAAAGCGTTCAACTTCTGTTTTAAAAAAGCGTTTGTTTCAGTAAGATGAGCTTGGCTTGATGGATTTGCCTTTAAATTTTCTTGTAAGAAAGCAGTAAAATCTTTTAGAAATTGGTTCAAAAAAAAACTAGTTTCGTTTTTACTTCCCCAAGCACCATTTTCATTTGAGATAACTAACGATTCTAGCAGTGATTTTAATTGCTTTAATAGTTTTTGCCCTTCATCGTCTAGTTTCATTTTTGTTGAAAATTTTTCCAGCAAGACATTGATTTCTCGCAATAAATTTTGATGGGCTTTTTTATCTTTTCCTTGCTCGTTTTTTTCGACTTCGTGGTTCTTGTCTTTGCTTTTCCTCGTTACTTCTTGGGAGGTAACTTCTTGCTTGCCTTCCGCCCTCTCTTCCTTTGAAATGCGGGATTTGCTTTCATTTATTTCATCTTTGCCATGGGTAATGGCTATTTTTTGTCGATTAGCTTCGCTTTTTTTTGCTGGGTGATGTTGGAATTCGTCGTTCAAAAAAAATTCAAATGGCCTTTTAATGGGGCTGTTGGCACCAGAAATTTCTGGTTTAATTTTTGAAATGAAGTTATTTTGCTCCAAATTAGTGAAAAAATGGTTAATATTCATTTTAGTAAAATTCAATTTTTTTAGAAAAACTCCTACCAGTGTGTCGGAAATTTTTCAAGGGGGTGAAATAGAATTTATTAAAAAAGCAATCATCGCTAATTCATTAAATAAAATACCAAAACGAAACATGAAAATGAAGCCCTCAGTGATTAAATTTGCTTGGTTAATCTTTTTTGGCTTGATTAATCGAGAAGCTGCTGATTTAACGATGAAAGCATTTTCCAAGCCACCTTCGACTCATAGTAGTTGTGAAGAGAGCCTCGAGGCTAAACAAAAATTTTCTTCCGATGTTCAGGCACAAAAATTCCTTCCGCCTGATGGTAGAGCCGAGGATGGTAGAGCCGATAAAAGCGACCATCGCAACCAGCAGCCCAATTTTAAAAATGGTGGGGGTAATTTTTCTTTATTTTCCTTAGCGAGTCCAATTCCTTTAAGCCTTACCTCGGGTGATCAAGCCCGTATTGTTTTATTAGAAGAGAATTCTAACTCGCAAATCCTAGGAATTCCCCAAAGCTATGAATTTAAGTGCCAGCAAAACAAGCAACTATTCCCTTGTGCAGTTAATCTAACTTTAAAAGAGTACGATAAAAATTTATTCAAACTTTATTATTATCCCAAAAGTAGTAAAAATTTAATTGATCCTACTGACATCATTGCCTTAAGAGCAGGGGCTTCAACTCCCATCACTCTTTGGCCTCTTAGCGTTGGGACAGTTGATATTGATTTTAATAGTCATTCGCTGCCTAGGGTTTCCATTCCAGTGAACGATTTCAATAGCCCGTTGAAAAATAAGCTTAGCATCAACGAAATATTTTACAGCACTAATAAAAATTTGGTTTGGTTGGAGATTCATAGCACGAAGAACATCACCACTCCTTTGAAAATTCATTTATGGAATAGTAATTTAAAATTTAAGAAAAGCATTGCCATTGAAGAGCAAACTTACCTAGCGAATAGTTATAACGTTTTTGCTTTTTTGAATTCCAATTTTACGAATCGTTTCAGTTGGCACGTTAAAACCTCTGGAAAAAATCGCCTCATTCCCACTAAAGAAATCATTGACATCACTTCAAGCGGAGTCATTGCCTTAAGCAGTGAAGGGAAGTACATTGACTCGGTTTATTACGATAAAAATTGGTTTAAGGATTTCGTTTTTCAAAGGTCGCTGCAGAGAAAGACCACGGCGGGCTATGCTTTCAACAGAAAAAATTTCGATATTTCAGTGAACCCTAAAGCTACTCCTTTAGCGATAAACAATTTTTCTAAAGAAATTTATTTTTCTGCTACCTTAATCCCACCTAGGATTACTCGTGCCAAAAAGCATTTGAACATTGTCCTAGATTATCCCTTGGCTGGGCATTTGAGCATTTTCTTATACGACACCGATAACAATTTGCTGGGGCGAGTGTATGATAAGACTCTCACCACCGCGAAGGTGATAAACTTGTGTTTAGAAAAAGCAAATTTAGTTTTAACTGGTTTGTATCAATTAGTTTTTTACTATGAAACTGAATATGGCAGTCAACAACTAAATAAAGGATTTTTATTATAAAAACTAATTCATTCGTTGTAGTTGTTTTAATTTTTTTTCATTTAAACGCGAGGTTGGTTTATCCTACTTTGGAAAAGGAAAAAAATTACCTGTTCAATTTAGGCTACACCATTGATTTCAATCAATTAGAAAGTTATCAACTCACTTCGGGCATTAGCATTCCTTGGTTCACTTTGCCTTTTCTAAGCGAATTTCAAGCATCTCATCTTCATCATCCATTCCTAAGTTATCAAAATTTTCTAATTTATCACCGGTTCGATCTCGATCCTTTTCGTTTCTACACTCGCTATGACTTTGATTATTTCCCTGCCTTATTTAAGCCAGACAATCATCGTTTTGCCAATGGGATTAATTTTTTAATCAGTAAAGTTTTACTTAGTTTTGAATTAAAAGTTGTTTTCAATGAGAATGGTAAAGCCGACGAGGGGGTTGATTTTCTTAGCCAATATGCTTTCGTTATTTTCATGGTTAACAACCATCATTTGGGCGTTAAACTAAGTCAAGAGGGACTAACGGTTCTACCTACTTTTTTTCTTCAAATCAATTTTGGCGATGTTTTCATTAATTTAAGTTACGCTCACCGTTCCCATTCCCTTAGTTTCACCATTGACTTCATTCATCAAGTCGTTCGTCTGCAGGCAAGGGCAGTTCATCAAAATGGTCTTAGGGTAGGACTGGCTAATCATTTTTATTTTTTACCGCATGAGGGCGAAGTATTTTCTTTATTTTAATGGTCATGAAAAAAATTAGGTATTTCTGGGCGTTTTTCTTTTTGTTTGAATTAGTTTTATCCACTGAACCTTTATTGGCTGAACCAAAGCCTAGGTTTAGTCTCATCATTGATTCACTCTTGGATGACAAGGAAGAAGATTTTTTTAATCAAAATTATCAAAGCTTACTAAACTTAGAAGTTTTTTACAATCATCCCTTGGTTTTTCATGAAATCACTAAAAGCGATTTGGACGATTTTTTCTTTTTAACGGAAAATGAAAAAAGAAACCTTTTGAAATTAGCTTCAAAGACAAAGCTAAATTCCCTAGCGGCTTTGGAAAAAGAACAAGTCCTTAGCGAAGAGAGTTTTTCTACTTTTCAATATTTCATTAAATTCATCAAGCGCTCATCAAAGGATAAAGCCTTGAAAGTAGATTACAGAATAGGGATGAAAAACAATCGCTTTCTGTCGACCGATCCCATGAAATTAGCGAGCTATCAAATGAGGAGCGATTTTGAGCTGGCTTATCAAATGGATAAATCTCTTTTCAATTTTTATTTATTTTTAGAAAAGGACACTGAAGAAACCGCTCTTCCACAATTTTTCAAATTTAGTTTGGGTTGGAACTGGGGCGATGACATCACTCTAAACTTGGGTGCTTTAAACATTAATCTCAATCAAAATTTATTGTTTTCTACTAAAAATCCTTCTTTTTCATTTTTATTAAACGAGCGAGGTGGTTATAGAAAAACCAGTCGAATCACGTTGGACAAGGGTAGGCGAGAAACTTATTTTTCCGGCATTGCCAGCACTTATAAATGGCAAAACTTAACTTTTTTATTGTTCGCAGGCAACTACTTATACCACCTTGAGTTGATTGAGCACGAGCCCCTTTACCCGCAACTAGAATATAGCGATACTTTTAATTTTAGCGAAGTGAAAAATTTCGTTCCAAATGAGAAGTCTCTGAAGGAAAAAATAATTGGATTACACGTGAATCACGTTTTCGAACAGCTACAACTTAGCGGTAGTTTTGTTTTTTCTCAACTTTCCAATCCCCTCATTCAAGATGACCACGTTTACGGAAAAGAGAGCTATGGAATGAGTTTGGCTTGGGACTACTTAGGAAGAGATCTCATTTTCTTCGGTGAAATGGCTTTATTGGTGAAGGAAGATCACCCTAATGGGGTTTATTCGTTAGAGGAAAGAACTTATTCAGTGGCTCCAGCTTGGTTGACGGGAATTCGCTATTTAGAAAAAAACATTTTCTCAACGATGGTTTTGAGATTCATCACAGAGGATTACCGAGCCCTCCATAACAACGTTTACACTGCTTTTAGAGACAAGCGAGATGAATTGGGAATATTTGCTTCTTTACGCGGGAGGGTAGATAATTTTACTTTAGGCCTGAGCCTTGATTATGCCACTAGGGTTTTCAATAACCGAGAATTTATCTTCACGGCCATTCCTAGGTTGAAATGGCAGGCGAGTTCGGGTTATTATTTCGTCGGTAAAGTGAGAGTTAAAAATAATTTGTCAATGAATGAATTCAATTTTTCCTTCATCAATGGTTTTAAAAGAAATGTTTGGGAATTGGCTTTGAAAATCAATTACCCACTTAGTAGTGAGTTTTTTAATTTTCTCAGCGAAATAAATTTTAAATTGTCGATTCAAGATATTCATGTGACTAGTTTAAAAATAGGTTGGGGTAGAGAAGAGAACGAAAATTTATTTTTATTTTTCTTCTATAGTGCTTTGTTTTACGACTTCATTCATTTAGAGAACGATTCATTTTGGGTTTTATGGAAGAACGAGATCGTCATCCATGATCTTTTAAAACTGGAGTTTAATTTTGGTTTGATTTGGCGAACGGATTCGCTGAGGAATTACGCTTATGATAAACTAAACCAAGATTTGTCGTTGAGTTTTTTATTAAAAACAGCATTGACGAATTGATTTTTTTCACTGCAGGTAGTTTTTTTTAACCCAAAAAAACAAATGATAAAGGAGAAGTCCTAAAATGCTTAGAGAAGAAATGACTGCCAAAAGCGTTATTTTAAGACCAGCAAAAGGGGCTAATAAAAAAGTTAAAAAAGCTAGGCTAAACCATAAAGCGAAGTTGGGTAACAACAAAGCAGCCCAAGCCCAGTTATGCCAAGCGGGATTTTCGAACCAATTCTTCACTACGGCGTGGTCCTGATAGTCCATGAACCAGTCGTAAAACAAGTAAATCAAGATCAATTCAACGAGAATGATTTTCATGGTTTCCATTTTCTGAATGCTATAGATTAGCAAGGAAGATAAAACGTAAGCATAAAAGAAAGCCTCTTCGTTCCATGAAAGCAGGTAAGTGTAACTCAAAAGCAAAGGCAATTTGATCAGGCTAAAAAGACCCTCTTTTTTCCAAAGAGGAGAGGGGCTCAACAGAAAAAAAACTGGCGAGGCGTGAAGCAAGAAAGGTAGGTTAAGTTTAAAAGTAAAAACGATGACGGAAGGCAAGAAAACCAAAAATAGCGCACAAAAGAAAATGAGGGCTTCTCGTTGGATTTTTTTGTCGTCAACGACTTTGAATTCATATTGAATGATGTTTTCTTGATAAATTTTTTGGTTGTCGAAAAAAATAGCAGAAACTTGATAAGTCCCGGGGCGATGAGTTTCCTCAAAAGCCAAACCCCAAAATCCATTGATGTCAGTGATTCCTTGAAAAATATGATTTGGTTCTTCTTCATGAAAGGCATCTTGCTTTTCTTCTAAATGAGTGATCTTCACCATGACTAATTTCCCAGCAACGTTTAAATTTTTTTTACGAACCCAGTTAGTGATGAAAATGGTTTCACCTAGCAATATTTCGTTAGTCGTCATGATGCTTTGATAGGTGAATGGTTTTTTAATGATTTCCCTTAATTCTTCAGCGATTAGATTGGCAGGGAAGAAAAAAATGAGGAAAAAGAAAGCTATAACTTTGGGCAAAAAATTACGTTTATAAGTTTAAGCATTTGACCACTTGATTAAAAACCTCGCTAACTTTCCCGTCGCCATTTATTTCTAAAACTAAATTTCTTTTTCGGTAATATTCTAACAAAGGAGCGACTTGTTCATGAAACAAATTAATCCTGTTTTTAATAACGCTTTCCTTATCGTCTTCTCGCTTCTTTCCCTGCTCGTCTTGCCTATTTAGCAAACGCTTTAAAGCCTCTTGATCGGTCAAATGGATTTGAACGACGTTGTTGACTTCAACTATTTTATCTAGGGCTTCGGCTTGTTTTTTAGTCCTAGGAAAGCCATCTAAAATGCAGTTAATTGCTCCATCAGTGAGTCTGCTTTTAATCATGTCGATCATGATTTCGTCGGAGACGAGCTCTCCACTATCCAAAATATTTTTCACTTTATTACCAAGTTCGCTTTTGGAAGCAACTTCCTCTCGCAAAATATCGCCAGTGGAGATATGCCTAAAAGCATATTTTTCCTTTAGTTGGTTAGCGATAGTTCCCTTGCCCGCTCCCGGAATTCCAATCAAAATGATGAGCATGGTTAGTTCTTTAAAAGCGATTTTATTTTTTTCACGATTTCTTCTTGGCTTAAGCCAGCTTCTTTTAACTGATTTTTCCTAGGGGCATGCTCAATTAACTTATCGGGAATTCCCCAACAATGCACTTTGTGACTAGGTAATCCCGCTTGATTAACGACTTCCAAAATAGCGCTACCCACTCCACCAATGCTAACTCCCTCCTCCAAAACAATCAAGCGTTCGTAGCGTTGGAATAAATTTAAAATGCTCTTTGTGCTTATGGGTTTAGCAAAGCGTAAGTTGTATAAAGCAACGTCAAGGTCATCTTCTTTTTTTAATTGGTTTAACGCAAGGCTCGTCTCGTAAACCATGGAACCATAAGCAAGGCAGCAGATTTTCCCTTCCGCCTGAAGCAATTCCCCCTCTCCTAAAATTAGCTTTTGATTAGCCTTGAAATGCTCATCGGGGGGAATCACATCCCTAGGATAACGCAGGGCAACTGGTTTTTTTAAGCTAAAGGCTAGCTGCAGCATTGCCGTTAGTTCCTTCTGGTCTTTAGGAGCCATTAAAACGAAATTAGGAAAAATTCTCAAGTAAGCAATGTCGTAAATCCCATGATGACTAGGCCCATCGTCTCCAACCAAGCCAGCTCGATCAATGGCGAAGACAACTGCTAAGTTTTGCTGCAAAACGATCTCATGAAAGATTTGATCAAAAGCCCTCTGCAGGAAAGTCGAATAAACCACGAAAGCGGGCTGCTGTCCGGCTAAATTGAGCCCCGCACAAAAACCAGTGGCATGAGCTTCGCAAATTCCCACATCAAAATACCTTTTCGGAAAAACTTTAGCATATTCCACTAATCCAGTTCCCTCAGCCATTGCGGCGGTTATGGCAACGATTTTAGAATTTTGTCGCGCTAAGCTAATGAGCGACTCGGTGAAAACCGCTGAATAAGATTTTCCTTTGGTGATGTTGATTTTTTGTTTTATTTTCTCTTCTTTTTCCCTTTGCCCCGGGGACAAGGCATGGGGACCAATTAAATTAGTTTCTTTATTCGTGGTCTCTAAACCATGAGGGTTATAACCCACGCCTTTTTCAGTGATGGCATGAATTAAAGTAGGTCCTCTTTGCTCTTTTGCTTGGTTGAGAATTTTTTTCATTTCAATGACATCGTTGCCATCAATGGGTCCTAGGTAATCAAAGCCTAGGACGGTGAAGACTTGGCTGGGAGTGGATAATTTTTTGGCTTCATTTAAAACGGCCGTAATCAGGTGCTCTATTTTTCTTCCAAACCTAGGAATTTTTTTAACTTTATCCAAGAGGTTGTTTTTCAAGTTTTGGTACATTTTGCCATGACGAAAATTGTTCAAAGCATTAGCAAGTCCTCCAACTGTCGGAGAAATGGAAAAAGAATTGTCGTTTAAAATGACGATCAAATCTTCTTCCAAATGACCAGCGTGATTAAGCCCTTCAAAAGCCATTCCGCCCGTCATGGATCCATCACCGACTAAAGCAATGGTCCTCTTATCGTTTTTGCGAGTGAGTGAAAATCCCTTCTTTGCTCCTAGAGCAGTAGAAATGGCCGTTGACGCATGCCCGCCCCGCATGGTGTCGTAAATGCTCTCCTTTTGATGGGGATAGCCGCTAATTCCTTTTTCCTTTCTCAAAGTAAAGAATTTCTTGTGTCGTTTGGTGATTATTTTATGGGGATAAGACTGGTGTCCCACATCAAAGAAAATTCGATCTTTTTTTAAATCAAAAACTGCATGGCAAGCAATGGTGATTTCTACAGCTCCTAAATTAGGTCCTAAGTGGCCCCCATTTTCTCGAACCACTTCGCTTATTCTGTTCCTAATTTCCAAGGCTAAAGCGTTTAACTTTTGATCGCTGAATTTGCTTATTTGTTCATGGGGGTTTTTTAAAGCATTTAATATTGCGTAATTAAAATTGCTTTTCTTCTCGTTTCTAGCCATCAAAATTCACTGATATTTTACCATAAAAAAATTAAATTAAGTTTTACTAAATACTTGGTTTTGTTTAAAACGAATGATACTTGAAGATGGAAGAATTATCTTCATTAATTGCTTTGCCATAATTGTTTTGCCATGAAAGATGTTAGTAATTTTTTTTTAAAAAAACGAATTTATAAATGAGTAGGAATGTCAATAAATTCATGAGAAAGTTTGAATTTTTTTGCTAGGGACTCTCCTAACGCTTTTATTCCTAAAGTTTCCGTGTTATAGTGACCGGCTTGAACTAAATTAATCCCTAGTTCTTTAGCCAAGTGAAAACTAGTATGCTTGGCATCTCCAGTTACGTAAGTATCACAGCCATTTAGATGGGCTTCTTCTAAACCAAAATGTCCCCCTCCAGTGCATATTCCCACTTTCTGGACCTGCTTGTGAGCTGAAACGATGGAAATTGGCTTGCCTATTGCCGAATGTATCTTACTAGCAAAATCTTCCAAGCTCATAGCAGTGAGGTAATCTCCCCTTACTAATATTTTTAATCCGTGATGATCGCCAAATGATTTTTTATAATGTAATCCTAGTTTTTTCAATAAGAGGATGTTGTTGCCTTCCTCAGGGTGCACGTCTAAAGGCAAGTGAAGGGCTAGCAAAGCTAAGTTGTTTTTTATTAGCGAAGCAACTAAATCGTAATGACGACCAGTTAAAGGAAAAACTTTTCCCCAAAAAAGCCCATGATGCACCAAGATAACATCACCCCCAGCTTGAACAGTCTTTTTAATCATAGCTAGAGAAAAATCTACTCCAGTGACGATTTTCTTTATTTTTCCTTGCCTAGCAACTTGAATTCCATTCAAGGAATTATCTGGGCAAGTTAGATCGTATTTTTCGCTTAAGTGAATTTCAATTTCCCTTAAAGAGGCCATTAGGGGTAATTTTATCATGGGCGAAGACCAATAACTCTCGTCTTAGGGAAGAAATTACCAAAATTCATCTTTATTTTTAACTTTATTATTGAAAAAATTGAAAAAATATGTTATGATACTCCTCGAGTCATTTTAGTTTTTTTAATTAGTTTGCTTTTTTGTTTGGATTTACTTATAATAACCATACGGTCTTACGGGGTTAGTTGTACCTTTTAGTCGTCTACCGATAATTTTTTATGAGATTGGCATCTGTCATTCTTGGTTTAGCCCTTAAAGTAATTTTAGGCATGAGTTGGAAAGCGAGCGGCAAGAGAAAGGGTGAGTAATGGTGATTAATCATGACCAAGTGAAACTGGATGAGACTAAATGAAACTAAGGGTAAGTGAACAGGAGATGTGTCATTGAAGGAATATAGTGATTTTCTGGATTTAAAGAATCATCCCGATGTTTTGAAGCTTTTGAAAATCGGGATTAAGGAAAAAGAGTTAACTTTTTCTACTATAGCGAAAATATTGCCGACGGAGATATTTAACCATGAGGACATGATGGATAATATCTTTATCATGCTCAATGAAGAGGGTGTCGAAGTAATTGATGAATTTCATTTAAAAATAGAAAAAGAGAGCATTCGCAACATTGAGAAAATTTTAAAAAAACACATGGAAGACAACCGGAAGCTTGAAGATCCGGTAAAGTTGTATTTAAAAGAAATTGGCAAAATAAAACTACTCAATAAAAGAGAGGAGCGAGAGGTTGCTAGGACCATAGAAGAAAATCAAAACCTGATCAAGTTGACCCTTCAAGAAATGCATTACTTGTTTGTTGAAGTCGCTAATCGAGTCGAGATTGCCAATGAAAGCTCTGATAACGAAAGCATTTTCAATGTCCTGACGCCTCCTAGGGTTTACAATGTGGCGGTGGTAGAAAAACAGAGGATGAAGAAAAAATATCATAGGTTTCAGAAAAAGTTTGAAAAACTTTATGGAGACTACTCTTCTTTATACAAGAAGCCAAGTAAGGTGAGAGAGCAAGCTCCTAGCAAGAAATTTTTGGCTGCTAGGGAAAAGCTCGTTCAACTTTTTAACAAAGAAAAAATATCCGACAGCATTTACCATCACACTCAAGAAACCCTTTACAAGGCTCACAAGGAGATAAAACACGCTAGCAAGAGGATTGAGTCTTTTAAAGAGTATTACCGAGCGACTAAAAAAGATTTTTTAAGCGTTTTAAAGAACAAGGAAGATCAAGAGTTAATTAGCAAAATTAAAAAGAAATCTAGGATTAAAGACACTCAAAATCTGTTGAAAGTGGCTGAGGACTTTAATGATTTAGTCAAGACCCGCGATCGCTGGATCGATACGATAAAAGCCTCTGCGAAGCAAGTGGAGCAATGGTACGATAAATTGGTCAAGGCTGATGAGGTGATTAATCGAAACAAAAACAGCCTCATCAAGGCAAACCTTCGCTTGGTCATTAGCATTGCTAAGAAATACATTTACCGGGGGCTTCATTTTTTTGATTTAATTCAAGAGGGTAATATTGGACTCATGAATGCAGTTAAAAAATATGATTATAAAAAAGGCTATAAGTTTTCCACTTATTCCACTTGGTGGATAAAGCAGGCTATCATGAGGAGCATTTCCGATAAATCAAGGAACATAAGGATACCCGTTCACATGATTGAGCAGATTAATAAAGTTTCTCGTGAAAGTAGGGTTTACTTTCAGAAGTACGGCAAAAACCCCAGCAACGATAAATTAGCAGAAATCTTGGAATGGAAATCTAAAAAAGTTAACATGGTCAAAAGCGTCTCTAAAGAACCAGTCTCTTTGGAAACTCCTATCAATGACAAAGCCGATAATTCTCTAGGTGATTTCATAGAAAGCAAAAAAGCGATAAGCCCGAGCAATTCCACGATTACTAATTCGTTCAAAGCCCAAATCAATGAGGTTCTTGAAAAAATTCCTAAAAGGGAAAGGGATATTATTAAAATGAGGTATGGACTGGAAGATGGCTGTCCGCACACTTTAGAGGAGACGGGGAGCATTTTCCAAGTTAGTCGCGAGAGAATCCGACAAATAGAGCATAAAACTTTGTCGAGGCTGAAGAGACCTGATAATGGGAGACTTTTTAAGGATTTTCTTTCCAACTGATTTTTTTCTTACTTCATTAGTGGTTTTATGGATTTAAAAGATTTAAGCAGGAAAATTAACTTAAGCAGGGTAGGTTATCTGGGCTTAGCGTTGGCAGTTCTTCTGTTAGGCTACTATGCCTATTTGGAGTGGAGCAATAAGGTGGAGCGAGACATAAGCGTTCAAATAAATCGACTCGTTTTACAAGAAAACAAGCTTGATAGCGAAGATAAGGCTGGACTTGAGGACATTAAAGCAAAATACGTTCAACTGTATGAGCAACATCCTACGAGATTAAATGGGGTTAGGGCTTTTTTTTTAGCTTCTAGTTTGGATATGAGGGAGAAAAATTACTCAGAGAGTTCTAAAAAGTTATTAAAAATCATTGAGAGCAACCCCGATCATTATTTGATTCCTCAAGCCTATGTCAATTTAGCGATCATTAGCGAAATTAGTGGGGATTACAGCGAGGCACTTGCTTATTTAAAAGAGTTTAAAGAAAAATATCCCGAGCATTATTTGAAAAACGAGGCGACCATTGCTGAAGGTAGGGTTTACACTAAGTTAGAGGACTACCAACTAGCTAAGAATTTTTTCGATGAAGTGGTGGCTAACAAAGGCGATGGTGGTAGCGAGCAAGCCGCTCAGAGGAAAATCGACTTTTTAACCATAAAAGGGTTAATAACTAATCAATAACAAAATCAGTTCAAATGAAGAAAGAATCTCCATTTGAACTAAAAGATTTGGCTTACCCTGTCTGGAAGGGATTGAAACAGACTAAGCCAAACACTCAATTTAAACATCGGGCTCTAAGGCTATAAATTTAATTAATTTATTTAATCTTGTTTAAAAAAATAATTAGAAGTTTTCTTTTCCTTGTTTTTAGTCAAGGAAGTTGGTTAGTAGGAAGCGTTTATTTTAATCCTTTTCTGGAAAATAAAGATCATCAAATCGCTTATATAGATGATTTGATTTTAACGTCTCGGCAGGCTGGATATACGAAGCAACCCAAGACCATTGATTTATACTTCAATTTGTTTAATAAAAACCGTGAAAAAGTTTATCAAACCGATTTAAAAGAAATCAGTGTTAATTTGACTCGCGGACAGCAAAAATACTTTGTTCCGCTAACTTTGAAATGGGAAAATAACCGATATCAAGCCGAGTTGTTTTTACCGCAAGTTGAAAAAAGCGGCTGGTACGACTTGGAAATAATGGTGGGTAAGACTAAGAAAATTTTCAAGCAGGAAAAAAAGGCTCTTAACTACCTCGCTAGTGGTTTCAATTTAATTTTCTTAATTGACAACAGTTACAGCATGTTAGCCAACGATCCTAATAAAATTAGGTATAAAGCGATTGCTCAAATCGTCAAAAATCAGCAATTCAAAAATAAAATAAACACCATTGGCGTGGTTGGTTTTTCATCAAAGGCGAAGGCTCTCGTTCAACCCACTTCTTTAGAGGAATTTTTGAAAAAAAACTGGATTGCTAACATTAAGCCCGATGGTGATACTAATTTTGCTGCTGGATTAAAAGAAGTTAATCGTCTTTTGGATAAGCTTCCTAAAGGAGAAAGTAACTTAGTGATTTTCCTGAGCGATGGACAAACCAACTACCCTTACAATGACGAGCATAAGTTATTGCTAAAAAACAATGCCACTATTTTTTCAGTGGGGTTTAAAAACAAACGAGGTGAATTTAAAACTGATCTTTTGAAAAAAATTGCTGCTGAGGGCAATGGCATTTACCAAGCGGGGGAAGCCTTATCAATTGAAAAAATTTACCTTGCGATCATTGAGGAATCCCTTTCCCTAGCTAGGGAAATGGTAGTTTACCCCATGAAACAAAATTATTATAAAAATGAATTATTGTTAGTGAATTATGAAACTGCTTTAAAAGGAATTCGTTATCAAGTAAAAATAAACCAAAAAAAAATTCCTCATTACACATTGGAAAATGAAAAAGTTTTTTTTCTACTTTCGCCTGCGGGGGGGCAGGTGGGTGAAGTGGCTGAGGCGGGTGAAGTGGGCGAACTTTATGATTTAGAAGTCATTTTTTTTCAAGGGCAAAAGAAGTTGAAAAAAATTTTAACCACCGTTTCAGTCAAAAATCAGCTAGCGCCAATTGAAATTGATTTCCCTTTGATCATAGGCTATAAAAAAAACGTCACCGATCAAGTTAGCTTTTTTTCCTTCAAAAGCGAAAGTGATTTTTTTTATCTTGATTTTGCTTTAGCTTCCTTTGAGGGTAATTTTTTAGTTTTTGATGAAAATTTTACTTTTTTAGAGAGCCCATTAAGCGTTGAAAAAAATCAATGGGAGAAAATGAGTTTATCTTTTGACGGTAGCTTTTTGGAAACGAAAAAAAGCGATTTGTTAATTTTAAAAACAAGTGCCGGTTTTTTTCTCTACGAAGCCAACTTCATTCCTTGGGAAGACAAAAAGTTTCTCCAAAAAGAAATCTCATCTTCAAAAAGTAATTCCTTCTTGGCTCTTCTCCTAGCTTTGAGCGGCATTTTTTTAGTTGGCTTGTGCTTGAAAATTAGACGGGAGGAGTGAAGACAATTTTTAAAATGCTGGCAAAAAGAAAGACCCAAAAAGCCCCTATGGTCATAATGGCGACTCTTTTTTTAAAATCGCTTTCGGGAAGTTTCAAAATAAAATAAAAAACATAAAAAGGAATGAGGAAAATAAATAGTATTTTGCGATACTCTTTGTTTTTGAAAGCTAGGTGACTGGATAGAAGCATTCCTAGGAGAATGCTTAAATAGGTTAGGTTGATGATGAGGGCTAGCATGAGAACGGCCGTTAGAATTATAGTTTAATTTAAACTTGATGGCGAAATTACTTTTTTACTCCTTGTTTTAGCTAAAATTGATCGGGGTTTAGTTTTTTCATATTACAATGAAGGAACGAAATTTTCTGCAGGAGAAAAATTATGACGGTGAAAGTAGGCATCAATGGATTTGGTCGTATAGGAAGGCTTTTTCTTAGATCTCTTTATGAAAACCCATTAACGAAAAATAAATTGGAAGTCGTTGCTATCAACGATTTGATAGGTCCAGACTACATGGCCTATATGTTGAAATACGATTCTTCTCATGGTAGGTTGCCGGAAGGGATGGAAGTCTCTCATGGTGAAAACCAACTCATCGTTAACGGTAGATCCATTCAAGTGGCTTCTGAAAAAGATCCTAGTAATTTGAAATGGGGTGAATGGGGAGCGGATTACGTTTTAGAGGCGACTGGTATTTTTCTCACTAGTGAGTTAGCTAAAAAACACCTTGAAGTCGGGGCTAAAAAAGTTATTTTCTCAGCTCCCTCCAAAGATGATACTCCCATGTTCGTTCTAGGCGTTAACGAAGAAGCTTATAAGCCAGATGAAATGCATATCGTCTCTAATGCTTCCTGCACCACTAACTGCTTAGCACCCATCGTTAAAGTGGTCAACGATAACTGGGGAATTTCCGAAGGGCTCATGACGACGGTTCACTCAGCCACTGCTAGTCAAAAAACCGTTGATGGGGTTTCTAAGAAAGATTGGCGAGGAGGGAGATCGGCTTTGAATAACATCATTCCTTCTTCTACGGGAGCCGCCAAGGCAGTAGGCAAAGTGATTCCCGAGCTGCAGGGAAAATTAACGGGGATGAGTTTCCGCGTTTCTCTTTCCAATGTATCAGTGGTTGATCTTACCTGCAGGCTGAAGAAACCAGCTAGTTACGATGAAATTAAAGCTAAAATGAAAGAAGCTGCTGAAGGAAAACTTAAGGGGATTTTGGGTTATACCGAGGACGATGTTGTTTCGCAAGATTTTCTTCATGATCCTAGGACTTCTATTTTTGATGCTAAAGCAGGAATCGCCTTGTCGGACAATTTCGTTAAATTGGTTTCTTGGTATGATAACGAATGGGGGTATTCCAACAAACTAGGGGAGTTTATCTTATACATGGATAGTGTCGCTTAAGTCCTCTTCGCTGAGCCGACTTTTAGAACAAGCTAGTCAGTTTCTCGAACGTGGGGAAGTGATTGCTTTCAAGACCGACACTGTTCCCGGCTTGGCTGCCTTGGAGAGTTACTCTAAGAAGTTATTCGTTTTGAAGAATCGCCCACTTGAGAAGCCCATAGTGCTTTTTTATCCCGATTTGATGGAAGTGAAGAGGAGTTATGTGGTTTCAGAGGGATTTGAAAAATACTTAAGGCAATATTGGCCCGGAGGACTTACTTTCGTTTTATTGAAAAAAAGCGGTCTAAAGAAAATCGCCATTCGCATTCCCGATGATGGTTTCCTTCATCAACTGCTGAGAAAAGTCAAAGAACCACTCGCAGTTACGAGCGCCAATAAAAGTGGGGAGAAGCAAATTCTTTCCATGGTTGAAATAGAGAAAAAATTTAAAACTCAAATAGCCTTATTCATTGATCAGAGGAAAAATAGTTTGGAACAAGCTTCTACCATAGTGGATCTGACTCAAGAAGAGCCAGTTGTTTTGAGACAAGGAGCGGTGAAATTCGTCGCTTGATGGATTGTCCCTAGATTCCCCCCCTTTTTTTCCCTATTGGGATTTTGATTAAAACCAATCGTTGGATACTTTGGTTAAATATTTTGGTTAAGCAAGGCAGTTCAAGAAAACTAAAAGGAAGGCGAGAAGAGAATGGGAGTAAATCCATTAAAGTTAGTTGCTTTCATGATAGAATTCCTCATAATATGAAAGGATGGTGGCAAAATGTTGAACATACTTAAAGTTGATAAGGAAGTGATTAGCAGCAGCATTGATAAGTTGCTCACTCTTCAAGATATTCGGCAAAATTTAAATTACTTGAGTAAGGAAATAAATATTTTGAAAGATGACTTGGAAAAAGAGGAGGCAAAATATGAAAATAAGAGATTTCAATACAATAAAAACTTGCCTTATCTTCAAAAGACGGAGAAGGAGTATGCAGAAATTAGAGAAGAAATTGTAAATGTCAAAGAGAGAATAGAACAATGCGAAGAAAAGAAGAAAAAAATTAAAACTATCAAAGAGTTCAAAGCCTTAAACAAAGAAATAGATAATCTCAATCAGGAAAATGGCATTAAAGAAAACCAGCTTTTAGACAAAAGCGAAGATTTGGAATACAAAAAAGAGAAAATGAAAAAAACTGAGGATAATCTTAGGGAGATAGAAGAGAATCTCGAAATCAAAAAAAAGCAACTCCTCAAAATCGTTAAAGAAAGAAAAAGCGATATTCGCGAAGAAACTGAAAAAAGAGAAAAAATCGAAAAAGAATTAGATCCATCCTTAGTCGTTTTATTCAACCGAATTTATTCTAACAACGAAAAGACTGCCTTGGCTAGAGTTGAAAAATATTGCTGCACTGGCTGCAATACGGTTATTCCTAAGCAAATAACCGTTAACGTGAAGAAGTTGGAAGACTTCATTTTTTGTCCTTCTTGTTCGCAAATCCTTTATTACGAAGATGAAGAAAACTAATTTGTTCAAAAGTCAATAACTTTTCTCTAAAATCGCAATGGAAGTTGAAGGGTTAGAAATTCCACTGGCAAGTGAGAATTTAAGGGACTTTGATCTTAATTTAAAAAAAATAATTAAAAAAAAAATTGCCGGTAAACATTTTCTTTTCTATCATTTAAAGACTAGATCGCTCATTTGGGCTTTTGAGGATGCTGGCATTGTTAGTTTAGATGCTAAAGTTAGTCGTCATTTGTTTGACCTGCTGAAGACTAGAAAACTTAATTTCATGGATGAGGAATTAAGTCGTTTAGTAAAGGAGAGATTTTCTGCTGCTAGCAATCGTTTTTCCATTTACCCAGTCAACTTTGGGGCAAGAAATTTGCTTACTTTAGTGACCAATAGGAATTTGACCACTAAAGAGCAAAGTAGTTTAGATTTTTTGGCACGGTTGTTAATTTATTTTCGTGAAAATTCTAAAAGCAAGCTCAAAGAGGAGATGAACAAAGTAATTTTAGATTTTTTCTTAAAAAATCAAGAAAATAGTTTTTTTCATTTTTTAAAGGTTTTTAAAGAAGAAGTGCGTAAAAAAATTCCCTTGAACCGAGCCACTTTATTCCTGAGGCAAAATAAGGAAACTTTTTTGATGAAAGAGGATAAAAGTTTGCTTGAAAAGGTAAAAGAAGGGGATTTTAAAAACTTTAAGCTTCCTCCCAAAAAACCTCTTGAAATAGAAGAATATTCTTTTAACTCCCATGGATTAGCCCAAAAACTTCCTTCTAAACTTTCCATGCCATTTTATTTTAATGAAAGGGACTTTTTCGTTCTTTACTTGGAAAAAAAGCCACTAGCTTATTTCAGCGATGACGAAGTAGATTATTTGCTTACTTGGCAAAGTTTTTTCGAAAAATATTTAGCGAGCAATTTATTTTTTACTCCTTACAAAGAGTTTTTTTCCTTTCCTTTTTTAAAGAAAAAATCTTCTTCTTTTTGGGTTAAAAATTTTTCGGGGAATGAATTGCTTTATCATTTACCATTAGCAGGAAGTCAAGTTCAGCGTTTAGCATTTTTTAGTTTTCCCGCTCAAGTCAAAGGATATGATTTTTTTCAAGTTGCCAAGGCTTTTACTTGCCTCCTCCATGAAAATGCGGCTTTTGAACCATTCGTAAAGCAAGTTAACGCCCAGCAAAAATACGAATTGCTTCCTCCCGGGTCGCTTAGTTGCTTTTGTTTGATCGATTTTAAAGACACAGAGAACTGCATTAGAGTTTTAAAAAGTGAGTTTTTCAGCATTTATCAATTTAGCTTTCGAGAGGGTAAGTTCCTTAATTCTCAAAAAATTTCTCCCCTAGAGTTAGCGAGCAAAGATAATCACTCACCCATTTTCGAAAGTGAATTAGAGGTATTGGACTTTCAAGATTTGTTGTTGTTTTTTAGAAATCCTTTAGATAAAGAGATGCTCTTTAAAGTGCAGGAAATTTTAATTTTGTTGGGTCATTTGGATTTAGAAATGATTTTTAGAGAAATGGAAGACCAGTTGAAATTGAAAGCTAATTTAGTGGGGCTTCATAAAATCAGCTGATGCTCTTCGCAAATAATTTTTATGGGCAATTTTAACGATTATTTATTCCCCATTTTAGCTTTTAGCTTCAAATTCATTGAGCTTACCTTGATGTCCGTTAGAATCATTTGTGTGGCCAAAGGCTATAAAAAAGCTGCCTTTTTCATAAGTTTCATTGAAAGCATCACTTGGTTAGCGGCGATTTCCATTGTGTTTAATAACTTAACCAACTTCATCAATGCCATTGCTTATGCTTTGGGGATGGCGACTGGGAGCTATGTGGGAATCATTTTGGAACAAAAGCTTGCTTTGGGCTTGGTGCTGGTGAGAATCATCACTCAAAAGGAAGCCAACAAGCTACTACTTAATCTTCGCAAAGTGGGTTTTCGCGTTACTGATCTCAATGCCCGCAGCAATTTTTCTAAAGTGAAAGTTTTATTTGCCACGGTAAAGAGAAAGGATTTAAACAAACTCATTGATCTAGTCAGGCAATACAATCCCCAAGCTTTTTTCACCATTGAAGAAGTCAAAGAGGCTAGCCTAGCGATAAAGACTCCCGACTCCAGTTTGGTACGCGAAATTTTGAAAAACTGGAGAAAAAACTAATTTCTCACTTCAAAGCCGTTCAAGGTTTTGGCGAAGTTTCTGCCGCTAAAAGAAAGCGGGGATTGAAAAATCGGACAAGATATCTGACAATCCCATAACAAGGAACATATTTTGAGGAGCTATTTTGGGGAGGCTATTTCGTCTTGAGGAGTTCTCTAGGTTTGACGCCGTCAGCTGGGGAAATGATTCCCTGTTCTTCAAAAGTCTCTACGATTCGAGCCGCTCGATTATAGCCTATTTTCAGTTTCCTTTGTAGGAAAGAAGTAGAAATTTTCTCTTCTTTCCAGAGAATTTTCAAAGCTTCTTGATAAAATGGATCTGCTTGCTTTTCTAGGCGTTTATCGGAGCGTTGGCTATTTTCCAACGAGAAATCAATGTCCTTCGTGATGGAAGGTTGTTGCTTCAGCTCGGCAATTATCTTGGCAACTTCAGCATCTGCTAAAAACGTTCCTTGGATTCTTTTTAAAACGTTAGAGGAATTGCTTTGCAGGAGCATGTCTCCTCTTCCTAGTAATTTTTCTGCTCCGCTCAAATCTAAAATGGTCCTAGAGTCTATTTTAGAAGAAACTTGAAAAGCTATCCTTGAAGGAAAATTGGCTTTTATGATTCCCGTGATGACATCAACGCTTGGTCTTTGCGTGGCTAGGATTAAATGAATTCCAACAGCCCTACTCATGGCGGCTAATCTAGTTATCGAGTCTTCTATTTCCTTGCGGCCCACCATCATCAAGTCAGCAAATTCGTCGATCACTATTACAATATACGGCATGGTGTTTTCCTTAAGATTATCATTAGGGTTATCCTTGGGGTTATTAAGAGCGATGTTTCTATGACTAACGATTTCATTATAGGAACTAATGCTCCGTACGCTATTCTTTTCCAAGAGAGCATAACGATTTTCCATTTCGCGAATGACCCATTTCAAGGCTATGGCAGCTTGCTTGTAATGAGTGATAACTGGAGCTAATAAATGAGGAATTCCATTGTAAATGGTAAGCTCAACCATTTTAGGGTCCACCATGAGAAACCTAACTTGATAAGGGGAGAGCTTGAGCAAGAGCGAGCAAATGATGGAATTGATGCAGACAGATTTACCACTTCCAGTAGCACCTGCTACGAGCAAATGAGGAGTGGTGGTAAGATCAGCAATGACGCCCTTGCCGGTTATGGAAGCACCTAAAGCTATCGGCAAATGAGCTTTGCTTTGAAGAAATTCTTTTTTCTCGATGATATCGCGCAGGTATATTTTCTCTTGATTTTGGTTGGGAATTTCAATGCCAATAACCGTTTTGCCGGGAATAGGAGCGACTACTCGCACTGATTTAGCTCCTAAGGAGAGGGCTATGTTGTCGGTTAAAGATATTACCTTAGAAATCCTAACCCCGGGCTCTAAAGTCATTTCATATTGAGTGATGGCTGGGCCGATGGAAACATTGACGACTTTTGAAATAATTCCAAATTCTTTAATGGTTTTTTCTAGTTTAACAATGTTTTGTTCTATTTCCCTTTTAGTAGCCAGATTATCAATTTTCTTGTTGAGGTTAAAGTTGAGTTTCGTTCCATCAGCGAGGTAGCTCAGCACTAGGGGATTAATGTTTTGGTTAATGATTAAGTCTCTACTCATGGAAGAGTCGCCCTCTGTAAATGGGTCGCCTGCCTTAGTTATTGTCTCGGGAATGGTTTCTTCTTCAGGGCTGTTAGCAGCAATGTTTTTTGCCTTAGAAATTTCTCTATCAGGGGAATTGATTTTTTTAGAAAAAAATAAATCGCCCCTAGTCAAATCAATTTTAGTCAAATCAATCACTTCGTCGGGAGATTCTTGCGGCAAAAAGGGCTGATTTTCTTTTTCAAGTTTCACTTTCCAATCAACCGCCTGCTCAACCACTTGGCTAACCGCCTGATCAGTGCTTTGCCTAGTTAATTCATCATCCTTTGGTAAAGTGATTAGTTCATTTGCTTCATCCCTTTGCTTCAATTTTTCCTCTACCGGCGATGGTTCGGGAGTTTCTTCCAAGGGACTTATAAAGTTGTTTTTGATTTTTTCTTTCATCTCCTCATCCAAATTTTCAATGTCAATTGGTTTGATGATGGAGCTCAATTTTTGTTTCAATCCTGCGAAATGGTTTTGACTTTTTTTTTGGACGCTGGTTAAATTTTTGAAAAGGACTTCTTTCAAATAAGCGATTGATTTGCTCATTTTTAAATCATAGCTTTTTAAGGTCAAAAAAAAGGCAAACAAGACAAGCGCCACTTCAAAGCTGAAAGATAGGAAGTTAGCGTTAGAGGAAGTGCTTAGAAAATGTAGAATCAAGGCATGGGCGAAACGAGGGATTAATCCGCTCCACTGGGTGTTGATGAATGACGTATTGAGAAGAAGTATTTGAATGAAGAAAAACAACAGAAAAGTAAAAAAAGCCTGATGCAGGAAAGAAGTTAATTTCAAACCTCCCCTTAGGCCTTTAAAGCCCAACCAAAAGCAATAAAATGCGATGATGAAAAGGCTAATCCCCAAGAAATCAGCCACTAAAAAACTGACTAGGCTATAAATGTTTTCTCCTAAAAAGTGAGTTCCCTCCCCAGTGTAGCTCACTAAAATCAAAAATAAGAACTGCGAAACTAGAATGAAAAAAGCGAAAACGATTTTCTTCGGTAAAGAAGCCGCATTGCTTGAGGGAGAACTATTAGGATAATCCACTCCTTAAATTATCTTAAATTACGAAAAAACCTAAAGTAAAATAACGAAAGCCGGTTAATTAGGACCTAGGAAGTTCAAAAGTATTGTCTGGAGTGACTCTAGCGTATTTCGCTCCCCCACATCTAGCGACGGCGTCTAATTGATCGTGCTTGATCTTCATTTTTTCTTTATCAATGATTTTCTCGTCAAAGTAAAATTTTTCCACTTGACATAAAAATAAAAAAGAATTGCCCGTGGGGTAGCGGGATTCGAGTTTTTCTTTCACGATTTCCTTCGTCTCCTCTCCTAGCCATAACACTTTCTTGAGCCTTGCCTCTAAGGAGATGAGAGCTTCCTTCACTCGAAAAGGTTTCACTAGACTAGATGCGACAGCAGTGAAACCAGCTTCTTGAAATTCATCCACTTCAGGAGAGAATTCCTTAGCGCTTACGTTCATTTTTTTCACCATGAAATGGCTAACTAAATTAAAAACCACTTCCTCTACTTCAAGCAAGTTCCTAGCGCTGTCCTTGAGTCCTCCTTTATCGTTGATAGATATGGAAACTCCAAAGTAAGGGGGATTGGAGCAGAGGGCGTTGAAGAAAGAAAACGGGGCTAAATTCTTCACTCCACTTTTGGAAATGGTGGAAATGAAGCCGATGGGTCTTGGAATGATGCTTTGAGTGATTAAACTATAGGCCTCACCCATGCTAAGGTCTTTAGTTAAAAAAGTTACCATGATTTAGTTCGTGATTAAAATTTTCTCTAAATTTTTATGATTGGCGGTCAATGAAGTTACGATTATTTTATCATCTTTTTCAATTTTTTCTATCTCTTTATCTTTGTCAATGAAAACTAACCCCTTACGCCATAGTGCCACGAATTTTAATTCATCGTAATTAGCAAGGATTTTTTTAATGTCTTTGCCAATCCAAGTTGATTTTTCATCTATTTTTTTCGTTACTGCTCGAGCAGCGTTGCCTTTGATTAATTCAAAATCTTTTTTGATGTACTGATTAAAGTATCTAAAAATTTCTTGTGCTGCCAAAAAGGGGAGTGAAATGATTTGATCGAAATGAAAACGCTTAAAAAGCCTCATTTTATCGTATTCATTCACCAAAGGAATGATCTGGGAAAAACGAAGATCTTCGGCATTGAGAAAATAAGTCAAGTTTTCCGCATCGTTTTCACTAGCACAAACGAAAACCCCTTCTTTATGGAGTTTCAATTCGTTGAGTTCAACGAAATTAGAGGGATCGATATTGAGAACTTTAATGTCGTAATTTGCCTCAACTTTTTGACAAGTTTCCAAGTCTTTATCGATTAGGGTAATGTACTTGACTCGTTCTTTAAACAAAGTCAAAGCGCTAAGAACTGCCCTAGAAGCACCAGCGAAATAAATGTGGTTAATTTTGCTACGCAGGTCCGGATAAGTTTCTAAAACGAAATTAACTATTTTTCTATTTTTTCCTACTAACAAAAGTTCATCGTTTTCAGCAAAAGTATGATTCTCATCGTTCGTTAAATTTTTTCCCTCGCGAAAAACGTTGAGCAAACTGATGGAGTTGGAAGAGAAAATTTTATGGCTTTTTTTGCCTAGCAAGTTATCGTCTGAGCTGATTTTAATTTGAGCTAAATCTAAATGAGCATCAAAATAACTATCAAAAAAAAAATTTTTACTATCGAAAAGGGCGTAAGCAAGTTTATATCCAGCTAGTCGGCTAGGTGACACTAACCAATCCACGTCTAGGTAGTTTTCTAAGTCGCTCACTCCATCGTGTTGGGGAAAAATTTCTTCTGAATAAACGCGCGCCACTGAATGACCAGCACCCAATCTTTTCGACAATTGACAAGAGAGAATGTTGCTGCTGTCTGAGTTGGAACAAGCTATGAAAAGATCGCAACTTTGAACATTAGCACTCCTTAGAACAAAATGCGAGAGCATGTCTCCCCGGATGACTAGCACGTCAAAGTTGTTTTTTATGTTTTTTATTTTTTCCACGTCCTGTTCGATCAAAACAATCTCCTCTCCTTGAGCTAAAAAGCTTTCAACCAAATACTTTCCAACGTTCCCCGCTCCAGCTATGACCACTAACAAATTTATAATTCCTTTAATTTTTTTATTTCTCGCTCGTTTAAAAAACGCCATTTGTTAGCCCCTAGGCTAGCAGTTGTGATACCGGCAAAAGCGACTCTCGTTAATTTTAAAACTCGATAATTTAAATGAGCAAACATTCTTCTAATGATTTTATTCCTACCGCTATGAATCGTCATGACGATTGTCTTTTTAGTGGAATAGGTCAATGAGTCTGCTTTGATGAAGCCATCTCTCAAACGAAGACCTGCTTTCATTTTTTTAAAATCGCTTTCCAACATGGCTTTATTTAAGCTAACTTGATATTTTTTAACGATTTCTCTCTTGGGATGAGTTAACTTTTGCGTCAACTCCCCATCATTGGAGAATAGCAAAATCCCCGTGGTGTTTTTATCCAACCTCCCCATGCTGTGAAGAGTCTTGCGATGTTTTTTAGGAAGCAAGTCATAGACGGTTTTATCGTGGTGGGGATCTTGAAAGGAAGTGATGTAGCCTAGCGGTTTGTTCAAAGCTAAATAGACGTTAGCAATTTCTTTTGATTGGATGGAAGTTGGTCTTTTTCTATAGTCCTCAAAATTTAAAACGCTATCCCAATTTATTTTAATCACATCGGTTTTTTTTATTTCTAAAGTGAAATTTTGAATCACTTCGTCGTTGATGGTTACTTTTCTAGCTTGGATCAAAGCATTAACTTTTCTCCTCGAAGCGATTCCCAACTTGGTTAATAACTGATTTAATTTCAAATTTGAAACGAAGTTAAAAAAATATTTTCTTAGGAAATTTTTGGTTATTTTTTTTTAGCTCAATGGAAGTTAATATTTGATTCCCTACCTCCCTCACGGAAGCCTTTTTCGTGTTGATGATGAGATCGTAGTTGTTCCAATCGTTTAGCTTGACGTGATACATTTTCTTAAAACGATTTATTTCGCTTTTCTGTCTTGCTTGGATGGCTTTTAGAGTTTCTTCAAAATTAGCGTAGCTTTCTTTTAGCCGGTTCTTGTCTCGTAAAATCCTTTCAGCAGCAACAACAGGTTCTAGGAATAAATAAATTTTAAAAGAAGTGGGAAGGAAATGCCAAGCCAACCTCGAGTCGATGATGAGGTCTTCTTTAGTGTCCCTAAGACTCTTGGTGAAGCCATCTATTTCGTGGTCAATGGATTCATCTTTTTCCGAGAGATGATTGAGCTCTAGGGTGGTTAGATTTTTTTGCTTAGCGATGTGCCTCTGCAGGTCACCAGTGGAATAACTTTTAAAATTCAGTTTATCTCTCAAGTAAGCGGAAACTCGGCTCTTGCCACTGCCAATGTCACCAGTCAATGTAATGATCAATTTTGTTTTTACTTAACAAAAAAACTACGCAGGCTAAATTCTAGCATAGAAGGAGAGATTTTTTTTTCATTTGCAGCCAAAAAATTTATGTTACACTTAACCATCTTTCTTTTAATTTCTTAAGGTTGGTAAAAGCATGAATTTTTTAAAGTTATTCGTAGTCGTTTCGTTGGTAGTAAGTCTCTTGGGGGTAAATTTCGTTAACTCTAAGTCCAGCTCCTTTGAGAGAATCAAAAGTAGGGCGAAGAATCAAACCGTTTATTTTAATGCTTGGGGGGGGAGCAAAGAGATCAATGATTATTTGGCTTGGACCACTAGAGAAGTTAGGAAGAGGTTTAACTTCAAAGTCGTCCACGTAAAAATAAACGACACCGCTATAGCCGTCAATCGGGTGTTAGCCGAAAAACAAGCCAATAAAAACACCCAAGGAAGCGTTGGACTCATTTGGATAAATGGCGAGAATTTTAAAACCATGAAAGACAACGATTTGCTCTTTGGACCTTTTAGCGACATGATTCCCAATGTGAATTTAATTGATTTTTCTAATAAAGAATTCACTTTAGTTGACTTTTCCGTCCCCACGGATGGACTAGAAGTTCCGTGGGGAATGGCGAAGTTGGTTTTCTTTTACGATTCTAAAAAAGTTAGCAGACCATCGAAAAACATGCAGGACTTGCTCGTTTTGGCTAAAAATTACTCCGGTAGGCTGACTTATCCCAAGCCCCCCAACTTCCACGGAACCACTTTCATTAAGCAAGTTTTATTGGAAAAAGTGCAAGACCATTCAGTTCTCCAAAAGCCAGTTGCGAGCAAAAGGCAGTTCGATGAAATCACCAAGCCCTTATGGGAGTTCCTAGACGATCTTCATCCCCATGTTTGGAGGAATGGAAAAAGTTTCCCTAAATCCCTCAATAACATGCATCAAATGCTCAATGATGGGGAGCTTTTCTTTGCTTTTAGTTTTAATCCCAACAAAGCCTTGAATTTGATTGAAAAGGGCGAAATCCCTTCTACGGTGAAGGTTTACACTCATGAGCAAGGAACTATTGCTAACGCTCATTTTTTAGCCATTCCTTATAATTCTCCTGCCAAAGAAGCAGCCATGGTTTACATTAATTTTTTGCTCTCTCCAGAGGCACAGGGAAGAAAGGCTAACTATAAAGTTTGGGGTGATCCGACCATTTTATCCATCAGCAAATTACCCCCTGAAGACAAAAAATATTTTGATAATTTAAGCAAGAGTTCCGTTACTCTCTCTGAGGAAAAGCTTGGCAAAAATTATTTAGAGCCTCACGCTTCTTGGGTTAAAGAATTGGAGAAAGAATGGCTTGCGAGGTATGGTTCCTGATTTTTTTCTTGTTGAAGAAGTTTTGTGTTTAAAAGTGGTTTTCTTTTATTCTTAGCTTTAGTTTTATTTGTCTTCATATTTTTTTTGCCTATTCTAATAGGCTTGCTGATAACTTTCCTAACTTCATTTGGTTTTGACGTAAGCGAGGAGGGTTTTGGGATTAGCCTTTCCGCTTGGAAAGATTTTTTCATTCAGACCCAGTCCCTTCCTGCTTTTTATTTAACTTTTAAGACCAGTACCATTTCCACTATCTTGTCCATTGGGGCGACTTTTTTCATAGGAGCTTACTTTTACAATAGCAAATTATCAGCCAAACTAGAAAAAAACATTTTACCCTTTTTGCTTTCCATTCCCCATTCTACTTTTGCTATAGGACTGGTTTTCCTCATCGCCCCTAGTGGTTTTTTTTTTAGAGTTTTGAATTTATTTTTTAATTGGGAGAGCCCCCCGCAAGTCGTCACTTATCAAGATCAAGGAGGATGGGCCCTCATAGCAAGTTTATGCATTAGAGAAATCCCTTTTCTACTATTCGTAATGATTGGTGCCCTTAGTCAAATAAAAACCGAGCTTCTGGCATTAACTTCCAAGAGCATGGGGTATTCTAACTTTAAAATCTGGACCAAAGTGATTTGGCCGCAAATTTATCCTCGTTTAAAACTACCTATTTTCGTCGTTTTAGCGTATTCATTAGCTCCCATTGATATGAGCATCATTATCGGACCCAACAATCCCCCGACGCTTATTATTTTGATTTTAGATTGGTTTCGAGAACCAGATTTATATTATAAGGAGATAGCCTCTTGTGCAGCGATCACCATTTTTTTTTTACTTGTAGCTCAGTTGTTCATTTGGCGAGGAATAGAGAGGGTGTTTTCTTATTACTTTACGGCTATAAAAATCAATGGAGTTAGGGGCAAAGAAAATTGGTTTTTAAATTTCGCTACCATTGCCTTGATGATCGGGGTTTTTATTCCCATGTTCTTAAGTTTTTTATTAAACTTAGTTTGGTCTTTTAGTAAAAGGTGGCCTTTCCCAGAAATCATTCCTAAAAACTTGTCTTGGCAATATTGGGAAGGAATGCTCATATTGGATTCTACTAATTATATTTTTAATAGCCTGTTGATTGGCATTTGCGCTACTTTAATGGGCATTTCCTTGGGAGTTTTGTTTTTGGAAGTAGAGAAGAAGTTCGCTTTTTTGAAGAGAATTTTTAGTTATAGCATTTATTTCCCCTTGTTGATTCCCAACATCATTTTCTTGTTTGGGATTTATCTATTTTATTTGTATTTTGACTTAAATTTTATTTATTTAAAAATTATTTTAGTTCATTTGCTCTTCGTTGTTCCCTACGTTTTTATTACTTTGCGAGAAAACTATCGTCGCTACGATCAAAGGTATAGCATCGTGGGGAAATCGCTAGGAAAAAACTCTTTAGTGGTTTTTTTAAAAATCAAACTCTTCATCTTGATCAAACCACTTCTTTTCGCTTTGGCGATTGGCTTCTCCGTCAGTTTCGCTGAATATTTATCCACCTTGTGGATAGGCGAGGGTAGGGTGGTCACGATCACCACGGAAGCAGTGAATTTAGCGGGTGGGGGGGACAGGAACATCATAGGGGTTTTTGCTTTTCTTCAGATCGTCATTCCCCTTGCTTTTTTCAGTTTCTGCATTTTTTTAAATAAAAAACTGGGATTTAAATTATAATTCAGCATCAAATGGCTCTTTTGCTTAAAAAAATTAACATTTACAACGAAGAAATCAATTTATTCAAGGATTTCTCGCTTGAAGTTAACCATGGAGAGATTAAGACCATCATGGGGCCCTCCGGCTGTGGTAAGTCAACTTTGCTTGCCTTTATTTGCGGGGCTTTAGATAAAAACGATTTTCATCAATCTGGTGAAATATATTTAGAGGGCAAGGAAATTTCTAACATGTCCATTCAAAAAAGGAAAATAGGAATTTTGTTCCAAGACGATTTGTTGTTTCCCCATATGAACGTGCAGGAAAACTTATATTTCGCTTTGCCTAGTTATTGGAACCGAGCACAAAAAAAAGCTAAGATCACTTCTTTCCTCAAATCAGCTCAGTTAGAGAAATTTGGCGAGCGAGATATCACCACTCTTTCGGGAGGACAAAAAGCTAGGATAAGTTTGCTTAGAGCCTTGCTGGCCGAACCCAAAGCACTCCTTTTGGATGAACCTTTTTCTAAGTTGGATGCTAACTTGAAAAAGGAAATTAAAAAATTTGTTTTCAATTTAATCAAAAAAGCTGGAATTCCCACCATTTTAGTAACCCATAACAAAGAAGACATTCCCATTAAAAACAAAAATAAAGTCATTTATTTAAAATAAAATCCCTTTTTTGTTGTATGCTTCTAGTATGTTTTTTTTAAGTTTTAGGGAAATAAATATGCTGAATTTAGCAAAATTTACCGATTAATTCATTAGTGAGTTTTCGTTAAAATGGACCGAGATGAATTTGCTTTCATTATGGAAGGCCTACGGGCTAAGGTAAAAAGTTTAGTCAAGCAAATCGGTACTGAAGTAGGGATAAATAAAAATCATGATATTGACCGGTATTTAGAAAAAGTTAAAAGCCGTCTCAAGCTAAGTTATCTTCATTTCAACATCTTGTCTCTGTCGATTGAGGAAAAGGATATAGTTAGTGACTCTTTTTACATCTCCGTTAGAAAAAATTTAAACATCACGTTGTCCCTTTTAGGAGATTTGGTGGGTAAGAAATCCTATGATTTTTTGACTCAATCCAACAGTTACAAAGTTAAACTGTACGAAAGCGTTTCTTTATTGAAGATAGCAGATTACTTTAAATTAATAGGACTTCAAATCGATCGCTTGAATGAGATGCTTAGCTATTCTTCTAAATTAAAGAGTAGCATCATTGAGCTAAAAGAGAAGTTTTGCTTGATTTTTGTCAATGCGATCGATTTTAGATTGCTCATTCGCTCCATGGAAGTCACTAATGATGATTACGATAAGTACGTTAAAATCATGAAATTAGTAAAGTTGAATGTGGAGGAAACCGCCGAGCAGTATTGGGATCTCCATATGAAAGACCCTAGGTACAAGGAAAGCACTTTAGAAATAAAAAAATCCATTCAACTTTTAGAAATTCTTAATAAAGTTAACTTGATAGTTAACGATGCGGATGACAAGGAAAGAGTTACTAAAAAAATCACTAGCCTAGGAAATTATCAGAAAAGATTAGTGGAAGAAAACAGTAGAAGAAGATGAGGACTTAATAGTGCATAGGTACATGGACATTAATAAAAAAACTTTTTTCGTCAATAAAGGGATTGTACCTTATCGCAAGAAAACTAGGAGGAGTAAGAAAAAAGTAAACTATCAACTTCGCTACTATTTTCTAATTTTTTTTTTTTTTTTCATGAGCTTCGGTTACATTTTTATTAAGATCCTACAAGACGAAAATTCCATATTTAAAGACGTTTACCGTCTTTTCTTCAATGATTTGATCATCACCACTGCCAAAAACTCCCCCCCTTCTGCCGGAGCAGGCACTCAGCCTAATCTCAATTCCACCCCAAGCCCCGAAGTGGTTGGAAAGGTGGTGGGAAATGAAAATCCCGGGAAATTAGCAACCACTGATGGAGAGCAAGTTAGAGAAAAACCACTCCATGAAGAAATTATAACCCTTTACTTAGCTAAATTTTCCACTGAAAAAAACGTGATTAACTTCATTCCTCTTCCTCAAAGAGTGACTTATGAAAATAAGAAACAGCTACTTCCCAACATTATTAGAGCGTTGATTGGTTTTAAGAGTGCCGAAGAAAAGTTGAATTATTTTTTCTCTCCTCAAATAAAACTAAGGGGATTTTTCATTGAAAATGAAACTTTAGTGCTCAATTTCAATCGTTTTCTCGAGAATAGCAAATATGGCTACAAGGGCTTGGAAGTCAGGCTGCAGCAGATTTTATGGACTTTGCTTAATTTACCAAGCGATTTGTTGGAAAAGAAAATTTCCTTTGTTTCCATATTGGTGGACGGGGAGAGAAAATCGAGATTAGGTGGCGATGGGTTTCTTTTGAAACCCTTTTATTATCGAAAAGATTTAAAAAACAAAGTTGTCTTTAATTGATGAGAATTATTAAGATTTTATTTTTCATTCATTTGCTTAGCTATGGTTTATTAGCCCAAACTGGTCTTAAAGTGGTTGATGAGAGGTTTGGAGAAGATTACTTCAACAACGTGGTCGATCAACCAGTTTTATATAGGAATGGTATTTTATTCACTTATTTGGGCAAGAAAAACGAGCGAGTTTATTTAAGCGGTGATTTCAATGATTGGCAAAAGAAAATTAAACTAACGAGCAACAACGTCGGCATTTATTACGTGCTTTTAAAGGAAAATCTCGCTAAAGGTAGTTATCGCTATCGGTTTCTCGTCAATGGTTATTGGATTAACGATCCCGAACAAACTAAAATCACCATTTCCCCTAATGGACAGAGAGTCTCTACTTTTGAAATCACCGAGGACTTGCTTTTCTCGATTAAATCTCCAGTAAAAGTAACCGATCAAGTTTATCGTTTCTATTTACCCGATAAAAATTATCAAAAAGTTCATTGGCTTAGTCGCGAGAATCATTGGGATTTTCAAGCAGACCCCATGGTTAAAAAAGGCGATTACTGGATCATAGATAAGAATTTATTTCAAGAGAAAACGTTTTACATTTTTTGGGCTGATGGAGAATACGTTTTAGACCCCTTCAATATTTCTCTGGTGAATAGTGGCTTTGGGCTAGTGGTTAATTTTTTCAACGCTCAGTGAGCGAATAACCTGTTTTTTGCTAAAGTTAATTTCCTAAGAATTTTCCTAAGTTTAATTTCCCAAGGTTAAAGCAAAACTGGCTTCAAAAACCACTTGGAAGGGATTGGCGAGGAATTGCTTCAGCATTTTTAATCAAAAAGCCAGTTAAGGGGTGTTTTTTTAACAAGTGGGATAAGTTTTTCTTTAACGACGAATCGCTCTCTTTGTCATGTTAACATATTTCGGTAGCGATGTTGTTTTATTTTTTTAAAAGGCTTTTGCTGGTGTTTCCCACTTTGATTGGGATCATGCTCATTAATTTTGTCATCGTTCAGTTCATTCCGGGAGGACCGGTAGAGCAGACTTTAGCGCTTATTAATAATCAGGGCTTCGGGGGGAATATTGCCCTCTTGGCAGGGGATGATAGCGGTGAACTCCTCGAGTCGGGTGAGGGTGATGCGGGGTTTAATCAAGAGGGCAGGGGACGAGTTGAAGAGGAGCTTTATTTGGAATTGACGAAATATTATGGCCTAGACAAGCCAGCCTATGAAAGGTTTTTCATCATGATGAAAAATTATTTCCTTTTTGATTTTGGCGATAGTTTTTATCAAGATCGAAGCGTAGTGGAATTAGTGATTGAGAAACTCCCAGTCTCCGTCTCTTTGGGATTATGGACGACTTTATTAGTTTATTTGCTTTCTATCCCTCTAGGCATTTATAAAGCCGTCAAAGATGGCAATCGGTTCGACGTTTCTAGTTCCATTATCATCACTGTTGCTTATTCCATTCCCAATTTTTTATTTGCTATTTTTTTGATCATCGTATTTGCTGGAGGCGAGTATTTCAACTGGTTTCCCTTGAAGGGAATCGTTTCGGAAAACTTTGCCGAGTTGAGTTTTGGAGACAAAATTTTGGATTATTTTCATCATTTGTTCTTGCCGATTTTATCGATGGTGATTGGAGGCTTTGCTAGTTTAACTTTTTTAACTAAAAATTCTTTTTTAGATCAAATCAACATGCAGTACGTCATAACCGCTCGTTCCAAGGGATTAAAAGAAAAAGACATCCTTTACAAGCATGTTTTTAGAAATGCCATGTTAATCGTGATTTCGGGTTTTCCCAGTGCCCTCATTGGAATATTGTTCACTAGTTCCTTGCTGATTGAAGTCATTTTTTCTTTAGATGGCTTGGGTCTTTTGGGATTCAATGCCGCTTTAAAATACGATTATCCGGTCATTTTTGCAGTTTTATTTTTCTCTTCTTTAGTAGGCCTCACTTTAAAAATCATAACCGACATTTCCTATTCCCTCATTGATCCCAGAATAGACTTTGAGGTTAGAGAAGGGTGATGTTTTTCAAAAACTGATGTTTTTCAAAAACCTATCCCCGCTCAATAAAAAAAGAATAGAGAATTTTAAAAAAAATAGGCGAGGGTATTATTCTTTCTGGATTTTAAGTTTTTTATTTTTACTGAGTTTATTAGGAGAATTCTGGATAAATGACGAGCCCCTCGTGATACGCTACCAAGAATCTCTTTATTTTCCCGTTTTAAAAACTTACAACGAAACCGTTTTCGGAGGCGATTTCGAGACCCCAGCTGATTACAAAGATCCCTTTTTAATTGACTTAATCGAAGAATCAGGCTGGATAGTTTGGCCGCTCTTTCCTTATAGTTACGACACCATTATCAAGGATTTAAACATTCCCGTGCCCTCTCCTCCTAGCCTTAAAAATCCCTTAGGCACTGATGACCAAGCGAGGGATGTTTTGGCTAGAATGGTTTATGGTTTTAGGTTGTCGATTATTTTTGGATTGATTTTAACTTTGATTTCCATGGTGGTTGGCATCATGATGGGAGCGATCCAAGGTTATTTGGGGGGGCAAGTGGATTTGTTTGTTCAGAGGTTCATTGAAATATGGGATTCCATTCCTACGCTATATTTATTGATCATTTTATCTAGTTTTATTCAACCCACTTTCTTGTGGCTTCTCCTGATCATGAGTTTGTTTAGTTGGATGGGTTACGTGGGATTTGTGCGGGCAGAATTTTTAAAGACTAGAAACTACGATTACGTTAATGCTGCTAAAGCCTTGGGAATAGGAAATCTCACCATCATTTTTCGCCACGTCCTGCCCAATGCCTTGGTGGCTACCCTGACTTTTTTACCCTTTAACCTCAGTGCCTCGATCACGACTTTAGCTGCTTTGGACTTTTTGGGCTTTGGTCTTCCTGCTCCCACGCCTTCGCTAGGAGAATTAATTCACCAAGGAAGGAATAACCTGCAGGCTCCTTGGCTGGGACTAACTGGCTTTTTCTCTTTATCGATTTTGCTGAGTTTATTGGTCTTCATTGGAGAGGCTATTAGGGATGCCTTTGATTACAACAGGTGATTTAAAGATAGGGGAAAATGAATTTCCAAGATTAGCGAAATTATGATAAGATTCCTTTAGAGAAATGAAATCTTTCCCATTTTAGTTCCTTAAAAAAAATGTTCCTTAAAAAAATGTTTGTTGAGAGAGTTATCGCTATTTTTCTTTTGTTTTTAGCTTTTGCTATTTTTAGTTGCGTGCAGGACCAGAATAGCTATAAAGTTAGATTAAATAATTTCAAAGAGTTGCTTAGCGAAGAAGCCAAGGAAAATTTCGTTGAAGGTAATTTGGTTGAAGTAGTTAATTTTCTTAAAGAGCAAAGCGATGGTAATGAAGAATTTTCTCAGAGGCTACTTGTCATTAAGGATTTTGAATCGATTAATTTTTTCGATGATGAGCAAGTGGTCGTTTATTTCTATGAAAATTTTCAAGCAAGAGAAACCCCCGAATGATTCTCGCTAAGTTTAAGATCCAGCATAATTTTTCTTAAAGACAAACCCATTGATTCGTAAACTTAAAGAATTAGAGGCTATTTTGGTTTTAGAAGGGGCACCCGTCTCGGAGAAAAAAATCATGAACTTACTTAAAGTGAACGCTAAAAAGTTGGCTGAGTTAGTGAGGGTGAAAAACGAAAATTTTGCTGAAGCCAAGTCCATTTTTTCTATCGTTAAAAAGAAAAAGGAATATGAACTTTTCATCGATAAAAAATTCACTAGTCCCATTTTAGAACATTATCAGGCGAAAAAAAAAGAACTCTCAACGGCGACTTTGGAGGTTTTAGGCATCATTGCTTACAAGCAGCCCATCACTAAAGCGGAAATTGACGACATTCGTGGAGTGAGCAGCACTGTTTATTTAAAAAATTTATCGGAGGAAAAATTGATTTTCGTTGCCGGTAAGAAGAAAAGTCCCGGCAACCCTTCATTGTTTAAAACCACTGATAAGTTTCTAAAGCAATTCGGGCTAAACGATTTAAAAGAACTCCCCCCCCTAGAAGATATTAAAAGTTACCCCTTCTTAAGTTGAACAGCAGAGAGCGATCTCGCCTCAAAGCTAAAATCGATAATAACCGCCAGCGTTGATGAAACCCGGGAACCCACCTTCAGCGTAGATTCCAAAATTTTTGAAAGCATCGTAGCGAATGCCTCCCAATATGGACCAGCTCCACGAATTTCCTCGTATTTCAGGAGTTTCGAAACCGTTGTAATTAATTCCAAAAGCAACATAGGCCTCAAATAATTTGGCGAAAGCAATGTTTCCCGAAGCCCTTAATTGGATAAAATAGCTAAAATCCTCTCCAAGAGTAGGCAGAAAATAAAATTGTGCTCCCAAGCCAAAATAACTAGCTATCCTCCATTCAAAGCCTACGGGAACGGAAAACAAAGTGAATCCGTCGCCGGCAAAAACCACCCCACCCCCCAAAGAGACTAAAAATTTTTTAGCACTCAAGGTCTTAGCAGCGGTTTTTTTAGTTTCGTTTGCTTGCTTTACCGCGTTAGTGGAACTTTGATTCTCGCTTTGATTGGTGATTTGAGAGTTGGTGATTTTCGAAAAAAATTCATCGGGTAAGATTTCGTCATTGACTTGAGCGGAGAGGTAATGGAAGAAGAGCCCAATAAAAACGAAAAAAAATTTTAAACTTCCCCGCATGATAAACGAATAACGAATAACGATAAACCCCGAATGAATCGCCTTTTAGTCTACTATCATTTAAAAAAAATTAAAGTCAAAATTTTTTTTAAAATTTATTCCACAAATAAATGGATAAATTAATTTTTTCATGTCTTTTAATATTTTCGATAATATTCCAGACTCGTTCCTCCAAAGGTTTTAGTTTTTATTCCCTTCAATTGGTTGATAGCTTGAAAGCCCTCCGTTAAACCCGTTCCTCCTCTCGTTCCTCCTCTCGTTCCTCCTCTCGTTGCTTTTTTTTTTTCTATGACGATCAAGCCCCCTTTTTTAAGTAAAGCTAATTTCAAAACCAAAGTGGTTACTTTTTCATAATCAGTGAAAGAGTAGGGGGGATCTATGAAAACAAAATCAAAGATAAGGGCTTTTTTAGCAAAAAATTTCATTTTAGCACCGTAGTCTCCCTTAACGATTAAACTCGGTATGGTATATTTCTCGACGTTCCTCAGGAGCAAACGATGGAGGTTAAAATCCTTTTCTAAAAAACCAACGTAACTAGCTCCATTGGAATAAGCCTCCATGCCCACCATCCCAGTGCCAGCAAAAAGGTCTAAAAAAAACGCTTGGCTCAAATCGTTTTTCAGCGTCCCCATCAAGGACTTCCTAACAATGGCTCCCGTTGGTCTAACCGAGGATTTTTTGTTGAAAATAATGGGTTGATTAGCTAACTTCCCAGAAACGATCTTCACTTAAACATCGAGGTTAGTGACTTCTTGAGAATATTTGTAAATGAAATTTTTTCGAGGTTCAATCTCCTCTCCCATCAAAATAGAAAACATTTTATCAGCCTCTAAAGCATCGTTTAAATCCACTTTTATGAGGCTCCTCGTCTCAGGGTTCATGGTGGTTTCCCAAAGTTGCTCAGCCGTCATTTCCCCCAATCCCTTATACCTTTGAATGTAAGGCGAAACATTAGGGTACTCTTCTCTAAGCAAGGCTTCTTTTTCCAAGTCATTGAAGGCATAATTAACTTTCTTGTTATGAGATAACTTGTATAAAGGAGGTCTAGCCAGATAAACTTTTCCATGAACAAACAAATCATGCATATAACGAAAAAAGAAAGTTAGTAGTAGAGTCCTTATATGAGATCCATCAACATCAGCATCCGCCATGATTATGATTTTGCCATAACGCAGCTTAGCGATGTCGAAATCTTTGTCCACGCTAGCTCCAAAAGCCGCTATGACCGGCTGAAGTTTATCGTTGTTAATCACTTTATCTATTTTGCTCTTTTCAACGTTGAGCATTTTCCCCCTGAGGGGCAAAATAGCCTGAAAAAACCTGTCCCTTCCCGATTTAGCACTCCCACCCGCAGAATCCCCTTCCACTAAGTAAAGTTCAGTGTTTTCCACGTTTTTATCGCTGCAGTCGCTGAGTTTGCCCGGCAAAGTGTCGCTCATTAAAGCAGTTTTTCTCCTAGTGAGCTCCCTCGCTTTTCTCGCTGCTTCTCTAGCCAAAGCAGTGGAAACGATTTTGTTTAAAATCACTTCTACTTCATCGTTATGCAGATCAAAATAACGAATCATCTCTTCCACCAAGTTTTCTCGCACTAAGCTTTGAATAAAAGAATTCCCCAACTTGTTCTTGGTTTGTCCTTCAAACTGCGGTTCGGGAATTTTAATCGATATAATGGCAATTATTCCCTCCCTCGTGTCTTCCGAGTTTAAACTAATTTTGCTTTTTCTCTGGAGAGCTTTGTTTTTATCGTAAAAATGATTGAAAACTTTGCTAAGCGCCAGCTTAAGGCCCATCACATGAGTCCCACCTTCCCTAGTATTAATGTTATTGACGTAAGAATAAATGGCCTCGCTATAGCCTTGGTGGTATTGAAAAGCAACTTCTACGAAATTTTCGTCTTTTTGAAACTGAAAAAAAATGGGGTTCTTATGCACCACTTTTTTGCCTTTGATTAAAAATTCAATGAAAGAAACCAATCCCCCTTTGAATTCATGAATGTCGCTTTTAGGATTTTCTTCATTTCTTAAATCGTGAATCTCTATCCTCAAGTTTTTGTTTAAAAAAGCCAACTCCCTTAAGCGATTGGAAATAATGGTGAAATCAAATTCTATCGTCTCGAAAATTTCCCTGTCACCCTTGAATTTTATGTAAGTCCCCGTGCTGTCGCTAGCGCCAATTTCCCTAGTGGCTTCCACTATTTTTCCCCTACTTAAAAGCAACTGGTACTTTTTGTTATTTCGGTTAATAACTAGTTTCATCTCTTCCGCTAGAGCATTAACACAAGAAATTCCCACCCCATGCAGACCGCCAGATACCTTGTAACTGTTTTTATCAAATTTACCCCCCGCATGAAGTTTTGTCGTAACCACTTCAAGGGCACTAATACCATACTTTTCGTGAATATCCACGGGAATGCCTCGCCCATTGTCCTCTATGGAGATAAAATCGTCTTTTAAGAGTTTAACCACTATGTGGTCGCAGTACCCAGCCAAATTTTCATCAATGGAATTATCGATCACTTCATAAGCACATTGATGAAGCCCCTTGCTGTCAGTAGATCCAATGTACATGCTGGGTCTTTTTCTAACCGCAGTTAATCCTTCTAAAACTTTGATTTCTTCGGAATTGTAATTTTTATTTTCTTCTGGGTTAACGAACATAATTATTTGCTTTTAATTTTTTCCAGCCAATTGCTTTTAGGAGAATAAGAGATCATAAACGATTTAACTAATTTTTCATCTTCGTTGTAAATTTTTAAAGTCTCGCTCATTTCATCGAAAATCATTTTGATTTTCTTGTTTTTATATTTTTGCGATAAGTTAACCAAGACCATGATCCGATTAATCCTCCCCAGCGAAATATTAGCAAATTTATTAGTCTTACTTTCGCGAGCATGGTTTTCCTTGAGGGTTTTAATCACCTCCTTTCTAAAGGTATTAATGGTCAAATTCTTCTCTTCGCCAATTAACCCCGCTTCTTTTTTAACTAAACCCTTGGCAGAACTAGCCCCCACCCCAATCCTACTAGAACTACTAAAACGAATCAAATGCTCTATTTTATTGCCATTGATTTTCAACTTAAACCGAGCCCCCTTGAGGTTCTTAATCACGCTCACTTTAACGTTGTACGGACGACCTTTAATAATGTTAAATTCCTTGGGAATATTAAGAGTGAATACTTTTCTTTTAGAGTAATCCTTGAATAAAACCATTTTTTTAACATCGGTGAAAAAAGTTTGAAACGATAAATTATACTCTTCCACTGATTTGTTGTTGTAGAGGTTAAGCAAGAAATTTTCATGAGCTATGTTGGAACTAATGGGAAAGAAGTTGAATTCATCGTTGATCGCTAAGAGAAAATATTCTTTTTTAAAAATGTTATGCGGAGTTGCTTTTTTCTCCTCCATGCCCTCATCCGTCAGGATGAATATCCATTTTCTAAACAAGGAAATAGGACTATATTTAATTTTAATTAAAAACTTAGCAGGCAAACTCCTCAAGTTAATGAGGATGTTATAACTCTCAATGATTTCCTTAAAGTCTTCAAACTTAAATAATATCCCCTTTCCATTCTTGATCGGACTCCCGTAAGCAGGAACATACCCGGGATTTTTGTTGTTGATAATCTCAACGATACCTTTCCTAAAATATTCCTGATCCCTTAAACTAGCTAATTCTTCCAACTCGCTTATCTCTGAATTAAATCATCGAGATCTGGCTTCAAGTTATCTTAGTTAACAGATCTTTATTCCTTTTGATGATGATTTCTTCTTTCTTTTCCGTTAAATAATTAGAGAGTATTTGAGGCTGTTTTCTTTGAAAAATAAACCTGCGTAATACCTTTTCTTGCTCAGTCGGGACCAATTGTTGAATCTGCGGCCTATTCCTAGATAATTCTTGGAACGCTGCATCCAACTCATTGTCAGAGATCTCAATCTTAGGAATTATCTCCAACTGCATGAACGTCTCAATGACGAGCTGCTCTTTATAGCCATTTAAGGCTTCTTTCACTAACTTTTTCTTGAGAAAGTTGTTTTTCTTCATGTCCAACTGAATTAGTTTGTCAAATATGAGTTCCTCGCGAGCTTCGTTGACAATCTTGTCGTACTGCTTGGGATTGTTTTGCTTAGCCTGCTCAATCGTGAGGCCAAAGTTAGCCAATTGGCTTTCCAAAATAGCATCCAAATCCTTTCTAGTGATGTCCTGCCCGCTCACCTTGGCAACCAACTTGGAATTTATTTTTCTGCGAGAAACCTTGTATTTCTTCTCTAGTTTTTTCTGGTAGCTTGTTCTAGCCTTCTGCAGGTTCTGCAGCAAAACCAAGCGATATAAACCAGATTTTTCCTGATCGTTTAGCGCTTCAAAGGATTTATTTCCCTTCTTGTACTGCCTGTAAATGGCCCTAAGCTCGCTCTCCTTCACTTCGTTGCTCGGTAAATCAACGTTCTTGAGGGTATAAATTTGCCCAATCCATTTCAAATGAGTCTGATCATACCTTTGCTTCACGAGGGAATTATTCGCATCAATGCCCTTTTTCTTAGCGTTTAGCAATAAAATCTGCTGATCCAAATAACGAGTTAAAACGTTATTCAAATCAATCCTCTGCTGCTTAAGCAAGTCGCCCACTGATTCTCTATCAGTGATAAACTTCTGCACGTCAATGTAGTTTTGAAATTGACTTAACGATATTTTAGTTTTTCCTAGTTGAGCAATGGTTTGAGTGGCAGCAAAACAAATGCCCAAGAACAGAGCAACGTGAATTAACTTGTTTAGTTTCATAATTTTTTAAAAGCGTAGGTCAAAGCGAATTTACGAAAAACATAACCCAGCAAGGTAAATATAACATCAAATAGCAGAAAAAGGTAATTTATTTTAGATTATCTTATCAAGTAATCTTTTGTTCTTGGTGATTAAAATCTCTTCTTTTTTTTCATTCAAGTAAGCAGATAGAATCTCCGGTTGCTTTCTTTGCAGTATGAACCTCCGCAAGACGCGTTCTTGCTCGGAAGGCAGCAGTCGCTTGATATTGGGGTTCACTCCCGATAACTCTCTAAAGGCATTGTCCAAACTAGCAGGAGAAATCTCAAAACGAGAAATTAACTCCCGAATTATGAAATGTTCAATGGCGAGTTGCTCCTTGTAACTTGCTAAAACTTTTTTGACAATGGCTTGATTTAGAAAATTGCTCTCTTTCATCTCCGTTTCAACCAAAGCATTGAATATCAACTCTTCCAAGGCATTTTTGGCTATTCTCTTGTATTCCTTGGGGTTATTCTTCTCTACTTGCTCTAAGTTCAATTGAACTTTATTGAGTTCAACCTCCAGCAACCCCCTTAAGTCGCTTTGAGTGATTTGCTCATTGCCCACTTTAGCCACTACTTCAGCGGTTATTCTCTTTTTGGAAACTTTATATTTTCTTGCTAACTTCTTCTTATATTTTTCTTTAGCAATTTTAAACCTATCCAACAGGACGAATTGAACCAACCGAGATTTTTCCTCTCTGCTTAACTGCTTAAACGATTTATCGTTATTTCCATATTTTTTATGAATTTTTTTCATATCGCTCTCGGTTATTTCGCTATTAGCTAAGTTAACGTTTTTTATGACGTAAATTTGCCTAATCCAATTCAAATGTTCGCTTTGGTATTTTTTCTCAACGAAGGGAGTACTGACGTTTATGCCTTTTCCCTCAGCCCCAAGTAGCAAAATCCTCCGATCTAAGTAATTGTTTAAAAATTTACTTTTATCGGTTTTTTTTTCTTTCACGAGAGCATCAAAAGATTTCGTATTGGCGATGAACTTCTGCACATCAACGTATTCTTGAAAGTCCTGCAAGGTTATTTTGGTTTTGCCTATTTCAGCCACTACTTCGGCGTTCAAACTAAAGGCAAGCAAAGCAACTGCTAAAAAGTATCGAATGAGAACCATAATCTCAATTGTATCATTGTTAGGAGCTAGATGGTGAAAAATTGAACATTTTTTCAGAAAATATGTTACCATAGCCTTGCTTGGAGGCAAAAAACAGCACAAGAAAAACACCAAAAGGAAATGACATGGAAAACAACGTAGAAAATAGCAAAAAAGAGTATGGGATAAAAGACGTGTTAAAAAAACTACCTCATTATTATCCTTTCCTATTACTGGATAAAGTTACTCATTTGAGCGAAAAAGATGCCCAAGGGATTAAAAACGTCACTTTTAACGAACCTTTTTTCCCCGGCCATTTCCCCAACAATCCCGTCATGCCGGGAGTCCTCCAAGTAGAAGCGCTAGCTCAGTTGGCTGCCTTTCATTATCTCACCACCAATTCCGATTCCAAGAGCGATTTTTATTTTGCTAGCATTGACAAAGTCAAGTTTAGAAAAATAGTCGTTCCGGGCGATGTTTTGGAATTAAAAATCAAACTTTTAAGAAAATCCAATGCTTTCAACAAGTACGCCGGTGAAATAGTAATGGGAAACACTTTGGTCTGTCAGAACGAGTTCATGGCAGTCATCCAGAAAAAAGTTGAGCACTAATGTCCTCATCTCTTGCCTAGAGGTTTCTGCTGATCACATTGCTGCTTTTCTCATTCGTTATTTAAACTCCCATTATCCTGGTAAATTTCATTTTCTCTGCATTGCTGGCGAGGAAGTGAGAAGAATTAAAGCTAAAAACGTTGAAATCATCAATGACTTAGTGACGCTAAGCAACATAGGGGTTTTTGGCAATGTGAGAAACTTTTTCATTTACTTAAGGTTTCTTAAATGGTTTAAACGCTATTTATTAACAAGGCAAGCAAAAAAGCAAGCAATTGATGTTTTTTTAGCCGTTGATGGGCAAGGAGTGAATATCCCCTTGGGAAAAATAGCCAAGAAAAACAACCTCAAAACCATTTACTTCTTTCCTCCGCCCGTTTTCACTTTTGGGCGGGGAGTCTTGCGGAAAATGAAATGCTTTGATTTGATATTTTGCCCCTTTGAAAAAGATTATTTCGTTTACCGAGAAAAGAAATTCCCCGCCCATTACATCGGTCACCCTTATCATTACATTTTTAAAAACGAACTGTTTTCCGCACCTAGGAAGGGAAGTTCCCTCGCCAATTGGTTCAATAACGCTAAAAAAACCATCTCCATTTTTCCCGGTAGTCGGCTTTTGGAAATCAAGAAGCACACTCCCATTTTTCTAAAAGCTGCTAAATTAATCATGAAGAGCCATAGCGAAGTTGAGTTTATCATCTCGTTAGCTCACGAAGAGTTTAGACCCTACATCACTCAGCAGTTAAAAGCACTTGATTTAAAAATTCCCATTTTTCACGCTTATTCCGATCACATCATTAAAAAATCATTTTTTATTTTTGCGACCTCAGGCACTACGACTTTAAAAGCTAGTTTCATGGGAACTCCGCACGTCATTGCCTATCAGCTCGACCCCATCTCGTATTGGATTTATCAATGGCTAATTCGCTTCAAGCTAATGATTTACACGCCTTACATAGGAACGATAAACGTCTATGAGGAAAAGTTAGTCACCGAAGAATTAATGAATGAAGACTTTAACGAAAAAAAACTCGCCGCCATCGCTAGCAATTATTTGAAAAATCCCAATTTTCACGCGGCAAGGAAAAAAGAACTCCTGCAGATCGCTAAAAAATTCAACATAGCAAACCCCTTCCAAGAAATGACCGAGATCATTTTAAAGTCGCTCAAGTAACTAATTTCGTCGGCTTTTTAGGTTGAGGTAGCTCTTTCCAAGTTAAGTTCTCGGTCCCAGTCTTTCCAGACGGATTCCAAGTTCTTCGCTTTTAGCATTTGAACTATTTCTTGAGGGGATCTTTCATCGGAGATTTCGAACTGTTTCAAAGATTTTTCAGTGCAGGCATAGCCTCCGGGATTGGTTTTGCTGCCAGCGCTCATGCTAGTTATTCCAAAGGGAACTACGGCGTTACGAAATTTCTCGCTTTCCCTAGTCGATAGACTCAAATCCAAATCTTCGTCAAACAAGCGATAAGCGAAAATTAGCTGCAGCAAGTTTTTCTCCGTTATCACTTCATATTGGCTACGAACATGACTTGCTGGCCTCAGTCTAGGAAAGGAAATGGAAAATTGAGTTTGCCAATATTTTTTTTTTAAGAAATTAAAGTGAATAGCACAGAAGGAACTGTCGATTCGCCAATCATCCAAGCCTAACAAAACTCCCAAACCCATTTTAGTTATTTTTTGATTTCCCAACCTTTCCGGAGTTGCTAACCGATAGTCAAAATTTGCCTTTTTCCCCCTAGGGTGGAAAATTTTATATTTTTCTGGGTCGTAAGTTTCTTGATACACTAAGACAGAGTCGACCCCTAAATGGATGAGCGTAGCATAGTCCGCTTCATCCAAAGGTTGAACCTCCAAAGCTAAAAAATTAAAATGCTTTTTAAACAAAGGAACAGCCTCTTTGAAATAGTTCACTCCTACTTTTTTAGCGTTCTCTCCCGTTAGCAGCACGAGGTTATCGAAACCCATTTTCTTCAAAACGTTGATTTCCTTAAGCATTTCTTTCTTCTCTAGGGTTTTTCTAACCAAAGGGTTGTTGTAGCTAAACCCACAATAAGTGCAGATGTTGCTGCATTCATTGGACAGGTATACGGGAGCGAACAAATTAACGTTGTTACCGAATCGCTTCCTCGTCAAGTCAAAACTGATTTTGGCCATTTCGTCTAAGAAAGGTTCAGCGGCAGGGGAGACTAGAGCCATGAAGTCATCTAGGCTACCTTGCCCAGCCCTATTCAAAGCCTCTTGTACTTGCTTCCAAGTTTTTGAGAAGATTTTGCTTTTTATTTCTTTCTTAGAAAACTGGCTCAATACGGACTTAAAATTCATTGCTTTCATTTAGCTTTTGACCAACGAGATACAAGACAACTTCACCCACACATTCAACGCAGGCGCATAGTATAATTATTATTATTATATAGCATAACCGTAGGAAGGGGCTAAAAAAAGTGGCTAAACAACGCCTTGGCGGTTTGGAATTTTGGAATAGTTGGTAATAGGATTTTTTCGATGAAGGTGTTTAATGTAGGAATTTTAATTTCTGGTGGTGGTTCTAACATGGAAGCCATCTTGCGTTTTTTTGCTAAAAAAAGACATCCCAATCTCAATATTAGAGTCGTTGTTAGCGACCAAGAGAGAGCCAGTGGGCTTAAGAAGGCTTTGCGCTATGGAGTAGAGAGCGTCTATTTGCCTCCGGGCTGCTATAAGACCAAGTTGGTTGATGAGGCAGAGGAAAACTATATTCGCTTTCTCAAAGCAAGGAAAGTTAATTTGATTTGCCTAGCCGGCTTCATGCGTATCGTGAAAGGCAAATTTATCAATGCTTTTTTAAATCAAATCATCAACATCCACCCATCTCTTTTGCCTAAGTACAAGGGGCTAAACACTCATGAGCGAGCGATTAGAAATGGGGAAAAGGAAACTGGTTGCAGCGTTCATTTAGTCGACGAAGGCATTGATACTGGGAGAATCCTCGCTCAAAAGAAAACCTCAATCGCCAAATTTGAAACGCCAACTAGCTTAAACAAGAAAGTCATTCAACTAGAACACGTGCTCTACAGCGAAGTAATAGAAGGCATCGCAACTGGCAACATAAATTTAAAGGCCTTAAATCATAACTCCGTAAACAAAGCAAACTTTGATAAAGCAAACTTCGTTGTTGAGCGGTAACTTTTACTGGCTAGAATCCCATTGGGTTCATAATTTCGTTTAAGAAAAAAAAAAAAATTCCTTCCAACCAAAGAAAATAAAGAAGTAGCCGTGAACGAGTCGCTAAGAGAGGGAGTTTTGTTGGTTAATAAACCGATTCATGAGAGTTCCTACGATCAAATAAGGAAGCTTAAAAAAGCGATTTTCCCACTCAAAATAGGCCATAGCGGCACTTTGGATCCTTTTGCTGAGGGGCTATTGATAATTTTACTGGGTAGGGCGGTTAAGCTGCAGAGTTATTTTTTAAACTTAAAGAAAGTCTATCGAGTCGTCGTCCAATTCGGAGCAGAAACCGACACTTTGGATCACACGGGCGAAGTGGTCGCTAGGTCAGATTCCCCACTCACCATTCAAGAGGAGAAATTAAGTCATTTCATCAAAGAGAAATTTTTAGGAGAGACGGAGCAAGTTCCGCCTGCTTATTCCGCCGTAAAAGTCAAGGGGAGAAAAGCCTACTCATTAGCGAGGGAAGGAAAAATGGTTCATTTGCCTAGGAGAAAAATAAAGCTAACGGACATTGGCATCGAAAAGTGGGACTTGGAAAAGCAGCAGCTAACTCTGCAGCTAACCTGCAGCTCGGGAACTTACGTGAGAGTCTTGGTGAAAGATTTGGCGAATGCTTTGAAGCACCACGCCACTACCTTAAAATTAAAACGGCTGCAGATCGGCGATTTTTCTTTAAAAGATGCGAGTAGTTTTACTCATAGGCAAACGAAGAGCGATTGGGCGATTTTAGAAAATAAAATTTTATCTTTAAAAAATCTCATTCCCCATAATCCAATTGTCGTTAATCCTATAGAGGACTCCGTTCGTCATTTGAAAAATGGAAATTTTTTGTTCTTACAAAATGCGATGAAATTAGGTTACAATTTTTTTTACGAAAGGGGAGTCTTAAAAGCAGTCGTTTGTAAGACTCTTGAAAAAACCAAAATCATTTTTAATGATTTTGCTCTTGATGATGAATAATCCGGACAAGAAAGTCAATAAATACAAAACGATTTGGATTTCCGATGTTCATTTAGGGGCTAAAAGGGCTAAAAGCCAAGACTTGCTCAATTTTTTAAAGCACAACCATTGCGGCAAACTCTTCATCATTGGCGACTTATTTGATGGGTGGCAATTAAAAAAAAACTTTTACTGGGAAGCAACTTACACTGATTTAATCCTTTATCTTTTGAATTTAGTCAAAAACGGCTGTCAAGTGGTTTATTTAACCGGTAATCACGACGAATTTTTGCGGAAACATTTGAAGGAAAATCTTCATTTTCATAACTTGACCATAACCGACAGATACGTTTATGAATCAAAAGGAAATAAATACTTGGTCATTCATGGAGATCAATACGACCTAGTTACTCGCTATCAAAAATGGATCGCGGTTTTTGGAGATAAATTATACGGCATCCTCATTTTCTTGAATCGCATTTTAAATTTTCTTCGCCGAAGCCTAAAACTAGAACCTTGGTGGTTTTCTAAATACGCTAAGCGTAAAGTAAAGCAAGCAGTCAACATGATTTCTAACTACGAGAAATCTTTGATCGCTGAATGTCAGACCAACGGCTATAAGGGGATCATCTGTGGCCACACCCATAGCCCGAGCATAAAGAAAATTGGCAACTATTATTACTACAATTCAGGAGATTGGGTGGAGTCGCTTAGCGCCTTGGTAGAAGACGATCAGGGCAACATAACCCTCACTTATTTAGAAAATGAGGCTAAAAAATAAACCACTCCCAGCTTTTAGGGTTGATAGCTAAATTTTCTCTTCCCCTTTGATTAGCAAATCCCGGATAACCAGAGTCGTCTAAGGTAGCCTCTAGGAGTATGCATTTTTCATTTTTGTGAGTTATTAGGCTCAGTTTAGGACGATCGCCTGAGAAAGCATAATACTTGGTAACAGCACGAAAGTTCACTTTAGCGGGTTTTTTAAGCGGGTTGTAAAACATCAAATGAATATCCTTGTTAGTTGTTGCGCAACGCTTGCCGGCGATGGACTTAGTGTTTTTAGCGAAGCAGTCGTTCACCAAGGCAATGGGACGATTGTTGTATAAATTGCGATAATCCCTCGTGTTCGGCACGAAATAAAAATCAATCGGGGAATCACTCGTTAAATTTAGCACAGTGCTTTTGTCCAAACGATTATTGAAACTAGTGGAATACCAAACCACCGATTGCCCTTTCAAAGTAACTTTTTTTTCCGTCACTGATTCTTTAACGAGGCCGTTGATGATCAAGGCATTCATTTTTTCTGCGTCAATTCCACAGGCCAGCGAATAGGCATGGCGGTGAGTTAGAACTACGTAATTAGGCACGTTTAAGGCACTTAAAATGCTGTTCAAAACCCCCGTTAAGTCTTCGCAGTCCCCACCACCCCTCTTGATGGTGTTTAATGGCGAAATGATTTGATCTTCTTGCCCGATGCCAACCCTGTCGTGAATGTACCTAAGGTTCTTCACCACATAGCGATACGCTTTAAAAATCAAGCAATTCCTATCTTGATCGGGACAATCTTTCGTGAGCTCTCTAGCTAGGTTTTTGAAATATTCATTTTTAATGTCCACGTTCTCAACGTAAGGGACTGCCGTAGCAAATTTCACGTAGTTAGCGTAGTTTTTAGAACCTATCTTATAGTCACCGTCCCTACAAGTATTGGCATTGCGATACGTAAAGGAAGTGTTAAACCTAGTCAACTTATCGGGATAGAATTTCAAAGTCGTTCTATTCCGGCAGATGTTTTTGCTCACGTCAAGGCAGCCTTCTTTAACTTCGCCAATCAAATCATCATCGCTGTAAACTTTGCCAGAATCGTAATAGACGAACGAGTTTGCGGTCCTACTTTTGATGAAGCAAATCCTAAAAGAATTCAAATCACCACCGGAAACCAACTTGTTGAAATCGCGATGTTGTTTCGCCGTGAGATGAAAATTTTTATTCCCGTTTAAAGTTACACCTTGGTATTGAAAAAACTGCCCATGCTTTTTGGTCTCATCGGGATAAAATCTCAAAGTCACCTTTTTAGAGGAGTCTTTCGGTAAAACAATGCAGCCAGTCTTGGTTCTTCCTAAGAGCGTGCCTCCCGCTTGGTAAACTTCTCCCTCGCTGTAGAAATAGCTCCTACCACTCTTTTTCACCACGAAACAAACCACGACCTCTCGGTCGGGGCTGTAAGTCACTGCTTCTAATTCCCTAGGAAAGAAAGCAACGGCTACGATCAATACCTTTAAGATTACCCAATAAAAATTCATCAAAAAAATCACTTAAGCAAAATTTTTCCTATGCTATACTCGTACAGTCCAGCACTCTAACCATTATACCCTTATTTAGCTTTTTAGGGAGAAAGATTTTATTGACTAACAATCGCTTAATCATCATCGTTTTCGTTATCGCAGCATTGATGTACTTCATCCTTTATCAAAGCAACCAAGAAAATACCGAGAAAAAGAGCCAAGAAGAAACTTACGAATTCACCATTCAACATTTTTTGAGCCCCGATTCCCTTACTCATAAGCGTTTCCTCGCTCCTTGGAGCAGAAAAATAACCGAAGAGTCGAAGAATAGAATACGCTTCGTTATTTTCCCCAGCATGACTCTAGGCGGAAAACCAAACGAACTCTACAACCAAGTTAGAGACGGAGTGGTGGACATCGCTTGGACTTTAATCGGCTACACCCCGGGAGTTTTTCCCCTGACGGAAGTGTTTGAACTTCCCACGGTCCACCATGGCAATGCTCTGGCTACCACCCTTGCCCTGCAGGAAACTCTTCCGCTTTTACAAGACGATTTCCAAGCCATTAAAGTTTTACTGCTCCACACCCATTCGGGGAACTCCTTTCACTTTGGCAAAGATTTCACGGGAAAAATGGGAGATTTCAACGATTTTGCCGGTTTGAAAATTAGAACTCCCTCTAGGACTGGGGCTTGGATGCTCGAAATGCTGGACGCTCATGCGGTAGGGATGCCAGTCCCCGATATACCTCAGTCGCTTGCTAAGCAGGTCATCGCAGGAGCATTAATCCCCTTTGAAATCGCTTTAACTTTAAAGATTCCCGAATTATCCAATTTATCGGTCAAAGGGATTAACAATCGCAGGCTGGGCACTTCGGTTTTTCTTTTAGCCATGAATTTAGCCAAATTCAACCAACTTCCCGAAGATTTAAAAAAAATAATGGAAGACAACTCCCATAAAAACATCGCTGAAACCATCGCTAGACTCTGGGAAGAAGCCGAAGCGAAAGGCGAGCAAGCCCAAATTGCCTCTGGCGGTGAAATAATGGAACTAAGCGACGCTTTTTGGAAAACTTTCGATGAGAAAGCCCAAGCTTTGGACGAAAGATGGCTCAGTAGCTTTCCAGAAAACGAACGAGAAAAGGCTCAGCAGTTGCTATTAGCCGCCAAAAAAAGCGTCAAGAAATTCACTCCCTGACCAGTTGAGCCTCATTTAATAAGTGTCTGTTAATAAGTGTCATTTAATGAGTGTCCGTTAAAGTTAGGCTAGCATCAAGTGAACAGGGTCATAACTTCTTTTCAAGCATTGGTTAAATGGTGGGCTTATTTAGGCGGAGGATTTTTTTTAGCCATTGTCTTCTTGACGGTTTTTAGCGTTTTGAGTAACTTCCTTTTCGCTAGCCCCCTAACCGGTTTGGAAGATTTGGTGGGTATTTTCATGGGCATGGCGGTGGCGATGAGCGTTCCTTATGGGGAGCTGAGGAAAACTCATTTGAGGGTGGATATTCTGCAGCCTTATCTTTCTACTGATTTCAAAAAAACCACCACTGCAGTGGTTAAAGTTTTTCTCATAACCGTAAGTTCCTTTTTCATCGTTTTCAATTTTCTAGGCTTACTGCAGACTAGAGCAGACGATCTTCTTTCCAACATCTTGGGACTAAGGCTTTGGTATTTTTATGCTCCATTGTTATTTTCCCTGTTGCTTTGGTTAGGGGTGATCGTCATTGATTTTTTCGAGCGTTCTCCCGATGACTAGCGCAGCGTTAATCGGGCTAATCGGCTTCTTCGTGCTCGTTGGTTTGATTTTAATTCGCTTCCCAGTTTATTTGAGCATGGTTTTCGTAGGCGTGCTGGGTAATGCGATGCTGGCAGAGACGACTCCGCATTTTCAGTTCACTCATTACCTCCTGCAGTATAAGACGCTTTTGTGGAATTTTTTTTCTAGTTACCATTTATCCATACTCCCCCTGTTTATTTTAATGGGCTACTTAGCCGAGGAACTCGGCATAAGCAAAGATTTGTTCAGGGGAATGAATTTTTTTTTAAAAAAGTTTAGAGGAGGACTGGGCATAGCCACCATCGCTTCAGCCGCCTGCCTAGGGACGATCTCGGGATCTTCTTTAGCCACTACCGCCACCGTCAGCAAAGTGGCTTTCCAGCAATTGAAAAAATATCGTTACCAAAGTGACTTGATCAGCGGAATAATTGCTTCGGGGGGAACTTTGGGGATACTCATCCCTCCTTCTTTTGTTTTAATCATTTACGCCGCCTTAGTGCAGATATCAGTGATCAAAATGTTTAAGGCTGCCATCTTCCCCGCTGCTTTAGCAGTATTTTTCTTTGCTTTGGTCGTTTATGGAAAGTCCGCTAAAAGAGGCCCTTCCGCAAGCCCTGCTTCAAAGGCTCAGGCGAAAACGAACGGGGAAACTTTCATCAGCCATTCTTTCATCAGTCATTTAAAGGCCCTGCTTCCCGTGGCAGTGCTTTTTTTTTTAGTTTTCTGGGGAATGTACTTTGGGTGGTTTTCCCCCGTGGAGGCGGCTAGCGTGGGAGTCTTTGCCGTTTTAGTTTATGGTTTAATAAAAAAAAATTCCCTCACCAAAAGCAAATTGAAGAAATCCCTACTAGCAACGGTCAACTACACGGCTATGATTTATTTTATTTTGCTAGGAGCAGAAATTTTAAAGGGTTTTTTCACTCGCTCCACCCTACCCATTCATTTGGTGGAGCTACTAGCGGGCTTAGACTGGAATCCGGGGCTCATCATTGTAATGATTTTGCTCTTCTTGATTTTTCTAGGCTGCTTTTTAGAATCACTCACCATCGTGCTCATTTTCGTTCCTTTTTTCTTGCCCGTCTTAACGGAGCTAGCGAGCAGCCATGACGAGAGCCTTTTAAGTAGTTTTTTAAGCTTAACTCCCGAGCAGTTAAAAATTTGGTTCGGCATTTTGATGCTGATCGTCATCGAAATCGGCTTAATAACTCCCCCAGTCGGGCTCAACCTCTTTATCATCAAGAAAACCATTCCCAGCATTCCCTTTGAAAAGATTTATCTAGGAGTCGTCCCTTTCTTGTTGGTGGAAGTGATCAGAATTTTAATCATTCTATTTTTCCCCGCCATCGTTTTTCTTCTGTGATGACTTAACTCCAATGATTTAAGTTTTAGTTCAGCAATATGGATAGGCTCTCTTTGCTCATCCTAGTGAGCAAATGCTCATATTCGTTTAATGCTTTGTCTTCTAAAGGGTAATCTAAATGCTTCCAAGTATAATTTTCTTCTAGGAACAATTTTTCCACTTTTTTAGAGTAGGAGGGGAGGATGGGAGTGAGAAAAATGTTGATGATCCTAAAGAAATTCAAAACATCAGTGATGACCATTTGAGCTTGGTGAGAGTCTTGTTTGACTAGCTCCCAGGGCTTCTGCTCGTTAAAATAGCGATTGCTCTGCTCCGCCAGTTCCCTTATTTTCAAAACGACTTTAAGAAAATTACGGCTTTCGTAGTTGTCGCTTAGGACTTCTCTTTGCTGGAGCATTGCTTCCCTCATTTCCCGCCCCGCGGCAGACATTTTGCTCACCTGCAGATTGAAATTGTTTTTTAACAACTTCATGGCCCTAGAAGGTAAGTTGGTTATTTTGCCGACTAGCTCGGAATTGATTCGGTTTTCGAAATCTTTTAAGTTTAAATCAATATCGCTCAAACTAGGAGTTATTTTAGCCGCCAGATAATACCTTAAGTATAGAGGGGAAAGCGACTTTAAGTAATCGCGAGCATTGATGAAAATTTTTCTTGACTTGCTCATCTTTTGCCCCTCTAAGGTCAAAAAGCCATGAGCAAAAATCTTTTGGGGAGTGGAAAGATCAGCGCAGTTCAGCATGGCCGGCCAAAAAAGAGAATGAAAGTAAATGATGTCTTTGCCAATGAAATGATAAATCTCATAAGCTTGATTTTTCCAATAATGCTCGTAGTTTTTTTCGCTTGACTTGCTCCTAAGCCACTCTTCCGTACTAGCAATGTAGCCAATAGGCGCATCGATCCAAACGTAAAAATACTTGTCCGAGTAATTAGGCACTAAGAAACCAAAGTAAGGAGCATCGCGACTAATGTCCCAATCCTTCAAATCACCCGAGAACCATTCTAGGAGTTTATTTTTCATTTCTTCGCTAACGTGGCTTTCCAGCCATTCTTGGAGGAATTCCTTGAAATGGTTGAGTTGGAAAAAAATATGCTCGCTTTTCTTGGTTTTCGGGACATTATTACAAGTTACGCAGTAGGGGTTCAAAAGTTCGTTGGGGGTGTAAATGAAGCCGCATTTTTCACAGCTGTCTCCATATTGATCTTTTGCTTGGCAGTTAGGACAATCTCCCTTGATGAAACGGTCGGGCAAAAACATTTGACAATGCTCGCAATGCATTTGATCGATGACTTTGGTCTTAATGTGGTTTTTTTCCCGCATTGCGTGATATATCTTATAGGAGAGTTCTCGGTTTATTTCAGTATTGGTGGAAGAGTAATGAGTGAAGCAAATTTCAAATTGCTCAAAATCCTCCAGATGCTCTATTTTTTTTTCAGCGATCAAATCTTCCGGGGCTATGCCTTTCTTTTTAGCAGTTATCATGATGGGGCTGCCATGGGTGTCGTCAGCACAAAAAAAAACGCATTCATTGCCCTTTAACTTTTGAAACCTAACCCAAATGTCGGCTTGAATGTACTCCATCAAATGACCCAAGTGAATAGAGCCATTGGCATAGGGAAGGGCTGAAGTGACTAATATTTTTCTCTTACCCATAGTTACCTAATGTTAACATAATGCTTTTCTAAAAAAGTTATCCGGTTGAGGGCCCTTTCCTGCATGGCAAAATCATTGTTCTCCTGCGCTCGCTCGTACAGTTCGCGATAATATTGAAATGCCTTTTGAAAATCGTTAATGGGAGGAGTTTCGTAAATTTTACCCACTTCCAACAACACCATCAGGACTTCGGGAAGTTCCTTTAGGGAGTAGCTTTCTCTCCCGTTTCCCCCACTACTTGTTTTACCACTTGCTTTGCTACTGGATAAGTAATCCAAATAGGCGTTCAAGGCACTTTTATTTTTCTCCTGCTGCTGATAGATTTTCCCCTTTTCCAAAAGAGATGGCTTGTAAGCTGCGCTCGTTTTGCTAATGTCGAAAAGTAGTGTCAAAGCCTCGTTCCACTTCCCCTCAGCGAGTTCTTTTTGGGCTAGTAATAGTTTCGCTTCATCTAAAAAAGGAAACTGGTCGCTATCTTCCAAGTACTCTCTAATTAGTTCATCAGCCTTAGCAGTTAAGTTATTCTTTTGGTATTGTTCATATAAGTTTTTAACCAATAGCCAGTAGTTTCTTTTAGCATCGGAAAAATTGCTTTTAAACTCCGCTAGTTCCTTTTCAGCTAGCTCCCATAGATTGCTTTCAATGACCTCTTGGGCTTTTAAATAAGCCTCCCTTACTAGTAGTTGGTTGCTTCGTTTGGGTTTTTGGGATTTTGCTTCTTCGCTACGAGGTCCTTCTATGTCTATTTGGTAAGTTAAAAAATTAACCAAGTCTTGCGAGACGTTATCGATTGAAATGATCGTTTTACCACTTTTTCTAGCCGTTAAACTAAACTCCACGGTATTTTGACTCCTAGTCGAACTCACATTAGTGAAAAAATCGCTTTCCAAACGAGATAAAACTAAAATGTCATCGGAAAAATCCAAGTTGATTTGAATGGTAAAAGTCTCTCCTATTTTTAAAGTTTTAAAAACAACGTTCTCTTGAGCCAGCAAGCCATAACAGCAAGAGCAGCAAGCCATTAAAAAAAAAGTCACTTTTTTCATTTTTTACTTCTCGTTCAAAATTGATATTCGAAATGCAGATAAACACCCATGCTCCCGTATTCTAACATGTTATCCTAGGGATCGCTCCTTTAAATATAACCCCAGTTCGTTTGCTTCAAGCAAAGGGGGGAGCAAAAAACTGAGTTTAAAAAAGCGAGCTTCTTTGACTCTAAAAAAGTTTAATCGTTAAATTTCTTTAAAGAAACGTTAAAGAAATTTAGTCATTAAAGCGGTTTTAAAGTGGTTTTTTTGCTGGAGTCTAGTAGCGGATAAGGGTGACTAATAGTAGTGGCTAAGTAGTAGCTAAGGGTGGCTGGAAGCACAAGAGCGGCACTTCTTTTGCTGCGAGATTACTTTGAACTGCCATCTAAAAAGATCGATTTGAAGCAATTGGTTGATTTGAAGCTCATCCAAGTCCCTTAAAAAGTATTTTAATGCCTCTCCAGCCTGCAGGCTTCCTAAAACTCCCACCAAAGGAGCAAAAACTCCGTCCTTGGCACAACTCGAATCGGAAAGGGGAGTAAGGTCTTCAAAAAAACAACGCAGGCAAGCACTCTTACGAGGGACAACGGTCAGTAACTGCCCTTTGATGCCCAAAACTCCAGCATGAACCAAAACCTTTTCGTTTTTGATGGCTAAGTCGTGGATGTCTATCTTGGTCTTGCTGTCGTCCACGGCTTCAATAACGATTTCGTATTCCCGGGCGATGGTAGCAAAATTTTGTTGGGTTATTTTTTGGGGGAAGACTTCGACCTTAGTGTGAGGACTCTTGCTTTGGAGGAGTTTTTCAACTGCAGTGGTTTTTGCTTTTCCCAAGTCGCTTAAGTCATAAGCAGCTTGCCGACCGAGGTTAGATAATTCTACTAAATCGTGATCGCAGATCCCCAGATGCCCTATCCCGCTATGAACGAGGTAAAGAGCCGCCGCACTCCCTAGCCCCCCCAAACCAATGAGCAAGACTTTTCCTTCGCTGATTTTCTTCACTCCCGAAGAACCAACTTCCTTCAAAACCAAATGACGAGATTGAAACTCTATGAATTCATCTGAAAAAGAAAAATTCAATTTACCAATACTTCTACTAATGTTGCTAAAGTTTATCGCAATAGTTTTTAGATTTTAGGTTCATCGATCAAACGAGTTTAGTTATGGCTATGCAGGCTTTCGTTAAGGGCAATGGTTTTTAAGTTGGGAAAGCATTTTAATTTACCACTCTGGCTATCTTGAATGAACAAGAGATGGTCCTTTCCCGATAGTTCCAAGCCTTTGACGATGTTTTCTCCTTCTTTTACGGGCTTTTGGGCTAAGCTAATCGGTTGTTTGGCTTTGTCATACAAATGAACTTTGCTCCCTGCGGTAACGTAAACTCCCGCCGCAATGGTGCAGCCAAATCCCAGAGAAATCCCCGTCCCCGCATTAGCTCCGATCAAGCATTTTTCTCCTATGCTAATGACTAAGTCATTTCCGCCCGATAAAGTTCCCATGATGGAAGCACCACCACCAATGTCGGATTGTTCGCCAACCACGACTCCGGCGGATATTCTTCCCTCCACCATGCTAGATCCGAGAGTCCCAGCGTTGAAATTAACTGCCCCTGCCGGCATCACGGTTGTTCCTTTGCCTAAATAAGCTCCCAAGCGGACTCTAGCTCCGTCAGCAATCCGCACCCCATCGGGCAAGTAATAGTTAATCAAATAAGGAAATTTGTCCACATGAGTTATTTGATAATTTACTTGGGGATTTTTTAATTTTAACTCCGCTAAGTCATTAGGAAGGATGGGACCTTGATTAGACCACGCTAAGTTAGGCAGCGTTTTGAACAAATTGCCTAAGTTGGCTTGATGAGGTTTCAATTTTCTCGCCGATAAGAGGTGGAGCTTGAAGTAAGCTTCTTCAATATTTTTCACTTCTTCCCTCACGCTAGGTAAATAAATGAGAATGAGGTCTTTTTTAAGGTAGTCGCCTGGACTGGGGGCGACTTTATTCAAGTAGGTGGTGAAAAAGGTAAGCAAGTTTTTTTCTTTAGAAGTTAGCGAAGCAAATTCGTTCACTGCTTGGTTTATTGTTTCTAAATTAGTTTGGTTTAAGGTGGTTAGTTGATATGTAGCGCTTGAAAAGTTCAGTAGTTTTAATAACTTTTCAATGAAACTTTTTTCATGGGAAAAATCAATCAAAGGAAAACCGACGTCCAAGGTTTTTTCCCCGCACAAGTTTCTTATTCCTAAGCCAACGAAATTTTCCATCGGCTAATTATAACATCGCAAAAAATTGCCTACTCGTTTTTTGCCGAAGGGATGGCTAGTTCTCGTTTAAAAAATGATTTAACTTCGCCCATTTTCCTTGAGCGACCCATTTTTTAATCGCATATTTTTCTAATAGCCCGAGAGAAGACCATTTAGAAGACCATTTTTCATCGTCCATGAAGTAGCCTTTCTCGGTGATGATGTTTTTCAACTCCTCGGGGAGGGCGGCTAGCGTCTCATGGCTTTTTAATCCCTGCTGAAAAGCATTTCCTTCTTCCAGAGGTTTTTTGATTAACTTTTCTTCGCTTTTTGGTAGGAAATTTTTTTGGACTATTTTCTTGAGTTCGTTGAAAAAAAATAGTTCTTGTCCTTCGTCTTCAAACGGCAAAGCGAATAATTTTTTTCTATCTGCTAAGGAAAAAGATTGCCAAGTTTTTAAACTGATTTTAACGGCTAGCTTGTCTAATTTATACCGGACCGCATAGGGAATGAAACTGAGATCTTCGCGATAACTTTCCTCAATCTTTAAAAAGTAATTCATTTAAAAACGAGAAGCAAGCACTTAACCCTTTGACTTAACGCTGAAATAGAAATAGTAGGCTAAAATGAGTTAAAGCCGAAAGTTGTCCCTCCAACTAGCTCTCGTAAAAACAACCCTATTTATCACCATCACTATTACCATTGCTATTGCTTAAAGCAATGATTTTTAAAAACTCATCTGCTTGTAAAGATGCTCCCCCAACCAAAACTCCATCAATGTTTTTCTTTTGGTAAAAACTTTCAACATTGCTTGCCTTGACACTGCCGCCATAGAGAATGGGAATGCTTTCAGCCGTTTCCCCGTCATATAGGCTCTCGAGACAACTCCTGATGAAGCGGTGAGCTTCGTCAGCGTCTTCGCCACTAGAACTTTTACCCGTCCCGATGGCCCAGACTGGCTCATAGGCAAGGATCACTCGCTGGGCTTGTTCGCTTTTCATTTCTTTAAATGCTTTTTGGACTTGATTTTTAATGACTTTTTCTAATTGATTGCTTTCTCTCTCTTCTAGGGTCTCTCCTACGCAAAGGATGGGAACGAGGTTGTGCTGGAGTAACTGAATCGCCTTGCGCTGGACGTTTTCATCGGTTTCGTGGAAATGCTGCCTCTGCTCAGAATGCCCAACGATGGAAAAATTCACTCCTAAATCAGCAAGCATGGAACAAGAAATTTTGCCAGTGAAAGCCCCATTCGCTTGATAATGAACGTCTTGAGCTGCTACTTTTACCTTGCTTGGTTGGTGTTTTAAATATTCGCTAATGGGATGAAGGTAAAGGTAAGGAGGAGCGACGATGATTTCATTTTCACTCCCAGCGACTTCTTCCCCTTGGCTGATTTCCTTGACTAGTTCCATGGCTTCATGGAGATTTAAGTTCATTTTCCAGTTGCCGACTATGATTTTCTTTAAATTTCCCATGAGTTTTTCCCTCGTAAAATTTCGCAAAATTCCTCTTCCGTTAAATCCTTTCTCTTTCTATTCAAAAGTTGTTCTTCAAAAACTTCTCTCTCTCCTTGTTTAAAAATGCCTAAAGGAGTGGGCAAAGTAGGATCGTCGGTCATTTGCCCATATAAGAAAAACATTAAGTCGTCGTTCGTCCTTGAGCGATGAACGAGAAGCTTTTTCTTGTCCTCTTCGCTAGTTAACTTTATCGACTCTAACTTCAAGTTATTCAAAACGATTCCCAAGTCTTCCTTCTCTCCATAGATGAGCGGGGCATTTTCTCGAAGCGTAATAGTGGTATTTTTCTTGGTGTCGCGATCGGTATAACTAGCGAATGCCTTGTCGTTGAAAACGTTGCAGTTTTGATATATTTCTACTAGGCTAGTCCCTTTGTGAGCTTGGGCGGATAGGAATAATTCCTTCATTCCCAAAATATCCTTATCCGTTCCTCTAGCGTAAAAACTCACTTTAGCACCCAAAGCTAAGTTGGCCGGGTTGAGCGGAACTTCTAAACTACCGCGTGGAGTGGATTTGCTAATCTTCCCCTTCTCTGAGGTAGGGGAGTACTGCCCCTTGGTAAGCCCGTAAATTTGGTTGTTTAAGATGAGTAAGTTGACGTTCCAGTTTCTCCTTAAGAAATGAATCAAGTGGTTGACTCCAATGGAAAAAGCATCCCCGTCCCCCATCACTAGCCAGATGTGGTTGTCGGGGTTGGCTAACTTCATTCCGCTAGCGAAATTAGGAGCCCGACCATGAATGGAATGAAAGCCATAAGTATTCATGTAGTAGGGAAACCTAGAAGAACATCCTATGCCCGAAACGAAAATAATATTCTCTTGGTTGATTCCTAAATCCGCCAAGGCTCTCTGCATGGCAGATAGGGCTACATAGTCGCCACAGCCGGGGCACCATTTCACCATTTGGTCGGAAATGAAATCTTGTTTGGTTAATTTTTGTTGGTTTTCTTTAGGAAGGGTGGTTATGCTCATGAATGGTTGACCTGCTTTAGTTTATTTTTCAATCTTTTTATGTTGAGTGGCTTTCCTTTTAATTCGTAGTGGGAAGTGATTTCTTTTAGAAAGTTAGCTTTGAGCAAGAAAGCCAGTTGCCCAAAATTGATTTCAGCCACGACCACTTTTTTATAGCGGGCTAAAACGTTCGCTAAATCCTCTGGAAAGGGGTTTAGAAACTTCAAATGAACTTGAGCCACTCCTATGCCCTCGTCGGCTAGTTCAATGACGCTTTGGCGAATGACCCCATAAGTGCTTCCCCAGCCAATGACGAGCAAATCGGATTTCGAATCGCCTTCTATGGTTATGGGAGGAATTTCTTGTTGAATTCTTGCTATTTTTGCTTTCCTGATTTTGCTCATCTCTTCGTGATTCTCGCCCGAATAGTTCACGTTGCCAGTTATTTGGTCCTTTTCCAAGCCCCCAATGCGATGTTGTAAGTCCTTCATTCCCGGCACCGCCCAAGGTCTAGCCAATGTTTCCGGATCTCTTAAGTAGGGAGCGTAAGTCTTGGGATCAATATCAGCGTTTCTCTTGCCAGTTTTTATTGAATTTAAATCGGGAATTTTCCAAGGTTCGCTTCCATTAGCCAAATACCCATCCGTCAAGACCATGACGGGAGTCATGTACTTCATGGCTAGCTCAGTGGCTTTTATGATAACGTAAAACGAATCCGAGGGAGTGGAAGCCGCGATCACTGGTAGATGAGATTCCCCATGCCTGCCGAATAAACTTTGAAGCAAATCAGCCTGTTCGGTCTTGGTGGGCATGCCCGTGCTAGGACCAGCCCTTTGAACGTTAATGACTACCAAGGGCAACTCCATCATGACGGCTAAATTAATGGTCTCTAGTTTTAAAGTTATCCCCGGTCCAGAGCTAGCCGTGATCCCCATCCCCCCAGCGTAAGAAGCCCCTAGGGCAATGCCCACGGCGCTCATCTCATCCTCAGACTGCATGGAAACTATTCCATAAGGTTCGTATTTTTTCAAATGATTTAGAATATCGCTAGCTGGGGTTATGGGATAAGAAGCATAAACAGTCCTCATTTTGCTTTTGAAAAAATGAGTCAATATCCCTAAAGCAAGGGCTTCATTGCCCGAAATGTGGCGATAAGTTCCCTTAGCCAAAGGAGCGGGAGGAATCTCGTAGTTGCTGTTGAGTAGTTCACTAGCCTCAGCGTAAGCATAGCCGGCTTTCAAACTCAGCAAGTTGGGCTTTATTTTGTCTTCTTGATGATTGAATTTTTCCCGAATGAGCTTGATTGCTTTTGCCAAATCTCGATTATAAAGCCACAGCAAAATTCCCAAAACGTAAAAATTTTTGCTGCGATCCTTGGCTCGTGGTTTTAAGTCCAGTTCCGCTAAGGCTTTTTTGTTGAGCTCCGTTATATCTAGCGAAAACAATTGAAAGGACTTCAAAGCATCCCCCAGCAAGGGGTTTTCATCGTATCCAGCAACCTTGAGGCCTTTTTGGTTGAAGTTATGTTCGTTCACGATTAAGATTCCGTTTTTCTTCAACGAACTTACATTAACTTTCAGGGCGGCGGGGCTAAAAGCCACCAAAACGTCTATTTCTTCGCCGGGATCGTTTATTTCAGTGCTTCCTAGTTGGATTTGAAAGCCCGATATCCCCGCAGTCGTCCCCGCCGGAGCCCGGATTTCGGCAGGAAAGTCCGGAAAAGTCTCCAAGTCATTGCCTAGAATAGCGCTTAGCTTCGTGAATTCATTTCCCACTAACTGAATCCCATCGCCAGAGTCGCCGGAAAACTTAATGGTAACTTTTTCTAGGACATCGCTTTCTTTAATCATCGTTTACCTCAGTGCGGAACAACATTGCCCTATAGTGTACAATCCAACCAATTAGCCGTTTTTCAATTGATATTTTAAAGTCTATTAAAAACATGTTTTATATATTTTAAGATTATTTTTTTTTCATTGACATAAATTTTTTTATATGTCTAAAATTACTTGACAATGATTGGCGGGTTGGTAACTAACGAGTAATTATCAGCAATCCGGCAATTTGGCGAGCGGTGCTGGTCGTTGGCGGGTGAAGTTAGCGAATGTAAGTTGGTTTATAGGTTGTTGAAGTTCAATTTGTTTTAAAGTAAGTTTATTAGAAAAATGAGAGTCGGAGTACCTAAAGAAATAAAAAATCATGAGTATAGGATAGGAATGACCCCCAGTAGCGTTTCCTTGCTGGTTGCTAACGGGCATGACGTGATGGTGGAGCATGATGGGGGAACGGAGATAGGGTTTGACGATGAGGCTTATCTAAAGGCGGGGGCTAAAGTCGGTCATGTGGACGAAGTTTTCCAGCATGCCGAAATGATCGTTAAAGTTAAAGAACCCCTTGCTAACGAAAGGAAAAAGATAAGGGAAGACCAAATCATTTTTACTTACCTGCATTTGGCTCCCGACCTTGAGCAGACAGAGGATTTGATGAAAAGTGGAGCTACTTGCATAGCCTATGAAACGGTTACCTCCTCGGATGGAAGTTTGCCTCTGTTAGTTCCCATGTCGGAGATCGCTGGGAGGATGTCGATTCAAGAAGGTGCTCTTTGCTTGGAAAAGTCTAAAAAGGGACTAGGAGTGCTCCTTAGCGGAGTGCCGGGAGTGGAACCGGGAAAAGTGACGATATTGGGCGGCGGGATCGTGGGGTATAACGCTGCGGTTATTGCTGTGGGAATGGGAGCTGAGGTTACGGTGATTGATTTGTCGCCTAAGGTGTTGAAAAAACTGGAGACTATTTTTGGTTCTAGGATAAAGACGATTTACTCCAATCAAGATAACATCGAAAAATACGTTTTGAGTTCTGATCTCGTGGTGGGAGGAGTTTTGGTGCCGGGAGCTTCGGCTCCTAAATTGGTCAGTCGCGAAATGGTTTCTAAAATGAAAAAGGGATCGGTGATAGTTGACGTTGCCATTGATCAGGGGGGATGTTTCGAGACTTCCAGACCAACGACTCATGATGAGCCCACTTTCATTGTCGATGGGGTGGTGCATTACTGCGTTGCTAATATGCCCGGTGCTGTAGCTAGGACGTCTACCTTGGCTCTCAACAGCGTTACCTTACCTTATGTTTTGAAGTTGGCTAACTTAGGTTATGAGAAAGCCCTGCAGGAGGACGAGAATTTTAGGAATGGCCTTAATGTTTATCAGGGGAAAGTTACTTGCAAGGAAGTGGCTACTTCGTTGGGTTTAACTTTTCACTCTCCCATGGATTTGCTGAAGGGATGAAGTGAATTATGCTGATGAAGAAGATGGCAGTGCGAAATAAGAATACTATTTAAATACATTATCAAGGAGAACGATTAATATGAATAATTTATCGCCTAGTGAGGCTCTAGTTGAAGTGATGGCAAAAAACAAAGTCGAGAACGTGTTTGGCATAGTTGGATCGGCTTACATGGATGCTTTGGATTTGTTTCCTGAAGCGGGAATAAGGTTTATTCCAACCGTTCACGAACAGGGAGCGGCGCATATGGCGGATGGTTATTCTAGGATCAAAGGCACTCACGGCGTCTGCATAGCTCAAAATGGACCCGGCATAACCAATTTTGTAACGGGGATAGCGGCTGCTTACTGGGCTCATAGCCCTGTGGTAGCGATAACTCCAGAAACGGGGAGTAACTCCATTGGCTTAGGCGGATTTCAAGAAACCGAGCAAATGCCTATTTTTTCCAAGATAACTAAGTTCCAAACCAATGTCAGCCTTCCTCAAAGAATGGCGGAATTGTCTGCTAGGTGTTTCGACATGGCTTTGATGGAAAGGGGACCAGTGCAGTTAAACATACCAAGGAATAATTTTTATGGGGATTTTCAGGGAGTTGTTCCAGAACCCAAGCGAATTGAATTTGGTTCTGGAGGTAAAGCGAGCATCAAGAAAGCCATTGAAATTTTGAGAAAAGCTGAATTTCCCGTGATAGTATCGGGGGGAGGGATCGTCTTAGATGACGCATTTGAAGAAATAATTGCTTTTGCCGAGGCCATTTCGGCTCCAGTGGTTAACAGCTACCTGCATAACGACTCTTTTCCTGCGAGTCATCCCTTATGGTGTGGTCCTCTGGGTTATCAGGGATCGAAAGCGGGAATGAAGCTCCTGAAAAAAGCCGATGTGGTTTTGGCTCTAGGGACTAGGCTAGGTCCATTTGGCACTTTGCCTCAGCATGGCATAGAATACTGGCCCACCAACGCTAAGATAATTCAAGTTGACATTGATTACAAAGTGTTGGGGTTAGTACGGGAAATAGCCGTGGGGATTTATGGTAGCCCTAAAGCAATCATAGAGGAGCTCACGAAGTTAGTTGGGAATGAAGAGCTGGCTTGTAAAGCGAACAAGGCTTCAAGGTTGGAAGTTATCAAGCAGGAGAAGGATGAATGGGAAAGCGAGCTCGACAATTGGCTAGGTGAAAAAGATGACTGGAGCGAAAAAATTAGAGGAGAGGGAGGCATTTCGCCTAGGCAGGTGCTTAGGGAGTTGGAAAAGTCAATGCCCGAAGATGTCATGGTCTCCACGGATATAGGTAATATTTGTTCTGTATCGAATAGTTATTTGCGTTTTGAAAAACCTAGGAGTTTCTTAGCCGCGATGAGTTTTGGCAACTGTGGCTATGCTTTTCCAGCAGTCATTGGAGCGAAGGTGGCGGCTCCCGAGCGACCGGCAGTTGCTTACGTGGGAGATGGTGCTTGGGGGATGAGTTTTGGCGAGATTTTGACTTGCGTTCGCGAGCAAATTCCCGTGACTGCGGTTGTTTTTCATAATCGTCAATGGGGAGCGGAGAAGAAGAATCAAGTTGATTTTTATGGCAAGCGGTTTCTGGGTTCTAATTTAGAGAATCCTAAATTTTGTGAAATCGCTAAGTCAATGGGGGCAGAGGGCATTTATGTGGAAGAGAAAGATCAGATTGGCGATGCTTTTAAGCAGTCAATTTCCAATCAAAAAGAGGGAAAGACCACCATTTTGGAGATATTTTGCTCTCGGGAATTAGGCGATCCATTTAGGCGAGACGCACTTAAAATGCCAGTTAGGAACTTGGATAAATATAAAAAATACGTCAATCATTAAGAGGTCTTTGATAATGTATGATAAAAGTTTGCTCTCTTTAAATAGTCATTGGATGCCGTTTACGGGCAACAAGGATTTCAAATCGTCTCCTAGGTTAGTGGTGCGAGCTGAGGGTATGTATTATTGGGACATAGATGGCAACGAGATCTTGGATGGCTGTTCTGGTTTGTTCACTTGTGCTGCTGGTCACTGCCGTGAGGAGATAACCACTGCGGTGCATGAACAAATAAAGGAACTTGATTACACGCCGCATTTTAACATGGGGCATCCTTCTTCCTTTGAACTGAGCAAGGAAATCAGCCGAATAACTCCCCCGGGGATGGATAGGATTTTCTTCTGTAGTTCTGGCTCGGAAGCCATTGATTCTTCTATGAAAATAGTTTTGGCTTATTGGCGGGCTAAAAAAGAAGCTAATCGGCAGTTTTTTGTTTCTCGGCAGAAATCTTACCATGGAGTTAACATGGGAGGCACTTCTCTAGCTGGCATGGTTAACAACAGAAAGGTCTTTGGGATCGGGCTACCGGGAGTTTTTCACATGAGGCATACTTGGACGGAGGAAAATAAGTTCTCTAAAGGGCAGGGGGAAAAAAATGGAGTTGACCTTGCTAATGATTTGGAGAGGATGGCTCAGACTTATGGAGGAGAGAACATTGCTGCTTGTTATATAGAGCCTATAGCGGGCTCTGTGGGGGCTTTGATTCCCCCAAAAGGCTATTTGGAGCGAATAAGGGAAATTTGCGATGAATATGGGATTTTGTTGGTTTTCGATGAAGTGATAACGGGGTTTGGTAGGACTGGCAAGGCTTTTGCGGCTGATTCCTTTGGAGTGAAGCCGGATATCATGACGGTGGCTAAGTCCATAGCCAATGGGGCTATTCCCATGGCAGCGGTTATCGTTAACGATGAAATCTATGAAAAAGTGGTCGCTAGTCAAGGTCCCAATGCCATTGAGTTGTTTCATGGTTATACTTACTCGGCTCATCCAGTTGCTTGTGCTGCTGGCATAGCGACGCAAAAGATTTACCGAGATGAGAATTTATTTGCCAGAGGGGAGAAGATGGTCTCTTATTTCGAAGAGCAGTTGTTTACCCTTAGGGAGTTTAGCTGCGTAAAGGACATTAGAAACTATGGTTTGATGGGTGGAGTGGAAGTTTTTCCCGATGAGGCTGGTCCGGGAATTAGGGGAAGGGATATTTATCAGACTCTTTTTCATGATGGGCTTCACGTTAAGACCACGGTGGATACGATCATTGTTGCTCCTGCTTTGATTGCTGAAAAGAGCCATATCGATGAACTCATTGCTAAACTCAAAAATCAACTCAAAAAATACTCTTAGCGGAGCAATTAGAAATCGTTTCTTGAATGAGCAAATATGAGGGCATTCGCTTGGAAATTTTGAAATGTTATATTGGCGACATTATTTGACGCTGTTTTGTTTCAGTTATTAATTAAAAATAAAAAAAAAAATTGGAGGTCAGTTAAATGATTAACATCTATAAAAAAATAACTCTTCTTCTAGCACTTAGTTTTTTCATTAGCTTGGTGGCTAAAGAAGTAACAATCGGTTATCAAGGTATCTTTAACCCTTGGAAGCATGCTATAGCTACAGGGGAATTTGAGAGGGTAACTGGTTATAAAATTAATTGGAGAAAATTTGATTCTGGAGCATCTGTAATCAATGCCATGGCATCAAAAGATCTTCAAATAGCCGTTGCAGGTTCGAGTCCTATTGCCGCGGGGGCTAGTAGGGGCGTTGACATGCAGCTTTTTTGGATATTAGAAGACATCAATGCTGCTGAGGCTTTAGTGGTTAGAAATGGTTCGGGGATCAATGGTCCATCGGATTTGGTGGGGAAAACGATAGCCGTTCCTTTTGGTTCAACGACTCACTTTCACATGCTTTTCGCTTTGGAAGTTTATAAAATCAATCCCAGCGACGTTAAAATAGTCAACGTTCAGCCCAATGCCATGGTTGGTTTATGGCAAAAAGGCGAGATAGATGGTGCTTTTGTTTGGGATCCGGCTTTAGGCAGGCTTAAGCAAAATGGCAAAGTCTTGATAACTTCAGGTGAACTCAGTGCCATGGGAAAAGCCACTTTTGATGGAATGGTGGTTGATAGAAGATGGGGAAGGAGAAACAGGAAGTTCATGACGCAATTTGTTCAAATCATGGCCAAGGCAGATGCTTCTTATCGCGATAACCCGTCGGCTTGGACAGCGGATTCTCCTCAAGTTGCTTCTATTGTTAGTTTAGTTGGGGGCAACAAAGAGGATGTTCCCGGAGTATTAGCGCTTTATGGTTTTCCAACCATTGAGGAGCAACTTTCCAGTAAATGGCTAGGCGGTGGCAGAAATGGTGGAGCAGTTAAAGCCTTGACCGAGACTTCAAAATTTTTGTTGTCTCAGAAGAAAGTTCCTTCCGTTCAAAGAAGTTATGCTAAATTCGTCACTGATTCTTATGTTAAGGCGGCTTCGAGAGCGAAATAGTTGGTGATTAGTTTTAGGAATATAATTTAACTTTTCTTAATAAGTATTTTACAGGCACTGCATGCATACGGATGAGAGAAGGTTAATTATTGATAATGTTACGGTGAGGTTTCCTGGGATTGAACAAGAACAGGAAACCTTGGCGTTAAAAGAAGTCAATTTAACGATTAACCCGCGAGAATTTGTGGTCGCCATTGGGGCTTCGGGATGTGGGAAGACCACTCTTTTGAATTTGATTGCTGGCTTCATGAAGCCGACATCGGGGAAGATTTTCTTCAAAAACAAAGACGATGAGGAAATAGAGATAGCTAGGCCCGGCCTCGAGAGAGGAGTCGTGTTTCAAAAACATGCTCTACTTCCGTGGCTTAATGTTTATAAAAACGTTGAATTTGGTCTTAAATTCCAGAAAATTAGCAAGAGTGAAATGGAAGAGAAGTCCATGCGTAACTTGGAATTAGTGGGGCTCAAGGACTTTAGTCAGCATAAAGTTTATCAAATCTCTGGGGGAATGCAGCAGAGAGTCGGCATAGCGCGGGCTTTGGCGGCTGATCCCGACATGCTTTTGATGGACGAACCTCTAGGGGCTTTGGATGCCCTCACTAGGGAGAACCTGCAGGAATTAGTGCTTAAAGTGTGGTATGAAAGTAAGAAAATGGTTTTTTTCATCACTCATAGCGTGGAAGAGGCATTGTTCATGGCGACCAAGCTTATCATCATGTCGCCTAGGCCCGGTAGGATAGAAGAGGTGTTTGAACTTGATTTTTCTAAGGAATTTTTCAAAGGGAAGCAAAGTAGGGAAATAAAGTCAACGGATAAATTCATTAAAATGAGAGAAAAAGTGCTTAATTTGATTTATAAATATGAAGAAAAGCAATAAAAAAATTAAAATCGAACAGTTTGGTGTTCCCGGGCAGGGGCGTAGTTTCCTCGTAAGCATTTTTTCCGCCTCCCTTATCTTGCTAGTGTGGTTTGTGATCACCCTTCCTATTTATGAGCCAGAGACCGAATACTTGGAAAACGACGATGGTCAAACGGTGTTAGTTGATTTAGAGGGAAACGAAGTTGATTCAGTGGATGAACTACCTAGAGTTCCTTTAATCCAGCCTCTTTTTCTTCCCTCGCCCGAAGCTATTGTGCAGGCTTTAGTGAATGTTTATCGGGAGGAGTTTAGCGGAGGGACGCTCTCAGAGCATACTTATTGGAGCGTTTTCAGGGTTTTCGGGGCGTTTTTCCTATCAATGCTCACGGCGATTCCACTGGGTATAATGATGGGGTTCAACTCTAAAGTGAAAGGCTTTTTCGATCCAGCCATTGAATTTTACCGACCGATACCACCCCTCGCGTACCTTCCTTTGACGGTGATTTGGTTTGGCATTGGTGAGGAAGCAAAGATAATTTTGATATTTTTAGCCATTTTTGCTCCCATGGTCCTCAATACTAGGGCGGGAGTTCGTTCAGTTCCCATCGAACAAATCTACGTGGCTTACTCTTTAGGAGCGTCCAAATTTCAAGTTCTCACTCAAGTTATTTTGAAAGGGGCTATGCCGGAGATTTTGACTGGAATGCGGATTGGAATAGGCTTCGGTTGGACTACTCTCGTGGCGGCTGAACTCGTGGCGGCTGAGCAAGGCTTGGGGGCTATGATTAAAAACGCTTCGGATTTCTTGGTCACTGACGTGGTCATCATGGGAATCGTCATCATAGGGATAATTGCGTTTAGCTTTGATTTGTTAATGCGTTTCATAGAATCTCTAATTGTTCCTTGGAAGGGAAAAGTTTAGGGAAAGTTTAATTAAAGTTTAGCTAAAGTTTTTTTGAACTTTAATTCCCTTCAGCAATCATCTTTCGTTAAGCGTCTTTTCAATGCCTTGAGAGCTAAAAGCAAAAGGATTTTGCTAGTGGAGGGAGAGGACATTAGGGTGTTAAGGGCAGGGATTTTCTTTGCTGAGAGAGAACTAGCTGAGATAAGCGTTATTGGTTCTGGAGAAAAAATAAAAAATTTAGCTCGGGAGGAGAAATTGAATTTAGCTGGCATCCATGTTATTGATGAAAGCCAGAACTCTCCTTTAGACGATTACCAAGATCTCGTTAATTCGCTTTCACAAAAGCAACAAAACTTCATTTCCCATGAAAGAGGTGCGGGGAACTTGGATCTCATTTTGGGCTGTTTAAAGTTATTGAATAACGAAGTGGATGGAGTGGTTTGTGGAGCGGTTTATCCTACCAAAACGACTTTGAAGGCGGGTTTTAAGTTAATTGGTTTAGCAGAAGGTAATGCGTTTGTTTCTTCTTTTTTCATCATGTTAATGGACGAGCAAGTGCTAATTTTCTCTGATTGTGCGGTCAATATTTCTCCTTCTAGTGAGCAATTGGCGGAAATAGCCCGTCAATGTGTCGTTAGTGCTCGGGAGCTTAAAATGCCCGCAAAAATTGCTTTTTTAAGCTATAGCACGGGAGATTCGGGAGCAGGTGAGGAAGTCAATAAAGTAAAGAAAGCCAATGAATTGTTTCAACAAAAGAATGCAACTCCCTCGGAGGGTCCTATTCAGTTCGACGCTGCCATTGATTTCGCAACCGCTGAGCAGAAGATACCGAATAGCCCTCTAAAAGGCGATGCCAATGTTTTTATTTTTCCCGACCTCAACAGCGGCAATATAACTTATAAAGCAGTTCAGAGACTAGGTGGCGGGTGGGCGGTAGGACCAATACTTCAGGGGCTTAAAAAGCCATTCAACGATCTCTCTCGTGGCGCCAGCGTGGAAGACATCATCTTGACTATTTTAATCACTGCCTTAAAATCGTGATTTTTTAATCCTTTACCAATTTATCTCTTCGCCCCGGCTTTTCAGGCCCTTTTCATTCCACCGTGACGCTTTTGGCTAGGTTCTTCGGCTGATCGACGTCCCTACCCAAATACACGGCTATGTAGTAAGACAAGAGTTGTAATGGAACTATGGTTAGCAAGGGATTTAAATACTCGCTAGTCTCAGGCAAATGAATGACTTCATCGCTCATTTTACTAACCTCTTCGTCTTTAGCAGTTATTAAGGAAATGATTTTTCCTTTTCTGGCTTTGATTTCTAGCAAATTGTTTAGATTTTTTTTATAAAGTTCGTCTTGAGGAATAATGGCTATGACTGGAGTCTCTGGGTCAATCAAGGCTAGAGGACCATGCTTCAGTTCGCCAGCTGCGTAGCCAGTTGCGTGGATGTAAGATATTTCCTTCAATTTCAAAGCCCCCTCTAAAGCGTTTGGGTAGTTTATCCCTCTACCAATAAAAATGAAGCCTTTTTTTTCAAAATATTTTTTGGCGATTTTCTTTATCTTGTCTTCTTCAAGGAGGATTTTTTCTACTAGCAAAGGTATCTTTTTCACTTCTTCTAAATAATGATGGTAGTTTTCATCGCGGATAATTTTTTTAGCTTTGCCTATTTTCAAACTAAGTAAAAACAAAATCATCAACTGAGCAATGTAATTTTTAGTCGAAGCAACTCCGATTTCCTGACCCGCATAAGAATAAATAGAACCATCTGATTCCCGGTCGATGACGCTTCCTTGGACATTAACTATTCCAATGCATTTTATAAAAGCCCCCTTAGCTTCTCTTAAGCAAGCTAAAGTGTCTGCCGTTTCGCCCGATTGCGATAAGGCTAAAATGACATCGTTCCTTTGATAGGGATAATTGCGATAACGGAGCTCGGAAGATATGTCTATTTCACAAAGAATATGCGTAAATCTTTCCAGCCAATACTTGCCCACCAATCCAGCATGCCATGAGGTCCCACAGCCTTGAATGATGAAGCGTTTTAAATTTTTGATAACTTCTTGTTCGTTAATGAAGTTTAATTTTTCGAAAGCAATTTGATTTTCATCTTTAATATAGCGCGAGATGATTCTTTTTAACACCAAAGGCTGCTCGTGAATTTCTTTGAGCATGAAAAAATCATATTTGCCTTTTTCCGACGAAGTGGAATCCCAATCCACTTTCCTGATTTTTTTTTCTAGTAGTTCTCTTTGCTGGTTATAAATTTTTACCTCTTGGGGCTTAACAATGGCGACTTGATTTTCTTCTAGTTCAATGTATTCTTTTGTGTAATAAATGAGCACGTTAATGTCCGAGCAAATGAAATTCTCTTCTTCGCCTATGCCAATGATCAGAGGACTTTCCTTGCGAAAGCAAACTATTTCATCGGGATTATCTTCGTTCAAAATGGCTAGGGAATAACTGCCTTCAAGTAAGCTGATGGTTTGAAAAGTAGCTGCCATTTTGTCAGTTGCTTGCTGCAGGTTTTCTTGATATAAATTGGCAATGACTTCGGTGTCGGTTTCGCTTTTGAAAAAATAATTTTCCTTTGTCAACTCTTTTTTTAGTTCTAAAAAGTTTTCGATTATCCCATTGTGAATTAAACTTATTTTTCCATTTTGACTTTTATGAGGATGGGCATTGATGTCATTAGCGATGCCATGAGTTGCCCAGCGAGTGTGCCCGATGCCGATTTCAGAGACTATGCTTAAATTATCAATTTTTTTTTTTAACTCCGTTATCTTGCCGGACTTTTTCCAAACGTTTATCTCCCCTTGTTCCATGACGGCTATCCCGCTCGAATCGTAACCTCGATAACTAAGTCTCTCCAAAGCAGAAACTAAAACAGAGACCATGTCTCTCTTGCCAGCATATCCTATTATTCCACACATGAGAAAAATTTTAATATGAAATCTATTTCATTTAAAAATTTAATGGATGGCTTTTCAAGTATTTTTCTTTTAGGACTTTTTTACTGATTTGAGTATAGCGCTGGGTCGTTTCTAGGGACCGGTGTCGTAGTAGTTGTTGGATTCTCTTTAAATCGGCTCCATTTTCCAACAAATGAGTAGCGATGGAATGCCTTAAACTATGCGGGTAAAATTCTTTTCTTTTTAAAACGGTCAAGCACTTTTTGTAGAAAAGGTATCTTATTCCGCGAACGCTAAGGGGACTGCCCTTTTGATTGACTAGTAGCCAGTCATGTTTTGCTTTTTTCGCGCTCAAGTATTTTTGCCTTGCTTTTAAATAAAGGGCGATTTTCTTTTCTAGCCTAGGAGTTAAGGGAAGAGCTGAATTACGATTTCCTTTTCCTTTGATAAACAAATTAGAGTTGGAAAGATCCAAATCATGCGTTGCGATATTTTTTAATTCATTAATCCTGAGCCCCAAGCCATAAAGCAACTCCAGAATTAAATTATCCCTTTGATGAGGGAAGGAGGCGGAATTGTTAGCATCTTGGTTAGCATCTTGGTTTTCGTTTTTCTCATTTAATAGAAAATTGATTTCAGAGAAATTGAATATTTTAGGAAGGGTTTTGGGTTTTTTGAAATGAGTGCTGATTTCAAAAGGCAGGCTAGCGATTGATTTTTTTTCCATTAAAAAGTTAAAAAAACTTTTCAGCCCATAATTCATTCTTAAAATGGTTTTTATTTTTTTTTCTTCGAAAAGGCTTTTCAAAAAAATGTGATATTCGCTTTCGCCTATTTGGCTAAACTTATTGACACTGCAGAAATTTAGAAAAAGTCTCACATCCGTTTCGTAGGCGATGAGGGTATTTTTCGCCAATTTTTTGGTTTTGGTTAAATTTTTGAGATAATCATCGAAATTTTTTCTTAATAAAACTAAGCTTATCACTTTAGCAGAAAGAATTCGTTTTTAATTTTTTTAAAATTAGTTAAAAAAGTTAATAATTCTAGTTTATAATATCGATAATGTAGTAATGCTGCATCACTAAAAAAAAGGAATTTAATGAAATGAAGGAAAATAAATTGAAAAAGTTAATGCTTGTAACCATGGTTATTTTTTTTGTGAGTTGTCTATCGGAGAGAGAAGTCAAAGACGAAGTGGATCAAAGAAATGGGGAAACCCCAACCGTTGATACGAAGGCTCAAGAAGAGGATGACAACACTCTCACCATCGATACTAGTCAAGTCAAAAATGCTAATGGAGATGCGACTTCTGGAAACGAAGTGAGCAAAGCAGTTGATACTAGAAAAACTTTTAAAGTTGAACCCGTGCGGGCTCGGGAAGTTTCTACAAGTGGTTTGAGCAGAGGTTCGGCAGGGGTTGAGCAGATAAAAAATAGTTTAAGAGAAGGGAACTACAGGGAGGTCCTTAGGCTCACTGAAGGTAAAAATGACTTTTACAGCAAATATTACCGCGGAATAGTTTATATGTCGATGATGCTTCAAAAGAAGAAATTCTCTCCCTCACAAAGGATTATTTTTAGAAATCAGGCAGAGGAACTTCTAAGGGAAGTCGGCTACCAAGCTGATGACGATGACTTACGAGCGCGGGGATTGTTATGGTATGGGGTTACGGTTGATTTGGCTTATGTTGATTTAAAGAACAAAAAGAAGGCAATCGCTGCTTTTTATAAAATAGAAAGTAGTAGTTTAAGGGATTCTCTTTATTATAACGACGCTCTTTTTTATGCCGCTCAAGTTTACGCTAAAATGGGATGGTATGGGGTTGCTAGGAATTATTTTAGGAGAGCAGGAAAACCATCGAGCAACGATAGCGTTATTTATGATTACGTGGACAATCGATTCTATCCCGTTGACGTGGCAAGCGAAATAGGGTTTCAGCGTCTTCAAAGTTACGTAAACGGCTATAACAAAAATTACAAATAACGTAACGAGAACTAAAAAACCAAGAAGGCGAAGGCCGTCTTACCTGCACGGACGTTTGCTAAGGGTTTCTAAGGGTTTGCTAGAGGGGTAGGGGATTAGCAGCGAAAAGCAGCGAAAAGCAGTGGATGGAGCAGTGGTTTTATTTTAGCGGTTTTAGTTTTTTGGTTTTCCTCTATTTTCTTCTTGCGAGGCTTTCCTCAACCCAATTCAAATATAAGTCGTAACCTTCTTCAATGGAGTAAGCTACTATGCAGGGGCACTCATAAGGATTGAATTTTTTAAGCGTGTTTTCTAATTCTTGGTAACGATCTTTACTGGATTTCATGAACACGATCACCTCGGCTTGCTTGGTAGTCTTGCTTTTCCAAGTGAAGTAGGAAATCGCATTGGGGATTAAATTAGCACAAGCGATCTGATTTTTTTTTAAACTCTCGTTAATGGCACTTTCAGCGACCTCGCGATTGGGAAAAGTCGCATAAACGGTTATTAAATCCATCAATAACGATAATCATCTTTTTTAAACGGACCACTTACTTGAACTCCAATGTAATCAGCTTGCTCCTGAGTAAGCTTTTCCAGTTGAACTCCCAATTTATTCAAATGAAGTTCAGCCACCCTTTCGTCCAAGTGTTTAGGAAGAGTGTGCAGTTGCTTAGAGTATTTTTCGCTATTGTTCCAAAGTTCCATTTGAGCTAAAACTTGATTCGTGAATGAATTGGACATCACGAAAGAAGGATGCCCAGTAGCACAAGCTAAATTAACTAACCTACCCTCTGCTAATAAAATGATTTCCTTATCGCCAATGCTGTACTTATCCACTTGCGGTTTTATGGTCACTTTGGTTTCACCATAATGAGAATTCAACCAACTAACGTCTATTTCATTGTCGAAATGACCAATATTACAGACAACTGTCTTGTCGTTCATTTTTAGAAAGTGATTTTCAGTGACAATGTCTTTGTTGCCAGTAGCAGTAACGACGATGTTCGCCCTAGGGACTGCATTTTCCATGGTTAACACTTCATAGCCATCCATAGCCGCCTGAAGGGCACAAATAGGATCGATTTCAGTGACGATAACCCTAGCCCCCGCTTTCTTTAGCGACTCTGCCGAGCCTTTTCCAACATCGCCATACCCCGCCACGACGGCAACTTTACCAGCAATCATTAAATCAGTCGCCCGGCGAATGGAATCAACTAACGACTCTCGGCAACCATATTTGTTATCAAACTTTGATTTGGTAACGGAATCATTAACGTTAATGGCCGGAACGGGAAGTCCCTTTTTCTTCTCCCTCTCATATAGCCGCAATATGCCAGTGGTGGTTTCCTCGGAGATGCCTTTTATCCCAGTAGCGAGTTCGGGGTACTTATCTAAAACCATATTGGTCAAATCCCCCCCGTCGTCTAAAATCATGTTGAGTGGTTGGTTATTTTGAAAAAAAAGCGTCTTCTCTATGCACCAGTTAAACTCTTCCTCTGTCATCCCCTTCCAAGCATAGATGGGAATTCCTTTTTTAGCCAAGGCAGCAGCAGCGTGATCTTGAGTAGAAAATATGTTGCATGACGACCAACGCACTTCAGCTCCGAGTTCTAGGAGCGTCTCGATTAAAACAGCAGTCTGCACCGTCATGTGCAGGCAACCAGCTATCCTAGCACCGCTTAGTGGTTTCGTTTTACCATATTGCTGGCGGAGGTTCATGAGCCCGGGCATTTCAGCCTCGGCAAGCTTGATTTCCAGTTCGCCCCATTTAGCCAGCGACAAATCCTTAACTTTGAAATCTTTTTCAGTAAGTTCTACTTTTTCAGTCTTCTCTAATGTTTTTTCCATGTTGTTTTTACTTTAACCAATTTTTTAAAATATTCAACTTATCCGTTTTTTCCCAAGGGAATTTGTTGTTTCCAAAATGTCCGTACTTAGCGGAGTCCTCGTATTTCCAACTTTCATTTTTAGTTAGTTGAAGGTTTTCAATGATTTTTCCGGGTCTAAAATCAAATATGTTTTCATTGATGACAATGTCTTCAATAGCCTGCTCCTTGATTTTGGAGGTGTTGTAAGTCTCCACTTTAATGCTCACTGGCTCAGGCATCCCAATGGCATAAGAGACTTGAATTTCGCATTTTTCCGCTAGCCCCGCCGCCACAATGTTCTTACTCACATACCTAGCGTAATAAGCTGCTGATCTGTCGACTTTGGAGGGGTCTTTCCCAGAAAAAGCCCCGCCGCCATGCCGACCAATCCCGCCGTAAGTGTCGACGATTATTTTTCTGCCTGTCAGTCCCGCATCGCCATGAGGTCCACCGATGACGAATTTTCCCGTTGGATTAATGAAGTAATTAGTCTCGGGAGTAAGTAAGCCAGTGGGTGAAAAAAAAGCGCGACATTCATCAATCAAATCTTTTCTTATTTTTTCTATGTCGATTTCATCAGTTTGGTGAGATAAGACCACTGATCTTATGCTCTTGGGCTTGCCGTTTTCGTAATTGATGGAAATTTGTGCTTTGGAATCAGGCCTCAAGTAAGCAATTTTCTTTTCTTTTCTAAGGGCAGCAAAATGCTTAAGCAACTGGTGGCTGTAGAAAATGGTAGCCGGGAGCAAACTTTCCGTTTCCCTAGTGGCATAACCATACATCATTCCCTGATCTCCAGCTCCTTGCTTTTCTGCGTCTAGGGCGTCGACTCCCATGGCTATTTCATTTGATTGTTCGTGGAGGAGGTTCTCGTATTTAAAAGTATCGAACGAGAAGTAGTATTCTTTTTTGTCGTAACCGATTTTCTTGACGACTGCACGAGCAATTTTTTCAGGATCAATTTCTTTCCAGTGACTACATCTAATCTCGCCAAAATTTAACACGAAATCAGTAGTAGCAGCAGTTTCACAAGCAACGCGAGAATTTTTATCTTTTGCTAAGCATTCATCCAATATAGCATCAGAGATTTGGTCGCATATTTTATCGGGATGACCTTCTGAGACCGACTCAGAGGTCAGCACGTAGTTTCTATCAGTGTGAGCCATAAATGAAAATTTATTATGAAATCAACTTTATTTTCATTCAAAAGAGCAAGCAAATCAATATTCATAAATATTAAAAACAAATAAATATTTTATGTTAGAATTGCAATCATAGTTTGAATGAAAATTTAGCTAAAACGAATTCCAATAAAACAAGTTCCAATAAACTAGCCTCTGAGTTAGACTCTAAACCAGGTTTTAAAGTAGGCTTATTCCTCCCTTGTTACGTCAATCATTTTTACCCGGAGCTAGGGGTGAAAAGTTATCTTTTTCTAAAAAAAGCAGGCTACCGAGTTTTTTTCCCTCCGCAGCAAACTTGCTGTGGTCAGCCAATGGCTAATGCAGGCTATAACCGCGAAAACAAAAAGATATATGAAAAATTTTTCAACGAATTTAAGGATTACGACTACATCGTCTCTCCCTCTGCCAGCTGTGTTTATCATCTCAAAAAATATTTTTTTCTACGTGATTCGCAGATGAAAGTTAAATTCTTAGCTAAAGTGCATGAAATTACCGATTTCTTGATCAACGTTCATGGGTTAAAGAAACTAGCGAAAGACACTTTACCGCAAAATATAACTCGCATCGGGGTTCACCAGAGTTGTCATTCCCTAAGGGGCTTACACCAAGCCAAAGCATCGGAGATGGTTCAGCAGAAACCTTTTTCTAATTTAGTTTTCCTGTTGAACATGCTTAACGGAGTGAAAATCTTGCTTCCTGCAAGAGAAGATCAATGCTGTGGCTTTGGGGGATTGTTTTCCGTTGATGAAGCAGAAGTTTCTCATAAGATGGGAATTAGCCGGTTGGAGGAGCATCAACGCAATAGAGTTGACGTTATTTGCAGTGGTGATGTGAGTTGTTTGATGCATTTGAAAGGGATCATTGAGCGAAAAAAATTAACCATTGAAACCAAACATATTATGGAACTAATTGCCTAAGTAAACGAGAAACGAGAAACCAGAAACGAGATGTCTCATCAGCACGCTAAGCTAGCTAAAACTTTCCTCGCTCAATCCAAGAAAGCGGATTGGCATGATAAAACTTTGTGGAAAGTGCGCAAGCTAAGGGATAAAGTGAGTGGTGAGGTGGATGAATTTCAAGAGTTAAGGGAAATGGCTTCCCAAATCAAGAAACATACTTTGACTCATTTGGATGAATATTTGCTTCAATTTGAAAGAAAAGCTCAAGGAAATGGCATAGCGGTTCATTGGGCTAGAGATGCTAGGGAGCACAACGAAATCGTTCATGGGCTTTTAAAAGAAAAAAAGATAACTCAAGTCATCAAAAGTAAATCCATGCTCACTGAAGAGTGCGAACTCAATCGCTATTTGAAAGAGAGAAACGTTAACGTGCTTGATAGCGACTTGGGTGAACTCATCGTTCAACTCAGGCGAGAGACTCCTAGTCATATCGTTATGCCAGCAATTCATTTGAACAAAGAACAAGTGGGCGAAGTTTTTTTGCAAGAAAAGTTAACGGAAGAATATTCCAATGACCCGCAATACTTGACTTTTAGGGCTAGGACTTATTTGCGGGATAAATTTTTAAATCATGAAGCGTCGCTCACGGGGGTTAATTTCGCCATAGCCGAAACGGGAGGAATCGTCGTTGTTACCAATGAAGGAAATGCCGATTTGGGAGTTAACTTAGCGAAAGTTAACATTCACTGCATGGGAATAGAGAAAATCATTCCAAGTTTTAAAAATTTAGAATTTTTCATTCGCCTTTTGGCTCGTAGTGCTACAGGGCAACCCATCAGCGTCTATACTTCTCATTACCATAAACCTCGCCCCGAGCAAGCAAGGCACATCGTTATCTTAGACAATAGGAGAAGTGATCGCTTGGGCGAAGAGAGATTTTACGAAGCTTTAAAATGCATTCGCTGTGGTGCCTGCATGAACACTTGTCCCGTTTATCGAAATAGTGGGGGGCATAGTTACACTTATCCCATACCCGGACCGATTGGCTCTATCTTAGCTCCTAAAATGGATTTGAAAAAGCATCGCGACTTGCCTTTTGCTTCCTCCTTGTGTGGTTCATGCACTTACGTCTGCCCAGTTAAAATTAATCTTCATCAACAACTTTTCGACTGGCGTGAGGAGATAGCCAAGAGCGATGAAAGTTTTGTTAAAAAAAAATATTTAAGTTATTTTTTAGTTAAGTTATTTAGCAGGCATTTTTTGACGAAGTTTTTCTTTGGTCTCCTGAAGTGGTTGCTGAGAGTAACTCCCAAAACCTTTTTAAAAAGGAATAATTGGGGTAAATATCGCGAATTTCCCAAAATTCCTCAAGAAAGTTTTGCTGAGTGGTATTCTAAAAACGGGAAAAATTTTGAAAGAGAAACTTAATAGCCGAGACTTCATTTTAGAAAATATAAGAAAAAATGTTAAAAAGTTGGGCTTTAACAATTCCCTTCCTGCTTTTCAAGAACGAGGTGATTCGTCGCTAACATCAAAGGTTGAACTAGAAGCCTTTAAAAAAAGGCTAGCAAGCGTCCATGCTAAAGTGGAGGTGCTGAGTTCCCTTGCGAGTTTAAACGACGTTTTGTCGAAAAACCAAGTCAATGCTCAAAAAATTTTAGTCGACGCTGGTGGGGAAGTGGAAATCAAAGGTAGTTTAAAAATGCCCGCTGCTAAAAGGGCACTCGGCGAAATAGAGTGGGCTCTAATCCATGGGGAAATGGGCGTGGAAGAGAACGGGGCTATTTGGGTGAATTTGGATCTTTTGACTCACTCCGCTTTGCCTTTTATCACCGAGAATTTGATCGTTCTTTTGAAGCAAAAAAATGTCGTCAAAAACATGCATGCTGCTTATGAGGGGCTGGCAGCAAAGAAGAGCTCTAACGGAGTCTTTATAGCAGGACCTTCTAAGACGGGAGACATCGAGCATAATTTAGTCGTGGGGGCTCATGGGGCTAGGAGTTTGCTGGTTTTGCTTTATTAGTTTGGGGGGTAAAATTTGACATTGATTTCGTTACATTAGTTTTTATATTAGAATATTCTCGGCTTTCCATGAGTTTTGATGATATTTACCAGAAAAAATCTTCTCGTAACCTCAAGGGAACTTTTAAATTTAATCGAGAAGTTGCCAATGTTTTCGATAACATGTTGGAGCGATCCATTCCGTTTTACGCCCAAACTCAAGCCTTAATCATAGAGGTTTTCAAAAAAAAATTACCTTCCAAGCCACTCATTTACGATTTGGGATGCTCAACGGGCAATTTCATTTTTCAAGTGGATTTGAAAATGGGAGCTTTTGAAGCATGTTTAATGGGCTTGGACGATTCAAAAGCTATGATCGAAAAGGCTTTAAAAAAATTTAAAACTTTAATGAAAAAAACTCCTTCAGGGGTTAAAAATATTCATTTCATGGTGGCTGATGTGACGGATCATGATTTCTTAGCGGCTGACGCTTTTGTTTTGAATTACACTCTTCAATTCATTGAGCCAAAAATTCGTTTAGCATTTTTGAAACACCTTTATCGAAAACTGAAAAAAGCGGGTCTTTTGGTCATTAGCGAAAAAGTCGTTGAGGAGAGCAAGGATTTAACTAATCTACTAGAGCAACTTCACGAAGATTTCAAGAGGAATAACCATTATAGTTCCCTTGAAATAGCTTTGAAGAGAAAGGCACTGGAGAAAGTGCTCTCTCCACAAAGCGTTGAAAACCATCATCAGCAACTTCGTCAGGCTGGTTTTAAGAAAATAACTACGCTCTTTAAAAGTGGGAATTTCGCAACTTTTTTAGCCGTAAAATAATAAAACGCTTTTGCCCTGAGTTTAATACTATAATTAGCCCATTAAAACATTGGAGGTTCAAGCAAAATGAATATTATTAAGAAATCATTCTTCCTTTCTCTTTCATTACTTGTTTTTCTATCTTTTGGACAATCGCTTAGGATTGCCGTTGAGGGGGCATATCCTCCTTTTAGTAAAACAGAGCAAGATGGTTCCATCACTGGCTTTGATATCGATATCGCTAATGCTTTGTGCGATGATATGAAAGTTTCTTGCGATTTAATCGTTCAAGAGTGGGATGGGTTGATACCGGGGCTAATAGCTAAAAAATATGACGCTATCGTTGCCTCTATGTCCATAACGGCTGAGAGAAAGAAGAAAGTCAATTTTACCGATAAATATTATTCTGACGCGGCGGTTTTTGCCGGCCCTAAAAACAAAAGAATAGTCATCAGTAAGAATTTACGGGGGAACAGAAAGGCTCTCGAGGATCTTAGGATAGGCGTTCAACAGGGGACGGTTTCCGATAACTTCGTTAGCGATAACTATGGTAAAGTGGCTACCGTTAGAAGGTATGCTAAACAACCCGAGGCTAACCTTGATTTAACGGCAGGAAGGTTGGACTTGATCATGGCGGACAGCATCACGATAAAGAATTTCTTGGAAAGTTCTGAAGGGGCAGCCTATGAAGTCAAGGGACCAGCCTTTGCTAATAAAAAATGGTTTGGCGATGGCATTGGCATTGCCGTAAGAAAGCAAGATAGAAAACTACTCGGTAACTTGAATAAGGCTATTAAGAACATTAGAAAAAATGGCACTTATGCTAAGATCAACGATGAGTATTTTGACTTCGATATTTATGGTAAGTAGGTTTTAGTTTTTACGAGAACGACTTAAAGAGAGCAGGCCCTTTTAGATGGTGGATTATTTTATAGAAGTACTTAAAGGGGCTGTTCTCACTTTAGAGCTTTTTTTTCTTTCGTTAGTTTTATCGGTTTTACTAGGTCTGTTGGCTGCTTTTGCCAAGCTTTCTAAGAACAAAGTAGCTAGTTTCATTTCTCAACTCTACGTTACCATCATTAGGGGGGTGCCCGACCTTGTTTTGATGCTCTTGGTCTTTTATGGTGGACAAATCATTTTAAACCAGTTCACCGAGAGATTGGGATTGGGCTTTTGGGAAATTAATCCCTTGATTTCCGGAGTTTTGACCATAGGCTTTATTTTTGGAGCTTACATGGGCGAGACGTTCAGGGGGGCTATTTTGGCAGTTGATGTTGGGCAACTGGAGGCGGCTAGGGCTTATGGGTTTAGTCCTTTTCACGTGTTTTACAAAATAACTTTACCGCAAATGATTCATCATGGCATATCGTCTTTCACCAACAACTGGTTGGTTATGTTGAAATCAACTTCCATCGTCTCCATCATTGGATTAAAAGACATGGTGTATATCGCCAATGTGGCTAGTTCAAGCACTAGGAAGCCGTTTTTTTTCTTTTTATTGGTGTGCTTGATATTTTTGGTCTTTACTTCCATTTCTTTGAAAATGCTGAATAAAATAAAAAATAGTTATCGTTTTGAATGATTGAGCCATGTTAGTGGATTTAGAGTTAATTGGGCAGTTCATTCCCGAATTTGGCGAAGGGATCGTTCTTACCTTAGAATTATTGGTGATTTCTCTATTTTTCGGCTTTGCATTGGCTATGGTGTTGGCTTTATTTAAAAAGTCCACTAATTTACTGCTAAATTACTCCTCGAGGGCGTTCATTTATTTTTTCAGGGGAACACCGTTTCTGGTGCAGATTTATCTAATTTATTATGGGCTGGGGCAATTTGAGGCGATAAGAGAAGTTCAGTGGCTGTGGTTTTTTTTAGAGAAGCCCTTTTTTTGTGCTTTATTGGCTTTGGTCATCAATAACGCTGCCTATGCTGCTGAAATCATTCATAATGCCATCGTTACCACTGATAAGGGCGAAATTGAGGCGGCGAGAGCTTATGGGATGAGCCATTGGCAGTCCATGCGTTACATTGTTATCCCTTCCGCCCTTAGACGAGCCATTCCGGCTTACACTAACGAAATTATTTTCATGCTTCACGCCACGTCCTTGGTTAGCGTTATCACTTTGCTGGATATCACTGGTATTGCGAGGAAGTTATATTCGCGTTTTTATGCTCCTTTTGAAGCTTTTATCACCGCAGCTTTGTTTTACTTGCTCCTGAGCATTTTGATCAATTTTGTGGCTCATCGTTTGGAGAAACGTTTTAATCGTTATTTAAAAGTAAATCAATGATGGGATTAATTTTTAATGCTTCGTTTTACGAGAATTCAGGTACCGCAAGGTGGGAAATGGGTGGTTTTCTTTTATGAAAGTTAAAATTTTACTGGTTAAGTTTTTGCTCTTTGTTTCTTTGTTGGGAGTGGAAATCAATGATTTCAAATGGGACGTTCTGCCTTCTCATAGTAAGTTTCGCTATGTTGAAGATTTTTATAGCCTTTATTACGTCCCATTAAAGCCAGAAAACAGCGATTTTAATAGGAATATCTTTTGGTTGAAATGGGCTTTGGCAGCTCCCTTTGCTCCGCCTATTTTTGCCTTATCTCCTCCAAAAACCCCCGAGGCTTACGAAAAATATAAGACGCTCATGAGAATGCATCTTCATTATTTAGTGACTAAAAACTTAGTTTTTTTAGCGGCTCGCTTCGATAAGCATGAGCCGGTTTTTTACAATAAGCCTTTTGCCGAAGACATTTTGAAATCTCTTGGTATAGCCGAATACTTGTATTTAGAGGCAGCCAAGGAATGGAAAAAAGTGCTCAACATTTATCGTCAAGCGCTTAAAATTAAGGCTAGGACGAATTTGAATTTTTTAGAGCAAGCCGTTTATCGCATTAGAACGAAAGAATTGGATTACGATAGGGTTATAAAACGAAAATTGAAGAAGTTGGCTAGGACTAAAAAGTATTTTTCTTAGTTGATTTAACGGGGGAATGGGGGTAAAAATTCTCTAAAAGACTAAAATGGCAATGTTTCTTAAGTCCGTTTTTTTTTATTTTTTTTGACATTTTAAAAAAAGCCGCAATTAGTTAAAGTTATATTATATACTTCCTGTAAGTTTGTCATGCTTGATTTGAAGAATAAAGTCGCACTAGTAACGGGTTCTGGTCAAGGAATTGGTTTGGCTATCGCTAAGCGGTTCGCTAGTTTAGGTTGTCAGTTGGTCGTTAATGGCTTGGAAGAGGCGGAAAAACTGGAAGAGGTTAGAAATGGTTTGGTGGACGAGTATGGCTCTAAAGTGATTTCTTTTAGAGCAGATGTTTCTAAGAGCGATGAGGTGAGTGACCTTTACGACGTGGCTATCAAGGAATTTGGCAAAGTCGATATTGTCGTCAACAACGCTGGGATCACTAGGGATAACTTAATCCTTAGGATGAGCGAAGGGGATTGGGATAAAGTTTTGGAAGTTAATTTAAAGTCGGCTTTCTTGGTTTCTAAGCGTTTTATTAGGGCCATGCTTAAGTTGGGTAGGGGAAGAATTATTAACATATCCTCCGTGGTTGGCCAGATGGGTAATGCGGGTCAGGTCAATTATTCTGCTTCTAAGGCGGGGTTAATTGGATTTAGCAAGTCGTTGGCTCGTGAGTTAGCGGGGAAAAAAATAACGGTGAATGCGATTGCTCCCGGCTACATTGACACGGAAATGACGGAGAAGATTGGGGATAAGGCTAGGGAGGCGTTATTGAGTTTGATTCCTTTGAAGAGATATGGTAGTAGGGAAGACATAGCGGGGGTAGCTGCTTTCTTGGCTAGTGATTTTTCCGATTATATTACTGGGCAAGTTATTCCAGTTAATGGCGGCATGTTCATGTGATGAATTTTAAATACTTGATTACGATAGGAGATAGATAAATTATGGTTATAGACGAAGAAAAAGTTAAAGATATCATTGTTGATAAAGTAAACTGCGAGAAGGACGAGTTGACTTCAGATGCTTCTTTTCAAGATTTAGGGCTCGATTCCCTAGATTCAGTGGAGTTGATTATGCAGATGGAGGAAGAGTTCAAAATTCAGATCTCCGACAATGAAGCTGAAAATTTGAAAACAGTTGGAGATGTGATTAACATCATAAAAGAAAAAACCAAAAGTTAAATTTCATGAATTCTAGGAGAGTTGTAGTAACTGGCTTGGGGGTGATAAGTCCCTTAGGCAATAGCACGGGTGAAGTTTGGACTAACCTTCTCAATGGGAAGAGCGGGATTTCTCAAATACGCTCTTTTGATGCTTCTTCTTACAACTCAAGGATAGCTGGTGAGGTGAAAAATTTCAATTTGGCTGATTTTTACCCACCTGCTTCCGTTGGAAAAGCAAAAAAGCTTGATAACTTCGTTCATTACGCTCAAGCGGCTTCAAAGCAGGCTATTGAAGAGGCGGGCTTGGAGATTACGGAAGCTAACTCTGCTAGGATTGGGATTTCTTTTGGCACTGGCATAGGGGGCATTAAGAGTCATACCGATCAAGTTTTAGTTTTTATGAAAAAGGGGCATAAGAGGGTAACTCCTTACTTTGTTCCTGCGGTCATTGGTAACATGGCGGCTGGTTTTGTTTCCATTCAGTTTAAAATCAAAGGCCCTAATGCTTCCCTGCAGACGGCTTGTGCCACCGGTAATCATTCCATTAGTTATGGAGAGCTACTCATAAAATCCAACAAAGCCGATGTGATGATCGTGGGGGCTTCTGAGAGTGCCGTACAGGAGATAACTTTAGCGGGTTTCTGCAACATGAGAGCCCTTTCTACTTCTTACAACGAGAGCCCCGAAACTGCTTCAAGGCCTTTTGACAAGGGAAGGGATGGGTTTGTTTTAGCGGAGGGAGCGGCGGCTCTAGTTTTAGAGGATTACGATCACGCCATGAAGAGGGGGGCTACTATATTGGCGGAATTGGTCACGGTTGGGATGTCGGGAGATGCTAACGATATGGTGATGCCCTGCAGTGATGGGGAAGGGGCTTATCTTTCCATGACCAATGCTTTGACCCAAGGTCAAGTCAATGCCGATGAGATTGATTATTTTAATTTTCATGGCACTTCAACTCCTTTAGGTGATTCCGCTGAATCTCAAGCTGTTTTACGCTTATTCTCCAATGGCAAAGACTTACCCCACATGGGATCGACGAAGTCAATGACCGGGCACATGATTGCTGCTGCCTCTGCGGTGGAAGCGGTCATTTCCATTTTAAGCATAAAAAACAACCTTGTTCCCCCGAACATCAATATTTTTGATTTAGATGAGAGTTTAGGTCTGGATTTAAATGTCCTTAACCAAGAACCAGTTGAGAAGGAAGTCAAATATGTTTTGTCAAATTCCTTTGGCTTCGGAGGTCATAACTCATCAGCTATTTTTAAGAAAATATAGTTTTATTTTTTAACTTTCAATCCATTAAGACTGATTTAAATTGCTTTCTTCTTGTCGGTTAAAGCAAGTAAAGTTATCGCCTTTTTTAAAAGATAGGTATCTGCTTCCTAGTAGGTTTAATTCTTTTTTAAACCATCAACTAGTTTTTAAGTTTAAAAAAAATTTCCAAGACTTGGTAAAAAATCACGTTCCCTACACAGCGAAGGAAATAAATTTAAAAAATAAGGAATTCACTGACAAAAAGCTTTGGGAAATGGAAATAGGCTGTGGAACGGGTGAATTCATCGTTTCCGTAGCCAACCAACATCGCGAAAAGAACTTCATTGGTTTGGATTGGGCTTTGCCATGCTTACAAAGAGCGATTAAAAAAGCCGATCAGTTCAACTTAAACAACGTTCTTTTTTACCATGGGAGTGCTTTTGATGGTTTGAAATATGATTTCAAGGATTTTCGTTTCAATAAAATCATGATTAATTTCCCTGACCCTTGGCCTAAAAAAAAACATTGGAAGAGAAGGATTGTTTCAACTGATTTTTTGAAAATTGTTAAAGATAAGTTACTGCCCAATGGAGAACTGATAACGATAACTGACCTCTATTCGCTTTTTCTCTATCATAACACTTTGATCGAAGAGAGTAATTTGTATTTTGAGCCTTGTGAAAATCCATTTGAAAATTCGTTTGAAAAAAGGGAACATAGCACCCCTTATTGTTCGTACTATAAAGAGATATCTAAATACCAAAGAAAGAATTTAAGCGGCTCAAAAAAAGTTTTCTACACTCATCACCGAAAGCGACTGGAACTTTCGTGAGTTGTTTTTTCGATTTAGAGGAGCGATTTCAAAAAGCTATTTATATCACCTGCACCCAAGCTAATCAATATTCCCCGCTTCGGCTTTTTTATTTTATCCAAAAGCGATCTAATTTCTCTAAAATCCTCAGCATAGTAGATTTCTTTCTGGGGATCAAGGTTTTTCATTTCATGCAGAATGATTTTAGCGGAGACGTCTTTGATGGGATTCTCTCCAGCAGAGTAGATTTTCGTGATGATAATGATGTCGGCATTGAGCAAGCTTCTAGCAAAATTTTTATAATGCTCTAAAGTACGGCTGTAGCGATGAGGTTGAAAGAGGCAGATTATTTTTTTATTGATTGCCTTTAGAGTGCTCAGGGTTGCTTCAATTTCCGTGGGATGATGACCATAGTCGTCGATCAATGCTAAGTTTTTCCAAAAGCCAATCCTAGAAGCCCTTCTATCGACTCCGTGAAAATTTTTTAAAGATTTTTTAATGGCTTTTAAACTTATCTCATTCTCTAAAGCAATTCCAATGGCGGCTAAAGCATTCAATATGTTATGATAGCCCGGCATGTTGAGTTTCACTTTTCCCAATTTTTTGCCATAATAATTTAAGGAAAATTCACTAGTGAATTCTTTGAATTTAATTTTGTCAGCAAATATATCAAACTCATCTTCAGCATTTTTTTTGATCCCATAACTAGCAAAAGGTTTCATGATTTTGTTTTTTATTTTTCTCAAGTTGGCATCGTTAAAACATAAAAAAGTTTTTCCATAAAAAGGAGTTTTATTGATGAACTCTAAAAAGTTTAACAATAAATTTTCTTCGTTTTTATAGTAGTCCATGTGATCGTAGTCGATGTTCGTCACCACTGAATAAACTGGAGAAATTTTTAAAAAAGATCCATCGCTCTCATCGGTTTCACAAATCATGTAATGGCTTTTTCCTAGTTCTGCGTTAGAGTTGATTTTGAACCACCTGCCTCCAATGATAGTGGTGGGAGATAAGTTAGCTTCGTAAAAAATGGAACTTATCAAACTTGTGGTGGTGGTCTTACCATGAGTCCCAGCGACGGCTAGGCCGGTTTTTAAACGCATGATCTCTGCTAGCATTTCCCCTCTTTGAATGATGGGAATTTTTTTGTTTCTTCCAGCAATTATTTCTTCATTGATGGGAGAGATGGCGCTGGAGGTGATGATGACGTTCGTGTTCTCGGTCACGTTTTCTTTTCTATGACCAATGAAAATTTTCATCCCAAGCTCTCTTAGTTCGTTTAAATTTTCCGATTCTTTTTGGTCGCTTCCGATCACCTGATATCCCATGTTTAAAACGATTTTAGCAATGCCCGACATTCCCACTCCACCAATGCCAATGAAGTGAATCTTTTTAACTTTATTAAAGGGTTTTTCCGTCATAACTTTTTAATTTCATTTGAGTGATTAATCCAATCATCGCCATGTGAGTGATGATAGCCGTTCCGCCATAGCCAATGAAGGGCAAAAAAACTCCAGTGGTGGGGAACAAGCCTAAAGTAACTAAGATATGAAAAACAAATTCATAAGAAATTAAAATTAAAATCCCGCTGGTCAAAAATTTCTCCTTAAAATCGTTGAGCTTTAAAACGAGTTTCACAGTTTGCTTTAGGAAGTAATAAAACGTTAACAAGACAAAGAGAGCTCCTAGCAAGCCATAAGCATAAATAACGATTGAAAAAGAAAAATCAGTGTGGGCATCGGGGAAGTTTTTTATTGACTGCAGAACGTTTTTGTAACTATTTCCCCAAAAATTATTTCCTTCAAAAGATAGTAGCGATTGTCTCAATTGATAGGATTGGTTGAAAACATATTCCTCTTTGTTTTCTTTTAAAAAATAAAACCTGTCTAATAAATATTTTTTGTTGTTGATAAGGGGAACCAACATCATGAAAAAAAAACTGAGCACGATCAAGAAAAAAGTTTTTTTGATTTTATAAATATAGAGTAGAGTGAAGCCAGTTAATAACATTATCAAACCAGTTGAAAAGTCGGGCTCTAAAACGATTAAAATAAAAGTTAAAAAAATAACGATAAAAGGCAGAAGCATTCCCTCTATAAAAAGGTCTTTTTTTTCTTTTTTAATGTCAATGATAAAAGTCAAAGTCAATAAATAAATTACTTTAAAAATTTCCGAAGGTTGAAATTGAACAAAACCTAAATTCAACCACCGATTAGCCGTGCCAATGCTTTTATTAAATGGAGGAACGAATACCAAAACGAGCAACGCAATTCCCAAGAGAAAAGCAGGGATTATTAATCTCCAATGAAAAAGGTAGCGAATTGGAAACTTTAAAAAAATAACGAAGCTAATCAACCCTAGGAAAACGTATTGGATGTGCCTTTTGATGTAATAGTAAGGTTGGCCTTGATGTTTGATGGATATGTTGTAAGAAGCTAAAAAAGTTATCCCAATTCCGAACAAGAGAAGAAGAGAAACCGCAAAGAAAATGTTGTATTTTTCTAAAGTAGTTCTCATTTTAAAAATTTTTAATCATTTGCTTGAAGCAATCTCCTCTTGCTTGATAATTATCAAACTGATCAAAGCTAGCACAACCGGGAGAGAGGAGCAATATCTCATCATTCGTCATTTCTTGATAAGCATTGGCAACAATTTCTCTAAAAGACTTTAAAAATACGCTGTTGGTTTGGTTTAATTCTCGTTTGATTTTTAACCCCTCATCGCCATAGAAATATAATTTCTCTATTTTTTCACCATAGTGTTTTAATTTTGAGAAGGAAAAATTCTTCCCTTTGCCCCCGATGATGAGCCTCATTTTTTTCAAATGCTTAGCGAAGAGAATCTCTATGGCATTGATGACCGATTCTAAAGTTGTCGCTTTGGAATCGTTGTAAATTAAATATCTTTCATGGGCAATCATCTCCAAGCGATGTTCTAATGGCTTAAAGGAAACTAATGCCTGTTTAATATTTTTGGCTGGAATGTTGTTTATCTCTCCTATGGTTATGGCGATTAAAATGTTAATCGGATGAGAAGTAAGATTAATTTTTGCTAGATCCAAATATTTCCTAGATTTCTTATAAATGAAATGATTTTTAACGTGGTAGGAATCGTTGTTTTCAATGCTGACAGCTATGGTGGTTAATTTTTTAGTTTTTTTTTTTCTAATATGATTATCGTCGATATTTTTGATAAAGACATCGTTTAATTTCATCCATTTGAGAAGGTTAAATTTCGTTTGAATGTAATGAGTGAAATGGCGGTAGCGATCGAGATGATCTTCGCTTAAATTGCTAATGACGGCTATGTTAGGGCGAAACTGCTTTATTTCCTCTAGCATATAGCTCGATAGCTCTACCAATATGATTTCATAGCGATTAATGTCGTTAATAGCCTCGCTAAGTGGTCTACCAATGTTCCCCCCGCAAAAAACTTGATGCTTCGTCTTTAAGATTTCATCGCATAGCTTGGTAATGGTGGTTTTGCCATTCGTTCCCGTGATAGCAATTATCTTTTTCTTCTTTATTAGAGGAAAAAAAAAATCAAACTCACTCAAGATGGGGATGTTCTTTTCTTGGGCTTTTTTTACCAACGGAGTTGTCCTAGGAACTCCGGGGGATAACATTATTTTATCAACGATAGAAAACAACGCTTTTACTTCTTCGTTTTTGCCGTCGTCTATTAAGAACTTCTTCAGTGGCACTCCTAGTTTTTTTAAAAAAGTCCTATCTTTTGCAGAAGCCTTCTCCCGGTTTAAAATGTAAAAGTCAATTTTTTTTTGGGAAAATAAACTAACTACCGCTTTCCCAGTTACCCCTAAGCCTATGATTAGAAAAACGCTCTGCCTTTGGATTTTCCAAAAAAGTTCATCCTCAGCCATATTGATTGAAAGCTAAAAGAAAAGGCTATTCTTTGTCTCTGGAGCAATACTCTCCTGTTTCCACGTTGATGAGGATAGTGTCGTTTTCCTTGATGAAGAGTGGCACCATTATTTCCGCCCCGGTTTCTATTTTCGCTGGGCGATAAACGTTGGAAACCGTGTTGCCTTTTAGGGCGGGAGGAGCATCGATCACTTTGAAGCTTGATTTGGTTTTTTTAAATTCTAAATGGATAGGCTCGTCATCTACAAGAGTCAAAATGACGCCTTCACCTTCTTTTAAAAATCTTTTAATGCCCTCGTCAACAAAAGATGCTGCAAATTCATGCTGATCATAAGTTTCATCGTTAAGAAAATGAAAACTCCTATGATCCTTATATAAAAAGGTTAAGTTTTTTTTAATCACTTCTGGGGTTTTTATCATTTCCCCTGATTTAAAGGTCTTTTCAATGATTTTGTTGGCTGGTATTTCTTTCAATTTGGTTTTATAGTAAGCTCCCCCTTTCCCCGGTTTTAAAAAATTGACATTCATGACCAAATAGTTCTTATTTTCCCAATTGATCACCAAGCCTTTTTTAAGTGAGTTTGTTTTCGCCAAGCTGGAAAAATATTAAATTCTTTTGTGCGACTTTTTCTTTTTTACTTTGTACATCTCTAAATCTGATTTATTAATCAAAGTATTGATGTCTTCCCCATTATCCGGATAAAGAGAATAACCTATGCTCGCTGAGGAAACCACTTCGTTGTCATGTATCTTAATGGGCTTGGAAATTTCTTTGTTTATTTTATCAATGAGCGATTCGACCATTGGATTAAAATTGCCGTCTCTTTTTATGGAAGTTAGCAATATAACAAACTCATCTCCCCCAAAGCGACAAAGATAATCAGTTGTTCGGAACATTTTTTTCAGTCGCTTGCTCAGGACTTTTAACAAAAAATCCCCCGATATGTGCCCGTAATTATCGTTAACCGTTTTAAACTTATCCAAATCGATGTATAATATGGCTAACTTCTCTTTCGTTCTCTTGCAGCGATTTATTTCCTCTAAAAATTTAGTTCTAAAAGCGGGTTTGTTTAAAAAGCCAGTGAGAGGATCATGAGTAGCATAATATCTAATTTGATCGTTTTCCCTCTCCAAGTCACTGACGTTTTTAGAAATGTTTAGCACCCCAATGATTTCATTTTGTTCGTCATACAGGGGAGATTTACTAGTCAGTAAATAAATGTTTTTAATCCTATTGGTTTTTAAAAGGTACTTTTCCTTTAAGTTTTCCAGATTCTTATTTCTTTTTATGGTCCTAAGATCTCTTGAATGCGATTTCTTGTAATAGGAATTCTGCTCAAAGTCGTTATCTTTGGTTACCTGAGCTATCTGTTCGCAAAATTTTAAATATTCATCGTTGCGATAAACAAAATTTCCCTCCGTGTCTTTTATATAAACAAGATCGCTAGTCGTAGCAAAAATATCTCCAACCTTCGCTAAGTATGACTTAGAGAAACGGGCTTTTTTCTTGAGTTTCATCACAGTCATTGTTTTTGATACCTTAACAACTTTTTTTTAGATCTTTTAAAGTCATCTTCTATTCTACTGAAATTTTCCTTAAAAATTCCCGGTTTTTCATCTAAATTTATTTTTTTCAATTTCCCCTCCAGTTCGTTAACTAATCGCTTAGCCAGTAATAGTTTGCCTTCCGCTAAATAATTTTCAATCATAAAAATATCCGCCTCCAATAAACCAAATTCGTTGTCGAAGTTGCTATTTTTAATCTTGGATTTTATTTCATCCAGCATTTGAGTCGATTGCTTATATCTCTTTAGCCTTGAGTTGATAACGGCACTGTACCTGAGGCAGTATAAACAGCCGGGGTATTGGTCAATTTGATTTTGGCTAAGGTTCAAAGCTTTCCAGTAATCTTTTTCTTCAAAATAAACTCTTATCAAAGCCTTCGAGGACTCGTTTTTCGTATATTTGCCCTTTGATTTGCTTAAGTTTAGCTTTTCAATCCCAATTTTCTTCTTCCTCAGTCCCTTGCTGTGACCAAGAATGTTGTAAGAGAAATATCCTTGCCAAAAGTTATATAGTCCCAGCCCGTATTCAATGTCCACGATAGAAGGATTAATCTTTTCTAATCTCTTCAACAGCCTAACCCCTTTAATGGCATCGAAAAAAGCCCTAAAAAAAGAGCCCGATTCGTAATGATAAATTCCTCTAAATCCCAACAATCCCGCATGGAAAAAAATTCCCCAATCATCATCGGGATTTTCTTCAAGATACCTTTCAGTCACCTCAAGACCCTTAGAACTCAATTCAAAAAACCTTTGGTAAAGATCATATTCGCGAAAATCAATCATGATCCAAAGCAAAGTACCAGAAGTGAAAAAATAACCAATGGGATGATCGGGGAAACTCTCTATGAGCTTTTCAAACTCAGCAAAACCCAACTCATGCTCACCTTCGTCAATGAATTCAAGCCCAGAATTCACCAAGCGGTTAACTTTCTCTCCACTACCATCAATGGATATGGATGAATCATAAGAATAGAGAACGACAATGCTTGCCAGCAAAGCAAGAATCACTAGTTTACAGAAGAAGTTCATTTAAAAGCAATCCATTGTCATAACAAAAAAGAATGACTAGAGATAACCCTCTCATCGTTATTCCCATAACTGACCATCAAGTCACCTTCGTCATTTATTGAAATGACTTTAACCTTTTTAAATTCTAAAGCACCTTTGACACTAATATTAACATATTTGTTGAGGATATTGCTCTTAAATATCCATTTTTCTTTTAAATCAGCGAATTTGCTTCTTTCCCAAATTTTTAAATAAATTTCACAATTGGTTAATATTTTTTGAAAAAAACTCTCCAAAGAAAGTTCATCAAGGTGTTGATGCAGGCTGGTGAAATTTTGTTCAATGGTTTCCCCAGTTTTTTTCTTAAAATTAACGTTCAATCCAATTCCTAGGATAAGAAATTTTTCTTTAAAATAAAAACAACTTTCGGTTAAAATCCCCCCCATTTTCTTATGATTGATCAATATATCGTTAGGAAATTTTATGGAATTGTTGATACCTAGATCATCTAAAGTTTGACACACGAACAAAGCCGCTACTTGGGTAAGGGCGAAGATGGAACTATTGGCTAGGATATTGGGCAAGAGAAGGCTAAAAGTGAGGCTTTCGCCCTTATGCCCATACCAGTGCTTAGCATACTTTCCTCGCCCGGCCCATTGATTCAAGACCCAGACCACGTCAAATGGTTGGAAATATTTTAAATTGTCTTTTAAAAAACTATTGCTGGACCCTAATGAATCGTAGAGATGAATATTTCCTTTTTTCCAATAGGGCGGTCGCTCCATTATTTTCGCTGCTTTTTCCATTTTATAGCTCCTAGACTATCTCCTAGACTATAGTTCCCAGACCCTTTCGTTCAACCCCGAATAACGATGGTCAGTATTTTCCAGCAGCCAATTTAAATCTTGCTCTTTTATCATCAAAGTAATTTTTTTTTTTATTCTCGTTAAAGCAGTGTATAAGAGCTCGCGATTCAAAATGAGATTTTCACTTTTTTCTTTGGAGGGAAAAACTAAAATCCCTTCTTCAAATTCCGAACCTTGGCTCTTGTGAATGGTTAAGGAGTAAAAAGTTTCGAAATGAATTACTTTTTCCAAAGGCAAGGCGTGGTTAAGGCTTTCTAATAATAAGGAGTAATTGCCTTCCTCGTCCTCTAGGATAACTCCTAAGTCCCCGTTGAAAATTCCCAATTCATAATTGTTTTTAGTGATGATAATGGGCTTGCCATGGTAAACGCCTTCCTCGTAATCACTCTGCGAAATGAGTTTTTCTTCTCGAAGAATTTTCTCTATTAAAGCGTTGTTGTAACTAGTGGAGTAAAGTCCTTGCTTAAAAGGGCTGAGGATAATTTTGCTTTTGAGATGAGATGTCCACTCTTTGTCATGGGTGGGGCTGATGGTTTTCATTAGAGAGAACCACTTATGGTAATGAGGAAGCATTTTTTGGCGAACGATTTTAGTGTAATCGTCCGCCTCATATTCTGCAATCCAAAGGAAACAATCGCTAGGTCGTTTGATTTCTGCTAAAAAATTGCTATTTTTTTCATCGTCGCGCACGTATTGAAAAATTTTAATCAAATCAGGTTGATCCGCTTGACGATAGTTCTTTTTCAATTCAACAATGCAGTCTCTCAAGCGTTTTTCTTTTAAGCCGGCCTCAGCAATGATTTTTTTATGGGGAAGTAGAGTGCTTAAGGGAGCGGTAAATTTTTTAGTGGAGTTATATTTTTTGCTGTTGGAGACTAAGTCCTTGAGCAGGGCTCCATTGCTGATGCTAGATAGCTGGTGATGATCGCCGATGAAGACTATTTTTTCGCACTCTAGGTTTTGAAATAAATGATAGAAGAGTGAAAAAGAAACCATGGAAAATTCATCGATCAAGACGAGGTCCAGTTTAGGAACGAAGTTATTCCCCCTAAAATTACTTTCCTTTATGAACCTATGAATGGTGGCGGCTTTTTTAAGCAGGTTATTGATTTCGCCATTGATCAAATCTGGAGGATTGGCGGCAATGTTTTTCAAAAGCGCCTCCTTTAATCTATTCACCGCTTTTCCCGTGGGAGCTAAGAGCAAAATGTGATTAGCTTCGGGGTTTCGTTTTAAGTTTTGATATAAGATGTTATGAATTAAAAAAGTTTTTCCCGTTCCGGGACCCCCACTTATGATCGAGAGGGGATTGACCAAAGTGCTGTAAACCGCCAGCGTTTGCTCTTCATTCAAAAGTTGAGTGGAATTTTTAAAAGAATGAACGTCTACTTTTAAATGGCTAAATTGGTTGATTTTTTCTTTTATGGTTTTTAATATTTGATTTTCATAGCAATGATTTTTTTGAAAGTAAATTCTGTTTCCCTCCAAAATGAGGAGAGTTTTTGCCGTGGAATGGGGAGGGGGAGGACTGCCTTGGGGAATGAAAGCGACTTGTTCTTTGAAGAGCCTTAGTTGATTGATCCAAAAATTGAATTCAGGTAAGTTGATGGGAAAGGAATTTCGTTCCCAGTTCCCTTCCTTGAGCAAGTTATTCCATTGAAGTAAATCCAAACAAATGTAGCCCTTTTGGTTTAAGTAGTTTAAGAGAATGCAGGTTACTAGAAAAGTTTTATTTTCAATTTTTTCTTCTTCCAATAAAAAAGCGTATAACTCAAAATCAAGTTGATTAAAAAAATCGCTGCTTAGCAATAACTTTCTTAAATTTTTCGCCTCCTGACTGGTTAATTTTTCGGTTGAATAATCAATGATCATTTCGCGGGATTATCGGTGTCTTTTTATTTTTTAAAAAAATAATTTTATTAAGAAGTCAGTTTATGGTATCATTAGAAAGCAGTTAATGAGTTAGTTTAAGAGTTAGTTTGACTTAGCTAGTGTTTTAGAAAACTGAAAACGATAAAATGAAAGCAATAAAATGAAAGCGACAATTATTTCTGGAGATTTTGGATGTAAGCGGGAGGGAGCAAGGTATTAAGAAGTTTCCTAATTCCTCGCCCGAGGTTAGCAAGTTCAATCTTTTGAGTGCGAGTTATAACTTCATTTTAGCCATATTGTTAATGTCGTTTTTGGGGTATAAGTTAGATGAGAGATGGGGCAGGGGCAATTACTTTTTCACCATGGGAGGCTTCTTTCTAGGCCTTGCTTGGGGATTTTACGATATTTTTAAAAAGGTGAAAATGCTAGAAAGTTCGGACCGCAAGAAATGATCAAGCAGAGTTTTAGTTTCAAAGTCTTCTGGTTGGTTTTGGTTTTTTGCTCCACCTTGCTATTTTCCGCTGGCGAGACGGTTCAAGAATACGTGATCAATCACGTCATCGATTCCGATGAATGGCACCCACTCCCTTTCATTAGCATTGAGTTTCCCAAGATTGCTTTTGGGGAGTTTTATTCTTTTGAAAAGGGGCTTCATTTCACGATGCTTTTTTTAGCGTTGATTTTTTTAGTGATTGTCTTTGTCCTGCTTTACAACAAGAAACGTCCCTATCCCAAGGGTTTTACCAACCTTTTAGAGGTTTTCGTGCTTTTCGTAAGGAATGAAATAAGCATTAGCAATTTAGGAGAGAAAGATGGTCGTAAGTACACTCCTTTCTTCCTAACTTTGTTTTTCTTCATTTTGATGCTAAACATCATGGGGCTCATTCCCTTGTTTTCCACTGCTTCAGCAAACATCAACGTCACTGCAGGCCTAGCAACCATTATTTTTTTCATGATGATAACGGTGGGCTTCCTGAGAAAAGGTCCGATTGGTTTCTTCAAAACCTTCATCCCCAGCGGAGTTCCCAAGCCAGTTTTAGTGATTTTGTTTCCCATAGAGTTGGTGGGGTTGATCATCAAGCCCTTCGCCTTGCTAATACGTTTGTTTGCTAACATGCTGGCTGGTCATTTGATCATTTTCTCTATTTTAGGCGTCATTATAACTTTTGGTTATGCTGGCTTGCCATCTTTTTTTCTAGCTTTGTTCATTTACATTTTAGAAATATTAGTAGCCTTCATACAGGCTTATATATTTACATTGTTGTCAGCCATGTTCGTGGGTGAAATGATGCATCATCAACATTGAATAAAAAAATTACGGAGGATAGAATATTATGAATATAGTTCCAGGTTTAGCTGCTATAGGAGCAGGACTAGTGGTTTTAGGAGTTGGTTTGGGAATTGGTAGAATAGGCGGTTCTGCTGCTGAAGCGATTGGTCGGCAACCGGAAGCGTCGGGGAAGATACAAACGGCAATGCTTATCTCTGCGGCACTCATAGAGGGAGTTGGTCTTTTTGCTGCCGTCATAGCTTTGATAGCAATGCAGCAAGGTTAAGCGAAATTTTCATCACATTAAAAAATGACTGACGTTAAAAGTAGTTACGAAACCTTGAGTTTTGTCTATGGGCAGAGCGAGAATCCTTTTTTTGCTGTTGATCCCGGTTTAACTATTTGGACTTGGTTGGTTTTTTTTACTTTGCTTTGGGTGCTTTATAAATTCGCTTGGAAGCCCATTTTGAAAAATTTGGATGCTCGGGAGGAGAAGATTAAAAATTCAATTCTCGACGCTGAGCGAGTCGCTAAAGAGTTGGAAGATACTTTGGAAAAGAAAAAGTCCATCATTCACGAGGCTAATTTGGAAGCAAGAAAACTCATTGACAATAGCAAAGCTTCGGCAGAGAAGGTCAGAGCGGAGTTGGAAGCGAAAGCTAGAGAGGAAGCCAATCTCATTTTGGCTAACGCTAATAAGAAAATAGAGTCGGAAACTCAAAAGGCTCTCGCTGAGCTCAAAAGCTATTCAGTGAAATTGGGTTTAGAAATTGCTTCCAAAATCATTCAAGATAACTTAAACGATGAAAAAAATCATCGGTTAGCAAAGAAATATTTAGAAGAGATCAATTAGTTTTATGTCGGATACGGTTGCCTTTAGATACGCCAAAGTTTTCCATTCCTTGGCACAGGGTTCGCCTGATTTGAACGAAATCGTTGCTGAAGTTGCTTTGATAACTCAAGTTTATCAGACGTCTAAGGAGTTTGAAAAGGGTTTCATGGAGCGAAAAGATATTCCGCTTAGCCATAAAATTGCGATTTTAGAAAAGATTATCCAAAAAAAACTAGTTGATCCCACTTCGCTTTTTCTGAGTTTTTTGGAATATAAAAAAAGGCTCGCGATCTTGGAGCAAATACTTTACTTTTTCGATGAGTTTCAAAAGGAAAGCAATAACATATTGGAAGTTGAGCTAACTAAGAGCGTTGGCTTGAGAGAAAATTTTGAGGAAGAGTTGAAAAAGGTCTTGGAAAGAAAATATAGTAAAAAAATAAAATTGGTCGTTAAGGAAAACAAGTCTCTCATTGGTGGTTTCCTGTTAAAAATAGGAGATGTTTTTTACGACCTAAGCATTAGAGGTAGGTTGGCTTCTTATGAATCGATCTCTATTTGAGCTTACTTGATTTAAGTTTAGCGGGCATTAAAAAAAATGGTAAATTAAGGAATAAAAGAAAATGGCGACAGATATTAAAGCTGATGAAATCACTAAGATATTAAAAGAGGAACTAGACACTTTCTCCGGCAAGGGCAAGAAGCACGAAGTAGGCACGGTTCTCCAAGTTAGCGACGGGATTGTGCGGGCTTTTGGATTGGATAAGGTCATGTCGGGAGAGTTGGTGGAGTTTGAGAGTGGGGAGAAGGGCATGGTGCTTAACTTGGAAGAGAATAACGTGGGTATTTCCGTTTTTGGTGATGATACTAAGATAAAAGAAGGGGATTTGGTTAAGCGGACGGCTACCATAGCTTCTGTTCCAGTTGGAGAGGCTTTGCTAGGCAGGGTCGTTGACGCTTTGGGGAATCCTATAGACGGCAAAGGAAAAATCAACTACACCGAAGAGAGGAATCTGGAAGTGAAAGCTCCCGGGATCATCGACAGAAAGAGCGTTCACGAGCCGCTTCAAACGGGCATTAAAGCCATTGATGCCATGATTCCAATCGGCAGAGGGCAGAGGGAATTGATCATTGGGGATAGGCAAACGGGTAAGACGGCAGTGGCTATTGATATTGTCTTGAACCAAAAAGACGAAGATGTGAAATGTTTTTACGTCGCCATCGGGCAAAAGCAATCAACTTTAGCGGCTGTGGTGGATAGGCTCAAAAAAGAAGGAGCCATGAGTTATACCACGGTGATATCCGCCACTTCCTCCGAGAGTGCTTCCCTGCAGTTCATTGCTCCTTATTCTGGAGTGACCATGGCAGAATATTTTAGAGATAACGGTCAACATGCCCTCATCATTTACGATGATTTAACCAAGCAGGCGCAATCTTATCGCCAAATTTCCTTATTGTTAAGAAGACCGCCGGGAAGAGAGGCTTTTCCCGGCGATGTTTTCTACCTGCATTCTAGGCTTTTGGAGAGGGCAGCGAAGCTAAGCGATGACAAGGGAGCGGGCTCTCTTACTGCCTTGCCAATCATAGAAACTCAAGCTGGCGATGTTTCTGCCTACATTCCCACTAACGTCATTTCCATAACCGATGGGCAGATTTTTCTCGACACGGAGCTTTTTAACAAGGGACAACGGCCGGCTATCGATGTTGGCTTGTCGGTCTCTAGGGTTGGTGGTGACGCTCAGATAAAGGCTATGAAGCAGGCTTCTGGACCTATGAAAGGCGAGCTTGCTCAGTTTAGGGAGTTAGAATCTTTTTCTCAATTTGCTTCTGACTTAGATGAGGTTACCAAAAGGCAGCTAAATAGAGGCGAGAAACTCATGGAGCTTTTAAAGCAAAATCAATACGGCACGATGTTAGTTGAAGAGGAAGTCGTTATTTTATGGATTGGCACTAATGGTTACCTAGATGATTTGCCGAACGATGAGATAAAAAGGTTTGAGAAGGAATTCCTCGTTTATTTCAAAAGCAACGAGAGCGAGACTTACTCAAAAATTAAAGATCAAGCTAAACTAGATGACGAGATAACCAGCGTTTTACGGAAGTCAGTTGATACTTTCAAGGGCATTTTTTAAGCGAAATCATTTAAATTTTAAATGTCCACTTTAAAAGAAATTAATTTAAGGATTACTTCCTTAAAAAACACTAAGAAAATCACTCAGGCTATGAAGCTCATAGCGGTAACCAAGCTAAATCGCGCCCAGAGCAATGTCAAAAGAGCGATGAGGTATTACGCTTCTTTGAACGAAGTTTACGATGACTTTAGGAACGAAGATGTTTTCCAAGACCACTATTTGATCAAAGCAAAAGATAAAGCTAGTCAAGCAAAAGCGATTATTTTTACTTCTGACAAGGGGCTTTGTGGTCCCTTCAACAACAATTTGATTAAAAAAGCCGCTGGTTTCATTTCCAATTTAAAAGAGAGGAACTTGAAAGTAAAGACCGAGCATTTTGGCAAGAAGGGGTATGACTTTTTTAAAAAACAAAACGTAGTTGAAAAGTGGCATGAAGATGTTTTCCGGGAGAAATTTGATTTTTCAAATGCGACTAAATTAATTGAGCAAAGCATAAGTCATTTTTTAAAAAATCAGATCGATGAGTTTTACATTATTTACAATCGCTTTGATTCGGTTTTAAAGCAAACTCCCGTGATCAAGCAAGTGATTCCTTTAGTGATAGAAAAAGAGAATGAGAACCGTAAAGTTGCCAACTTTTTATATGAACCCGATCAAGAGGCAGTCCTTGATCAAGTCGTTAAAAAAATGATTTGCTTTGAACTTTATTTCGCTTACTTAAATACGGTGGCGGGAGAGAATTCTGCTCGAATGACTGCCATGGACAGCGCCACCAACAACTGCAACGACATGATAGATCGATTCACTTTAACTAGAAATCAACTAAGGCAAGCTAACATCACTAAGGAATTAATTGAAATCATTTCGGGTGCTGAATCGGTATGAAATTAATCAATGGAGAGAAAAATGGAAAAGTTGAACCAAGGTAAAATTGTCCAGATATTAGGGGCAGTTATTGACGTGGCTTTTGAGGATGGAGTTATTCCGCCGATTAACGCTGCTCTTAAAGTTAAGCGGGAGAATTCCGATGAATATTTAGTTTTGGAAGTCGCTCAACACATTGGCGAGAAAAGAGTGAGAACCATTGCGATGGACACCTCTGAGGGGCTTAGAAGGGGAATGGAAGTCATTAACACAGGCAGCGTTATTTCAGTGCCGGTGGGCGATGGAGTTTTGGGGCGAGTCATGAACGTCGTTGGTGAGCCAGTGGACATGAGAGGTAAAATTGAAACCGCTAAAAAGTATCCCATTCACAAGCACCCTCCCTTATTTAAAAATCTTTCCACGAAGGTTGAAATTTTAGAAACTGGCATTAAAGTCATCGATCTTTTAGAGCCTTATATAAAAGGGGGCAAAATCGGACTTTTCGGTGGTGCTGGGGTTGGAAAAACCGTGGCTATTGGAGAACTCATTCACAACATTGCTCGGGAGCATGGGGGATATTCTGTGTTTGCTGGAGTGGGCGAGCGATCTAGAGAGGGGACTGATTTGTATAACGAGCTGAGGGAATATGGCGTATTGAACAAGACTTCGCTGGTTTATGGGCAGATGAACGAACCTCCGGGAGCTAGAGCAAGGGTTGCTTTAACGGGTTTAGCGGTGGCAGAGTATTTTAGAGATGAGCAGAACCAAGACGTTTTGTTTTTCATTGATAATATTTTTCGTTTCACTCAGGCAGGTGCTGAAGTTTCCGCTTTGTTAGGTAGGATTCCTTCCGCAGTTGGTTATCAGCCCACTTTGGGAACTGATATGGGAGAGCTGCAAGAGAGAATAACTTCCACTAACGAAGGTTCCATAACTTCGGTTCAGGCGGTTTACGTTCCGGCCGACGATTACACTGACCCCGCTCCAGCCACTACTTTTGCTCATTTGGATGCTACGACCAATTTAGATCGAGGTTTAACGGCTTTGGGGATATATCCAGCGGTTAACCCGCTTACTTCCACCTCGAGGGCTTTGACGCCGGAAATAGTGGGAGATGAGCATTACAACGTCGCTAGGCAAGTGCAGGCAACTCTGCAGAGGTATAAGGAACTCACCGACATCATTGCCATTTTGGGTATGGATGAGCTCTCCGAGGAGGACAAGATAGTGGTGCAGCGAGCTAGAAAAATTCAGCGATTTCTATCTCAACCATTTCATGTAGCGGAAACTTTTACGAATGTTCCCGGTAGATATGTGAAGTTAGACGACTGCATAAAATCCTTCAAAGAAATATTAGAAGGAAAATACGATCATTTCCCCGAACAGGCTTTTTACATGGTTGGCGGTATTGAAGAAGTGATTGCCAAGGCGGATAAAATCAAAACCAGTTGAAAAAATAACCCGAGTTAATTCATGGCAAGTTTAAATTTAATCATCGTTAGTCCTCGCGAAATCGTATTTGAGGGCGAAGTGGATTACTTCGTAGTTCCTAGCGAAGAGGGGAAGTTTGGAGTGCTGAAGAACCACGCTCCCATCATATCCTTCTTAAAAAAAGGTGAAATTGTCATCAATGAAAAAAATAATTCCGTCAAGAACGTTCCAGTTACTTCGGGATTCCTGAAATTAATGGATAACAGAGCGGTTGTTATGTTGGATTAATGTACGAGTTATTTTCATTTATGTTTTGATTTGACTTCGGTGGTTTCGTTTTTGTGGAGTGAAAGTAGTAGGTGAGCCTGATTTTTCCAAAGCTATTTTAGAGCATTTTGGCAGTGGTTTTAAAATCATTGCCACCGAACCTCTTTCAGGCGGAAGCATCAATGAAGTTAGTTTATTAAAGCTCAGCAATGGAGAGAAGTTAGTCGTTAAGCAAAATAGCAGCAAACGAAGAAACTTATTTTCAAAAGAAACTTATGGCTTGGATTTGTTAATCAAAGCCGTTTCTGCTGATAAGAAAAACCCCTTAATCATCCCAAAGCCTCATTTCGTTTACGAAAGCGATGTCTATCGTTATTTAGTTTTAGAATACATCCCTCCTAGGGGTTATGGCAAGGCACCTAAGTGGGAAGATTTGGGAGTGGGGTTAGCTCTTCTGCATAAAGCGTCTCTGCATAAAGCGTCTCTGCATAAAGAAAGCTATTCATCAAACCACTATGGCTTGGAAGATAAAAATTACTTGGGCGATGCTAACCAAAAAAACGATTTTAAAAGCAGCTGGGTGGAGTTTTTTAGAATAAACCGGCTTGATTTTCAAATGGAATGGGGCAAGAAAAATGGCTATGTGAGCAGTAAGTTAGAGAACAGGCTCATGAAGCTTAGCCATAAGTTGGAGCAAATTTTGGAAGAAAAGCCTTTTCCCGCACTCGTTCACGGCGATCTGTGGAGCGGTAATGTCATGTTTGATCGGCACGGTGGTCCAGTTATCTTTGATCCCGCCGTCTATTACGGGGATAGAGAAACTGACATTGCTTTGACGGAGTTGTTTGGAAGATTGGACGAGCGTTTTTACCAAAGTTATTTCTCAATCAACCAACCAAGCGATAATTACGAGGAGAAGAAATTAGTTTATAACTTATACCACTTGCTGAACCACTTGAACTTATTCGGCTGGGGTTATTTAAGCTCGGTAGAAAACACTTTAGCTAGGTTAGTTTGACTTAGCAATTGTTAGCAATTGGATTTCAACTGGACTTAAAATGAGTTACGAGAATACTCTCTAACTCCTCCAAACCTTCCGCTTGTCGTTGCCATTTTGCTTCCTTTCGCTGGAGTTATATTTCGATTAAACTAATTTAATTAGTTAAATTAATTTAAAAATTCTTAAATTAATTTAATATTAAAGATTTAAAAAAACAACCAATTTCTTGGTAAGAGGAAAATTTTTTATCACTTTACTCATCGCTCAGGCGCTCAATTTCACCCAAGGGAACAACATCGTGGAGCGATGAATCGCTTCCAAAAAACGGCTCGTGCTGAAGTTTAAGAGCCCTTTTTTATTTCATCAACCAAATATTCAATCTGCGATTGTCAACCTGTGCTTGCTGGTTTAGTTTTTCCTCATCTTTAAGAAAAAAAGCAAGAAGGACAAGACAACCGAAACGAAAACATCCAATATCGCCGTTGCGTTAGGGAAGCCAAAGTTCCATAAAACGATTAAGATGAGCCAAATAAACCAGTTAAAATCAAGCTGTTTTTTTAAGTTGGAAATTTTAGTAATTTGGCTCATTCCCCTTTTTCCATTTTATGTTGCATCCCAAACTAGGAATTTGCTTTTTCAAAGGTTCTAACCCATTCAACAAATTTTCCACCGCCTGATTAAGGTCTTTGCCAGTCACTTCCAAGCCATTTCCCGGCCTACTGTCATCAAATTGTCCCCGGTAAACCAGTTTTTTATTTTCGTTGAATAAAAAGAAATCCGGAGTGCAGGCAGCTTTGTATTTTTTAGCTACCTCTTGATCTTCGTCATAGAGGTAGGGAAAGGGGTAATCTCTTTTTTCAACTTCAGCGATCATTTTCTCTGGGCTGTCCTCGGGATAGTTTTCCACGTCGTTAGCATTGATACCCATGACAACGATTTCATTAGCGATGTATTCTCGAGTTAGCTCGCTTAATTTTTGAGCAATATGAATGACATAAGGACAATGATTGCACATGAAAACGATGAGGTAGCCCTTAGGTTTATTAGGTTTGTTGGGTTTGTTAGGGTTTTGAAACTTAAAATGATTATCGAGCGAAACTTTTTTTTTTAATGCAGGAGCCCAGAGTTCAAAGTCAAAAGCATCGGAGTCAATGTTTAGTTTCATGGTTGATGGTGTTTGTGCCATATTTGTTTTTCCTTTAATTTTAAAAATTCCATTGAAGCAGAGAAGTCCTGTAATTGTTGGGAGGAACGAAATTAAGCAATTCCAAAGTCGTGGCTGCGATGTTACTGAGGCCGGGGTCGTCCATTTCTCTCCAGCTATATTCTTGGTTGTACAGCGGATCGTAAAGGTACAAGGGCACTTGGTTGGTGGTGTGAGAATTTTTAGGCAAAGGCTTTCCTTGGGAATTGGTTTTTAGTTTTTTTTTACTATCCGTCAAGTACATTTCTTCGCAGTTGCCATGGTCGGCTAAAATAACGGCTACGCCCCCTGCTTCTTTGATGGCAGTAAGGAGCCTCCCCAAAGCCTTGTCCACCGCCTCGACAGCCATCCTAGCCGCGTGGAAGTCACCAGTGTGACCGACCATGTCTCCATTGGGAAAATTAAGCCTCCCGTATTGGTATTTTTTGCTTTTGATGAGCTTGATGGCTTCGTCGGTTAGCTCAGCACTCTTCATCCAAGGTCTCTCGTCAAAAGGAACGTTGTCGCTTTTTATTTCAAGGTAATCTTCTAGTTTTTCGTCAAATTTATTGGCCCTGTTGCCATTCCAAAAATAAGTCACATGACCAAATTTCTGCGTTTCCGAGAGAGCAAATAAGCTAACTTGATTTCTAGTTAAATACTCTCCCATGACTCCGTTTATTTTTGGTGGATTGATGAGGAAATTTTTAGGTATCTTGCGATCAGCGTCGTACTCCAATAAACTCATGAAAAAAACTTTAGGATGCTTGCTTTTTTTAATTTGCGGCAAAGTTTCATTTTCAAAGGCTTGGCACATTTCAATGGCCCGGTCTCCGCGAAAGTTGAAAAAAACGACGCTGTCATCGTCATCGATCGTAGCCAAGGGTTTGCCGGCTTGGTCTTTTACAATGAAGGGAGGAAGGTATTGATCGCTTAGCTCGGGGTTGGCTTTTTTTATTTCCTTGACTTTTTCCAAAGCATCTAAGCATTTATTGCCTCGCCCCTCCACCATGATTTGCCAGCCTTTTTCAACCATTTGCCAATCTGCTTCATAGCGGTCCATGACCAATATCATTCTTCCCCCAAAGGAGGCTATTTTAGGAAGAACGCCATATTTTTGCCGTACTTCTTGGAAGAAAAAATCCAAATCATCTAAAAATTTTAAACTAGAATGAGGATCGGTATCTCTGCCATCTAGTAGGGCATGAATGAAAATGTCCGTGATTTTTTTTTTTGCTGCTTCTAGGATTAAATACTTCAAATGGTCTATGTGAGAATGAACGTTGCCGTCGGAGAGGAGGCCTATGAAATGAAGTTTGCTAGAATGGTTTTCCACCTGTTTTATGGCTTTAATCCAATTTTTGTTTTTGCTTATCTCGTTTTTTTCAATGGCTATATTGACTAATTTAGCGCCTTGAGGATAAATATTACCTGCTCCCAAAGTGTTGTGCCCTACTTCGGAATTACCCATGTCGTCATCGGATGGTAGTCCCACATGAGTTCCATGGGCAAAAATTTCTCGGTAATGACTTTCCTTTTTAAGCCAGTCTAAGACGGGAGTATGCGCAACTCTAAAGGCATTGCCTTCTGTGAGGTCAGTTATCCCAATGCCATCCAACACGATGTTTAACACCATGTTTCTATTTTTTAAAAAAGTTTTTCTCTCTAATGCGTAGTCCATTGTCCCAATTATACAATCAATTTTTTGGGCACTTGGGTTTATCCCATAATTACTGCCTAATTTGACTATACTAGTTTGACTCTTTTTTTGATAGGCGTAAGAAAATGAATTTAACAAAAGAAAAAAAATATTTAACAACCAACTACTTCAATCTGCTACTCTTTACTTTAATTTTCCTGATTTTCAACTGCACGAAATTTGATAACCCAGTGCTACCAACTTTAGAAAATTCCAACTCAAACATTAGTGCTCAATTTTCCGATAGTTTGGTTCACCGAACTAATTTTTTGAAATACTTGTATGAAACTGGCTTAAAAAATCGCTATTACTGGCATGATGAGATAACTGAAATTGATTACAAAGATGCTAAATATTACCTCGAGAATGAATATACCACTACTTTGGATGCGGCTAAGGGGTTTTTGAATGATTCTAAGTATCCTTTGGATAAGTGGAGCTCGGTAGTTCAAACGGGCGACTATTCAGCGAGAGCAAGCTCTAGTAATCCCAATATTTTTAACCAACAAAGCAATTTTCGATCTTTAGGTTATCTTTATGGGTTTAGATATGGGTGGTTTCAGTATAACGACGAGTTATACATTAAAGTGGTTTTCGTGGTCCCCGATTCTCCGGCTGAACGAGCTGGGCTTGAGCGGGGGGATAGGATTCTTAAGTTCACTCCCCAAAATTCTAGTTCCATTGCTTGCTGTAGGTTGACATCGGATAACCTTGGTCAAGAGATCGATATTACTAAGATTACCAATTTAACTCGCTTTGAAAATCTTTTATCTCTCTCAGGAGCGGCAAAATTCACCACGATGAAAAACACTTTAGCGATGGCAGAAATTTCAATGGAAAGAGAACTTTTAGAAGATTCTTTTTTCCTAAACATCAATAAAAATGAAACTGAAATGTCGTCTAGGTTTGCTCCTACTCTGATCACCATTAGCAATTCATCGGGTAGTAGTTCTAAAAAAATTGGTTATTCCATCTACATTGGTTTTGATGCTAATAGCGTCAAAGATTTGCTCAATATGTTTAATTACTGGTATCAAAATGGAGTTAAAGAGGTCGTGCTGGACTTGCGTTACAATAGTGGTGGGAGGGTTGACGTGGCTCAACTCATTGCTAGCATGCTAATTGACCGGAAAGACGAGTTATTCGTTAAACTGGATTATCGCAGTATCAATTCCCAAGCGAACGATCAAATGATTAATTTTGCAGAAATCAATTCAACTTACCTGAGGAATCATTTTGGCATTTCACCAAATGAATTTCCGGAAAATAACCTTAATAACTTAGGAATCAACAAAATCTATTTTTTAGTGGGAAACAATAGTGCCTCAGCAAGTGAATTACTAATCAAAGGATTACAGCCTTATTTGGACGATGTGGTGGTGATTGGAGCGAGAACTCATGGTAAAGGTTACGGACAGCTATTTGAAAGCGATCCAACGGGATTATACCAATTAGCATTGATTAACTTTAAATATTTCAATGCCAGCGGAGAAGGGGTGGGCTTTTCGGGAATAGAACCCAATGATGGTTTTGCGATTAACGATGACGTTAATCAAAGTTGGGGCGAAAATGAAAATTTATTGGGTTTGGCGATCGACGATATTAAAAGAGAATTGAACAACGAGCAATCGTTGATGGGGAGGCGATTATTCACTTTTAGTAGGACTAGAAGCTTGGAAAGGAAAAACTTTCAGATAGAAGAATTATCTCCTGAAAAACCAGACAATCAATACTATTTGTTCTCTCCTAGCCCTGAAAAAAAAGAAATGGAATTTCCCTATGATAATAAATTTAATTAATTTTAAAATAAGGCAGTAATTATCTTGATTATGCTAAAATTATTTGGTTAGTTTTATTTTTTTTTTATTTTAGAAACTACTTAAGTTTTTTGGATAAATGCGAGTTTTAGGTTATTTGATTGTTTTTTTAGTGGCAACAGGTTGTGTTTTTAGAACAGAACCAGTGGTCGAAAATGTTGACGCTGATAGAAGGGCTTTTTTGAAGTATTTTTATGAAGAAGAACTTAAAAAAAATTACTATTGGGCTGACCAAGTTCCCGCTTCGGCAAGTTATACCAATGAAAAGTATTACGATTTAGATAGGTTTGATACCATCTTTGCTGCTGGTAGAGAATTACTGAACGACGCTAGGTTTGAAAAAGATAAATGGAGTAGGATTATTCGCACTAGACCCACGGGAGGCTTTCCCAATGCTAATTCTTTTCCGGCCTGTAGAAGTGGTCGTCATATCGAAAACATTAGTACCAAATATCAACTGCGTGACTCGAGAAGGTATAAACCAACAGTTGAGCCCTTAGCTTTAGATTTAGGTCCTAGAGATGCAATTATAGAAGAGATCGAGGAAACTGGTGCTGAAGAAGTTCAAAGAAAAGTTGGTTTTTTGGAATATTGTAATTTTCATGAGGATAGTGTCGTTGAATTAATCAATTTGTTTAATTATTGGCATGATGAGGGAGTTACGGACTTAGTCATAAGTCTGATCAATGATGGGGGAGGTAGAGTGAACGTGGCTCATTTGTTGGCTAGCCTCATTTACACTAATACTAACGAAACTTTCATCCATTTGGACTATCGAGATGAAAGTTCCTATTATGATAGGGTTTTGAGATTTCAAGAAATTAACGATCAGTTTTTAAGGACCGAATTTGGCATTTCTACTGATGAAGTAGAACTTCCCGTCAAGCCATTAAATTTAAAGAACGTTGTTTTTATGGTTAACCACAACACTGCTTCAGCGAGCGAAATGCTCATCGTTGGATTGAAGCCACATTTAAAAGACAAAATTGCTGTTGTTGGCTCTATGACGCTTGGGAAGGGGTATGGGCAGAACATTAAGAGGAGTCCGAATGATACTTATGAAATCGTAATAATCAACTTTAGATATTTTAACTCATCTAATGAAGGCATTGATTTTGCCGGCATAGAGCCTACCATTGAGGTGGAACAATGTTCTAGGAGAAATTTTTTTGCAGCTTTCGAGTGTGTGAACAGAAGTAGGACAGAGGCAGTAGGCCATATAATTAGGAATTAATGACCGCTGAGAAAATATTACCCTGTGGGTAATGGTGAAGGAATGGTGGTGAAGACATGGAGGTGAGGATTAACTGGGGTTGGTGATTTTTATCGTTATTTTTCAATTCTTTGGCTGTTGAACCCGTTCGTTTGTTCGTTGCTGGTGGTGGGAGTGGGGGACATTCCTTGCCGCTTGTTAGTTTCCTGCAGGCATTTAAAAGAAGGTTTCCCCAGCAAGAAATTAAGATCTTTGCTTTTGGTAGGATTGCGGGGATTGAGCGAGAACTATTAGCAAGCGAGGTGGATGTTTACCTTGTCATTCCTTCCGGCAAGCTCCGGAGGTATTTTAGTTGGCAAAACTTTTTTGATTTATTCCGCATCTTAAAGGCGGTCTACCAGAGTTTTAAGTTTCTGGTGAAATATAGGGGCAAAAGAAATATTTTTTTAAGCACTGGAGGCTTCGTTTCCCTGCCACCTTTGATGAGTGCCTTTTTTTTGAAAATTCCCATTTTTCTCCACGAGCAAACCACTCGCATTGGTCTGGCTAATTTCGTGGCGAAATTTTTTGCTAGAAAAATCTTCCTATCCTTTGAAGAATCGCTTCAATATTACCCGTTAAGCAAGTCCTCTGTGGAAGGTTATCCCCTTAGGGACATGTTTTTTCAAAAGCGATTCCTGCAGGAGAAAATAAAGAATCGTGGGAGGAAGATACTCTTAATCACGGGAGGGGGAAATGGGTCCAAGATCATTAATGAGTGGGTTAAAGATAATTTGCCGAAACTTTTAGCGGAATTTTTCGTCGTTCATCAAACGGGAGAGAAAGATTTTTCGCTTTTTAAAAAAATAAAGAATCAATATTATCAACCCATTCGTTTTTTAAACGAAGCAAAATGGTTTGATTTTATGAAAAAATCCGCTTTGATCATTTCTAGGTCGGGAGCTGGGGTGGTGAGTGAATGCATTTTTTTGAATAAAAAAGTGATTTTCATTCCCTTGAAAATAGCTCAGAGAAACGAACAATATTTCAATGCTTTAGCGGCTAGAAAGTTTATCAATTGCTACGTCGTAAAAGAAGACAATTTAAAATCGGAATTGGACTTGAAGTTAATAAGAAAATTTCTTTCAGTCCATGAAAAGCCGACTCCCCCAAAAGCCAAAAAAGACGTTAGAGAAAGCATGGTGGAAAAAATGCTTCAAGAAACCAGTTAGTCTTTTTAAAAAACAAAGTACAATTTAATTCCTATGATTTACGACTTTAAGTCCATTGAAAAAAAATGGAAAGATAAAATCCAACTTGAAAAACCTTTTGCCTTCAAGAAAGAACTGAAGAGAGATAAATATTATTGCTTGGAGATGTACCCTTATCCCAGTGGCAACCTTCACATGGGACACATAAGGAACTACTCCATTGGAGATGTCACCGCAAGGTATAAGAAGCTGCAGGGCTTTAACGTTCTTCATCCCATTGGGTGGGATGCGTTTGGATTGCCAGCGGAAAATGCTGCCATTCAAAATAAAGTTCCCCCCGCCAAATGGACTTTTGAAAACATTGCTAACATGAGGAGGGAGTTGAAAGATTTTGCTTTCTCTTATGATTATGAAAATGAAGTTTGTACTGCTGACCCTAGTTATTATCAATGGGGACAATGGTTTTTTTTAAAAATGAATGAACGGGGATTAGTTTATAAGAAAAAAGCAACGGTTAATTGGGACCCCATTGATAAGACGGTTTTGGCTAGAGAGCAAGTCCATGAGGGGAGGGCTTGGAGATCGGGAGCCGTGGTGGAAAAAAGACAGATAGAGCAATGGTATATTAAAATAACCGACTATGCGGAAGAACTGCTTAGTGGCTTGGATAAATTAGTGGACTGGCCGGAGCGAGTGAAAACGATGCAGAGGAACTGGATTGGAAAAAGCGAAGGGGCTATCGTGAACTTTAAGTTTGGTGATGACGACTTTCCTATATTCACCACGAGGACTGATACCATTTTTGCAGCTACTTTTATGGCGATTGCTTTTGATCACCAAGATTTGGAAAGTTATGTCGAAAAAGGCAATAATGAACTTTTGGATAAAGTCAGGAAATTTAGGGAAAAATGCCAAAAAATCAATCAAGACTCTGAATACGAAAAAGAAGGCTTGTTCTTAAACTCTTACATAACTAGTCCCGTTAATCAAAAAAAAATTCCCCTTTACGTTACTAATTTCGTTTTGGCTGAATACGGCACGGGATGCGTGATGGGGTGCCCGGCTCATGATGAAAGGGATTTGAAATTTGCTCAAAAATATTCCTTGCCGGTAACCATAGCAGTTAAGAACGCTGAAGAACCCACTCAAAATCAATCGGTGGCGCAATCGGTGGCGCAATCGGTGGCGTATAAGGGCGACGGGATACTCGTTAATTCGGGACCTTATAATGGCTTGAATAACCAAGTGGCAAAAAAAAAAATAATTGAAGATTTGGTAGAAAAGAAATTAGCTCGTAAGGTGGTTAATTATAAATTAAAAGACTGGCTGATTTCTCGTCAAAGGTATTGGGGCAATCCCATTCCCATGCTAAGGGATGCTTCGGGGAAATATTATCCGGAAAGCTTCGCTAACCTCCCCGTGAGTTTGCCTCAAGATGTGGAATTTTCTGGCTTTGGCAATCCTTTGGAAACTAGCAAATCCTTTAGAGAGGTGTTGGTGAAATCAGAGGCGGGGCAAGAGAAGAAATTGCTGCGAGAAACGGACACCATGGATACCTTCACCTGTTCTTCTTGGTACTTTTTAAGGTATGTCGATGTTAATAACCAAGTTAGCCCGTTCGATAAAAAGCTAGTCGATCATTATTTGCCGGTCAATCATTACGTTGGGGGCATTGAACATGCCTGCATGCATTTGCTTTACGCTCGTTTTTTTCATAAAGTGGTTCGAGACATGGGATTGGTAAATAGCGATGAACCTTTTACTAAATTAACCACTCAGGGAATGGTCGTTTCTCAATCTTATTTTTCTCCTTCCTTGGGCAAGTATTTTCATCTAAGTGAGTTGGGCGATGATCGCAAGACCTGTCCGGTGACGAAAACGCCTTTGGTGATTAAAAAGGAAAAAATGTCCAAATCCAAGCGAAATGGCGTTGAACTTAAAGAGATGCTGGATAAGTATGGTGCTGATAGCATTAGGTTGTTTATTTTGTTTGCCGCTCCAGTGGAGAAGGATTTGGAGTGGAATGAGAAGGGCATAGAGGGATGCAGTCGCTTCATCTTGAAAGTTATTAAATGGTTTACCAAAATCACTCAAGAAGCAACCAGCTCCGTTGAAGCAAATGACGATGATGAAATCAAGCGATTAAGTTTTCTCATCAATCAAACGATTTATAAAGTTGACAAGGACATCAAGAGACTTCGTTTCAATACAGCTATTTCTCATATGATGACTTTCATCAACGAAGTTAATCATCTTCATTTTTCCTCTGTGGGGGGTATTAAGGAAGCCCAAAAAGCGTTGAGGCAATTTTTAATCTTGTTATCTCCTTTTGCTCCTTTTATTAGCGAAGAGTTGTTTGAGTTTTTCAATTCAAATGGTTTTGTTGCTGAGCAGAAATGGCCTGAACATCAAGGAGAGTGGTTAAAAGCAGATAAAGTTGATTTGGTGGTTCAAATTAATGGTAAATTGCGGGCTAAAGTGACTTTACCGATTGATCAAGATGAGGAAGTCGTTTTTCAATTAGCGAAATCGGAAAAAAATGTCGTAAAGCACCTTGGCGATAAAACCATTGTCAAGAAAATTTACGTCCCTAATAAATTAATTAATTTAGTGGTGAAAAAGTGATAACTTTTTTATAGGATAGTCTTCCAAATGAAAGTTTTCCCTGAGCGAACGAAAGGTGGAAAGAATGGGAGCAAGGGCGTTGTTGCTGGTTTGCTGGTTTGCTGGTTTGCTGGTTTGCTGGTTTGCTGGTTTGCGAATTTAGTTCTTGAAAGTTAAATTTTTTTTTATTTTTCGTTCAAATAATTCCATTAAGATTAAATAATAGTGCTTGATTTTTTAAAAGATGTTACAATATTGGTAGATGTCGTCATTTGAGGCGACAAATTTTTTTTTGGAGAATTGTTCATATGTTAAATACAATTTTTAAAATGACCTCTCTGGCTGCTTTGTTACTGGCTGTTTTTTTGATTAGTTGCGGCGGTGGAGGGGAAGAAGCAAGTGGAACTCAAGAAGTTGAGGCTTGCTTGATCACTAAAACGGATAGCAATCCTTTCTTCGTTAAGATGAAAGAGGGAGCTACCGAGGAGGCTGATAAACTAGGAGTCACTCTTAGCACTTACGCTGGGAAAATCGACGGCGACAACGAAGGCCAAGTGGCGGCAGTGGAAACCTGCATCGCTTCTGGAGCTAGAGGAATTTTGATAACTCCCTCAGACACTCAAGCTATCGTGCCCGCCATTGAAAAAGCTCGTGAAGCGGGTATTCTGGTTATCGCATTAGACACTCCATTAGACCCCGCTGATAAAGCTGATGCTACTTTTGCTACGGATAACTTTAAAGCAGGCGAACTCATTGGCGAGTGGGCTAGAAAGAAACTTGGTAGTGCTGCTGATGATGCGAAAATTGCTTTGTTGGACTTGAATTCGTCTGAGGTAACCGTTGATGTTGCTAGGAATCAAGGTTTTCTGCAGGGTTTTGGGATTGACTTAAACGATCCTAATGACATAGGAGATGAAGACGATCCTAGGATTGTGGGCAACGATGTCACCGACGGCAACGAAGAAGGGGGAAGAACTGCCATGGAGAACTTGCTTCAAAAGGACCCCGGGATTAACGTTGTTTATACTATCAACGAGCCTGCGGCAGCTGGAGCCTATGAGGCATTGAAAGCGGCTGGCAAAGACAAAGATGTGTTGATTGTCTCAGTTGATGGAGGCTGTCCGGGAGTTCAAAACATTAGTGAGGGAATAATCGGGGCTACATCAATGCAGTTCCCTTTGAAAATGGCTTCTTTGGGAGTTGCGGCAATTGTGAAATTCGTACTTACTGGAGAATCGCCCGAGATTGATTCCGACTTGGGATTTTTTAATACTGGAGTTGAATTAATCACGGATGAGCCGGTGTCAGGACTTGATTCGAAGACTTCAACTGCTGGCTTGTCGGAGTGCTGGGGATAATTTTAGAACCAAAATTTAACTACATGGTTGAGGTTTGGTTTTAAGGTTTTTTTTAGATTTTAAAATGTTAAGATTCGTTTCATAAATGAATTTTCTGGCAAGGAAGCAGTTCTTGTTGTTTTCTTGCCAGAAGTTTTTCTTGCCAGAAGTGATTTCGTCATTCATCGGGTTGTTTTTAGCAGATTCGCTCATTCCAGATTCATCCATTCCAGATTCATCCATTCGATTGGGCTTAGTGAAGCGGTCTTCGTGTTTTTTGGTCATTGGTAGGGAATTTAAAGCGATTTTTATAAAAAAACAGCGTTGTGAGTTGCTTTTAGGGTACACTTACCCTGACGCTTGTCTTAGTTACGAGTAAGAGAGATGGATTCTAATAACTTTTTAAAGAAAACTCAAAACTTTCTTCATTCTAATCCCAACTTCGTTCCCATTATTGTCCTGTTTCTAGCAGTTAGTTTTTTTGGCATAGTGGTCGGCGAGAAATTTTTTTCTCCTTTCAATTTAGCGCTTATTGTTCAGCAAGTTAGCATCATAGGGGTCTTGGGAATTGCTCAGACGATCATCATCATAACGGCTGGGATAGATTTGTCCGTTGCTGCTATCATGGTTCTCTCCTCGGTTATCATGGGGAAACTAGCGGTTTCTCTAGGTTTGCCAGTTCCGTTGGTTATTTTAATCGGTTTCTCCATGGCTTCCATTTGCGGTGCGATAAATGGCTTTCTGGTCAGTAGGGCTAAGTTGCCCCCGTTCATCGTTACTTTGGGGACGTGGAGTATCTTTTATTCTCTCAACTTGTGGTACTCCGAGAGTCAATCCATTAGGAGCCAAGATTTGGATAGCTTTGCTTCTGGGTTGAAATTTTTTGGTGAAAAAATACCTTTGTTCAACACTCAGTTCACTTATGGTTCTTTATTGATGATACTCATGTTTGTTTTCTTTTGGTATGTGTTGAATAGAACTTCATGGGGGAGGCATATTTATGCCGTTGGTGATGATCCCGAGGCAGCTGAGTTAGCAGGGATAAACACTCGAAAAGTGCTCATGTCCGTTTATGTGGTGGCAGGGCTCGTTTGTGGGATTGCTGCCTGGTCTTCCATTGGTAGGGTTGGTTCCGTTAGCCCGCAAAGTTTTTACGAGGGGAACTTGGATTCGATAACGGCAGTGGTGATTGGGGGGACGTCGTTGTTTGGTGGCAGAGGCTCTATATTAGGGACTTTGTTTGGAGCGCTCATCGTTGGAGTTTTTAGGTCGGGGTTGGCTTTGGCGGGAGTCGATGTTTTGTGGCAGGTTTTTGCTATTGGTTGGTTGATAATCATAGCAGTGTCATTAGATCAGTGGATAAGAAAAATCGCTAATTGAATTTTTTGTTTTGAAGAGTAAAAAAAAAATACTTTCTTGTGTGGATATAGTTAAAAAATACGGGAAAGTTGTTGCCTTAGATAAAACGGAATTTGAATTGTATGAAGGGGAAATCCTAGGCATCATTGGGGATAATGGCGCTGGTAAATCGACTTTGATTAAGGCACTCACTGGTGCTATTGATATTGATTCGGGTAAGATTTTCTTAGATGGCGAGGAAGTTAGTTTCGCCAGTCCGCTAGAGTCTAGGTTGAAGGGGATTGAAACGGTTTATCAAAATTTAGCGCTTTCGCCCTCTCTCTCCATTGCGGAAAACATGTTCTTAGGAAGGGAGATTAAAAAAGATGGTTTGTTGGGGGAATTGTTTCGTCTCATCGATCGTAGGAAGATGCAGAAAATTGCCAAGGAGAAGTTGACGGAATTAGAAATTTTAACGGTTCAAAACATTAATCAAGCGGTGGAAACTTTATCGGGAGGTCAAAGGCAAGGCGTTGCTATCGCTAGGGCTACTTTGTTTGGCACGAAGATAATTATTTTGGACGAGCCGACTGCTGCTTTGGGAGTGAAGGAATCGAGAAGGGTGCTAGAGCTCATCAAAGAAGTTAATAAGAAGGGAATCTCTATCATTTTGATATCTCATAACATGCCGCATGTTTTTGAAATTTGCCATCGTGTTCACATTCACAGGCTTAGCAAAAAATTATGTGACATTGATCCTAAGAAGGTCAACATGTCGGAAGCGGTCGCCTACATGACGGGAGCCAAGCAGCCTCGTTCCTGAGTAGTTAAAATTAGGCAGTTGAAATAAATTTTTTAAAAAATTTATTTCTAGTTCCAACTTCATTTTTCATCTCGCTTTAGTTTTCAATTTGCGTTTTTATGACTTGGTTCTTTCAAACATGTTATAATCTTCCAGTTTAAAAATTTTATTTGGAGGTAAAATGATTATAAAAATTAGAAAAGCCATGTTGCTAGCTTTTGCTATTTTGCTTTCTATCGTTTTGATAAGTTGCGGTGGGGGAAGTAGTCAAGAAAGTTCAGAATATGGCGCTGATGAAGCCCCTGAAGGCTCAGTAAAAATTATTGTTGTTTCACATGGACAGGCTAATGATCCTTTCTGGTCAGTGGTTAAAAATGCAGTTGATCAAGCGGGCATAGACTATGCTGATATAGGCTTAAGTGTTTCCTATAGAGCTCCTTCTACTTTTGACATGGTCGAAATGGCTAGGTTGATTGATCAAGCCGTTGCTGAAGGACCAGATGGTTTAGTGGTGAGTTTGCCGGATGCTAATGCTCTAGGACCATCTATCAAGAGAGCGGTTGCTGCTGGTATTCCAGTTGTCTCCATGAATTCAGGATCAGATGATTTTAAAGATTTGGGAATTTTAGCCCATGTTGGTCAGACTGAGTTTGGTGCTGGTTTGGGAGCTGGTGAAAAAATGAAAGACCTTGGAGTGACTAAAGCAATAATTGTCAATCACGAAGTTGGTAACGTTGCTCTGGATAAAAGAGCGGATGGTTTTAGAGAAGGTTTTGGTTCTGGTGAAGTTTTAGCTACCAGTAACGATCCAACTGAAATCCAGAACGCTGTTTCGGCTAAACTTAGTAGCGATTCATCCATTGATGGGATTCTTACTTTAGGTGCGGGAGCTGCTGGAGATCACGTCTTAGATGTTCTTGAGCAATTAGGTAAAACTTCTTCCGTTAAATTAGGAACTTTTGATTTATCTGAAAAAATGTTGACGGCTGCTAGCCAAGGCGATGTTGCTTTCTTGATAGATCAGCAACAATATCTTCAAGGTTACGTCCCTATCGTGATATTGGTGCAGTACAATCGCTATGGTACCATTTTGCCGGGTATTGTTGCCACAGGACCGGGCTTTGTTACTCCTGATAATGCTGCTGAAGTGATCAGTTGGGCGGGCGAAGGCTACCGGTAGGTTTTTTTTAAATATTTAATTTTTAAAATTGTCTGCTATGGTGAATTTTTTATTGACCATAGCAGGCTTTTTTAAAAGGAATTTTTTAACGAAGGGTCATTTGAATTTATGAAAGAAGATAACAAGGTGGTTTCTAAAGGAAATCAAAAAGACGAGAGGATTAAGAAAATAAGTTTTTTTAGGTCTCTGCTTAGCAGGCCGGAATTTGGGGCTTTAAGCGGGGCCATTTTAGTATTCATATTCTTTGGTTTTATAGCAGGAAAATCGGGCATGTTTAGTGCTCTGGGCATCGTTAATTTTTTAGAGGTCTCGGCGCAGTTGGGCATTATTGCCGTTGCTGCTTGTTTGCTGATGATTGGGGGAGAGTTTGACTTATCAGTGGGTTCAATGATTGGTTTTGCTGGGATATGCATTGCCATTCCAGTCACCATTTGGGGCTGGCCAGTGTGGTTGGCAATCGTTTTTGCTTTTTCAGTTGCTGTTTGCGTAGGTTATGTTAATGGGGTTTTGGTTATAACGACGAAACTTCCTTCATTCGTGGTCACTTTGGCTATGCTTTTTATTTTACGGGGCTTAGCCATTTCTTTAACTAGGCTAATCACGGGAAGAACTCAAATATACATTGATCGCACGGTGGTAGAAGCCGACCCTTTGGCTTGGTTGTTTGGTGGAAAAGTATTAGTCGGTTTTTTTCAATGGTTAGCCGATCAGGGTATCATCGCAGCTAGGCAAGACGGGATTCCCTTGGCGGATGGCATTCCCATGTCAATCCTTTGGTGGATAGTCTTGGTGGTGATTAGCACGGTGTTGCTGGTGAGAACTAAGTTTGGCAATTGGATTTTTGCCGTAGGGGGATTTCAAAAGGGGGCTTATAACGTTGGAGTTCCAGTGAACAGAGTGAAAATCATTTTATTCATTTTCACGGCTTGTTCTGCCACTTTGTTTGCTATCATCCAAGTTTTAAGTAGCGCTTCAGCAGATACTTTAAGGGGCTCATTAAAAGAATTTGAAGCGATTATTGCTTCCGTGATAGGGGGAACTCTGCTGACTGGAGGCTATGGCTCGACGATTGGTTCTGCTTTTGGAGCACTCATATTTGGCACTGTTCAGTTGGGAATATTTTACACGGGAATTGACACGGACTGGTTTAAGGTTTTCTTGGGCGTCATGGTTTTAATAGCAGTGATTTTTAACAACTTTCTAAGAAGAAAAGCTACAGGAGAGAAGTAATGGATAAGAAAAAAGTCCGTGATGTTAACGATAACTCCGACATGGAGTTAGATAAAGTAAGTCGTTTTTTTGGAACGGTCATCGCTTTAAAGGACATAACTTTTGAAGTCTTTAGGGGTAAAATCACTTGTTTATTGGGTGATAATGGAGCGGGTAAATCTACGCTGATTAAAATCCTTTCGGGAGTTCATAAACCTAGCGAAGGGGATATGCTCATTAATGGCGAAAAAGTGATTCTCGATTCTCCTAGGAGTGCTTTGGATCAGGGCATAGCCACCGTTTATCAAGATTTGGCCTTAGTTCCGTTAATGAGCATTGGGAGAAATTTCTTCATGGGCAGAGAGCCGGTTAAAAAGATATGGCCTTTTAGATTTTACAATAAAGACTTTGCCAACAGGGTTGCTAAAGAAGAGATGGCGAAAATAGGGATTAACATTCGTTCCGCAGAGCAGGCAGTGGGGACGCTTTCTGGGGGTGAGCGGCAGAGTTTGGCTATTGCTAGGGCTATTTATTTTGCTAAAAATATTTTGATTTTCGATGAGCCGACGGCTGCTTTGGGAGTTAAGCAATCGGGAATTGTTTTAAAACTCATCAAACATGCCAAAGAGAAAAATTTAGGAGTGGTCTTCATCACCCATAATTCTTATCATGCTTATGAAGTTGGAGATTATTTTTACATCCTCAATAGGGGAAGAACGGTGGGAAACTATACTAGAAAAGATATGAATCGCGAGAAGCTTTTCAATTTAATGGCTGGCAGCAAGATGGCAAGTTGAAAACGTTTTTTGATTTTTAAGATAGCGACGAGATACCTGTCGTTGTTGATGTCCGTCCTTGTTTGGTGGGGTTGCTGAATTAGTTTGAACAAGGCGGCGAGCAGTGGGCAGTGGGCGGCGGTATTTTTTTAGCATAAAGTTTATTGGTTTGTTGGTGATTTAGAGGTTGTCTCGTAAATTCGACGTCATTTGTCTTGGAAGGGCTGGGGTGGATATTTATGCTCAGCAAGTTGGTGCTCGCTTGGAAGACGTTCAATCCTTTGCTAAGTACTTGGGGGGATCTTCGTGCAACATTGCTTATGGTTGTGCTAGGTTGGGACTTAGATCTTCCATGCTTACGAGAGTCGGAGATGAGCATATGGGGAGATTCATTGTGGAGACTCTTCGAAAAGGCGGAGTTGATGTTTCTCACATCAAAGTTGATAAAAAGAGGCTTTCGGGTTTGGTCGTTTTAGGACTGAAAGACAGAGCCACCTTTCCATTAATTTTTTACCGAAATGATTGCGCTGATATGGCGATTTCCGAGGACGATATTGCTGAGAGCTACATCGCTAGTAGCGAGAGTTTGCTGATAACGGGGACTCATTTTTCCACTGAAAAAACTTCCCTTGCTTGTAAAAAAGCAATGGCGTATGCTAAAAAAAATGGAGTCAAACTCATTTTAGATATTGATTACCGACCTGTCTTATGGGGACTCACTAGCATAGATCAAGGAGAGGAGAGGTTTATAAAGTCCGATTCAGTTTCTGCTCACCTGCAGTCTTTCGTTAGCGATTTTGATCTCATCGTAGGAACTGAAGAGGAATTTCAAATCGCTGGAGGAGAGCCAAGCGTTATTCCATCTCTAGCAACATTAAGGACGATAACTAAAGCCACGTTGGTTTTGAAAAGGGGTGCTGAAGGGAACTCTGTCGTGGAGCATTCCATGGATCTTCCTACAGAAATCCAAGAATTGCCTTTATACAAGGGGTTAAAAATAGAAGTTTTAAATGTTTTGGGGGCAGGGGATGCTTTCATGAGTGGTTTCTTAAAAGGTTGGTTAAAGGGTGAGGACTATGAGCGATGTTCTTTGTATGCGAATGCTTGCGGTGCTTTGGTGGTTTCAAGGCATGGTTGCTCTCCCGCCATTCCATCTTGGCTAGAATTAAATTTTTACCTTAAAAATAGAGTTGAAATCAAACGAATTGATAGGGATGAGGAGTTAAATTTTCTTCACAAAGCAACTAACCGCCCAGCTAAATGGAGAGATCTTTTCATCTTAGCTTTTGATCAGCAGAGCGACTTAGAACAACTCGTTGTAGCAGAAGAAAAATTTCCTGTGGTTAAGAAATTTAAGGACATCATTGCTTCAGCGGTCAATGAATTGCTTTTAGAAAAAGATCACGCAAGTGAAATGGATGAAATAGGCGTTATTGTCGACCGCAAGTATGGCCAAGAAGTTCTTCACGATTTCACTGGTAGGGGTATTTTCATTGCTAGCCCGATAGAGAAAGCAGGCAATGATTTTAATTTTGAGCTCAGCGATGGAGCGGGGAGCTTGGGAAGCGAATTATTAACTCGTCCCCAAGAGCAAGTTGTGAAATGCTTGGTGAAGATTGATTTTCCTTTATCCGAGGAAAAGCTGAAAGCAATTTTAGAAAAACTGGAAGCTTTGTTTAAAGATTGTTTGTTTTTTAATCGAGAATTTTTATTGGAATTTTTAGTTTCACAAAATCACGAGGTAGACGATGAGAAGCTTTTGGAGATAATGGGGCGAGTTTATGAGTTGGGACTGAAGCCTGATTGGTGGAAACTGGCTCCAAAAAATCAACTCACTTGGCAAAAAATTATTTCGCTTGTTGAGACTCGAGATGAGCATTGCCAAGGGATTTTGCTTTCTAGCACGGATGAACCACCAAGCAAGCTTCTTCAAAAGATTGTTTTGGTTAAAAAATTTCCTCTGGTTAAAGGAGTGGTTGTAGGAGAGAATATTTTTCTGGGTCCAATTAAAGACTTTTATAAAAAAAAAATAAATGAAGAGGAAGCAAAGAATAAAATAAAAAGAAGTTATAAAAATGTGATAGAATTCTGGAAAGAAAACTGATGGAGAGATAGTTATGAATAGAATCAAGCTAACCACGAGTCAAAGCTTAGTAAAGTTTTTAGATAACCAGTACGTTCGTCTGGACGACAGAGAGGAGAAATTTGTTGATGGGATTTGGGGAATTTTTGGGCATGGTTGCGTGGTTGGGATGGGAGAGGCCCTGGAAGCGAAGGGACACGGGCTCAACTTTTATCAAGGTCATAACGAGCAAGGCATGGGGCATGCGGCGATAGGTTTCGCCAAGCAAAATCGTAGGCTCAAAATAATGGGCTGCTTATCTTCAATTGGTCCCGGAGCGACTAATATGATAACCGCCGCCGCCACAGCGACCGTTAATAGGATTCCCGTGCTTTTTTTAGCTGGCGACGTCTTTGCTTCTCGTCAGCCAGACCCCGTTTTACAGCAGCTAGAGCAGCAACATGATTTAACTTTAAGCGTCAATGATTGTTTTAAGCCGGTGGTTAAATATTGGGATAGGATAACTCGCCCCGAGCAAATCATGAGCGCTGCTATCAACGCCCTTAGGGTTTTGACTGATCCTAGTGAGACGGGAGCGGTCTGCCTTTCTCTCTGCCAAGATGTCCAAGGAGAGAGCTATGATTATCCCGACTTCTTTTTCGATAAAAGAGTTCATGAAATAAAAAGAGTTTCCGTTTCGCAAAATTCTTTAAACCAAGCGATAGAGATGATCAAAGTTAAAAAAAATCCCCTTATCATATTGGGAGGCGGGGTGCGCTATTCTTGGGCGGAAAATACCCTTTTAGATTTCGTCGATAAGTTTGAAATTCCCTTTGCCGAGACTCAAGCGGGCAAGGGTATCATTGCCTCAAGTCATCGCTTAAACTTAGGCGGCATTGGAGTTACAGGCACTTTAGCGGCTAATAAGGCTTGTAAGGAAAGCGATTTGATCCTTAGCTTAGGAACTAGGATGAATGACTTCGTGACGGCGTCAAAGTCAATTTATCAAAACCCAAATTGCGATTTCATTTCAGTTAATTTAAATTCTTTTGATGCTCATAAGATGAATAGCCTGCCCTTGGTAGGCGATGTGAAATTAGTTTTAGAACAACTTGATGAGAAATTAACTGCCATTAACTATGAGACTACTTTTAGTCAAAAAACGGTGCTCTTCAAAGACGAATGGAAAAGCGAACTTCGTCGATTATACTCTACTGAGGTTGATGAGGAAGCACGGCTTTCTCAAACTAAAGCCATTGAGATTTTAAACCAAGAGCTTATCCCCGAGGATGCCATCGTGGTTGCTGCTTCGGGAAGTTTGCCCGGCGATTTAGAAAGGCTATGGGAATGCGGGGGATTTGACACTTATAACATGGAATATGGTTACTCCTGCATGGGGTATGAAGTATCTGGGGCTTTGGGAGCTAAAATGGCTCAGCCCGAGCGAGAAGTTTTCGTTTTTGTAGGGGATGGCTCCTATATCCTTCTTCATAGCGAACTTTTTACCAGTATCCAAGAGAAAATGAAAATTAACGTCATTTTATTCGACAACAACGGTTTTCACTGCATCGATAATCTGCAGACATCTCAAGGCATTCCTTCGTTTGGTTGCGAATTTAGGTATAGAAACGAAAATTCTAAGCGGTTGGATGGCGATTATTTACCCGTGGATTTTGCTAAAAATGCTGAATCCTACGGCTGTAAAGCTTTTTCAGTGACCAAGGCATCGCAGCTAAGACAAGTCTTCCAAGAGGTGATGGCTAGTGAGGTCTCGACTTTGATAGACATCAAAGTTGGTCGGAAAACCATGACCGGGGGCTATGAAAGCTGGTGGAGAGTGGGAACTCCGGAAGTTTCCAATAACGAAAAAACTTTGGCTGCCAGCCGGGAACTTAAGAGCAAAATCAAATCTTTGCGGGACTATTAAAATGAACGATAAAAGATGGAGGAGAGATAACTGATACATGAATGAAATAAAACTAGGCATAGCGCCGCTCACTTGGACTAATGATGATTTGCCAGAGCTCGGAAGTGAGAATACTTTTGAACAATGCATTAGCGAAATGGCTCTGGCGGGTTATAAAGGGTGCGAAATTGGAACGAAATTCCCTAGGGATTTGAACGTTTTGAAGGAAAGCTTAGCCTTGAGAAACCTACAGGTCTGCAATCAATGGTTCAGTTTTTATTTCACCACTAAAAGTTTTGCTGAAGTGAAAAAAGACTTCGTTGAACACCTTGACTTTATAAAAGCCTTGGGAGCTAAAGTGGTCGGGGGAGCAGAGCAAGGCAATAGTTGTCAAGGCAATAGGGGAGTTGGGGTTTTAAGTGGGAAGCCGAGTTTTAGTGACGAAGAATGGAAAGTCGTCGCTAGTGGATTAAATGAATTGGGCAGAGTTGCTTTGGATAAGGGGATTTCTCTTTGCTATCATCACCACATGGGAACCGGAGTCCAGACGCAAGCAGAGGTGGATCGTTTTTTGAATGAAGTTGATGATCGCTATGTTTTTTTAAACTATGATTCTGGGCATTTTTATTTCTCTGAGGAAGACCCCGTAAAATTAGCGGAAAAATACAAGGACAAAATCAAACACATTCATTTAAAAGACGTTCGCAGTCCCATTCTAGCAAAAGTTAAGCAAGATGATTTAAGTTTTTTGGATGCTGTCTTAGCGGGGGTTTTCACCGTGCCGGGCGATGAGGAAGGAAGCATTGATTTCAAGGAAATCATTGACATTTTTAAGAAAAACTCCTATTCTGGATGGATGGTGGTGGAGGCCGAGCAAGACCCAGCCCAAGCTCCACCGTTGAAATACGCCAAAAAATCTTATGAGTACGTTAGCAATTTAATATGATTTTAAATTGAATTTCTTTAATAATTCATCTAAAAAAACTTCTTTAGATTTCATCACCGTGGGGAGGGCGGGCTTGGATATGTATTCAGGGCAGGATGGGGTCTCGCTTCAAGAAGTCACATCTTTCATTCCCGGAGTGGGGGGATCTCCAGCAAACATAGCGGTGGGTTTAGCGACGCTGAACTCCAGAGTTGGCATCATTACTAAAGTTTGCGATGACAGCATTGGGGACTATGTTCTTCATTATTTGCAAAAGAAGAGAGTCGACATTAGTCATGCATTAAAAGACAAAAAGTTGAAAACGACTTTGGTTATCACTGAGATAAAGCCGGAAGGTGGTAAAGTGGTTTTCTACCGAGAAAACCCTGCTGACTTAAACATTGCCATTGAAGAAATAAAGCGATCTTATCTAAGGAAAACAGCTGCCATTGTCTTGACTGGAACTAGCTTAGCAAAAAACCCCTCTAGGGAGACGATGCTCAAAATTTGCCAAATGAATCCTAAAGACGAATTTAAAGTCATTTTTGATTTGGATTATCGTCCTTTTCATTGGCTGAATAAGCGAGAGACGAAGTTGTATTATGAAAAAGTCTGTGAGCAGAGTCATTTTATAATCGGTAATCTGGAGGAGTTTAAAGTTTTGCTGCCTAGTTTAACTTGGGAGGGAGTTAAGCAAAAATCTTTTGCTAAGTATTTTAAAGGCAAAGCGGAAATCATCGTTTTAAAAAATGGTCCCAAGGGGACTAAAATATTTTCCAAGCCAGACTCTTCGGAAATTTTTATAGAACCTTACGAAGTTGAAGCAAAAAAGCCTTTTGGGTCTGGAGATGCTTTTTTAGCAAGTTTTTGTCATTGTTTAAAGCAGGGGGGGAGTTTAAGAGAAGCGGGGGAATTTGCTAGTGCTAGTGCTGCTTTAGTTGTACTGCAGAGAACTTGCTCTGAGGCTATGCCAAGTGAAGAGCAAGTCATTAAATTTATTAAAAAATATAAAAATAGGGAAAAAAATGAATCACATTAAGCCATACAATAATAAAAATCTACCCATTGTCGCTGAAGACAACGAAGTATTGCCCTTGGGTTTTTTTAACAGGATAATTTTGAAAAAAAACCAAAAATATTCTTACCAACTTCAAAATCACGAATCGCTCATCGTTTTGGTACGTGGCAAAGTCGATGTGAAGGTGGGGGAAAGCGTTTTTAATCAAGTGGGGAAGCGAGAAGACGTTTGGGATGGGCTGCCGGATTCAGTTTACGTTCCGAAGGGTTTTCTGTGCGAAATAAAAGGTTTAGCGGATAAAGTGGAATTGTTCATTGCGGGTGGAAAGACGGCAAAGGTTTTCTCTCCTTTCAGGATTAAGCCTCGCGACACTGTCAAAGTTCAATATGGCAGCGATGGTACTAAAACTCATCGAAAAATCATTCATATCCTAGGGCAAAACGTCGAGGGGAAGGTGGGTAATTTGCTAGTCAGCGAACTTTTCACTGTCGGCAAGGGAGGTTGGTCTGGTTTTCCACCCCATAAACACGATCAGCAGAGACCTCCAAAGGAAACTTATTTTGAAGAAATTTATCAGTTTCGCTTCAAACCTGAAAGTGGCTTTGCGGCTCAGTTTTTATTCAAGGAAAACGACTTCGGTCCTGTCTATCACGTTAAGAACGGAAGTACTTTTTTGATCGACAAGGGGTATCATCCCGTTGTCGTTGCTCCCGGTTATCAAATGTATTATTTCACTATTTTAATTGGTAAGAAGTCTCGTTCTTTGATTCAATATTTTCATAAAGACTTCAAAGATCAAGTGGAAACAATACCGGGAATCAAAGACATGATCAAAGCGTTCAAATAAAAAAATTGGGGGTGGAAAATGAAAAACATTAAAGTAGGAATAGTTGGATTAGGAAGGTTGGGCATTAAACATGCTGAAAACCTTTCTTATAGGATAAAGGGATGCTCTCTAATAGCAGCCTGCAGTTTAAATGAAAAGGAATTGCTCGTTGCTGAAAAAGAATTGGGAGTGCAGCATCTTTATAAAAACTACGACGAAATGCTAGAGAATAGGGAAATAGATGCGATTTTCATTGCTAGTAGTTCTAGTTTTCATAAAGAGCAAATCATTAAAGCCTTAGAAGCCGACTTTCATGTGTTTTGCGAGAAACCTCTGGCTTTGACTTTGGAGGATTGCTACGAAGTTAAACGAGTGGTTGAAAAAAATAAAGATAAGATCGTCAGCGTTGGACTTGTTAGGAGGTATGATCCTAGTTATGTCGCTGCTAAACATAAAATCGATAAAAATGAGATTGGTCGGGCTTTTCACGTTCGCTCGCAAACGGTGGATATGAATGAAACGGCTAAATTTCAAATTGAATTTGTTAAAAGCAGCGGGGGAATTTTCGTAGATGCCAACATTCACGATGTGGACTTAGCTAGGTGGTATTTGGGATCGGAAGTAAAAACAGTTTTTTCGTTAGGTGGTAGTTATATTCATAAGGAATTCGACGATCATCAAGACGCTGATAACGTTACCACTTTGTTGGAATTTGAAAACAAATCTTTAGCGACTATCTCGGCAAGTAGAACGGCATTTCATGGGCATGGGACGAGGACAGAGATTTTATGCACTAAGGGGATCTTAGAAATAGGCTTTTCACCCATTAAAAATCACGTTCAAATAAACGATAGCCATGGGATGCGAAAAGAGTGCTTGGAAACTTTTTTCACTAGATTTGAGGAGGCTTTTTTGATTGAAGACGAGAGCTTCATAGAGAACGTGAGGAACAAAACCGCTCCTAGGGTCATTTTGGAAGACGCCATTAGAGCCACTGAAATAACCCTAGCAATGAGAGAATCTCACCTTAGTAAAAAAGTGATTAAATTATAAAATTGCTTTATTGAACCCCCTTGGAGCACTAATTTAGTGATTTAAATTAGTGATTTAAACGGTGGTTCAATAGTTGTTAAACCGCTAAGGGAAAAGTGATTTTTTCATGACTCTTGTATTGGATGAGTTCCGTTTGTTGATGCTCCCATTGCCAAATGCTTTTGAAGGAGGGAGTCTTTATCGTCGGCAGAGCCAGTGGTTTTCTAAGGAGTTGTTGCTTGACTAGTTCTAGTTGGTTTTCGTATATGTGAACATCGCTTAGCATGCCCGTGACGAGTCCTTCCTTTAGGTGGCACTCTTTAGCGATTAAATGTAGTAAAAGAGAGTAGGAAGCTAAATTAAACGGGACTCCCAAGCATAAATCGCAACTTCTTTGAAACCACGTTAAATTTAAGTGCTTTTTTATCGTGGTCAAATGAAATAAAACGTGACAAGGCGGCAAAGCCATTTGGTGAATTTGGTTTGGATTCCAAGCACTGACAACAATTTGGCGATCATTGGGGTTGTTCTTTAGTTTTTGGACTGCATTCTTCAACTGATCAAAGCCATTAAAGTTTCTCCATTGATAGCCGTAGATAAACCCCAAATCATTTTCATTTTTTTGATAAGTCTTCCTCTCTTCAAGGGGTAAGCCGGGAGGAACTTTTTCAGGGTTGCACCAATTATCCCAAATATGGCAGCCTCGTTCTTGAAGCCATTTTTTATCGGTATAGCCCTTGATGAAAAATTCTAATTCAACTTTTAGCGATTTAAAAGCCATCTTTTTAGTGGTGAGAAGAGGAAAACCCTCTTTCATATCGTGCTGCAGCATAGCCCCGTTAATGGTTAATGCGGGAACTTTAGTTCGGTTTTCCAGTAAAACCCCCTCTTCTAGGACTTTTTCAACTAATGCTAAGTATTTCTTCACTTATTCAATCCCCCTAATTACAGGCACCGCCTGATTGGATTTTCGTCACTTTGATGTGAAAAATTTATATTACTATGGATTTGATTAAACGAAGAAATAGTAGTGAGCTAATGCTAAAAATTGGGATAAGTATTTTTTTAAGGGTAGAGGCGCTGGATAAGCCAGTTTTCTTTTTTGGTAAAAACAACCCTCTCATGCAGCCTATTCTCATTTCCCTTCCAAAATTCAAAATAATGCGGAACAACTCGATAACCTCCCCAAGAAGCGGGTTTAGTCAACTCTAGGTTAAGTTTTTTATTTTCATTGAAGTGCCTGAGAAAATCTTCATGACTTTCCAAGGGCTTGCTTTGCTTGGAGAGAATGGTGCTGAGTTGGCTATCTTGCGGGCGACTTTTGAAATAATCAGTTGATTTTTTTGAACTAACTTTTTTCGCCTCTCCTTCTATCCGTACTTGAATTTTTATTTCCTCCCAGTAAAAATTAAGGGCAACAAAGGGTTTTTCCTCTATTTCGAAGCCTTTTTTGCTGTCGTAATGAGTGTAAAAAACAAACCCTTCTTCGTTAAATTCTTTTAGTAATACAACCCTAGACGAAGGCCTTCCCGCTGAGTTAACCGTGGATAAAACCATTTTATTCGCTTCAATGGTTTTTTCGTCAGCCAAGTGAAAGCAGGTTTTGAATAACTCAAAGGGATTTAAACTTTTGACGTCTTGTGGGAAAATCCCTTTGGGCGAAGTGTATTGAAATCGTTTTTTTATTTTCATAGTAATTTTTCAGGAAGTGAAGAATTTAACTTCGAAATTTAACTTCGAAAACTTCCCGCTCGTCATTGTTTTTTGCCATGTTTAAGCAATTCTCCACTAATGATGTAAATGACTTCCTCAGCTATGTTTTTTGAAAGGTCGCCTATTCTCTCTAATTTCTGAACTATTTTAATGAGTTCATAATCCGTTACTAAAAAATCAGTGGTTTTTTTAAGCAAGTCCAAAATGCTCTTGATTTTCTCATCTCTCATTTTGTTGATTTCATTATCCATTTTCAACACTTCATAAGCAATGAAAAGGTCTTCGTTTTTGAGCGACTGATTTGATTTGAGCAGGATGGCATAAGTTTTTGCTCCGATTTCTTTTAGTAAGCTAGTATCGACTTTTTTTTCATTAGCAATGATTTTTTTACAGCAAATAGCAATGCCAGCGGCTAAATCTCCCACTCTTTCTAAATCATCGTTCATTTTCAAATACATGGTTATAGCCCTTAAATGAGTCACTTGTAGTTTAAACATAGCCAATATAGCGATGCATTTTTTTTCAATGACTATTTCTAAATCATCAAGCTTAGGCTCTAAAACATCGATCACTTCTTCAGCAAGTTTCTCGTCTTTAGTTTGCAGGCTTTTAATGGCTTTATCTAGCATCTCCAGACCTAAACTACCCGCTAAGGTGATGTCATTTCTAATGGCTTGAATTTTTTTTTCTATTCTTTTTCTAAACATTTTTCATTCCTTAATTCATTTCAACCAAATTTACCCATTAAATACTCTTCCGTTCGCTTGTCTCTGGGCACGGTGAAAAGTTGATTGGTTTTTCCATATTCAACCAGTTCCCCAAAATACATAAAAGCCGTCAAGTTGGAAATTCTACTCGCTTGAGAAGTATTGTGAGTCACTATCAAAATAGTGATTTCTTTTTTCAACTCTTCAATGAGTTCTTCAATTTTCGAAGTGGCTATAGGATCTAAAGCAGAAGTAGGTTCGTCTAAGAGAAGCAATTTAATTTTTAAAGCAAGCGACCTAGCTATGCATAGCCTTTGCTGTTGTCCCCCGGAGAGAAAAGAACCCCTTTCAAATAGCCTATCTTTGACTTCCTCCCATAAAAAGGCTTTTTTTAAAGAAGTTTCTGCTATTTCCATTTTCTCTTTCTTCGTTATTTTTTTCCCCGTTAATATGTAGCCCGATAAAACGTTGTCGATGATGCTCATGTTGGGAAAGGGGTTAGGCTTTTGGAAAACCATTCCGATTTGAGAACGGATGAACATGGCATTTTTTTCGTAAATGTTTTTGTCTTCAAATAAAATTTCGCCAGACACTCTCACGTTATCATTAAGTTCATGCATTCTGTTAATGGAGCGGATCAAAGTAGATTTGCCGCACCCCGAAGGACCCATGATGGCAACGATGTTGTTTTCTGGTATGCCCATGTTAAGGTTTTTGATGACGGGGTTATTTCCTATGGTGACGGATAGGTTTTTGATTTCTAATATATGGTTTTTGATCATGATTTTTTTAATTTTTTTTAACTTTCAACAAGTAGCGACTCATAATGTTGAGAAAAATAATTGATATGATTAAAACCAAAGAAGCCCCCCAAGCCACGTCTTGCCAATTTTTATAGGGGCTAATGGCATATTGAAAAATGAGTACTGGTAAAGAACTCGTTGGTTCGTTCAAGTTAAAGTTAACGTAGGGATTACCAAATGCAGTGAAGAGGAGAGGAGCCGATTCTCCAGCCACTCGGGAAATGGATAACAAAATTCCAGTTAAAATTCCCTTCAGCGAAGTGGGAAGAAGTAATTTAAAAAACAACCTATAGCGAGGAGCACCCAAGGCATAGCCAGCCTCCTTTAAGTTGTTAGGGACTAGAGAGAACATTTCCGTTGCGGCAATGCTAATGTAGGGAAACATCATCACCGCCAAAGCAGCAGAGCCAGAGAGGAGAGAAAAATTACCCATCGGTCTCACCACCCAAGCATACACCACTATGCCAATCACTATGGCGGGAATGGATTGTAGAATGTTGAACATGCTATAAAGTAGCTCAGTGAAGCGTTTTTTTCTATTTTCCGATAAATAAAAACCAGCCAAAATCGAAAGGGGAGTGGATATAATAGTTGCCAAGGAAACGATGTAAAAAGTCCCCAAAAGTGCATTCAATATCCCCCCGCCTGAATTAGAGGGCGAGGGCTGGTTTTCCAAAAAGAACGATAAGTTAATGCGACCAATGCCATTTTGTAAAACTCCAAAAATGATTAAAAACAAAGGAAGTAAGGCAAAAACCGATAAAGCCAAACAAAAATAATTGAAAAATTGGTTAAAAATTAATCTCTTGTTCAATACGTTAGTCTCTTTATCACCCATTTCCCCAATACCGAGGTTATTAAAGTTGATATCAGCAACACCAAACCAACTCCCATAAGAGCCGAGATGTAAATTTCTTCCGTTGCTTCAGCAAATTCATTGGCGATGATGCTCGCCATGGTGTTAGTGGGAGAGAAAATATTTTCTGGAAAATAGTTGACATTACCAATGAGCATGGTAACTGCCATGGTCTCTCCAATAGCCCTTCCCATGGATAAAAAAACTCCCCCTAAAAAGCCAGTGCTCACATAGGGCAAAATAACTTTTTTTATCACTTCAAAACGAGTAGCTCCCAAGGAGTAAGCCGCTTCTTTGATGTCTTCTGGCACTAACAAAATCACTTCTCTGCCCAAAGCGGAAGCAAAAGGTATGATCATAAAAGCTAAAATGATGCTCGTGGTTAAAAATCCAGTTCCATAAGGAGTGTAGCCAAAAAATAGCTGCAACTCTCTCATAACCGGAGCCATGAAGAAAATCCCCCATAAACCCACCACCACTGAGGGAACGGCTGAAATGATCTCCACCATGAAAGAAATGAAATTAGCAATTTTATTTTTCTTATAGAGTTCTGCCGTCACCAAGGCAATCGCTAAGGAAAATGGTAAAGACAAAAAAAGGGCGGTTAAACTCGTTAAAAAAGTTCCCACTAAGAAAACCAAAACCCCAAATCGTTTGTTAATTGGATCCCAGTTCGTGGTCGTGAAGAAATTAAGTTTCTCTTCACTCAATACTAAAATGGAGCCATCAAGGAGCGTGATTACCATTCCAATGATGATGGCCGGAGCAACTAAGACGGACAATAATACGAACGTCTTGAAGACTTTTTCTTTTCTTTCCACAGAATACACGAAGCCAGCTAATTCAAGTAAAGTATATTATTAATTATGGGAACTATTTCATTATTTGACTTAAATGAAAAATACCGATAAACCTTAGGCTTCATGCATCCCGAAATTTATCAGTATTTCCCAAAACGATATTAAGCTAACTTAAGCTAACTTTAGGCTAGCTGAGTTTATAATTTTTCACCCTCAAAAGTGATTGAGTCAATTATTTTAAGGGCTTTTTCTCTAGCGCTCTCTGGTAGTGGAGAATACTCGAGTCTAGTGACGTCCTCTTCCACTTGAGTGCCAACCATCCAAGTAAGGAGTTTCTTTAACTCCACTGCTAGTTCTTTGGGTCTATCATTATAGGATTGTTCTTGATAAAAAATGATCCAAGTAAAAGTAGATATTGGATAAGCATTGGGGCTGCTTGATTTTAAAGAAGTCAGTTTTATCCTAGTGTCTTCCGGTAGTGAAGTTTGTGCTGCTAAGCTAACGCTTTCAATCGTTGGAATGATGAAGTTTCCGGCGTTATTTTTTACTGCCATTGTTTTGAGCCTAGCTTCCATAGCGTAGTTTAAATTAACATAACCAATAGAATTTTTATTCTGTACAATTGCCCCCGTAACTCCTTCATTGCCTTTAGCGCCAATGCTACCTTTAAACCAATTCAAGGACTTACCCACTCCCGTTGTTTCTCGCCACTCGGAACTTTGATTAGCTAAAAAGTCAGAAAAAGTAAAGGTGGTACCCGAACCATCCGATCTCCTAACCACGATGATGTTAGCGTTAGGTAGATTTACATTTGGGTTTAGATTTTTTATCTCATTGTCATTCCATTTAGTGATTTCACCCATGAAAATTTTAGCCAAAGTGTTTCCATCTAATTTAAGATCCACTTCTTCCTCGAGATTATAAGCTGCTGCAACCCCACCCAAAACAGTTGGAATGTGAAGCATTTGATTTTTCTTATTTGAATTGATCTCAGCCAACTGTTCATCGTCAATGAAAGCGTCTGTTGCTCCAAAATCAACGGTCTCTTCTACTATTTGACGAATTCCTCCGCCAGAGCCTATGGATTGATAATTTACTTTTATTTGCGTCTCTTGGTTATATTTTTGAAATAACTCCGAGTAAATTGGAAAAGGGAAAGAAGCTCCTGCCCCATTGATAGTATCCACTGAGTTATCTCCTCCCCCACAACCGCTAATGACGATCACAGAAATTAAAACTAGACTCATGGTTTTTATTTTTTTAATCATTTATGTTTCTCCTATTTTATTTGTTTTGATTAAATTAAATTGAATTGAATCCTTTAAGAACTTCTTCAGTTCAAATTCATTAAAGGACAAAGTCCCCCGAGCAATTATTATTTTCTTAATTAAATTTAGTGAACTACTGAATGAAAGGAATGGCATCATTGCCATATCCAATAAAACCTTTCCTTTGATTTTTTTCCCAAACCAAAAAACAATAAATTACTTCTAGGGTAACCATTTGATCCTTATCATAATCAATTCAATAAAAAAAGTCAAGAAAATCGTTTTTTTTTGAAAAAATCAATCAACTGCTTCATTTTTTTATGGTCCTTTCTACCGGGTCTTGTTTCTAATTTAGAATTAAAGTCGAAAACATAGGGAGTTTTAGCGAAAATCCCATCTTCCAATTTCTTGTAGAAAGTTCTTATTTTAGCTAAATTTAATCCACCGGATAAAATGATTTTTTTATTGAGTTTCAGCCAAGAATTGACTAACGAACTATCGATGGATTTTCCGGTACCCCCCTGCAGATGTTCATCGTATTTATCAATTAAAAAATGTTTGTTTTTGTGTCCTTTAACCTGCAGAATGCTACTTTCATCTTTGACTGAAAAAACTTTCCACACTTCCACGTTCATCGCTAGAAGGTTTTCTGTGAAGGAAGAATTGATCGCTCCATGCACTTGGACGACGTCTAATTTCAACTCGTTCACTGCTTTTTTTATGTATTCTAAGTCACTATCAACGAAAATACCAACTTTAGCAGTTTGATTAAAATTGATTTTAGAGATCAAATTGAATGCCTCCCCTAAATTTAAATTCCTTGGGGAAAATGGAAAGAAAATAAAACCAGCATAGTCAAATCCTAAAGAAATGGCTTCCTGCAAATCTTCTTGGTTGGTTATTCCACAAATCTTTATTTTGGGCTTCATTTTCATCATTGTTTTCATCATTGCTTAATTTTAAAAATTAATGGATGTTAAGCAAATTTTTTAAGCCCGCTTCTTGGTTTTCCTGCAGAAGAAGATGCTCACCGACCAATATTCCTCGAAACCCATTTTCCCTCAACAATTTGACTTCTTCAGGCGATTTAATCCCCGACTCGCAAACGGTGGGAATAATTATTTTTGCTGCGTCCATTTCTTTTTTTATGGACACAGCATGTTTCACGTCCACTGCTAAAGTCGTTAAATTGCGATTGTTAATCCCCAAGATGAATTTATCTTCATATTTAAGAGCTGTTTTTAATTCAGCGTAGTCAAATATTTCCACCAGAGGAAGCATACCCAGTTTGCTGATAAGGTTTGCTAGTTTTAAATACATCTGCGTCGAAAGTATTCTAGCGATGAGTAAAACTAAACTAGCCCCCGCATGCTTGGCTTTCAATACCTGTTCTTCGCTCACGATGAAGTCTTTGCATAAAATGGGCAAAGAGGTTGCTTTTCTAGCCTGCTCAATGTGCTTGAAAGAACCTAAAAAATATTTTTCCTCAGTTAAAATTGAAATTGCTTTGGCTCCACTTTTTTCATAGGCTCTTACCAGACGAGTCACATCGTAATTTTCTTGAATGACGCCTTTAGAGGGCGAAGCTTTTTTGCATTCTGCAATGACTAAGAAATCTTTTAGCAGTTCCTCAAACAGCAACTCGCTTTGATGGGAAAGATTGGAAATATTCTCTGAAGAAAAATCTGACTTTCCCAAGTACTTTTTTTTAGTTATCTGTACAACTTGGTCAAGGAAGTTCAAAGTTAAATAACTTTTATATTCTTTTTAAAAGGTTTTTTAGGACACTTCCCGGACCTATTTCAATGAAGGTTAAGTCTTCTTGATTTTTTTCTCTTAAGTATTTAATGGATTGTTTCCATCTTACCGGTGAATAAAGTTGCTTGACCAAATAAGTTCTAATGATCTCAGAAGATTCTCCAATGGGTTTACTGGGATAAGGTTCAGCGGTTATGTTGGCGATCACGGTTTTTTGAGGATTTTTTATTTTTTTCTCGCTTAAAAAAGAGTTAAAATCTTGAGCTATTTCCTTCATGAAAGAAGAATGGAAAGCCCCACTCACGGGCAAGGGAATTGCTTTTTTTCGATGATTTTTTTTCAAATCTTCCGCTAATTCCTTTAATTCCTTCAAATCACCACTCAAAACCGTCTGTCCATTAGCGTTAAAGTTAGCAATTTCAATGTGAGAAAATCCTTCAATTGCTTTTTCAATTTCTTCATCGCTCATCCCCAAAACAGCGAGCATTCCGCCATCAAGCAACCTACTCATCAGTTTTCCCCTCTCTTTAACTATTTTCAAGCCTTCCGCAAATTCGATGGAATCAGCAGCCACCAAAGCATTATATTCTCCCAGACTATGCCCTAATAATTCAGCAAAAGAATTTTCGCTGCCCTTTAGAAAGTGCAGGAAATGAAGATGGTTAACTAAAAACAGCAGGGGTTGCGTATAATGGGTTTGATTTAATTTGGTTTTATTCTCTTCATTCAAACACAAATCCTCTACCGAGTAGCCTAAAATTTGGTTAGCAGTCTCAATTTCTTTTGGAAAAAGAGAAAACAAGTCCTTTCCCATTCCAATTTTTTGGGAACCTTGTCCCGGAAACATTAGCACCTGTCTCATCATTCGAAATTGTACCATTATTCAAATGCTCACGGTAATTTTTTCCAAACCAACTTGATGAATGTTATAATCTAACCAACTTGATGAAGTTAAAGTTGGTAGAGTAGGAGAGAGATATTGTTTGAAAAAATATTGTTTGCCTTGTTGAAAAAGAGAAATGGTCTTGCTGGTCTTGGTGGCTTTGTCTTGCCGGTGTTTTGTTTGCTGGCTGTTTTAATTTTAATGACTAGTTGTTCCAGTGGCGATTCCTCTTCTGGTGGTGGAAGGGAGGGGGTTGCTATCAAGGAAACGGACATAGTAATCGGCAACCGAGAAGCAAAAACGACGATTGTTGAATATGTGGATCTTCAATGTCCCGCTTGTGCCCAGTTTAATCAAATTATCTTTAAAAGAGTTTGGCGACTTATTAAGCAAGACGTTCGCTGGGTTTTTAGAAATTACCCCTTGAAGAACATTCATCCCTATGCTGAAATAGCTTCTCAGTACAACGAGGCGGCTGGTATTCAAGGAAAATATCTGGAATTTCACGATTTGCTTTTCCAAAACCAAAGTGCTTGGTCCAGCCTTGGGGGGAAAGAGGAAGTAGAAGAAAAGTTTTTGGATTATGGAGAAGCATTGGGTCTCGATAAAGAGAAACTCCAACAAGATGCCTTTTCGCCTTCAGTGATGGCAAAAATTAATGCTGATATTGCGAGCGGAAACCAACTAGGGGTGACTGGAACGCCTTCTGTGTTTATTGATGGTGAAAAGATTTCCCTCCCGAGAAATGCTGAGGAGTTTTTTAAGCAAATAGTAGAGAAAGTAAAGGAAAAAAGTTAATTTTTTCCTTCAAAAATCGGCTAATCAGCCAAGGTTAGGGATTTCCAAATGACGCTTGAACTGGGCCGCTTGAACTGGGGTGGAGAATGGGTTACAGGATGTATTTTGAAAGTTTTTCATCCACTGAAATGTCGCTTAGTTTCTCCCGTACGTATTTGTCCGTGATGGTGATTTTAGCAGTGACTTGTGGGGCTTCAAACAGAACATCTTCTAGCAGTTTCTCCATGATCGTTGCCAATCTTCTAGCCCCTAGGTTTTTATTGCGGTTGTTTATTTCAAAAGTTATTTTAGCTATTTCCTTGATGGCTGATTTGGTAAAGCTCAAAGTCACTCCCTCAGTCTCTAGCAAAGCAACGTATTGCTTGATCAACGAGCTTTTGGGTTCAGTTAAAATGCTTTCTAAATCTTTTTGAGTTAAAGATTCCAATTCCACTCGTATGGGGAATCTTCCTTGAAGTTCCGGTATGATGTCGGAAGGCGAGGAGGTATGAAAAGCTCCCGCAGCGATAAAAAGGATGTGATCGGTTTTGATAACTCCGTTTCTAGTATTGACGGAACATCCCTCAACTAATGGTAGGATATCCCGCTGGACGCCTTCCCTAGAAACTTCGGGTCCTTTGTATTCGTTTTTAGACACTATTTTATCGATTTCATCTAAAAATACAATCCCGAAATTTTCCGTCTTATTGATGGCTTCAGCAATGATTTCGTCTTGGTTAATGAGGTTTTCTTGGACTTCTTCTCTTAGTAGTTTACGAGCTTCCTTTACTTTCACCTTTTGATTGACTTTTTTCTTGGGAAAAGACTCGAAAAGATTTTTAAGCATCCCATTCATGTCATCCATTTGAGAATTGTTGAACCCCATCATCTTGTTAAAAACGTTGTTGGGTGATTTTTTGATTTCTATTTCTATTTCCTTTTCCTCCAGTTCACCGTTTTTTAATTTTAAACGAAATTTTTCAATGGTTTTTTGAAAGTCTTTAGCCCTTTCTTGATCTTCCTTTGAATTATTAGAACTGTTGCTTTTCCAAGGTATTAAACAATTTAGAATCTTGTCTTCCACTAGCTCGTTCATTTTCCTTTGGACTTTTTCCACCATTTTCTTTTTTTCATTGCTTATAGCAACGTTAAGCAAATCCCGGACAATCGATTCCACGTCGCGACCGACATAACCTATTTCAGTGAATTTGGTTGCTTCTATTTTTATAAAAGGAGCATCGGATAAGTCAGCCATGCGACGAGCAATTTCGGTTTTTCCAATACCCGTATTGCCAATCATGATGATGTTTTTAGGGGAGATTTCTTTCTTGAGATCATCGGATACTTTTTTCCGCCTAGCCCTATTCCTAAGGGCTATGGAAACTGCTTTTTTGGCTTTTTCCTGTCCAATAATGTACTTGTCTAAAAACGAGACTATTTCTTTAGGGGTTAAATCTTTCATAATTACAATTCGAAAGTCGATATGTTTTTATTGGTATAGATGCAGATTTTACTAGCGATTTCCATTGATTTTTTAACTATTTCTACTGGTTTTAACTTAGTGTTCTCGATTAAAGCTAAAGCAGCGCTCCTAGCAAATTCCGCTCCTGATCCAATGGCAATCACATTTTCATCCGGTTCAATGACTTCACCACTACCCGATAAAATCAAAGTCCTATCTTTGTCGGCGATCAAAAGCATGGCCTCTAGTTTCCTCAAGTATTTATCCGTCCGCCAATCCCTCGTCAATTCTACGCATGACTTCACCAAATCTCCATGAAATTCATCGAGTTTTTTCTCTATCCTTTCAAATAAAGTAAGGGCGTCAGCGACAGCTCCAGCGAATCCCGAGAGAATGGTCTCGTTATAAAGTTTTCTAATTTTAAGAGCGTTATTTTTCATAACAGTGTTGCCAAGAGTCACTTGACCATCTCCCGCCATAGCCACGTTTTTCTTATTGCGCACGCAAACAACCGTAGTGGCTTTTATTTTAAAGTTTCCTATTTCCATTAAAATTGAAGGAGGCTATTTTTTTTCACCCACCCCGAGGCTTGATTTTTTTTTATCAACGACCATTCGCTTTCATTAACTTCCTCGAGATTGACGATGTTGCCTTCCTTTAAAACGAATAAAGTTTCGCTACTAGAAGATGGGTTGCTTTTGACTTCGCTCATCTGTTTTAACACTGCTTCGTTTTCGTTGAAATCAATTTGGCTGATTAACAAAACACCCATCAAGAAAACATAGGAAAAAGTAAGCACCAAAGCATTGCGAAAATATTTTTTCTTACGAGTCATGTTCCTAGCAACCACTATTAGTATAAGTAAAAAAATAATAGAAGTCAAATAAGCATTAAAACTATTGAATAAATGCAGTTGTCTCAAGAGAATCTCTTTTTTTAAACTAGTCACATCGCCATTTTCTTGCCATAAAATTTTCAAATTATCATAGGCTGGGGAATGAGTTTTATGCTGCTTCAGCACTTGTTTAAAGAAGAAAACAGCTTGAGCAAAATGAGATTGTCTTGCTTCTACAGGTTGATTTTTTCTTTGAGCTAAGGCGTAATGAGTGTTAGCAAGGTTATAAGCAATTTTATAATTACTCGGGTCTTCTTCAAATAGTTCTTGGTAAATCAATTTCGCTTTATGGTATTTTTTAGCCTCATATAGTCGGTTTGCTTCTTGGAAATAAGCCTCTCTTGATTGCGTGAATGAAAAAACAATAGTTACTAGGAGAGCAACGATGATTTTAAGCTTTAATTTTATCATCATAGCAAGCCTCTTTTGAGTTCGGTTAATAACTTTTCTATCTCTTCTAAAAAATCAAACGAATAGCGATCTTTATTTCCATAGATCATTTTTTCATAACTTTCAATTCTTACGATGATAGAGTGGGTGCTCCCAGAGTTGATTTCTTTTTTGGGCAAGGAAGTTTTTAATTCCTTTATGCTTTTAAAAGGCAGCGGGACGATTTTAGTCAAATAATCGTTGAGACAAGCAATTAACAAACTAAAATCTTCTATGTGATTTTCTTGCTTATTTTCTTGGTGAACTTTAGCCAAGTGATTCAATTTCTGCATTAGAATCTTCTTAGGGTTTTTGGAGGAGAAGATTTCATTGAAGTTATTTTTCTTTTTCCAGAACAAAAAAGTTAAAAAAAAACTAAAAAAAATCAACTGCTGCCATAAAGGATTTTTCAAAAAAAAAACCTCTGTGCTTGAATCATTCTCAAGGGGATGAATAACGAATTGATTCTCAGAAACATTTCCATTAGTTTTTGATTTTAAAAGAGTCAACTCCTTTGAAGATTCAAATTCTATCAAGGGAAGTTTTTTTTCTAATGGAACGTAATCATTTTTTTGAGGGGAGAAATTAACTAGTTTAATGGGCGGAAGTTGATATTCCCCCGGTCTTTCAGCTAGTATGAAGTATTCGAAAGTCTTTGAGCCAGTCAGTTTCCCATTCATTACTTTGAAATCATCTTTAACTTTTCCTTCTTTTAGAAGCAAATTTTCTGACCATGGGCTTAGGTTGATTGGAGAGATGGTGTTGAAATTTCCCGCTCCTGCAATGCTCACGAGTAACTTCAAAGGTGAATTAATGTCGGTTTTAATTTCGTCAATCTCATAGCTGACGCTAAAATCTCCCCAATTATTTTCAAAACCAAGCGGTGGGTTTTCATATTCCTTCACCACCACTTTGATTTCAGGAACGGTTACTTTTATTTCTTTTTTAAGCGAGAAAAAACTTGATTTCTTTTCTTCAATGGCGTAAATCCCATCCTTTATTTCCAATGTTCCAACTTTGTAAGGATAGACAAGGTATTTATCAACGGTTTGCGTTTTGTAGAATTTGCCACCTATTTCTTCAATAGTAAACGGTTCTCTCTCTATTTCAATGGGGATAATGTTTAGCCCTTCATTGATAAACCTTTTGCTTACGTAAAGGTTATCGGGCAAGTCAATGAAATAAACGACCGTCCTTAAGATAGCCATCTCGTTTAACCGTAGTTCTTTCTTGTTAAGGAAGTTTTTCACCATGAAATTGTTTTGAGGTTTGAAAAATTGTTTTTTCTTTTCTTTGGTTGGTGGTAGGCTTTCATTGCCCCGGATGATTTTTATGGCAACTGGTCCCTTTTTGAGCCCATTGGCAGATACCGTTATCGTATTGATTCCAACTTTAAGGGGTTGAAGTTTATAATAAAAAGTTTTTTTCCGCTCTATTTGTCCATCTACAATGGCCATTTGATTTTGAAAAGAAAATCTTCCTAAGTTGTTAAAATGGCTTGCCGATATAACAATGTCTTCTTCAGCAATATTTATGGTGGTTATTGTTAAAGTTACTAAATCGCTTAAGAATATTTCTTTAGCAGAAACGTTAATTTCTAAGTCAATCTTTTGAGCTATAAGCAAGGTCATTAAAAAAGATTGAAGAAAAATTATTTTTGTGATGTTTGTCGTAATGAATGAAAAAGGGATTTGTTTCAATTGCTTACCAATTTTTTTCTAATTTTCTTTTGGATCTTTTTTCTTGATATCTTTTTCTAGTTAAACTATTTTGTTGGCGATTTTCAAAAGATTCCAAAATAGTTTTAGCAGAATTTAATTGTCGTTGGTTTTCCCTTTTTTCAGCAAGATCGTTTTTTTGTGGAGTGCTAGATTGATTGGCAACTTGCTGGGGCTGTTTTTGTTGACGTTGATTTTCTTTTTGTTGGTTGGGACTTTCTTTGGATTGAAGTTTTTTAATGGCTATTTCCAAGTTCTTTTTTAAGTCCAAGTTGCTTCTTTCGATGTTCAGTCCTTTTTTGTAACTCTCAATGGCTTTGAGGTATTGTTGTTGGTGAAAGTAGCTATTGCCTAAAGTAAAATAAGCGTTCAATTTAATTTCTTCATCGTTGACGCTTAAGTTTTTGAAAACTTGCTCAATGTAACTGATGGCCCTCTGGTAATCTCCTTTAAACAAATAAGTGCTAGCGATATTGTATAAAATCTTGGGATTGTTTTTATCGCTTTTCAAAGATTCATTGAAATAGTTTAATGCTGAATCGAAGTTTTTTTTTTCAAATTCCCCCAAGCCCTCATCGTTGTTTTTCTTGGATGAATTGAAGAAGGATAGTAGAGGCAAGGATAATAACCCGAAAACGATTAATGATTTCATTTTCATTTTTTAAGCGACTTTCTAGTGGTTAAAAGTAAATCAGCAAATAAAAAAAGATAAGCCAGCAACAAAAACAGTTGGTATTGATCCTCTTTTAAAAAAATGGTTTCCTCGGACGATTGATTTTTGCTTTTAAAGAAATTAATCTTATCGTAAATTCTATTGATCCCTAAAAATCCACTCTCGGTGAAATAATAATCTCCTCCCGTTAATTGGCTTAACTCTATCAAAGTTTTTTCATCTAACTTTGAAATGATGGGTATGCCGTTTTTATCTTTCAAATAGTTAATGGTATCACTGTTTTCGCTTTTTATGGGGATAAATTCTCCATTGCTAGTTCCTACACCTATGGAAAAAATCTTTATAGTTTTGTTTTTAGCTATCTCTCCTTGACTAAAAACGTCTTCGTTATGATTTTCTCCATCCGTAAAAAGTAAAATTATTTTTTCTTGATTGCCGAGGTCATTTTTTGAAAAAGAATTGATAGCAACATTGAGTCCCAAGGCTAAATCAGTTCCCTGTAGGGAAACAATTTTGGAATTGATGCTATTAACAAACTTTTTAACGATCCCATAATCTTTAGTGAGTGGGCATAGCAAATAAGCTGAGCCTGAAAAAACAACAATACCAATGCGATGATCCCTTACGTTATCTAAAAAATTTAAAATGGATAACTTTGCCCTAGCCAAACGATTAGGTTTGATATCTTCAACTAGCATGGAATTAGAAACGTCTATGAGCAACATAATATCGCTTCCTCTACGCACTTGATCTTCCTTTACTCCCCACCTAGGCTGCATAAAAGCGATGACTAAAAATAAAATACCTAGCTGCATTAAAATGTGTTTCGTGATTATCTTAGTGAAACTTTGCTTACTTAAAATGAAACTTATTTTTTTTTTGTGAAAAAAAGAGTTCATTTTTTTTTTATGAAGAAAATACTGAGCCCAAAAAATAACGAAAAACAAGGGAATAAGCATCAACCAGTTGATATGCTCAAAAGCATTGAAATTATTTTTTAAATCATTAAAGAAAAGCAGAAAGTTTTCCATGAGGGTTAAAAAGGTCTTCTTTTCAAAAGGATATGAGTAAAAATTAATTCTAAAAAAACTGAAATCAATATCAATTGAACTATCCAAGGAAAATAGTCTTGATAGACGTTGAATTTCGCTTCTTTAATTTCTGACTTTTCTAACTGATTAATTTCTTTGTAAATGCTAGAAAAAGTTTCGGAGTTCTTGACATTAAAATACTTTCCGCTAGTTATTTCAGCCATCCTTTTGAGCGTGCTTTCGTCCATAAAAACTTCCAAGAAGTGAACTCTCTCTCCTAGAAAGGGATCTCTAACGGTTTGCTTAACGACGGATTTGCCCGGGTTGCCAATGCTAATAGGGTAGACCTTGATGCCATACTCTTTGGCGACATTGGCTGCTGTTATTGGATCTATTTCACCTGCGTTGTTGTTGCCATCAGTCAAGAGAATGATGATTTTGCTAGTAGACTTGCTATCTTTTAAAGCTATCACTCCTGTAGCCACGGCAACTCCTATGGCGGTTTCGTTTTTCACTTCATCCAGAAAATCGACTCGGTTGACGAATGATTTTAAGAGTTCCTTTTCAAAAGTTAATGGTGACTGCAGAAAAGCGTCTTTACCAAATATGACTAGCCCTAGTCTGTCGTTTGGTCTTTTTTCAATAAAATCAACCATTTCTTTTTTAGCCACTTCCAAGCGATTGGGTAGGAAATCTTGAATGTTCATGGAAACGGATATGTCTAAAATAAACATGATGTCAATTCCTTCTTTATTATTGAACGCTTGTCCTATCTTTTGTTGAGGTCTAGTTAACGCTAGAATAATCAAAAACAAGGCAATCATTCTTAACAACAAAGGAGCATGTTTTATTTTTTCTTTCCAAGTGGGCTGAAGGGATTTGAATATGAGTAATGAGGAGTGAGATTGGGTATTTTTTTTTTTAGCGATCACTAAAAAATAGAAAAAAAGCAAAAACAAAAAAGTCAGCAATAGCCATAGGTATTCGGGATTCTTTAAAATAGGCAAACTCATTAATTCAATTTCATTAATTCAATTTATTTTAAAAGTTTCAACCATTAGGTTTCTAATGGGGTAAATTTTTTTATGTCTCCAAGCCTTTGTCATTGATGCGATTATTTTTTTTAGTGTGTTTTAACTTTTCTCCATTAATAATATTCTCGAAAGTCTTGACCAAATAAACATCTTTTATTTCATCATTTTTTTTTTTAGAAAATTTTACTTCATCGCTATAGTTGAAAAAAAGTTGATAAAAATCAAGCTCCCCATTATTATTCTTTTTTAAAAAAGCAATCGTTTGCCTTGAAGTATAACCTAGTAATTCTTTTTTTTGGTACTTTCCCGCTAAGAAAAATTTGACGATTTTTGATTTTTCAAAGTAAAAGTTTTTAATTTTCTTTATGGATAAAGGTAGATTATATTTTTTCAGCAACTTCTTTAATTGGAGTGCGGCTAGTTCGTAAAACTTTTTTTGCTTGGTTTTTCTTTTAAATATAAAATAAGTTAATGCTAACAAAATGAGAAAAATAGCAACTACCAATAAATAAAAATAAAAAGAAACTTTTCTCTCCACCGGAAACAAAAAGGAGTTGCTGCTAAGTTCATCATCGCCAGAGAGCAGGCTTTCTACTTGGATTAATATAGGGTCAGTGGTGAGTTCGGTTTTTCCGCCACTCGGTGAATTAGCAAATTTAAAAATGAACGGAGGAAGATCAAATTCTCCTGTTTGATAAATAGTGAGATCGTAGGTATTTCTTTGAACGCTCTTGTCCTCTTCTAAAAAAATTTCCGTTTCAACATTTTCAATGGTAAATTCTCCAATGCGTTTTGAATCAAACGTAGGCAAAAATAAATTTTTTTCTTTGGGACTTTTTAAAGTCAAAGTTAACTTAAGAGAATCAGCAATGTTTATTTTTCGCTTATCCACCTCGGCGTCAAAACTAATCTCTTCGTTTGCTGGTATGGCTGTTGTTGGAGTCGTTGCTAGATTTGTTGCTAGAGGCGTGATTGAATTTAAAAGAAGGATGACGATGAAATATTTTAATTTAAAAAACCATTTCATAAGATTTAACTAATTTTTTTTAAAAAGCAAAACGAAGAAATCTCAATGAAAACAAAACTTTTCAAAACTTTTAATTCAGCCCGAAGAGGGGAAATTTTTCTTTTATTAATTTGGATTCCTCTCCACATTATCGATCAAATTAGTTTTGAGCGCTTCTTATTTTTCACTTCGTTGACCATTAAACTCATTGAGGACGAATGTGGTGGGGAGTAAGAAGAGAAAAGTAATTTTTTTGAAAATCAACTCCTAACTCGCCATTTCAAATAAAACAGGTTCAACATCATGAAAACGGCTATCATTTGATGCAGACTCGCTAGAGATATCGGTATGCTTTTAAGGGTGATTAAAATGCCTAAAAGAGGTTGACTGATTGAAAAAATACCTAGAAATAGCAAAGCATATCTCAAATCAGGGGTCTTGGCTTTGCTAAAATAGTAAAAAGAGAAAAAAATCAACGCCGCACCAAGCAGAATCCCTAAGTGACGATGAAAGAAATGAATAAAAAAAGGATTATCCAGTAGAAAGGTCGATGATGGGTTGAAGAATACTTCTCGAGGTAGCCATTCATTGCGCATTTTGGGATAATCGGAAGCAATTAATCCAGCGTCTAATCCTGAATTGAAAGCTCCTAAAACGATTTGAATGAAAGTTAAAACAATTAGTCCATTGAGGACTTTGTTGGCATTTCCAACAAGTTGGTTTTTTTTTAAGTTGAAATGACTTAGCCAGAAAAGCCAAAGGTAAATTAAAAAAACTAAAGCCAAGCTCAAATGAGCAGCTAAACGATAATGACTAACAAAAGGGTTATCCACTAAACCGCTTTTCACCATATACCATCCCAAAACTCCCTGCAGGCTGACTAGGATTAAAAGCGAGATGTAGTTTGCTTTTTCTTTAAAAGTTAATTTTTTTTTCAATAGAAAATAAAGGAAAATAGCGAATAAGCTAAGACCTATTAATCTTCCTAGCATCCTGTGAATGTACTCAAAGTAGAATATTCTTTTGAAATCACTAAGGCTCATCCAAAAGTTTTTCTCTTTAAATTCTGGATACTTTTGGTAATTGTTAAACTCTTGCTGCCATTCGAGTGAAGTTATCGGGGGGATCACTCCCTTGATAGGAGCCCAGTCCACCATGGAGAGACCTGAACCGGTTAACCTAGTAAGTCCTCCGATCAAAATCAATGCCAACGTCATAACGATCACTAAGAGGTTGAGGCTTATTTTTTGACTAATGAATGAACTATTAAAGGGGGTATTTTTTTTCATTAAAACCATACTATAATAGACATGGACTAATTTTAACATGAAAGTAGGGATTGTGGGAACGGGGATAGCCGGTCTTAGTGCCGCTCTGTCGGCCCTAGAAAATGGCGATCGAGTTACCATTTTTACGAAAGCTGATTCTTTAGAACATTCATCATCTTCTTGGGCTCAAGGTGGGATTGTGGGGCAAGGAATGAACGACAGCGAGCGAAAATTATATCGAGACATGGCTAAGGCGAGTGGGGGGATGTTAATGCCCGAAGTCACTAAGTTGTTTTGTGAGGAAGCTCCTTTGGTGGCTAAGGAAATTCTTATCAACAAAGTTAAAGTCCCATTTACTAAAAACGAGAAGGAAGAATTTGAACTCACTCGCGAGGCAGGTCATAGCAAAAAAAGAATTTTGTACTATCAAGACGTTACTGGTAAAACCATCATTGATTTTTTTCTTAAATATTTAAAAAAAAAGAAAATTAAATTTCTAAAGTCTCGCATGATCATCGATCTGATCAATATTCCTCATCATTCAAAAGACCCTTTAGCAGTCTATGAAAAGACGAAATGCATAGGTCTCTATGTCTACGATATTCAAAGGAAAAAAGTTAATCAAATTTTTTTTGACAAAATCATTTTAGCCACTGGGGGAATTGGTAAAATTTATAAGCATAGCACCAATCCAAGCACTGCTACTGGAGACGGGATAGCTCTCGCTTATAGAGCCGGGGTTAGGATTATCAACATGGAATTCACGCAGTTTCATCCCACAACTCTAGCGGTTAAAAAAGCTAATAACTTTTTAATATCAGAAGCCCTTAGAGGTGAGAAGGCTATTTTAATCAACCACTTAGGGGAGGAATTCATGGAAAATTATGACCCAAGAGGTTCGCTCGCACCTAGGGATATTGTTAGCAGAACCATTTATTTAGAGCAGTTAAAAAACAAGGATTATCCGATTTATTTGTCTTTGAGAAAAATGAAAAATTCTTTCGCTAAGCGTTTTCCCAATATTTATAAAAAATGCCGGGAGCTGCATATTAATTTTCAAGAACAAGGTATCCCCATTACTCCAGCGTTTCATTTTTCTTGTGGGGGGATATTAACTGATGAAAATGGTCAAACCAATATCAAAAACTTATTTGCTGTGGGGGAGAATGCCTGCACTGGTATTCATGGGGCGAATCGTTTGGCATCCACTTCTTTATTGGAGGGAGTTTATTTTGGCTATAGGGCTGGGCAAGTGAAATTAAACCAGACTCATAGTTACTCTCGTAAGAAAATAAAGCCTTGGATTATTTCACCCGAGATGGTTGAACCAGATCTTTTTTTCATTCGCCACAATTTTGAATATCTGCAGAACTTGATGTGGAACTATGTGGGGATCATTAGGAAGAAGAAAAACCTTAAATTAGCCCTAGATGAATTAGCGGAACTCAAAAAGAAAATCGAGGCTAAATACCATAATGGGTACCTTAGCAAAAGATTCCTAGAACTTCGCAACTCAGTCCAAGTAGCCATGATTGTAGCTAATTCAGCTATTAAAAATCCCATCTCCAGAGGTTGTCATTATATTGAGAATTAATGCTTTTTTTTTTAGTTTAATTATTTTCTCTACTCATCTCTTCTCACAAGCCACTAATCAATCTAAAACCAACTCCAATCAAAAAACCATAAAACTAAACGAAATCAAAAAATATGGTGTTTATCCTTTGGAAGAAGTGGAAGTAAATCGCTTGGAAAGTCAGGGAGAGCGAGGGGGTATCCAAGAGAAAAATCTTTTTAATCAAATCGAGGCGAGGGAAATCTTCTTGAAAAAAACCGACACCATTGAACTATTGGAAATAAAAGTAAAAGACAAAGTTCATAAAAAAGTGATTTTAGAAGGCAATGTTCAAATAGATTATAAAAATGGTTCCATTGAAGCAGATAAGATCGTGGTTAACTTAGAAACCAGAGAGCTAAATGGAAGGGGCAATGTTAAGTTAACAGTGAATAAGAATGTGATTTATGGAGATAGCGTTGTTTTAAAAATCAATGAAGTTCAAGGTTATATCGATAACGCTTCGGGATTACAACAAGGCAACTATTACCGAGTGAAAACTTTTAGAATCAACAGCACGGAGCATTTTACTTTGGAGGATGGGTGGGTTACTTTTTCTCAAAACGACGATCCTTTTTATCGCGTTTATTTCGAACAAGTCGATATTTACGGCGATGAAAAAACCATTTTTAAAAATCCAGTCGCCCAAGTGCATAACCATGGTTTTTTTTGGATTCCTTATTTCAATCGTTACCCATTATCGAGTGGCTTAGATTTGGCTTTTGGAGAGACGAGAAGAGAAGGATTTTACTTATTAACGAAAACGGTTTTTTATCCTCCCTTCATAAAAAAATTAGACGTAATCTTTAACGTTTATGAAAAGCTGGGTTATTATCTCAACTTAGTTAACGAAAATACAATACTCAATAGCAATTATAAATTAGATTTCACCGGGGCTTTATATACTGATAACCAAGTGGCTAAAGATAGTTCTAAGTTAACTTACTCTCATAACACAGGTCCCTACGTGAATAGCGAAAGCAGTTTCCGCTACAAAGTGGCTTACGATCATAATTTTCAACTCATCAGGCAAACTGAAAGCAACGTTTCGAGCGATTTAAAATTTAGTCTATACAATACTAGCGATCCTTTGCTAACTCATAATTTTTCTAGGAGTCTCAGCTTGGATCATTTAGACATCCAAAGGTTAATTGAGCGTCACGATCGAGATGAATCGAAATACATTCTACCTAGTAATCCATCAGATGATGATTTTTATAAGTTAAATTATTCCCTCACAGCCCCTAGTACTAGTTTAACAGTGAGGCTAGATTGGCTCTATGATGTCTACGACGACCCCAATAAGCAAGATGAATCAATAGATGAGCGTTATCAAAAATTCCTCAAGACGGTGATTTTACCCGATATCAAATTTAGTCATTCGGGAACTTTTGATCCCAATGCAGACGGCAGTTTGCTTCATTTCAACATCCCTTATTCCATTGGTCTGAGTTACTCTGGTAGAAGTACTTTTAAAGACGGTAGCCCTGCTGGGGTAGGGACGGGCAACGATGTCAACGTTGAGCCTTATGAGTTGCTTTACGATCAGTATTCTCTTAGTTTGAATGGTAGCGTTAGTCGTCCCTTTTCTTTTGATAGAGATCAATATTCTTTGTTGAATTTTGATTTGGATTGGTTTTCTTGGACCATTAATCCTAGCGTGGCGGTTGGTTATTCTCGTAACTGGGAAGGAAAAAATTTCACTACGCAAAACAATCGCGATAAAGATAGAAGCATTCTCAATTTAAAATATTCTGTTAGTTCCAGTATTGATTTGCTGAATTCCATTTCAAGTTTCGTTGGTTTTTCGATAGGCAACTCTTGGTCTTTAACCGACCAAAGGACTACGTTGTTTTTCGAGCCAGAGGAAAATAACGGAGTGAATCAAGAGGAAAGCAAAAAAATTAGCACTGGTTATAACTTTAATCTACCCATTGATTTCCCTTCAGGCTACCTTAAAGGAGTTTGGCAAAGGTCTTTGGGTTTTGAGAGCATGCTGCCAGTCTTTGATTTGGATTTTAGTTATTCTCTGTCCAAGAGGACTTCGGATGAGGTGGTTGATACCGATCCTTTGGCTTTGGATATTATCGATCAAAGGAGTTTTAGCTTGTCTTTGAACGGCTCTCACTCTGGATTCGGTTTTTTATACATTCCCTATTTGAATTACGTTTTAACTTCTAAAGTTAATTTTTCTTACGATCTTTTGCCCATAAAGGACGAGGAAGGTAGAGTCATTTCCAGTAATTTTTTTACTGACCCTGCTTTTTGGAATGAGGAGAGGATAAACAATTTCAATGGCAGCACTACTTGGAATTTCAATCTCAACATTGATCCAGTGAAAAACTCCCTTAATAATTCCTTAACTTATAACTTCTACGATAATCAAAGTAATCAAATAGAGCCAGAATTGATCTTGTATTCCTTCAGTTATGCTTTTTCAGTCGGCTTGCCTGACAGGAATGGCATCTTTGATTTAAATAACTTGTCTATCAATTTTAATTTAAAATATAACTATTTGACTGAAAACTACCAAAAAGATAGCATGAATTTTTCTTTAGGGCTTTCTTTGAGGATAATAAAATTATTCGATATTAATTTTAGTTTTTCAGCGGCTAATCCCAATGCTTACTTGTATTACAAAGTTAAGGCAGACTATTTTGGAGCAGAGCAAGTTAATTTTTTTGAAGATATCGTTGATTCCTTTGGTATAAATGGGTTAGAAAAGCAAAGGAATTCCCTTTTCAAGTTAAATAGAATTAGAGTTCAGATTGTTCATGACATTGACGATTGGCAAGCTTCTTTTAGTTATACTTTTTTCCCTGTCAGCTTCGTAGAAAATTCTTTTCGCGGTTTTTATTTTGATCACGTGGTAAGTTTTGAAGTTAATTTGAAGCCGGAGAGAGATCCTCGCGGGTCAAAAGTAGCTATCAATGACCCATTTTTTGACGACATCAATAGGACTTTCACTCCACCCGGTTTTGAATGATTTTGCTGGAATTATTTTAGCAAAGAAAAACAACTTAAAATCGTATTTTTTTGAAACTTTTTTATTAATTTTGTGATACAATCTTAGAAAAAGACCGAGGCTTATAAGTGCCTTTTACGTTTTTGTAAGGGGATGAATTTGGTTTCGACGTTTAGGTAGACTGGTTAATAGCATGTCGTAAGACGTAACGATAATACGTAACAATTGCTGAAGATAATTTAGCGTTAGCTGCTTAAACAAAAAGTGGCGGGGGCTGTGCGGGAGTGATGTAGTCTTTCATGGTCTTCTAATAAAACCTATATCTCGGCTCCTAGGATGCTTCTTAAGTAGGGGCTTAAATTTTTAAGTAGCTAGGGAAAAGATTTGGGGGTGTTTCTAGTCCAATTTTTTCCTGAAACTTAATCTGGAAGCTAAGCATGTAGAAGTTAGCGAGGTTACTAAATGGACGTGGGTTCGATTCCCACCATCTCCAAATTTTTAAAGGACTTGATGATGAAAAATGGTAGTTTAGTCTTGTTTTTTTTGCTCTCTTTTTCCTTGGGCTTTGTGTATCTGTTTTTCATTTCGGATTATTCATTGGTTGAGCTTAGAAAAAAGGAAGCTCATTTGGATTTTTTAAAAAACAGTTTTTATCAGGAAAAAAGCGAACATGAGTATTTGTTGAGGCTGCAAGAAAGCGATGATAAAAATTTAACTAAATATTTGAATGAATATGGTTTCATTAAAAACGATGAAATTTTAGTTGATATTCAAGTTCCAGAAACTGATTCCTTTTTTAAAGGAGAGGAGGATGTTTTTTTCATTTCCAAATCCAGCGTGATTTTTTTAACGGTTCTCTTAGTGATGCTTGCCTTGGCGCTGCTATGGTTTTATAGGACGAATAAAACCCAGAAATCCCTCGTTGAGCGGAGTTGACTTAAAAATGACTACTTTCTGTTTTTGATGAAGGTGAATTGGAAAACAATTCCTTCTTGGATGTTAAATTCCTGAACTTTAAAATAAAAGATTTTATTAGCAATTTTTTTTTTGTAAAATTTAGTCTTTAGATTTTTTTTTATCTGCAGCAAAAGTTTTTCTAATTGCTGGGAGGTGGTCAGTTTTTTTTTTATGGGTAAGAAGGATTCTTCTATTTTTTCAAATTCTGGGTTTTTATAAATGATTTGGTTTTGATTATTCATGATGAAAATGGCAGATTCTTCCTGTTGATAAAAATTAAAAAAGTTATCCTCCATGAGAGTCTTGATTTCCTTGTATTGGTAAAAAAAATCTTTTATCAGCAATAACTTTATTTCTATTAAATTATCGAAGTAAAGGATGGGTATTTTTTTTTGCTGATCTTCTTTTATACGCAGAAGTTTTTCAAAAAAAAACTCTATTTCATTTGCTTTTAAAAAAGTTAAAATGTCAAGCAATTGACGATCAACGTTTTTTTCCAATGAACCCATTTTATGAATGAACTTCAAAAGGTCTTTTTTGAGCAGTAATTTGTTAAAGCGATTTTCCATGATAACGGGAATTTCTTTGAAAGAATGCTTCAAAAAGTAAGTCATTAAATCCTGATATTTTCTGATCATAAATTTGTCATTAATTCTAACTTACAAATAGCAATTTGTTTTTAAAAAGGTAAATTCAAGTTAAAATTAGAAGGAGTGTCAGAAGCAGTTGATTTTTTCTCTAAAAACGAAGACGTTTTCCTGAAGAATTTAAATGAGATTTTAGCCATCCCCACCATAAGTTCTCAAGTGGAAAATCAGCAGGACATGGTTTTGGGTGCTAACTGGTTGAGCGAAAAGTTAAAAGAGATTGGCTTAGAAAAAGTGAAAATTCATTCACCTGCAGCAAATGGCAAATCAGAGCATTCAAAGAAAACTAATTTGCCTCAGCCGATTGTAACGGCGGAAAAAATATTCTCCGACGATCTTCCCACCGTTTTAATGTATAGTCATTACGATGTCCAGCCTGTTGGTGGATTGGAAGATTGGCACCATCATCCCTTTAACCCACAAGTGAAAAAAAATCGCATTTATGCTCGTGGTAGTAGCGATAACAAAGGTCCCCTGATCATGCAGTTAGCGAGCCTAGAGAGTTTGCTAAGGACTAAAACGCCTATGGTGAATGTAAAAGTTTTAATTGAAGGCGAGGAAGAGATAGGGTCATTCAACACTTATTCCTTTATCGCTAATAACGCTGATTTGCTTCAATGCGATTCGATTCTCGTTACCGATACGGAAATGCTCAAGGAAAATGTTCCTGCTTTGACCTTGGGAGTGCGGGGGTTAGCTTTTTTGAACCTTGAGATTAGCGGGGCAAGGCGGGACATGCATTCTGGTTGTTTTGGTGGAGTTGTGCCTAATCCCATTTTAGAATTGGCTAAAATTTTAACGAATATTAATCAAAAAAAGTTAAACATTGCTGATTTTTACGATGGGGTTAGTGGTATAAGCGAAGAAGAAAAAAACAATTTGAGTCAGCTCCCTGATGTAAGAGAGAAATTTGTTCAAGAAACCGGAATTGCCAGCATTGCTAGTAGGCGACCTCAAGAAATATATGAAAAGATGTACCATGAGCCCACTTTTGAAATCAACGGCATTCAGGGAGGAGAGTTTTTTAAAACCATCATCCCAGCTAAAGTGCAGGTTTCGCTTAGTTGCCGCTTAGTGGGGGAGCAGAGTTATGAAAAGGTTTTAGCGATGTTGAAGCAAGCGATTTCAAAAAACCTTAGCTCGGACTTTAAAGTTAAGTTTGGTAAAAGCGTAGGGGGCAATCCAGTTGATTGCGATTTAACTCATTCGGCGATTAAAAAAGCTAAGCATTCTCTTGAGCGAGCTTTTAAAAAGGAATGCCTGTTGATAAGAACGGGAGGAAGCGTTCCCATTTTAGCAGAACTAAAACGCAATTTGAAAGCCGAACTAGTCATGATGGGTTTCTCGCTTCCTGAAGACAAGATTCATTCTCCCAATGAAAGTTTTTCTTTAAACAATTTTCGCCACGGTGTTCACAGCCTAATTCATTTTTTAAGTTTTTAAAAAAAAACATTTTTTCCATGAAAGAAGACAATTTAAACATCGTTAATGCTCATGAAAACAATTTAAAAAATATTTCTTTAACCATTCCTAAAAATAAATTGGTGGTTGTAACTGGGGTTTCTGGCTCGGGGAAATCTTCTTTGGTTTTTGACACTATTTTTAAAGAAGGACAAAGACGCTACATTGCCTCCTTGTCGACTTATGCTAGGCAATTCATTCAAAACGTGGATCAACCATTAGTGGATATCATTGATGGGTTATCGCCAACGATATGCATTGACCAAAAATCCGTAGGAAGAAATCCTCGCTCCACGGTTGGCACAGTGAGTGAAGTGTATGATTTCTTAAGGTTGCTTTATTCGAGATTGGGAGTCCCTCATTGTCCCAATGGGCATGGTCCTATTGAAAGCCAAAGCGTGAAGAACATCATAAAAAAACTTTACTTAAACAACGAGGGTAAATTGTTTTCGATAATGGCTCCCTTGGTCATTGATCGCAAGGGTGAATATAGAAAAGAATTTGAAAAATATTATCACCAAGGATTTACTCGAATTTTAGCTGATAATAAAATTTGTTTTTTAAACGAGCCCCCTGAATTAAATCGTTATGAAAAACACACTTTGGAACTAATCGTTGATCGAGTTTCCATCACTAAGGAAAATCAAGTCAGGATAAGCGAAGCCATTTACAAAGCAATTTCTTTAGCAGAGGGGAAGGTATCGTTTTTAGATAATAGTTTTGTAGAAGAAAACAATTTAAAAAATAAATTTAGAAAAAATGGAGCAATTTATTTTTTAAGCAACATTCACAATGCCTGTAGGGTGTGCGGGGTTAGCATTAAGGAATTAGAACCCAAACTTTTTTCGTTTAACTCACCAGCTGATTTCTGTCGAGAATGTCAAGGGCTAGGCTATTTGAATCAGTTCAAGGTAGATTATTTTGTAAACGACGAGGAAAAGGGAGTTTTTTCTGGAGCTATTCACGTGCTTAATAAAGACGGCAATGTTTTATATACTAAAACAGGTTACAGAGAAATAAAAAGAATATTCAAAGAATTCAAATTGGACATTTCCACTCCTTGGAAAAATTTACCAACTGAGCTAAAGCATAAAATTTTAAGTGGCGATGAGAGTAGGGCGAACGGGTTTAGCATCAAATCCACAATGGATTTCTTATATCGTAAATATCGCATAAGTTTCTTTGAAAAATACATGCTAAGAGAATCCTGCTCCAAATGTTGTGGCACAGGGCTCAATGAAATCGCTAGGAGCGTCACGTTTCAAGGAAAAAAAATATTTGAGTTAAGTGCTTTAACCATTAAAAACTTGTATGATTTTTTTCAAAAAGTTAATCCTCGTGATTATCAAGCAGAGATTTGGCTTCCCATCATCAAGGAAATAAACGAAAGGCTAATTTTTTTAATTAAAGTTGGAGTTGAATATTTGTCTTTGAATAGGAAAGCGAATACTTTGTCGGGAGGAGAATCACAGCGAATCAGGTTAGCTTCTCAAATTGGTAAGGGGCTAGAGGGATGCTTATATATTTTCGATGAACCTTCCATTGGGCTTCATCAAATAGACAATCAAAAACTCATTGGCATCCTGCAGGTTCTTAAAAACAACGGTAATTCATTGATCGTCATTGAACACGATGAAGAGACTATGCTCGCTGCTGATCATTTAGTGGAAATTGGTCCTTTGGCGGGTGAGTTTGGCGGAAAAGTAGTTTTCTCCAATTCTCCTTTAAACGTAACCAACGAAGCGATTAGGAATAACGAAAAAAGTTTCTCTACCATTGATTATCTCATAGGAAAAAACAAAGTCTTTTCCCATGACCAAGAGAATGATTTTAAACAACATTTAACTTTAAAAGGAATTAATAAATTTAATTTAAAGAATTTGACCGTCACCTTACCACTAAATTCTTTAACTGTTTTTACGGGGGTATCTGGCTCGGGAAAGTCGACTTTGTTTGAAGTCATTCAACAATCTTGGTTGGAAAAAAATCGCCAACAACAATACCAGAGTTTGAAATCAGTTGCTAATTTCGATGAAATCAAAAAATTAGTCATCATTAATCAAAAGCCCATTGGTCGTACTTTGAGGAGCAATCCAGCAACTTACACTGGTATTTGGAATCATATTAGAGATATGTTCACTTCGTTAGAGGAAGCTCGCCTGCGTAACTATCAAAAGGGTAGGTTTTCTTTTAACGTGAAGGGAGGTAGATGTGAAGATTGCGGGGGCTCGGGCTTTAACAGAATTGAGCTACATTTATTTTCTCCAGTGGACGTTGTCTGCGAGAGTTGTTCGGGTAAACGCTTCAATAATGCTACTTTAGAAATCCATTATGAAAATAAAAACATTTACGACATTTTAGATTTAACGATTGAAAAAGCGAAAGAGTTTTTTAAGAACATTCCCAAGCTAGCCAAGGCTTTGGAACTGCTTAGCGACATTGGTCTCGGTTATTTAAAACTAGGTCAGCCTTCGCCTACTCTTTCAGGAGGTGAGGCTCAAAGAATAAAATTAGTTACCGAGCTAATAAAGGGAGGCCGAGGAGGAACTCTTTTTCTTTTGGATGAGCCGACCACTGGGCTTCACTTCAAGGACATAGAATGCTTGTTGAAAATACTTTATAAATTAAAGCAAGAAAAGAACACCATTTTAGTTATTGAACATAATTTAGAGATTATAAAATCAGCTGATTATTTAATGGAGCTAGGACCTAAAGGAGGAGAGGAGGGTGGAAAGATAATAGCCGACGGAACGGCTCTTGAAGTTGCTGAAAAAAAAACTGCCACGGGAAAGGTTTTAAAAGAATATTATTTGCGGCAAGATAAAAAAAACCAAAAGCATTTTTTTAAATTAAAAAATATAAATGAACTCTTTCCGAGTAGTTTAAAAAAGAAAAATACCGCAAAGGCTAAAAAAAAACCTAACCCGCAAATCGTTATAGAGGGTCTAAAAAAACATAATTTAAAAAACATTTCCCTAAACATTAACAAAAACGAAATAACGGTCTTTACGGGAGTATCGGGCTCGGGAAAATCTTCCATTGCTTTAGATAGCATTTTCGCTGAAGGACAGAGGCGTTATTTGGAGAGTCTATCCACTTATGCTAGAAGGTTTCTCGATAGAATACCTCGCATAGAAGTTGATAAAATCGAAAATTTATCTCCCACTATATGCATTGATCAAAAGAGCAAAACAAACAACCCCCGTTCTACTTTGGGAACTCAAACCGAGATATACGATCACTTGCGGACTCTACTAACTGGGCTAGGTCTTCCTCATTGCCCGCAGTGCAGTTGTCCTTTAACCAAGCACACTCCGCAGTCCGTTGTAAAAGAACTCCAACGAGAAAATATTTCCCCTCCTAAAACTTTAATCGTTACTGCTCCTCTTTATAGCCATTCAAGAAAAGATTTTTTCTTCATTAAAGATTTAACCAATTTAGCTAGTTATTTAGAGATTTACCGCGAAAAAGGATTCTTGCGTTTTCTCATTAATGAAAAAATGTTCAACATAAACGACGAAAAAATAACTAAAATAAAAGCGTCTGCCGTGAAAAGCGTGTCCGTGGTCTTAGATCGAGTGAACTTAAACCAAGCCAATGAAAATAGGCTGATAGAGAGTTTGGAGTTAGCTTTTCAACTAGGAAAGGGAATAGCCTCGATCTCATCTGATGGGAAGACTTATTCTTACAGCCAGTTTTATAGTTGTTTAAAAGACAATTATTTTTTAATGGAAGAAATCATTCCACGGCATTTTTCCTTCAATCATCATTTGGGCTCTTGTGAGCAATGTCATGGGATAGGAGAGCATTATGGCATTAATGAAAAATTGTTAATCGAGAATTTTCATTTGCCTTTTTTAAATGGAGCGATGCCAGCTCATTTGACTCAGTTTTTATTGAAAATAGAATCCTTTAAAGTTCTCTTGGACGAAGTTCAACAGCAAAAAATTGATCTTTTTAACGTTCCCTATTATGAGCTAACTCCTAGGGAGAGAAAATTTATTTTATATGGCGATTTCAAATTTTCTTGGATTGGTCTTTCTAAATTCATTAAAAACTTACTTCAAGAAGAGAGGTATAAAAAAAACTATCGCGACTGGTTTTTATTGATGAACGAAACGGTTTGCGATGAATGTAAAGGTGGGCGGCTAAAAAAAGAGATTTTAAAAATAACCATAGAAGGGCATAACATTCACGAATTAACGTTGAAGAAAGTTAGTCAGTTATTGGCTTTCATAGACGATCTCAAGAAAAAATTAACTGCTAGAGAGAAACAAATTGCTAAAAATCCACTTGACGAAATATCTTTTCGTCTAAGCAAATTAAAAGAATTAGGCTTGGGGTATTTGTCTTTAGATAGAAAGATAGCTACTTTATCGGGGGGTGAGATTCAACGCATTAGGTTAGCCAATCAAATTGGCAATAAGCTAAAAGAAGTTATTTACGTCCTAGATGAGCCGACCATTGGCCTTCATGAAAGGGATACGGAAAGACTATTAAAAGTGATGACTGATTTAAAGCAAAATAAAAACACCGTGCTAGTCGTTGAACATGATGCTACTTTGATTAAAAAAGCCGACAACATCGTTGATGTGGGTCCCAAAGCAGGGGAGTTGGGGGGAAAAATAATTTACCAAGGAAAAAACCAAAAAAAATTTTTAACCAAGACTAGCGTTTATCCTTATCTTTATGGCAGGAAAAAAATTATTTACAGGAACAGAAAAAAAGTAGATTTTGAAAAAGACCCTTATTTAAGTAGTGCGAAAATTTACGAGAACAATTTAAAAGGAATTGAAGTTCGTTTGCCTTTGGCAAAGCTCATTGGCATTTCTGGAGTTAGTGGTTCTGGGAAAAGTAGTTTAGCGAGTTGGATCAACAACGAGATGTTGAAAATGATTCAAATGAAAAAAACCACTCATTTACAATACGTTAATCTTGGCAATACCGCTCCTAAAATAAAAACCGTGTGTTCCATCAATCAAGATGCGATTTCTTTGAACAAGCGTTCCATTATTGCTACTTACATGGGAGTCTATGATTTGGTCAGGGATGTTTTTGCTCTCACTCATGAGGCTAAAGCAAATGGATTTAATAAAAGTTTTTTTTCCTTTAATTCTCCCAAGGGAAGTTGTTTGAAATGTCAAGGGCTGGGAATGGAGGAAATTGAAATGCATTTTATTTCCGATGTTGATGTGGTTTGCGAAGAGTGCCAAGGACAAAAGTTCAAAAAAGAAGTTTTGAAAATTTACTACCAAGGAAAAAATATTCACGAAGTATTAGAAATGACTTTTAACCAAGCTTTGGATTTCTTTTATCAATTCAAATTGTTGCGGGAAAAAATAAAACGATTGATAAACGCCGGACTAGGATATTTGAAATTGGGTTTCAGGACTTCCAACTTATCGGGGGGAGAGCTCCAGCGTCTAAAAATTGCTTATGAATTAGCTTTTGCTGATCCTAGGAGCACTTTATACATTTTGGACGAGCCCACCACTGGTCTTCACTTTAGCGATATTGAGATGTTGTTTCAACTCCTAGAAGAAATTTTAAATCAAAATGGAACTTTATTAGTGATAGAACACAACGTTGATTTTTTACGCAGCGTTGATCATTTGATTGACCTTGGCTTAGAGGGAGGAGAGCAAGGGGGAAGTTTGATGGCTATGGGAAGCCCAGACGAAGTTAAAACTAAAAAAATGGGATATACTGCTAAGTTTTTATGAAATCCGCTCTCTTTGGTTTTTAATTAACTTTTTCCCACGTTTGAGATTTTGCTGATTTGAAAACAGCGTCAATGACTTTTGCATTTTCTATGGCATCATGAGCGCCGTAGATTAGTTCGCTTTTCCCTAAAATCGCTTCATTGACTGCCTCACATAGCAGTTGGTATTGATTGCAGGCAGTGATGGATATCGTGGTTGCTTCTTTGCCAGTTAAATCAGTCCCGTCATCAATGATAATTTTAGTCTCTTGATTTATTGGAGCGTTGAAGGGAATGTGCATTTCAAGCCTTGCTTTAGAACCCAGAATGTTAACCCTTTGATACTTGGCTAGCTGAGTGGAGACAGATAAAGTAAGATGTCTTCCCTCACCATAATCGTAAATAGCGCTCGTCAAACGATCGGTCTTAAAATTAGGGTCCCTATCGATAAGGCTAACCACTTTAATGGGGCTACCACCAAAAATATAACGGCTCACAACGGTTGGATAACAGCCAATGTCGTACATTGCCCCACCACCGATTTCGGCTATGTTTCTGATGTTATGGGGATCGTCATTGTAATAGGAAAAAAAAGCCTGCATGGCTCTCACCTCTCCCAGACGACCACTTTTCACAATTTCCAAGGCTCTTTTCCATTGAAGATGGAAACGAACCATGAAGGCTTCAGTGAAAATAATTTCCCCAGTAATGTCTTTCAAAGGCAAGAGTTCCTTCGCTTCAATCGCTGCTGGTTTTTCGCACAAAACATGCTTGCCCTGCTTTATCGCTTCCAAAGTCCAAGGAACATGAAGGTGATTGGGGAGGGGGTTGTAAACTGCATCAATTTGTTCGTCCTTTAGCAAATCTTCATAAGAGCCATAAAAACGAGGAATTGCCATTTTTTGGGCAATTTTTTCAGCTTTCCCAAGGGAACGAGAAGCTATGGCCCTTACCTCGCCATTATGAGAGGCTTTTAGGGCGGGAATCAAATGCTCTAGGCCAATTAAGGCAGTGCTTAAAACACCCCATTTAACTTTATTTTTCATAATTCTTGCTTCCTAATTTTTCTTAAAGTAATTTTTGCTTTTTATGTTCTCTGGAGTCAAAATTAAACTCTCGCCTTTGTGCTCAGGAGCAATGAAAATGGCTTCTCGCATTATCCTTTCAAAAACGCCTTTTATCATTCGAGCACCTAACTTAACCTCATTGGCCTCTTTAATTAAAAAATCAATTGCTTCTTCAGTGATTTCCAAATCAATGTCGTCGTAGGACAAGAGTTTTCTAAATTGAGCGAATAGGGAGTTTTTAGGTTCTAAAATTATTTTTCTTAAATCAGCTGAGCTTAGTTCGTCCAAAGTGGTGATGGATGGCAAGCGACCCACCAATTCAGGTATCATGCCGTATTTTATTAAGTCTTCGGGAAGGACTTCATTCGCTTTTCCTTGGTATTTTTTTTTGTCATCCATGAAGGGATTCTTAAATCCTATTGGAGAATGGTTGGTTCTATTCTCTATTATCTTGTCAATGCCGATAAAAGCCCCTCCACAGATGAAGAGTATGTCTTTGGTGTTGATCTTTAGGTTTTCGCTTTGCGGATGTTTTCTGCCTCCTTTAACGGGAACACTGCTAATCGTTCCCTCGATGATTTTAAGGAGAGCCTGCTGAACTCCTTCGCCAGAGACATCCCTAGTTATAGAGACGCTTTCGCTTTTTCGCCCTATTTTGTCTATTTCGTCAATGAAAATGATGCCCTTTTGAGCTAGTTCAATGTTATGGTCTGATTTTTCGATTAGCCTGAGTAAAATGTTTTCTACATCGTCGCCGACATAGCCAGCCTCCGTTAAAGTCGTGGCGTCAGTGATCACAAAAGGCAAATCAACGATTTTAGCTAAAGTTTTTGCCAGTAAAGTCTTTCCACTTCCGCTAGGCCCGATCAATAAAACATTTGATTTTTCGATCTCTAAATCAGATTCTTTTAAATTATTGATTAAGCGATTGAAATGATTGTAAATCGCTACCGATAAAGTTTTTTTAGCCTCATTTTGTCCAATGACGTACTTGTCTAAGGAATTAAAAATTTCTGAGGGCTTTTTTATTTTTTTATTTAAATTAAAGACGTTGCTTTTAGAAGTTTCAACTTGTATTTTTTTGTCTAAAACTTCCTTAGAGTTGTAAATGCATTTGAAACATAACTTAGTGTTATCAATTCCAGAAAAAAAATTGTTTGAAAGCAACCCACTTCCGCAAAAAGAACATTTTTTTGCTCCAGATTGTTGGTTCAATTTGAAAAAGTTATTTCTTCATTTGAAATTGTTTTTTTATGACTTCCTCTTCGTGACTATTTCATCAATTATGCCATATTTCAAGGCTTCTTCAGCGGTCATGAAGTAATCCCTATCCGTGTCCTTCTCTATTTTTTTCAAGTCCTTGCCAGTGCGATTGGCTAAAATCTCATTGAGTAGCTGTTTATACCTTTGGATTTCCTTGGCTTGAATTTGAATATCGCTAGCTTGCCCTTGAATGCCCCCAGCGGGCTGATGAATCATAATGCGACTAAGGGGTGTGGCTTGTCGCTTATTTTTCGCACCGCTAGCTAATAAGAAAGCTCCCATGGAGGCGGCTTGACCAATGCACAGAGTCGAAACGTCGCTTTTGATGTACTGAACGGTGTCGTAAATGGCTAAACCAGCTGAAACAGAGCCCCCGGGGCTATTGATATAAAAAAATATGTCTTTCTCTGGATCTTGAGATTCTAAAAATAACAACTGGGCTATGATGGAATTAGCGACCATGTCGTTAACCTCTCCAGTTAAAAAAACGATCCTATCCTTGAGCATCCTAGAATAAATGTCGTAAACTCTCTCTCCTCGGTTGGTTTGTTCAATAACGTATGGCACCATAATTTCTTCCTTTAATTAGATTTTATCAAAAGGAAATTTTCCCTTTTGAATTAAATTGTTTTTCTCATATAGAAAATCAAATATTTTATCAATGACTAAGTTTTCTTTTATTTTAGTGTAAATCCCGTTTTTGATGATTTCTATGCGAAATTCTTTTTCGTCTTGTTGATTTTTCTCCGCTAATTGTTTTACTTCCTTGCGCATTTCTTCTTCACCCACGTTTATCTCTTCCTTGCGCTTGACTTCTTCTAAAATCAATTCATTCTCCACTCGCAATTTAATTTCTCGTTGAATTTGTTCCACCCATTTTTGGGGAGGTTCTTGGGGAAGGTTATTGCCATATTTCTTTTTCTCGTTTTCCCAAGCAGCCGAAACGCCCTTTTGATACAGGCTAGGGGGGATGTTAAAGTCAGTGTTTTTCCTAATCGCATTTAAGATACTTAACTGCTTCACTTCTTTGATTTTTTTCTTCCCCAATTCCGTTAAGTTTTCTTTCAACTTTTCATCAAACTCTGCTTCGCTAGCAACCCCAATTTTTTTTAAAAATGCCTCGTTGATCTCCGCTTTTTTAAGTCTTTTAATGCTGTTAATTTCTATAGTTGCCTTTATTTCTTCGTTCTTAAATTCCTTGATGCTCACTTCAGTGGGGAAAGTCACCACGACTTCCTTGCTAGTTTTAGGAGTCATTTTCTTCAGCTCAAGGTAAAAGTAATTTAAATATTCTGGAATAGCCCCTTTTTTTTCAGCAGAAAAATAAAAGACATGTTCTTTTAAATCGTATTGATGATATTTCCCATCGGAAAAAGAAACGTTGACGTTTAAAAGGTCTTTTAACTCAAAGGCTTCTTCTTTTATCTCTACCAAAGAACCATTTTTGGTTAAGATTACGTCTTTTGAATTGTTAAAGTCTTCATCCGTCATTTCAAAGGAATACGCTTCAAAATCCAACTTAGCACGCTTCTTGATAACGCAACTTGGCTTCTTATAAGCCGTTAAATGAACGACCATAGGTTCATTGCTAGGGTAGGTTATGTTCTCTTCCTTTAACTCAATATCTCCATAAATGTCAATATCTTGGTTTTTATAAACTTGCTCTATTGCTTCATTCAAAACCGTTTTTAAACTTTCGTTTTTCAAAGAGTCGCTAAACCGATTAATGATAATATTCTTGGGAACTTTGCCTTTCCTAAACCCCGGCAACTGAATCATCTTGGAGTACTCTGTAATCTTTTGATTGAGTTTCTTCTCGAACTCTTGATAGGGAATTTCAAGTTTTATCTCGTTACGATGATTGGCTAAACTCTTTGTTTCGAACTTCAACTGCATAAAACTAGAAAATGAAAAACCCCTTTAACCTCGCTGATAATTGTACCATGCTTAAAAAGCATAAAAAAAATATTTTCTAGTTTCTAAAGCCATGAAACTAAACCAAATGTTTTTCTAATTTAGAAAACTCAGGCAGAGATGAAAAAGCAAATTTTTTCATTGCTTTTTTAGGCTCTCTTTATCACGAATATTTATTGCGAACATTTATTACTATAGGAGACGTAGTTTCCTATTCCATTTTTTACGCCATCAACTTTTTGTAGCGATTGGCTTCATGGATTTAAGCGCTGGTGGGGGGCAATATTTCGAGTAAAGTGAACTCGCTGGGCTTTGGTGATAGTGAGAAGTTTTAACACTCTCCTGCGGGGATAAATTAGAAATAAAATTCAGCATTTAGACCATTAATATCATCCTATAAGAGTTTAAGCCTGAAAAAAATAGTAAAATTTTTAAAAATAACCTCTTTTATTATAGAGTTATTTGGGTATTTTAGTTAATATTTACTCATTTAGCGAAATTCATAATAGAATAATTTTATATTTTTATTGTCGTTTAGGCAAATTTTGTTTTTTTAAAAAGGATTAAATATGCTTAAATTTTCAAAAAGGACGTTTTTGAATGCATTTTTAGTATTCCTGTGCTTTTTTGCCCTACTGGGATGTACGAACGATAATCTCGTCAATCGTATTTCAGCAGGGCCCTCATTTCCCACACCTAGCGCACCTAGTACTACAGGAGCCGTTTCCTCAGCAAAGGCTATTTATAAGCCCTTTGCTAGTGAGCATAATGACAAATTTTCTTTAGGAGATTTTGACTCTCTTTACTTGATTGAGTTGCTCGGTGAGCTTGCTAATTTCGTCGCTAGTAACAGCAGCATTTTATTGAATGGCGAATCATATGAGGTAACTAAATCCAATTATCAAGGCAACATTTACGTGAGTTTGACTAACTTTAGTTTTTATGATTACATTCGCTTTGTAAGCAATAATACCAAACTTGATATTCAGTTGAATTTGATGGGAGTTGATGGCGTTCAGTTAACAACTAATGAAATGATTGCTAGCGACTTAGCGGTAACGGGTTTTACTAACATCTACACTTGGCAGGATCTGCAGGGGATGAAGCACGCATTGGATGGTAAATATGTGCTCAGGAACGATATAGATTTTCCTGCTAGAGGAAGCGAGGGCTTAGAGGTTGTGGGCTTTGAGCCGATAGGGAATTACGATAACCCATTCACGGGGAGTTTTGCTGGTAATCATCACAGGATTGATAACTTGTCCATTGCCCGCTTTGAGGAGGACTATGTAGGAATGTGGGGCTATGTGAATAGTCCCAATAGCGTGATTAAGGACTTTGTGCTAAACCACATTGGCATAGATGGTGGAACTAGTGTAGGTGGAGTGGTGGGGGGATTGTCGGCTGGTATGGTAAGCAATGTTGGAATGATTAGCACCCGAGGTGCCAGTGTTGTCGGATCTGGTGCAATAGTAGGAGGGTTGGTAGGAGAGAATATTCCACAGGATAATTCTACAGGGAATAGAGGAACGGTGATTGGTTATTCCACTGGGGCAGTTCGTGGAGATCAAGAGGTAGGGGGATTGGTGGGATGGAATTTTGGAACGGTGATTGGCTATGTTACGGGAGCAGTTCGTGGTGATACTGTAGTAGGAGGTTTGGTAGGATGGAATTTAGACTATTCCTCCTCTGATATCCCTATCCCTTCCATAGTGATTGGCTATGTTACGGGGGAAGTTCATGGTGAAACTCAAGTAGGAGGCTTGGTGGGAAGGAGTGGACACCATGGTGAAACAACTGGCTATGCCACAGGAGAGGTTCATGGTGATACTAGAGTAGGAGGTTTGGTGGGATATGTTGAAAAACGTAGCCGGGCAGTGAATGGTTACTGGGATAAAGAAGGCACTAAGCAAAGAAAAAGTGTTGGTGAAAAAGATGAAAATTTCGTTAATGATAATGGGGTGGTTATCTCAGAGATAGCTAAGGTGGACTTTAGCAGTGGAATTTACATGGATAGTGAAAATGGTAGCCAAGTGTTTACTAATGAGAATTTTTTAAGGCATTTCACTCCAACGGGAGCTAGTGGTGAGTGGCCCGATCTTAAGATGGAGAGCTACTTCTTATCGCCTTAATGCCAAATGGATATGCCTGCTTGCGGATATGCCTGTTTGCTACTATCGAAAAACTTAAGTCAAAATTAATTTCGTTTTCGCAATTTTCACAATGAGGCTGTGGCTTAGAGAGCGAAAATCAAAAATTATTGCTTTGCTTTTTGAAAAATATTTCTCTTGTTGGAAATATAGTGGTTGAATTTATCAACTTCATTTGATTTTGAGAAAAAATTTAGAAATTCAAAGGGTTTACATCATTTGTTCTATTCTTTCAAATTTTAAATGATTCTTGCTTAACTATTCTTGATAAATTATTCATAAACATTTTTATTGTATTTTCATATAGCCGACCATATTATTATTATGGTAATGGGGGAATATTATAGAAAAAGGAAAAAATTTTGCATAGAAATACAAAGAAAATAGCTTCATATGGATTGATGGTGTCTTTTTTTCTTTTAGCAGGATGTGGTAGTGATAATGCCCCCAGTACTATTGCTGGGGAAAGCCCCGTCAACGACAACTCAGCCATTGACCCTCCAGAGTTTATTTTGTTAGCGAACACTGTTTATAAGCCTTTTGCGAGAGAACATGCAGGTAAGTTTTCTCTAGGAGATTTTGATTCTCCTCATTTGATCCAACTAGATGATTACACCAACTTTGCTGCTAGCAGCAGCAGTATTTTCTTGAATGACGTGCAGCATAAAGCGACTAAGACCAACTACCAAGGCAATACCTACATTGGTTTAAGGGAATTTGGTTTTGATGATTACTTTGAGCTTATAAGCGATAATAGGCTAACCATTAAAGTGAATTTGGTAGCGACTAATGGAACTATTATCACCAATGGAGGAATTGTTAATGGTTTGCTGGTTTCGGCTTCTACTAAGATTCACACTTGGCAGGACCTGCAGGGGATGAAACATGACATGAGCGGGCAATATGAACTCATGAACGACATTAACTTTCCTCCTAGGGGGAGGGACGGGTTAGCCATAGAAGGCTTCGAGCCGATAGGAGTTGGCATTGAAAATTCGTTCAAGGGAAGTTTTGCTGGCAATGGTCATACGATTAGTAATTTTTCCATTAAACGAACCAACCAAGGAGAAGTGGCACTATGGGGAGACTTGAATGAACATGATAGTGTGATTAAGGACTTTGTGCTAGATCATGCTGGTATAGCTGGTAATAGGTATGTAGCGGGCGTTATCGGTTTTTTACACGATGGAATAATTACCAATGTGGGAGTGATAAGTAGTCAAAATAAGAGCATTTCTGTTTCTGGAACTGGAGATAGCAGTAGAGTCGTGGGGGGCTTAGTAGGATGGAATAGTGGAAAAGTGCATGGTTATTTTGAGGGAACAATTTCTGGAAATTCTATCGTAGGAGGCTTGGTGGGAGGTAATACTAGAGAGGTGGTTGGTTATGCCATGGGGGAAGTTTCAGGAGCCGATATCATAGGAGGCTTAGTGGGACAAAATGAAGGAGGGGTAGTCGTAGGCTATTTTGGAGGAGTGGTCTCTGGAGTCAATAGAGCAGGAGGCTTGGCAGGGAAAAGTTTTCGGTTAGATAATTCTCAAATAACCCCGATTGGCTACTGGGATACAAGGAACAATGCCCAAGGTGATAGTGTTGGACAAGGTGATGGCAGTGAGAGTGATCCAAATGTGACAGGCATTTCTAGCATAAGCAACGTGGACTTTAGTAATGGCGTTTACACAGATACTGGAGACAGCAATAAACAGGTCTTTACTAATGCAACTTTTCTCAAGTATTTCAGTTTGCCGGGAGAGAGCGATAAATGGCCTATTTTGAAAGGGATTGAATGAGGCTTGCTTAATTAACTAGATTTCAACTATAGTTCTCTGCTAGTTGGCTGTTCTAATATTACTTCAAATCTTTCGGCGGAAGATGATTTGAATAGTGTGGCTTCTGAGCCTGTGGAGACTTTTCATAGCAGCAGAGAGCAGCAATTCAATGAATGTCTTTTCCATAAACGACATCTCTGGGGGAAATTCCTCCTGTAGGGGTTAGGAAAAAAATTTTCGCCACCCCTAGTTCTTACCACTAGGGGTGTCGTATAGTGAGCCTTTCCCTGCTGAGCTGCATGCTATTGTTCACATAGTATTGTTCGAGTTTTATTGTTCGCATGTTGTTGCTCTATTAGCAGGTTGATTTCTTGAGGTATAAACCTTTCACCATCCTATATTTTACCTTATTTTTTACCTTGGTAAGTTAGCTCAACTAAAACTAGCAATTGAATTTTCATGGTGGGACTCAGGGGTATTTCAAAAAATTCTTTTTTTAGGCAAGTGATTTTTTTTCATCAGGTAAAAACCTTTTTCTCTTGGTAAAGTTCATTAGAATAAATTATCTAATTTAGATTTAATTAGATTTAAGGAGAAAATAAAATGACAATAAAACAATTAGGGTTAAAACTATTCACCATAACTACCTTAGGACTTTTACTAGTTAGTTGTGCTAACGATGCAGTGGATGGTTATTCACCAGAGACAGATATCGGCAATGCTATCAATGAGCCTTTGGATGCTTCTACTGATGAGCCCACCGATTCTACTAATGATAATTCTACTAATGACAATTCTGGAGATGCTTCAAATGACGTTAACGAAGTTGGTTTTCCGGGTTTAGTTTATTCAGCTAACATCAGCGATGCAGGTGATGACAGTGATGACTTAAATTTAAATGGAGTATATGGAATTGTTGCCGCAAAGGTAGATGGAATAAATTACGTTTTGGCAGCCGGGCATTTCGACAGTGGCATTAGTTTATTTCATTTAAAAAACGATGGAACTTTGGCTAATCTTGATAACGTTAGCGATGACGATGATTTAAAAATAAGAACCCCACGCGATGTTACTGCAGTAGAAGTGGGAGGAAATACTTATTTCTTTGTAGGAGGATATGGTGATAGAGGGATAAGTGTTTTTAGTATAGGAGAGAGTGGGAATTTAATCAATGTGAATAATTTGAGCGATGATGGTACTTTGCGAATATTTTCACCAGAGGGTCTCACCACAGCAAAAATAGGTCAAGACACTTACTTTTTTGCGGCTGGAGGTGCTGATAGTGGAGTGAGCGTGTTTCGTGTGAATAGTGATGGAAGCTTAGTCAATACCACCAATGTCAGCGACGCTGGTAACGTAAGCGCTAATTTAGAATTATATTACGCCTCGGGAGTAGCTACGGCAGAAGTGGGAGGAGAGACTTATCTTTTTGTAGCAGCAAGATGGGATGATGGGGTGAGTGTTTTTAGAGTAGAAAGCGACGGGGGCTTAGTTAACACGGATAACGTTGCCGATGACGACACCCTCTATTTAGATGGATCAGAAAAATTAACCACAGCAGAAGTAGGAGGAATCACCTATCTTTATGTAACGGGTTATCAGGATAGTGGGTTGAGTATTTTTAGAGTAGAAAATGGTGGGACTTTAGTTAACGTTCATAATTTAAAAGATGACGAAACTTTAAGTTTACAAAGACCAAGTCACATCATTACGGAAAATATAGAAGGCGTGACTTACATTTTCGTATCGGCGTTAAGTGATGGAGTGGGAGTTTTTAGAGTAGAAAGCGATGGGAGTTTGGTGAATGTAGCTAACCTAGATGATGATAGCAATTTGAATCTAGATTCCCCCAGAGGAATGGCTACTATAAAAGAAGGAGAGGAGACTTACTTCATTGCGGCAGGGTATATAGACGATGGATTGAGCGCTTTTAACGTAAACACCATTTTGAACATGACTCCTTAGTGGATATTATAGAAGTTATAGAGGTTCAATGAAGGCTTTAGCGACGTCGCCTGATCGTGGGCGGCGTCGTTCTTGGTAAAAATATTTTTAGTAGTTAAAACTCACTATACTGACTATAATCAAAAAAAATAAAATCAACGAAAAATCAACTCTGCCTTGCCAGCTTATGTCAAGAATATAACTTGGTAAGCATGTTGGCGATCTCGAAAAAAGGCTTATCAGTCTGACTTCAAACCACGCTAAAAGATAAGCCAACCAACAACCCGCCAGACAGGGCACCAGATTACACTAGGTAGCCTAGACGATGAGGCAGTTTAGCCTTATTCTTAATGCAGATACCTATTTTAAGCCATGCTAAAGACCGTTAATGGATAAATAGGGGAAGATGGCAAGAGTAATCATGAGCGGACAAAAAAACGTGCTTTACGCCATCGTCATTAATGCGATGATCGACGAGGGGGCTCATCTTCAACCGAGAAATAGCGAAGGCAAGCTATGGCTGGAGCGAGGCTAGTTTCTACAACTTCATTCAATTCATTAAGAAGAGAGGATTTTGCAGAGAAAAATTTAGAGAAAGTGGAATATGCCATATTGGTTACGCGATAGATAGCACCGCTAGGGATGTGATTTCATATGATAAAGAGTTTTTATTATCGAATAAGTTTAATTTTTCTACGAAGACATTTAAGGATTTCGTGAAGGGCGATAGTGCGGGGATAACTCCTGAGCATGTTGATAATAATGAACAGCTAGCTTATATTTCAATGCTAGTAGGGTAGTGCCTACAGGGGCAGACAATCGCCCCAAGAATGTTTCAGTTTGTGCTTATATAAAATATTAAAACAGAGAGCGTGAAAGCATATCTTTACGAATTGGAGACGAAGGAACTTCTAGGCGAGCAGGTACTCACTTACCGCGACTCGGTGCGGGATGATCTCATCATTCCCACGAATAGCACCACGAATAGCATCACCAATAGCACCACCATAGAACCTGCAGAGCCCCCGGCAGCACGAGCAAGCGTGACTTATTTGCCTGCAGACGATGCTTGGGTGGCGACTGCCGACCATAGGGGCAGGCTCAAGAGAACGAAGTCAGGAGCAACTAGTTAATGCTCGTCGGCAGGACCCAACCAAGCATGAAAATGAACGAGCGAGTGAAGCAACTAGAGAAGTCAGTCCATGGCAATGGCGAGGAAGGGCTCGTCCATAAAGTAAGCTCCCTCCAAAAGAACTACGCCAACCTCTCCGCCTCCCATGAGAAGCTGGTCAAGACCATGGACACCATCAAACGCCTCATGTGGTTCATCGCTGGGGTCCTAGCCTACAGTGCAGTCGGTTCTAACAAAGTCATCTCCGCCATCCTGAAGAGCCTATCGTGAAAATAAGCGATCACTTAACCCCGCACTTAACTCTAAGTGAACTCACCAAGTCGATGACCGCCCTAAGAAGGGGCATCGACAACCAGCCAAGCGAAGAAGTCATCAAGAGCTTAAGCAACGTAGCCATCAACTTGTTCGAACCCTTACATCTCGTCGGGGTATAGATCGGCGGAACTCAACCGAGCAATAGGCGGGAGTAGTCGCTCCCAACATTGTAAAGGCGAAGCGATCGGCGAGCAAGAGAAGCTCCTCAGCGACTACGACGAGGAGAATAACTACCTGAAGAACCAAGGGGACTTGCTCTTCTGGGTTGCGGTGGTGGGAGTGCCGGTGGCATTACTACTCGGCGGCGGAGTGGGGGTCTACGTGGGGCTGATGGTGAAGTGAGGGGGGGTGAGAAATAGAGCAAAGGAACGTTATCTCTAAAGACCCCCAACTGCTGATTCTCCTGCTGGTCTTCGTTGCCGAAATCCCTTACTCCGCTGGACCAGCTAATGATGATGGTTACCCACCCATTTAAAAATCGGCTTTCTCTTTGAACAAGTTTTCTTGGTAATTTTCGTAGAAAGTATAAAAATGGTTATTGATTTGCTTTCTAAAGAGTTTTAGGTGATGTGGTTCAAAAGTATTACAGTTGAATCCGTTGGTCGCACAAATAGATATTAGAGTTGGAGTAATTCTTGCCTTGCCGTCTTTGAAATCAAAAACTAGTTTATGATTCACCGGGTAACTAACCCAGAGGCTTTTAACGCGAAAAATACCATTGGCATTGACGCTAGAAAAATCATCAGCCTTGTAAGTCACAACTTCATCGGCACTCACAAATTGTAAAGAAAGCCAGTTCAATGTTTTTTGGTAAAGCTCTTTTTTAGTCTTGCCTTCAAATTCAAAAACCTTACCTGCTAGCATGTTTTCTTCGGTTAAACTCTTGGAGGTTGAACCACAACCAAACAACAAAAGCAGGATCACCAATAACAACTTCACTTTCTGCATACAAATTAGAACAAGAAGTTATTTTAAAAAATGGTAAATTTACAATTACAGATGTTAAGAAAGGTAATTATTATAGTCGTCAATCTGAAAATTTTGAACCAGAATATATTGTAAGTTTATCAAAGAAGGTAGAATGAAAAATAAAAAGAAAAGTTCTTTTGAAGTGTGGGAAGAAGAAGCAGAAAAAGCAATGAAAAATAAACGACCTCCAAAACATATAAGAGAACAACTTGAAAGAGAACATAAACCAATAAAGCTAAAATTAAAAAATGGTATAACTCAAAAAGAATTTGATAAACTTCATCACAACGCAAAACACTCATACAAAAAAGATAAAGATGGTTTGTATTGGTTTAGGTATGAGCCTAAAACGGTAGAGTCTAGTTCTCTTTATTTAAATTTTTTTAGACCTGATCAATAAGATAGAATTGAAAGAAATTTTATTTGATTATATTTTTTAGTTTATTTTGTTATTTTTTTATTAGTATTTTTGAGCGATATTTTAAATAATTTAAGCATTTTCTACTCCCCTAGTAAGAATTAAAACCTATTCCACATCATAAAACGACTTTTGTCAACCCTTTCCATCTTTTCGTTAACCCCTTTTAATCCCTCGCTGCTCCCAGTAAAACCTCTGCACCTGTCGTAGCACATGCTTCTGCTGTTGGATCGGCAGCTTAGGGAACACTTTCAGCAAACGAGCGTACTCTTGGGGAAGTTGGCATCCTCCCCGCCTAGAACGATTATTGGAAGCCTTAGCGATGTTGAACTTGTTGAAATTGGGCGAAAACTCCGGATACATAGTGGCAGTAGTGCACTATAAATATACAATCAAAGCATCAGTTCTTATGAGAAAATCCTATTTCTACGCCCTCAATGATCGAATAGTCGGGGAGTTTTAGACATTAACTGAAGGAAACACATCATCACGACAAGTTTTATTCAATCACGAAAAAAATTCTTGCTTTTTAAGCTGGAAAATATATATTTAAGAAAATCAGCAAAATTCATCAATTTTAGGCAGAACTTTGTATAATGCTTATAGGGAAACATATTTTAAAAGTTAATTATTTATGCTATTGCTTTATTTGAATCATCTTCTTTAAAGCGAGTTTTCTTTCGATCGCTTGTTTGGAAGTGAGAAAAAATAAAGCATAGCCAGTCAAGAGACAGCAATGGGGGAGCAAAAATGAAGAAAGGTGGGGAAATATGGTTGGCAAAAAGGATTTCTAATGTTAAGGCAAAAAAGAAGAAGAGAAAAAATTCTTTTCGTTTAGTTAAGCTTAAACTAAAAATTAAGTTGGTAAAAGGGTCTAAAATGATTTAAGGTTGTAGATCACCACTCCTATAATACTTAACTTACTTTCATCAACTTTCATGACTTCAAAGTTGGGGTCACCCTCTTTTCGTTAACCCCTCTTAATCCCTCGCTGCTCCCAGTAAAACCTCTGCACCTGTCGTAGCACATGTTTTTGCTGTTGGATCGGCAGCTTAGGGAACACCTTCAGCAAACGAGCGTACTCTTGGGGAAGTTGGCATGCTCCCCGCCTAGAAATTTTGGCGATGTTGAACTTGTTGAAATTGGGCGAAAACTCCGGATACATAGTGGCCAATAGGACACTATAAATATACAAGCAAAACCTTCATTTCTGTTGAAAAAAGTTATTTCCCCAACTAATTTATCTTAAAAACCAATGTCCGTGAGCGTTTCATTGGCCATTCTAGCGATAATCCAGTTAGTTTTAATTCGTTTCCCGTTACCTATTTTCGATTTTTATTAAATTATATGAAATTAAATAACCAAGTGACTTTTGAAATACATAAACCCAGTGATGTCAAAAGTGAGTCATAGAAATCTATACTCACACCACTACTAACGACCACATCTTGGTTCAGCATCATGCTACCACCCACGCCACTACTAACGACCATGCTACTACTAACGACCTCGCTGGCAACCATGCGGGTCAGCATCATGCTGGCAACGATGCTGTTGCTCCGTCTCTGCAGGAGATAGAAGATTACATCCAAGCGAAGGGGTATAACGTGGAGGCGAAGAACTTCCATGACTATTACCAGACTGGGGGCTGGAAAGACGCTGGCGGCAGAAAAGTGAGGAACTGGAAGCAGAAAGTCATCACTTGGCATAACCGAAGCAAGAAGCAACTCCAAGTAGGAGCAGGAGCACCAGAGAACATAGAAGCCAAGCTATGGGGAAGGAGTAACCATGGAAAAACTATTTGATGGTCTAAAAATGCCTAGGATGGTGACTTTAGCCAAGCAATGCCGTAAACATGGAACTTTCATCAAACAAGTAAGGGGGTTCGGTCGAGTCTTCGCTTCCTATTGCCCCGAGTGTTCTAGGGAGGAAGAGCAACGAGAACTCAGGAGAGAACAGGAGGAGCGGACGGAACGAAAGCAGCAGCAGATCAGGGAGGAGCTCAGGCTCAAGGTAGGGAGGAACTGGGACTTCCCACCAGCAACTTGACGATCAGAGACTTAGGCGGGCTTAACTTTTTTGAGACCGATCCCCTCGGGACTTGCCAAGTGCTGCAGTTCACCAGCAACTCCAAGAGAAGCGCTCCACCTACCCCCCATATTTCCCATAAGAAACGCTAACCCATGAAGACCTTCATCTTTAGTCTACTAATGCAGTTCTCTTGCCTCGAGGTCATCGACCCCGACACCGTGCTCGCCATGATCGTGCGCGAGAGCAACGGTCGTTCCCAGCTCGTTCATCCCACTTCCAAAGCCATGGGACTCCTCCAAGTAAAACCCGTCGTCCTTAGGGATTACAACCACCTGCATAAGACCAACGTCGCCGATCCATCGCTCATAATTTCTTGGCTTTTAAACTTTTTTTAAAAGAATATCTTCCGTCTCCTGCTGCTATGATTTTCACTTCCACTAACTCACTTTTAAGTTTTCCTGTTTTAGGGTCATGAATGTCTCGGTAATTACTTTTCAACATGTTTTCCAATTCTTCTCTATTAAATGTCTTTGTTAAGTTTTCTTCATTGATAAGTAACTTTGCTTCGGTTAAGTCCGCCGCTGTTAAGTCCGCTTCGGTTAAGTCCGCTCCTTGTAAGTTTGCTTCTAGTAAGTCCGCTTCTCTTAAGTCCGCTCTATCTAAGTTTGCTCCTTCTAAGTTCGCTCCATCTAACTTTGCTCTCTGCAGGTTCGCTCTATATAATTTTGCTTCTTTTAAGTTCGCTCCATCTAACTTTGTTCTCTGCAGGTTCGCTCTATATAATTTTGCTTCTTTTAAGTTCGCTTCTCTTAAGTCCGCTTTATATAAGTTCTCTTCTACTAAGTCTGCTCTTGTTAAGTTCCTTCCTCGTAAGTCTACTCCCTCGTAAGTTTGCTGTGGGTTCAGTTGTTTTAAAAAAAAATATTTTCCGTCTCCTGTCTCTATGATCTTCACTTCCACTAACTCACTTTTAAGTTTTCCTGTTTTAGGGTCATGAATGTCTCGGTAATTACTTTTCAACATGTTTTCCAGATCTCCTCTATTAAGGGTCTTCACTAAATCTTTTTCATTGATGAGTAACTCTGCTCCCCATAAGTCAGCTTCGGTTAAGTCCGCCTCTGTTAAGTTTGCTCGCTGTAGTTTCGCTTCTATTAAGTTCGTTCTTTGTAAGTTCTTTCCTCGTAAATCCATTCCTTGTAAGTCCATTCCTCGTAAGTCCATTCTTCGTAAGTTCATCCCTCGTAAGTCCATTCCTTGTCCAATTCTCTCAAAAGAATATTTTTCCTTGTCTTCTCCTTCTATGATCCTCACTTGAACTATACCTCTTTTGAACATTTCTGTTTCAGAGTCGTAAATGTCTTGGCAATTATTCTTCAACATCTTTTCCATCCCTGCTCTATTAGGGGTATCCGTTAAATTTTCTTTTTTAATAAACATCTCTGCTCCTTGTAATGTCGCTTTTTTTGAGATCACTGATTGACTTGCTTGTGATAAGTTTATCCTAATTAACCACTTTCCCCCTAAGTCTGCTTCTCGTAAGTTTGCTGTTTGTAAGTTGGCCTTTGTTAAGTCCGCTCCCTGTAAGTTCACTTCCCCTAAGTCCGCCCCTCGTAAGTTCGCTTCTCTTAAGTCCGCTCTCTGTAAGCTTACCCCCCCTAAGTTCGCCCTTGTTAAGTTCGCCCTTGTTAAGTCCGCTCCATCTAATTTCGCTCCCTCTAAGTCCGCTCCTTTTAATTTCGCTTCTATTAAGTCCGCTCCCTGTAATTTTGCTTCTATTAAGTCCGCTCTTTCCAAAATTGCTTTTGTTAAGTTTGCTTCCTGTAGGTCTGCTTTATATAATCTCGCTTCAGTTAAGTTCGCTCCTCGTAAGTCTACATACGGCAAATATGCCCTCGTTAAGTCTTTATAAGGAGTTACCAAATTAATATCTTCTCCATACAACTCTTGCTCGTTTTTTAGCTTCATCAGCAGGATTAATCCCACTTCTCGATTCGTTTGACCTCTTGGTTTCACTTTTGGTTTCACTTTTGGACTCTCTTGTGAATTAGTCTTTTCTGCTGACTCAGTAGCTTCCTTTGGCTTCTCTTCGGTTAAGAATAATTTTAAGGCAGTGGAATAGCTATTGAATTGGTTGCCCTGCTTAGCTTCTTGATTGTTCTTTCTAGCTTCTGCTAAACTCTCCTGCTTATCGTGATTCCTCAGGTACCACAAATAAAACGACACCGGCAAGGCTAATAAAACAACCGCAATGTTCTGCAGAAGGCGAGCATACTTTTCCACATTACAATCATGGATCAACTTGTCATAGGCATATTCATAGCCAGAGTAAGCCAAGAAGCCTCCCAGCAGACCATAAACCACTAAAAATGTTTTCCGATATTTTCGATGACTTTCCCCAGATTTATCCCACCATCCTTTTTCTTTTTCCGTTGAATTTTTCATCTGATTGTTCTTATTGTTCTCCATAAATTACGATGAACTATTATAATCCCCCTTCTTCCTTTAACCTCTAAAATATTTTTATTATTCTCGTGATGCAGTTTTTTTTTGAGTCGAAAAGCCGCCTAATAACGCCTTACATAAGGCCTTATCGATGGTGGAGCGATGACGAAGCAATGACGGAGCGGTATAGCAACTTGAGCGTCGACCACATTGAAAAGGTGGCAGGAGAGATTGGAATAAAACTGGGCGATATAGGGGCGACCCCAAAAAAAGGCTTGTTGCCCTAACTGAAAAAAATGCTAAAATACATGAAAAAACAGGCAAAAAGAGTGGAGATGATCGGGATTGAACCGACGACCCCAACGCTGCCAGCGTTGTGCTCTCCCAACTGAGCTACATCCCCGTGGTAAATTATTTAGCTTTCTGATTTAGTTGTTTTACCAACTCCGCAAAGCTATTAAAATCTTTTTCCGTCAAGAGGCAAAGTAGTTTTCTATTTATCCTCACATTCGCCATTTTCAATTGGTTAATGAATTTAGAATAAGAAAAAGAGGGCACTTCCAGACTTTTCAATTTAGCCAACGCACTATTGATTCGCACATTCCACAGCCTCCTAAAATCACCCTTTTTCTTCCGGCGATGAGCGAAAGAGAACATCCCCGAGCGAACCACGCTTTGCTTAGCAATGCTATAAACATTCTTTCTTCTTCCATAGTATCCCTTAGCTTGCTTTATTACTTTCTTTACTCTCTTCTTATGAGTTACGCTACTTTTACTCCTAGGCATTTCTAAACTCCAATCTTATTAAAAATAAATTCTCACCATTCAAAAGGTTTCCATTCAAAAGATTTCACAGATTAGGAACTAGTTTTTTCACTAGATTGCTGTCTGCTTTATTCAAACTAATCAGCTTTCTTTTCTTCCTCTTTGAGTCAATCTTTTTCTTAGTCAACAAATGGTTGGAACCAGCTCTTTTGGCTCTAACTTTGTTCTTACTCGTTAATTTAAATCTCTTTTTGGCTCCCTTATGGGTTTTCAATTTTGGCATACTCAATTTCTCTCAGTTATTTTTTTTTAAATGGACCTAATGTCATGTGAAGCTGTCTTCCTTCCAAACGGGAGGGAATATCAACTTTGGCAATGTCTTTGGTGTCGTTGGTAATTTTTTCTATTTGCTGCCTTCCTAAACCGATGAAAGACATTTCTCTGCCTTTGAATCTAATGGTGACTTTTACTTTGTTTCCCTTGGTGATGAATTCTCTAATGTGTTTTATTTTGAAATTGTAATCATGGACGTCTGTTTTAGGGCGCATTTTTATCTCTTTTAGTTGGCTCACCTTTTGTTGCTTTTTAGCTTCCTTCCGCTTTTTCTCCTGCATGTAATTAAACCTGCCGTAATCAATTATTTTGCAGATAGGTGGATTATTATTGGGAGAGATTTCTACCAAGTCCAAATCAGCTTCTCTTGCTTTGTTAAGGGCATCTTGAAGCGTAAAAGTCCCTAGCATTTTACCATCCTCTTTCACAATCATGACTCTATCGCTTCTTATCTGTCGGTTATACCTATATTTTTTAAAAGAAACATTCCTACTCATTACTTTCAGGGTAAATTATAGCATAGTATAATGGGATTAACCATAATTCTGCCATCTTTAACGATTATTTGAGTGATTTCCCCCTTGTTCCCGTGTCATTAAGCACTTCAGGCTTAACCATTAAGGTTTAAACCACCATCATCGCCTACAATAAAATTAAAAAAGCGAACAAGATCATCACTTAATGAGTTCGATTTATCTTTAGCACATTGCTTCCCACGTTGCTTCCCACATTACTTCCCACATTACTTCCTTTAGTCACCTGCGGGCAATTAAAATAAATTTAAAATTTCAACCATTTAGATTGCTAGCGATAAATGGTATAATCTAAACGATCGCACTGCGATGAACAGCAGATAACAGCAGATGCAGGCAAGCATTAAAATACAAGCATTAAAAGTGTAAGCAATAAAACACTACATTAACATTTATCTTGAATTTAGGAAAAATTAATCTCTTCAGGTATCTAATACCCTATATGAAAAAGTATTTTTTTTTATATTTGTTGGGTTTCCTGTTCATGATTTTTCATAACTACGGCTATTTGGAGCTAACGAATGGCTTCAAAGAAACCCTTGCTTACATCACCGAAGAAAATGAACGCACTACGACTCTCTACTACTTGGGACTAACTTTCTTTTACCTCTTCATCACCGTGTTTTTCATGTATGCCATGAGGTACCTAATCATTGGCAATAGCCGAAAAATTGAATATGACATTAGAAAAAAGTTGTTTCAAAAGTTGTTAAACCTGCCTATTTCCTTTTATAAAAAAGAACAAACCGGCGATTTGGTTAGCAGGATAACCAATGATTTGAACGATATAAGAACTTTGCTGGGCCCCGGCCTCATGTACATCCCCAATTCCCTCAGTAGGTTAGGCTTCTTCATACCAGTCATGCTGGGAATTAGTTTCAAATTGTTAAGCATTTTATTAGTTCAAATGACAATCTTAGTCCTCATGATTTTCTTAGTAATGCCTAAACTCAAACCCTTTTATAAAAGGATCCAAGAGGTTAGAGCTAAAATCAACAACAGGGCTTGGCAAGTCATTTTTGGCATCACCACTATTAAACTCAACACGATGGAAGTTTATCAAACGAAAAAGTTTCGCGAAGTAAGCGAAGAGTATCTTACTAGCAATTTAAAGCTAGCCAAAATTGAAGAATTCACTTGGCCTTTCTTTTTCTTTTTTTTTTCCCTTAGCGAGATCTTGATTCTGCTAGTGGGAGGACAAGAAATCATTGAAAATAAAATCACCATCGCAGAACTTCTGCAGTTTGGCATCATGGTGGGAGTAATCACTTTCCCCATCTTCTCCTTAGGCTGGGTCATGTCAATCATTCAGCAAGGCATAACCGCTCAAGAAAGAATTAATAAGTTTTTTGACTTTCCCGTCCCCAAGCAGCTCCCTTTAAAAGAAGAAATAAAAAAATTCTCTTACTTAGAGTTCCAAGACGTGAGTTTCAAAAACGAAAACGGAATAACCATCCTAGACAAAATCAATTTAAAAATAAAAATGGGAGAGTTTTTGGGAGTAAGTGGCAAAATCGGAACGGGAAAAACGCTTCTTATAGAAATGATCGCTAAGATCATCGCTCCTACTTCTGGGAAAATTTTAATCAACGGCGTTGATATCCAAAAAGTCCCCAACGATGTCTATTACAAAATAATCGCCTTGGTCCCTCAAGAAACTTTTTTGTTTTCCACTAAAATGAAAAACAACCTCGCCTTTGAAAAAGGATATGAGCCAAAAATGACCCAAGTCATTAAGTCAGCCAAAATTTCTCATCTCCATGATGAGATCAATGATTTTAAAGATAAGTACAATCAAGTGATCGGTGAGCGAGGCATTAATCTCTCCGGGGGGCAGAAACAAAGGACCGCCATCGGTCGAGCCATTTACAAGCAGGCAGATGTCTTGATCATGGACGATTCCCTTTCAAGCGTTGATAGCGAAACCGAAAAAAACATCATTCGAAATTTCAAAAAATTAAAAAATCTCAAAACCGTTATTTATTCTTCTCATAAAATATCTTTCCTCAAACAAGCGAATAGGATCATTTTTTTAAAAGACGCCAAAATTCACGAACAAGGAACTCACAGCGAACTCATTAAGAAAAAAGGAGAATACCACAAGCTAGTTGAATTACAAAAGTTAAAAAAGAGTTTTAATCAATAATGAGCGAAAAAGTTTTCAAATCAAAAAAATGGAATCGCAAGACCATTGCGTGGATGTTTTCCTATGTGACCAGATACCCCAAGACCATTCTGTTAATTCTTTTCCTGCTACTCACTGCAGACATATCGGGTTCTCTCACTCCTTATCTCTTCAAGCTAGGCTTGGACACCGGTTTAGCAACGAAGGAATACCAGACGTTAGTTCGCTATTCTTTGCTAATGGGACTTACTTTAACCACGGGGTTCTTATTCACCGTTATCTTTAACTATCAGATTCAAAAGATGGGAGAGAGAATAGTTTTAGCCATTCGCATGAACGTTTTAGAAAAAATATTTTCCTTAAACAACGATTATTTCGACAATCATCCCATTGGAAAAACTTTAACTCATTTAACCAACGACGTGGAAGCCATCAAGCAATTTATTTCCGACGGAGTGGTGGGGTTGTTAGCCAGTTTTATCAAAATCACCATCATAACGATCATTCTGTTTTACATTAACTCCGTGCTAGCCATGGCAACTATCATTTCCCTGCCGCTGTTTCTTCTAGCCACTTGGTTTTTCAAGAAAAGCCTCCAGAAGGGCTATCGCGGGGTTAGAAAATCTAACTCCATCATGAACACCATCCTCATTGAATGCATAACTGGAATTAAAGAAATTAACTTATTCAACCACAAGAATAGGAGCGTAAAAGACTTCGATGAAAGCAACAAAAAGTATTTGAATTCCTTTTTAAAAATAGTTCATTCTTATTCTCTCTACTTTCCACTCATTGAAGTCGTTAGTAGTTTCTCCATGCTCTTGGTTTTGTTTTTCGTTCATCTATTGATCGGAAATACTAAGCTAACCGTCGGTGATATCTTTGCTTTCTTCTTTTATATCAATATGTTTTTTAGGCCCTTAAGACATCTAGCAGAGCAATTTAACACTTTTCAAGCTGCCATGAGTGCTTCAGAGAGGCTTCATCACTTCTTAGGCTTGAAGAACAATTTCACTGGCATAGAAGAAGACAGCAGCAAAAAAGCTCACGATCTAGCGGGAGATATTGTTTTTAAAAACGTTAATTTCGGCTACTCAAAAGAGAAAACCATTTTTAAAGATTTAAACCTAGAAATAAAAAAAGGAGAAGTTGTCGCTATAGTGGGAAGCACTGGGGCGGGCAAGAGCACGATCATATCTTTGATTAATCGGCTTTACGAAGTTAACAGCGGTAGCATCACCATCAATGGAATAGACATCAAGAAAATATCTTTAAAAGAGCTGAGGAGCAATATCTCAACCATCCCCCAAGACGTCTTTTTGTTCACGGGGAGCTTCTATGAAAACATCACCCTAGGCAAGGAATTTACTAAAAAAGAGATTTTAACCGCCAGCAAAAAAGTTCTTCTTCATAAGTTCATCGAAAAGCTCCCTAAGGGCTATTTAGAAAGCGTTCTGGAAGAAGGCAAATCTTTGTCCACGGGGCAAAAGCAGTTACTAGCCTTTGCTAGGGCGTTTATCGAAAATTGCCCCATAATCATTTTGGATGAAGCCACGGCTAACATCGACAGCGAATCGGAAAAATTGATTGAAAGGAGCTTGAAAAAAATCATTAAAAACAAAACCGCCATCATCATAGCTCATAGGTTATCGACCATTCAAAACGCCGATAAAATCTTAGTTTTAAACAAAGGAAAAATAGTTGAGCAGGGAGATCATAGAGCTCTCCTTAGAAAAAAGGGCTATTACTATAAGTTTTACGAAATGCAGAGCATTCAGTTAGACAAAAAAGTCGCTTAAACCACGAATGCAGGCCAACTCCAAAAAATGAAAGAAGCGATAAACTATGTAAGGCTATATCGGCATAAGATCATCCTAGATGCTCAAGCAAGGCTCAATGCCTATTTTATCAACTTAGTTTCTCACAAGAAACCCACGAAAGTCGCTTTGATAAACGGAGATCATTTCATAAAGATCTTCTTCTCACCCCAAGAAAAAAAATTTTATTTGAATGAAATTGATTACTTCCTAACTTCTAGCAAGTGGTTAAATTTTATTTTTGCTTCGTCTAAGGATCACGTAACTCATTCTGGAAACTTGTTTTTTGACTTGTTCAAGTTCGCCATGAATAACAACGTTTCTACTCTCATGGTGGGCAATTTGATAAAAGATGAAAAAAAAATTAAAGAGAAGTTCAACTTGTTTTACGGCTCATCGAGGAACTTATTTTTCCTAAACCTTGAATCGCTCAACAATCAAGAAGAGAAGGTGATTCAATTCCTAACTAAAACCAAGCCCAAAATTGTTGTCTTGGACAAGAAAATCAAAAGATTGAAAAGAATCATCATTCCCCAACTAAAATCGTCCATAGCTTTCGTTGATATGAATATTAATGAACTTTACGTCGATCGCTTCGTGAAAAAAAGTTCTACTATGAATATGTTAAAATACATCGTTTTTTCTCCCGGTTATTTTTTTTATTACTTTTTATTAAAATTAAATTACAATAAAAACAATAGTAAAATTGTTAAATAAACTCATCAATTTTTATCAAAATTTACCCTCTTATTTAAGTCCAGAAATAGTTAGTTTTGGTGGTTTTAGTTTAAGATGGTATAGTGTCAGCTACATAGTTGCCATATTGCTGGGTATGGCGATAATAAAAAGGTTAATCGCCAAGAAGAAAATCAATTTAGCCATAAAAACCAAGGACATAGATGACTTTTTGCTTTATCTCATATTGGGTATTTTTTTAGGCGGTAGGCTGTTTTATGTTTTAATTTACAACTTCACCTACTTCATCAGCAATCCTTTAGAAATACTATTACCCTTTAGCTTTAACGACGGGATTCGCTTCACGGGGATTTCTGGGCTTTCGTTTCATGGTGGAGTAGTGGGCGTCGTGGTTGCTCTTTATTATTTCAGCAAGAAAAGGAAGTTTGACTTCTTCAAGTTTGCTGATTTGTATTGTTTGGTCATCCCGATCGGCTACACTTTTGGAAGGCTGGGCAATTTCATGAATGGCGAACTTTACGGAAGGATAACCAGCCGGCCATGGGGAATGTACTTTGAAGATTTTAGGGGAATTCCTTTTGAGGAGTTGCGTCATCCCAGCCAACTCTATGAAGCGTTTGGCGAGGGAATATTGCTCTTCGTTATTTTATGGAATTTAAAAAACAGAAGGTTGCCTGCAGGTTTCATATCGGGCTTTTTCTTAATAGGTTATGGAGCTATTCGCTTCTTAATTGAGTTTTTTAGGCAGCCCGATAAAATATTTCAAGGACCTAACAACGAGCTAGGAACTGTCGTGGGCTTTTTGAGCATGGGGCAAGTTTTATGCTTGTTAATGGTTTTGGGTGGCTCTTATGTTGTTTACGAAGCCAAAAGAAAGCGTAAGACTCCTACTTTTTTATGAATTTAAAATGAAAAAAGTTATTTTCATTTGCTTGGTTTTAAACTTCCTTTTTGTTTTCCCTAAAGTTAGTGCGAGCGACTCAAATGAGTTCGTTTTAAATATCAATGAAATTAAAAGAGGGGCTCTGTTAACGAGCAAAACACGCATTGGTGGCAATGAGATGCTGGATTTTGAATTACAAGTTCTTTCCGTTATAAGAAACTCTGGAGCTAAGTCAAGTGCTATTTTAGCCGAGATCAAACATCCCTATTTCCAAGAGAATGGCGTTTTGTCGGGAATGAGTGGCTCACCAGTTTATTTCAATGAGCGACTAGTGGGTGCTATAGCCTTCACCAGTAGTTTTTTAAAAAAACCCATTGTGGGGATAACCCATATTAAGGACATGCTAACCATATTAGACTTTCCCGAAGAAGCTCCTCAGCGACTTTTAGTAAAAAAAAACATTTTTCCAGCCAAATCATTAGTCCCTATCAAGACCCCTTTGACCGTGAATAGTAGTTTTGAAATTGATTTAAGTCAAATCACTGATCTTTTAAAAATCAGCAACCCAGTTTTCTCCTTTGGCGGTGGGTTTAAAAGCCTCCCGGCAAAATCAGAAGCCGCCAACATGGTTCCCGGTGATTTAATTGGAGTTAATTTGGCTAGAGGCGACATTAACATTTCCATTTACGGCACTCTCACCTATAGAGACGAAAATCGCATCCTAGCTTTCGGTCATCCAATAGGGCAACTAGGCAAGTCTAAGCTAGCTTTATATCAAGCTTTCACGGACGCTGTTGTTCCGCTCCAGACCGTTTCTTACAAGGTAGGGAGTCTGATGGAGGAAATAGGAACGATTAACCAAGATAGGCATAGCGGCATTAGCGGAGTAATTGGCGAAAAATCAACTTACGTTCCAGTTAAGATCACCATGAAAACTCCTTCCTATGAAGAGAAAATTAATTTCGAAATCATTAACGATGAAAATTATTTTATTCCACTCAGTAGTGCCTTAATTTTTCAAAGTTATTTTCAATTTGAAGATTTTGGCGAATCCATTTTGCTAGACAGCGAACTCAATATAAAAACCGATTTCAATAAGCGAAACATAAACATTAACAACCAATCAACTTTCGTGAATGCTATTTCCGGTTTAGGGGAGATCAGCAATTTCTTAACGAGGATTTTGTTCGAACTGCAGGAAAACCCCTATGAGAAAGTTAACATTGAAGCAATAGATTTAAATTTGACCATTCAAAACGATTTGAAATACTTGACGGTTGGGGAAGTTGAATCTTTTGAAAAAACATTTCAACCGGGAGACATCGTCCCAATGGAGTTTTTTTTGAAACGTTATCGGCAAAAGCCACTTAAACAGGTGGTTGGTTTTAAACTACCAAAAACTTTAAAGGAAGGCGAATATCAAATTAACGTTTCTAGTGAGACGACTAGGTTTTGGAATGAGTTTGTGCTCTCTAGCGATGGGGAAATTGGAAATAGCTTGGAACAAATTTTCGATTTTTACGCCCAGCAGCCAGCTAACAATAAGCTAAATATTTGGTTTTTCTTAAAAGACAAATCCCTCACTTTAAGGTCAACAACTTATAAAAATTTACCCTTCCTTAAACAAAAGTTAATCACAGAGAATTTCGTGCAGAACAAAAGCAAGAACCTGCAGACTTATTTTCAAGAAGAGGAGTTAGATTTGCCTTTATTTGGAATGAATAGCATCGTCATTAAAGTGAAAAAGAACGTTTATGATTAAAAAAAAATTACCTTGGCTTTCCTATGGTTTTTCCTATGGTTTTACGCTACTTGTTTTTAGTTGGATTTTCATTCAGGCGAAAACCAGAGTGGTTGAACTTAGTGGCATGAAGGATTTTAAAACAGGAAAATATGAAAACACTTTTTTTAATCAACAAAACCAATTGACCTTGAACTACGAAATAAAAAAAATCCTAGACGTTAAAAAGGAAACGATTTGGGCATTGGATTTTAGCGACGACAAATTGTTGATTTCTCATTCCCCAGCAGGCAGCCTTTCCCTATATGACGAAAGCTTTGAGCTTATAACCACGAAGAATTTTGGCGAAAATGAAATAACTAGCATCGTTTTTCATGAGAACAATTACTATTTTGGCACTCTTGAAAGCGGGATTATTTATAGAAGCGATAGCGAGCTCAATGATTTCACCGAGTGGGCGAAGGTGGAGAGCGAATTCATTTGGGACTTGAAGGTGGATGAAAAACAACTCTACGTCAGTGGGGGAGGGGAGGCAGGTCGGATTAGCGTCATTGACTTAGCGAATAAAGAAACGAAAAACTTAGTTAAAGTAGAAGCCAGCAATATTTTAAAAACTGATTTAAGAAAGAACAAACTTTACTTTTCTACTTCCAACCCCGGTCGTTTTTATGAATACGATTTGAAGGAAGAAAATTTAAAAGTCATTTACGAAAACAGCAAAAACGAAATCTCCGATTTTATTTTTGTTGGAGATAAAACCTACGTGATCACGGCGGGCACCGAGGACAAGAAACTCGTTGATACTTTTTCTAACCAAGAACTACCCACGGCAAAAATCGATAACAATTTAAGCAGGGCGAAAAAAGATCCATTAAAACCCAACCCAATAAACGAACTCCTACCCGAGAGCGAGAAAGAAAACTTGTTCGGTTTCATCAATAGGTTAATTGAAATCAATGAAAACGGAGACATAAAAACTCTTTTTAGGTTCAATGCCTTAAATTTAACTAGTTTGATGCATAACTCCTTGGAAAATAAATTGTTCGTAGCCAGCTTTGAAAAGGGGAATATTTGGAGTTATAACTTGAGCGATCGGACTTTAGAAAAAATATTCAAAGCAGAAGAATTAGACATCGCTCATTTGATCTCTGCCCCGAGCAAGGCCTTTTTTGCTACCGCCAACACCAGCGTTATTTATCAAATTGATTTTAAATTACCCCCGAAAGGTTACTATGAAAGCAAGGTTTTCGATTTCAAGAACACGGTTAATTGGGGTAAGTTTTACATTAATGCCAAAGACGAAGAGACGGGAAACATTTTTTTGGAGGCTCGGGTCGGGAATAACGAAACCCCAGACGAATTATGGAATGATTGGCAATCATTAATAGCCAACCCCATTTTGCCCTCTTCTAGGTTTATGCAGTTTAGGGTTAACTTCTTGAACCAAGCAGGAAAAACGGCTAAAATGGATGGGTTGAAATTTTATTATAGTTCCCTAAATAACAGGGTGCAGGTCAAAAACCTTAGGGTCCTCCCCACTTACCAGCCCAACAAAAAACTAAGCGCTAAAGACAAAGCTAAAGTGGAAAATGCCACGGGGATTGGAAGTAGTGATTTGGGCGAGCGTTTCGTTAACGCTTTCAAAGTGAAAAGTAAGAAAATTGTTTTAGCTTGGGACGTTCAAAATAGAGACAGGGACTTAATTCGCTATCAAATGCATTATAAGCATTTGAATAATATCACTGGCGAGAAATGGTTCTTGCTGAAAAAAGATTTTTTTAAAAGCTCGCTGGTCATTGATGGCAATAAGTTTTTCGACGGAGAGTATGTTTTTAAGTTAGCATACGATACTTACCTTAGCAAGGGAGAACTAGGAGTTGCCCGAGAAATAACTTCTCCTGCTTTTACCATTGACAACAAAGAACCCGAAATTGTTTCCGTGGAAGAAGGCAGAGAAGGAATTGAGATAATAGTCGCTGACAAGCATTCCATCATCACTGGAGGAAAATACAGCTACGACAGGATCAATTTCTTTGATTTAACTCCTATTGATAACGTTTTTGATGAAAAAAGAGAGAGTTTTACCATCACTAAGCAGAAAAAATCTTTGTATTTAATGTTCATGGATGAAAGCGGGAACATTAAGTATGATATAATTCCCCGTAGTTAAGCATTGATTGGTTTTAAAAAAAATTTAATTTATTTTAATTTGTTCTGGAGGTTTTAATCACGATGGAAAATAATCCTAGCCAACTCAGAGTCGCCAAGGATTCTGTTTTACTCAAATCGGTTGCTTTAGCAATCATCGGGAGTGTCTTTTTAATCATTTCCGCTAAATACAAGGTTCCTTTTTGGCCAGTGCCAGTGACTCTGCAGACCTTGCTGGTCATCTTGATTCCGCTTTTTTATGGCCTCAAGACTTCAATGCTATGCATTAGCCTTTACCTTTTCTATGGGTTAGTTGGTTGGCCGGTTTTTGCCAATGGGGGAGGGCCTTTGTATTTTCTAGGACCTACTGCTGGATATCTTTATGGATTTTTGCTTGCCACTTTTTTAGTTGGTTATTTTAAAAGCAACAACCACATTAAGAATAACTTCCACTTGCTAAGCGTCATTTTACTAGCAGAAATGAGCATATTCACTTTAGGAGTTGCTTGGCTTAGTGGCTTCATCGGTTTTTCCAATGCTATTCAGGCTGGTTTTCAGCCTTTCTTGATAGGGGAGTTGTTTAAAATCGTTTTAGTGGTAATTTTTTATAACTTATTTTTAAAGAAGGAAGAAGTTAAATTAATTTAATTCATTAAATTAATTTAGTTTAAATTAAATTAATTTAACTTAAATCTTTGAAATATTTGCTAGTGGCAACATTGCTTGTCGGTTTTTTTTATCCTGCTGTCGGCGTGGGTGAGTTGGAATTCATTAAGTTTAATGACGCCATTCATTCGCAAGATAATGAGCAGATAAGGGAAATTTTACAAGAAAATCCCTCCTTTGCTAACAAAGTAATGTTCACCTTGAATAGCATAGAAAATAAGTACAAATCTCTATATTTGGAAAAGAGAAAAGATTTTTCTAACTTGGATAAAATAACCGTCGGCAGCAGATGGACGCCTTTGTCGTGGATTGTGTTTTACAATAATCAAAACTTATTTACCGATTTCATAAAAAAGTCGGCTAATGTCAATTATTTGGATTTTTACCAAAGAAATGCCCTGCATGTGGCTTCTAGGTGGTCTGGTAAGGAAATAATAGAGTTTCTCTTGGTGAGTGGAGCGAAGCTTAATCAACAAGATTTTAGAGGTGATACACCCATGCATTCGTTGGTGAGGAGAGATCTCATTAGTCAACAAGATAAAATTGAACTCTTAAAACTATTTTTTGAAAATGGTGGCGTTTTAAAAAGGAACAAAGAGGGAGTTAATATTTTAGACATCCTGATCAAGCGAAATGAAATCATAGCTGCCTTCTATCTCATCAAAAGGTTTCCTAGGCTGCTAAATTCCCGAGGACCTCGAGGCAATAATCCTCTTCATTGGGCATCGGGCAGTTCTAATTTAAACACTTTTTCCTTATTATCGCGATCGGGCATTTCCATCAACTCTAAAAACCATCAAGGCTGGAGACCAATTCATTGGGCTATTCAAAATAATAACTTGGAAATCTTGCGAGCAATTAGCGATTTTGAAAAAGTGGAACTCAACGCTAAAGACAACCTAGGAGAAACTGCTCTGCACAAGGCAGTGCTGAGCGATAAGCTAAATCACGCAGAACTTTTGTTAAGAAAAAGGCTTACAATAGACATCAATGCCCAAAACAAACAAGGCAACACCCCGCTGCATTTAGCGGCTCTGCAGAATAAAGTTAATTTTGTGAAATTACTCCTGCAGTATTTTGCCAATACCAATCTTAAAAATAAGAAAAACAAAACTCCTCTCGATTTAGCGAGATCAAAAGAAGTGGCAGAATTATTAAAAGGAAAAGCCAATTAAAATTATTCAAAGATAATTTTCCTTAGCCTCCTCTCATCATATTGGAACTTAATGGCGATTTCAAAGGCTTTTTGGGTTATTTCTTGCTTCAATCTTTCGTCGTTTAACATAAGTTCCACCAATGAGGTGATTTTATCGTTCGTTAAACGAAAGTCAGCAAAGACTTTTTCCTCTAATTCATTGGTAATTTCGCGAAAATTAATCAAATATTTCCCATAAAAAGTTGTTTTCTTTAAATAAATGCTTTCTAAAATGTTATGTCCTCCATTTGACTTGATGAAAGTGTCCCCAATTAAATTAATGTCGCTTAATTGATAAAGGGAAGAGAGAGAACCAAATTGATTGAATAAAACGACTTCGCTTGCTTCCTTAAGTTCTAGCAGGTGATTGACGAGGGTTGTTTTTAATTTAAATTTTTTTTCAATTTGCTTGGAAATATTGCGGCAGCGTTCTAAATGCCGAGGGGCTATGATTAAGATCATTCTTTTTTGTTTTAGTAGGGGAAGCAATTTTTCCACAACGATGATTTCTTCGGGGTGATGAGAAGAACCCAACACAATAATTTTCCTGTTAAAATTGGGCTTAAAATCGCTTTTGGAGAAAGAAAAACGATATTTTAAATTACCGATGTTCTCTGGTTTAAAAAGTGGCTTAAACTGCTGGATTTGCTGGAGGGTTTTATCGTCTTGAGTTAGAAAGGTTTCGAAAAGGTGAGTGAATCTAAAAACGGAAGGAAGCAAGCTAAAAAAAAAATTATCGCTCGGTTTTAAATGATAGTTCAACATTATCCTAGGAGTTTGGTGCTTTTTTAAGGAAGCTAGCAAGTTGGGCCAAGCATCATGTTCAATGACGAAAAATTTCCTTGGATCAATGAGGGAGACGATTGAGTTCATGAAAGTTTTAGCATCAAGTGGAAGAAAGAAATGGACTAAGTTTTTACTCTGGGAGAAAAGGCGATTGGCTAAATGAGCTGCTGAATCGGACATGTAGGTGATGACGACTTGTTCTTTGAATAGGTACTCCTTAATCAAGGTGCTGGCTAATTTAACTTCGCCTCCAGACACAGCGTGAATCCAAAATGGCTTCTTAAACGTTTTGAGTAATGTTTTTTTCTCCGCTGATATTTTGCCCAAGCGATTCTCATATTTTGAAAATTTTTCCTTATCTTTTCGAACGACGAAAAAAATTACCATGCGATATAACAAAACGTAAATACTGATTAAAATATGATAAGAAAGCCGGAAAAACATCGTCTTAAAGTATAACCTGCCTAAGGTTACTGAGGTTTTGTTGCTGAGGTTTTAAAACAAATTGCTAGCAGGCATCAAGTTAACATAAGATAAATTATAGGAAGTGATTTATGGCTTCTCTTATCGCTTCTCGTTTTCATAAACATGCTTTGAAAAACAATTTCCAAAACATGGTAATATTCTTCTTATTGTATTCTTCATGTATAAGGCTGCCGTTTGGGGATTAGGAAGAATTGGCTCTTTGTTAGAAAAAGATCCTTACCGCGAAAAACCCTGCACCCATTCTGGAGTCGTCAAGGAACACCCTGAGGTAGAACTCTTAGCGGGGATAGACACTGACCCCAAGAAGAGAGAGGCATTCGCTAAGCAGTGGAGCTGTCCGAAGACTTTTTCTAGTTTAAAAGGATTGCTAGAGCAGGAAACTCCCGACATACTTCACATCGCCACCCCTACTAAAAATCATTTAAGCGATTTGAACGAAGCCATTGAGCATAAGATTCCCCTGATAATTTTGGAGAAACCCATTACTGGTGATTTTAAAGATTACGCTAAGTGTAGGAAAATAGCTAACAAAATCAAGAGGCTTAACGTGAGAGTCGTGGTTAATCATGAGAGGAGGTTTTCCCTTGACTACTTATATTTAAAAGAGCATCTCTTGAAGAAAACTTGGGGAGATTTGGAAAGTATTTTTGGTTTCTTGTATAGCAACACACGGACAAAGCCTCACGATATTTTGTTTCACGATGGAACTCACATGATTGATATTTTATTTTTCCTGCTTGATAAAAACATGGGCAGTGAAGTCACAACCCTTGGCAGAAATCAACCGAATCACTTGATGCAGGTTTTTTTTAAAATGAAAAAGACGCCTGTATTCTTAGAGGTTAGTGGGCGTAAGGAGTTTTTTCACTTTGAATTGGTTTTTAATTTTACCCAAGGAAGATTCTTTATTGGCAATGGGATTTTTAGGTTAGAAGAGAAGATCAATAACAAGTTATACCAAGGAATTCCTTCTTTGGAAAAAACTAAAACAAGAAAGTTTGCTAAAACTCTTTATTTCACCAACATGTATCGCCACGCTGTTTCCCTATTAAAAGACGCCAATTTAAAAAACAATTCCACTTTTGAAGATGGGATGAATTTGTTGAAGTTTTTTGAAAAATTAAGTTAAAAAAAGTTAAGTTAAAAATTATTTAGCTAAATCTATTTAAATATTTTTCTATTTCATCTTTACTAGCAGGATCTTTTAAATAAGCGTATAGCACCACCACCCCAGAGCCATCGTAACCAAAGAGTTTGAAGCCATTGGAAATTTCCGCTTTGATGAGAATCGTTCCCGGCGAGTAGCTATGGCGGCAGTTTTCATAAGGACCAACAATTATTTTTTTTATGGCAGGGTGCTTTCTAATTTTTTTAACATTGACCTTGATTTCTTTAAAAAGCGTTTGATGGCGAGCCACAACTATATTTTAAAAACGAAACCGGCAAAGAAATCTTGATCTACGAGAGGATGATTAGCTCGACTTTCCCTGTCGAAAAACTGGTTGAAAGAAAAAAAAACTTCATCATGCGTATAAGTGTGGGAGAAGTAAAAATCTAAAAAAGGAGTGATGGCGAAGCCTATGCGGTTAAATATTCGATAACGCAGCTTATACATGGCAGAGTTGTCCGTTAGTAAGTTGGGATCATATAAACTAAAATGACTCGTTAAATTGAAAAAGTACACGTTTAAATTAAAGTAAATTAATCCCGATAAACCATAGAGCATTTCATAAAAAATCTGCGCTGAAGCATCGTAACTACCATCGTTAAAAACGGTGAACGGAGAGAAAAAACCATCTGTATATACAAATTCGTCCTGTAAGTAGCGATTAAAACTCCCTAAGTCCCTAAGTCCATGCAGATGAAGCAATACTTCGGTGCCTACTGTAAAATCAATCTCTCCAAAGTTTTGATAATAATAAAAATAGCCTTTTATTAAATTTTGAAACTCTTTGATAGGAACAGAGCCGATGTTTCCTATTTGTCCAAATATTCCAAAGTCGTAGTTTTCATCATCATAGCCTAAAAGGATGCTAAAAGTTTTAGCGGAGTTGCTGTCTAGGTTCGCTTCCCCATTGGAAAAAAGAAAAGAAAAAACCAAAGCCTTATATTCAACGTTCCAAGAAATCCCCGTATCGTTTTGCAGGGGAATGATATAAGGCAAAGGATCGTCTCGGTTGCCGGTAACGAAAGCAAAGTTGACGTAACTGTTGTTTGCCAAATTAATGGTGTTGAACTGATTGCCGGGGAGGTTGGAATTAAAAGAGTAAGTGTTCGGCCCAGTTTTAAATACGACAGGGAAAAAATAATTTCGCATGGGTAGAACATTTAACAAGGGTTTCAATATTCCCATTTTAAAATACGTCCAACTAACTATGGGAAGAGTGATGTTGGCTTCATTGAATATCAAGGCAGGAGGATTGAAATTTTCATATAGCCTTCCTTTTAAAGAAAGTTGTTCTAGTATTAAAATATCAGTTGACAATTTAAAATCTAAGTTTTTAAAAGTTTTGATGTAATCAAAATCTAAACGAATCCCAGCCGAGAACGTCTGCTCATTACCGGTGATCTCTATCAATCCCGAAGAGCGATAATAAGTGATGAATTCAATTTCACTTTTTATTTCTCCTCCTAAAAATTTCACGGAATTAGTTTCTGCAGAATTAGCCAATCCAAGCGTCGTAAAAACTAAACTCAAAAAAACTATTTTTCTGACTTTAAAAAAAATTGTGCTTAAACTTTCCATAACTTAAAAATTATTTTTGAAACGTGAACAAATGCTAAATACTTTTATAAAGTTTAAAAAAAAGTTGAACTCATCTCAAGTTGATAATGGATTGGTAACTGGAAACAGCTCTTTGAATGACGTTTTTAGTCAGGTCAATGCTGATTTGAGCTTTTTGAATGGCTATGCTGACATCGTGGATGTTCACTTCGTTGGGTCTAGCGATGAGTTCTTCCGTTAGCTTATCCGAAGTGATGACGCGATCGTTGACTAAGTTTAAAGCATTAACCACTTTATCGTAAAAAAAACTCCCCTGCCCTACTTGGTGATTTTTTATGTCTCCTTCTAAAATGTTAAAATCAGCAAAATGCCTTTCTTTTTCAGTCCTAAGAGGGACAATATCTCCTCTAGCAAATGAAGTTTGGCTAAAATGATTTGAAGTTGCGATATTCATTTCTTCTTACCTAAGCTCTTCCGATGGATAGGGCTGCTCTAAACATGCTCTTAGCAGCATTAACAGTTGCCACATTGGCTTCATAAGACCTTGAAGCGGATATCATGTTAACCATTTCCTTCACTAAGACCACGTTGGGCATTTCCACATATCCTTTTTGCGGACCTGTTTTAATGGAATCCGGATGAGTCGGGTCGTAAACTAACCTGAGCGGAGAGTTATCTTTTTCTATGTTAAGCACTCTAACCCCATCACCAGTGTTAATCTTGAGGGCGTCTGGCTTAAAATGATTTTTATATATGGGACGATTTTCCCTGCTCCTTAAAATAACCCTGCTTCTCCTAAAAGGTTCTCCATTGCTAGTCCTAGTGGTGGTGGCATTAGCTATGTTGTCCGCAATGACGTCCATCCTAAGTCTTTGAGCAGTTAAAGCAGTGGAAGAAATGTTAAAAGACTTGAAAAAACTCATTCCCTACCCTATTATGCTAAAACGCTTTTGATGCGAACGAAATGTTCGCTGATGGACCTAGTCACCGATTGAAAATAAAAATTGTTTTTAACTAAATCACTCACTTCCTTTTCAATATCCACGTTGTTTTTGTCGTTTCTAAAATTAGTATCGAACTCCTCATATATTTTAGGCACTACGCTCGTAAAATGCTTTTTAGTGGAAAATGGTATATGCCTCTGGTTAGTGGAGGCAAAGGGAGGATCGATCTCTTTTTCTCGCTTTAAAACCCTATTTAACTCTGCCTCAAAAGCAATCATTTTCCTCTTGTAAAAGGGAGTATCAACGTTGGCTATGTTGTTAGATATTGCTTCATGGCGAAGCAGGCTATTGCCCAAGGACATTTGCCCCAGAGTGACAACTCGGTTGAATGGAGAATTATCTAGCAACATCTTGGTAAAATTGTCGGCTAAATATTTTTTTTAAAAAGCTATTTTTTGAAAAATGTTGAAACTATTGAAACTTTTAAAAGGAAACCACCACTGAGCTAACTAACTTTCTTTAGCATTTGGAGAGAGCATTTTACTTGGATCGACCCACTCGTTAAATTGCTCTTCACTCAAATACTTGAGTTTCAAAGCAGCTTCCTTTAATGAAATATTTTCTTTAAAAGCCTTTTTAGCTATCTCAGCTGCCTTCTCATAGCCAATGTGAGTGTTGAGAGAAGTAACCAACATCAATGAATTATCTAAGTTGTTTTTTATGTTCGTCTCGTTAGCCGTTATTCCTTTTAAGCAATGTTCGTTAAAAGAAAGCATGGCATCAGCTAGCAAATTGATTGAAGTTAATAAATTGTAAGCCATTTGAGGTTTAAAAACATTCAACTGAAAATGACCATTCATTCCTCCAATCGCCAAAGAATTATCATATCCCAATACCTGAACGCACACCATGGTGAGTGCTTCAGTTTGAGTGGGGTTGACTTTCCCCGGCATGATGGAAGAGCCGGGCTCATTAGCGGGAATGTTGATTTCACCTATTCCACAGCGAGGTCCGGAAGTAAGCATGCGAATATCGTTGCCTATTTTCATCAAACTGACAGCAAGCTGCCTAATTCCTCCCGATGTTTCAACTAAAGCATCATGGGCGGATAAAGCTTCGAATTTATTTCCTGCTGTCTCAAAGGGAAGTCCCGTCAAAGCAGCTATTTTTTCAGCCACTAAAACGCTATAGCCTTGCGGAGTATTTAGTCCAGTCCCCACCGCACTTCCCCCTAGAGCGATTTCACTTAAATGAGCCAAACTATTTTTAATCGCTTTTTCAGCAAACTGCATCTGCGCTAGGTAAGCGGAAAACTCATTTCCCAAAGTCAAGGGAGTGGCGTCCATAAAATGCGTTCTTCCTATTTTAACAATTTTTTCAAATTCTTTCACCTTTGACTTCATGGTATCAATAAAACTCGTCAAGACGGGAAACAATTTCCCTTCTAACTGCTGATAGACGGCAATGTGCATAGCCGTTGGGAAAGTGTCATTAGAAGATTGCGACTTGTTGACATCGTCATTGGGATGAATGTGCTTTTTCTTATCAGTGAGCTTACCCTTCAAAATGATTTGAGCTCGGTTTGAGATGACTTCGTTGACGTTCATGTTGGACTGCGTTCCAGACCCCGTCTGCCAAACCTTTAAAGGAAACTGCTCATCCAATTCACCAGCCAATATTTCATCGCAGACCTTAGAAATGATTTTGCTTTTTTCAAGAGATAGAACTTTAAGATCGCAGTTAGTTTGAGCAGCTGCTTTTTTCAAGATAGCGAAGGAATAGATAATTTCTAAAGGCATCTTCATGGCAGGGCCACCTATGTTGAAATTAAGTAGCGATCTTTGAGTTTGGGCACCCCAATAGGCATTCTCAGGAACTTTCACTTCCCCCATCGTATCTTGCTCAATCCTATAATTCACTTGCTTCTCCATTATTTCATCAAGCCTTATTTCACTAAGTTTAACTTTACTTCGTCCGTTGTGATGGACAATTCATAGGCTATCTCTTTGATCGCCAGTCCATTGCTTCTCAAGTTTAAGATTTTCTCGTAAAGAGATTCGTTTTTTGGTTTTTTGATTTTAATTTCGTTGGGTTTATGCTCCAAATTTCGCTTTGGTTTTAAAGCAGTAAGATAAGGAACTTTCGCTTCAACTTTTTGAAATTCATCCAGCAATTTTTTCAATTTCAAAGATTTTTTTTCGATCTCTTCGCTATGCTTAGTGTATCGAGACATTTCGTTTTCAACTTTCAAAATCTTTTCTTCTAAGTTTCTGTTGAATAAATTAATGGATTCGTTAATCTCAAATTTGATTTCCGCAAGGGAAAGTTTCTCGTTAATTTTCTTATTGAAAAACAGAAAAATAATAACCAACGCCGAAAAGTTAAGCACGAAATAAATCATTGTTTCAAATTTAAAAAAACTCCTTTATTGTTTTCTTGTAATTTTATTTCTTTTTCTTCTTCATCTTTTTTGTTGGGATTCTTCTTTTTGTTTTGCTCTTGTTTGTCGGAGTTGTTTAACTTAATATCGTTATCCCTCGTCTCCACTAAGTCAACTTTATCTACTTCGCGACTTCCTTCTCTAATAAGCCGCTGTTCAAGGTTTTCTAATTTTTTTTTATTTAGTTCGCTGTTTTTCCTTCTACTGATCTCAGTCAAATGATTTAACATGAGATTAAGATCTATCGGGTTCAAAGACATTGCTTTTCAAATTTTTTCAAAAACGAGTTTCTTTTTTTCATTGCTATAATAAATATTCAGTCTCTTTTTATGATATAGATTCTTATACTCTTCATTCAAAAAATGCAGATCCACTTTAGCATAAAAATTACTTAAAATCGTCACTCGTCCCTTGCTCTCGGGACTAAAGTTACTTACAAAGGAGTAGTGATAATCGTCCATCTCATCTTTTAAAGCAAAGAGCACTTCCTTTAAGTCCTTGAGCTTTTCATCAATATCCAAAAGAACTTCTTCTTTTAAAATACTTTTCTGGCGCATCAAATTTAGGCTCTTGATCTTATTTTTTTTATCTCTTATCTGTACATCAAACTCCCTCATTTTTAACATATAATCGTAAGGAAATCCCATTTGAACGTTAGTTTTGAGTCCTCCCAAAGAGCCAAGGTTGTAAACGATGATTTGATTTTTAACTTTAATATCCCCTCCCCAGATGCTTCCCTTGTTAGCACTAAAATTAATTTCATCTCCACAAATTAAATTACAATTATTAATGATTTCTTCAACAACAATTTTTTTACTCACTAAAACGGTTACGTTTTGAATGTATTTCGCTTTCAAATTACCCGACTCGCTCTCTATAACATTGTTGCTCCTGCCTATTATCCCCAGTTCAACGAGAATGTTATTTCCTGCCTTCACGGAGGTATTCATGATCGATTCTCCCACGATTAAATCTTTGCTCACATGTATCGGCTTGCTGTTGACGATTGATTTTTTAACGATTAAAGTGCCATTATGCTCTATATTAGCAAATTTGTTGTCTACTTCATACAAGATTAAAGTTTGTTCAACCACCCATTGGTTTTCGTTAATTCGGTAAACGCATCCATCCGTTTTGGCGAAAAGGGAATTGTTTTCAATATAAGTATTCCTGCCAACTTTAAGATCAGCATCTCTGCCTTTCTCGCCCATGATTTTATTGCCAAACAAATCAACAGCATTCTTCCCATCTTCAGGTCTATGTTTAACGACGATTAACTGATCTCTTTTGACTAAAAAAATCTCCTTATAATGGCTAGGGGGAATGGATTTAATTTCTTCGTTAGAATTCTCTTTTCTAAAGACTTCTTCAAAATAAGCATCACTGCCCTCAATGAAAGTTTCGATTTTGACGATTAAAAAAGGTTTATTGTAGATCTTCTTCTCCAAAACCTTAGTTATTTCCTTGCTGGAGTAAGGGGTCTTTATTTTTAATCTTTTTATTTCCGTAATGACATCTTCTAAGTCAACTTCCTTGCCCCAAGTGTCCGGTGGTTTTATGGTTAAATACGCTTCCGTTTTCAACTTATTGAAACTAATCAAGGCCCTCCCGTCAATTTTAGGATTGGGAAGCCACTCTCCTATTTTTACTGGCTTATGGTGGTCCTCAATGATTTTATTTTTAATGTCTCTTTTTTTCTCTCTAGTGAGATCAATTTTCAAATTAGCAATCAGCCTATCAATTGAATCAGGGCTTAAAAAGTTTTTTTTGTTTTTAAAAATGTTTAGCTTTAAGAACCTACCTTCCCTAGTGGTGTACATTTGGATCACTGAAGATATGTTGGTGGTGTAATTGTTATCCAGCTCAAAAAAATATTCCAAATCTTCTTTTTCTTGTACGGAAATGAATTTAAAAGCGTTGTTAATAACGCCTCCAGAAGGTTTGTTGTAGAATATTTTTTTCCAAATCAGCTGATCTTCGGTTTTAGTGTTAAAATGTTTTAAGGCAACATTAATGGCTTTTTTGAAATTATTGGTTTCCACTATGATAGTGGATTTCGATAGAACGTTAACTAAACTCTTGCCCTTTTCCTTGTTGGAAAAAAACAAGTAAATCCGTTTAAAGACATCAACTATTTTTAAAAAAAAATCTTCTAAGTAAATAAGAAAGAACGTAATCTTTTTCTTATTCCTGAGATAAGTCTTAGTTGAAAAGGACAAAATTCAAACCATAAACACCTTACTCAGGTATTATATAATGCATTTGTCTAGCCATATTAAACTAAAGATTTTTTAATATTGTCCAAGGAATCTCTTATACGCCTAATGGCCTTGGTGTGCAGCTGAGAAACCCTAGATTCCGTCAATTTTAACACCTCTCCAATTTCTTTTAGAGTAAGTTCCTCGTAATAATAAAGGATTAAAACTCGTTGCTCTCTATTGGGGAGTTTGCGTAATTCTTGGCTAATCATTTTTTTTATTTCCTCTCTCTCAATGTTGTTGATCGGGTTATTATCATCGTTGTTTTTTAATAAATCAATGAAGGAAATTTCATCCTCGTTTTTTTTAACAATCCAAACGTCATCTAAGGAAGTCATATTAGAGTCGTTAGACATGTTGCTTATCCTCTCCACTTCGGAGACGCTTATGCCAATTTTTTCCGCTAACTCAACTTCCTTTATTTTCTTGCCGTTTTCTTTTTTGTATTTCTTCTTTATTTCCTCCATTTGCTTAAATTTTTGCCTCACTGACCTAGGGACCCAATCCAAGGCTCGTAATTCATCATATATTTGTCCCCTAATCCTAGTGATTCCATAAGTTTTAAACTTTATTCCTTTCTCGGGGTCAAATTTATTGATGGCATCCAACAAACCAAAAACCCCAAAGCCAACTAAATCGTCAAATTCAATGTTCCTCGGCACGTTATTAATGATTTTTCCAGCGACATATTTAACTAAAGGAGCATATTTCTCTATCAGTATGTTTTTGTTTTTTACGCTTCCTAAATCCTTGAATTTACGCCAAATCATCAGTTCTTCTTTTTCGTCCATATCAAAATACTTTGTCATAGTGTTGTCCTTTAAAATATTGTCTATTCTTTGTTAATCATAGTTCTAACTGCATTAGCTATTTTTTCAGTTTCAAAATCAAAATCCTCTGCCCCAAGTTCACCGCCTTTTTTATTTTTTTGAGCAGTATTTTTTCGAGCCTCTTTTGCCTCGAATTCCTTAGCTTCCTTGGCTTCTCTCATGGAAGCTGGACTCATGTTAGCAAATTTTTTATCGCTTTTTGTTCCCAAATCGACTTTGTCTTTTATTTCGTCCAAATTAGAACCCATTCCCATAGAATCTTTCGCCTTACCGAAGGATTTATTTTTAATATCAAATAAGTTTGATTTGAAATTTTTTGCTTGATTGGGGAATTGCTTTTCCAAAATGGTTAAAACAATTAAAATGAAAAAAAACCACACAATACCAATGTACAGAGGAGTTATTAATTCAGACCACTCATTGAAATTAAATAACTTGATGATAAAAAACAAGAAAGTGAGCAAAGTCGAGGCAGTGATGCTGGTTAGCAATTTATTTCCCATGAGTTAAATTAAATTGAGCATCTCCTCATCGGTAAAATGGCATAATTTTTCAATGCTTATTTCTCGCTCCAGATTCTCAGCGACCAACGAAATATTTTTGCTGAATAGCGAATTTTCATTGAAGGCTAAAAGTGGTTTCCTTAAGTAAATAGATTTCACCAACTCATCGTCTTTAAAAACAAAACCTAAATTGTTCACATCGCTTTTCAAATACTTAGTGCATAACTTCTTGAGTCTCGCTAAGCTATCTTCTGCATTGGAACTTGTTAAACAGCGATTAAATATGGTGTAAAAGATCATGTTCTTATTTTTTAACTTTAACAATTTTATCAAACTATAACCATCAGCTAGAGAAGTAGGCTCTGGGGTAGTGATTAAAATTAATTTCCCACAGAAATTAATGTAATCAACGATCAATTTCGACATCCCAGAGGGCAAATCAATGAGGACGTAATCATATTTTTTCAAAGACTTGAGGGAATGCAGGAAATTAAGGCGTTCGGCTTTCGTTAGATTATTCACGTCGCTAATGGCTGACATACCGGGGATTAAATCAAAACCATATTTGCTATGAAAAATTATTTCTTGAATTGATTTTCTCTTTTTTAAAAAATCCTGAAGATTGAATTTTGGAAACTCACCTAAAAGAATGTGAACATTAGCCATTCCAAAGTCCCCATCAAAAACCAATATTTTCTTTTTCATCTTCTTTAAGGCAATCGCTAAGTTCACGGTTATGCTAGTTTTGCCTACCCCGCCTTTTCCTGAAGCGATGGTAATGATGTTTTGAAACTTAGCAATTTTTTTTCTAAATTTCAAACCGTCTTCGCGATTCTTTTTTTCCAAGATAGCCATTAAATTATTAATTTGATTTTTCATAAAGCCATTCTTCTAAAAGTAAATCCATTAACCATTCTTGAGTGACGAACTCAATGTCATTGGGAATGTCCTGCCCGTTAGTTATGTAAGACAAGGGAAAATTATTCTCGTAACAAATGCTTAAAGCCGTTCCCAGACTATGCGACTCGTCTGTTTTCGTAATGATTACTTGGGTGATGTTAAACGTTTTTATTTTATTAAGTAGCTCCTTAATGTCTTTATACCTTTGGCAGGCGTTAAGGCAAAAAATAACTTCTTTTTCAAAAACGTTTGAAATGGACAAGTAATTTTCAGTTTCATCAATGACGTCGTTTTCTTTTATGCTAATCCCAGAAGTGTCGATTAAAAAAATACCCCTCTTTTCGTTTTCATTTAAAATTTTTAAAAGGAGATCCTTTTTGTCTAACCTATTGAAACTAATGTCTAAGATGTTAGTAAACTTCTCCAATTGACTAATAGCCATTAACCTCCTAATATCAAAGCTAGCCACTCGCAAGTCTATGTTTCTATTGTACTCCTCTTTTTCGCTGATAAAAAAAGACGAAGCAACTTTGCATAAAGTGGTCGTTTTACCCACTCCAGTTGAACCAACGAAATAAATAACTTTTTTGGCTTTATCGCTTTTAAAATTAGAAACTGGTTTATCGGTTTGAATGAAATTAACGATGGTCTGAGCCAATTCTCTAAAATCAGTTTGATTCTTCAAAGATCTAACGATAGCATGATCAGCAATGGCTTTAGCAAAATCGCAAGAAAAATCCTTCTTCAATAAAAAATCATAAATGACGTTTTGCTTCTTGATTGGTTCAGCGAATTTAGTTGACTTCTTTTTAGACGCCAAACTATCAGTATGGAAAGTATAGCCAAATTTCTCCACGGTGCTCTTGGGATTGAAGTTGATTTTTTTTTGAAACTGGTTGATTAGATTTTCAAAATCAGCCTTTGGAACGGCTTTTGAAACGTTTGCTGGCATCGTTTTAGCAATGGTTTTGGGGACGACTTTTTTAGCGGGGATTTTGTTTTTTTTTAACAATTTATCTTGCCTAAATCCATTCAGCCTGTGAGTTAAATTGAGTTCCTTATTGGCAGTCTTTACTTCTTTGGAATAGCGAGCGATTTGAATTTCATACCACTCTTCAGTGACTTTTCTAAAAAACTTTCTTTTGGTCTTCCTCACCTTGCCTTCTTTGATGATTTGTAAATTACTATGATCCAAATCTTTCATGAGATGATTGTAGGCTTCGGTCTTGGTTTTAGCGATTATTGTTTTGTAAATAGGCATAGTTTAATCCTTGAAATCTATTTTATGCAGTAGATGTAGCTTATATCCTTCCGCTATTTCTTCCTTAGCCACCACTTTTAAATCTTTAAAACTTTTGTGTAAAATCACCTTTAACGACTTTCTTAGATAACCGTCTACTAATAAAATCGGTTTATATCCTTTCTCGCCAATTAAATTAATAGTTTTACCAACTTTTTCGATTAGTTCGTTTAGTCTATCTGGCTTAATGTCAATATGAGAACTTTTCTCCACTCTTTTTAAAGATTTATAAAAATAATTCTCCCATTCTTGATCCAAAATAAAAAAGTTAATGTTCTTTTGGCTGTCAGCTATTTGATGAGAAATTTGCCTTTTCAGCCTCTGCCGCACTTTTTCGGTGATTTCATCAAAGCCAAGTGAGTCATCTCGTAAGTTATCGATTATTGTTTCCAAAATAACGTCAATATTCCTAATGGATATTTCTTCCACTAAAAGCTCTCCTAAAATATGTTGGATGTCGCCAGTTTTGATTTTGTAATTTTTCAACTCATCTAATAAAATAGGATTGCTCTTTTTAGAATTTTCCAAAATCATTTGAGTGTCTTTTCTACTCAAAATCTCATTAGCGTTTTCCTTTATGATTTGAATCAAATGCGTCGTGACAATGGTCGGAATATCCACTATGGTAAATCCCTTCTTTTCAGCAAATATTTTGTCTTTTTCTTCTATCCAGAAAGCCGGTAAATTAAAAACTGGATCTCTAACTTCAGGAGAAGTCATTTTTATTTCCTTACCAGTGGTGTTAATGGCTAGCAATTTTTCTAACTCCGTGATTCCCTGCCCTACGAGTGCCCCGTTTATTTTGATGTGATATTCGCTGCCTTCTAACTGAAGATTGTCCGTGATTCTAACTTGAGGGATAACCAAGCCTAATTCTAGGGCTAGTTGTTTCCTGCTTTTTTTAATCCTATCTAACAAATCACCTCCTTGGCTTTTATCAGCGACGTAAATCAATTCATAGCCTAGTTCGATTTCCAAAGGATCGTACTGCAGGCCTTCGATGATTTTTTCCGGGCTCAAGTCCTCTTCAGTGGTGGTTTCTTTTATCTCAGCTATTTTTTCATCTTCAATATTTTCAGTTATTTTTTTCTGCATGTTGTAACCAATAAAGAAAAACAATATGGATAAGGGAAAAAAAACTAGCGAAGGAAAACCCGGCAAGACCCCCGTTACTAAGACAAAAACACCAATCAAATAAAATGCCATCGGGTTTTTAAAAATTTGAATGTAAAGCTCATCCGATAAATTGTTCTCGCTGATGCTTCTCGTAACCACGATGCCCGTTGAAATAGACACGATTAAAGAAGGTATAGCCGCTACTAAACCATCACCAATGGCGAATTTAATATAACTTTCGCTAGCAACTCCAATCCCCTCGCTTCTAATCAACACTCCAATCACGATTCCCCCAATGATATTAACTACCACGATGACAATGGAAGCAATCACTTCACCGGATATGAACTTTGAAGCACCATCCATAGACCCGTAAAAATCAGCTTCTTTCTGCACTGTCTCTCTCCTGTGAATTGCCTCTTTTTCATCTATAAGGCCAGAGTTCAAGTCAGCGTCTATGGCAATTTGTTTGCCCGGTAGAGAATCCAATTTAAACCGAGCACTCACTTCAGAGGCTCGATTCGAACCTTTGGTGATCACCAAATACTGCACTGCTATGATAATAATGAATATAACCACTCCGATAAAGTAGCTTCCCCCCGTCACGAATTCTGCAAAAGCCTTGACCACATTGCCATCAAAGGCAACTCCATCGGCTAAAATCAATCTCGTTGAAGAAATGTTGATGATTAACCTAAAAGACGTGGTCAGCAAGAGAACCGTGGGGAACACTGAGAAATCTAAATTGTTTTTAGAACTAACCACGGTTATGATGATGATCAGACTTAAAACAATGTTTAAAATCATGAAGAAATCTAACAAGAAACCGGGCAGCGGTATTAACACTAAAGTGATACCCGCTATCATTAAAAATAAAACTAAAAAAGTTGGGTTCTTAATTAGCTCTAAAAATTTTAAGGAATTAAACCCGTCGCTAAAACTTATCGTTGAATCTTTCGCCATTGCTTATGTTTCTTATATTTCTTATGAATTGCCGCCTTTGTATTTATCTAGTTGGGCTAGTATTTTAGCTAATGCCGAATAAAATTCTTTGGGGATATATTCGTTGATTTCCACTTCTTCATAGAGACTCCTAGCCAAAGGCTTGTTTTCCACTATGGGAATGTTTTTCTCTTGAGCAATTTTTTTAATCCTAAAGGCTAGATGATCCACTCCCTTGCTCACTAACCTAGGAGCGTCCATTAGCAACTGATTGTATTCAATGGCACAAGCGTAATGAGTTGGGTTGGTGATGACGACATCGGCTTGGCTGGTTTTTTCGATCACTTCCTTTGAAGCAATTTCCTTAGCCCTTTCTCGCTGCTTTTGTTTAATGAGAGGATCGCCTTCTAATTCTTTGTTTTCTTTTTTCACTTCATCCACGGTCATTTTTAATTTTCTTAAAAATTCGCTTTTTTGAATCAACCAATCGGGATAAGAAATTACTAGTAAAAAAAACCCTAAGTAAAGAGAAACTTGATAAATGTAATTGCTGGTTTTGATGAAAGAAAAATAAATATCGTTGTATAAAAGATAAATAAAATCTCTAGTGAAATAATAAAGGAAGAAAGCAACAATTGCCGTGGAGAAAATTAACTTGATGATGATCTTCACTCCATTGATAACTTGAGTCCTTGAAAAAATGGTTTTTTCTAAAAAATTTTTCCAAGTGGGAGCAATTTTTTTTAAATTAAATTTTAAATTCTTCGTGCTGAAAAAAAATCTAGTCTGCAGCAAGGTAAGGGAAACTACTAAAAATAAGACCAGCAAACCTATGGGAAAAAAATATTGGAGAAAAATTAAAATATTGTCTTTTATGATAACCCCCATGCTGTTTTTATCAATTAAGACAAAATCTTGGTTAATGAAATTAAAAGAAAGGTATTCTAAAAAACCCTTCATGTAGTAATTAGAAAAAACAAAAATGAAAAAAACCACTCCTATCAAGATTAAAGATTGAGGTAACTCATTGCTTAAATAAACTTGTCCCTCCTCCTCGCGAGCTTTTCGTTTTCTCTTTTCAGTCGGTTGCTCCGTCCTGCTTTCATCGTCATCGGCGTGAAGGAATAGATTTATCGGCTGATCTTGCCTTAGGTAGAGGAAAGGGAGTTTTTCTTGTTTCAAATGGTTACGTACGCATTTGCGTTAAAAATTCATTTAAATCAAAAATAGCGTTGTCTAAAAAACCGCTAAACAGATTGATGATAAAGGGAATGGAAATGAAAATGAAAATAATTCCCACTGACAACTGGATGGGAAGACCTAGGATTAAAATATTGACTTGAGGCACCATCTTCCCAATGATGCCCAGAGTAACAATGATGATCGTTGAGGTAACAATGATCGGGAAAGCGAATTTGAGGGCAATGACAAACATTTTAGCAAAATACTCAATGCTTTTAGAAAAAATCTTCTCGTTATTTTTAATCAGTTCGACCACTGGTAAAGTTTCATAACTATCTACGATGGTGGCTATGAGCAGATGAAGCCCATTCAGCTCTAAAAAAATCAATATGGCGATGAAATAAAAAAATTGCCCCCACAAGTTCCCTTGGTCTTGAGTGAAGGCATCAAATGCTTCAGCAATCCCCAGTCCTATTTGAACAGAAAAAAATTGAGCTGACAATCTAAAAGCCAAGAAAATAAAAGAAAACAAAATCCCCACTATTCCCCCTAAGGTGAACTCTTTTAAAAGCAGGAGAATGTATTCCAAAGTGTTTTCCGTTAAGTTGTCTAAATAAGTTTTAAACCATGGAATGATCACCAAGGTAGTGAGAAAAGCTAAAATAACCCTAACTCTAACGTTGATTAACCTTGAAGAGAAAACCGGAGCAAAAATCATGATGCCAAGCAAGCGAGACCAAGCAAGCAGGAATATTTGAAATGACGATAATAAAAAATTAATTGATTCCATTATTGATATTTCACTGATTTAGAAAAGGGATAAAATCAAAGACATCTAAAGTGTAATCCGTTATCCTGCTGACAATGAAGTAAGAAAAGTATATTAGAGAAATCATCACCACTATTATCTTCGGAATAAACACGAGGCTCTGTTCTTGAATTGAAGTGGTGGTCTGAAAGATAGCCACCAGCAGACCAACAATTATACTCAAAAAAAGAACTGGACCTGCTATGATGAAAATGATGATGATGGCATTTCTAATCAAATCAATAACTACAGCGTCGTTCATAATGTTTTTTATAAGTTAAAAGACCTCACTGTCTGGAGAGTAATGATGTGCCACCCATCGACTAAAACGAAAAGGATGATTTTAAAAGGAAGCGAGATCATGATAGGAGGAATCATAATCATTCCCATGGCCATCAAAATGCTAGCCACGATCATATCTATCACCACAAAGGGAATGAAAAGATAAATCCCTATTTTAAAAGCTATCGTGATCTCGGAAATGATGAAAGCGGGGATTAACTCTATCATGGAAACATCGTCTTCGTTTTTAGGCCTTTCTTTTTGTCCCAAATACATGAACAAATCAATGTCTTTCTCTCTGGTTTGATTCAACATAAATTGCTTTATCGGCTTCATGCTCCTTTCGAAAAAATCCTGAGTCGATATTTCTTGGGATGCAAAAGGAACATAGGATTCCTCATATATTTCCTTTATGGTTGGACCCATGATGAAAAAAGTAATGAACAACGCTAAACCCATGATGACGTTGTTAGGTGGCTCGCTTTGTAGAGATAAGGCTCTCTGGACGAATTTCAAAACGATTGCTATGCGAATAAAAGACGTCGTCATGATGACGATTGACGGAGCTATCGTAAGGATGGTGAGTAGGATCAATATCTGCAGAGAAAGCGAAACTTCATTAGAATTGTTCGCCGACCTAAGTCCTAAATCGAAATAAGGTATGGGGAGGCTCTGCTGAGCTATTAAAACTATGAAAAATAATGCACTGCTGACAAAAATGAATTTGACAAAGTACCTTTTGAAAATCTTAACCAATTTTATCCCTTCCTATAAAATTTTTTTTTTAAATTAGTTTTTTAATTTCTGCATTCTTTTCTTTAAATTTTTAGTGATGTTCAAGGCGTTAAATTTCCGCTTCAAATTATTCTCTTGATGAAAATAGTTGCTGGCAACGTCTTGAAAAAAAGAACTCTTCAACCTCGAATCAACACTTCCCTTCAGCTCTAGCAAGTCTATTCCCTCTTTGTCTTCTATTTTAGCGATCAAGTTCACATTTTCAACTCCCACCGCCAAAACGTAAAACTCATTGATGATTTTAACGATTTGAAGTTTTTTATTGATTTCCAAAGGAAGCTCAGCATAAATTTGAAAGTAATCGCTTTTTGAGCTTTTAAATTTGTTTTTAGATTTAAGGTATTTGATGAAAATCATGCTTCCAATGATGAAAATGGCTAAAAAAAGAAACATTTTAAACCACAAAAACAAATAATCATTAGCGCTTTCATTGGACTTGTTATCGCCTAGGTTAGGAGTGAAAACATTGAGATTTTCACTTGCTTTGATTTCATTGCTTTTGTTGGAGGCTACTTCTTCAGTGGCTTTTGAAGAAAAATTAGTGCTTTTAATGCCTTGGACGTCTTGGCTGGACGATTGTGCCACCAAATAATGCCCCGTCAGCAAGACGAAACAATAACAGGCAATGAAAAACTTACTCGCACTCATGGAATTAGAGTAATTATAAGTCATCTTTGAAAAATTTTTAGCAAAAATAAATTCTAATAAATTTGAATTTATTTAATCTAGTGTAAAATCAAAGATAAAAAAATGAATTTTTTAAAAAAATAAAATTTTTAGACATAAAATTTTTAAAAAAAATATTTTTTTCTGCTTTTTTCTGCTATTTGGATAATTTTTCGAACGTTTGCCTTAAATGGGGAACTTTTCTAAAATTACTTCACGAATCAGAGCTAAAGAATCAGAGCTAAAGCTAAGGCTCGCCGCATTTATTTTTTAATGGTAAAATTACTTGGAATTGCCTGCTCTTACCACCATTAGCGCTGAAAAATGTAAAATTGCCATTTTTTTCGGCGGAATCACCAACGAAGCTAACATCTCTCTCGATAGCGCTAGGACTTTCTACGATTCCGTTCGCAAGCAAATCAGCGAAAATAACATTTATCTCATATTCATTGATAAAAAAACTAACTTTTATCTCATCAAGCCTAAGTGGATATATTCAAACCACATCGTAGATTTTAGTTTTTTTTTTTCAAAGGAAAAACCTCTCCAAATTAACCAAGACGGAGATTTCTTCAAAAACTTCTTGCGGAAATGCCATGCTTTTTTCCCCTTTGTTCATGGTAAATACGGCGAGGATGGTCAATTAACCAACTTGTTGAAATCTTTGGGAATAAGAAGCGTTTTAGGCTCTTCAGCTGAGAGTTTACACAATAGCCTGAATAAAAATATCACTTATGAAATACTCAGGAAAAACAATTTCAACAGCCCCGATCATTTGAAAATAAATTACTCGAAATGGAAGAATGAAGCCTATCGAAAAACCATAAGAGAAGAAGCTATCTTAAAACGAAAGCGATTCATCGTTAAACCCAACGATGGGGGCTCTTCTGATGGAGTATTTTTGAGCTCTCCCGCCAAGTTAGAAAAGGATTTGGCAAAAACAAATGAGTTTAGTTCCAGCATCTTGATCGAAGAATATATCTCGGGTAGAGAGTTTTCCATCATTGTTTTAGAAGACGATGATCATCAACCTTTTCCCCTCATTCCCACTGAAATACAATTCCCTCAGCAAGAGCAAGGCATATACACTCGGGTGAAAAAATATTTGCCCGGAAGCGGAGTTCATCACATCACTCCAGCTAGTTTTAGCATCAAAGTGATAAAAAAAATTATTAGCCAAGCTAAGGAAATTTATCGATTATTCCATTTTCAAGATTGGGTGCGTTTAGACGGCTTCGTTCATGGCCAAAGCGAAAAAATTATTTGGAGCGATTTTAATGGGATACCGGGCTTCGGTCAAGATAGCTTTATTTTTCAGCAAAGCATTTTGTTCGGCATCAACACTGGAGATATATCCGCTTATCTTTTAAAGAAGGCACTTGCGAAAGAAAATTATCAACTTCAAAAGAAGCTTGTTTCGAAAGAGAAAAAAAAAACTATCGGGGTCATTGGCGGAGGGGAAACTTCCGAGCGGCAGATTTCTAGGATGAGTTGGTTCAATGTGATCGAGAAATTAGAATATTTAAACGAATACGAAATCAAATACTTTTTCTTGGATAGAAAAAAAAATATTTGGGAGGTTACTAAGTTCATCACTCTAAAACACACGGTTGAAGAAATAGAAGCAATCATTGAAAAAGTTGAAATTTATAAAAATAAAATCAAACGCCTAAATCAACAAAAAATAACTCCCATCCCCATCTCGTTGGATTGCTTAAAGATTAAAAAAATCAATTTCAATGACTTTAAATTTTTAGATTTTCTTTTCATAGCCCTTCACGGTGGGATTGGAGAGAACGGATTCATGCAGGAAAAATTGGAAAAATTAAACCTACCTTTCAATGGCAGCCCTTCTGCGGTGGCTAAAATCTGTTGCGATAAAAAAAAAACTAGCGATTTTTTAAAATCACTTCGCATTAAGAACTTCACTCCTCTCAGGCAAATTGATTTTTCTGCCAATGAGTTAAAGCTTTCCTTAAAACGAAAAACTAATTTAAAAAAATATAGCGATAAAATTGCTTTTAAAAAAAACGATTTAGAGAACGAAGGTTTATTGTCGAACATAAAAGATTTTTTTGAAAACAAATTAAAAAATGCCGAAATCAAACTGCATCATAAGAAATGGATTTTGAAGCCAAGACAAGATGGCTGCTCTACTGGCATTATAGTGTTAAGCGACTTTAGTTATCAGCTAGCCGTTTATTTCCTGCATTTGTTCAAGAAAAAGAAAAAAATCCCCTACCAAGCCATTTTTCCGGGGCATGATGATTTTGAAAAAACGATTGATTTGCCTTTTTTCACCGCCAATGACGACGTTCATTTTCTTTTAGAGGAATACGTTGATGCTAAGGAAGTCATTGAATTGACGGTGGGGGTCTTGGAAAATTTAGTTGAAAAAAAGAATCAGCAAAATGAGATGGAAGTTTTCTTGCCCTCTAAAACCATTGCCCAAGACAAGGTCTTATCTTTAGATGAAAAATTTAACAAAGGCTTGGGTATTAATTTAACTCCTGCTCCGGAGCTAGATAAAAAAATGCTAGCCTCAATAAAAAATAAAATAAAACAATTTTGCTCCAAACTAGGATTGAGGGGATATGCGCGAATCGATCTTTTTTACCATTACAAGAAAGATGAACTTTACTTGATTGAAGTGAACAACTTACCCGGCCTCACAGCTGCGACCATCATTTTTACTCAAGCCCTTTTGACTAAAAAAATTAATTTACCACCAAGTGATTTTTTAAAACGCATCGTTGATTTAGGCTTGGTCAAGTGATTTACTTTGATACGCCTCCACCCCTACGTTGGTTTTTCCATATAAATCTTGTTTGTAGATTTTTAAATAAATGCTCAAAATTTGCTCATATTTGAAAAAAAAATCAATGATGGCATTGGCTAAGTTTTCTATCAAAAGAAAATTATTTTCCCTAGCTATTTTTTTTATCCCCTCAAAAAGGCTTTCATAGTTCAAAGCGTCTGTCATTTTGGCGGGAAGTTCATTCTCGTTTTTGAGATAGAACTTACCCTCTATCACTAAAGGTTGAGCCACGACTTTTTCTCTTTTGTAAATGCCGATAATGCAGTCAACTTTTAGATTTTCTATGAAGAGACAAATGAAATTACTTTTTAAGGTTCTCATTAAGAGTTCGAATCTCCACCTTGAGATAATTTTCTAAGAAAGTTTGTTTTTCCAACTCAGCAAAAATTAATTTCTTCTCGCTAGGAGAAACCAAGTCTTTTTCCTTAAGCAGTCTAAAAAGGAGATCGTCTTTGAACAAATAATTGTAAATTAGATTATAAAGTTTTTTAGAAAAAACTAGTTTCTTTTCAATGCTGATGTTCTTATGCAGATCGAAATTAATTTTCAACAATTTTAACAAGACTTCACCAATTCCATTTTTTAAAACCGAATTATTGTCTCTTAAGAATAATTTCACTAAAGAAAAATAGGCTTCCTTATATTTCAAATAATCGTAGTCAACTAGTTCAAACAATTTCAACAACAAAGATTGATTCTTGTTCGCTAAAAAGTCGAAAACAATTTCCTTGTTGCCATCTCCCAATAACCAAAAATCAACTAAATCGGAAAAAAAACTACTTTCAAAATTATCGTACCATAGGTGAATGAAATTTTCCTTTAAGGAAGAGCTTGGCAGGAAATTGAATTCTTCCATTAAATTTTTTTGCTTAAATTTAGCTTTAAAGAATTCGCTAGCGTTGACATCGATGTTTTTGTTTAAGTTATTTTTCAAATAATAAAGAAAAGTCGCCATGGCTAAGTTACCCTGCTTAGCGCTATTAGCCCAAGTGATCAAAATGTTTAAAATTTGTTTGTCAACTTTGTCATCCACTTCGCCTTGATTGTTGTAGTAAAAATCCAAGTTCTTGATTTTTTCTTTTATCCCATGAGAACCATTTAAAAAATTTAAAGTGTTGTTTTCCAAAGAAACGGAAAGCTCTTTAAACTTAACTCCCTTGCTCGTTATTTCAAATTCATTGCCATTCAATATTTTTTTCTTTATCTCGCCCCATTCCCTCTTCCATTCTTCTTTGCTAAACATTTTAGTTTTACTCACAACCAACTCAGTTATTTCCTTTGGGGTGACCGGAGGAGACAAAGTTTTCAAAACGTTTTCTAATAAAACAAGTTGATCCTTTTTCATTTCATTTAGCTTCTCGGGATTAAAAACCGCTAATGCTTCAAGATGATTAGAATACAAAACAACCAACGAATTGATGGCTATGCGAAATGACATTTCGTGATTCCTTCTTCGCTTAAAATCTAAAAGCAATTTTAAATCATTTGCTTTGACATTTCTGGGAGCAGTTTTTATTTGCTTGATAAGCCCTATCCCAAAGCTCCTATGATTAACAAATTTCCCTTCATCGAAAATGATGTATTTTTCAAATTCTTTAATGATTTCAATTATCTTGGTGGTGGTTAAATAGTTAGAATTTTTATATAAACTATTCATCCCCGATAAACTAACGATCATTTCGAAATTGCGATGATGCTTGTATTTCATGCGATAGCTTTGAATAAGTTTGTTGAATTGGTTTCTAAGCAACACGCCATTTTCTAAAGCCAACTTTAAGACTTTAATGAAGTAGGAGTGATTCTTTTCGAAATGCTTATCTAAATTTTTAAGCAAGTAAACGAATAAGGAACTCTTGTTGTCCTGATCCAATCCATCTATAAACTTTCTACTCAATTGAATGATCAAATCGTAATTTTCGAAATGAAGATCAATAATTTTCTTCCAAATGTTTAAAGCGTTTGAATAATTCCTATTGTCAGACTCTTTTAAAAGGGCTAATTGAAAATAGTTAATGGATTCTTGGGGATTGCTTTTAGTATACTTTTCAGCAATTTTGAGGATGAGGTCCACGTTATTGGAGTTTTTCTGCAGCAACCTTTTCCAAATCTCAATCAACTCCTCTTTCTTGTCGCTTCGCTCGTAATGATTCGATAAGTAATTGAGCACAAACTCCGATTCGTAGATTTTTAATATCTCCAAACTAATCAAATCCAATATGCTATTCTTGCCTATTTTAGCGAGCTGATTATAAAAGTTAACGAGATAGCTGTCCCCATTTTCTTTTTTTAAAAAAAAGAAAATGGCTAAAGCGAAGCCATAGAAAATATGATTTCTGTTGTCTTGATAAAACTTCTTAAGAATCTTTTCTATCTCTTGACTAGGTTCATGATTTTTTAACAAATTGATGATCTCATTTAAATCCTTGAGAGTAATGTTGTTGGAATTACCCCCAATGATTTTGATTTCCAACATTTTTTTTTTTATTTTTTCTAAACTTGTTTCACTCATATAATGCCTTCATTTGTAAAAACAATTCTCCGCTCATTGTTTTTAATGTGTTTAAAATCTTATCAACCTCTGAGGAAGAAAAATCATCCCTCCCCCACCTCATTTCTGCCAAAAGAATCAAATAACAATAAACGAGCCTAGGCTCCATTTTATTCCTAAGACGATCGTTGTTTAAAACTTTAAAGCGTAAATTGCTAATGAGGCGATGCATTTTTCTCCTGTCTTCCGTCGTTTCTCTAAGGGGGATCACTTTTTCCAAAACGCAGAACACTGGAAGCCACAAACATATTTCCTCAGCGCTCATTAATTTTTCTTTAAGTTCTAAAACTAAATTCAACAGTTCTGGTATTTCAATTTGCTTCAAATCAGGTAAAGCATTTTCAAGAAAATAGCGCTTGAGATAAAAAAAAGCATCGTTCTTGTTTCCCTTAAAATAAATAGCGTTAGCTAAGTAAAATTTAGCTTTCTTTAGCAAATTTCCTTTAATTTTAACCAAAAAAGCCATCGCATCATAACACTTCTCGTATTCCCCATTTTGAAAAAGGTAAACCCCTATCTCATACAAGGAATCTTCGTTAAAGTCTTTTTTGACTTCCAAACTTAAAATGAAATTATCTACGATCTGGCTGTAAATAGCTTTTTTAATGACTCCTAAAGCCTTGCTCTCTTCGATATCAAGACGATTCTTAGTCACAAATTCCTCATATTTTTTCCACTCCCTTAACAAATAATCCACCCTCGCTTCACCAACTTCCATCGTGAGCTTCCTACGAGACCTGAGCGACCAAAACTTGAGAGATTTTAATAAACTAAAAGGAAAATCCTTGCTTAAGCCAGTGTCAATAAGGCTTAGGAAATTGTCATGGGCAGATTCGAATTGCCCATTTTCAATTAATTTGAAAGATGATTCATATCTGTTAAATAATTGCTCGTTCTCAAATGATAACTGATTATGCATACTCTTCTCTTATTTAACAATAAAATAAAACTTATCCCAAACACCGTCGAACCAACCAACTCCAACTGACTACCTATTATAAACTTAAAAACCTCAATTTGTCAATGCCTAATTGACCCTATTTTAAAAAATTACTTCCTATCGTAGCTGGAGAGAATTTTCATCTCATTTCTGTACTTAGCGACGGTCCTGCGAGATATGTTAAGCCCCTTGTTTTTTAGAATGTCAGTTATTTTTTGATCGCTGAGTTTAACCATGCTGTTTTCAATCATTTCTTTGATGGTTATTTTGATTTTCTCCGAGGAAATTTCTTGCTTTTTCCCCTTCAGCAAGCTGGAAGAAAAAAAATACTTCAAAGGGAAAATGCCCCATTTGGTATCGACGTATTTTTTATTAACGAGCCTACTCAAAGTGCTGATTTCTATTTCTAATTCTTTAGATGCGTTGGTTAGCGTGTCGGGAATTAAGTATTTCTTCCCTTGTAAAAAAAAAACTTTTTGCTTAAACAATAAGTAACTCATCATCTTAATCAAAGTCAAATTACGGTACTTCAAAGCGAATAACAGGCTCTGAGCTTCGAATTTCTTTTCATTTAAAAAATTAGTAAACTCTTGACTTTGAAGAGATTTTTTATTTTTCATGAGAGACAAATATTGTCTGTTATAAAAAATCTTGGGTATTTCTTCGTCGTTTACAATTAAGATCAACTTGCCATCTTCCTCCACCACTCGCACATCTGGCTGAATGTATAGGGTTTCATTGCTATAATTACGCTTGGGATAAAATTCTAAAAAAGTTATTTTCTCAAAAGCTTTTTTAATTTTTTCAATGCTTAAATTCATTTTTTTAGCGAGGGCAGCAAAGTCTTTTTTTAGAAAAAGAGGAAAAAAAGATTTAATCATTCTTTTTTCTATTCTGTTTTCTTTACCAGAACTCAGTTGAATGAGCAAGCATTCCTGTAGGTTTTTAGCTGCTATTCCCGGAGGAGTGAAGGTCTTAAGTTTGTCCCAAACCACCTCTGCCTTACTACCAAATTTAACTTTAGAAAGCGAGAATTCCTCTTGCGAAATAAATCCGTTTTCATCAATGCAGTCAATTAAATAAGAGCCTATTTCATACTCTAAGCTGTCTTCATTGTAAACGAAAGCCAGTTGCTGGTGAAGATCGTCGTACAAAGAAAATCTGTTTTTTAAAGTCACCTCCATCAAGTCATGGGGGGTTTTGGAATGTGGGCTTTTTAAATAATAGCTATTAGAGGTTTCGATTTCTATGTCCTTTAAAAATTGATTTTTTTTATCTTCGTCTTTAAAAATTTCATTCTTATTGGCTTTCTCTAGGTCGTTCTCTTCGAATCTTTCTTTCTCTTCTATCAGGGGATTTTCGGCTATTTTCGTAGCGTAAAAGTCCTTTAATTCTGCTAAGGACAAGCTAACCACTTTAGTGTTTAAGGCTAAATTAGTTTTTAAAATGGTTACGGGAATTTGTTGGTTTTTTAAATTTAAATTAGTTTTCAATTAAAATAATTTGAAATCCTTACCCAAGTAATTGTCTTTGGCTATTTTGCTTCTACTTATTTTTTTAGAGCTTCCTTCCACCAGTATTTTGCCCTCCGACATGATGTAAGCCCGAGAGACGATTTTGAGGGTTTCGCGTACGTTGTGATCGGTGATGAGCACCCCAATGTTTATTTTTTTAATCTGCTCAATAATAGATTGAATGTCTTTGATAGCTATGGGATCAATTCCAGCAAAGGGCTCATCTAACAAAAGAATTTTAGGATCTCCCGCCAAAGCCCTAGCGATTTCTACCCTTCTCCTCTCTCCCCCAGAGAGCGTGTAGCCATATTGCTTGCTCACGTGAAGAACGTTAAACAGCTTCAAAATTTCATGGCATCGCGACTTTATTTCCTTCCTATTGTGTCCGCGTACTTCCAAGATAGCCATGACGTTTTCCTCTACGGTCAATTTTCTAAAAACAGAGTTTTCTTGAGGTAAATAACCAATCCCCATCTTAGCTCTCTTATACATGGGAAGCCTCGTGATATTTTTTTCGTTAATGAATATCTTGCCTTTATCGGGAACTATTAAGCCGACGGTCATATAAAAAGAAGTGGTTTTACCAGCTCCGTTAGTTCCCAAAAGACCCACCACTTCTCCTTCTTTTATGCGAAAGGAAACGTCGTTCACCACTTTCCTTCTCTTATAGATTTTAGTTAAGTTTTGAGTCTTAAGTTCAAACATTAATTTTTTTTAAATTCATTCCAGCTGTAGAACTCCCGTCACTCCAGTGTCTAAAATTAGTTTTTTCTCTTCTAAATCAAAAGTTACTTCATCGGAAAAAAACTCGCTGCCCTTCTTGTCTTTGATTTTGGGATTGCTGTATAGGATGAATAAATCTTCTCTCATATCATAAATCCCCAAAGAAGATTCGCCTTCATTGACCCCATCATCGATAAAAACATTCCCCTTGACATACATCACCTCTTCTTTTTCAAACCGCTCGAATACATCTCCTTTAACATAAGTGGTCTCCCCTTCCCTATTCCAATAAAATTCCGGCTGCTCGCTCAAATATACATACTCGTTCGTTACGTAAAATTTCATGTAATCACCAGTGGTCATCGTGTCGTTTTCAAAATCCAAAATGACAACGTTTTGGAAACATTCTAAAATTTCCTCCCCTAGGTAGCTGTATTTTGAATTATCGCAAGTTATCGTTCCATTCGTTCCCCCGTTTATTTCATTGGAAAAAATATTTTTTCTAGCCATCAAGACATTCGTATTAAAAAATATTTCCTTCTCTTTTAAGTAGAGGTCCATCGTATCGGAGTAAGTGAAATAATGATTAGTCACGCTTCTTTTAAAAACGACGGGATTTTTTTCTAGGAAAGCATGGCTTTCATCAATATCGAATAACATGTAATCGGAAGTCACCGTCATTTTATCAAGATCGTTTAAATATTGAAACTCCTCAAGGCATTCAAAATTTTCTTTTTCGTTTTCTAAAAAAAAGTAATTACCTTTCTCACAAGTGATGTATTCGTTCACAGCCAACTTTTGAGCGTCAAATTTTCTTGAGGGTAAATTATTCTTAAAATTAGCAGAACTAAACATCACTATGTTCGTGTTCATCCTAGCAACCCTTTCTTGATTATAAAGTTCGATCCTGTCGGAGTAAACAAAACTATCTTCCTCTCCTTCCCCCTTTTTTTGAACTAAAAGAGGATCGCCCAAGGCATAACTATAGCTTAAGGCTTGGTTGTAAAAAAAATAATTTGAATAAAGGGTAGTGCCTTCCGATAAATTGTTTATCTTCACGTCGCCAAATCCCTCCATTAAGTTATACTCGCCCGAATAATCGTATTTTGCCCTCTGAGAATTAAAGACGCTGATTTTTTCGTCCCTATCGTTGAACTCAATGATTTCGACTTGGTCATTGAATAAAGCATATTGGCTGCTAGAGTAGTTTTCTAGGTATTCAGCCTCCCCTCGTAAATAATTCGTTTGGGAAATGTCTTGAATGAAATAAACGTTCGTTCTAAGCAGGCTGTAATTGTCTTTGAAGTAAGTCGTTAAGTTATCCCCATAAAATCTTATCTCTTCTTCGGGATTATAAACAATCACATCGTCGTAGCAGTTAAATATTTCCTCTTTTTCCCTTCGGTAATCGAAAATTCCCCTAAGGCAAGTGGTTTCATTAATCACTTCGTTTTTCACCAAATCAACTTGTTCAATTTTAACGTTATTTGAATAATAAACTTTCTTAACTCGGTCATCAACATCAATTCGATCAGCGTAAATGAAGTCGCTACTTTCCTCTCCCTCTCTTACCAGATGAGGACTTTTGTTCACGAAGCCCTTTTGGGTGAGAAAATCGTAATACAAGTAATCTGATTTGCTTTTGATGTTCCTATCTTTACTAAAAAGAACGACTTCATCAAAACATTCCAAATATTCCTCTTCGTCCCTGAAAAGGTAATTCATTTTTTGGCAATCAAGGGAATATTTTAATTGGTCTCGGTCTTTTTTAATCAATTTCACTTTTCCTTCCATGGTGAGTTTTTTCTCAGCTTCTAAAATGCTGAGCTTGTCTGAAAAAGCCTCATTGGTTTCGCTTCCCTCCCATGATAGGTAATGAACTTCTTTATCGGCTAACAATTCCTCTTTTTCGCTATTGAAAATAATTTTGTCCCCATATAAAATGGAGTTACCATTCCGATTGACTGCCCTAGCATCAATCCTACATTCTAAAAATTCGTTCTCATTATAAAAAGTTGCCTCTTCGCAGTACACATCGTAATCATCGCTGCTTATTTTCTTTTCTGCTGCTGGGCTGGGCTTATTTTTTTTTTGAGTGATTTTAACTTTCCTGTAGACTTTAAAGAGGTTCTCTTGCTGGTTATGAACTATTTTTTCACCGTTGATTAAAATGGTTTTATTGCCTTTAATTAAATTCATTCGCACATTGCCATCGCCATTGACAATATTTTCCCTAGTTTTACTGGTAAAGCTATCTGCATAAACGGTTAAATTATTTTTTTTTTCCTCTATAGACGCATTTTCTTTGATGAGAACTTCATCCCTGTCAATGTAAAATATGAGGTAATCCCCTCTATAAACGATTCCTTGTTTCTTATTTAAGAAAGAAATATTATTAAACGCTTCAGCTATTTTAGTTTTTTGATTCCAAATGATTTTATCTGCCTTGAGGCCTTGATCCGCTCCCTTCCTAATAAAAGCGTTCCCATCTAGGATGATTATTTTTTGCTTCTGTTGAATTTTTACTCGGTTGGCTTTGTACTTAATGGACTGAGCATTTAAAAAACTAACGAGGATGATGATTAATAACGAAAAACGTCTGAAACTAAAAACCATCGAAAAAGTCTTCTTCCTCATCAGAAGTCAACTCTCCAGTAACATTAGATTCGAATTCAATCCCACCTAATTGTTGATCCGACTTAAAACCTTGCCCCTTTATCACGCTACCGTTGCTTTTAACGACTTTGACGTCTAGTGGAGAGGTGAAAGTCCTATCTTTGTTGTTCCAATAAAACAAATCCCCCGTCGTTTCAGTTCCCTGAGCATTGACTATCACCACATTGCTCCTTAGAGTAACGTTTCTAGTGTTGTTGTTAAGCGTAGCATGATCGGCAGTGATCGAAGTCGCTTCCTTCTCCTTCGAATCATAAGTGATGAAAATGACTCCATCCATCAAAGTCTCATTCCTTTGGTTAAAAATCAGGGCCGTTTTAGATTTAATAAGCCAGTTCTTTTTCTCTTCTTCAAAAGAAACGGTTTGAAAAGTGGAAGTCACCACATAGGGAGCACCTTCTTTGTTAGGAATTTCGCTTTCAACTCCGATTTTGGGATCAAATTCACCACAACTAAAAAACCATGAAAAGAAAAAAATCCCCTTTATGAAAACTATGAAAAAATTGCTCGCTTTACTCATTAAAAAACTCATAAAATCACAAAAGCACCATAGGCTAAAGGATTGAATAAATGACAACCCTAATTTTTAAACAACCCCCACTCTCTTATGAAAAAACCTTATTATATTATAATCGTAAACGAGAAAAAATGCAAAGGTAACTTCGCCAAACTAGAATAAGCCACCTGATCGTCACTACAGGAAAAACAGGAAAAACAGGAAAAACAGGAAAAAGCGAGTTAAGTAAGTTTAAACGCTTTTAAAATTGTTCTTCTTCAGTTGAGCCTTGAAGAGCCGTGATGGACGACTTACCACCAGTGACGGTGTTGGTGACCATATCAAAATACCCTGCTCCGACTTCTCTTTGATGCTTGGTTGCCGTGTAACCACTTTCCTCTTTAGCAAATTCCCTGTTCTGCAGCTCTACATAGGCACTCATCCCCATTTTGCCATACCCTTTCGCTAGAGTGAACATGGATTCGTTTAAACTATGAAAACCTGCCAAAGTTATGAATTGAAACTTATAACCCATTTCACCTAATTCCTTTTGAAAATTAGCTATCTCATTATCGCTGAGGTGCTTTTTCCAATGAAAAGAAGGAGAGCAGTTGTAAGCCAAATATTTACCGGGAAATTTGTCGTGGATAGCATTAGCAAATTCCCTGGCTTCTTTCAAAGAAGGAGTGCTCGTCTCTAACCATAACAAATCAGCATAGGGAGCGTAAGCCAGACCACGAGATATTCCCTGATCCATCCCAGCTTTAACTCTAAAAAACCCCTCATCAGTTCTCTCTTTAGAGACAACAAAAGGTTCATCGTTTTTATCAATGTCGGAAGTTAACAACTCAGCTCCAAGCGAATCAGTACGAGCAATCAAAATAGTAGGAACATCTAAAACGTCCGAAGCAAGCCTAGCCGCAACTAGCTTTTGAACCGCCTCTTTAGTGGGCACCAAAACTTTTCCGCCCATGTGCCCGCATTTTTTAGCAGAAGAGAGTTGATCCTCGAAATGAACCCCTGCTGCCCCCGCCTCAATCATGCCTTTCATTATTTCAAAAGCGTTTAAAACCCCACCAAATCCCGATTCTGCGTCAGCCACTATGGGTAAGAACCAATCTAAATTCTCCCCCCCCTCCATAGTGTGAATTTCATCGCAACGTCTTAAAGCATTGTTAATTTTCTTCACTACCTCTGGAACGCTGTCCGCTGGATAGAGGCTTTGATCCGGGTACATGTTGCCAGCCTTGTTTTGATCAGCAGCCACTTGCCACCCACTCAAATAAATGGCTTTGAGACCCGCCTTTGCCATCTGCATAGCCTGATTTCCAGTAAGCGATCCCAAGGCAGCAACATAAGGCATTTTTTGGAAATAATCCCATAACTTCTCTGCCCCCATGGTGGCTAGCGTGTGTTCTATTCGGACACTCCCCCTGAGTTTGACGACTTCCTCGGGCTCATAACCTCTAACAACGTTTTTCCACCTTGGATTACTATTCCATTCCTCTTTCAATTGCTGAGCATTTTTAAATGATTTCATTTTTATTCTCCTTAATGTAAGTCTCTTTTTAAATTACTTCAAATAATGATAAGCGGAAGAAGATAAAAAATCCGTAAAAGTATCTTTCAAAATCAACTCTTTAAGTATTTTTCCTGCTAAAAAATAATACTCCTGCCCCACAATCATTAAACTAGGATTATTTTTAAACTCATTTAAAATAGAATCAAATGTTTTCTCAAAAAACTCTTTAGTTATCGCTTGCCCATCGCTGAGTTTTGCCTCCCTGCGATGCACCCATTGCCATAACTGGGCCCTACTTATCTCGGCAGTGGCTAGATCTTCCATTAAATTGTTAATCGGCACACACCCATTTCCGGACAACCAAGCAGCCAAATAATGAATGGAAACTTCAATATTGTCCTTCATTCCTGCCAGAGTTATTTCTCCCTCAGGAACCGCCAAAAGGTCGCTGGAAGTTATTTCATCTGCTTCTGGAAGCATTTTATTAAGCTGGTTTCCGTTAGAAACCCAATTGGAGAAAATCCCCTTAACCATTCCCACCAAACCCGGATGAGCCACCCAAGTTCCATCATGCCCAGTTTGGGCTTCCCTTTCTTTGTCCTCTCTAACTTTATTTAAAGCAATATCGTTTTTTTCTTCATCGTTCTTGATGGGAATTTGGGCTGCCATTCCCCCCATGGCCAAAGCACCTCGCTTATGACAAGTGGCGATCAATAGTTTAGAATAACTCCTCAAAAAATGAGTTCCCATATTGACCTGATCTCTGTTCGGTAAGATTTTGTCTTCCAAGTGGCTTTGCTTTTTAATGTAACTAAAAATGTAATCCCACCTCCCACAGTTAAGGCCGACACAATAATTTTTCAAATGATAAAGGATTTCATGCATCTCAAAAACCGCTGTGATGGTTTCAATCAACACCGTAACTCTAATCGTTCCCTGGGGAAGGTCAAAGTATTTTTCGGCTGCTGCAAAAACTTCTTGCCAAAACATTGCTTCTTGATGATGTTCTAACTTAGGAATGTAAAAATAAATTCCCCTTTCCTGCTTCAAACATTCATGGACATTGTGAAAAAAATAATAAGCAAAATCAAACAAGCTGGCAGAAACCAATTCCCCGTTGAACAAGACGTTTTTCTCATCCAAATGCAGACCCCTAGGTCTTACCATTAGTAGCGCAATTTCTGGATTAAGCTTATATTCCTTCCCTTGGGGATTCGTGAAAGTTATCTCTTTTCTAACCGCATCGTAAAGATTGATCTGCCCCTCCATTACTCCAGACCAAGTTGGGCTTTGGGAATCTTCAAAATCTGCCATGTAAACCATGGCTTTGGAATTAAGCCCATTGATGATCATTTTTCGGTCAACTGGACCAGTGATTTCCACTTGCCTATTTAGGAGCTCTTGTGGAATGTCGGCAACTCTCCAACTAGAAGTTCTTACGTCTTTGGTTTCTTCTAAAAATCCTAATGAAGCCCCCTTATGAAGGGAGGCAGCAAAGGCATTTCGATGGTCTATTAATTTCTTCCTACGGTCAGAGAAGTTCTCGTTCAAATGAATAAAAAAATCATTTGCCTCATCGGTAAGGATTTTCTCATAATCTTCTTTCAATTCAGAAAAAGATAAACTCTTGTACTGCCCCATCAACTGCTAAATTTCCTTCAATTTTCTTTTTTTTAAACTGCCAGTCAAGTAAGAATTATCCCTAATTCTATAATCTTTTTTTGGAAAAATTACGAATTTAAATTATTTTTAACAAAAAAAAATTCAATTTCAAATATTTTAGTTTAAGTTAAAGTGATGGTAAAATTCGTTTCAAGTGCTCGTTAAACCAAGGATTACTCCCCTGCTCTATTTAGTGGTTCTTCTTAGTTGTAACCCTTTTCAAGAAGAATTAGTCTTCATCCCAGAGAGTGACAAATATTATTTCTACAACGATAAACGAATCGCCTTTGTCAATGAAGGAGAACTTCTGCAAACCATTAGTCGCCAATCAGTACCCCAATTGGCTGAGCAGGCTTTTGATGGGGAGAATTTTGTTTTCTACCACCAGCATCGAGATAGCATTTATTACAATCCCCTCATTTTCCCCGATGAGAGCGTACTGAAAGGGTTTGATTACGAGTTTTACATTGAAATCACTAATGTTACTGCTAATGATCAAGTGCTGAGCTACACTAATCAATCTTTGACTAACATTAACTTTTATTTTTATGAAATTTTGAACCCTGTGGTGCGAATAGACGACGACGCTTCCTTGTACCTTGCTAAAATAAACGAAGATGAGTGGCGAATTAATTTAAATTACGCAGATTTCAATTATCAGGCAATTTTTACTCGCCAATGAGGGCTCGCTAAAAATGCTAACCATAGAAAAAATTGGTGGAACTTCAATGTCCAATTTCGATGAAGTTTTAAGAAATGTCATTTTGAATGAAAATAATTTCGTCGTTAAAAACAATCCTTATCATCGAATATTTGTGGTCTCTGCTTATGGGAATGTCACCAATTTATTATTAGAGAATAAAAAGACGCAAGCAGACGGGTTATATCGAAAATTTCTCAAACGAAAAGGTTTTCAAAAGGAAATGAAAAAGATAACCAAGTACTTGTTGTCTTTAAATGAAAAACTAAAACCACTAGGACTGGATCAAGAGGTCGCTGACGATTTCATCGTGGAGAGGATTGAGCAAGTAAGGGATTTGCTCATTAATTTGGATGGAGTCTTATCATCTGGCTATGTGGTGAAAAAAAACCTCTATGCTGCGGCTAGGGAAATCATTGCTTCCATTGGCGAATCTCACTCTGCTTTTAATTCTAGCAATATTTTGAAAAATTTAGGGTACAACTCAATCTTTTTAGATTTGGGGGGGTTTAAAGATAAAAAAAGTTTCACCATTGACGAAAGGTTAGCATTTGAATTTAAGAAAATTGACGTAGAGAAATCCCTTCCCTTCGTAACCGGCTATGTCAAGGGAATTGACGGGATTATGAGAAGATTCGATCGAGGTTATTCCGACATTACTTTTAGTAAAGTAGCTTATACTTTTAAAAGAAAGTTTAAGAAAAAAATTAAAGAAGCTATCATTCACAAGGAATTTCATTTGTCTTCTGCTGATCCTAAAATAGTGGGACCAGAAAAAGCATTTCCCGTTGGATATACCAATTACGACGTCGCTGATCAGCTCGCTGATGTGGGCATGGAAGCCATTCATCCGCAAGCCTCTAAACCGCTTGAGAAAAACGATATTAACATTAGAATCAAAAATATCTTTGAACCCCAGCATCAAGGGACTTTAATAACTAAAAAATATCAAGGCAAAAAAGCCAAAATTGAAATCATAACCGGAACTCCCAAAGTCGTTTTAATTGAAATTCACGATCCAGACATGGTAGGCAAAGTCGGCTTTGATTTGGAGATAGCTACTATTTTATCCAATTATGGCATCAGTTACATTTTGAAATCCACCAACGCTAACAGCATTTCACAAGTGATTTGGGAAAACCAAGTTCAAAAAAACTTCGTTGAAGAATTGAAAACTAAGTATCACGAAATAACCACCGAGAAAGTAGCCATGGTATCAGTGATCGGAACTAACATTAGCATTCCCGGGATTTTGGCTAAAACCACGATGATTTTGAGTCAAGCCGACATAAACGTTAAATGCGTCTCTCAATCACTAAGGCAAGTCAATATGCAGTTCGTCATTGAGAGGGAGAAGTATGAGCAAGCCATTCAAAATTTAAACGATTTTTTTTTCATTAAAAATAATCATACTTAAAAATAACCAAAAAACTGAAATAAGAATAATCCACTAAAGAATCAAAAGGTTACTTGGTAATCCATTTGCTTAGCGGTTTTTTCAGCCCACTCCAACCCCAAAAAGCGTCTGACTAAATAAAGGCTCATCGCTATGCCAGAACTTATTCCCCCAGAAGTAACCACGTCTCCAGAATCCACCCATTTTTTACGAACCCCTTTCTCCAAGGGCAAGTTAAATTTTTTAGCCAAATAAGAGATATCTTCAAAATGGGTGGTCCACTCCCTGTTCCTTAGCCAGCCCTGAGCAGCAAGGAAAAAAGCCCCAGTGCATACCGAAGTACGCAAGTGGCTTTTAGAAATTAAATGGGCAACTGCTTTTTTTAAAACGGGGTTTTTCAAAGCCTCATCCACTGAAATGGTTCCGGGGACTAAAAAGATATCCAAATGCTCAATCTCTTGATAACAAAACTCATAGCTAACTCTCACTCCCCCATAGGCAAGAGCGTGCCTTAGTTTTTTCTCTTCCTTAAGCCCGATGGTCTTGATGGTGAAAAAAGGTGATTTTTTTTCCCTAACCAACAAACGATTGATAGTCAAAAAAACCTCAAAGGGACCGCTGAAGTCCATTAAGTCAAAACCATCGAACAATAAAAAGCCAATGGTCTTCATTTAAAAACTATTTGACGATGAATTGATGCATCAACGAAAGCAATAAAAAAAACAAAGCAATGAAAATTAAATTAGTTTTTCTTTTAAAGGGAAAAGTTAGAAAAGAAGAGAAACGTTTCTCATCCTCGTTAATTAAGCCAAATTCTTTAGGCTGGTAAGAGTTATAAGTTTTGAACAAGCGATCCCAAAAGCTAAAAATCACTGCGTAATTAGAATCGTGATTTTCCCTCGTTAAAGAATGATGAGTGGTATGGTGAGAAGGCACCACAATGAAGTATTTCAGTTTACTTTCAGCAGGAATTTTCAAATCGCTGTGATGAAAAACAGCAAAGCAAAAAATAGCCGCCTCGTAAAGAACGACGAAGCTAGCCTCAAAACCAAGCAAAAAAATAAAAATAGATTTATAAAAAATAGACAAGAACAACTCCCCTAAATGAAAGCGAAAGCCCGTGGTGCTGTTCAAATCTTGGTCGCTGTGATGACAACTATGAAACCTCCAAAGAAAAGGGATTTTATGATTCAAGATATGCCAAAGATAAACTATCCCATCAAAGAGAAGAAGCGAAACGACAAACTTCATGGCTGGGTTTTTTAACTCATTTAGCAATCCCGAAGAAGAATTGACGGCTACCCAATAAAGAGAAGTTCCTGAAATAAGAAACAGAAAAAAATTATTGAAAATTAAAATTAAAAAATTGTTCCTATAAGATCTCTTCCGTTTTTTCCAAGTGACTCGCCTAGGTTTTAAAAAGATTTCCCATGAAATAAAAAACGACAACACGAGAAAAGAGACGACAAAACCGAGAAACGACGAAGGCAGATCGTTTCTTAACTGATCGAAAACCTGATTTAGTTCCTCCATTCGAGATTAATTTTAGCATGCTTCCCTTAAGCGTTCGCAGAATGGGGTATTAAAATGGCTTTAAAAAAAGTTTAAAAATTAAAAATTCTTAACGCCGTCTAAGTAATAACGATGAATTAAATTATTAATAATGGAATTATAATCATCTACTTGATTAACGAAATAATTTTTAGGAAAAGCAAAGGAGTTTCTAATCAACGCTCCCGTTAAATGATTAACCTCCACATCTTTTAAGGACAAGCGATCCAGCTTAACTTGAAAATCTTCAAAATAAGGATCGTTTTTTGAATAAGCTATGTACCAACCCCAAAGACCAAAACTAGGAACGTTCGCTCGGTAGGGAATGGCTTTAAAGCCTGCTTTTTCTAAAGTGCGACCGATGAGCAAAAAAGCTTTCTTGGCAAAAAAAGGCGAACTAGATTGCTGAACCAAGATTCCTCCCGGGTTTAATTTTTTTCTTAAAAATGAATAAAAAGAGAGCGAATAAAGTTTCCCCAAAACAGGAGCATGAGGATCGGGAAAGTCTAAAATAATCAGGTCGTAGTTCCCAATCATTTGTTGAGCCACTACATAAGCATCTAAGTTTAAAATTTGAAAAAACACTTTCCCCGAGCCATCATCGCTTAAAACTTGCCTTTGGTCGGGTATGACAAATGGTTCTTTGCCACTTTCGAGAGAAAATCCTTGATTAGTGAGGTGAGCCGTTTTGCTACCACCGAAACTATTGTCGTTTATCTCACGAAGCACGGGGTGATTTTTAAACAAATCCGTTATGGTGGAATCTATGTCCACTAAAACCACGTTTTTTACTTCGCTGTATCTCAAAACTTCTCTGGCTACCAAACCGTCACCCCCTCCCAAAATAAGCACATTCTCCCTATCTTTAACCAATTGAGCAGCTGGATGAACTAAAAATTCGTGATAAACAAATTCATCTTGAGTATTGAATTGAAGATGACCATTCAAATACAAAGAATAATGGTCGGCCTTGCTTTTGGTGACCACTATTTGCTGAAAGGGGCTCGTTTCAGAGTGAATGACTAAATCGCGGAAAAGTTTTTGTTCCAGATAAAGGTTTATTCGCGGGAAGTAAAATAAACCCATTGAATGAACGAAAGCAGTGGCAATAAGAATGAACCAAAGTAGTTTCTTCCTAGCATAGTAATTCTTGAAAATGATCAAAGCTAACGCTAAACCCAAAAGATTGATGAGGGCAAGAGAAAAACCTACCTGCAGAGTGCTACTCCAATATTGTATTAAAATAAAAATCCACAATAACGAACCTAAAAACCCCCCTATGTAATCAGCTTGGAAAATCTGAGCCAAGTTCATTTTTAATGGACCACTGTGCTTTTTATTCAGGCGTAAGAGAATGGGTACTTCTAATCCAATGATGAAGCCAGTAGAAAACGTAAAGAAAAACTGACCCAGCAAGTAGTATTCACGATTTTCCGCAAAAATAAAATACAGGCACAATGGCCCCCAGCCACCTAGAATAGAGAGAAGAATTTCTAAAAAAAAAAAATTGGAGAAAAGATTTTTGTCTCCCATTCTTTTTTGATAATCAGCCCCTAATCCCATAGCGAGCAGCATGATCCCTATTATCAAAGCCCATTGTGCGTGACTAGAGCCTAGTAAATCAGAGCTGAGTTTAGAAAAAGTGTATTCATAAGATAAACTACAAATGCCAATGATTACCGTAAAGAAAAACAAGCCAGTCCTATAACCAAGCTTGGGTTTAGAACCTAGTTGAGAGTTTTTTTCTTCAGGGGTTTTCATTGGGTTAGAATTTAACATGAAACTAAATCTTGCCATAACAAAATCCCAAGCCTTATAACTCGCTAGAACTTGCTAGAACTTGCCTTTATAGCAGGAAGCTACAATTAATCCAAGTTTTGACTTTGTTTTAAAAAGGCGATGAGTGAACGAATGGTTTCATAATCAAACCCTCGATTTTTCAATTTCTTTTCAAACAAAGGGATGGGGGGGATTTTTTTATTTCGATAAAAATCTTTTAACATACGCAAGTCGTTAAAAGAATTTTGCTCTATTTCGTCACGACTAAAGCCCTCCCTTAAAAGTTCTTGCTTCACTAACCACCATGGTTTTTTAGCGGTTTCAAAACGATATTCTAAGAAGCGAGTTAAAAATCGAAGCGGCGCATAAAATCCATTTTTTTTAACTTTTGCTCTTAGTTTTTGCTCAAACCTTGGATGAACCTTGCGTTTAAAAAACCAATCCGTTAATTTTCTAGGAGACACTTCTCTCTTAGCCAAATAAGCCACTAAATCTTCTAAAAGAGAATGAAACTCTTTTTTAGCTATTTTTTTTAACTGCTCGTCCAAAGGAGATTCTTCATCAAAGTCGGATTCTTTTAAAAAACGATGAGTTTTACTCCCAATAGTGAACAAGGTTTCGTCATTTACTATGAGGGCATAACGAAGAGGCATTTCGTTAATTTTTTTAATAAGCAACTTTTAGAAATTTTACTTGAGAAAAAGAATCGCTCAGTTGAAGTATCTAGGAGCAAGTCCCAAATTATACATCACGATCCAGAAAACTATGCGAAACAAAATAACGAAAAAAATTCCGTAGAGAGGAACTAAGAAAGGAGGCATGAACCTAGGAGTGATGATAGAAATCAAGTTCAAATACCAATCCGTCAGTTGGCAAAAAAAGCGATAAATATAATTATCCAACTTATGCCCACCTATTAGAAGCATCAAGATCATCCTTGCTAACAAAGTCCACATTAGCACCGACAAGAGATAATTGCTAACTTGATAAAAAAGAAATTCGCCAGTCATCTTCGAATCGCTCTCGTTTCAAAACGACACAGAAACGAGAGCGATAACAATTCTCCGCAACCCACTCTTATAAAGCAAGTTGAAGGATTTTCAAAAAATTTTTCTTTACGAACAATTGCTACTTAAGAAGAAGCAATTCCTCCTTCCCTATAACTTTCATCAGTTGAGTCACCACCTTTAGCCACCCTAATGTTATCCACTAGATTGCTGATTTCTTGTGGGGGTTTGGGGGTCAGCAAAGTAACCACATAGGTTACGATGAAAGAAGCGGGGATGCCAAAAAGACCAGCAGAGATGTTTCTAATCGTAAAGTAACCTACGTTATCCCTAACTACTCCGTTCGCCTCATTGAAAACTGACATGCCGAAAACGTCATGACCGAGTTGTGGAAAATAGCGAGTAACTACCAAGTAGAACATACAAACCACGAAACCAGTAATCATACCAGCAATGGCACCTTCTTTAGTAGTTCTTCTCCACCAAACTCCCAAAACCAACGGCACAAAAAGACCTGAGGCGGCAATAGAAAAAGCCCAAGCAACCATGGATAAAATATCACTCGGTCTAGTACTAGCCGTTATCGCAGCTAAGAAAGCAACGCATAACAAAATAACTTTAGCAGTAGCTAACCTTTTTTTAGTGCTAGCATTAGGATTAATCATCCTGTAGTAAATGTCGTGACTAAGCGCATTAGCGATAGCCAATAACAAACCATCAGCCGTGGATAAAGCAGCCGCTAATCCGCCAGCAGCAACCAAACCTGCGATCACATAAGGCAGCCCGGCAATCTCTGGAGTCGCTAAAACGACCACGTCGCGATTGATACTAAACTCCGACCATTGTAGGATACCGTCTCCTGTGTCAGTGATGTTAATCAATCCAATATCACCCCAGATTGCTACCCAATCCGGAAGACTAGAAATTTCCTTTCCAACAACGTTTGAGAGAATCTCATATTTAGCAAATGCAGCATACGCTGGAGCTGTGAAATACAATAAGAAAATGAAAAACAAAGCCCATCCCACAGAAATCCTCGCAGCCTTAACGCTCGGAGTAGTGAAAAACCTCATCAAAATGTGCGGCAGAGAAGCCGTTCCCAACATCAAACAGAAAATTAACCCAAAAAAGTTAATCTTATTATAGGTAACGAAAGGAGCAATGTGCGACTTCACGATTCCCTGCTGACTTTCCAATGCGCTTATTCTTTCCAAAATATCGCCATACATCAATTGAGGAATCGGAACTCCAGTAACTTTAGCAGATAAGATAACCACCGGCACTAAATAGGCGATGATCAAAATGATGTATTGAGCCACCTGCGTCCAAGTCACTGCCCGCATTCCCCCTAACATAGAACAAACCAAAATGCCAGCTAAACCAAAAAACACCGCTACTTCGAAAGGGAGACCCAAAAACCTTGAGGCGATGATCCCCGAGGCATAAACTTGAGCAGTAACGTAAGTGAAGGAACAAGCGAAGAGAACAACGATCCCCATGACTCGAGCCGCATTTCCTTGATACCTAGTTCCTAGAAAGTCCGGCACCGTGTAAGCACCGAATTTCCGCAAATAAGGCGCTAGCAAAACCGCCACTAAAACGTAACCACCGGTCCAGCCTAAAACAAAAGCTAATCCATCATAGCCTAAAATGTAGAGAGAACCAGCCAAACCAACGAAAGAGGCACCAGACATCCAGTCGGATGCTGTAGCCATACCGTTAAAAACTGGAGGGACTTGCCTACCCGCCACGTAATACTGCGAGACTTGGGCGGTTCTCGACAAGATACCAATCAATGCGTAAACTCCTACCGTTAAGACAATAAAAGCATACCCTATGACTACATCGGGAACTCCCAGTTGCTCTAAAATCGCTAATACAATAACGACTCCAATGAAAACTCCCGTATAGAGAGCATAGATTTTTCCTAAGTTATTAATAAAGCCTTCTTTTTTTTCACTTCCACTCATGTCCTACACCTCCTTCAATTCCCGTCTTCATCAAACCCAAACTCTTCATCAATTTGGTTCTGCTTTTTAGCAAACCAAAAAATAAGCACGACAAAGACTATCAAGGAGCCTTGAGCGGCCATGTAAAACCCAAACGGAAAGTTTAAAAATGAAACTCCATTGAGTGCATTAACGAAAAAGTGAATAACAAAACTAAAAAAAAACCAAATAACCAGCACTGTGACCATGAGAGACTTGGTCTTTTTCCAATGCTGTTCGTTTTTAGATTCCATAAATCCTCCTATCTATATTTTTACTAAAACCTAAACTGCAACCAATTTAAATTTTTTTTTTACATCCATTCATCCCCCTAGGGGGTAAATGGATTGATAATTATATAATCATGTCTTTTCTTTGTCAAGGGTAAACCTACCTACCAATCCGTTAAAAATGTTATTTTTAACGCCAAATAATCACCTGAACGAGAAAAATTACTTGCCTTTCCCCGATTGGCTAACTTTCTTTTTATGCCATCAGTTATTGATTTGACGAAGATTTTAGGAAACGTTCGGCTAGAAAAATCAAGGCTCTTTTTATGGTTTTCTCTCTAATCTGATCCCTATTCCCAGTTAAGGATAATTTTCGATATTCTAAGGTCACTTCGGCTGAAGCATTTTTATGAGCGATTGCCAAGTACACCAACCCCACTTTCTTCAAGACATTTTCTTGTACTGCCGATGGACCAGCCACTCCAGTGAGAGCCAATGCCAAGTCCAAATTCCTTTTCAACAAATGATTTTTCGCTAAATTCATCGCTGTTTCAGGAGAAACCGCCCCATGTTTCTCTAAAATGACTCTGCCTACACCACCTAATTCATTTTTAGCTTCATTGCTGTAAGTAACAAGACTGCTATCCAAATATTTCGATGAATCGGGATATTGGATGAATTCTTGGGTAAAAAGTCCCCCCGTCAAAGATTCAACGAAACCCAAACGCATTTTTTGCTTGATAAAATAGCGATGAAGAACGTAACTAACTGGTTGATCGGAAAAATAAACCACTTGATCGGGAAATAATTTTTTTATCCTTCTCCTAAGATTAAGCAAATTTTTATCATTTTTTCCTTTGAGTTGAACCAACAACTCCCCAGCACTAGGTAAAAAAGCTAGGCTTATTTCATCTGTAGGAAAAACTAGAGTTTCTATTCTTTTTTCCACGATTGATTCTGGTATTCCAAGAATTTTCAAATTTTTAATGAAAAGAGCATCGTTAACGAAATGTTTTTTTAATAGAGGAAGGGTCTTTTTTTCGAATAGGTTTATATTTTCCAAAGGCACTCCCGGCAACAAGACGATCAATTCACATCTAAAGTTCTTGGGATTGAGGCAGTATAAAAAAGGTGCCGTTCCCCAGTCGCTTTTTTCAAGGCTAAATTTTTCTGGATACAGAGCTTGCTTGAGAAACCGCTCGCTTAAATTCCTTTTTAGTTGAATTTTTTTTAAAAAAGCCAAATGCTTTCCATGATAAACAAGCGGTTGCTTGAAAGCACGGCTTATCGCCAGCAAAGTATTGTCGTCTTGAGTAGGGCCCAATCCGCCGCAAGTTATGATGATGTCCGCTAGGCTACTTTTGAGGAAATTGGTTAATTTTTCTACGTCATCGCTGAGGGTGTGAATGGAGCAATGAAACCCCAGACCAGTTAAAATTTTACTCATATGCGGGGCGGTGGTGTTTAACCTGCCACTATTTAACAACTCATCCCCGATGGAAATGATTTCTACTGAACGAGTTTTTTGCTTTTCTTTCATTAAAAAAATTACTTTTTATTAACCAAATAAACTCCCGTTAAAATGATCGCAATGCTAACTATCTGCACGAAAGTGAGCGTCTCCCCATCAAAACTCCCTATGATAACGGCAATCACGGGAACTATATAAGTAACTGAGCTCGCAAACAAAGGATTGGTGCCCTTAATGATTTTATTGAAAAGAAGCATCGCCAAAGAGCTATTGACGACCCCCAAAATCACAACAATAACAATGCTATTTTTATGTGCATCCCAATCAAGCAAATGATCGCTAAATTCAGTCCCGGCCATTAAAATAATCCCGGCTAATACACCGGGGAAAAAAAAGGAGAAACTAGTGAGCACTGCGATATCAAAGTTTTTAATTTTAAATTTAACCAAGTTAATGTTGATGGCATAGGAAATAGTGCACAAGATAACGTAGAAAGCATAATAATCAATCTCGCTTAAAGCAGATAAACTAAATTCGCCCAAAATTAAAAAAGTAACTCCCAAGAAACCAACGAAAACCCCGATAAAATTTATTTTCTTAAAACGTGCCTTAAAAAACGAGAACGCAATGATCAAAACAAACAAAGGCACTGCGGCATTCAAAACTCCCGTTAGACCACTAGAGATTCTAGTCTGGGCAATGGGAAATAGGATGAAGGGAATGAACATGCCAAATATCCCACTCAGTAGAACGTAAAACATTTTTTCTTTTGAGAGCCTGATGGCTTTCTTTAAAGAAAACAAAGCCCAAGGGATCAAAAAAATCGCCGCACTAGCCATTCTCAAAGTCCCCAATTCCAAAGGAGTTAAAGCAATCAGTCCCTTCTTAATTAAAAAGAAAGATGTCCCCCAAACAATAGACAAGAACAACAACAAAAACCACCACTTTAACGAAACCAATTTTAAGCAACCAATTTAAGGAAACTAATTTTGAGGATTTAAAACAACGAGGGAAAAGAAGAACGTTATAATCCTAACATACTTTTATTTCTCTAATGGAATTAATCCCTCTATAGACGTTCTTGTAAATGAATGAGAAAAGAAAAACGATAGAATCATCTCTGCTGACTATTTCGTTTTCCTTTAGCCTTTCCAACACGATTTCTAAAATCTCGCTTTGAGAATTTTTCTTACGAGAAAAAGTTTTGTTGATCAAAACGGGGTAAATCCCATAGTAGAGATGAATCCGATGAAAAAGTTCCACATTAGAAGTAGCAACCACGTTTAACTGATTAGCTTTAAAGGCTGATAAAAAAACCGGCGACTTTCCTCTTTCGCTTAAAGTGATGGTGCATTTAGACTCAATGAGCTGAGCGAGATTGATGCCATATTTCAAAAAGGGAATTATCTCATGTTTTCTTTCAAAAGGAATCAGGGAGACTTTGTCCCTCAAACGATGGAGGTTTTCCTCTGTTTTGTTAATAATGTTGTTCATTGCTTCAATGGCTTTCAAAGGATGAGCCCCATTAGCAGTCTCTCCCGACAACATGACTGCATCCACTCGACTGACGACGGCAGTTGATACATCAGTAGCCTCTGGTCTGGAAGGAGAGGGATTTTTAATCATGCTGTCAAGCATTTGAGTGGCAACTATGATGACTTTACCTTTCCGCTGACTTTTCTCAACGATCATTCTCTGCAAAATGGGAACTTCGGCATAAGAATACTCGACTCCCAAATCTCCCCTAGCCACCATTATTCCCTCAGAAACCTCGATTATTTCATCAATGTTTTGAATAGCAGAATAGTTTTCTATTTTAGCGATGATGGGGATTTCGCTGCCCTGCCCTTTTAAAAATTTCCTAATTTCCAGAACATCCTTTTTAGAACTAATAAAAGAAGCCGCCACCCAAGAAAAATTCTCCTTCGCTATGAAAGCTAAATTCTCTTTATCCCTCTGGCTTATTATTGGCAAGCCCAAGTGAGTTTTCACCACGTTGAACGACTTTCTGCTTTTAAGGGAGTAATCGTTTTTTGCTTCAGCAAAAACGGATTTCTTCTCTATTTTTTTAACTTTAAACTCAACTCCCCCATCGTCAGCCTTTAGCCAATGCCCTGAAGTAATTTTTTTAGCCAATCCAGCAAAATCTATACCGATTTCGTTGTTGCTCGGATCTCCTTGCCCGTGAATTATTTTATATATCTCCCCGTTTTTTATAAAGTATTCGTTGTTGTCAGTGCGAATTTCCGGCCCTTTTAAGTCGGCTAAAAACCCTATTTGTTTTTTCTTTCGAGCAAGCACGGCTCTAACCAATCTTAAGTCTTTTCTAGCCTGTTCGGGAGAGAGATGAGAGAAATTGAAACGCAAAACGTCGATCCCATCCAATACTTCCGCCAAAATTTCTTTTTTCTTAATGGCGGGTCCTAGGGTAGCAATGACTTTAGTCTTATTGATAACCATAAGTCCTAGGTTGTCATCCCTTCGTTAAAAACGTTTAACCTTGCTCCCAAAAAACCCAATAAATCTCGTGGCAAATTAAATTTTCATCCCTTAAAATCTTACGATTAACCTAGCAATGAGTATGAGTGGCGTCTTAAGCATTTTGACTAAAGCTGCTTTTCCCATGGTAGTCTTGAATGAAGGTTTAATTTAACTTTTTCCTTTAATTTGCCCTCGCTGATCGATTTCAAAATTTCACATGCATCCCCAAAACTTGAGTCAAGCAAACTCTCCTTTCGTTGCTAAATCTTACAATGGATTGTAGTTTCATTTTATAATTCTGCCATGTACTTTTTGGACGGAAGTTCGCAGTTTTATAAATAGAATATGAAACTGAGGAAAGTCCGAACTCCGAGATACAAGGTGCCAGCTAATAACTGGAATTTTTTCGCAAAAAGATGGAAAGTGCAACAGAAAATACACAGCCCGCTATCATAAGCGAGCAATGGTGAAAAGGAGGTGTAAGAGACCCCCGCGGTTTTAGCAATAAAACTGGCACTGTAAACCCCACCTGGAGCAAGATTAAATGAACCTGTGCTTAAAAGCAAATGCCTAGTATCGGGCATTGGTTGGGTGAATCGCTTAAGTTTATTGGCGACAATGAAACAAGAGAAATGAGCTTCGAAAAGCAATTTTTACAGAATTCGGCTTATAGTTCAAAAAGTACATTTTTATGAATATGTTAATAGGGGAGTTTAATGGAAAAAGAAAAAGTTGAATTATCTAATGGCAAGGAAAGCGTTCTTGTAGAAGCGAATCAGCATTTGATTGACGCTGCTGAGCAATTGGGAGTTCCTTTTAGCTGCACAGAGGGAAAATGCGGCACGTGTTTAACCACAATAAAATCGGGGATGGAAAATTTGACTCCCATTAACGAAGCCGAGGAGATGTATGGCCTCGATGAAGGCGAAAGGCTGTTGTGTCAAGCAAAGATCACCAAGGGAAAAGTCGTCATAGAGAGTTAACCATCTTTTAAATTAACGACTTTTTAAAAATTTTCTGGTCTTTCATTTGGTTTTTCTAAAATTTGCCATTTAATCATACGAAAATCTAATGAAGATGAATATTAGATTGATAAGAACGATTGCTCTGCTGTTCTGCCTAAATTCGGTAGTTTTGCTTGCCCAAAATTCAGCCTCCGATGCAGATCCTGAGAACAAAAGCATGTATAGCAGCATTGATCTTCTCATTGAAAGAGCAACAAGGGACATCGACAAAGCCATTGAAGCAAAGGATTTAGCCGAGCGAGTAATCCTTGCTGGTTTTAACTTTTTAGGAAACGATTTTTATTTCAAAAGCAGGCATAGAGAATACTTGCTAAAGTCCATTGAAGCCATTTACCAAGAAAACCGGTTTTTTCATTTCGTTAAATCCATTAGGGCCCTCAATAGAGTTGTTTTAAACGAGTCCCTAGATGGCTTGAAATTTGTTAATCCCAAAGACCAAGAGGAAATAGATGAACTGACCAAGGCCCTAGGGGCAACCAAATATGCTATCGTTAATGTCAATCTAAAAAAAAACAAACTAGAACTAGTCATTCAAATAAAAAACATCGAAAGGCATGAGAACCTCTGGCAAGGCAAATGGTCGGTAGTTTGGAGAACAAGCAATTCATTCGTTTTGGTTGGCATTCATCCCGCTTTGAGTTTAGATTTAAGGGACTTCCCTTTTCTTCTTGACGTTAGCCTAGGGAGAACTTTTAATGTGCTGAGTAGTAAGTTAGAACTGGTATTTTTTTTCTATTTTGGAGCCTCTTTTATTAACTTATCCAATGTCGATGATTTTGAAACAAGGGCTATTTTTTTAACTGGAGTTAGCTTGAACTTAGATGTTCTGGAATGGTTTAAAGTCAATTATAATGCCTTAGAGTATTTCTTAACTTTCCGCGTTGGATTGATTAGCGTTAGTTATAATTTCGTTTCCTTAGAAACCACCGCTTTAAACCTCATAGCCATAGGCAATAATTTTATTATCAACGCTGATTACAACGTTTTCTTTGAAATAAATATCGTTCCTTTTATTCAACCCACTGTGGAAAATAATTTTGCTTTTAGCGTCGGTTTTAAATATCGATTTGAAATATGAAACAGGTTACCATAAAAATAAAATCATGAAAAAAATTAACTTTTTAATGCTTTTTACTTCTTTGCTTTCGTTCGGTTTGTTCCCTCAAGACACCGAAACATCGGGAAACAATGAAAGAGTCATTAACGAAATCATACAGGACAAGAACATAGATTACATTTTGGATGTTGATTCCCTATTTGAGAATGATGATGATGAAAGCTTGCCAACCACCGATGAGCAAACCCCTAGTGAACAAACGCCCAGTGAAACCACCCCCACCCCATCAAGTGAAGTTGCTTTGACCAGCGAAACTAATTCGCAGACTCAACAAACTCAACAAACTCAACAAACTCAACAGACTCAAACAACTCCATCCGACAGCCCCATCTCACTAAACCTAACTAATGCCCAGAGTGAACCCGCTTTGTCAACTACCCCCTCCCCATCAATTCAGTTATCTGAGACTATCCTACCAACCCAGACGATTCCACCATCTACCACTCCCGCCCCTAGTGCAACAAACCCTCCCAATAACACTCCTCCCAGTAATATCACTCAGCAAACCACCATTAACCCACCGCCAGTTATAACGCCGCCGCCAGTTGTTACTCCACCACCAGTCGTCACTCCACCACCAGTCGTCACTCCACCCTTAAACATCTTTCCACAAACCATTATCACCAACCAAGGAGATAGCAATATCATTTTTAATATAGAAAACTTCTTTTATAGGAATAACCCAACCAACAACACTATTTCCCTTAAGCAACCAAGCAAAGCAGTCACTAACTCCACTGAAAAATCTAGGAATGAAATCTTCATTATAATAAAAAAAGAAGAAAACAATCAAACGAAAAAGAATGGCAGCACCACTAAACCCAATGAAGTCGTTGTCAGTAATCCAGTCGTCAAGCCGCCAACTCCGGAAAAAAAAGACGATTCCTATTTGGTGTTGGGATTGATAAAAATTGTTAGGTTGGTACAGGATGAAAACTACGAAGTGGCTCTCAAGAGAATAAGTGCTCTCAGGAAGCTATTTCCCTTAAACACAAGGCTTTACAACATTGAAGGGTCGATTTATTATAAGTTGAAATTTTACGATTTCGCTTTGAAAACATGGCAGAAGTCACTCATGATAGATCCCGACCAACCTTCAGTGGAAAAGTTTGCTGCTAGGGCTGAACGACTAAAGTAATTCGCTAGTTTCCTATTTAAAGACTTTTAATTTATAAACTATTTCTTTCTTTGCTTCCACTCTAAATTTTCTCTTCAACAAGCCAATCAAAAAGCCACCTAAATAGCAAAAATGGCAGCAAAAAGTCGTCAAAGGCAAGTAAAATAAAAAGATTTTTTCCTTAGCTGAACTTTTAGCAAAAACGTAAAATAAATACAAACTATAAAAAAAAATCCCATTCTCAACGAGCTTAAACAAAGCATCCAAAGGAACGTAAACCAACGTTAGCAGAAACATGAAAATCAAAACTAGCAAATAAAAATAAACTTTCTTTGAATTAGCCTTCGTTTGCTCCGCTCTCCCCAAGCCATAAGTGCCCATCTGCTTAATGAATTGCCTTAAATTTTTGCGATGAGGCTTTTCAACGTAAAACTCGGGATGATACAAAATCTTCTTATTTTGCGCTAAAAACCTATTCACCAAATCGTTCTCTTCATTAGGATACAATTTAACGTTGAAACCCCCTATCTCCTGAAAATCGCTTCTTTTGATGATTAAGTTGCATAAAATAATCTCTAAGTCATTCGTCAGCCTTTTTGCTCCAACGGCACTATACCTAGAGGATATTTTGCCCACCACTAGCTTATTAGACAAAGTCGCCTGTACGCATAACTCAAAAAACGTGCCCGGCTTTAATAATAAGCAGGGACCTCCTAAAATGCTAACCTTCTCCTCTTTCAAAAGAAGTTCATAAGCCAGTTTCAAGGACTTTTCGTTTATTTTAGAATCGTTGTCCAGAAAATATAGATACTCTTTACTCGCTCGTTCAACGGAAACATTTCTCTGCCGGCTGGGATGATTGCCCGAGGTCACTATTATTTCATGAGGTATTTTTAATTTATTGCTAATCCTTTTTATTTCATCAACGAGTTTCGTAACCTCTTCATCCTCTCGATGAGGAATGATGAAACTAAATCCCTTGGTGGAAAAACGCTGTCCCTTTTTCAAAAGAAAATAAAGTAAATATTTTTCTTTTTAAGCTATTTTTTTATTTTGATAAAGTTCATCTAAGAACCTGTTTAGACGATAGAGGCGATCTTTTTTAATTCCTTCAGCGACCTGATTTCCCATTCTAGCAGCCTTCGTGCCCGGACGAATGGAGTAAGCAGCCGTATTAGCAAAATCAAACTTAATTTTCGCCAGTGTGCTTAGCATTTTAGCGAAATGCTCTTCCTCTTCCCCCGGAAAACCCACGATCAAGTCAGTCCCTAAGCTCACTTGGGGAATTTTCCTACGGATCATCTCCACTTTCGCAAGGTATTCTTCCACCGTGTAGTTCCTATCCATGAGTTTCAAGATAGCATCGTCGCCATGCTGCAGTGGAAAATGAATCTCTTTAGTGATGTTCTCATGACTAGCGATCACTTCAACCAACCTTTCCGTCACGTCACTAGGATAAGAGGTTAAGAAATTAATTTTCTTCAAACTAGGAAATTTCTTAGCAATGTCTTCTAACAAATTAGCAAAATCATAATCGTCGTAAATGGTGAGACCATATGAATTAACGTTTTGACCTAAGAGAACGATTTCAGTGAAGCCATTTTTTACCAATTCGTCAACTTCTTGAAAAATGTTTTCCTTTTTACGAGATATCTCTCTTCCTCTCGTGAAAGGGACAATGCAGAAACTACAAACCTTGTTGCAGCCAAACTGAATGGAAACCCAAGCCTTCTTTTCCATTTGTCTCTTTTGACTTTTTAGCTGCTCTTCAAACCTCGCGACTTCCTTGGCTCGGCGTTTTATTCTCAACTTACTGAACTGCTTTTCAAAGGGAACATCTTCCTTCATCAAATAAGGAAGTTCTTCCATGTTGTTCGTTCCCACAACATAGTCCAAAAAACCGAGTTTTTCTTGGATAAACTTCTTAGCGTGCTGCGGCATGCATCCCATCATAGCCAGCTTCATGGTCAAATTGTTCTTCTTACGAAAATGATTTAACTCATGAAATTTACCCCAGACCCTTCTCTCAGCCTTATCTCTAATAGAACAAGTATTAACTAGAACTAAGCTCGCTTCTCGCCAATCTTCCGTCGGTAGAAAACCAATGTTCTCCAAAAGCCCACTCATCCTTTCAGAATCGTTCTTATTCATCTGACAACCATAAGTGATAATGTGATAATAATCCATATCTTCTTGAAACCGAGACTAATAAACCACCAAAGCAAGTTGGTGGTTTATTAAATGAAAAACATTTTTACGACGAAAAAATAAAAACTTATTTCTTAAGCAACTTTCCTATTGTAATAAAGAAAGTACTGATTGGGCTCTAGAATTGGCTTGAGCTAGGGCTGCGATATTAGCTTGATTGACAATGGTGTTCCTAGAAAAATCAACCACCGCACTTGCTATATCCAAGTCCCTGATCTTACTCTCCGCTGACTGAAAGTTAGTAACCGCCAAGTCCACTGACTTAACAACGCTTTCCAGCCTATTTTCGTAAGACCCCAAGTCAGCCCTCTGACTATTGATTCTATTCAAAGCCTCATCCACCAATGTAATGGCTCTTTGCGATTGATCAATGGTAGAGAGCGAAATATTATCTATTCCCAAGGCAGCAGAACTAAAAGTTGCTATGTAGGCCCTGACTCTTTGGTCGCTGTTTGCTCCGACTTGAAAATAAAGCGAAGTCGCTATGGGTGAACCCCCATTCGCATCCGGCCGAGAAAACCGACCATCAAGCAATGGCAAACCATTAAAATTAGCCACTTGACCCACTCGGTTGACTTCAGCCACTAATTCGTTCACTTCCGTTTGAGCCAATTGCCTATCTTGGTCCTGATAAACTCCATTAGCCGTTTGAACTGCTAATTCTTTTATTCTCCTAACGAGGTTTTGACTTTCAGTCAAATAACCTTCAGCGGTTTGAATGAGCGAAATACCATTATTAGCATTCCTGCTAGCTGCCTGTAAACCACCAATTTGCGAACGGAATTTTTCCGAGACCGCTAAGTTGGTTGGATTATCAGCTGCCTTATTAATCCTCAAGCCAGTAGAAAGTTGCTGAATATTCCTGTTGATAACATTATCACGATTATCCAGAACTCTAACTGAGTTGAGGGCAGATATATTGTTTTTTATAACCATTTTTTTACTCCAAAGTTAAAGTTTTTCTTAAATCCTTCCGATATTCAAGATGTGCCCTAATTGTAGCATATTTTTTCCCAAACAAAGTAACAAAAGTAAATTTTAAATTTTTAAACCATAAATAAACCATAAATCATGAAAATGGTTTTCCTGCTTTAAAAAGCAGAATCTAGGGATTTAATTAAGATTCCATGCAGAAATAAATCTTTTGGGGAGCTAACTCGCTTTGAATGAGCTCTTTAAACACTGAATTAAGCAGCCATTTTCTTTGTGGTTTAACGTATTTAACTTTGTCGCCTTGAGAAAATTTCAAATCTTCGTTCAGCCAAGCGCTTGCGGGGTAATTCATTTTCACTTGTTTAAAAATATTCTTGGGAAAACGCACCACCCCCAGCGATAAATACCTTAGAAAATTTAAATCCCCCAAAGAAATTTTTAATTCCTTGATCAAATCCCTATATTCGCTCTTCACTTCGCTATGATAGAAAATAGGATCGAAATGAACTGCTAAGCTAAAACCTTTCTCGTGAAGTTTTTTCATGGCCAATAAACGACTTTTCAACGATGGAGTCTTGTGCTCGTAGCGTTTAATGGCATTTTCTGGTGACAAAGAAAAACTAACCACGACATTAGGCAAACTTTCCAAAGCCAAAATGGCTTTTAAGTTATTTGATTTGCTCCTTAGTTCCAAAACAGCTTGCGGGTGTTTTTTAAAAAAATCCCAATAAACCGGCAGTTCGTTGGTGATATGCGAAAAAGCCAAACTATCGCTAAACTCTCCCCCGTGAAAAACTAATTTCTTGTCCGGATATTGGGTTATTTTCCTTTCCATTTCCAAGAGAATTTCTTCGTGATTAATAAAAAAAACCAAATCGGGGGAGGAGAAATAACCCTGCAGATAGCAATATTCGCATTCGTAAATGCAGTTATAAGCGTGAATAAAGTAGAAATGCTCAGTGTTTTCTTGCTGCCTCATCCCATAAGAGGGAGGGGCTAGTTTGAGTAATTGACCCTTTTTTTCGCCAATGAAAAGATTGAGATCGCTCCTCTTGTCCAAATAAGGCTTTTTGACCCTGCCAAAGATTTTTTCAACTTTATCAATCATAACTGGTTTCTGTTGGAAAAAATTTACAATATGGTCCACTCTAGGATGGGAGAAAATCCCTTTCTCAACAAATATTTTGCTAAACATTTATTTTTCCGTTCAATAAATCGAAAAGTTTTTGAAAGTTCACTTTAGCCAGCACTTCCATTTTCTCCTCATGTTCTCGAACTGAAGTTGTTTCAAACATCACTTTCAACTTATTCCCTTCTAAAGAAAAGCAATCTACTTTTATTTGTTTTTCCTTTAAGGCTGGCGGGACTAAGCTTTGGAATTTTTTTTGGAAACGAACGCTAAAACTATTAGCCTCAATTTCAAGCTCCTTCAATAATTTTTGCGTTTTCTGCTTCGCCGTGACCTTTAGAGCGTCTATCTCAGTAATCAAGTTGACCCAATCGTTGAGTTTTTCCACATTGGCTAAAGCCGCTAACTTCTTATGGAAAATAATTTTTTGGCTATTGGTAAAATAAAACCCTTCGCCCAAAAGGTTGGTTATTTTTTTTTTTATGGGAGTGATTTTTTCTTCCTTTGAGGACGAAAAACCTTTTTCTACTTGAAGAAATTCTCGCCACAAAGGAGTTGAATATTTCTCGGGTAATTTTTTAATATCGCTCAAACTCACCCCTTCGCATTTATCGCTAACGAGTTTATAAGCCCGCAAGGGAAGCTTGAATTCACCGCAGGCAAAGGCAATTAATGAAAGCTCTCTATCGACCAAATCAGCGAAATGACTTATTTCTTCTTTTAGTTTTTTCTGATCGCTTAAAGTAAAATCCAAAGTCATTAAATTTAAATTCCTTAGATTTTTATCTTGGACTAGGGAATAACTTTTCCTCTGCACTTGGTTTCCTTCATAGGCATAGACCGTTTTTACTGCCCAGAAACTATTTAAAGCGATGTTAGGCTCAACTGCCCCGCAAATGCCTAAATTAATGACTTCCTTTAAAGATCGATGATGAGAAGTTAGAATCCTAACCAAACGATAGAGAAGATGCTTCCTATCTCCGCCACAAAGGAGCAAAAAGTAATCATGATTTTCATAAAAATTAGTCGTTCCAGGAACTAATTTCAGTTTCAACCCAGCGATGAAGCGACTCGCCTCGCCCTTATGAGCGAAAAGCAATAACCTTTTATACGAAGGCATAAAAGAAACCTTAACTTCTAAAGAAACTTAATCTACTTTAGCTCGATTCACTAAGTTTTAAACTAGGTCCTAACCTGCCCCTGCCCTTCACCAATGTATTTCAAACAAGTCAAATGCTTTATTCCCATCGGTCCACGCACATGGAGTTTTTGAGTCGATATTCCCACTTCAGCCCCCAAGCCAAACATCCCTCCATCGTGAAACCTAGTCGAGCAATTAACGAAAATGCAGGCTGAATCAACTTCCTTCTTGAAAAAATCAGCATTAGGAATGTGGTTAGTGAGTATGGCTTCGGTGTGCTTTGAGCCGTAGCGATTAATCCACGCCACCGCCTCGTTAACGCTTTTAACTTGCTTGATCGACAAGATCAAATCAAGGTACTCGGCATTCCAATCATCATCGTTTGCCAAATGATGCTCGGGAAAAACTCTGTATAGCTCTTCATCCAAACGTATTTCCACCCCCTCCTTTTGAAGGGCTGCTAGCAATTCTTTTTTATAGCTCACGTTTTCATGGATCAACAAAGTCTCCAAGGCATTACAAACCCCCGGCCGCTGAACTTTAGCATTCAAAATTATTTTGATTGCCTCTTCTTTTTCATAGCTGTCATCTAGGAAAACGTGACACAGACCCTTGTCGTGTTTGATAACCGGAATGCTAGATTTCTCGCTCACTCTTCTAATAAGCTCAGGTCCTCCTCTGGGCACGACAATGTCAATGTACTCAGTCTGCTGGAGAAGTTCATCCACCAACTCCCGATCGGTCTTGGCAATCACGTTGGCAATGTTTTTATCAAACCCAGTTGCTTCGAGGGATTGTTTGATGAGTTCACCAAGGAACAAATTGCTATTAAGAGCTTCTTTACCTCCTCGTAAGACGACTGCATTGCCGCTTTTGACTGCCAGACTAACAATGTCTATGGTAACATTAGGACGAGATTCGTAAATCACCAAAACCACCCCAAGAGGAACGCTCTGCTGATACAACGTTATCCCATTGCCCAGCACTTTGCCCTCATTCATCACTCCCAAAGGATCGGCTAGAGCAGCAACTTCAAGGACTCCCTTAGCCATGCCCTTAATCCTCTCCGGCGAGAAAGTCAATCTATCGATCAATGCCGATGATAAGTTGTCAATTTTAGCCTGTTCTAAATCTTTTTCGTTGTGGGTTATGATTTGCTTCTCATTGGCTTCCAGCCTACTGGCTAGATCAAATAAAAACTTGTTGCGTTTTTCAATGGGAGCAGAATAAAGGTCTTTGCTGGCTAAACTAGTTTCTTCGCAAAGGCTAGAAATGTAAGTCATTACTGGTGAGCCTTCACTGCGATTGATTATGGACGATGGTTTTGCCTTTGTAACTCCCGCAAGACAGGCACACTCGGTGAGGCAAGGTTAATTCTCCACATTGAGGGCATTTAGAGTAATCGTTCAACTTCATTTTGCTATTCGCTCTCCTCCGCATCATTGTTTTTGATTTTGATTTTCTAAACTTAGGGACTGCCATTTTTTCTACCTCCTAGGCACTTAATTGTAACATCAATATATCTGTCTTTGAGGGAAATAAACGACTCTTTTAAAGTCTAAAAACAGAAAACCAATCTCGTCAATTATAATTTCAACGCTCAAGCAACTGAAAAGAACACTAAGGAATACTAAGGAATACTAAGGAACACTAAGGGTTCACCATAAATTTCACAAATGACCACCAACGAAAATTAAGAGCAAAAAATAACGATTTGAAAACCATTAATATCATATAATTTAGCCACCATGAAAAAAACAGTTTCACAGCAAAAAGAGCACGTCAACGTCAATATAAAAAAATTTGAGTCGCTTATCAATTTAAATGAAATCAGGCAAGAAATACCTCAGCCCCCCACTTCCCAAGCAACCATTTTGAAGGGAAGAAAGGAGTTTAAGAAAATTTTACATGGAGAGGACCACCGTTTCGTCGTTATCACTGGACCCTGCTCCATTCACGATGAAAAAGCTGCCTACGAATACGCTGATAAGTTAAAAGTCTTAAACGACAAATACCAAGACAAGCTTTTGATCATGATGAGAGTTTACTTTGAAAAACCGAGAACAACCACCGGATGGAAGGGCCTCATTAACGATCCTTTCCTCAACAACACTCTCAACATCCAACATGGGATAAAACTTTCTCGCAAAATACTCATCAACATTTCTAACCGAGGTCTCTACACCGCGACGGAGATTTTAGATCCCATCACTGCCGCTTATTTATCTGAGTTAGTCGTCTGGGTGGCAATAGGAGCGCGAACTACGGAATCGCAAATTCATCGCGAAATGGTGAGCGGGCTTTCCACTCCCGTAGGCTTCAAAAACGGCACTAATGGTAATTTAGACATCGCCTGCAATGCTATCAATTCCGCTAAAGCATCGCATAGTTTTCTCGGAGTAGATGACGACGGCAGGGTAAACGTCATTCGAACGAGGGGCAACCCCCATACCCACATCGTGCTTCGCGGTGGAATTGGCAAACCCAACTATTCCAAATCAGCCATTCTGGAAACCGAAAAATTGCTTTCAAAAAATCAATGTCCTTTGAAAATAATGGTTGACTGCAGTCATGATAATTCGGGAAAAAACCACGAAAAACAAGCTTCCGTCGCCAAGGACATCCTTAAACAAAAAATGGAAAAGAATCAATCCATATTCGGCATCATGCTAGAAAGTCATTTAAGCCCCGGCAATCAACCTTTCCCACAGGCTAAAGACAAGCTAAAGTATGGAGTTTCCATCACTGACAAATGCATTGATTTTGAAGAGAACGAAAAGATTCTGGATTTGCTTTACAAAAACCTATAAAAAATGACCTGTAAGAATATCAGCCTCCTCCTACAGCAGGCTGCTCTCTTCTTCTAGTTTTTTAAGTTTTTTTATTCTTCAGCGTTCTTGTGGGGAATGAAGCATTTTCCTTGGTTGACTTGTTTAGTTAATTTCGTTAGTTAATCCCCTTGGTTGATTTCTTTTAAAAAAATGGCTTCCTGCTCAGAGAAAAAATCTTTAAAATTTGCTAATTCCCCTCGCCAGTTTTCTTTTTCATTAATTACGAAACCCTTTGAAAACTTAACGTGAAGGGTGGTGAAGAGTTTAGGGAGCACATGCTGATCCCATGATTTTAATTGCCAATAACGATCTGCTTTAATAAAAATAATTTTTATAGCAAAGTTAAATTTTTTAGCCAAAAAAATAGGTCCTAAATTGATTTTTTTATTCACTCCCACCGGTCCATCCACGGATATGAAAGGGCTATATTCTTGCTGCTTAGATTCCAAAAGTTTCTTGAATGTAGAAGGATTAAAATGAAGTCCATCGGTCCTAAAAGTAATGAAGCCATTTTTTCTTAAAACGAAATCCAATAAATCAGCGTCTTGGTGCTTGGAGATGAAAGTGCTCTTTTTAACTTTGCGATAAAAATGAGCGAGCTTAACCAACATGAAAATGTTTTGGTGGTAAAAGCAATAAATGAATTTCGTGTCTCTCCCCATTTTATTGAGGTGGTGAAATTTCAAAGAAGCAAAGTAAAGCCTGATTAGAAAATGAATAAAATATTTTAAAAGAAAAATAATTTTATTTTTAAATTTGTTCAATAATTTTAAAGATGGTTTCTAAAGTCACCAAGTCGCTTTCGTAGTCCATTTCTTTATCTTTTAGAATCGTGTTGATAAAATCCAAAACTTCTAATTTCAAGGGGTTTTCCTTATGAATGAAGACCCTCTCAACTGACGATTGCTGCTTGTACTTGATTGATTTGGGACTAGTGGTGATGTTAGTTGCAGCATTTTTATAAATGTTGATGTCTTGGGTTTCAAAATTTAAAACAATATCCGAGTTTTTGAGATTAATTCTTAAAGTCCTCTCCTTTTGATTCTGCACCCGAGAAACCAGAAACCTCGCTAAGCAGTTATTAGCAAATCTAATTTGAGCCGTTAAGACGTCTTCGAACTGCGTGTAGACTTTCTTCCCCATAGCCTCCATATCGACAATGGGGCTCTTTATGATTTTCATAGCGATGTCAATATCGTGAATGAGTAAATCCAAAGCCACTCCTATGTCAGTTGGTCGTTTATTATAAGTGGATATCCTTTTGCTCTCCCACAAGATAGGAGGTTTCTTAACCAATTTCCTTAGCTCTTGAACCGCAGCGTTATACCTCTCCACGTGACCGATGAAAAGTTTCACCTTGTGACCACTAGCTAGACGAACCAGTTCCTTGGCATCTTCTAATTTATTGCACAGAGGCTTTTCAACCAAAACATGTTTTTTATTTTCTATAGCCAAACGAGCCGTCTCGTAATGAAGGGAAGTAGGCACTGCAATGATAATCGCATCTATTTGCTCCATTAATTTTTCATAACTCTCAAAGCATTTAACGTAATATTGACTAGCGATTTTCTTGCCGACTTTAGCACTTTTATCGAAAACTCCCACGAAATCAATGGTCTTTATTTGCGACAGGACGTTAACATGGTAGCTGCCCATATGCCCAACTCCAACAACGCCTACTTTTATCTTGTTTTCGTTCTTTTTCACGAACTTACGTTAAAGCCTAATCTAAAGCCCAATCTAAAGCCTACTTAATAAATCTTCTCTTCGGTTAAGAAAAATGAACTTATTCAACTCCATCCCCGAATGCCTGCCAGTGAGTTGCAGCCGAAGCGGGATGAAGAAAGACTTGCCTTTTATTCCCTCTTGTTTAGCAAGTGAAACGAGTTCTTTGAACTCCTCTGGGCTAATGAATGCTTCCTTGCTTTTAGAAAAAACATCGCTAGCCAGCCGAAACAATTTCAAACTTTTTTCACTTTTGAGCCATTCCATGTCCTCTTCTCCAAGCGAATCCGAACTCCTAACGAAGAAATCGGGGTAATGCTTAAGTATATCATTGATTGATTTACATTGGTTTTTTAAACTCAGCAAGATTTCGTCCACTTTAGGATGAGTTAAGTCCATTTCAGCTGCAGTTAAAACTTCCCTAAAGTCAGCTAAAACCCTCTCCTCGGGAAGATTTCTCAAATAAAGACCGTTCAAATAATTTAATCGCTCGTAATCAAAAACAGCCGGCGATTTAGCAAAGGAAATCTCTTCAAAAGATTTTTCCAACTTCTCTCTGGGGATCACCTCCTCTTCATCTTTGGGCGACCAACCCAGAAGGGCTAAGTGATTAACCAACGGCTCACTATAATAGCCTTTTTTTTTGAACTCTAAAACCCCAACAGCACCATGCCGCTTGGATAGTTTTTCCTTATTGTCTCCCAAAATCAAAGGAACATGAGCAAAAATGGGAGGCAAAGAGCCCAAAGCTTCAAAAAGCAAAATCTGTTTGAAAGCGTTAGTCAAATGATCATCCCCTCGAATAACATGAGTTATTTTCATGGAAAGGTCATCGACCACATTGGAGAAATTATAAGTTGCTTTTCGCTTAGAGGTAGCAACGATGAAATCACCCAATAATTCGCTGGCAATTTTCACCTCCCCTTTGATTTTATCTTTAAGGATGACGTTTTTTTTAACGTTGGCAAAGCGGTAAACGAATTTAACCTTCCTCGCCAAGCGTTCATTCACCTCACTAGAACTCAAATGGCGACAAGTCCCATCATAGACATATGGAGAAGCGTTTTTTCTAGCCAATTCCTTTTTGGCAGTTAAAATTTCTTGCGAGCAAAAGCAAGGATAAACTTTTCCCGCTTTGATTAACTGATTTAAAAACTTCTCGTAAATCTCCCCCCGCTCAGACTGATAATAGGGACCAAAGGGACCACCCACCTCAGGTCCCTCGTCCCACGCAATGCCCAACCACTTTAAGGAACTTAAAATCTCTCGTTCAAACTTAAGGTTGGAGCGTTCTGCGTCAGTATCTTCAATTCGTAAAACAAAAACCCCTCCGTTAGACTTAGCCAGCAAGTAGTTAAACAATGCCGTTCTTGCCCCTCCAACATGAAAAGACCCAGTGGGCGATGGAGCAAATCTAACTCTAAAGTTAGCAGGTGAGATTTCCGTCAATTTTTAAATTCTCATTAAACTAATTTTCCCTTTCTCATCCACTCGCTCGACTTTCACTTTTAAAGTGTCCCCCTCTTTCACGTAGTTGAAAATGTTTTTTATCGGCTTCTTGGATAGCTTAGAGATATGACAAAGCCCCTCCACATTGGGCATGATCTCCACAAAAGCACCAAAGTTAGCCACCTTCGTAATGGTCCCATCAAACTCCTCACCCGTTTCCACGCTCCCAGAATAACGCTTGACAAGGATTTCCGTATCTGCTAAAACATCTTTGTTGGGAGAAAAAATCTTGACTTCACCGTTGTCGGAAACACTAACATCGCTGCCCGTGTCTTCAACGATTTTCTTGATATTTTTGCCGCCCGGACCAATGAGATTCCTTATTTTATCCTTCATGATGGTAATGACTTTTCTTTGCGGAACTGTTTCCTTTGCCATTTGCGGAGTAGCAACGCATTCATACATGGTGTCTAAAATCTTAAGCCTCGCCTCTTTAGCTTGGACTAAGGCTTTCTCCATTATTTCAAAAGTTATGCCCTCTGTCTTAATGTCTAACTGAAAACCAGTGATGCCCTCCCTAGTCCCAGCAACTTTAAAATCCATGTCTCCGAGAGCATCTTCAATGCCTTGAATGTCAGTTAAGATCTTGTAATTACCCTCTCCCACCACGAGCCCCATAGCAATGCCAGCAACGTGTTTCTTGATGGGAACTCCGGCTGCCATCATCGCCATGCTCCCGCAACAAACCGTCGCCATAGAAGAACTCCCGTTTGATTCTAATATTTCCACCACTAAGCGGAGAGTAAAATCAAATTCCTCCCCGTCTGGCAAAATAGGGCTCAGCGACTTTTCCGCCAGCATACCATGACCAATTTCCCTCCTCCCAATAGAGCCCAAGCGACTAACTTCGCCCACGGAGTAAGGTGGAAAATTGTAATGAAGCAGGAAGTTCTTGTTGATGGTGTGTTTCGTTAAATCTAATTTCTGTTTATCTTTATCGCTCCCAATGGTGAGTATCCCCAAGGCTTGAGTTTCGCCCCTACTAAAAAGGGCTGAACCATGGGGCTTGCTTAAAACATTAATTTCACAGGCTAAATCCCTAATCTCATTCATCCCTCTCCCATCGGGTCTTCTATCCTCTTCCAAAATCATCTTTCTAACAATGTCACTTTCCAAGCGATGGAGAATGATAGGTATCTGTTCAACTGGTTGTTCCGTTTCCGCAAAGCTTGCTTTGATTTTTTCGTAAAGATCGCCTTTCTCAGTTTCGCGACTTATTTTGTCTTTCATGTTCAAAATTTCCGTCAAAGTTTCAAGGTACTTTCCTGAGATTTCCTTTTCCAACTCCTCTGAAAGCGTAGCAAGCTCCACCCCTCGCTTCTTTTTGCTTATTTTATCAGCCAGCTCAAGTTGAAGCCCCACCAAGTCCTGTATAACTTCATGAGCCTTCCGCACCGCATATAAGACTTTGTCCTCAGCAACCTCATCTCCCTCGCCCTCGATCATAGTGATCGCTTTGTCCGTGCCAGCAATGACTAAATTAAGCGATAAAGCCTTAACTTGCTCATGAGTAGGATTAATCACTAGGTTGTCTTGAACGTAACCCACTCTCACTGCTCCCACTGGTTTGGTGAAGGGAATGTCGGAGATGATTAACGCTGCTGAAGCAGCGATCAAAGCCAAAATGTCACTAGAGTTTTTCTCATCCATGCTAAGCACGGTGATAATCACTTGTATCTCATTGCGAATGTCATTGGAAAACAACGGCCTGAGTGGTCTGTCAATGAGCCTAGCCACTTGAATCTCTTCATTGGATGGTCTAGCCTCTCTCCTCGTGTAAGAGCCCGGTATTTTAGCATTGGCATAAAATTTCTCTATGTAATCAACGGATAGAGGGAAAAAATCCCTGTCGCTTTTATGATGGCTCATGGTAGCAGTGGCTAAAACTTGCGTCCCCCCCCAGGAAGCAAAAACGGAGCCACCAGCTTGTTTGGCTAATCTTCCCGTTTCTAAAATTAAATTGCTCCCTTGAAAATTTCTTTCTACTTTTATAATCTTCATTCTAATCTTCTTTAATGTATGTAAATTTGCTGTATCTCAATATTGACCGAGGAAAGTCACCGCTATTTTCTTAAATTCAATTTTTTAATAATTGATTGATAACGAACTACTTCGTTATTCTTTAAGTAACTAAGTAACTTTTTCCGCTTATTGATTAGTTTCAATAAACCATATTTGGTATGGTGATCTTTTTTATTGTTTTTCAGGTGATTGGTTAAACTTTTTATCCTCTTCGTAAAAAGGGCAATCTGCACTTCAGATTTCCCGCTATCGTTCTCGTTATCACCAAGTTCTTTGATAATATCCTTGTTCGTTGCTTCCATAATGTCTAACATGTTTCAAAAATCCTCATTTTAAAATAAGTTTAGCTGCAATAGATTCCACTAAACTTTCGTTTTCATTAAAAAAATCAATGCTTTCACTCTTATAGTGTAACAACACTCGCTTCAAGGCCCGAGTGTTCGGTAGGCTGACTTTACTACCCAAAAAACTAAGGAAAAAAACTTCAACTTCTTCTCCATATATTATAGCATTAAAATCAAATATATAAGTCTCGATAGCAAAATTCGCTGCTAGGGGTTTTCGCTTATAAGCATGCCCGACGAAAGACATGGAACGATGCATTTTATTTTTAAGAACCGTCACCGTAGCATAAGATCCAGAGTGAATTTTTATCAACTCCCTAGGATAAGCCAAGTTAATGGTGGGAAAATCAATGGTTTTGCCTAACTGCTTTCCCTTGATGACTTTTCCTTTAATTGAAAAGGGCAAGAATAAGAACTGATTTGCTTCCCTTATTTTTCCTCGTTTGATGAAATTTCTTATTTCCGTGCTAGAAAGTTCGCAATTTTCGTTTAATTTCAACGATGGAAAAAAAAAAGCCATTTTTTTTTTTTCTTCAAAAAAAGACTTAATTTTCTGGTAATCACCTTGCTTTTGAAAACCGACGGCGAGCTTATCGCTAGCAACAATCCCTAGGCAGTTAAATTGCTCTACTATTTGCGATAAAAAATCAAAATACGAAGTCTTAGAAATCTCGTTCAAAGAAATTTCTAAAACGCTATCAATTCCCTGCTTCTCTAAAATAAAAAATCTTTTTTCCAAGTGATTAATTTGATGATTTTCCTTGTTTTTAATAAAGGGGTTGTTTTTGAAAGTAATCAGCAAAGCCTCAGCACCCCCCTCCCTAGCCAGAGCCACTAGTTTTTTCAGCACCTCCAAATGACCAGCATGAAGACCGTCAAATTTACCAATGGTGATGTAAGCCTTGAGATTAGTAGGAACTTCCGCCAAATGGTGATATATTTTCATGGAGTTTTAAGCGTCCCTCCCATTTTAAAAGGAAAGCGATGTGAAATTTAAAACAATAACGATTTATTTAAAAATTGATCGGAGATTTGAAAATAATCTTTTAAATCACTGTTAGGCGATAAATCATTTAAAGCGTGGAAGTTTGAGTTTGGAATGGTGGGCAGCAAACCCAGCTTATCTTTTATCACGATGGAATCAATGAAGTAATTAAGCGACTCTTGGAAAACATTGCGATTGAGCACTTCTCCATTATCAAACGATTCTTTCAAATCAATCACCCCCAAATTGTTGTAAATGTCGGACAACACGTAAATCCTATTTTTGAGCTCCTCCAAGGAAATTAGGTTATTCTCTTCATTCCTTTGAAAATCTTGGTAATTTTGCCTCAAGTCGCTAAGATGCACTAAAAAAGTAGACCTAGCCAAATCATACTTCTCCAAATATAAATAACTAAGCCCCAAAGCATAATCCGATAAATAATTTTTGTCTAAGGAAATATTATCCGATAAATCGTTCCAGTATAGTAAAGAGCTTTCAAAACTTTTCTGTGCCTCCTCTTCTTGATCGTTAAAAGTTTGCTCTTTGCCCTTCAAAAAATTTAAGTAGCCTAAGTTGTATAAAATATCCAAGTACTGCGGACCATTTTTTACTTCCGCCCAATGGGTTAAAGCCCTATCAAAGAAGTTCAGTGCCCTTTCGTTTTGCTCCAAATCAACAAAACTGATTTTCCCCAAATAATAATTAGCCAAAGGATTGTTTTCATTCGCTTCTAAAGAGTTTTCGAAATAATTAACTGCTGATAAATTGTCTTCTTTTTCGTAACTAATTTCACCCAGAAAAGCGTAGAGCTCGTCCAAAGGAAAATCTCTTAACCCATTCGGCTCCTCTTCATGCAGCCTAAGCGATTTTAAAGCCAACGCCTCCGCCCTCTCATCATCACCAGTGTTATCGTTCCATTTAGCAGCCTCCAAAAAAACCTGTGCGTCCCTAGGAAATTCTTGTTCTAATTTTTTTAACATGCCTTCAATTGCCCTCGTCATGTATTGATTCTCTCTCGATAAATCCTCCCTAACAAAGTCAATATACTCTAAGCTATTGTAATTTTTAAAAGTACTATTTAAAAAACTCAAATAAGTAACAAATGGCGTTCGGAAAACAGCGTTCTCATCTTCGCTATTAATGAAGGAATACAAACTTTTTGCTTGATTGTAATCCTTCGTCAAGGAGAAAACTTGTAGCAACTTCGCATGGTAAAACAACCTCCTACTTGGATTGACTTTATTCAAATCGTTATAAGTTTCCTCGGCTTGATCGAATTTAGCAGGATCTTCCTTGCCCCATTGAATGTAAGTCTCTCCTATTTTTTCTAAAAAAATTACTTGCGAATTGTCAAATGCATCAGCGATATCGCTATCCCCAGACAAATACCTTTGATAAATCATTTCGGCTTCCGGGTATTTCCCTTGGTCAAAGAAAAAATCACCATAGCTTAACAAAGTATCGTAGTCCCGTCCATTCAGCGACAAGGCTAGTTCATACTTCTCTTCAGCCCTTAAAAATTCCTGCTTATCCGCATAGAGTTCGGCTATTTCCCTCGTCTTACTAATGTTGGGTCTAGTGGAAAAAGCATCGGCGAAATACTCCTCCCCCCTAACAAAGTCATCGTTCTCAATGCTGTCATAGGATAAAGCATATAGGCGATAACTTTTAATGTAATCTTTGGTGATGTAATAAAATGAAAGCAAGGAAATAAAGAAAATGACCAAATAAACCAATTGCTTGATGAAAAGAAAATATTTTCTCCTTGAAAAAACTTCGTTAAAGATTTCTTGCTCTTCTTCGAGTAGCCTATCCCTTCTTTCTGTGACTTCAAAAATGGACTTCCTGAGTTTGATTTTTGAAGCCACTTCGGCAATGTAGTTTTCGTTCTTTCCTTCAATGATGTAATCAATTAATTTCTCTAACTCTTCATCGTTCAAATAGTCAAAATGAATGGCTTGATAAACTATTTTTTTATTTTTAAGTTTAAATTTCTTTATCTTTTTTAAAGCTTGGTTATATTTATCCTTACGAGATTGATCGGACTGGGGTGGGGAACTAACCTTAGGCGATTGTAATTGAATGGGAGGTTCTTTTACCTCCTCAAATTCATCGCTTTTTTTATCTAATTCAAAATCAGAAATTTCTTGATCAATGTCATGAGATATCTCCAGTAGTTCTTCTTGATTGATTTTTTCTTCGGCTGCGTCTTCCTGTTTAGCGGTGCTCTCCTGCACGGTTGCCTCTGGCTTAGGAATTTTTGCCTCTTGATTTATCATGCTTTCCTCAAACCCCGAACCAACCATTGGCATTTCTAAGACACTAGCCTTAGCGATTTCTTTGTCAATCACCTCTTGATTCTGCTCGGAAACAGGCTTCTGGCTCTCCTCTTCTTCCTCCCATTCACTCTGCTCTTCAGTTCTCTCCTCTCCTACTTCTCCCTCACCCAGACTCGGCAATCCCTCTCCCGCCTGATCGCTTGCTTCAGCGACTTCCTGCCCGTCTAGGCTCGGCAAGCCCTCCTCGTCTCCTCCCGGTCCTCCCGGTGTCTCTCCTTCATCCAGACTCGGCAATCCCTCTCCCGCCTGATCGCTCGCTTCAGCGACTTCCTGCCCGTCTAGGCTCGGCAAGCCCTCCTCATCTTCTCCCCCTACCGGCGCCTCTCCTTCATCCAGACTCGGCAATCCCTCTCCCGCCTGATCGCTCGCTTCAGCGACTTCCTGCCCGTCTAGGCTCGGCAAGCCCTCCTCATCTTCTCCCCCTACCGGCGCCTCTCCTTCATCCAGACTCGGCAATCCCTCTCCCGCCTGATCGCTCGCTTCAGCGACTTCCTGCCCGTCTAGGCTCGGCAACCCTTCCTCGTCTTCTCCCAGTCCTCCTACTCCTCCCGGTGCTTCCCCCACTCCTTCTCCTTCATCCAGACTCGGCAATTCTCCCCCTTCCTCGCTTGCTTCAGCGACTTCCTGCCCGTCTAGGCTCGGCAAGCCCTCCTCATCTTCTTCTGCCCCTACCGGCGCCTCTCCTTCATCTAAGCTCGGCAATTCTCCCCCCTGCTCGCTCGTCTCTTCAGCGACTTCCTGCCCATCTAGGCTCGGCAACCCCTCCTCGTCTTCTGCCCCTCCCAGCGCCTCCTCTTCGTCCAGACTCGGCAATTCTCCCCCTTCCTCGCTTGCTTCAGCGACTTCCTGCCCATCTAGGCTCGGCAACCCTTCCTCGTCTTCTGCCTCTCCCAGCGCCTCCTCTTCATCCAGACTTGGCAATTCTCCCCCCTGATCGCTTGCTTCAGCGACTTCCTGCCCGTCTAGGCTCGGCAACCCTTCCTCGTCCTCTCCCCCTACCGGCGCCTCCTCTTCATCTAAGCTCGGCAATTCTCCCCCTTGATCGCTCGCTTCAGCGACTTCCTGCCCATCTAGGCTCGGCAACCCTTCCTCGTCTTCTCCTACTCCTCCTAGCCCTACCGGCGCCTCCTCTTCATCTAAGCTCGGCAAGCCACCTTCTTCTTGCTGACCAAGTTCTTCCATGGCTTCGTCTTCATCTAGGCTCGGCAAGCCGCCTTCTTCTTGCTGACCAAGTTCTTCTATGGCTTCGTCTTCATCTAGGCTCGGCAAGCCGCCTTCTTCCTGCTCCTTTACTTCTTCAGTCGCTGCTTTCTTTTCAGGTTCAGTTGGTTTTTTTTCAAGTTCCGGTGGTTCTGCCTCTCGACCTTTTACTTTTTCAAAGCTCTCTAAAGGGTTCGCTAACTTATTGTCGATAAAATCAAGAGGAAAATCTTTTTCTAGCCGCTCAACATCTTCCCTAGTGATTTCTTTTTTAGGCTGCTCTGATTGAAATTGGTTTATTAAAGCCCCTAATTCCCTAATCTCTTTCCTATTAGCCATAAACTCGTTCTTAAATCACGTTCTTAAATCACCAACCCTATTCCACGGGAACAAAGAGGCTCGCTAAATTCTCCATGGTCTGGTCAAAACCTATATTTTCACTAATGCCTTGCTTAAGAAAATCATTGATCGCCGCTATTTTATTCAAAGCCTCATCCAAAACGGGGTTACTCCCACTGACATACGCTCCCACGTTCACCAAGTCTTCCATTTCATAATAACTCGCCAACCACTCTTTTACTTGATGAGCTTGTTCTAAATGAGACTGAGAAACCAAACTAGGCATCAAACGACTAATGGATTGCGTAACATCAATGGCTGGATACAGAGCCCTTTGAGCAATTTTTTTAGCAAGCACGATATGACCATCCAAAATCCCCCTAACTGCATCAGTGATGGGTTCTTCCAAATCATCTCCCTCAACTAAAACGGAGTAAATTCCCGTAATGCTTCCTTTTTTAAAATTACCCGCTCTCTCTAAAAATTTCGGCAATAATTCAAACAATGAAGGGGGAAAACCTCTAGTAGTGGGCGGTTCCTGCAAATAAGTTCCTACAATCCTTTGAGCGTGAGCCAAACGAGTAAGCGAGTCGACCATCAAAACAACATTTAACCCCAAATCGCGAAAATATTCTGCGATAGTCGTTGCCGTGAAAACGCTTTTTACCCTTGCCAAAGCTGCGTCATCCGAAGTAGAAACCACCAAGACGCTTTTTTTAAGTCCCTCCTCGCCTAGGTAATGATTAATAAACTCCTTAACCTCCCTTCCACGCTCTCCCACTAGGGCGATGACATTGACATCTGCTTGATTATTGCGAGCAATCATCGCCAAAAGAGTCGATTTACCCACTCCTGAACCAGAAAAAACTCCCATCCGCTGCCCACGCCCAATGGTTAGCAACCCGTCGATGCTTTTGATGCCCAAGGCAACTGGCGTATCGATGATCTCCTTATCCAAAACGTTGCTGTTAGATGAATAAATGGTCTTCTCCTCTTCAGTGAATAATGGCTTGCCATCAATGGGCTCTCCTAAGCCATTCACAACCCTGCCCAGCAAGGCTTTGCCCACTTTAATTTTTAAAGAATCCCCCAAAGAACGAACCAAAGTATTTTCATCAAAAGTAAAGTTATTTTCAAAAGCCATCAATTGAATGCTCTCCCGAGAAAAACCAATCACTTCCGCCTTTATGGTTTCAAAGTCGTTTTTAAACTCACAGACGTCTTTCATTTTAGGCTGAAATCCCCTGCCTTCTATTAGCCCCCCTTCTAGCTTCGTTACCCGGCCCCAGCGTTTTAGAGGATCGAGGGATTTGATGATTTCTTTGGTTTTTTTAAAATCATTTTTCATGATTTTAATGCATTTTAATGGGGTTTTGTTCTCTTATGGCTTCTTCGATCTTGCCGAGCTGAGTGCTAATTTTCGCATCTATCACTGAATAATCGCTCTCCACTACACAGCCCCCTCTTTCAACAGTGGGGTCTTCCACGATCTCTATCTTTTGCAGAGACTTAAAAGTGTCTAAAACATTTTGCTTGAATTGCTTCACCACCGAGAGGTCCTCATGGTTCAAGTGAACTGTGACTTTGATAACTCCTTTGAGTTGCTTCAAAGCAAAAACCAAGTTCTTAACCACGATGCTCTTTTGGGAATCCGTCAATGATTTAACCACTTTACGAGTGATTAAAAGGGCAATATCGATCAAATGACTTTGAAAATGATTAACAATTTCATCGCGTTTGAGGGAAACTTCTTGGAGCATTCTCTTTAAAAGCTCGCTAATTTTCTCCCTTTCGCTTTTTCCTAGTTCAAAGCCCTTTTCAAAGCCTTCGTGGTAACCCCTTTTTTCAAAATTCTCTAAAATTAATCTCTTTTCTTCCTCGGCTATTTGAAGAACTTTTTTTTTTTCACCTTCAATGGTCTTTTTAATGCCCTCAGCCTCCTCCTTGGCTTCCGTTAAGATTATCTTAGCTTCGCGCTTGGCTTCGTCAATAATGATTTTGGCTTTAGTTTGATTTTCTTCAAAAAGAGTCTCGCCCGCCTTCTTTTGCTCTTCAATTATTTTATCTTTTTTCAGCCTAACCTCATGGACTTCTTGTAATGCTTTTTTTTTCTCTTCGTTGATTTGCTTTAGCTCTGATTTTAACTTCTCCAACTCATCGACATAATGAGTGACCTCCTCGCGATTATTGACATAGTCTACGGCTTTAGATCTTATTATCCTGACAGTCATAAAAAATTAAACCAATACGTTTTCCTCTCCCGCATGAGTAATGACGATCTCCCCATCCTCTTCCAGCTTTCTTATAGTCCTCACGATCGTTTGCTGAGCCTCCTCCACGTCAGTCACTCGCATAGGACCTAGAAAATCTATGTCCTCTTGGATGAGAGCAGATGCTCGCTTGCTCATATTTCTAAAAAATTTCTCCTTAACTTCTTCATCAACTGACTTTAATGCCTTCACCAAGTCATTGTTGTCAATTTTTCGCAGTATCTTTTGAATTGATTTATCATCCAGCATGACCACATCCTCGAAAACAAACATACGCTTTTTAATTTCCTCTGCCAATTCTGGATCTTCCTCTTCCAAAGTTTCAATGATGCTCCTCTCCGTGGTTCGGTCGGCTAAGTTCAAAATTTCTGCGACGCTTTCCACTCCCCCAACAGCAGTGATGTCTTCCGAGTCAAAAGTAGATAATTTTCGCTCTAAAATGCTTTCAACTTCCCTAATGACTTCCGGAGTAGTCCGGTTCATCATAGCAATCCGCTTAGCAATGTTTGTCTGCATATCCGCTGGGAGCTGGGCTAGAATTTCCGAAGCCTTTTTTGCTTCCAAGTAAGCTAAGACCAAAGCAATGGTCTGGGGATGCTCGGATTGAAGCAAGTTAATGAGATGCTGGGGATCGGTTTTTCTAGCGAACTCAAAAGGCTTATGCCCTGCCGTAGAAGAAGTAAAACGATTGATAATGTCAATCGCCTTCTCAGCCCCAAATGACTTCTCTAATATTTCGTTAGCGTATTCTATTCCCCCATTCAAAATAAACCTAGATGCCGAGAGAATTTCATAAAATTCCTTTAATACTTCTTGCTTTTCTTCGGGAGTTATGTTTGCCAAACGAACGATTTCAAAACTAACTGCTTCCACTTCACTATCTTTAAGATGCTTCATGATTTGCGAGCCCAATGCCGAACCCAAGCTCAAAATAAAAATAGCCGCCTTCTTCCTACCGCTCAGTGCCTTGGTTGTTTTTTTAGTCATTTTAGCCATTTGTTAAGTTTCCTTTTTTTAGATTACCATAACCATATTATATTATCAACGAACTCCATTGAAATTTGTTTTTTCAACTTTCATTTATCCAAGATGAAACAACTTTTGCCGCTTGAACGGGCTCGTTTTTAACTGCCAAATTAATCTCATCTTGCAGTTTCAGTAAATCTCGTTCCTCTTCAGTAACTCCCGATGCCACCGTTGCCGTCTCCAAGTCCCTAATGGCTTTGTCCAGCTGCATTTTCCTGAGCATTTTTTCGGCATTCTCTTTTCTTTTCCTTCTTTCAGCAAGCTCCCTAGAAACAATGCGATATAAAATAAAACCAACAAATAAAACTAGAAAACTAATTAAGAAAACAGAAATGACCGTGTAAACTCTCCTCTCGCGAATGATTTTTCTATCCTCTTCTAAAAATTGAGCCTCCCTATCAAAAGGTATGGTCTGCACAACCACGATGTCGTCTCGCCTGCTATTGTAGTTAATAGCCCCCTTGATGATGTCTTCCAACTTACGGAGGTCTTCCTCGCTAACTGGAAAGTAATCTCTTTCAATGCGATCGTTTTTGATGATTAAGTTCCCATCTTCGTCGTACTTCTTTCTCCAAATTCCATCGACATTAACGGAAATTGACTTCCTTTCGATTTCCGTAGCATCATCAACTTGCTTTACTAGTTTCTCCCCATTTAAAAAATTATCTATCTCTTCGTTTTTCGTGTAACGATTACGACCGTCCAAACTTTCCTTGTAGCCGGGAGGTAAGTTGGGTTCTTGCCCGGGAGGACCTTCAGGTATGAACCCAACTCCTTCAAAATTTTCATTTAGCTTTTTACTACTTACTTTTACGCTATCTTTTATCTCCGAGTCGTCATAGGGAAGCCCGGGAGTCCTTTCTTTAATCACCACCGGCAAAATCTCTTTTTGGTCTATGGTCTTTCTATCGAAATTAACTTCTAAATCAACTGCTACTTTGAAACGATCTTCGCTATAAACTCCAAGGAGAGCATCCTCTATTTTCTTTTTAATTTTTCTTATTTGACCATTTTTTATCTTATTCTCAGCAATAGCCTGCTTAATGTTATTTTCATAATCATCGCTAGCAAAATCATTTAAGTCATTCCCATTGGCGTCAGTGATGGTGATGTTCTCACTGCTAAGCCCATCAATCCCCTTTTGAATGATGTTTTCTATTCCTTGAATAAGTTTTTTATTTTTTAAATTTTCGTAATAGCCCTCTCTAGGTTTGATCGTCACTGCTGCAGTCACATCCTCCTCCCTTTCCGTGTAGAGGCTTCTCCTAGGAATAGCAATCGAAACTTCAGCACTTTCGATCCAATCCAAAGATTCCAAATGCCTCTTTATCTCTCCCTCAATGGCTCTACGAAGCTTGACATTCCTATCGAAGTCAGTAGTGGTCCAGCTTTCCATGTCGAAAAGTTCCCACCCTTTAATGCCAGTCGGTAAAACGTTATTTTGAGCCAAGGTTGTTCTCACTTTCACCCCAACTTTTTCGTCAGCCACTAAAATGTATTTTTCATCCAAAGTCTCATAATCAATGTTTAGATTATCCAACTCCGAGGTTATTTTAGCGTAGTCTTCTATGGTCAAGGGTTTCTTAAACAAATAAACCCTACCCTCTTCAGTGCTTAAACTAAATGAAAAAATCAACAATCCTATAAAAGCAAGGCCTATGAAAAAAATAAGGATTTTTTGACCAGTTTTTAAACCGGAAAATCTAGTGAAAAGGTTTTTTATGAACTTCGTGATTTGCTCAAACATCGCTCCCTCTCTATAAAAATTAATTACTCAGGCCGCTTCAATGCACGAGACCCTAACCAATTGTCGGCAACTGGGAGAGAATGTTTAATAAATTAATTTCGCTTTCAAATGAAATAAAAAAATTTAATTTTCCCCAACAACTCAAGCACAACTAGGAGGGAGGGCTACAAATCTTCAAATGAGATCCTCTTTAAATTAATTTAACTGAGGTAAATTAATTTAATCTAAACTAAATTAATTTAACTTAAAATTTAATTTAAATCGCAACGAGAAGAGCGAAAAAGAGGACTTTACGAAAAAAGAAAGCCACTGGCAATGACCTACTCTCCCACTACTTGAGTAGTAGTACCATCGGCGAAGAAGGGCTTAACTGCTGTGTTCGGGATGGTAACAGGTGTTTCCCCTTCTCTATAACCACCAGCAACTAAACAAAGTATACCATTAGAACTAAAATGGTTTTGAATATTTTAACAACTTTGACTTAAAATTTTAAAAAAATTGATTTTAAATGCCAAAACCACCTCCAAACCATTGCTGAAAGTTGCTGAAAAGGACAAAATCCCAAGCAATATCATAAGGAAACGATGCTAGCGGGATAGCGGGAAATGTCTAGCGGGATGAATTAGTTACTCGTTACCTTGCTCAGGACTTTCATGGCGGTATTGACGTAAATGTCTTTGGCTAGATCTTCATACCAGCCATCGCCATAAATGTCTGCCTTTTTCCGATCAACTTGAACCACGAAATCTTGGAAGGGTTTTTCGATTTTCACTTTCAACTGATTCATCTTGTTGATGAACTCCTCGCGTTCCTGTAGTCTTTTTCTTAAGTTCAAACTTACTTTGGTCTTTTCACGATTTTTCTTGATGAGTTTTACCTTTTTGCTAATCTCATCAAAGTAAGGATTTTCAGCGATTTCTCGCGTAGTGGTATCGATAACGTCCTTGTAAAGGCTTTTTTCTTCATCGCTCTTTGGCCATTTAACAAACTCAATGGCGAGTAAATCGTCATAGGGAAAGTCGGACTCAATCGGCTCAAGCGCTTCGCTCAGGCTAGGAAAGACAATGTCGGGCTTAACTCCTATGTTTTGCGTGCTTTTACCGGTTATTCGATAAAACTTCTGCACTGTTAGTTTAATCCCCCCAAAATCCCTGTCAAACCTCTTTAGAGCGTTAATTTGGTTCAAATCAAAAGACGTTTGAACCGTTCCCTTGCCAAAGCTTTGCTCGGAGCCCATGACGATGACTCTGTCGTAATCCTGCAGAGTAGCCGCTACGATCTCAGAGGCAGAAGCAGAATTTTCGTTGATGAGCACCACGACCGGCTTGTCAAATAGGACGGAATCGTCCCTATCATACAAGGGAGCGTGCTCTCGTTCGCTACTCCTCACCCTGACGATGGGACCGTTCTCGATAAAAAAGCCCGATATTTTAACGGCATCCTCCAAAGCCCCTCCACCATTGTTCCTCAAGTCAAACACTAACCCCTTCACGTTCAAATCATTGAACTTTTCTAACTCCGCAGAGACGTCACTAGAAGAATTACGAGCGACTCCGTTTCTAAAATCCCGATAAAAACTCGGCAGATAAAGGTATCCGTAAAGACTGTCCCCGCTTTCGAAAACAGATGACCTAGCATAAGTCTCCTGCAGGACAATAACGTCCCTGACGATAGATATCTCCTCTTCCGCTCCGCTGATTTTCCTGACATATAGCCTGACTTTAGTTCCCTTTTTACCCCTAATCATGCTGAGCCCCTCATTCATGGTTAAGTTCGCCACGTCAACCATCTCACCGCCATCGTCTTGACCAACCTTGAGGATTTTATCGCCCGGGCTAAGCTTTTTTTGCTTAAAAGAAGGACCACCGGGGATAAGGCTGACGATCTCAATGCTGCCGTCATCGGATTTATTGATCTGAGCGCCTATGCCCTCTAACTTGCCGGTCAAGCCCGAAGTGAAAGTTTCTTGATCCACCGGAGGGAAATAAGTGGTGTAGCGATCGTAAATTTGCGTCATGGCATTCAAATAAGCATTGAAATAATCCCGCGGCTTTTTGGAGATGAGCTCGTTAAAAATCTTCTTCACTGCTTTGGTTACGTTTTCCCTAGCTTCTTTTTCTATTTCCTTAAACTTGGCGTCCCCTATTTTGATCTTGTCGTTCTCTTCTAATTTAGCAACCAATTCCGTTTCAACGCTATTTTTCAGCCGCAACTTCCACCTCTTAAGCAAGTCCTCCTCAGTAGCAACCCAAACCCTGTTTTTGGTAGAAGTGTCGTAATATTCATCTTCATCGTAGTTCATGGGTTCTTGGAGATAGTTGACCAAAGTTACTCTGAGTTGCTCTCCTCTGACGTTGAAGATATTTTCCACCACTTCGGAGATGCGTAGGATCTCCCCAAAGTTGTCCTCGCTGGCTAAGTTGTTGAGTGCTTTGATTTCATCGTAGTTGCTTTTGGTAAAGAAAATTTTCTCGTTATCTAAAATCTCAAAATATTGGTTTAAAATTTCGTTAAAATATTTTTGATTGATGTTTTTGCTAACGAAGTGATACCTATTGAGAATGCCCGAAATAGAGCCAATTAACAGCTCATCTTCGCCATAACTACCGGTTCTGCCGTTGCTATTGCAACTGATGAAGAAGTAAATGATAATGCCGAAAATTAAAAAAGTTTTCTTCACTAATTTCATCGGTTAATTGTACTATTAATGGGGAATTTGATTTGGTTTTTATTTTATAAAACGCTTTTTAAAAAAAAACCGAGCATTAAAAAACGAGCGTTGAATGGTAATGACAAGAAATGAAAAAAATGCCTAAAAAATGCCTAATAGCAGATAATGATTGAAAAGCGATGAAGATTAAGAAAATTCTCTCTACTTGGTTGGTTATTTGCTCATTTTTGCTAGCTAATGATGATTATTTGGAAGGAACTTTCGGGAATAGCGAATTTAACTTAGAAGTTACTAATTCGTTCACCAATGCCCCAAGGAAAGCCATAACTGGCTGGGGAGAAATAAATTTGGGAATGTCGTTCATGGAAGTTAGAGAAGCCATAGAATCTTCCTATCCCGAGTTAACTCTCAAGGAGAACGGGATAGCCGACATTCCGGAAGACCAAAACAGGCGTTTTTTAGAAATTTACTCGCAAGTGTACATCAATCAGTTGCAGATGCAGTTTGACGAAAACGAAAAACTATTTTTGATTAGAATCAAGCCGGCTCCTCGCTTTTATAGTTTCAGTGATTTGCTGAAGCAATTAATCGCTAAGTATGGCGAAGGCTATGTTCTGGAGTTTGAAAAATCCTACTGGGAAACTAAAGACAGAAAACTAGAACTATACAAGGACAACACCATGGTCTATCTGGACAAAACCATCCTACAAAACATCGCAAACGATTCGCCGATAGAAAGGCAAAAGCAAGAAGTCCTACAATCCATCATCAACAACTTTTAAGCCCAATTTCGCTAAAGGCTAAAACTTAAAGGCTAAAACAAATGCTATTTTCCAAAAAATTTTCATTGCCCCTCGGTTTCTCTTTCATGGGAGTTAATGCTGGGTTAAAAAAAGAAGACTTGGACTTTGGCGTCATCTACTCTACTGAAAAGGCTAACGCCGCCGCTGTGTTCACGGAGAATGTTCTTTGTGGGGCTCCTCTCGTCATTGGCAAAAAGCATTTGAAAAAAGGTTTTTTGAACGCCATTGCCGTTAATTCCAAAAATGCTAACGTTCACACAGGAGAGCAAGGATTAAGAGACGCTCTCTTGACTTGTGAGCTAGTAGCTGAAAAATTAAACCTTCCCAATGCTGAATTGGTCTTGCCATCATCTACTGGCGTCATTGGGGAAATCTTACCCATGGATAAAATCAAACGAGGCATTGAGTGCCTAGACAGAGAATTAGGAACGAGTAGAAAAAACTTCACCAATTTTTGCCGAGCGATTTTAACCACTGATACCACCATAAAGTGGGCGATCGTAGAAGTCGGCAAAGCCAAGCTGGTCGGTATCGCCAAAGGAGCGGGAATGGTTTCCCCTAGCCTAGCAACCATGTTGGTTTTTTTACTGACCGACGCTAAAATAGCCCCCCATGAGCTGAAAGCCATGTTGAAAAAAAGCGTTTCCCACTCTTTCAACTCCCTTACCATCGACGGGGACATGTCGACAAGTGACACGGTTGCTATCATGGCTAATGGGTTGGCTGGCGAAGTTGATTTGGCTGAATTTTACCGAGCCCTGCATTCCTTGAATCTGCATTTGGGGCAAAAAATGCTTCGCGATGGCGAGGGCATCACCAAAGTGATAGAACTACGGATAAAAAATTGCTCCAACTCCAAGGATGCTGAAGCCATCGCCAAATCAATTTTAAATTCTTTTCTGGTTAAAACCGCCATTTTTGGCGAGAGTCCCAACTGGGGGAGGATAATAATGGCGATAGGGAAAACTAAAATAAAGAAAATCAAACCTCATTTGATAAAAATTTTTTTGCTAAGCAGGGGGAAAAAAATATTGCTCTCCGATGTGAATTTGCCCCAAAATGCCTCTAACTACCAGAGCGTCTTAAAAACCCTTAAAAAAAAAGAAGTAACTTTGGAAATAGATTTGAACTTAGGGGATTACGAGAAAACTTTTTGGGGAACTGACGTGAGCGACCAATCCGTGAAGTTAAACGCAGAATATATTAGTTAAACGCAATTCGTTTTATGGTATAATTTTACTGCGTGTCTAACGTAAAAGCAATGCCAAAAGCAATGCCATAAAAAGCAATGCCATAGTAACGCCGAAAGTAACGCAAAAAATAACGCCGCAGCATGCCTTCGTTTAGTTTATCATCGCTCATTGGAAACACACCGCTAATTGAATTAAAAAGGCTTAATCCCAACAAAAACGTGCGGCTTTTTGGCAAACTAGAAGGCAATAATCCGGGGGGCAGCGTAAAAGATCGCGCAGCCTACTACATGATGAAAAATGCCCTAGAGGCGGGCTTCATCAATTCCTCCTCAAAGCTGATTGAACCCACTTCGGGGAATACAGGGATTGCTCTGTCCATGATCGCTTCTTACAAGAGGCTGCAGATGGAGCTAGTGATGCCAGAAAATTCCTCCATAGAAAGGATTAAAACCATGAAAGCCTTTGGGGCTAAGATAACGTTGACCCCAGCCAGCCAGCACATGGAGGGAGCCATTGATCACGTCAAGGAGAAAATTAGTAGTTCTCTTGATTACTTCACTTTCGACCAGTTCGCTAACAAAAGTTGTGTGGAGGCTCATTTTGAGACTACCGGACCAGAAATCTATCAGCAAACAGCCAAGGAAGTGACTCATTTTGTTTCTGCTATGGGAACAACGGGCACCATCATGGGAGTGTCGAAATATTTAAAAAGCAAAAACAAGAAAATTAAAATCATTGGCTGCCAGCCCACGGAAGGAGCATGCATCATTGGCATTAGGAGATGGCCTAAGGAGTACATCCCCAAAATTTTCGAGCCTAAGCGAGTTGATGAGATGATCGATGTGAGCGAAAATCAGGCGGTAGAACACGCTAGGAAGTTAGCCACCGTTGAGGGCATCATTTCGGGAATGAGTAGTGGGGGATCGCTTTGTGCTGCCCTAGAGATATGCCGAAGGATTAAGAAGGGAGTCGTGGTGTGCATCATTTGCGATCGTGGGGATCGTTATTTATCGACTAATTTATTCAATTATTAAAGAAAAACGTATGGAAGAACATTTGGAAAAGATGAAAAATGAAATCGCTCAGCAACAAGCTGAACTCTACGACGTGCGAGAGCTAGATGAATGGGAAGAGGGGCATTTGAAGTTAGCCAAACATTTGCCTTTGTCTAAACTGCGAGAAGAAGTCAACGAAAATGAGATCGCCAAGGATAAAAAAATCTACCTGCATTGCCGGAGTGGCAATAGGGTTTTGGAAGCCGAGGACATTCTTTTGAAAAAAGGCTTCACTGACATCATTGCTCTGGAAGAGGGTTTTGATTATTTAGCGGATGAAGGGTTTGAACAAGCTTAGTGGAAGTTGAATTAATTCATAGCAAAGATTTCACTTTTAAAAGCTGGAGCGAAAGTCAACAGGAAATCACTTTAGGAGCTTCGAAGGAGCTGGGGGGAGAGGGAAAGGATTACCGCCCTATGCAGTTAATGTTGCTAGCCTTGGCTAGTTGCAGTAGTTTCGACATCGTGGCTATTTTTAAGAAGAAAAAACTTGCTTTTTCCGACTTCAAGATCACTGCCAAGGGCAAACGCCGCGAGGAGATACCTAATATCTTTACGGAAATAAAACTTCATTACTCTGTTAAAGTTAATTTGAACGGCGAAACCTTCGCTAAGTACATTGACCTTGCTTTGAATAAATATTGCTCGGTTAGAGCCATGCTGCAGGAAAACATCGCCGTCAGTTTCACTCATCGAATAACTCCCTTGTCTTAATTTTAAACGTAGTGTTTAGGAAAGTTTCATCCCTAGCGTTAAACTATTTTTCTAGTTATTATTTTAATTTAGCTTTTTCTACGTTGTGCCTGCTTTTCTTTCTAACCCAAAGCCTAGGAAGCAACCTAGAATATTATTATTACTTGCTGCTCTTTGGTAGCGTAATCATCGTTTATAACTCGGATTTTTTAATGGACAACACCAGCAATTTTCGCGAGGCTAGAGCCAAGTTTCCCTTTCGAGTTTTTCTCATTTTGGCTTTTTTCTTAGGCAACACAGCCCTAGCTATCTACTTGGTAGGGATTGATTTTTCGCTAATCCTAAAAGGCATTGGACTCATGGGGTTAGTGGGTATTTATTTTTTCCTGTTGAAATTTTATCGCTACTTTTATTTGGTTAAAGAACTGATGGTGGCTTTCGTGTTTTCCTTCGCTCTCCTAGCGTTGTTCGTGGACAAATTATCCAACGACCAAAGTGGTCAAAGTGACCAAAGTGACCAACTTTGGGCCATTAACTTTTTTAGTATTTTTTTAATCTCCCTGCATAACGCTCTCATATTTTCCATTGCTAATTTTGAAAAAGACCAAAATAACGAAACGAGTTCCATTATCACTCATTTCGGTAAAGAAAAAATGACGAAGGTAACTGATGGGGTGGGCTTTTTGGGAGTTTTGTTTATCTTGTTCAGCCGACAAGACCCTGCTGGAGCTTGGCTGCCGTTTTACTTAGTATTAGTGCTATTGGCTCAGGGGATTCTGCTCAAAAAGCATGCTGATTTGTCCAAAAAGAAAAAGTTTTATTTGATCGGCAACAGCATTTTCTTGTTGACTTTCTTGCTTTATTTTCCCATTGTCTTTTTATTGAGAGCTAATTTATAATTTCAATCCGTTGCTGGGCATGAAATTTTTCCTCAAAAGAAAAATTAGAAAAGTTTACTTAAGCAAAAGATTGAACTATGACTCGGGAGAGCTGCAGAGCAAATCGGAAGCAATCTGCCGAAAGTTAGCGCATTTCATCCATGAGAGAAAAGTTAGGACCATTATGGCTTATCATCCCATGAAAAACGAAGTCAACGTCTTACCTTTGGTTAGCCAGTTGTTAAAGGAAGGGAGAGAGAGTGGAAAGCATAAAGAAATTTACTTTCCCAAAGTCTTTAAAAAACCCCTCATGGGACCGGTTTTGGTTAACCGCTTAAGCGACTTAAAGCCGGGCTACCGGGGGATTTTAGAGCCTCCTCATTTAAAAAAGCTGAAGGCAAGCCTAGATTTGGTGATCGTCCCGGGATTGGCGTTTACTAGCGGTAGATATCGCCTAGGGTATGGTGGGGGGTTTTACGATCATTACCTCGAAAGCAACGAGCCCCGATATTCCTGTGGAGTCTTTTACGATTTTCAAAAAGTGTTTTTTTTACCCAAGCAAAAAAATGATATTAGAATTAACTTGGTTATCACGGAAAGCAAAACATACGATTGATTAATTTTCTATTATTCATTTACTTTTTAGTAAAAGTTTTTCTAACGAGCGTAAAAATTAGGTACATTCATTTCCGCAATAGAAAAAAAATTACTCCAGAAGTCACTAAAAAAATTAACCAAGTCGTGCATGACGCTTGTTTTAAATCAATTGATTTGTTTAAAATTGATTTAAAAATCATTGGTCGGGAGAACCTAGACGAGAATAAAAACTACTTGATCATCTCCAATCATCAATCGCTTTTCGACATTATTTTGTATTATGCCATCTTGAAGCCCAACATTTGTTTCATAGCCAAAAAGTCTTTGTTTAGGTACCCCTATTTGGGCAGCGGAATGAAAATACTAAATCACGTCCCCATTGATCGCTCTAAATATAAGTTGGCTTATCAAAGCATTCTCAAGGGAGCTTCAAGGCTAAAAGAAAACTACTCCATTATCATTTTTCCCGAAGGGACTAGGGTAATGAATGGGATGCTTCCTTTTAAATCAGGGACCCTGCACATCATCAGCAATTTACCCAAGGTGAGTATCCTGCCCATCACCTTATGTGGAACTAAGAACATTCATAAAAAAAATTGGTTGAAGTTCCGATCGGGTAAAATAAAAGTCATCCTTCACAAAGCACTGCATCTCCAAGCAGAAGATTACAACACCAACCAAAAAAGAAAAACACTTCTTGCTAAGTTAGAGAAAATTGTTAACAGCAAATTTGAGAATAACTATTAAAAATTTCATTTGCTGGAGCTTAGTTTTTTTTTATTCCTTGATAAACTTGCTTTCCAATGTTTCCAATGACAAAAACTTTGTGCGACTGCAGAACACTTATTTGGGAGAGGAGAAGCGCATTTTTCAAGAAGACGTTATCATACCCTTTAACTTATATCAAAAGAGAAGCAAGAAATTATTCCTCAAAAAGGAGGACGAATATTACACTCAAACCAATACTTTGATAAAAATCAACATTAATAACTTCCTTCATCAGGGAAGATTATTATTCAATCAAAAAAATTACATCAATGATTTCAGTTTTTTTTTAAGAAACCCCTTGGTTTTAATCATAAGAAACGAGCATGAGGAAAAAAGGCTGGAGTTTAAAATAGACCAGACTCCGCCTATCATAAAAGTCGTTTTCCCCAATGGTTTTTTTAAATCGCAAAATCGCTATGTTACTAAGCAGGGCGAACTATTTTTGTTGGTAACCGATTTGGGAGTGGGTATCAAGGAGTTGAGCGTTATTTTAAACGAAAGAAAAATCAGCCCCGCTGAACCGAACGGGATTAACGTCGTCATTCCCCTTGAGGAACTCAACAACATGCTGGAAGTCACTAGTGAAGATAAATTCAACAACCGAAGCAGTAAAATTTACGAGATCATGCTTGACAACGAACCCCCTAAAATCACCCTGAACTTAACCGAGCAAAACAAAGCCATCGTTAATTACCAAGAAAGCGTCTATTACTTCAACGATCGCTTGAGGGTTAGTTTTTCCATTGAGGACAAATACGATCAAAAGAGCAACCTCTATCTTAATAAAGATTTGGCTAAGGAGGACTTTGAACTTTTTCAAAAGAAATTCCTTGAAATCAATCAAAGTGAAACGATCTATTATTACGGTCAAGATAAAATGGAAAACACTTCGCCGGTGAAGAGAATTAGTTTCGTTAAAAAGAATAAAAGCGTGACTGCTTATTAGAAAACTAATTCATGAAAAAAACTCCTGTTCCCGTTATTCCTGCTGTTCCCATCCGTATCCTAATCATTAGGCTTTCCTCTCTAGGAGATATTTTGCATTCTTCGGTTATTTTGAATCCCATTAAAAAGAAATTTCCCAACTCAACCATAAGCTGGCTCAGCGAAAAGAGGAATTTCTCCATCCTAGCAACGATAAGGGAGATAGATAAAATTTATTCCATAGACAACGATTTTGACTTGCTCAATTTTTCTCAAAAAATCAAGGAAATATTTTCTCTAATGAAGAAAATTAGAAAACAAAAATACGATTACGTCATTGATATTCAGGGGCTTTTCAAGTCTGGCGTGTTGACTTTTTTAAGCAAGGCTAAGTTTAAAATTGGTTTTTCTAAATCTAATTCAAGGGAGTTTAGTTACTTTTTCTATAATCAAAGGATAAAAACGAAATTTATCCAAAACATTTTTCTAAAAAATTTGAAGCTATTGGAGGGAATGAAAATAAAAGAACTGGAGTTTAAGAGAACTTTTCCTAACTTTAAAATACCCTCTAATAATTCCAAAATCAATGGCTATCTAAGTGGTTTGGAAAAGCAAAAAAAATGGGTTCTGATCAATCCATGGAGTAGTTTTAAAAACAAAAACATCCCAACGAGAAACCTGAACTTGATCATAAAAAAGCTCAACGTTACCTATCAAATAAAGCCCCTGTTGATTTACTCTGCTAGCAAAGAGTTAGCAAAACTAAAAAAAATGGCTCGAAAAACGTTTTTCTTCATAGTGCCTAAAATGAATTTATTAGAGCTAATGTATTTGATTAAAAAAAGCAATCTTTACTTGGGAGTGGATAGTGGGCCGAGCTATATTAGCTTTTTACTAAAAAAAAAGACCATCATTTTATTTGGTCCAACTAACTTAAATAGGCAAGCTCCCCCCGGTGATTTCAATCATTTGGAGAAAATCTATTCTAGTTATGACTGCCCTATCATAAAAAAAGAGCCCATCCTAACTGCTTATCGTTGTTTGAATCGCAATTGTTTGAATAACTTATGCATGAAAAAATACACTCCCTCCAGCATTCCTTTGGAAAAATTCCTCTCGTGAATTTTATTTTTATTTAAAAATTAGCTACGAGAAAGCAAAAAAATTTGACAAATTAGCCGTTTTATTCTACAATTTGTTCCTAGGTTAGGAGTCATGATGTCCTCTCACGGGGAATTATCCTAATCGTTTCATCGTCGGAAATCTCAGGTTGGAGTGTTTTTTGCTGAGTGCTTTTAGCAATAAGGACTTTTCACGTTGAAATCTCAAGCGTGAATGCTTGCCCCCAACCAGTAAAGGAAATAGAATGCAGAGAGAGACTACAAAATCAATAAGTGAGGCTCAGCCCAAAAAAATCAAAATAATAAAGAAAAAGGACTTTGTTACTGAAAAGAACAATTTTAACAGAAGTGAACTTCCGCAGAACACTCCTTGGAATAAGAAAAAAACTACCGTCATCAATGATTTCAAAAACCTTAAATTCATTGACATAGAAGACATCAACAGAAAAAAAATAAACGAACTAATCGAAATCGCTAAGAATCTAAAAATTCATTTAGTGGAAGAAGTTACCAAGCAAAAGTTGATTTTTCAAATACTAGAAAAAACAGCCAATGAATACAAGACCCAAGTGATCGGTGGGGGAGTCTTTGAAAAAATGCCCGACGGCTATGGCTTCCTCAGGTCAGCAGAATATAACTACGTTCCCGGCACGGAAGACATTTACATTTCCTCTGCTCAAATAAGGAACTTTGGCCTTAGGACTGGTGATGTGGTCAGGGGTTATTTACGCACTCCTAAGTCAAACGAAAAATACTTTGCCATCAATAAGGTTAGCGAAATTAATTTCAAGCCAATAGAATCAATAGCTGGTTTTAAAAATCGAGTCTCCTTTGATTCGCTCACGCCCTATTACGCTACTAAAAAATTTACTTTGGAAACAACTAGTGGCAACTATTCTACTAGAATCATAGACTTGTTCGCTCCCATAGGCAAAGGGCAGAGAGCCATGATCGTCTCTCCTCCCAAAGCAGGAAAGACCATCTTGCTCCAAACCATCGCTAACTCCATTAGGCTCAACCATCCTGAAGCCTTCATCATTGTTTTGTTGATCGATGAGAGACCGGAAGAAGTTACCGATATGAAGAGGAACGTCGACGCTGAAGTTATCTCCTCTACTTTCGATGAGCCAGCTTCTCATCACGTCAACGTCGCTAGGATTGTTTTGGAAAAGGCTAAAAGATTGGTAGAGCAAAAGTACGACGTGGTGATTCTTTTAGATAGCCTCACCAGACTGGCAAGGGCTTACAATCAAGTTGAGCCTCCATCGGGAAAGATATTGTCAGGCGGGGTGGATTCCAATGCCCTTCATAGGCCTAAGCGGTTTTTTGGGGCTGCTAGGAACATTGAAGAGGGTGGTTCTCTATCGATCATCGCCACGGCATTGATTGAGACGGGGAGCAAAATGGATGAAGTTATTTTTGAAGAATTCAAGGGAACGGGTAATATGGAACTGGTCTTGAATAGAAAAATATCCGAAAGAAGAATTTTCCCAGCAGTTGATTTGAAGAAGAGTGGAACTCGCAGGGAAGATTTATTACTAGGCAAAGACGTAATCCCTAAACTTTTTGCCCTTCGCAATGCTTTAGGCGACCTTGATGAAATAGAAGTCATTAAACTGGTCATGGAAAAAATGCAGATGACGAGGAGCAATACTAGTTTTCTTCAAGCGATGAACTCCGGTTCTTAAAATTATTTAGCAAGAAAAATTTCGTTATGGGGGAATGAGAGAGAATGGAAGATATTTTTAGCGAACTCTTAAATTTGGCATTGGCGAATGCCTTGGCGCTTCTCTTCGCTTTTTTAACGATAAGGCTATCCCAATTTTTATTGGGCTTTTCCCTAGCCCAAGAAATCAAAAAAGGCAATAAAGCTGCCGCCTTGGTTCTCATGGGCGTGTTCATAATGTTGGGACTTATCGTTGGATTGATGAAGTTATAAAAATTTTGGTCTTAGCGTGCCTCCAGTACACTCATTAACCAATAAGTTAAATTTACTTCCAGAAACCTCGGGCATTTATAAAATGCTGAACCAACAAGGGAAAATCATTTACATAGGCAAAGCTAAAAATTTAAAAAAAAGAGTTGCCTCCTACTTTTACCAACAAAGCCAGAGGAGAATAACTAGAATCCTAGTCAGTAAAATCTGCGACATTGATATCATAACGACTTCCAATGAAAAGGAGGCTTTGATTTTAGAAAACAACCTCATAAAACGCTACAGCCCTTTTTTTAACATTGATTTAAAAGATAATAAGACCTACCCCTATTTGTGGCTTACCACTCACGAAGCCTTTCCGCAACTCATAAAAACTCGCTACAAAGGACCCCATGGGAGTTATTTTGGTCCCTATCCTAACGTTTACTTAGTCGATCAATACATTAAGCTATTTAACTTGCTCTACCCCCTTAAAAAATGCTCTAGGAAGAAATTCCCGCCTAATTTCAAGCCATGCTTTTATTTTGATATTGGGCAATGTTTAGATTACTGCACGGGAAAAGTCACTAAAGAAAAAATAGCTTCCATCACCAAGGAAATAAAAGAACTCCTAGGCAACAATAAAAAATCACTCCTAAAAAAAATTAATGCTCATATAAACGACGCTGTGGTTAAGCAAAACTACGAAAAAGCCAAACTTCTTAAAGAGAGTCTGACTTTGATAGAAGACTATGACAACCAGCAAAGCGTGGAATGGTTGAGCGAAGATGATTTCGACGTGATTGATTTTAACTGCTGGGAAATGATTTTAATTGTGACTATTTTGAAGTTTAGAAATGGTAAACTGATTAACAAGGAAAGCTATAAAATCAATGGGCGAATGTTATTTTTCAAAGAAGATCTCAGCACAAACTTACAGGAAGCTTTGAAGCAATACTTATTTGAATATTACCAAAAGACTTATGACCGAGTGAAAAAAATTTATTTATCGGATAGTTTTTTAAAAGAAAAATTTTTTTTAGAAATTGAGAAAACCATTCAAATAGCTTTTTCGCTAAACTTTCCCCAAATCAATAACCATCTGCTAAAGGTTAAAGTTCCTCTAAAAGGAAATAAAACTCATTTGATTGAACTGGCGAAATCTAATTCCAATTACAAATTAGCCGAAGAAAAATTAAAAATGAAAGAAGAGGAGGTGCTAGGGGAATTGCAAAAACTCTTAACCCTACCTAAAAAACCGAAATTAATAGAGTCCTTTGACATAGCCAACACTGCCGATCAAGGAATCATGGGGGGAATGGTTTGCTTTGTTAATGGTAAAAAGCATAAGAGCGATTACCGCCTTTTCAACATAAAAACGACGGCTAAACAGGACGACTTTAAAAGCATGGAAGAAGTCATTCATCGTCGCTACAGCAGGCAACTGAAGGAGAGGAAAAAATTACCGGATTTGATTTTAATTGATGGGGGCAAGGGGCAACTCAATGCAGCTCTTAAAAGTCTGCATCAACTTGAGCTTAGCAAAGTTCCAGTTATTTCTTTATCAAAAAAAAAAGAAACCATTTTCGTGCCCAATTTAAAGGAAGGGCTTAACTTACCTTTTTCTCATCCTTGTTTAAGATTCATCATTTCGCTTAGGGATGAAACTCATCGCTTTATCAACTACCAACATAGCAAGAAAAGATCTAAAATCAATTTAAAAAGCAGTTTGTTGAACATCAAAAATTTTGGAAAAGTGAAAGTCAATAAATTGCTAAGCACGATTGAAGATTTCAATGAAATAGCGAATTGCTCCCTAGAAGAGGTAAAAAAAATAACGAAACTCAAAGAGAAAGATGCTGCTGCTTTAATGAAGCATTTGAAATTTAATTTAAAAAACGATGTTGAAAACTGAAAATCACTTTTCTTTTACTTTAAGCAACTTAACTCAATTGTACTCCTTTGCTAGGGAACATAAGCTTAGTTTCATCGTCTTTAAACTCCCTCATTCAAAAAAAATATATTTGATTTACTCTAAAAGAGACCTCACAAGAATTAAAATTGACGACTTAAAGGAATTTTCTGATCGCAAGCCTGTTTTCGTTTTTACGCCCTACCGAGCGAAGAATTATAGTTATCTTTATTCTAGCGACATCGTGTTTGATTTTCAAGAAAAAAAAATCTTTTATAAAAGCGATGAGAAAACGATGAAGTTAATTCATTTGTTGAAGACAACTCATTTCAAAAGGGAAGCTTTAGCAAACGATTATTTCGTTAAAGATTTAAAAACTCCCTCAACGCCAGAAAATATTTTTAAGCAACAGATTGAAAAAGCAATTGTTCTTCTAAACCAAAATGACAAGGTAGAAAAAGTAGTTTTAAGCAAAGTTAAACTAGTGGAAGAAAAATTGGACCCGCTAAAATTGCTCCTGAAAATGTTGCAAAAATACGACAATGTTTTGGTTTCTTTGGTTTCTTCGATCAAAGCAGGCACTTGGCTAGGAGCAACTCCCGAGCTACTGATAGAGAAAAATGAGCAAAGCATTTTTAAGACTTTTGCTTTGGCGGGAACTCATATCCTTAAAAAAGAAAAGAAAAACTCACTGGAATATCACAACCAAGCTTTTTGGAGCGAGAAAGAAATAATAGAGCAGGCTTATGTCAGTAGGTTTATAATCAACATTTTTAAAGCTTTGCGTTTACGGGAATATGAGGAAATAGGTCCTAAAAACTTCAAAATGGGGAATTTGATTCATTTAGCCACTCTTTTTAAAGTCGACATGAGCGAGCATTATGGGAAGTTGTTGCCTTATCATATGTTGAAATCGCTTCATCCTACTTCGGCAGTCTGTGGTTATCCTAGGAAGGAAGCCAACGCCATTATCAAGCGAACGGAGAGCCACGACAGGGAATTCTACACTGGTTATTTAGGTCCAATAGGTTTGCCGAGAGCTAGCAGAGAAATCAGGGACGAGATTAAACTCTATGTTAACCTTAGGTGCTGTCAGTTGATTAAGGCTGGTTATTTGTTGTATGGGGGAGTAGGGCTCACGGATAAGTCAGACGCTTCGAAAGAACTTTTGGAGAGTTCCTCTAAAATAGATTTGTTAAAGAATTTAATAGAAAATGAGTAATCAAAAGAAATACATCATCAAAGGCGGCATTCCCCTAAAGGGCAAGGTCGATATTTCGGGGTCTAAAAATTCTGCTTTGCCCATTCTCTCGGCTACTTTGCTGACGGATAAGAAAGTTGTTTTGAATAACATTCCCGTGTTGAAAGACACCATCACCATGATATCCTTGCTAGAAAAGTTGGGGAAGCGAATTCATTTCAACGTTGAAAAAAATCAAGTCATCGTCAACCCTAGTAAAATCACCGGGCATGTTGCTGATTACGAAACGGTGAAAAAAATGCGAGCTTCCATCGCCGTTCTGGGACCTCTTTTAGCGAGGAAGAAAAAAGCGGTCATTGCCTTCCCGGGAGGATGCGTTTTTGGACCTAGACCCATTAATTTGCACTTGGAGGGATTAAAGTCCCTAGGGGCTAATATTGAGATTCATAGGGGCTCTATTCACGCTAAAACCAACAAGTTGAAAGGCAACGCCATTAACTTATTAGGCGAGTTTGGTCCATCGGTGCTAGCCACTGCCAACGTGCTCATGGCGGCGGTATTAGCGTCTAAAAAAACCATCATAGAAAACTCTGCTAAAGAGCCAGAAATAGTTGATTTGGTTAATTTCTTGAAGAAAATCGGAGCTAAAATCCGTGGCGAGGGAACGACTTCTTTAGAAATTGAGGGGGTGAGAAAACTGGGTGGTGGGGAGTACACCATTATATCCGATCGCATTGAAGCGGGGACTTATGCGGTTTTTGCTGCCATTACTCAAGGTGAGGTTGAAATTAATTTTAGCGACTTTGAAAATTTGGCTGCTATTTTTAACATCATGAAGGAAATTGGAATTGAAATTCAATTTAAGAAAAAATCTTTTTTAATTAAAAAAAAAAAAATAAGCAAATACAATGGGATAACGATCAAGACTGGTCCTCATCCTTTTTTCCCCACTGACCTCCAACCCTTGTTCTTAGTCTTAACGAGTTTAATTCCCCAAGGTTCCACCATTTTCGAGAAAATCTATCCTCGTCGCTTTTCTCATGCCGATGAAATTTCTAGGATGGGGGCTAATCTGCAGGTCATGCAGGGAAGTGTCATCATAAAAGGAGTGAAGCAACTAGAGGGAGCGATTTTAAACGCCTCCGACTTGAGGGCTTGTGCGGCTTTAATAGCTGGGGCTTTGGCAGGTAAGGGAGTATCGGAGATCCGGAACGCTCAGCACATAGAAAGAGGCTATGAAAACATAGCTAGTAAATTGCTTAACTTAGGGGCTGATATATTGGTTGAAGATTAAGCTAACTTCGCTCGAAAATCAAATCCACCAAAGTCAATGCCCTATCTCGTTCATCGTTAAATCTTTAATGGTTTGCCTTCGGGTGATTTTTTTGATTTTCCCGTCAGTGGTTTTAACGAACTCAGCAATCAAGGGAAAGGAGTTGTAATTACTAGCCATCGAGCGACTATAAGCCCCTACCCCATGGATTAAGAACAAATCCCCAAGGCTCGCTTTATTCAAGGAAACCGCCTCCTTTTCAGTTGGTTGGTTTAACTTCGTGTGCAGCGTGTCCCCTTCTTCGCAACAATGACCAACCACGTAATAGTTTTCTTTCTCTTCGCCTTGATTTATTATTTCCATTTTATGCTGAGCCCCATACATGGCTGGTCTTATGAAATCGTTTAATCCCACATTGAGTTTTATAAAAGGTTGAACGCCTTTCTCAGTGCTGACCACGTCGTTTACTTCACTAACCAAAAGTCCGCTGCTAGCCATCAAGAAGCCCCCGGGTTCTAATTCCAAGGCAATTTTCCTTTGATTTTTTTCGCAAAAATCTTTCAAATGACGATTAATCTCCTCTCCCACTAAATCCATGTTCACGTCTTCTTCCTGCAGGTTTCTCGCTACCTTAAAACCACCTCCTAAGTTAATGGTGGTTGCTCGGGGAAAGTTTTCTAAAAAACTAATGCTTATCTTAGCGACTTTAGACCAAACTTTAGGGTCAGTTCCCGAGCCAATGTGAGTATGGATTTTTTTTATTTTCAAATCATACTTTTTAATCACTTTTTTAGCAGTTGGTAAATCTTCATGCCAAATTCCAAAGCTGGAATTTTTCCCCGCAACGTTAGTTTTCCCCTTCATTCCCGAGCCCATGCCGGGATTTACTCTAATTCCAATCGCTTCACCGGGAAATAACTTCCCAAAGCGTTCAATTTGACTAATAGAAGTGGCATTGTAAAAAAAATGGTGCGCAGGTGGTTTATAATGTTCTGCTAAATCGTTGGGGAACTCTTGACTAGTGAGCGTTATCCTGTCGGGGGGGACTCCGGCCTGCACTAGTCGCAAAACTTCAAAAATAGAACTAGCATCGAAGTTAAGTCCTTGCCTATGAAATAGTTTTATGAAAAAACCATGGGCGTTAGCCTTGAGAGCGTAATAGAGTGTGAAATCAATGGCTTGGAAGTTCTTCCTTATTTTGTAGACATGCTCTAGGATGGTTTTTTCATCGTAAATGTAAAAGGGATTTCCTTCATTTGAATAAATATTCCTGAGTTCGGCAGGGGAGATTCTTTCGGGAAAAGGAGTGATCACGATGAGCTGAATGAATTATTTTGAAATGAGTTCCGTTAAAACTTTAAGGAGCTCGCTTGCTGGTATTAATTTCTTTTCTTGCGACTTCCTTGCGATTAATTCAACTTTTCCGAGCCTCATGTTCTTCTTACCAATAACCACTTGATAAGGAACTCCAATCAAATTAGCGTCTTTGAACTTAAAGCCCGGCCTTTCGTCTCGATCGTCCAATAATGGATTGAAATGATTATCCTTTAAATCAAAGTAGACCTTCTCAGCAAAATCAACTAGTTCTTCGTCCTTCATGCTCATGAGCAAAATCACAACTTTAAAATGAGCCACGTTATAAGGCAAGATGATACCCTCCTCATCGTGGTTCTGCTCAATGATAGCAGCTAGGCTTCTGGTGACGCCTATGCCATAGCAGCCCATCATGGGGATTATTTCGCTACCATCGGCATTTTTAAAAGTTAAATCAAAATCTTTAACGTATTTTCGACCTAGTTTGAAGATATGCCCTATCTCTACGCCCTTGGTTTTTTTTAAATCAGCTTGACATTTAACGCATTTAGCCCCCTCGTCTCCTTTGGCAAGATAGATTTCAGCGACTTGATAGTTTTTTAAATCCCTTTTGATGTCCACTCCCTTGTAGTGATAGTCCTTCTCATTAGAGCCCATGATTAAGTTTTTTCTCTCGGCAATGGTTTCGTCAACGATGATCTTAACTTTAGGGGCCAGACCAATTCCCCCGATGAAGCCAACGGCTGTCCCTAGTTTCTCCTCTATTTCCAAATCGCTTTCCGTCAGTTTGATTTCATCGGCCTGCAGAAAATTACTTAGCTTCACCTCATTGACTTCATAATCTCCCCTGATGAGTACTAGCGCTAATTCCTTTAAATGTTCGTCCTCGTAAATGCTATAAACCCTTGCCTTTACGCTGTTTTTAACATCTGCTTTCAAATAAGAGCAAACGTCTTTGATCGTTTTCGTGTTAGGAGTGAAAACTTTTTCAAGATCATCGTCGCCCCTTTCGCTTGAGGGGTGAAAGGGAATTTCTTGAGCTATCTCGGAGTTGGCGGCATAGCCACATTTTTCGCAGATGATGATTGTCTCTTCGCCTATGGCGCTCGTCACCATGAATTCCTCCGAGGCGTCTCCTCCCATAGCTCCGCTATCAGCTTTAACGCAAACGAAATTCATTCCCAAGCGATTGAAAATCTTAAAATAGGCTTTTTTCATTTTTTGATAACTCTCATCAAGGGAAACTTCGTCAAGGTCGAAACTATAAGCGTCTTTCATTAAAAATTCTTTCCCTCGCATAACCCCAAAGCGGGACCTGATTTCATCGCGGAATTTATAATTGATTTGATATAAGTTGATGGGCAGCTCTTTATAAGAAGCAATTTCGTCTTTGATTAATTGAGTAAAATTCTCTTCATTGGTAGGAGACAAAGCATAGTCGTTCTCGGAACGATTTTTCAAGCGAAACAACTCGCTCTTAAAAACGTACCAGCGACCACTCTTAATCAAGAGTTCTTTGGGAATGAGCAGAGGAATTTTGCATTCTAATGCTCCAGCATCGTTCATTTCTTCGCGGACAATGCTTTCCACTTTGAGGAGCAATGCTAAACCATAAGGAAGATAGCTATATAGCCCCGAACTAGTCTTCCGCATCAGCCCAGCCCTAAGCATTAACTGGTGAGAAGGAATGAAAGCGTCGCTCGGGTTTTCCTTTAAAGTGGGTAAGAAGTACTCGGTTAACTTCATGGACTAGATGTTTTTTAATATTTTTTCTAATCGCTCCACCACCTGTTTAGAGGCTTTCACCAAAGGCAATCTAATTTCCTCTTCGTCAATTATTTCCTTCAAACGACAAGCAGCTTTGATGGGAATGGGATTCGTTTCAGTGAATAACGCTTTCCCGAGGTCCCAAAATTTGTAATGAAGCTCCCGAGCCTCAGTCCATTTCCCCTCCTTAGCGAGATCATACATCTGCTTGACTTGTTTGGGGAAAATGTTAGATAAAACCGAAATAGAGCCATGACCACCTACGCTATAAATCGGTAAGTTCATGCTGTCGTTACCCGACAAGATGTGTAAGTTAGGATTTTGCTGGAGCAGGTCGCTCGTCATGTCTATGTTGCCCGTGGCCTCTTTGACGGTAGTGATGTTTTCTAGCTCAGCTAATTTTAAAATAGTAGCATTGTCAACTGAAACTCCCGATCTGCCCGGGATGTTGTAAATCACTATTTCCGCTTTCACTTCTTGGGCGACCAAACTATAATGCTGATAAAGCCCCTCCTGCGTCGGTTTGTTGTAATAAGGGCACACCATAAGGAGCCCATCGACTCCCAGTTCATCGGAGAAAATGCTTAAATTGAGCGATTCTTTAGTGGAATTGCTACCGGAGCCCGCGATGACTTTTACCCTTTTATTAACCAACTGATGAGTGAATCTCACCACTTCTCTATGCTCATCATGCGATAAGGTGGGGGATTCGCCAGTGGTGCCACAGGGGACTATCCCGTCAATTCCTTCGGCAATTTGAAATTCAATTAATCTTTCCAAAGAACTATAATCAACTTTTCCATTTTTAAATGGCGTTATAATAGCCGTATAACAACCCTTCATTTCGCCTTCCTTTTAATTTTTATTTTTTGATTTATAATTTGAAGATTCTTTAGTCATCAAAACGTTGTGAACGTGAGATTCGTTATATCCTGCTAAAGTTACCTTCACGAATTTGCTTTTCTTGAAATCCGTTAAATTGCTTGCCCCCGCATAACCCATGGAAGATTTCACTCCCCCCATCAATTGATAAAAAACATCGCTCACCACTCCCTTGATTGGCACCGCTCCTTCAACTCCTTCGGGAACTAATTTAGTGCTTTTGTTTTGATGAGTTTGAAAATAGCGATCTTTAGAACCTTCCTGCATAGCTCCAATGCTGCCCATGCCCCGATAACTTTTATAGGGAACTCCATTGTAAATAAACTCTTCGCCGGGAGCCTCTTCTGTTCCCGCTAAAAGAGAGCCCACCATGACCGCAGAAGCACCCAAAGCCAAAGCCTTGGCTATATCTCCAGAATACCTTATCCCACCATCAGCTATGATAGGAACATCATACTCCTTAGCAACTTGGTAGCAATTTTTAATCGCACTGGCTTGCGGATAACCCACTCCCGTGACCACCCTAGTGGTGCAGATAGAACCGGGACCGACTCCTACTTTCACTGCATCAGCTCCTGCTTTAATGAGAGCCAAACAACCCTCTGCGGTGGCAACATTGCCAGCAATGATCGAAACTTCGCTGAAGTTATGCACGACGTCTTCTACCATAGAAATAACTCTCTGATGATGCCCATGAGCCGTGTCAATGATCAAAACATCAATGCCTTTTTCAATTAACTTTTGAGCCCTCGTCATCTCTTCTTCACCTACGCCACAAGCAGCTCCCACGCGCAGCCTTCCTTCTTTATCTTTGCTGGCATTGGGGAAATTAATGCTATTAAAAATGTCTTTTATGCAGATGAGACCTTTTAATTCATTCTGCTCATTAGTAACGATTAATCGCTCTATTTTTTTCTCTTTGAGGATTTTCTTTGCTTCTTCTAAATCTAACTCGCGAGAAACTTTAACCACATCCCGCGACATGAGTTTCTTCACGGGAGTATTTAGTTCGTCCTCAAATCTAATGTCGCGATTGGTGATGATTCCCAAAACTTTATTATCCTCATCCACGACTGGAAAGGAAGTCAAAGCATATTCGTTGCCAAGTTCTTTGGCTTGCTTAAGGGTTGAATCTGGACTCAAAGTAACGGGATTAAAAACTATTCCATTGGCAGCTCGCTTGACTTTTTCTACTTCCGAAATCTGTTCGTCTATGGTTAAGTTCTTGTGAATAACCCCAATGCCTCCTTGCCTTGCCATGGCAATCGCCATTTTGGATTCGCTAACGGTGTCCATCGCTGCTGAGACCAAGGGAGCATTGATTTTTATTTTCCTAGTTAGCTGAGTGGTTAAATCTAACTTTTGTAGGTCTACTTTGGAGTACTGGGGAATGATTAATATATCATCATAGGTATAAGAATCAGCAAACATATTTTATTCTATCATAAAATTAAAACTAATTTTTTAAAAAAAAATTAGTTATAGTTATAATTTCACCATGAGTGAAAAATATTTTACCAACAACCGAGAAAACTTGCTGAACGCAATGGTGGATGAAGCAATGGCCGTTATTAGCTCCAACCAAATGCTTTATGGCAATGAGGACGAAATACTACCCTTTAAACAAAGCAACGATTTCATTTATTTGACGGGAATAGAACAAGAAGAAAGCAAGCTCATTTTGTTTAAAAATAGTCATACCACTCCAGATAAAGAAGTTATTTTGTATTTGAAAAAAAATACTTCCTTGGAAAACTTATGGCAGGGAGAAAAACTTCATCCCGCTAAAGCCGAAGCCATCTCAGGGATTAAAAAAATTAAAAACCTCAGCGAATTTGATTTTGATTTGAACTACTACGGGAACAAGAGCAAATTTTTATACCTCAATGCCAATGAGCATTCAAGAAACGCTAGCGCTAACTATCATTTTAAGGGGCTTATTGAAAAAGTAAAAAGCCTCTTCCCTCTTCATTCTTACCTGCGATTAGCTCCCATCTTGGAAAACTTAAGGATGATTAAGCGTCCAATGGAAATAGATTGGCTCAAAAAAAGCATAAAAATAACGGAGCAAGGCATCTTGGGGATACTACCCTTGATCAAAGCAGGGATTAACGAAAAAGATCTCGAAGCCGAACTAGCCTATGAGTTCATTAAAAACTCCGATAAGCAGACTCATTCTTGCTTTGCTTTTCCGCCCATCATCGCCAGCGGTGCTAGGGCCTGCGTCCTTCATTACACGAACAACAACCAACTCCTAAAAGATGATGAACTTTTGCTCCTAGATGTTGGGGCTTGCTACTCTTTTTTTAAAGCCGACATCTCTCGTGCTTTTCCAGTAAGTGGGTTCTTCAATCCCCGCCAGAAAAAAGTTTACTCAAAACTATTAAAAGCCCAGAAGGAAATCATTGCTCTGCTTAAACCGGGAATTAGCTTCAATGCTTATAAAAGCAAAAGTTTAGCAATCATGCAGGAAATGCTAAAATCGCTCGGGCTTATCAAGGAGAGAGAAGATTATAAAAAATATTTTATGCATCAAGCCTCCCACTTTCTAGGGATTGGAGTGCATGACGTTGGTAATTACGAGGGCGAAATCAAGCCGGGAATGGTTTTAACTTGCGAGCCCGGCGTTTACATTGGAGAAGAGAAATTAGGAATTCGTTTAGAAGACGACATTCTCATAACTGAAAACGGCAACCAAAACCTTAGCCAAGCAATACCCAAGGAAATTGACGAGATTGAAGCCCTCATGAATCCTTAATACTTGGTGAACCCGTGGTGAATCCGTGGTGAACCTCGTTTTCTAGCTTGCCTCCTCTTCTCGATCGCTTGCCTTACTTCGCTCAAGTGAGTTCTTCTGCTCATGGAGTTCCCATAGCTTAGCGTATCTAAAGGGGAAATTCAAGGCAGAGAAAAAAGCAGCTAAAAAACCACTAAAGCCATCTTTGTAACCCCTTTTGAAAAAGAAATGCCCGAAAAAAGCACCTAGGGGTTTTAAAAAAAAATAACTTAAAAAATTAACTGCATTGATGCTTAACTTTTTTTCTAATAAATTTTTGGCTTCAAGGGAAGTGTAAAAATTAAATTTCTCAAAATATTGTTTTATTGAATGATAGCTGTAATGAAGCAAATCATTTTCTAAACGAATAGCATTTTTGTTTTTAAAAGCTAATTTCTCGTGAATGTAACTCTTGGGAAACCAAGCATCGCTTTTTTGGTAAATCCGCGTTTGAACGTCGGGATAAAACCCTCCAAAAGCAAGGAACTTAGCGAAGAAGAAGTTCCTCCTCTTTAAGGAAAAAGCGTTGTTGGTTGGATTAGTTTTAAATTTTTCAATGATTTCAATTTTTAGATTTTCGGGGACTCGCTCATCGGGGTCTAAAAAAAAAACCCATTCATTTTTTGATTTATTATTAATGAAATTCCTTTTTTCATAAAAATTGAAATCGTTTTTTTTTTTAAAAACTTTAGCTCCATTCTTTTGGGCAACTTTTATCGAATCGTCTTCGCTCTCGCAATCAAGGTAAAGGACTTCATTAACCCAGTTTAAAGTGGGCAGTAATTCCCTTAAATGGCGTTCGTTATTATGCCCGATGATGGTGATCGTTAAATTTAACTGCTTACTTTTTTCGACGATCATAATAAGAAATATTTTTCTATTAAGTTTTTTCCATTAAACAAGCAATAAAACAATAGCACGCTAAAGAAGAAGTAAAAGTTGATGATCAAAGTAAAAGAGAGCAATAGTTTATCTCGATCAATGTCAGAGGTTTCTTTAAAAATTAGTTTTAAGTTATAAAAGGTAATGAAAGTATAGAAGAAACTAATCACAAAATAAGAAAAATAAAAATCCTTGGCTACCTCGGTGTAATACCTGATATAAAACAAAATAAAAAAATGAATAAAAAGCAACAAATAGCAAGCCAAAGGAAAAATATAAGGAGCTAAGCGAATGAAAATGTTCTCCTTATTGGATTTAATAAAACCGGTATCTTGGCTGACTTTAAAATCAATGATTTCTGCCTTGAAAACAATGGCCAGAAAAGCATGGGAAAGTTCATGAAAGAAAATGTAAATCCACTGCAGGAAGGAAGAAAAAGAAAGCAGAGCGGCAGCGAAAGCAAAGCCAAAGAAAACATATTTCATCTTTACCAAAGTGAAATCTATTGATTTAACTAAAAAAATAGAGTAATAAACGATGAAAGGAGTTATTAAAAGTAAGGCTAAACTAGATAGGAAGTGATAAACGCTCTTTTTGGACATTCGCCTCTACTGCCTCTACCACCTCTGTGCATTCACATTTATGAAGAAGGCTCATCATTGGGTTTCGTTATCCTATTAATGTCGTCAATCCTTTGGCGCGCTAAAATCAAAGCTGCGGGGTGGGTATAGTTTTCAATGACGGTTTGAAAATTTTTCAAAGCCTCGGGGTAATTTTTTAAAGCAAGGTAGTTATAACCTATTTCGTAATAAGTCCAGGCAAATTGACGCTGGTATAAATTTTCCTCTGATTTGAATTTAGTTAAAATTTTTTCGTAATTGAAAATGGATTTCTTATAATCGCGGTTATTGTAATGGTTTTGAGCGATTAGCGAATAATATAATATAGAGCCTTTAATGGCTTTCTTTTGCGGTCTTTTAACGCTCTTGGTGATAGAACAAGAAGAAAAAATGAAAAGAAGCGAAAAAAAAAGTAAAGAAACTTTAACCTTGTCCTTAAGCATTCCAAATAAAAAAGTTATTTTCGATAAATCGTGTTGCCAGAAGAAAGCAAGTCATCACATGATTTTTCTACTCTAGCCTTCATTCCCTTTTCAGCCAATTTGAGATAACCCCTAGGATCATAACTTTTTTTGCTGCCAACTTCCCCGTCTATTTTCAAAATCTCATCGTAATTTTTAAAAAAATGATCGGCAACCACCCTAGTAAAAGCGTACTGATTGTCCGTGTCAACGTTCATTTTAACCACTCCATATTTAATGGTTTCTCTAATCTCTTCTAAAGTAGAACCAGAGCCCCCATGAAAAACATAGTTGAAGAAATTTTCATGATGAAATTGCCGCTTTATTGCCTCTTGTCCTTCTAGTAAAATGCTGGGCTTTAGCTTCACCGCTCCCGGCTTATAAACTCCGTGCACATTACCAAAAGTGGCAGCTAGCATATAAAGACCGTTATCGTAATTACCTAAAGCATCATAGACCTTAAGCATATCCTCTGGAGTGGAATAAAGCTGGGCATCTTTTTCAGCAGCCACGCCATCTTCCTCTCCGCCAACCACTCCCGTTTCTACTTCTAAAATGATGTCAAGCTCATGACATGTGTCCAGCAACTTTTTAGCTACTTTTAAATTATCGCCTAGGCTCAAAGTAGAACCATCGAACATATGCGAGCCAAATAGATTAGGTAAATTTTTAAGTCTCCTTTTTTTGGTCTCCTCTATAAGTGGGTAGACGAAATCGTCAAGTTTTTCGAAAATGCAGTGATCACTATGAATGGCGACAAATATTTTATACCTGTCGGCAACGCTATGAATGTAGTTAGCCAAAGCCATTGAACCCAGACGAATGTCTTTTAAACTCAACCCCGAAGCAAACTGAGCCGCTCCAAAAGATACCTGTAAAATGCCATCCGACTTCTTTTCCTCAAAAGCCGCCAAGGAAGCATTGATACTGGTCAAGTTAAAAATATTGACTGCGGGATAAGCGAAACCTTTTTGCTTCGCTTTATCAATCATTTCTTTGTAACGATCGAAATCAGCAACTGGCATGTTAAGAATTCCTTAATTCCCTTAAAGCGACTAAAACAAAATTACGATTTGAAAAATCACCATTCATAATGAAAAATCATTTAAAGATCAAAGGTTACTTATAAGAAGATCACTCATCGGCTTTATGAGCCCTGCTAACTTTAAGCCTTCTTCCTTCGAACTCCATCTCATTGCATTTTTCTATGGCATTATCGCCGCTCGCTTGATCTTCGAAAGTTATAAAAGCATATCCCTTTGATTGTCCTGTGTGCTTGTTCGTGATTAACTTAACCGAACTAACGTTGCCATGAGCTGAAAACAACTCCCTTAATTGTTCCTCATTCACTTTATAATTTAAATTACCTACGTATATATTCATGTACTTTTCCTAAAAAAAAAATCTACCCTCTAAAAAAATAGCGACCAATTAAAACAAAATGAACTAAAAACAATGAAATATTTAGGAAATACCCAGAAATTAACCCATTAAAAGTTGAAATTTTGAAAACTGTTTACTTTTCTTTAAAACAGAGTAGTTGGTTAATTGTATCATTAAAGTTATTTGCTGATTTAATTTTTATGCTTCACGTTAAATTTAATCAAAGTTAAAGGATAAAATATGGAATTTCCCAAGCAATTCGTTAACCAGAAGGATTTAAACCTAGTTGATTTTGAAGCCATTTGTCAAAAAAGAGTGAATTTAGCAGATTTTCATTTTGCTCAGGAAGTTAAGCAAAATTTACCGCTATACCGAGGGCAGGATTTGTTGGAGATATACCTCTCTAATGACGAAAAGAAAGTGATTGCCTTAAAATCTGAATTAAACGACTTGCTAAGAGATGGTCCGGGGGCATTGGTGATTAAGAATTTCTTTAAAAAATTGGATGTCATCGATAAAAATAACGAAACTTTTTACGAAATCATTGCTCATGAAAAGGAAACTCTAAAATCCAAGGGGGACCATTTTGCCTCCCCCAATGCAAATGACAGGATTTGGAATTCTTACGAAAAAACTTGCTCAAGAGCTCCGCTAGTTTTTTTCGAGTATTACAAAAACCCATTATTCAACTTAATTCACGAGGCATGGCTGGGACCCCATTATCAAATAACCGCTCAAGTCAACGTGGTGAAGCCCGGCGGCAAGGCTCAAGTAGCCCATAGGGATTATCATTTGGGTTTTCAAAACAACGAAACCATCGCTAAGTTCCCCTTAAACATTCAAATAGCCTCGCAGTTCCTCACCCTCCAAGGTGCCATCGCTCATTGCGACATGCCTTTGGAAGCAGGTCCTACTTATCTACTTCCTTTCTCTCAGCTTTACCAGTTGGGTTACTTGGCTTTTAGGGAAAAGGCATTCACTGGTTTTTTTGAAGAGAATTTCGTTCAATTACCCTTGGAAAAAGGAGATGGGCTTTTCTTCAACCCCGCTCTCTACCACGCTGCTGGAGAGAACAAAACTAAAGACATTAACAGGATAGGTAACTTAATTCAAACCTCTTCGGCTTTTGGGAAAGCCATGGAAAACATAGATCGCTTGAAAATGCTTAAACAACTCTACCCCATCATCAAGGAAAACCAACAAGACCCTGATATGAAGTATTTCATAAAAAACATTGCCGATGGTTATTCTTTTCCGACTAACCTCGACCGCAACCCACCCACCAAAGGCAACACTCCTACGTCCATGCTTGACTTACTCACCATCTCGCTTCAAGAGAATAAAACTTTAACTGAATTTAGCGCTGCCATGGATGACCTCTGTCAAAGAAACGCCTCTGCCTAGTGAACTAACTCAGTGGTAAGACTTATAAATTATGCGGTGAGCCATTTTGTTTTTTTGTTGATTAATGTTTTAACCAGTTGATCTTTTTTCAACCGAGATTAAATTGTTTTCCATGATGCTTATTTTTTTCAAAACAAAATAAGATTTTTGCTTGGTCATAGAACTGACTTCTTCCATTGAAAACTCGCTAGAAAAGATTTTCTTTAAAAGGGGCTCCGTTGCTAGGAAGTCATTTATCTTAGCTAAATTTTCCCGATGATGTTCGCTTAAAAAGGCGACGATTAATCCTTTAAAAGCCTGTAGCGATTTTTTTAGATTGCTCACGAAGTTGATTTTTTCTCTTTTATAAAAAATCTTTTTTAAACCCAAAAACCTCTTCAAACCACCAGAAGGTTTTTCTCCGTTTTCTGGGAAAAGAGAAATTTCTTGTGCGAAATTAATTTTTTTCCAATGAATCTCGGGATAAAGTCTTAAAGAACCGGCGAACTCATCGCCATATTTTCTCAAATTCACTCCAGCGGTCGCAAAGTAGTTTTTCTGATTTTTTATCTTTATTCTCTCCTCCTCATCCAAAGAATAAAAAACTTCCTTAAATTCGTAATGAGTAGTGGGCTCTAATCTAGTGGCCCTGCTGTAGTAATGTTCCCAATGAATGCTTTCGCATAAATGGTTTTGGAAAAAGAAACCTTTGAAATCAAAGCCCCATAAATCAGCTCGTTTGAAGCCGAGTTTTGCTACTACGCTGAGCATGAGCGAAGCAACCGAGCTACCGACTTGGACTAAACTCTGCTTTTTATCCCAAAAAGACATCCGCTTGGAAGATTGAAAAACATCGTATCCCAAATTTTCAATGATGGAGTTGTTGTTTTTAAAATAAAAAAAATATTTCTTGCCGGTAAAATAATTCAAAACAGGGGGGTAAAAAATCAAACTAGTGAGTAGCTTCGTTTCGTTCATTTCAATCGCTTTAGCAAAGGTTAATAAGTCTTTGAAGTCCAACGAATTATAATAGCCTCCATCCAAGGCAACCACAAAATCGGGAATGATCCCTCTCTTCAAAAAAGCCGGCAAGCAAGTGTCAACTAAAAATAGCACTTCTCCATTTTTTTTCCGCTCGCTGATTTCAGCAAAACGATGATAAATAGAAATACCCGCCCCAACCACCATCGCTTTCTGTCCCTTAAAAACATTCACTAAGTTCGCTAAAGGAAAGGCATTGTCCAGATGATAAATGTTTTTAATGAAGTTTTTTAACCAGCGAATTTCAAAATTTAACTGAGTAATCTTGGCGCTAATCATTTTTTTCCTATGCTCCTCCAAACAACGGAGCACTTGCTCGGTAAAGTTGTCTGGTAGAGGTGAATGGGTGTCATGCGAGATGAATATTTCTTCATTGATTTCGCTCATCGCTAACTTAAACGCTGCTAAATTTTCAGGAAAGTAAACCCGTACTTTCTTGAAAACGGTTAGAAAACTTAAATCACGCACCCTAAGCATTTCCATGAAAATCTCTGGTTTAGAATAAACTAAAAATAGCTCAGAGTGGTTTGAGCCATTTTTTTTGAAATCATGTAATCCCGCTTCCATCTCATATAGAAAATCGTTGTTTAAATTAAAAATGAATTTCTGATCTTGATAATTCCTATTTTGCCACTTCCTAAGACCTTCCTTCAAAGGATCATACTGGGAATGCCTTAACTGATCGCCTAGCTTGAAAATAGGCAAGCCTTTTCTGCTTTTAGTGATTTCGACTAGGGAGGCTTCTAAAGAATTTTCAGCTAAACATTGGTTAATGTTAGCCAGAGACACTGGGCAAAAAAAAGTTAAGTTTTTCGAAACTCTAACTTGCTCGTCTTTATCAAACATCAAATTAAAATGAAGTCTCCCATTGTACTCTATTTTCAAAATCTTTTAATAGTTTTTTGCCCTAAATCAGTGAAAGGCAGTGAAAGGCAGTGAAAGGCAATTAACGAAAATAATTTCTATTTTCACTCAATGAAGTTGGTTCTAAAGTAACGAATTAATTCATGATCAAACTTAAAAAAATAGTAGCCGTTCTCCTCCTTTTTAGCAGGCTCAAAGCCCCGCAAAAAAATGTAAAAAACTCCCCCAAAACTTTCTTCATAAGAATAACCATCTTTTAATCGCTTCATCAAATAAGCATCCAAAGCCAAAGTGTAAATGAAGCCCTGCAGAAAGTAATTTTTTTCCAACAGATAATTTTTTATGGACTGAGCTCCGTAGTCCTCTTTTCTAGGACCTAAAAAATTGGTTTTCCAATCAATTAAATAATATTTACCATTAGACTTAAAGATCAAATCAACGAAACCTTTTAAAAAGCCTTTTTCGATCGTCAATTCGTTAATACTGGGATTGATGATGGTCGTTTGGTGAACGTATTTGTCTAAAAGGTAATTGTTTTTATGCAGTAAAGCCAGAAAGTGCTCAATCATTTCTTTTCTAGTTTTTTTAACTGGTAGGTAGAATTCCATTTCTTTCATCCATTGATTGGTCTGATCTAGTTTGCGAAAATTGATTTCTAAAGTTGCTTGATTAGTTTTTAATTGAATTGAATTTAAACCTTTTAAAAATTTTGAAATGACTGGGTTTAATTCTTCGTTCATTTGAAAATTTTTTAGCTGCTCCTTAATTAAAAGAAAATTAAATTTTTCGTCTTTACCCCCATCCCATTGTTCTAAAATTTTATGCAGGCATTTTCCTGTATTGCTTCCTAAGGGCAAAGACTGAAGCGTTGAGATTGGAGAATTAACGGAAGAGGAGTTTTCAATAGTTGAAGAAGTTTTTTTTTTAGTAAAATGAGGATGAAAAAAATGAACGTCATTGAAATCCAAATCGTTAATATCGCTACTAATGGATGAATAACTCGTCAAATAACCCTCTGAAGTGAGTGGGGAAGTCAAACGATTCAATGTCAGCGAGCGAGTGGTTTTAGAAACTAATTTATTTTCAACTGGGCTAGCGACTTTTTCGTCCAACCAAAAAGTTTCTACCTTGAAATCTGGATTGTCTTTTATTTTTTTCAAATCAATCAAAGCGTTAGCTTGGTTTTTAGAGTTAGCGGCGTCGTAATAAAGAAAAAGTTTTTTCTTCGCTCTCGTGAGGGCAACATAAAATATTCTCATTTCCTCCTTCCTTAGCTCTTCTTGACTCTTGTGCTTGTTGATTTCTTTTTCATCACTACCTAAATCCAAATAGTAATTTCCCCCCGAGTCCAATCCTTCGTCTCTCTCAAAAAAAATGATGGAGTTTTTAGTAAAATTCCAAGAATCAATGGAAGCAAAAGGCAAAAAAACATTGTCAAACTCTAATCCCTTGCTTTTATGCACTGTCATGATCTTTACTGCCGGTTGATCGAAATGGCTAGCAACATCTTTTCGCAAGGGATGGTTTTCTTCTGAGAGAATGAATTTGTTTTTGTAATTTTCCAGCAACACTTCGGGAGATGAACCAGCTTCTTTTTCCAAACCCTGCAGATAATCCATCAAATCCAATAATCTAAAAAACTCATCTTCGTCTTTTTTCTTGAGCAAAACGTTTTTAAGAAATTCATTTTTGTTAGGGTTTTTGATGAAAGAAAACAGGGCTAAATAAACGCCTTGTTTTTGCCAAATAAAAAAATACTCGCTAAATACCTTAGCTACGTTATTAAAGTCATTTAAAGTTAAATCTTTAAGTTCATTTAAAGAATAGTTAAAGAAAGAAGTGGTTAAAGCGGCTCTCACTTGCTCTTCGCTCCCATGATGTAAGAACCCATTCAATAAAAGTAGCACCTCCCTAGCGAGGGAACTTTTATTGAGCTCATCATCGCTAAACAAGGAAATTTTTAGCCCCCATTTACTCAACGCTTCTGCTATCATTTTTACGTCTTTGTTTTTCCTCACTAAAATGCAGCTCTGTCCCCGCTCTTCCTCGGGAAGTTGATTTATTTCTTGAGCTAAATTTTCAATGATTTTATTTTTTAACTCCGGAGTTTTATGATTGTTTTTTTTAATATCTTTAATCACTAAAGGAGGTTGAAGTCCCTCATTGCTCGCCTCACTTAAAGTGCTGGGATGATAGGCTATGTTCGCCTCTAAAAAAGGGTTTTCTTGGTTTTCATATAAATAGTTGATTGCTTGGATGAGTTTTTTTTGGCTGCGATGATTTTCAGTTAAAGTGTAAACTTTGCCGGCTTTGTTCCTAGCCTGCAGATAAGTGTTCAAATTAGCATTCCTATAACCATAAATGGCTTGCTTGGGATCTCCAATGAAGTAAGCTTTTATTTTGGCGTTATGCTGAAGGAGGGAGTTGATGAGCTTAAACTGAACTGAATCGGTGTCTTGAAATTCATCGACCAATAAGACTTGATATTTTTGGCTGACTATTTTTAAAAAGTCCTGATTGTTCAAAAGCAAATTCATTTTTTTAATCAAGTCGTTGTAAGTTAAAATTTTCTTAGCATCTTTTATTTCTTGAGAGGAAGTTTCTATCTCTCCAATTCCCAACTGACAATAATAAAAAAAATTATTCGCCAAGTCACTCAATAAAAGCTCAAGGGTTTTTTGATAAATGGCTAATTTTTTTAAAAAAGAAATCAACTTCTCGCTTAAGGGATTTGCTTCCTCCGATAAATATTGTTCAATCCTAGCCAAACTAAAAAAAGTTAATAAGTAATTATTCTCGTCCTCCTTGCCCTTATAACAAGGAGCTAGGGAAAAAGAAAAACGATGGTTAAAGTAATCTTTTAAATATTTAAATTTTTCAGCGATGTTCCTATGCTTGTTTTTATTTTTCAACTTCAAGCTAAGGAGTTCCCATTCCAAACCTTGGTAATCAGCATTAATAATTTTTTTTAAATCATCTCGCTGACTTTCATAAGAAGATTTCAAATCTTGATAATTTTTCTTTTTCGTAACCAAGGGATAAAAAACCAAATCCAAGCGCTTAAAAACTTCTTTCAAAAAAATGAATAATTTCTTCAAATGCTTTCCTTTAGTCAAATGATTTAGGAATAATTCATCTTCTTTTAAAAAAAATTTCCTATAAAACTTACTGAAGGCTTCTTTGAATATCTCATCTTCTAGCGCATCGTCAATGGTTTTATTGAATGCTTCAAGGGTCTCTAAATTGTAGTCGCTGAGTAGTTTGTGACAAAAGCCATGAAAAGTGTAAATTTCGTTTTTGGAAAAATTAATTTTTTTGCTTAAGTTGCTTTTTATTTCTTTTCTTATTCTTATCTTGATTTCCTCAACTGCGTTGTTCGTGAAAGACAAAGTCAAAATATCGGCGGGGCTGAGGCTCGGAGCGTGGTCATTGATATAGTAAGCGTATATTTTTATCAAGTGATATGTTTTGCCAGTGCCGGCGTTAGCTTCAATGAAATTTCTCTTAGCGAAAGGTAATTTTTTTAAATCAAATGGAACTACTTCCATGATCAATCAGTTTGAAAAACTATATTTTCTCTTTAAACAAATTTTCTTGCCAAGTTTTAAAAAAAAACTCGTTAAAAAGGTAAGCTCGCTCGCTCGCTTGATCGCATTCGTCATGAGCTTTTGAATTGAAAAAATACTCTTCTAAAAAAAGCGTTTGGTGGTAGAGATTCAAATGAGAAGCAATTTCTTCCCTAGCTTCCATGATGATTTTTCGATAATTTTTGCTGTTGATTTTATCCTGCTCTTTTAAAAAAAAGTCATTGGTCTTTTCTAAAAAAGGGAGAGGGAATTCTCTTCGGTTGTAGAAAAAATAAAGGAGCAATTTCAAACATTCCTCCGCCGATTTTGGGTCTAGGGTTTTGAAGTAAAAAATTTCCTTGTTGGCTATATCAATAATGTAGCTAGTGATGGGGGTATTGTTTACATGCATCAACAAATGTTCTAGCCATAATTTTAGAAAATCAGGAAATTTTATTTTGAAAGCAGGAACTATCTTGACGTTGTCAAAAACATGGTTGACTTGAGCAATGATTTTTAATTTAGCATCCGAAAAAGATAAATTAAAATTTAAGTTTTTAGGTGAATAAAAAAGCTCCTCTTCGCTCACCGCATCGGATAAAAATAATTTCGTTTCTTTAAAAATTTCTCTCAAATTGATTATCTCAAAAATCTTTTTTATTTCCTCGTTCATGGCTTCTATCTCCAAAAAAGCGACTCTTCCTAAAGGTAAAATCCCTTTTTCATTCATTGCTTCGAAACTAATTTTTTTGAAATGAAACTCCCGATTAACCTTAGCCATAAAGCGTACTCCAAGGCTTTGGTTGATTAGTTTTTTCTCAGTTAGCTTGCTAATGGTTAAAGGAAGTTCTTCTATTCCATTGGGATTGAAATCAAAGTTCATTTTTAAAACGTTGTTAAAATAATATTGCAATGGATTGCTATAATAGCGATATAGGCTCGTTAAATTGAGTTCAGTAACTTCATGGCTATTTCCCTTTCTTGCTTCGTCCTTTATGATTTTTTCTAAACTTTCGTTAATCTTTTTAAACTCATAATCATAGGGATAAAAAGGTAATTTTTTAACTTCTAAATCATTTTTTTGATTGAGGATAAAAAAATAACCTCTATCGAAACTCGTGAAAAAATTTTCCTGCTCGTAATACCTAGGGTCATATTTATTAGAGGGGTGAAAAGTGGTTATCTTTTGAAAAAGTTCATCGGCAGAAAGTTCTAAAGGTTTAGCTAAGTCATTAATAACGTCGATCACGGGAATAGCGAGATTGGTATCAAGTAAATTTTTTTCCCCATTAGAGGTATAAGAGAGACCTAAAAACTTTTCAGCACAAAATAAATTTTCTAATAAAATTAAGCGATCGTCTTTGTCCGAGGAGCGAAGGATCGTCTTTTGCTGATCTAGCAAATGAATTAAATTATGACTTTTGTAACTTTCCTTTTCTGGGAAGCGAGCACTTTCTAAACCCAAAATAAAAACGTACTTGAAGGGAATGGTTCTCATCGGCAAAAGAGAAGCAAAAGTTATTCCACCAGTTAAGAAACCTCCCTTTAGAAAAGTATTTTTAAAATACAAATCAACAATGGTTTTAAATCCTGCGAAATCCAAAAGCTCCCAATGATCGCCGACTAGCCAATCTCTTTCAATAGAAGCAATTATCTTAAAGAAAATTTCGTCATTGAAATCTATGTTGGAAGAAGTAGCAAAAAAAACGCTAAAAGTTTCCTGTAAAATTTTCAACCAATCTTTTAGGCTGTGTTGGATGAATAATTTTTCCTGCAGTTTGGTTAGCTTCCGGTAAAGAAGTAAAAACTTGCTTAAGACATCCTTGCTGGTTTCTTCCAAATCACTCACAAGCGATCTAGCTTGCCCCAATTCATGGTCAATCATGAAATGAGAATAAACTATTTTTTTCATTCCCTTTTCCCAGCTATGGTTGAGGTTTTTCGAGTCTTGCTTTTCATCCATGATTTCTTTTCCCCAATGAACATTGCTTTCCTTGAGCCATCTTTTGATCTCTTTTATTTCATCGCTAGAAAAACTAAATTTTTTCTTCACTTTTTCTAATTGGAGGATTTTGAGGAAGTCATTAATTTTTCTAGTGTTAAGCAAAAAATTAAAAACAATTTCTAAATCGGAATACAAGACGCTTTCTTTGCTTTCCGTCAAATCGCTAATCGAATGCTTCAAATGAGGGCTGGTGTTAAAAACGCTTTTTATGTAATGGTGATAATCGTTGATATCAGGAGCGACTATTAAAAAATCGCTTACATTAACTTGCTCTTTGCTAGTGGTGATGATATTCAAAATGACGTCTTTCAAAACTTCAACTTCATTTAACTTGCTAGAGCAGGCATGGAGCATAAAATCGGGAAATATTTTTCCCGGATTAAAAAAAGGCGAAGAGTATTTTTTGAGATTGCTCTGCAGTTGCTTTTTGATTTTTTCCTTATAAGCCGCTGAATAAAGATGATTCTGCAGCCATGGAAGCAAGCCTAACTTAGTCTCTGTCGCTTCACTGCTGTATTGCTTTACTCGGTCTATAAGAATCGTTTTAGCTCCCTCTCCTTTTTTCAAGGGTTGAAGGAGTTCTTGGTTTTGCTGGCTGAAATCTTTTATAAAGTTAAATCCTTCTTTAAAACCAGTTGAATCATGGCTGACGCTAAAGAAATAAAAATTTACTTCCACGTATTTCGCTAGCTGTTTCAAAAAATGAATGTAAAAAGGAGGTAAAAACGAAATCCCAAAAACGTGTATTAGTTCTGTGAAAATTGGTTTTGTCTTATTTGATTTAAACTGCTGCTTAAAAGCGTCTAATATGTTTTGACTCATTTTTCCGGGAAAGTCAATGGGACAGATTTTGAGTAGTTCCTCATATAATATTTTTTGAGCTTTAAAATGCTTTTGTTTCAAACCATCATTGAAAATGTTATTGCTTTCTTTAAATAAATTAGGCAAATAGAAAAAATAAGTATCAAAAACTCTAGCAAGCTCTATAGCCAACTCATAGCGACGTTTTATTGATTTTCCTGAGTAGCGTTTAAAAATCATCAAGTCCGGATGATCTATTTTCTTTAAAAGGAACGCTAAAGTAAAGGCTAATTTATTGAAATGGTATTGTTTTTTTTCCAAGAGAAAGAGGTTTTCCTTTGGTTGCTCATGAGAGGTAACCTTAGCTTCCAAGAACTTCATTAAATGAAGAGGGAATAGAAATTGGAAATTGGCTCCTATTTTAAAAGTCAAGGCCAGACGAGTCTTTAGATAATGAGCCATGACTTGGCTTTGAACTAGAAAAAAATCTTGTTGAAAAACGTTTTCGCTTTTCCTTTCCTCTAGGTTAGCAACTAATTGCTCGATTAATAATTCTTGGCGATTAGCGATAAAAATTTTCAATCTACTAAAACAAACAAATTGCCATTAGCGATCAAAGTTAAATTCCTCAAATCATTTGATAAAATGTTAGCGAAACGGTTAGCGATTCTAATTTCGCTTTTGTCTTGATCAATCGAGAAGCTGTTTATGATTAAAGTCTGCTCATCTCGTTTAAGCCGCTCCATATTCCTATAATACTTAACGAAATAGGGAGAAGTTTTGGAAAAGAGACTGGCGTTCAAAACCAATTGTTCATTCTCATTCAATATTTTAAAAAACAAAGTGGGTTCGAAAAACTCCCCTCTGGTATCCAAAATTAAGCGAGAAATTTTCTTCTCGTTATAGGGCTGTCTAGGGAGAATTCTTCTTTCATTGGGCTTCAGCAGACCATAAAAACTCTGGTCGCCTCTTTTTTCCCCCAAGTTTAATTTTTTTTCCAAGTAAATTGACTTTGGTTGGCGATGCTTGATGGAAATAGTGACCAGAGATTTTAAGAAATCGTCTATTGAGCCTTTTCTTTGACGACTAAAACTTTCTACTTTTAAATTACGATAAATGGGGAGTTGATTGATTTCCTTTAAAGCGTTAAAAAGTAAATCGCCTTCTGCCTCAGATTGGTTTTGAAAAAAACTAAAATCAGTCTCTCCTTCAATGCTCTCGTTAGGTGCTTGATAATCAATGGCAAAATATATTTCATTCAAACTCCAGTTATGATAACCCGTGGAAGTAAGAACTATCTTATGATCCAAGTTTTCCTTGCTAATAGTGTCATGCAGAATGCTACTAATTTCATAGGAGTTGTTTTCGGAGTTAAACTTTTTTAAGACCACATAGACCGTAACCATGTCCTCCCTTAGAAGATTCCAATTTATTTCCGGCTCAAAGGGTCGCCATTTAGCCTCCCTGAAGTCAGGATAATTGCTCAAAATCATTTCTTCAGCAAAAGCTATGTTTTTAATCGCAATTTTGGCTTTTTTTTCGTCAAAGGAAATGTCAACTGGAAAGATGATCCGAACCTTGGGCTCAATCCCTTGCCATGGTCTAAAGCCGATGAAACTCTGAGGCAGAGGAACGACCGCCTCTTGACTTATTAAAAAATGAATGGGAAAAGCGAAAAGAAAAATTAAACTAATCTTAAAAAATAGTTGGTTCAAAGTTATTTCAATATTATTTCAATAACATTAAAACCTGCCCCTGAGTTACATTTTGCTGATTCTCAACGAGTATCTTTTCAACGATTCCATTTTCCTCAGCGGTTATTTCATTCATTACTTTCATGGCTTCAATAATACAAACTTTTTGGTCTTTTTTAATTTTATCCCCCACTTTAACAAAAGGAGGCTCATTGGGTGAAGGAGAGACATAAAAAACTCCCGCCAAAGGAGAAATTACTTTTTTGTAATTAGCTTCCAGTTCATCTTTTTCCTCGCTCTCCTCCGTTTCTTTCGAATTCACTATAGTTCCAGAAGTCGGGGGGAGAGAAGTCATTACTACTTCGGGAGCAACCCCTAGATGCTGGGGTGGGGATTTTGCTTTCAAACTAACCTCAATGCCATTTTCATCCACGTAAAATTCCTGCAGGTTGTGTTTCTTAAAAAAATCGCAGTAACTTTTTAGTTTTTCTTCGTTGAGATTCTTTAATATTTGAAAATTGTTTTCTTTTTCCATGTCGGTAATTTTATCATTTATTTAATAGTTCAAGAGGCAAATTTATGCAGCTTTTAACGAAACCTCGTTATCTTAAATGGCTAGAAAATCTCGAAAAAATCCCCTTTCTTCCATTCGATCTTCATTCGATCTTCCTAGCAAAACATTTTTTCTTTTAAAGTTTTTTTTAAAAAACCTCAAATGACCTTGACTTATTCATAAAAAGATGTTACCATGGTCTTACTATGAGAGTATTAGTCCAAGGCACCCCCAATCCCAATGCCCTGAAGTTCATCACTGAAAGAGATATGATACTTTACGGCAAAGCCACTATTAGTTCCATTAACGAATGCCTTTTAATACCCTTGGCCAAGGGTCTCCTAGAAATAGAAGGAGTGGAGCAACTGCATTTTTTTGAAAACTCAATCACTGTTTCCATTCAACAAGAAGCTAGTTGGGAAAATCTGGAGAGTAAGATAACCCAATTCTTAGAAAAAGAAGGAGATCAGCACAATCCTAATTTTGAAATAGTTTCTAGTAAAATCTCAACTAAAGAACTAACTGGCGATCTAAAGGAAATTGATCAGATTTTAGATAAAACCGTTCGACCCGGTCTTCAAGGCGATGGAGGAGATTTAGAGGTGATTGACTACAAAAATAAGATCCTTACTGTCTCTTATGAAGGTGCTTGCACTACTTGCCCCACGGCTACTTCGGGCACTTTGATGGCGATAGAGAGCATTCTTCAAGAGGAGTTCGATCCAGAAATTCAAGTCATATCCGCTTAAACTGGCTTTTAAGTTAATTCTTGTTAAATAAGAGAGTTTTTAATCATCATTATCCATTATTATCCTCAGGTAACGATTTAAGCGATCGTTGATTTCAAGTGAGATGGAAGTTGCCTTTTATGAGAAGAGAAGAACGAAAACTAAAGAACACTACTTGGCAAATTTTTTATTTCCCAATTACTGGGTTAATGCATGATAGAATAGGCTAATTCGCGGGAGTAGCTCAGTTGGCTAGAGCATCTGCTTGCCATGCAGAATGTCGCGGGTTCGAGTCCCGTTTCCCGCTTGTTCCTGTTGTTTAAGAACCTAAATAAAACTTAAAAATCCCTGTTTTTTCTTATATTTTAGCATGGTTTTGGGGTTAGGGCAACAAGCCTTTTTTTGGGGTCGCCCATATATCGCCCAGTTTATCTTTTATCTTTTCATTCGGAGGCTTTGCTTGGCTCGCTGGAAAGAGCGGATGATCCATTTTCTATAGAACACGCCGTCAACGTAGCTCTTCATCTTGTGGTAGTCCTTGCTGGGCAACTGGTTACCTGGAAGTAGAAGCCCCTTTGCTGGTCGTTGAAATCAGTTGCTCTACGAAGTATGTTGGTTTGCTCCTTGCTCATGCCGAACGCCTCTAATGGGAAGTCCCAGTTCCTCCCTACCTTAAGCCTTAGCTCCTCCCTGATCTGCTGCTTCCTCTCTTCCCATTTTCTCCTGAGATCCTCCTGCTCTTTCTCCCTAGAACAGTCGGGGCAATAGGAGGTGATCACTCTGCCGAACCCCCTTACTTGTTTGAGGAAATTCTTATGCTTGCGGCATCTTTAGACCATCAAATAGTTTTTCCATGGTTGCTTCCTCCCCATAGCTTGGCTTGTATTTTCTCTGGTGCTCCAGAACCCGATCCTGCTTGGAGTTGCTTCTTGCTCCGGTTATGCCAAGTGATCACTTTCTGCTTCCAGTTCTTGACCTTGTTGCCTTTGATATCTTTCCAATCGTTAACTTCGTAATAGTCATAAAAACCCTTCGCATCCACGTTATACCCCTTCTCTTGGATGTAAACCGCAATCTCTTGCAGGCAGGGAGCAACAGCATGGTTGTCAGCATGATGCTGGGCAGCATGATGCTGAGCCAAGGTGTGGTCGTTAGTAGCAGTGTGGGTGGTGGTGGGATGCTGAGCCAAGGTGTGGTCGTTAGTAGTAGCATGGTCGTTAATAGTGGTGTGAGTATAGATTTCTATGACTCACTTTTGACATCACTGGGTTTTTGTATTTCAAAAGTCACTTGGTTATTTAATTTCATATAATTTAATAAAAATCGAAAATAGGTGACGGGAAATGGGTTAAAACTAACTGAATTATCGCTAGAATGACCAATGAAATGCTCACGGAAACTGGTTTTCAAGATAAATTAGTTGAGGAAACAACTTTTTTCAAGAGAAATGAAGGTTTTGCTTGTATATTTATAGTGTCCTATTGGTCACTATGTATCCGGAGTTTTCGCCCAATTTCAACAAGTTCAACATTGCCAAATTTTCTAGGCGGGGAGCATGCCAACTCCCTCAAGAGTACGCTCGTTTGCTGAAGGTGTTCCCTAAGCTGCCGATCCAACAGCAGAAACATGTGCTGCGACAGATACAGAGGTTTTACTGGGAGCAGCGAGGGATTAAGAGGGGTTAACGAGGATGTCAGGGTCAGTGGGTGAAGTTGTTATTGGTGGGCCTGCTTTTGTTGTTTGGTTGTGCTGAAGATGAAGCTCTCACTAGTGGTGCTCAAAAGGGAAACTGCACTTTTACTACCACCACAGATGTTTCTAGCTCTGCCACATCTGGTGACTTAAGAGGCAACTGCACCATTTCCGATGGTGGTAACATGATTAACTTCAATTCAATTGCAACTGCATCTGTGCCATCTCTCACGGAAAACATGAACCAAAGCAATAGCCACGTATACTCAAAATGGAATCACTTTGGATGTTTGAACGGTAACGGTTATGGGTAAAAGATGGGATTATAGGGAAAATGATACATCAAACGAAAATGGTGTATTTTTTGCTATTACTTTAGATTAGATTAATGCTCCTATGGTCTGCCTGTCTGCATGCAGTAGGAGCATGATTTGCTGGTCCAACGAGATATGAGAATATTTTGTTGGATACGGACAGCTTGGCGTTGGATATTGGATAAGCTGGCTGGCAGTGGGAATGCTTTAATAGAGAAAATAACGCCGCTTTTGAGGCAAATCAAAGATAGACTAAGGAGAGATATGGCCTCTCAGCGAGAGTTGGCATCATGGTCATGGAACTTCTCGGGCAAGGTAAAAACGGTCATTCCAAAAACGATCATTCATTAGGCTTTCTTCCTTAATTGATTGGCAAAATACTCATAATTTTCTAAATTTTCAAAAAACTGCTTGCTAAAATGAAAAATGGTTACTAGATCATATTGACTTTTCACCAGTTAAGATAGAGATAAGATAATAAAACACTAGGAGGTTAAAAATGGGAAAAGTTTTTTTTATTGTATCACTTTGTTTTATTTACTAACTAAAAACCTGCTTTATGTATGCGAATTGACTCCATTTTTCTCTTAAGTAAGGCAAAAAAATCATGAGCGAATTGAGAGAAATGGGAGCAAGGGGAACTTTTCCCAACCATAGAACATGAAGTTGATAACATAGTGATAAACCAGAGGGCCTTTGATGGATATGTTAATGCAACTGCCATCTGCCAGGCATCTAAAAAATCATTAACAGACTATCTACGTTTGAAATCAACTAAAGAATTTCTTATGGAACTTAAGGAGTCTACGAGGATTCCCGAATCCCTTTTAATTCAAAAAATAATGAACGGGCCAAAAAAGAATCGAGGCACTTGGGTTCATCCTCAAGTAGCGATTAATTTAGGACAATGGGCATCTCCTAAATTTGCTGTATTAGTTTCAAAATGGATTTTTGAATGGATGCGCGGGGAGTTAGGAAAGATATATAGACTTCCCTATCATGTGAGGCGTTTTCTAGTAAATAGGCATAAAATACCTCCGACCCATTTTTCTATGTTAGACCAGATGACTCTTAAATTACTTGGTCCTATGGAAGTGGAAGGATATACACTACCAATGAAACTTATGCCCGATATTTCACTGGGAAGGATTTTTTCTAGTCAATTAAGGAGACGAGGTTATGATTTAAATGATAGAGATGAATTCCCCACTTACAATCATATTTTTGATGATGGCAAGCGTCCTCCAGTGCAGGCAAGGTTATATCCTAATGATTTAATAACGGAGTTTAATCTAGTGGTTAATGAATGGACAAGAGAAAAAGCACGAGAATATTTTAACACTAGGGATTTGACAGCAATTGCATATCTTGAAAAAATAATTTCCAAGTTATTAAGATAAACCTTAAAAACAGCTCAACCAATTGACTTGGATTATAGGGACTGGCTTCGTGGTGTTGGGGACGATGATCAGCGTGTTTCAGCTTTTGGGTTAATTCTTACTTATAACTTTAGTGATAAATAGGGAGGGGCGAGTTAATCAGTGGCTAAAGAGTAGAAAAAGCGAAAAAAATCTTGCTTAAGCCGTTAAAAAAAGCTATTTGTAGTTTCAAATTTTAAATTTTCCTATTTAATAGAGATAATTGTATAATTTCTAGTGTTGTTAAGTTGAAACTATTGTGATTGCTGACGAGAAAAATATTACCAGTGAAAAAATTGTGAATGCCTAATGAGAGAATTACTGAAAACATAGTAAGGGGTTTACTTAGAAGTAATGGTTATTATAGTGATGACAACATCCTCATAGAAGAGCAACAATCACACAATCCCAGAATTGATAAATTACTAAGGAATGCATCGAAGGGAGGCTCCGGGAAAGGTTACCCTGAGTTTATTATTTCATTCAAGAATGATGCAGAGAATTTGATAGTTATTGAATGTAAAGCTAAGACTAGTCAGCATGAAAGTGAAAATAGAAAGCAGTACAAAAATTTTGCAGTTGACGGTGTTTTATTATATGCCTCCTACTTAAAAAACGATTTTAACGTAACTGCTATTGCTGTCAGTGGACAGAACGATAGGGATAAAAAAATATCTTCTTTTCTCTGGCTAAAAAAGAACTTCTTCTACAAAAACATTCAAAACAAAATACTACCTAAGCCAATTGAGGTTAAAAAGATAATCAACCAGCAGTCAAGATCGTTAGACGAACAAGAACTCATTAAGAAAGCCAATGAATACAACGAATTTCTTTATAAATATTCAATTCCTGAAACTGAGCGATGTTCTTTGATAAGTGCTATTTTGATTGCTCTGCAAGATGATGCTTTTTTGATTTCGTTTCAAAGCCAAAGTCCCAACAAAGCTCTCATTAAAGCAATGCTTAGTGCTTGCGAAAACGTATTAAAAAAGAACTTGCCAGATGAGAAAGTTAAAGTAATGCTAAAGACTTACTCACAATTTGAACATAATAAAGATTTTAACAGCGAGAACACAATCTTAAAAGATTTTATTAAGCAAATTGTTGATGAAATACTTCCCTATGTAAAAGAAAGTGAATTTGATGTTTTAGGTAAGTTTTACACTCAATTCATAAGGTATGCTGGGAGTGACAAAACAACTGGATTAGTTCTAACTCCTTCGCATGTAACGGATTTGTTCTGTGACATTGCAGCTTTAAATGTAGATGACATAGTTTTTGATCCTTGTTGCGGGACGGCTGGTTTTTTAGTATCAGCGATGAACTACATGCTTAAAAAAGCAGGGCATGATGAAGAGAAACAAAAGAAAATAAAGTCCGATCAATTGATTGGCATTGAAAAGCGACCGGATATGTTTTCTCATGCTTGCTCTAACATGATGATGAGGGGTGATGGGAAAAGCAATATTATTTATGGTGATTGTTTTGAAGAGAACAATAAAAATTCTATAAAAAAATTCAATCCTACGAAAACTTTTTTAAATCCTCCTTATGGTAAAACTTTCCCACCTCATAAACAATTAAAGTTCGTTAGAAATGCTTTGGAGTGCCTAACAAAAGACGGCATCTGTGTGGCTATTTGCCAAATGTCCACCGTGGTTTCAAGTAATAAGGAAGTTGAAGAAGAGAAGGTTATTAGAAAGGCACACGCTGGAAGCAGTATTTTCCATGCCTACGGATTTGTTCCATCCAGTGGGAGTGATAACCTGCATTTTAGTATTTAAGGCACATAATATTCACCCTAAGGGTAAGAAAACATTTTTTGGGTATTTTAGAGATGATGGGTTCGTGAAAGCCAAGCATAGGGGGAGGATAGATGAAGATAATAAATGGAAGTCAATAAAGCAAGAGTGGTTAAATCTTTACCTGAATAGGGAAAGTAAAGCTGGTTTAAGCATCACTCAGGCAGTAACTGTCAAAGATGAATGGTGTGCCGAAGCCTATATAGAAACGGATTATTCAACGTTAAATAAAGAGGATTTTGAGCAAACTTTAAAAAAATATGTGGCTTTTGATATATTAAATGGATAATTAAGGTGAAAAAAGTTGCTTTATCTGTTATCTTTAATATTGAATATGGCAATCAATTAGACCTAAATAAATTAGATATTGACTTAAATGATGGTGTAAATTTTATATCAAGGAGTAGGGAAAATTTAGGTGTTTATACTAAAGTAAAAAAAATTAATAATGAGAAAATTTTTAAAAAAGGCAGCATAACCACATCATTAGGAGGTTCATATTTACTATCTTCCTTTGTTCAAAAAGAAGATTTTTACACCGCACAAAATATAAAAGTTCTAACTCCCAAACAACCATTAAGTGATGTGGAAAAGAAATTTTATTGTTATGCAATAGAGAACAATAGATTTAGGTTTACATCACATGGAAGAGAATCTAATAAAACATTAGATGATCTATTAGTTCCTCAACTAGAAGACTTTCCTAAATGGATGGAAAACATAGAGATTCCCAAAAAGCCCAGCAAGGATTCTTTTCATAATAATCAAAAGAATTTAAATTCTGATAGATGGAACTTTTTTGAACTAGGTAGATTGTTTACAATAGAGAGAGGTGATGTTGTAGCACGTGAAATGCATTCTAATAGAAAAGGGATTCCATTAATATCATCTACGGCTAAAAATAATGGAGTTCATTCTCTTATAGTAAAGAATCATGAAAAACATTTGTTCGATAAAAATAAACTTACAGTGGCTTCAAATGGTGCTGTTGGGGAAACTTTTTACCAAAAAAGAAATTTTTACTGCACCCACGACATTAATGTTTTAACCCCCCTATTTCCAATGAATAAATACAATGGCATTTTTTTAGCAACTGTTATAGGAAATGAGAAATATAGATTTAATTACGGAAGAAAATGGGGAACTAGGAAAATGGAAAAATCTAAAATTAAGCTTCCATCAAAAATAATTAAAAACGATGAACACGCTCCAGATTGGCAGTTTATGGAGGACTACGTAAAATCCTTGCCTTATAGCAGTAACTTGTAAAATATCTTTGGTGGGACTAACGTAGCTCACATGCACCCACGCAGGCTTCTCCCACCTCGCCCGCTAAGGTGTAAGTGACTAGGTCACTCCTGCCCGGGTATTCTCTTCCCGCAGAGAGTTCTCCCTTGCTAGTCTTTGAATAGCGAGCAGTAATCTACCCCTCCTCTACCATCATAGTCAGCGTATTTTAAGATTGGTCGCTGGTTCTCGTTACCGAAATCCCATACTTCGCTAGACCATTGATTCTCTTTGATGCTAGAAGAGTTAGACTTAGTGATTTCTTTTGCTTTGGTAACGCTGGGGTTGGCATCTTTACTTCTATCAATGCCCTCACCATTCCCTAAACTAAACCCATAACTAGCCGTGACTCCATATTGAGTACCATTGCCCACTAATCCGCCAGTGGAGTTAACCCCACCATCTCTACCACTGACTCTCCCCGTAGCATAGCTAGCCGTGATACTTCCCGTTCTATTTCCCACCAAACCGCCAATATAGCTACTATGGGTAGATCCACCCGTGACACTTCCCGTAGCGTAGCTATTCGTAATGCTCCCGTCGAACCAGCTAAGCCCCACCAAACCTCCTGCAGAGTTATATTTACCACCATCGCCTGCGTTGACATATCCCGTAGCGTAGCTAGCCATGATGCTTCCTTTGTACTGATACCCCACCAATCCGCCAGTCTGATCACTAGATTTGCCATTCCCACCTATAACACTCCCAGTAGCGTAGCTAGCCGTGATGCTTCCCTCACTTTGATAACCCACTAATCCGCCAGTGCGATTGTATAATCCATGGTAGCCTCCTACGGTTCTTCCAGTAGTGTGACTAGCTATTATGCTTCCTCCCTTATATAGAATACCCACTAATCCGCCGGTTCGATTAAATTTATTATCTCCTATGTTTTCTACATAATTGTCAATGAGAGCGATGTTCTTCAGTTGCGCCTCTCCCCCAATCGCCGCAAAGAGTCCTACGCTCGCTTTACTGCTTCTTAGGAACAAGTTCTTAATCTTCCAGCCTCCGCCATCAAAGCTCCCCGTAAAATAATCGTTGTCTTGGTAATCATTGAAATAGCCAATGGGCTTAAATCCGTTTTGAGGGAAGCCCCTAGTCCTCGGCTTAGGAAAAGTGATGTCGTTCATTTGAAGGTAATTTCCTGCCAAATCATGTTCTACATTCTGTAGGTCGCGCCAACTATAAATCTCGCCCGCCCCAGTCCTCGTTACCCCCTTGAAAAGAGGAGTGAGGTCAAACGATTTCGCTTCCCTAGAGCCGTCGCTTTTCGCTAGAACCAATTGCAGAGTAACTGGGATGCTCTTCCTAGGCAGGGCCTTCCACTCCGTTAAACTCATGTCGGCAATGCCTAGATACACTTTTTTTTGATACTGCGTTTTATTAACATCGTAATTCTCTCCTCCAATGGAAATGCTGGAGAACTCCTCCGAGTAACGGCGATATTTTCTAGTGACTTGGATCAGGTAGGGATTGTCAAAGTCCCCCAAAGAGAACTTATCGCCGTGAGCCTCATCAAAGGGCTTATAAAATCCCACCTCTCCCAAGGGCTTAGTCTGAGCGAAACCAAAGGCGAGGACAAGAAGCAACAACAGAGTTTTAAGCGAAACGTTGTTTAGCATGTGGTTAGTCATTTAAGTGATGTATTATTTTACATTACACGAGTGAGATTGTCAACTCTTTTCGTCTTTTCGTTAACCCCTCTTAATCCCTCGCTGCTCCCAGTAAAACCTCTGCACCTGTCGCAGCACATGCTTCTGCTGTTGGATCGGCAGCTTAGGGAACACCTTCAGCAAACGAGCGTACTCTTGAGGGAGTTGGCATGCTCCCCGCCTAGAAATTTTGGCAATGTTGGACTTGTTGAAATTGGGCGAAAACTCCGGATACATAGTGACCAATAGGACACTATAAATATACAAGCAAAACCTTCATTTCTGTTGAAAAAAGTTATTTCCTCAACTAATTTATCTTGAAAACCAGTGTCCGTGAGCATTTCATTGGTCATTCTAGCGATAATTCAGTTAGTTTTAACCCATTTCCCGTCACCTATTTTCGATTTTTATTAAATTATATGAAATTAAATAACCAAGTGACTTTTGAAATACACAAACCCAGTGATGTCAAAAGTGAGTCATAGAAATCTATACTCACACCACTACTAACGACCACACCTTGCCTCAGCACCCCACTGACAACCATGCTGCTCAGCACCCCACTGGCAACCATGCGGCTCAGCATCATGCTGCTCCCTGCAGGAGCTAGAAGCTTACATCCAAGAGAAGGGCTATAACGATCACGTGGATGCGAAGAACTTCCATGACTATTACGAGATTGGGGGCCGGAAAGACATTGGCGGCAGAAAAGTGAAGAACTGGAAGCAGAAAGTCATCACTTGGCATAACCGAAGCAAGAAGCAACTCCTAGCCGGATCGGGAGCACCACAGGAAATACAAGCCAAGCTATGGGGAAGGAGTAACCATGGAAAAACTATTTGATGGTCTAAAAATGCCTAGGATGAAATGCCTAGGATGGTGACCTTAGCGAAGCAATGCCAAAAGCATAAGACTTTCATCAAACAAGTAAGAGGGTTCGGCAGAGTGATCGCCTCCTATTGCCCCGAGTGTTCTAGGGAGAAGGAGCAGGAGGATCTCAGGAGAGAACAGGAGGAGCGGAGGGAACGCAAGCAGCAACAGATCAGGGAGGAGCTCAGGCTCAAGGTAGGGAGGAACTGGGACTTCCCATTAGAGGCGTTAGGCATGAGCAAGGAGCAAACCAACATATTTCAACGAGCAGCAGAGGGGTTTCTACTTCCAGGTAACCAGTTACCCAGCAACCAGTTGCCCGGCAAGGGGTTGACCGGCAAGAACCACCACAAGATGAAGCGCTATGTCAACGGCGTGTTCTATAGAAAATGGATCATCCGCTCTTTCCAGCGAGCCAAGCAAAGCCTCCGAATGAAAAGATAAAAGATAAACTGGGCGATATATAGGCGACTCCAAAAAAAGGCTTATTGCCCTAATCCCAAAACCATGCTAAAATATAAGAAAAAACAGGGGTTTTTTAAGTTTTACTTAGGTTTCTAAACAACAGGAACAAGCGGGTGATGGGAATCGAACCCACCTCATCAGCTTGGAAGGCTGAGGTAATAGCCACTATACGACACCCGCACTATTGCTCAAAATGGGGAGAGAAGGATTCGAACCTTCGAAGACCGAAGTCGACAGATTTACAGTCTGTTGCGTTTGACCGCTTCGCTATCTCCCCTGCTTAGAACTCAAGGTTAATTATATAATGCAAAACGCAGGCAACATAAAACTTCCACTAAGGAATTTATTATTTTCATGCCTCATGGAGAATAGTGATTTCTTAAACTCTAAAAAATATCGTCAAAGATATTGGTTTTAGGATTTCTTTACCATTTTTTCTTTCTTGAAACGAAGCGAATCGTCCATTGAAGCATAGAGAGCAAGGACTTCACCAGCTAAATCAATAACTTTTTTCTTCTCTAAAAGCAAATTCGCTAGGTCTTTCTTTTTAGCCAAAAGCAGAAGGTTTTCATAAGCAGTGGAGACTAAATTCGTTATAACGAAATGCTTCCTAAATTGCTCGAAAACCTCGCTAGGAGTTCTTCCTTCCAAACCTCTAGTAACCAACAGCATCCTAGCCGTAGAAAAAATAAGTTGATAAATGACTTCTTTTTCAAGGTCACTGCTGTCCATTTTTTCATTCAAAACTTTTAAATTTTTATTGATTATTTTCTTATCCACGCCGATCATGTCAAACATTCCAGCAGAACATTCAGCAGTGCCTATCTCGCTAAGCGATAGCCTTTTTTTAGCTCCAAAATCGCGGTAATAATTTTCGTTTTCCTCTAAAGTAGGAACTAGTTGATTGTATTTTTCTAACTTACTAAGGGTAAAATCAATGCCTTCTTTTTCTAAATATTCATAGTAGTCCAAGTGGTCTTTTTTCCTAGCCAAATAATGCTCTAAAAAATCACTAACGAAGCTAGGAATTTGATGAGCAGCTATTTCACCATATTTTTTAGCGTACTGAGTTTTACCAAAACCAATCCTCGCCCCAAGTAAAACATTATAGGCAGGGAACATGTTTCCATCTTTTCGCCCGACTTTACCAAAAAACCCCAAATGAGCCACGTGATGCATTCCGCAAGTGTTAGGACATCCCGACATGTTGAGCCTAAATCCATCCAATTCATCTAAATCCAATTTGCTTTCAGCGAGAGACTTCCTAATGGCATCGGAGAGCCCCCTCGGCAAGCAAATGCCTAACTTACAAGTAGAAGCTCCCGTACAGTTAATCATGTTCGCAACGAAAGGAGCAAAATCAACTAAAGTTTGCTTAAAAGTGGTTATAATGTTGAACAGATTGCCTAGATAACGCTCGGGGATATTTCTTAAAATAACGTTCTGGGCTCGGTCGCATCTAATCGTGTTATTGCCCTCCTGAGGAAGTTTCGTTAAAAAATCAACCAATTTATCCACATCCTCTTTTAGAAAATCGCCTAACCTCAAGGGAATTTTAACGATGTAAAAACCGGCTTGCTTTTGTTTAGCGGTGAACCTTTTTACCCATTTAGAAAAATGCTCTGAGGTAGGTTTCTCTGGCTTTAAATCTATATCCGTGGGTTCTATCCCATTTTCAAGGGGAACTATTTTCAAGTCCAAGCTAGCATCGTCTTTTATTTTGTTAAACTCAAGAAAGAAAAGTTTTTCAAACTCTTCCCTTTGTAATTTTTTCCATAGGAATTTAATCCGGCTGGTTGTTTTACTTTTTCGATTGCCATGCTTATCAAACATTCTTTTCAAAGATTTCGCCACTTGATAAATTTTTTCCCCCGGGACGAAATCCAGCAACAAATTGCCCACCATGGGCTTAGCCCCCATTCCCCCAGCGCAGTAAACCTTAAATCCTTTCTGCCCATTCCTAATTTCAGCCAAAAATCCCAAGCAAGTCGCTTGAGTATAAGAAGTGTCTTTTTCATTAAAAGAAAAGGCTATTTTGAACTTGCGAGGTAAATTCCAACTGTCTTTTTCGGCAATCAAACGGGTAGTAAGAGCAATCGCATGAGGATCAACATCGAAAACTTCTTGATGATCAACTCCAGAAGTGGGAGGAGTCAAAATGTTTCTAATAGTATTTCCACCTCCTCCACGACTAGATAAATTCACTTCTCTAAGTTCGGTGATCACTTTCATGACGTCTTCAATGAGCACATCGTGAATCTGAACCTCTTGCCTAGTCGTTACGTGCACTTCCCCATTGCCATAAGTCTCGGCTAAATGAGCGACTTTTCGAAGTTGATGAGGATTAATCCCCCCAGCTGCACAGCGAATGCGAATCATATAAGTATGGTTCTGCCTTTGTTCGTAAACTCCGTGAGCAACTCTAATGGCCTTGAACTGTATGGGATTAATATGCCCCATGACAAATTGCTTTATATCTCGACCAAACTGTTCCTGCTCTTCAATCAAACTATCTGGTAATTCGTAAAAATATTTCATAGTGGGTTAATTATATTTAAATATAGCAAAGTAGTAAAATTTTAAGTTTTTTATTGTCTACTAAAAACATGTATATTATACCATAAAATGATAACCATGAACGAATGCAGTGAGTAGTTTTTAATATTTTTTGACGCAGATCTTTAATCTAGGCTTTAATAACCTAGGCTTTAATAACCTAGGCTTTAATTGACACTCCTGCTACGATAGACGCTTAAAACCAAGCCAATAGCCATGAGAGAGGATAATAGCGTCGACCCGCCTGCGCTAATGAAAGGAAGCGGCAAGCCAGTTATAGGGAGTAGCGACATCGTCATTCCTATGTTCACTAAAGACTGCAGAGCAAAAAAAGAGGTCACCCCTATGATGATTAAGCCCCCTAAATAATCTTTAACTTTCGTAGCTAAAAAAATAAGTCGCCAAATCAGTAGAAAAAACAACAAAACTACCAGCAAAGAACCAACAAAGCCCAATTCTTCAGCTATGACAGAGAAAATAAAATCCGTGCTCCTAGAAGGGAGGAAGCCCAGCTGGCTCTGCGTACCATTGAACAAGCCCTTTCCTAATAGCCCACCTGAGCCTATGGTGATTTTAGATTGAATGATGTTATAGCCTAGAGTCCAGCGAAAAATTTCTGGATTAATGAAAACAAACAGGCGTTCTTTTTGATAACTTTTCAAAAAAAATTCATCCAGCAAAAAAGCTATGAAAGTTCCGCTAAAAGTAATGAACAAAAAGGCAATGAGGTAATACACCACCATGTTTCTCCAAAACAACAAATTAACAATGGTCAAAAAAGTGGCTAAAAACAACAATCCCAAAGAAAAGAAAATAAAGTAATTGTTGTAAAATAATAACGCTACTTGAGTTTGGTCGTTTTTATGAACATCGAAATAAATTAATAAAAAAAGCACCGTGCCAATTGTGAAAACGAAATAAAACAAAGCAATGAAATATTTTCTATCCACCATGGAAAAAGCCAGCATGAAAAACACGATGAAAAAAGAAATAGAAGCCGTTCCCAAATCAGGTTGAATCAAAATTAAACCAATGGGGATTAAATTAATTCCCAAAACGAAAATTAAATGAGCACCAATGGAAAAATTTTCCTTTAATTTAACTAAATAGTTGGCAGTAAAAATGATTATCACTAGTTTGACAAACTCCGAAGGTTGAATGCTTAAAAAACCAAAGTTGATCCATCTTTTAGAATTGTTTACCGATACTCCCGCCACCAAAGTGAATGCCAACAAACCAACGCAGATAAGCATCAAAAGAAAAGAATGCTCGGCTATTTTTTTATAGTTGATTTTAGCACAGCCCAACATGATAAAGAGTCCCAAAACCAAGTAAATGATTTGCTTGATGAACTTAAAATATAGGTTTATCTTCTCTTCTCTAATTAAAATCTGCGAAGAATAGGAAAAAATGACTCCGATGAGGCTAAGCAACATCACTATGAGAAACAATTTAAAGTCTATGTCGGAAAAAAGCCAGCTGAACGCTTGCTTTAGTCTCTTAGTCATTATTTAAAATAACTCGCAGGCAACTTCTTCTGATCGTTTCTAGTGAGCCAAGTTTCGTAAATGTCGCTTTGACTCTCCCAAGGCTGAAGGATTTCTTTAATGGTTAAAAAAGGATCGCGATCTAAAAAAATACCATCCAAAATAGCCCTAGCAAAAGTAGATGCCAAAACGCCTCCAAACCCACCGTTCTCAATCAACACCGTTACCACCAGTTTATCTTCCCCATCATAAGGAGCGTAACCAGTGAACCAAGCATGAGTGTCCTGTTTTTTATAAATCTCAGCCGTGCCAGTTTTTCCAGCAATTACAATCCTATCATTATCAATCCTCTTAGCAGTTCCCCATCTCACTACTTGCCGCATGGCATTCTGCACTCTTTTAAGATTAAGTTTAGAAAAAGGCAAAGTAAAAAGCACTTCCTTCTTGATTTCCACCTCTTGAGCATTTTTTAAGTCGTAAAATTTTTTCACCAAATGAGGTCGATAAGCAATGCCATCATTGGCTATGGCTGCCGTAACGGTATTGACCTGCAGAATGCTCACTAGACTAAACCCTTGCCCTATGGAAAAATTAGCCGTGTCCCCATCCCACCAAAAATTACCAATTCTCTCCAACTTCCATTTTTGCGAAGGTATTCGCCCTGCTTTTTCAAAAGAAAGGTCTATCAATTGCTTTTGCCCTAGGTTAAAGAAAGTTTCCGCTCCTCTGTGGATGGAGTTAGGTCCAATTAATATTCCCAACTTATAAAAAAACACGTTGCACGAATTAGCAATGGCTGAAATGAAATCTTGATTCGCATGATACCCCGTGCATTTGAAGTACTGCCCCCCTATCCTCAGCCCGCCCCGACAATAATAATTCAAACTATTGAAATTAACTTGCGAATTATCTAAAGCCGTTAACGCAACGATTAATTTGAATATTGAGCTTGGAGGATATTCTCCTTGAATGACTCGATTTAGAAAAGGGTTGTTTTCGTCTTCAATTAGTTTCTTAAATTCTTCCTTTTTGGGCTCTCCTGAAAAAATATTAGGATCGTAAGAGGGGCTACTATAGAGGCCCAATACTTCCCCCGTGGAAGCCCTAGTCACGATAGCTCCCCCGGGATAATGCTTCATCACTTTAGCCAAAATGTTTTGGACTTTAGTTTCAGTTGTTAAATAAAGGTTATTTCCCGGGATGGGGTTATTGTCTTCATGCTCAATTTCTTTTTTTACTCTTTTCTTGACGTCCACCGTCTGGATTTTGAACCCCACTCTTCCCCTTAGCTCTTTGTCGTAATAAGACTCTACTCCTTGCCGACCAACTATGGAATCGATAAAATATCCCTGATCTTTTTTTTGGTTATACTCTCGAGAATTTATTTTTTGGATGTAGCCGGTGATATGAGCAAAATTTTCTCCATAAAAATATCTCCTTTTCAAATCGCTAATAAAAAGCAACTCCGGGAACTTTTCCTTGTTTTCCGCCAGATAAAACACTTTCTCTTCAGCAATGTCGGATTTGATCAATACAGGGCTAAAGGGATTGAGTTTCCTCCTATCTAAAATTTTTAAAATTCTTTCCCTAGGCAAATCAAACCTTGTTTCAATTAAATTTAATTTTTCATTAAAAGCAATGGTTTTTCTCCTCAAATCGTAAAAGGGCTTGGGAATCAAATAAAGGGAATAAGAAGGCAAGTTTTCAGCAATTTTAACTTCATCCTCCCCAGTGAAAATTTCTCCTCGGTAGGCAGGGATACGAACCACTTGTTCTTTATTATTGATAGCTCTCTCCTTATAAATATCTCCTTTCACTACCTGAAGATCGTAGAGACGATATACTAGAGCACTAAAACAAAGGACGATGGCTATTCGAAAAAAAAGGATATTGAACCGATAGCTTTTCAAATGCATGGGATTAGAATTTTTATTATTCTTCATGATTAAACTTAAAGGGCTTTCTTTATGATTAAAGTTTGATTTTTTCTAAGCGAAAGGTAAGACTTTAACCCATTCCACTCCATCAAATGCTTGAGTTTAACTTTAAATTTCAAAGCAATGTCATATAAAGTATCTTTTTCATCAACGATATAAACAAAAGTGTAAAATTCACTTTCGCTTTTTTTCACCGCAACAGGCTTTTCTTTCGCAGCTTGATCGTGGGATTTTGCCTTGGCGAGGCCTCTGATGGGAATAACGATATTCCTTCCTGCATAAATGTCATTTAAGGATTTAAATTGGTTTATTTCCGCAATGGGATTGATCGGGATGTTGAATTTATTGGCAATTTTCGTTAAATTATCGCCTATTTTAACGAAATAACGCCTAAAAGTAACCCTTTGATCCAAAGGTATCTTAGCAAAGTTTTCCTTAAAAATAGCAAACCGACTAGCAGGGAGATAGATTGGATACTTCTTAGACGGTGGAGTGGCCCAACGCCTTAGAGAAGTGTTGTATTTCTTAAACTCGCTTAACTTTAAATTAGCTGCCTTGGCTAATAACTTCAACTCCGTCGCATCTTCCACTTCAAAGGAAACGAGTTCGGGAAAAGGTTTTTTAGGGAAGTCAATTTGATATTTCTTGCTGTTTTTAGCAATGATGCTAGCCGCAATGAATTTAGGAACGTAGTTCTTCGTTTCTGGCTTGATGTAGTCATATTTGATGAGCTCCCAATAGTTCCTAGTTTTATAGCGTTTTATAGCCGTCGATATCTTCCCCAATCCCGCATTGTAGGCTGCCAACACCAGAAGCCAGTCCCCCAACTTTTTGTAAAGGTATTTTAAATGATAAGCCGCTGCTTCAGTGGAACGATAAACATCTTGGCGATCATCATGCCAATAGTTGCCTTTTAATCGATAGAGTATTCCAGTGTTGTAAATAAATTGCCATAGCCCTTTGGCACCAGCATGAGAATGAGCAAATGGATTAAACCCGCTTTCAATGATTGGTAAATAAACCAAATCCAAAGGAATGCCATGCTTTGTAAAAATCGTTCTTATGATCGGTAAATAAGCCTCCCCCCTTTTAAGGATGTTTTTTAGAGTCGGCTTGCCATATAGGATGTACTGATTAAGGTGCTTCCTAACTAGCGGATGATGGTAATCGCTAATGGAGAACCCCTTTAGCTTCACCTTATCCAAATCTTTAAAGTCCAATTCCCCTTCCCCCAAAGCAGATATTTTGATGAGATCGCCACCCTGCAGGGCATGATAGAAACTTCCCAAAGTTTTACAAGAAGTCAGGGGCAAAAGGAAAAGAATTCCCAATAAAGGAGCTAAAAATTCTTTTCTCAAAGGAATTTTGTTAAAAATTAGTTATGAAGGAGTTGCTTTAAAGTTATTTTTTTCTTTTTCAACAACCGCTCAATTCCTACCTTACTTATGGTTTTTATCGCCTTAGTTGATAATTTCAATCTCACATGCTTCCCAAGGGAAGGAAAAAACACTTTTTTAAGCTTCAAGTTCGGTCTTTGCTTACGCTTTGTCCTATTATTAGCATGAGAAACGTTGTTCGCTGAAGCTGTTTTCTTACCGGTCAAAGCACATTTTCTAGCCATTCAATAACTCACTTCACCTCTTGATAGAGGACCCTTTTTCTCAAGATGGGATCGTATTTTTTCAGTTTTATCTTTTCGGAAACGTTCTTTTTATTCTTGAAAGTAGAATAAAAATGACTACTCTCAGAACTTTTTAGTTTGATAACCTCGCTATTGACACCTTTCTTGGCCATGATCTACTCCTGCCCTCCCGTCTCGCTTTTTTTAGTAGGTTCGTCTTTTACCGACTCTTTCTCTTGACCCTCCGCATCCACTCGCTTATTTCGCTCCTCGCTCCTCTCTAGTCTCCTAGGACTATTAACTGGCTTTTTAGGCGGGCCAATAATATCACCTCTAAAAGGGAGCAAGCCCATATAGCGCGCCCGCTTGACTGCCTTGGAAAGCTTCTTCTGGTTTATGTTAGTGGTCCCTGTTATGCGACTAGGGATAATCTGCCCACTCTTTTTAACAAACCTCTTAAGTAGTTCAACGTCTTTAAAATCTATATAACTAATCCTATTCTTAGTGAAGAAACATTCCTTTTTAGCATAAATAAAGTTCCTTCCTTTGAAAAAATTTCTCTTAGGCCGTACTGGCTTTTTTTCTTCCGTTGATTTTTCTTTACTCGTCTTTACATCACTCACGTTAACAACCTTTCAAGTAAATTATAGCATCAATTTCATTTTTCAAATAAAATTAGCTTTGAACTTGTTTTAAATGTTTATATTCTTCATATTCGCTAAAGTTGCCAGTATAAAAAAACAACTTATCGTCTTCAAAAGCAATGATATGAGTGGATATGCGATCTAAAAAATAACGATCGTGACTTATAACCAAAACGCAACCTTCAAAATTTAACAGGGCATCTTCCAAAGCTCTTAAGGTAGCAACATCTAAATCATTCGTCGGCTCGTCCAATAACAAAACATTGCCTCCCGATTTTAATAACTTAGCCAAATGAACTCGGTTTCTCTCTCCGCCCGACAAAGAACCAACTTTCTTCTGCTGGTCAGTTCCCTTAAAACCAAAACTACCCACGTAAGCCCTTGAATGCATTTTACGAAAACCTAAATCTATCTCTTCCTCTCCGTCGCTAATGACTTCCCAAATATTTTTTTCATTACCCAAGTGATCGCGAAACTGATCCACGTAAGCAATTTCCACGGTTTCCCCTACTTCTATTTGTCCGCCATCCAGCCCCTCGTTATCGGTGATTAGCTTAAAAAGAGTCGTTTTGCCTGCTCCATTGGGTCCAATTATCCCCACTATTGCTCCCCTAGGAATGCTAGCGGTAAAATCGTCTATTAGTTTTTTCTCAGCAAAGCCTTTAGAAACTCCTTGGAATTCAATTACTTTCTCCCCTAGACGAGGGGGAGTGGGAATGTTGATCTCTAACTCCTCTGCTCGCTTGGCTTTATCTTGACTAAGCAAATTTTCATAAGCATTGATCCTTGCCTTGCTTTTCGATTGCCTACCTTTAGTGGTCTTTCTAACCCATTCCAGTTCTCTTTTCAAAGTTTTTTTTCTTTTGCTATCTAGCTTTTTATCTTTTTCGTCTCGATCTAATTTTTGCTTCAGCCAGCCGCTATAATTCCCTTTAAAAGGATAGCCAAACCCTTTGTCCAACTCCAAAATCCAGTTAGCCACGTTATCTAAAAAGTAGCGATCATGAGTAACCGTTATGACAGTTCCTTTGAATTTTTTCAAATAATCCTCTAGCCAAGCAACACTCTCAGCATCCAAATGGTTAGTCGGTTCATCGAGAATCAAAACATCTGGAGCTTCTAAAAGGAGCTTACAGAGTGAAACTCTTCTTCTTTCACCTCCCGAAAGGTTTTCAATGCTGCTATTTTTAGGGGGAACTCGAAGAGCCTGCATGGCTATTTCCAAAATCCTATCAAGGTCCCAAGCCCCCGACTTCTCTATTTTCTCTTGAACCTCTCCCATTTCCTGAATGACTTTATCCATCTCATCATCGCTTAAGTCTTGGGTCATTTTGTCAGATAATTCATCAAACCTAGTTAAAAGAGCATTACTTGACTTCATGCCTTGCCTAATGTTACCAATGACGTCTAAATTAAAATCCAATTGCGGCTCTTGAGACAAATAACCAAAAGTGATGTTTTTTTCGCGAACGATTTCGCCTTCTATCTCTTCATCCAATCCAGCGATTATCTTAAGCAAGCTCGATTTACCAGCTCCATTCACTCCAATAACTCCGATCTTTGCCCCATGGTAAAAAGACAGGGAAATATCGCTTAAAATGGTTTTTCCATTGGAAACTTTTTTGCTGACCCTAGATAAAGAAAAAATGATTTTCTCAGACATAAACTCTTTAAATTGTACTATAAATATCGTTGAAATAATTTATTTAGACGCTGTCAGCCACCATCAAGCTTTCCACCAAGCTTCCCATCAATTTCGCTCCCTATTTTCCCCTGCTCAAATTCCCCTGTCACGCCTACTTTCCCACTACTCCCACCATTATAAATTAAGCCGCCGCTAGGCAAGCAACGCAATGCGAACGATCATGGGCTTGATTGTGGAGATAAATTCTCTGCTATGAAAGAAGACCACGCAGCACTAGACCTCAACAGGTTGAGATAATTTGAAAAATTACCATTGTCAAATACTGGTTCATCATCGCTAGTTTCATCAGTTCCCCTATTGTCCGTGTAAGCATTGTTCTCCCTATCAAAAACCACATTGGCGATACTAGAAATGCCTCTTCCTTCAAAGGTACCAGAGTCAGCACCAACACCACTCATCAGCCCACTGCTTCTTTCATCCCAATAGCCAATCACTCTTCCATTACTAGATCCTACCAAGCCCCCTATCATATTCCCAGTTCTAAGAATTGCCCCCGAGGCATAGCCAATCACAGTTCCTCCGCCATTAGATCCCACTAGGCCCCCTATAGAGTCTCCCCTTCCATTGACTGCTCCCGAGGCATAACCCATCACGGTTCCCTGATTTCGTCCCACCAAACCTCCTACTTCACTCCCTCCAGAAACTGCTCCGGTTACGTAACCAACCACAGTTCCTTGATTCACAGTTCCTTGATTTTGTCCTACCAAACCCCCGGCAAAATTTCCAACTGCAGAAACATTGCTATTTTGGCTACTCACCACTCCCACATTAGTAACCGTTCCCATCATGAGTATTCCAACCACTCCACCCACGGTGTTTCTACCTCTTATGCCCGCATGATCAATGACAAAGTCCTTAATCATTGCGTTAGCACTTCTTACCCACCCCCACATTCCAACATCTCTCTCTCCACTGCGTTCAATGGATAAGTTGGTAATCCCATGCCCATTTCCCGCGAAACTCCCCGTGAAGGGATTAAAATTATATCCCACCGGCTCGAATCCTTCCATTGCCAGCCCCTCGCTACCTCTAGCGGGGAAGGTAATGCCATTCATGAGCACGTACTCACCACTCACGTCATTTGTCATTGCCTGCAGGTCCTGCCAAGTGTAGAGGTTAGTAGCCCCCGTCACCACCAAAGCACGAGCAACCGCCCCACTGACAATGACGCTCCCGTTAGTTCTCATTAAGTTCACTTTGACAGTCAGCTTGTCATTAGTGCTTATAAAACTAGTGTAGTCGGGAAAACTAAAGTCATCAATGCCTAGGTAAGTGTTACCTTGGTAAATAGTTTTAGTCACTTCGTTGGCTATATCGTTCAGGAGAATACTGCTATTAGTAACAGAAAAATTAGTGTAGTCATCTAATCTAATCAAATAAGGAGAAGCGAAGTCCCCCAATGAAAACTTACCGCTATGCTCACTCGCAAAGGGCTTATAAGTGGTTGCGGCTAAAATGGGTTCGCGAACAGGTTCGCGAATAGGTTCACGAGGTGGGGTGCTAGGAGGAGGGGTGGTGGTCCTAGGGGGGTTGCTATCGTTATTGGGGACGGGCGACGAAGTAGTGAGCGTGGCAGTTCCCGCATCAGCACATCCCACGAAGAGGAGAAGAAATAACAATAACCCCCTACTACCATGTGAAACTATTCTCAGCACGTTATGCCTTATATTCATTTTTCATTTCAGCGATTCATCATATTTCACTCGCTAACCCCCATTTATACCATGAACTGAGTGCCCACCAACCCATTTCAAAAAAACCTAAGGAAAATAACCATGAAACTAAAGCCCCACAGTCATGCTTGTTCATTGTTTTTTTCATCGCTCATAATTTGCCAGCTAGGAGATTTTTTTAAAAGAATATGTTTTCTTATCTTCTGCTTCTATGATGTTCACTCCCACTGAGCCTTTTTTGAATTCTCTTGTTTCAAAGTCATAAATGTCCTGAAAATTATTCTTCAAGAATTTTTCCATCTCTTCTCTGTTTAATATCTTCGCTAAATCTTCTTCATGGATGAGCAACTTCGCTTCATGTAATTCCGCTCCTTCTAAGTTCGCTCCTTCTAAGTTTACTCTTTGTAAGATCGCTCCTTGTAATTCAGCTCCTAGTAAGCCTGCTCCTCGCAAGTCTGCTCCTAGTAAACCTGCTCCTCGTAAGTTCGCTCCTAGTAAGTTCGCTCCTAGTAAGTTCGCTCCTTCCAAGTTTGCTATTTGTAATTTCGCTCCTCCTAAGTTTGCTCCTAGTAAGATCGCTCCTTCCAAGTTTGCTCTTGGTAAGATCGCTCCTTCTAAGATCGCTTCTTGTAAGTCTGCTCTTGGTAAAATCGCTTCTGTTAAGTTCGCTCCTGTTAAGTTCGCTTCTCGTAAGAATGCTCTTCGTAAGTTTGCTCTTCGTAAGTTTGCTCTTTGTAAATTCACTCCTTTTAAGTTCGCTCCTCCTAAGTCTACATCTGGCAAATATGCTCCGGTTAAGTCTTTATATGGGGTTACCAAGTCAATTTCTTTTTGATATAACCTCTCCTCGTTCCTCAACTTCATCAGTAGGATTAATCCCACCTCGCGGCTCGTTTGACTCCGTGGTTTCACTTTTGCTTTCTCTTCTGAATTAGCCTCTCCCGCTAACTCATCCCCAGCTTCTTTTGGTTTCTCTTCTGTTAAGAATAATTTTAAAGCAATGGAATAGCTACTGAGTTGGTTGCTCTTCCTAGCTTCTGCTAAACTCTCCAGCTTATCGTGATTCCTCAGATACCATAAATAAAACGACACCGGCAAGGCTAGCAAGAGAAGGGTTAGGCTACTCGAGAGCCTAGCATCAATGCATGTAGAGAGCCTAGTGTCAATGCATGTAAAACCTTTCAATGAATGATTCGCTCTAATGGCCAACATGATTCCCAACATTCCAGTGATAAACAAAGACAACTTTCTTCTCTTTATAAGGAACTCTTTTCGTAAAAGAAACTCTTTTCGTAAAAAATAGAAAAAAACTAATATTAACAAAATTGTCACAACAGCATGGTCAATCAGCCTAATCCATTGTAGTGAGGTTAAAATCCCTGAAAGCCAAGACTTCAAACCCTCATCCAATGACATCCCCAGCCAGCCATGGTAGGAAGCAAATCCCAACAGCACAATGCCGAGAACCACTAGTATTACTTTCCAATTTTCTTTTACCTTATCCTTCCATCCTTTGATTCTCCAAGATTCTTTGATTTTATTCCACCATCTTTTGATTCTTTTCGTTAAATTTTTCATCATATCTCCCTCTATAAATTACCATGAACTATTATAATCCCCCTCCTTCGTTTAACTCCTAAAATATTTCATCCCCCCGAGAAGCCGAACGAATTCGTGGAAACTACTTCGGGCATGGCTTTCCTTCGCTGTTTCTAGGCAGAAGACAAGCCCCTCGTCTATCAAAAAATTTTACTCCCTCCTCACTAGATACTAATCATAGGTAATAATCAACGACAAAGTAATGGTGTTTAATGCACTGCTAAAATATGTTAAAATTTCCCATCGTTGAAGCACTTTGAATAAAAGTTTTTACTTGACTTTTGAAAAGACTTGATGAAAGTAATTTTACACAGTTGGATGTTGTCTTTTTGCCTTTTAATGGGATGCGTGGTTGATGAAATCATCGCTCCTAATCCTAGTGCTGACAGCCAGTCCAGCTGGCGGTTGAATATTGCTTATAAACCCTTTGCTAGGAAGCATGCGAGTAAGTTCTCCCTAGGGGATTTCGATTCTCCTTACTTGATCCAGCTGTCCGCGGGAGTCGCTGACTTTGCTCTTAGTGATAATAGTGAAGTTCTTTTGAACGACGTGCCTTTTGAAGTCAATAAGACTGATTATCAGGGCGACAGTTACCTTGGCATTGCTAGCTTTCGTTTTAGCGACTATAGTAGCTTCATAAGCACCAACGATGAACTGACCATCAAAGTGAATTTGGTAGCAAGCGACGGAACTTATACCCTAAGCAATGAGACCATTACGAGTGACTTAATGGTAACGAAAGCCACCAACCTCTACACTTGGCAGGACCTGCAGGGAATGAAGCATGACCTCGCGGGCAAATACGTGCTCATGAACGATATTACCTTTCCAAGTAAGGGCAGAGAAGGACTAGAGGCAGCGGGATTCGACCCAGTGGGAGATGCTAATGATAGCTTCACGGGTAGTTTCGCCGGCAATGGGCATAGGATCAACAACTTTTCCATTAACCGTCCCATGAGAGCATATGTGGGAATATGGGGGTATGTGAACGATGCCGATAGCGTGATTAAAGACTTCGTGCTGGACCATGCGGGGATAACGGGTAATGAAACAATAGGCGGAGTGGCTGCCTTGCTAAGCAATGGAATGATAAGCAGGGTGGGGGTGGTGAGCAGTCAAAATAGCAGTATTTCTGGAAATGATGGAATAGGAGGACTGGTGTCGGGAAATTTTGGAACAATAACGAATAGCTATGCCACGGTGGATGTTTCTGGAAATGATTTTTTAGGAGGACTGGTGGGGGGAAATTTTGGAACGTTGAATGGCTATGCCACAGGAGATGTTTCTGGAAATAACGCAGTAGGAGGCTTGGTGTCGGGAAACATTGAAGGAACCGTGAACGGCTATGCCACGGGAGCTGTTTCTGGCAATCTTGTTGTAGGAGGCTTGGTAGGAGTTAATGAAAATGGAACCGTGAACGGCTATGCCACGGGAGAAGTTTCTGGAAATGTCCAAGTAGGAGGCTTGGTGGGATTTAATTTGGGAACGGGAACCGTGAATGGCTACTGGGACCAAAGAAGCAGTGGAGAGAACGACGGCACTGGTAGGAACGAGGCCACTTTTAACGGAGTGGGCATCTCCAGCATCACTAACGTGGTTTTCAGCACTGGGACCACCCCCGATACTTACACGGACAACAAGGGAACTACCATTACTACCGACGACGTTCGCGTGTTTACCAACGCTGCTTTTTTAAGGCATTTCGACTTGCCGAGACGAAGTGGTGAGTGGCCGACTTTGAAGGCAACACCTTGAAGATGCCCCCCTTGAAGGCAACGAGTTCTTTCCTACCCCCTAGCTGACCAAACCGACCAAGCCGACCAAACCTATAGCAGTTTACTTGCCCGCCTTCCTGCGGTTGTCGTCTCGGCAAAGCATTTGACAATTCTCAACGATCGTTTTTCCACCCTCATGCCAAGGGGTAATGTGATCGGCTTCCATTTCGTAGAACTCAAACTTTCCCCCGCATTTTGTACAGATACCTCCCTGCCTTTCATAAACCTCTCTTTTTTGATCGTCGTCAAAACTACGTAAGTTCAAATGCTTTTCTTCCCCCGTCAAAAGGTATTCGTAAACTCCTTTCTTGTTAGTAACCTCTTTATCTTTCATGAGCTCCTCTACCTCCTTTTCCATTTTTTCAGGATCAAATTTTCTTCCTTTGAACTCATTGTATAAGAAACCCCACGGCCTTCCTTTCATTTCCTTGCGATAATACTGAAAAATCTCCTTCACCCACCCCAGCACGTTTTCAAAGTAATCACTCAGTTCATGAGCATTGGAATCATGCTGATGCTTTGCCATGTACTCCTCTATCTTACCCTCGCTTATCCATTTGATGGCGGTCTCCAAATACTCTTGCCGAATAGCCGAACCTGCTAAATGACGATGACCTATCTCATGAGCAGGGCAACCGGTTTTGCTGAAATATTTTTTTGCCGCCGTCACCCAAGAGCCCGAGTACACTGCATTCCTTAACTCTTGGTCGCTCAACTTCTCGCCAGCGATGTTAATCGTTTTAAACCATTCCAGCCTTTCGCTATCTTCACCGCTGCACAGATAGACCGTGAGTTCGTAATCCAAAATCTGCTTCTGCTCATCGTCCTGCAGGTTGCTAAAACCCTTTCTAAAGCCCTTTACTTCCAAGGAAAAATCGTTATTCACATACTCACAAATGGCTATGGTCCTTTGCTGCCCGTCGATGATTTCATAGTCGCCGTCTTTGCGAACTGCCCAGTACATAGTGTTGAGCGGAAAACCTTTGATAACCGTGTCGATCACTGCGTCGCGCTGCTTGTCCTTGTAAATGAACTCCCGTTGGTAGGGCGGACGCACGTCCAGCCTCCCCCCATACGCCACCACTCCTTCTTCTACATGGTCCTCATAGCCCTCAGCGAGTTCGCGAATAGTGATTTTCTTAAGTTGTATTTTCATGCTCTCTCCAGTTTTTTGTTTTTAATAATTATTCGTGCATAAATTTCCTTTTTTCTAATAAAAAAACGACTCACTTTTCCAGTTTTTTTAAAAACTAAGTGCCTATCAATTCCAACAACTTCAAACTGCTCGGGGTTATACTTATCCAAAAAAGTAATCGGCACTCCCATCGCCCCCTCGTAGTCCTTGGGGATGTCCTTCGTCTTATCCACGTTGATGGCGTCGTAGTTGTCATACTGGGGATATTCTTCGGGAGTGTATTTCTTGTGCAGGATTAAATCTTCATGACGTTCTTGATAGTCCAAATTCGTAAACCAACGAACTCCTTTAACGCGAATGTATTTTCTTCCTTCGCTATCAATTCTATAACTTGCCGCTTTCAAAGGATAACCATCTGGCACTCCAAATTCTCTGTCCCCACTATGAATGCTTTTTCCCAACCATAATCGATTCTCTTTAATCAATTTAAATATTTCTTTATAAGTTATCGCATTCATGTTCCCGATGATTAAAAACTTCTTATCGTATTCAACGAGTTGAGCCACGTACTCGCGAAACAAAGAAAACGGCGGATTGGTAACCACGACGTCAGCCTGCTGCAAAAGTGCCTTGGTTTCTTCGCTCCTAAAGTCCCCATCGCCTTTCAAATAATTAATCCCGATCTCCTCCGGGTCGGGAACTCGGTTATCGTTCTTATCGCCCTCATATTCCAAGTAAATAGCCCTCTCGGATTCGTTCCTGCTAAACAAGTCCCTCTCTTGGTTTTTGTAGCAGGTAGTGATTAACTTCTCGAGCCCCAAGTGTTCAAAATTATACGAGAAGTAATGAAAAAAGTTGCTAACCCTAGGATCATCGCAGTTACAATAAACCACTTTGCCCTTAAAATGCTTCTTGTAATGTTTAACTTCTTCCTCGATGTCGGTTAGCTGCGTGTAAAAGTCGTCGTTCTTTGATTTCTTTGCTTGATGCAGGTTCTTGTTTAGTTTCTTCTCTTCCATTCCGTTCAACAACTCAGTTCATCACGATGCCCATAACACTATCATCGGCAGCTTCCCTTCAAAAAAAGAGAGCAACGAAAACTACTCCTTGCCTAGCTTGTCAACGTACTTCGCTATGTTCCCCTTAGTGTTCAGCTCCCAGTTATAGGGCAGATTAGCTTTGTAGTCCTTGACTTTTCGCAACGCCGGAGGAGCATATTTGTGAATGAAGTTCAAGACTTCTTCGTCATCCTTACCAAAGTCCTCTTTGTACCAGCGAAGCAGTTTACTCACCGATATCACTCTAGCGTTAGATAAAAACTTTTTCTCCAATTGCAGGTGAATCGGGCTTCTAAAAGCATTTTTAGTGAGTTCTCTCATCCTTGGCATTAGCGTATCCGCTTGAAAAACTTCCCTAGCAATGGTTGGACAACTCACCGAGGCACAATTAACGGCGAAATGAATCTCAGCAACATTGAGCTTCCTTATGATGCCATGCTCTATGTCGTCTAAACTATATTTGGTCCCAGCAACGACAAACCGCTTGTTTTTCCAGCCCAAGTCCTTCATGCTTTTAATGGGATAATAGTTTTTGACGTCGTAAAGGGTGAAGTAATTATAGGCATTGATCCAAAAAGCCAGTTTTTCGTTTTTAGTAAAAGTTTCCAGAGTAGATTTGCCAAGACCAGCCAAAAGCTGATTTTGCTTGTCGAAGTGCTCACTCACTTTTTTATCGTTTTTCATTTTTTGGTAGTCAGCAGAGTTTTGGTAATAATCACCATAGCGACTTTTATACACCCCCTCCTGAGTGGTGCTGGTCAAAATGGCTTGATAATCTTGCCAAAAAAGGGCTCCCACTTCCTGCCCATAAACACTTAGGCTACCACTCAGGCTAGCACTCAGGCAAGCCATTAAAATCAGATGATAAGTTTTTTTCATTAACATTTTTTTCCTCATTAACATTTTTTCAACTAAAAGAAATCTTGCGGAAAGTTTAAACTCATTCGCCATCTCTTTAAGGGCGCTTCCAAAAATTCAACGGTTATGAAAAAGTAAAACCTATTCTCCCCACTAGCCAAGAAAGCAGGTGGCAAGTTTTCCATTCGTGCCGTTCCGACTATTCCTTTAGAAACATAATTAAAATAAGGCTGATAGGGCGAATGGATGACGGTTTTTTCAAAATTCAAAAACCCCTCCCTATCCACGAACGCTAGGGAACGAACCAAGTCCGGCTTCACCAAGACGTAATTCAATGCCCCCCCGCTTTGAATGTATAAAGTGAAGCGACGAACTAAGATTTTCATTAGCTCATTCAAAAATTTTGAATTTTCATCGCTAAAACTAGAGACTTGGAGCTTATTATTTTCATCATACCAAAAATTAACATCGTAAGAGTTTTTCGTTTCAATCGCTAATTTGGAAGAACTATCAACCACTCTTGCTTCCTCTTGATTTTCAATTTTTTTCTTTTTAAGACCGTCGTCTAACTCTTCATCTCGCTTTACTTCCTCCAACAACTTTTTTCGCTCTTGAAAAGGCGTAAAAAATTTCGCATTATAAGAAGTATCGCTCGCTTGGGGATTTAACTTCCCAATGACATGTTGCTCTTCCGTTTCGCTTTTATACAACCTTCCCCAACCTTGGTAATCGTAAAGCGAAATCACTTTTTTCTCTTCGCTAAGATCATCACGGGGAGTCTGTATATCCACTAAGAAAAGAGATTTCTCTCTTTCCTGCACGGGAATTTTCTTTCCTAAGAGAACTGCCTCTTCAAAGTCATGAAAAAAAAACTGATACAAAAAGAAAAACAAACCCAAATGAAAGGAAAGCGATAAAAAAAAGGCAATATTCCAAGAAGAAAATATTTTTTTCATGTAACTATAGTTCGTTAAGCAAATATTCCTTTACCAAGCCCATCACACTGCCGCTCCTCAAAAAAGAGTTAATCACCACCACTTTTCGCTGATCCCTTTTCTGCAAGAAATCAATGGCTTCAAGATACCTTTCCTGTATTTCCTTTAAGAATTTCTTTTTTTCATAGTATTTTTTTGGTTCACTCCTTGCCTCAATTCGCTCTAAAGCCACGTTAACGTTCAAGTCAAGGAAAAAAGTCACTTCGGGAATCAAACATCCTCCTTCTTGCCCGTACTGATGAAGTTCATATATTTTAGCAAAGTCATTGAGCAAATTCCCATTTTCAGCCTGATAAGCATACGTTGACAAGTCGTAGCGATTGCAGAAAACATTTCGCTGAGTTAATTTTTCCTTTATTCGTTTAGTGTGCTCTTTGCGATCTAAAATGAACCAACCCGCAAGCAGTTCGTTGTCTCTAGCCCCTACTCTCTCGGTTTTATTGGCTAAGTATTCCTTGATTTTATCAGCGTAAATCGATTCGTTGGGCTCGAAAGTCAAATGATTATCGAATGAAAGCCAACTTTCGCTATCCTCGTTAGATAAATTTGATTTTTTTAGCTCCATTAACAAATTTTCCAGCAAAGTATCTTTTCCTGCACCATCGATTCCTTCCAAAACAATAAATTTTCCTTGCCGATTTTTTTTCAACATTTTTTTTAATTTTAAACTCATTTCATTACTATGTTACAATTTTTCCCATCGTCAAAATGAAATTTTACCAGTCTCGAAAAGCAATAATTTTCTCGTTGGCTTTTTTAGTATTTTTAGTCGGCTTGGCGTTAACTTTTAGCATGGGTAGTTTATTTTCTAAAAACAGCCGGGGTAACTTACCCGACGGGCTTTATGGTGTCTTCAAAACCGACAAAGGAGAGATAGTCGTTAGATTAGAATATGAGAAAGCTCCTCTCACAGTCGCTAATTTCGTTGGTTTAGCTGAAGGGAAAATTAATTCAGTTAAAAACAAAGAACCTTTTTACGATGGGCTCACTTTTCACCGAGTCGTGGCGGATTTCGTCATTCAGGGCGGTGATCCCTTGGGGAACGGAACTGGGGGACCGGGTTATTCTTTCTCAGATGAATTTCATCCCGATTTAAAACACTCCTCGGAAGGCATATTGTCCATGGCGAACTCTGGTCCCAATTCCAACGGAAGCCAATTTTTCATCACCCTATCACCAACGCCTTGGTTGGATGACAAGCATTCCGTATTCGGTAAAGTCGTTGAGGGAATTGAGGTGGTTAAAGAAATTATGCAGGGAGACGCTATACAGGGAGTGGAAATCATCAAGAAAGGAAAAGACGCTGAAGAATTTAACGTTGACCAGAAGTTTTTTGACGATTTGGAGAGAGACGCTCGGGAGGAGTTTAAAAATAAAAACCAGTTGAAAATAAATTCAATGCTAGAAAAGTTCTTTCCCGCAGGAAACTACCAAGAAGGCAGCAAGGGTATTTATTACGAAATCCTTCGGGAAGGCAGCGGTTCCCCTCCCGAGGCAGGAAAAAAAGTCGTTGTTCATTACCTTGGAAAACTCACGGATGGAACAGAGTTCGACAGTTCCTATAAGAGGGGCGAAACTTTCAGTTTTACTTTAGGCGAAGGAAGGGTCATACAGGGTTGGGAAGAAACTTTAAAGGAAATGAAAAAGGGAGAGAAAAGAGTCGTTTTATTACCTCCTTCAATGGCGTATGGGGGCAGAGGAATAGGGGTCATCCCACCCAATTCTTATTTAGTGTTCGAAATTGAATTACTAGATTTTTAAACTTTAACCATAATTCAACGTTTCGCTTTGCATGGAAAAATTAATTTTTTTCATTCACTAGTCTTTAGCCATGAAACTGCATCGTTATCCTCGCTAAGAAAAGCCATTCAACGCTTTTATACTTCTCATCTTGAAAACGAGAGCAATGGTTTTCTAAGCTTACAATTCCCCTACCGAGAGGTAAATAATTCCATTAACGAAATGAAAATCATCATTGGTTTTCAATTCAAAAAAAAAGCCTCTAAAAATCCCATTTTAATTTTTTTTCTAAACAACCAACAAGCGAAAACATTCCAGCAAGAAAAAATCAAACAATTTTTTGGGAAAACAAATTACCAAAAATGCTTGAACTCACTAAAAAAAAACTTTGCTCACTTCTCTCCTTTAGATGGTATTTTTCTCATCCCCATTGCTATCAAAAAGCCTTGGGGAAAGGAAATTTGGTTTAGTGGAATAGAAAAAAGAGGGGTCAGCCTAGGCAAAAATCACTTTTCCCAAAAAACTCATGCGATAGATAAACTAATATTCGTTTTTAAACTATTTGGTTTTTTGAACCAAAATTACATCAAAAAAAAGCAGCCCATTTTATTGAAAATACTAAAACCCTTAGCTGACAAAGTCTATGGACAACTTTATTATGAACTTCATGAAAAAAAAAAAGAAGTTTACATCGTTAGCCAAATTAGCAAAAAAATTTATCCTCAAGGAGTGGGGAAAATTCGCTTGGGTTTTAACTTAGCAAAAAAAAAAAATTATCCTCGTGCTGAACTTTTCTTTCAAGCCAAGTTGAAAGCCATCCTAGCTTATAAAAAAATAAGGTTTCAAATTGACGAAGAGATCGAGGCTTGGAAAGCCCAAGATAAGCATCCACCAAGCCAAGTGGATGGCATTGTAGAAACTAAAAAATGGCTGAAATCCATCAACCAAGAAAAAATTGATTTAGAAAAAAAACTTAGGAAGGAAATGGAGGCTTTTAGTGCTTACCAAGATTTAAAAATAGGCGATACTGTTACCATTGAAAACAAAACCCCCCATGCTCTTCAAGCGGGAGTGGAAGCAGTGGAATTTCAAACTCCTCATTACGAGAGGCTGATCATTTCCTACCCACAAAAAGTTTTAACCCAAAATGATTGGGATAGCGAAAAAGCATTTCGAATCATGAAAAGAAAAATCAACTTAAAAAAGAATTTAAGCATAGAAGATAACGAAGAATTTTTTTTAGAAAAATGCGTTGATTTTAGGGAATTTAAAGTTTATAAAATAGCTTTTAAAAAAATAAAAACCTATGAACTCATGAAAATTTTTAAATTTCACGATAAGGAAATGATTTTCTTTAATTTAAATGCCAAAGTACAGATCGCCATCAACCAATTGAATTACTCCCTGCCTCAAGGCGGGGCTTACCTTTTTCCCATTCACTTGGTCAATCAACAAAAAATCACGATTAAAAATTTAAGCACTGATTCCCATTATTGTTTGATAGCTTTCTAGTTGATGCTACAATTAACTCCTATGAAAAGGATCATAAAAAACTTACTTGCTAAATTAAATTTAGCAAAAGAATTATTTATTTTATTACCTTATTATTTCGGCATAAAGCAAAGGAAGGGGGTTTTGGTCTATGTTGGGTTTCATAGGGGAGAATCTTTTTTGACGATATTTTATCGCTATAAAGCATCCTATGCCTTTGAAGCAAATCCAACACTCTTAAAATATCTCCCTAAGAGATTACATTGGTTTACCGGTGTTCATATTTATAACAAAGCAGTCTCAGACAAAAAAGGAGAGTTAAAATTTAACATCAGCAATGACCTAGTATCTAGTTCAATTGCCAATGAAATGAATAAAAAATATTTCCCTAATATAAAAATGACTAGGACGATCACAGTCCCATCTATCAACTTAATGGAGTTTTTAAAAGAAAAACGAATTGATTTCATTGATGAATACGTAAGCGACCTACAGGGCTATGACTTGATGGTTTTAAAAACCCTTGAACCAATGATTAAAAACAAAAAAATAAAAAACATAACTTGTGAAGTTGATAGAAATGGATTCCAAACTTACTTGGATGCTCCGGACAATAGCATTGCTTCCTATGAAAAATATCTGGGCAAGGATTATTATCTTTTCGCTACTGGCTACGGTCATTTAAAAAAGAAGGGAGAGTTTTTAGATTTAAAAAATAAAAAAGAACCCCTCATATTCTTCGATGCTAAATGGCAACTTAAACCACAAGGCTAAACAAGGCTAAGGCGTAGAGAAATCTAAAAACTCCAAAATCTGTGCTATAATTAACTTCGTATGGTAAGAGATATCTGGGTTTATGCTTTTAGAAATCCCTTGAGTGAAAGTCAACTGGGAGTGGTAAGGGAAAAATTAGATGGCTTCGTCTCAAACTGGAAATCCCATGGGCAAGAAACCCCCGGCGAGTACTTTTATAATTACAACCAATTTTTTTTTCTACATAACCCCAATCCCGAATCACTGAGCGGATGTTCCATTGATAGTTTGATGCATGTTTTCCAAGAAATAAAACTTCTTCATCAATTAGATGCCTTGAACGACCTATTCTTTTATCGAGACAAAAAAGGAAGTATCGTTTCAGTTGAAAAATACAATTTAAAAAAAAAAATTGAAGCCAAGGAACTAAATTCAAAATCAATCGTCTTTAACAACGACATCAACAGCAAAAAAGAATTTTTCGAAAAACCATGGGAAAGCGAACTCAGCAAAAGCTGGGTTTTTATTAAATACCGAAGCCTATTTGATCCTGTGAAGCATTAAGTTAGCTAAACTAGTCAAATCTTCTATGTTAATGTTTTTATCGTCACTTTTTTTTTTGAGTTTTTCCAACGCTGAGCAAGCCTGCTCCGTCAAGTGAGTTGCTTTTTGCCTTGCCTTAGCCACGCCCAAGAGGCTCACGAAAGTGGATTTATTATTTTTCAAATCGGAACCAGAATCTTTGCCCAGAACCTTGCTCTCTTGAGTAACGTCTAATATGTCGTCAATGACTTGAAAAGCGAGGCCAATGCTCTTCCCATAGGTTGCTAAGTAGGGCTTATATTTTAATAAATCATGATAGAAAACCACTGATAAAATCGAAGTCAAAAACATTTTTCCAGTTTTTAAACCATGAAGGTTAACTAATTCCTCAAATTGAATTTGCTTATTTTCGGCTTTCAAATCCAAATACTGACCACTAACCATTCCAAGTGCTCCTGAAGCCGAACTTATCTCTCCCATGATTTTGCCCAGTTGATTCGATTTCAAAGTGCTTAAAATTTCAAAAGCCAAGTTTAACAAAGCATCACCCACCAATATAGCAGTGGGTTCATCGTACTTCACGTGCACCGTTTCTCTTTCCCTCCTGAAACTATCGTCATCCATAGCCGGCAAATCATCGTGAACTAAGGAATAAGTATGAATGCATTCAATGCTGGCTGCTATCTTCAAAATGTCTTGGTTCAGCCTCTTCTTCTCTTTTTTAATATTCAAAGCCAAATCATGAGTGAGGAACACTAAATTAGCCCTCATTCGCTTACCCCCACCCAAAAGGGCATACGCTAATGGCTCTTTAAAGGAGCTAATTACTTTAGATTTAGCGATTATTTTTTCTAAAAATTGATTGATGAGAATTTGATTTTTTTTAAACTTCTTTAAAAAAACTTCATTTGCTTTAAAAGGCAAAAAATTCTTAATCCCTTATCCTCAGAGCTTCAGCATGAGCCATAAGATTTTCGCTTTCCGCTAAATGAATAGCCATGGGTTTGTAATGATCAAAAGCCTGCTTATTGTAACGAATGACGTTAGTTCTTTTCAAAAAAGTATATACTCCCAGCGGAGAAGAAAACCTAGCAGTCTGGTTAGTCGGCAAAACGTGATTAGTGCCACATATGTAATCTCCTATGGGCTCGCTAGAATATTTCCCTACGAAAATGGTCCCAGCATTGCTTATGTTTTTTAAGGCTGCTCGGTGATTTTTCAAATGCACTTCTAAATGTTCGGGAGCTATTTCATTAACGCAAGAAAAAGCCCTCTGCCAATCATCGACAATGACAATCCCTCCCCGCTTTTCTAAAGAGCTAACGATCTCTTTTTGGCGAGGAAGCTTACTCACTTGCTTTTTTATTTCATTTTCTATTTTCTTACCATGAGCTTCGCTATCAGTAAAGAGTAGCACCAGCTCATTACCAGCATGTTCTGCTTGGGAAAGCAAATCAGCCGTTAAGTAACTTGCTTTTTCACTACCATCCGATAAAATGACTATTTCGCTATTCCCATTTAGCCCATCTATCATAACATCACCAAAAACTAATTTCTTGGCATAAGTCACATATTCATTTCCCGGTCCCACAATGATATCGCAAGCTGGGACTGACTTTGTTCCATAGGCTAGAGCCGCTATTGCTTGAGCCCCTCCTATTTTGAAAATATTTTCAATTTTAAGCAGCTTAGCTGCATAAAGCAAAACGGGACTAATTGTCCCATCTTTTCTTGGAGGCGTGCAGAGGTTTATTTCCTTTACTCCCGCTATTTGAGCTGGGATGACATTCATTAACAAAGTAGAAACCAGAGGAGTCGTCCCTCCTCTCCCCCCCGGAACGTAAACGCCCACTTTTTCTATCGCACTAATGACCTGTTTTAGAGATTCTTTGAACTTTCCTTGAAAACTGACGTCTTTCAGCAACTGCTTTTTATGAAATTTCCTTATGTTGCTAATGGCAGTCTGGAGTGATTTCTTCAAAACTTCGCTCCCTGAAGAGTCTCTTATCTGGGCGGGAAGAACTTTAATTTCATCCAAAACAACTTGATCGAACTGCTTGCTGTAGTCCCTTATTGCCTCATCGCCCTCTGTTCTCACTCTGGTTATCATTTGATAAATTTTTTGCTGAAAATTCAAATCGCGAAACAAATCAACTTTTGCCTTTTCAACTATTTTTTGATAATCTCTTGCAAGACGATAAAACTTAATCATGTGTTAGAGATTGAACTTAAAAAAACAAACGTCGCCGTCTTTTATTTTGTAGTCCTTTCCTTCCAATTTGACTTGCCCCATGTCCTTACTTTTTTGCCAAGAGTTGTTGTTAATGTAATCCACCGAGGACACCACTTCCACTTTGATAAAGCCTTTTTCAAAATCGCCATGGATTTTACCAGCCGCCTCTGGAGCTAGAGTTCCTTTTTTTATCGTCCAAGCCCTACTCTCCTCTTTCCCGCTCGTAAAGTAAGTGATCAAATCTTGTATTTGATAACATTTTTTAATCAAATGCTCCAAATCAAAACGCTCAATCCCCAAAACTTCGCGATATTCATTCACTGCATTGTCTTTCTCCAACATACTCATCTCCGCCTCCAAGTTAACGCAGAGTATGACGAAACCTATGGAGTTTGAATTACAATATTCCGCTATGCTTTTATATAAGGGATTTTTTTCAAATTCGTTAATGTCATTTTCATCAATATTGAGCACCACCAGCAAGGGTTTATAGCTAAGGAGTTGGTAGGAAAGAAGTATTTTCCTCTCACTTTCGCTAAAGTAGCGATGATACAACCATTCCTCTTCGTTCAAATAATCACCCAATTTCTCCAATAAAGCCAACTCCACCAGCAACTGATTGTCCTTTTGGCGACTAACGTTTTTTTTCACCACTTCCAACCTCTTTGAAATGGTGTTCAAATCCGCTAAACGAAATTCCGTATGAATGATTTCTAAATCATGCAGGGGGTTGATGGGATTTTCGCGAATGATGTTAGGCGAGCGAAACAACCTAACCACCTCGATGATGGCATTGACTTCTCTAATGTGACTTAAAAATTTATTACCCAGACCCTCTCCCTTAGATGCCCCTGCAACTAAGCCAGCGATGTCAATGAATTCTATGGCAGTCGGCACCGTTTTTAAACTTTGGTTAATCTCAGCTAATTTTTCTAACCTTTCATCGGGAACAGAGACGGTGGCTTTATTGGGTTCAATAGTGCAGAAGGGATAATTCTCTGAGGAAACTCTTTTCTTGGTCAAGGCATTGAACAAAGATGACTTACCCACGTTAGGTAGTCCGACTATCCCACAAGAAAACGACATTGCTTATATTGTAATATTAATTTTTTTGACTAGTTATTTTTTGACTGGCTAATTTGTCATACCAAGCGATAATTTTTCTTTGCTTTGACTTGAACCACCTCTCTTTCTTCTAAAATATAGGCAGACAATGCCCCCCCATACACGCAGCCACTGTCAAGACCAATGCTATTTTTCTTCACTTTCAACCCCTGCCTAGCCCAATGACCGTAAATCACCATTTTTTCCCCTAGGTAATAATCATGCCAAGGCAAACCATTGATCTCTCTAACGTTGATTAAAGTTTCCAAGGAATTTTTTTCCAGAGCAATCCTAGGATCAAAGCCCCCATGAACCAAAATAAAATTCTCGTTGACGATGTAATGTTTTAGATTTTCCAGCCATTTTAACGAATCTTCAGGTAAAGAACGCTGGAAAACTCGCGCAATTTTATCCTCCCCACCTTTCAAACATTCATGCTCGTGATTGCCCTTGATGGAAGTAAAATTTTCTTTCGCTCTAACCAAAGTTAAAACTTCATAGGACTGCGGTCCCTTGTTGATCAAATCACCCACGAAGTAAACTTTATCCCTTGGAGTGATTTTTAACTTAGCAATCAACTCCTCCAACTCCACTAAGCAGCCATGCACATCGCCAATGAAAATAGTCCTAGCCAATGAAATAAATGTCTAAGCCAACCCGTTAAGTCGACTTGAGCAATAAAATGGGTTTTTTCAAGAGAACTCTTTTAGAACCCAAATAACTAATCGCCAACACCACTAAGTTCATGAGGAAAAATAAATAAAAAATGACAAAACCAGAGAAATAAAAATTAATCTCCAAAACAAACTTCACGAAAACATAACTAATAATCACGCTACTTATCATCCCAATGCTAATGGAGAAAATTCCCAAAATGATGTACTGCAAAATAACCATCTTATAAACTTTGTAAAAACCATTGCTCATAACTTTCAAAAGGTTGATTTCCTTTTCCTTGAGCCTAACTTCGTAATTGATAATAGAGAATAAAATAAAAAACCCCAAGAGCAAACAAAACAAGACCATAGAGCCAATCAAAAGCTCCATCTTGTCAATGATTGAAAAAATCACCTCTATTGCCTTCTCCACATCAACAATGGAAACATTAGCGAACTGATCGTTGATTTTGCTCTGCAGAGCAACTTTACTCTCGCCCTGCACTCCCGATATAGATGCCACCAGTTGCTTAGGAATTCCCTTCAAAACCTCTGGATGAATTAATATGAAGAAGTTAGGCTGAAAACTATTCCACTTTACCTCGCGAAAATTAATGATCTCTCCCGTGAATTCAAAAGGGATGTTAATGAGTTTAAAAGTGAGCTCATCTCCTAGCTTAAGACCTCGATCAGAGGCATACTCTTTTTCAATGGATATTTCTATTTTCCCTCCCTCTTGATAGTTGTCGTTAAACGGTTTCCCAGCAACTATTTTTTCCGAAACCGAAAGTTGCTCTTTATAAGAGAGATTAACCGTCCTACCAAGGGCGTCCCCCCGCCTTCTTTCCTCAGGAGCGTCATTCGAGTCGTCTTCTTCGCTATGAGCAACCACTACGCCATTATGCTTTAAAAGTTGGGCAAATATCATTGGAGTAATATTTTCCAATTCATAGCCATTATCCCTAATTGCGTCCACCAGCTCCTCCTCTTCAAAATCTTGAATGTTGAACAAAAACAACGATGGGAGCATTATTTCTTCGGGTTTCGCCAACTCTTGTTTCAGTGAATGTTCCATTTGAGGAGTAATGGAAATGAGCAGGACCGATAACGATATGGAGAAAAAATAAAAAGAAACCGCTTGCTTGTTATGAGAAAATTGTTTAACGATTAAGTTAAGCAGCAAAGGAAAATAGTTCTTACCCTTATCAAGGGCATAGAGAGTGATGGTTTGAAGTAAAATGATTAGTAAAATGATAAAGAAAAACGACAAACTAAAAATAGTCCCCAAGTAAAGCGAATCCGATAAATAAACACTCAAAACGTAAAAAGCTATTATAGATGGGATGAAATTCAAATAAAACTTAAACTTCCTAAGGCTAGAAAAGTTGATGTTTTCATTGATGAGATAAAGTGGTTTAATGTGCTTTAAAGTATAGAGAAGGGGCAAACAAAAAAACATGATGCCCACGAAAGCAACGACCATGATTAGAGCAACTGACCTAAGGTTAATGAAAACGTCTAAATCTTCCGGCAAAAGCCCCTGAAATAAAACCGGCAAAAGAGAAAACGAAAAAACCCCAATGAACAAACTTAGCAAAACACTACAAAGAGATATAAACAAAAGCTGCATAATATTAACGATGTACAAATCTCTCTTCACCATCCCCAAGCTCTCAATGATAGCAATTTCCCTTATCTTAGCGTAAATATAACTCCTAAACAAATAGAAAGTGCCGACCCCAGATAAGAATAAAGCCACCACTGCAATCAAACTCAAATACCTAGTAACGTTGCCTAAAACATTTCCCACTTGCCCCCTAGATTCCCTATGAGTCCTAATGGAGGGGATGGATAAGTCCTGCTCCAAAGCCAAAAATTCAGCACTCAAATCGCTCTTCGCTTGAAGCAAATCGTCATCCTCTGCCAACTTAATGAAAATATTCCTACGAACTAAATTCCCTTTGGTTTGGAAAACCTGCTTGTCATGCTGCTCGTCAGACAAATATATTTTTTTGGAAACTTCGTTAAAGTTAATCGTTCCCCCAATGTCTTTTTTGACAATGTATTTTGCTAAGTAATTCTGCTTGCCTATTTTGACTTCAGTAGGCTCGGCTAAATCAAAAGCTATCTTAGCCTCTTCGCTGATTAACGCTATTTTTCCCTCCATCATCTCTTGTTTTACTTTGCTAAAAGGGATTTCGTTATCCTCAAAATCAGCAACTTCGATTTTTCCATAAAGAGGATAATTTTGATTAAAAACGGAAACATTGATGAGCTGGGTCCTCTCTCCCACTTTGATCATGGAAAAATACTTATACAAGGAAGCTCGCTTATCTTCATCCAAGTTAGCAATGACTTCTTTTTCCAAATCCGAAAAAGGCCTTCTGGAATAAATGGACAAATCAGCCGTCAAAATGCTTTTGCTATTGTCAACTACGTAAGTATTAACCGACTCCTTAAACGAGTTGATCAAAACAAAAGAAACCAAGGAAATGGTCAAATTGATAACCATAAAAAAAGTCAACTTCTTATGGTTTAAAAGCTCTTTAAGAGCAAATCTTAACAGAAAAGAAAAATTCACTTTCTTTTAACTAACTTACCATTGACGATCTCGTAAATCTCTTGGCATTTTTTAGCCAGGCTAAGGTCGTGAGTGACCAAGATGAGCGTCTTGTTTTTTTTTTTCACCAACTGAAAAAACTGCTTGATAACTTTAGCTCCTGTTTTAACGTCTAAGTTACCCGTGGGCTCGTCAGCTAAGATAACCTCTGGCTCAACCATCAAACTCCTAGCAATAGCCACCCTTTGCTTCTCTCCCCCACTTAAATCCCTAGGGAAAAAATTAATCCTCTCCTCTAAATCAATTTCCGTTAACAACTTAACCGCTTTATCTTTGGAAAGGTTATCGATCTGATCGGTTAAATAGAGCGGCAAAATCACGTTGTCAATGACGCTCAAATGATTGATAAGTTGAAACTGCTGAAAAACCATGCTGAGGTTCTTGGCTCTAAAGTGAGTTAACTTCTTCTCATCAAAGGAATTTAAGTCGTTATTTCTCACCATTATTTTTCCCGAGCTAGGAGAATCGAGTCCCGCGATGAGAGATAACAAAGTTGATTTCCCAGAACCAGATTTGCCCAAAATAGCCACCGTCCGCCCATTAGCAACTTTCAAATTAACTCCATCCAAAATTAAAAAGGACTCTTCGCTACCGGGAATCGTAAAACTTTTCTGCAGCTCTTTTACTTCTAAAACGATTTCACTTCTTCTCATATAAGTTTTTGATCAAATAATCCGTCATCCGCTGAGCAATGATTTTATACCCATCTTCATTGGGATGAATCCCATCGTTGTGATTCAACTCTATTTTCCCAGCAACGTTTTTCAACAAAAAGGGATAATATAACACGTTTTCCTCTTTAGCCAAATCCTCAAATAACTCAGCAAAACCATTGGCATAATCCTCTCCGTAGTTAGGCGGTATGTTGAGACCGGCAAGGATGACTTTGACTCCCTTTTTTTTAGACTTTTCTATGATCTCCTTCAGGTTTTTCCTAATGTTAACTAAGTTGATTCCCCTAAGACCATCGTTGGAGCCAAGGGCTAAAAACAAAACATCGAAATCAGTTTTTAGAAACCACTTATAACGATTAAGACCCCCTGCCGTGGTATCCCCTCGAAGTCCACCATTGACGATTTTCACGTTGTATTTTTTCCCTAAAAGGTTCTCCTTCACTAGGCTGGGGTAGCTATATTCTTCATTCACCAAATATCCCTCGGTTAAAGAATCGCCCAAAAACAAAATAGTGACGGGATCTCGGGGATTGAATTTACTTTCCTTAGTCATCACATCAGCCATCACATCCATCCCTTGAACTGCCAAGAGCAATGAAAAACACAAAAACTTAAGAACACTTCCCCTCATGTAGTAATTATCAATACCATATGTTAGCAGTAAAATAATTTCTTTTCAAAAAAAATCAATCCCACAGACAAAAACAAAAAAAAACAAAAATTTGCGACGGGCAAAAAAAAACCGAATGAGACTTAATTTTAAACTAAAACGATTTGCTTAAAGCTAAATAAACGATTCCCGCTCAACTTTTTTAGTTTTTTTAATCAACAAATGAACGCCGCCCGATAAAAGACCCAGTAAAATCGCTAAATACCATACATAATCGTAATTTTGATAAACTTGGTAAAAGTACCCTCCTAAATAAATTCCTATGAAAGCTCCCACTTGATGAGAAAAAAAAACAACGTTATAGCGAGTGTTGAAATGCGCCCCCGAAAAGAAATGATACACCAAGCCACTAGTAAGCGGGACCGTTCCCAGCCACAAAAACCCAATAACCGCTCCAAAGGAAAGCGATAAATAACTATTCAAAGGAAAAGAAACCAAGCCCAAAATAGCCAGACTCCTCAAAAAATATATGATGGACAAAGTAATTCGTTTATCGTAAAAATCCCCTAGCCTTCCCCAGAATAAAGAACCAAAAATATTCATCAAACCAATCAAAGCCAAGGACCAAGCAGAGATACTAGCAGAAATGCCGTTGTTCTGAAGATACGTCGGCAAATGAATGGCGATGAAAGCCACATGAAAGCCGCAGACTAAAAAGCCCAAATTGAGCAAAATATAATTAGTATTTTTAAATGTTTTTTTGAAAAACGTCTTAAAAATGAGTTCATCTGCTTTTTCCTTTTTTAAAAGCGAATCTTTTTTCGAATCTCCTTTCGAATCTCCTTTATTAGGCAGGCCTAATCCAATTACTAGCATTATCAAGCCAAAAATAAGGTAGAGAAACAAACTATTCTTAAACTCGAAATTGTTCAAAACGCCATGCACCAGTGGAACGAAAGCAAACATTCCCAGAGAAGCTGCGGCAGTCGCTATTCCAAAATAAGTGCTTTTCTTGCTCTCAGAGCAAAAATTAGCGATAGATCCTAACCCTAAAACAAAGCCATTCTGCCCAAAACCGAGCCCTACTATGAGCAAACCCCAAAAGAGGAACGTGGGAGTTGGCTTAAAAATAACGATCAAGAATCCCAAAATGATGAACAGGGCTCCTAATTGAGACACTTTTCGATAACCTAGCCATGCGATTAGCAAGCCATAAATAGGAATGGCGAAAATCACGTTTTGAACTGCGAAGGTAAAGCTAGCAAAACTCGTTGAAGCGGAACTAAAATCGCTTAGCGGAATTAAAATAATCCCAAAAGACTGCCGTAATCCCATGGTAATGAAAAGCAGAGCGGAAGAGATGAATAATATGACTATTGCTTTTTTATTGGAAGCCATGACTTGAAATCCCATGATTTTAACATTAAATTATGCCCTAAATAAGCAAAATAAACCAGCAAAACCCTCTCTTAAATGGATAAATTATCATTAAATTACCCAACAGAACTTCCGCCTTATAGTATCATTTACGGGTATGCTTGATGGTGAGGATTCGTTGCCTTCACGAGAGTTTAATTGAATTTAATTGAATTTAATTAAATTCAATTTTAAAGAATAAAGTTTAATTTTAAAGAATAAACTTTAATTTAAATATTGATGTTAAAGAATTATAAGTAGCCCCCTTCCTTAATTGCGTTCGTAAATTGGAAAAAGTAAAGCAAAAAATATTGAGTCTAAACTCTAAAATAGACGTTGCTAAACTCGATGCAAAAATGTGTCATGCCATTTATTTTTTCTACAGCAAAAGCGAATTAGAAAATATTCCCAACGAGACGATAAGCAAAGGCAGCAAAATCATTCTAAAAGTGATCAAAGACATTAACCCCATCATAAAGGAAAATGCAGCCGAAATCGCTCAGGACAACTTTTATGATGCTCCAGCCTCTCCAGCCCCTCAAGCTCAGGCAAGCCAAAGAAATCAAACTGCTCATCCAAAACATCCAAAAAGCGATGAAATTAAAAAAGTTAGCAAATTCACTACGAAACAACTGGTAGAAAAATTACAAAAAGCAAGTTTAATTCAAAAGCATTGGTTGGTCACTCATTTGATGGAAAGCAAAGACTCGCCAATACCGCAAGAATACTTATTCAAGCAAAAAGGCACTTTGGAAAAACTCTTGCTGCAAAGAGACAAGAACATTGGCTTTTTTAATCGCTATTTGAAACAAGGAAAGAAAACCTCAGAGCTCCTCAACAGCAAACTTTTTAGTGGTTTTAAAAACGAAGCCATCGCCCTGATGAATGGTCTCAACCAGCAAAACTTAAGCAGCAAAGAGGATTTCTTCGAAAAATACTATCAATTAAAAGGGGCTGAAGAAAGCAAGTTAAACGAGCTCACTTTTATTCGAATGTTGTATGAAATAGCTAAAAAAACTAAGCTCAGCAAAATCATTCATCAAGCCCACCAGCAGTTTCCCCCTAGAAAGCTACCAGATATAAAGAGAAACGTGTTAAATCACATTTTAAAATAAAAGCAAACGATGAAAAAGGATAAAAATGAACAAAACTTTAGCTATCATTAAACCAGAAGCAGTTGAAGATGGTAATATCGGGGCTATTTTGAAAATGATTGAAGAGGATGGTTTTAAGATCATCCATTTGAAGAAAACAACCCTCAGCCAAGAACAAGCGGAAAATTTTTACGAAGTTCACAAAGAAAAAGCTTTTTTTAAAAATTTGATTGCCTACATCACTTCTGGTTCAGTCGTCATCGCCCAACTAGAAAAAGAAAACGCTGTTTCGAGTTTCAGGAGGCTCATTGGGGCAACTAACCCCGCTGAAGCAGATAAAAACACTATCAGGAAGCTTTATGGCACCAGCAAAGAGAAAAACGCCGTTCATGGGTCTGATAGCGATGAAAACGCAGCAAAAGAAGTGAATTTTTTTTTCAATTGAATGGAAATTTTCCCCGAGTGATTTTAAGTGAATTTTAAAACTAGATTCCTTGCTTTTGCTTTAGACTGGTTCATCGTTTATTTGCTTTTAGACGTGGTTTTTAGGGAAAACTACAGCGTCTACATCACTTTGACCAATGAAAATTCCCCTATTTATTACGACTTAATTTTAAAACTTCTTAGCGTGGTGGGTTATTTTCTATTGCTGAATTATTTTTTTTCAGCTACTTTGGCACAGCTCCTGTTAGGTATAAAAGTGGTTAGTTTTAACCATGAAAAGCCAACTTTTCAGCAAATTCTGCTTCGCGTTGTGTTTTATTTGTCTTCGGTCATTCTTTTCCCCACTCTCATCTATTTGTTAAAAAATCCTCGCAACCTCGCTCTGCATGATACAATTTCCAAAACTAAGTTAGTGATAAAAAACGATTGAAGGCTTTTTTGTACTTATTTTCTGCATTTAAGGGGAATTATTGATTTATGTATTCCAGAGAAATATCCGATCCAATAAAAGAAGAAATCAGCAGAGCAGGGCTCATTAACCTGCAGAGCCCCGAAGAGGTGGAAACTTTCATTAAGGATAATGAGAGCAAGAACTCAATATTACTCGTTAACTCGGTTTGTGGTTGCGCTGCAGGGATAGCAAGGCCAGCTCTTTACAAGAGCCTGGACCATCCATTATGTCCCACCAAGGGCCAGCTAGGTAGCGTATTTGCGGGAGTCGACATTGAGGCTACTGAGAAGGCTAGGAGTTACATGCTAGGCTATTCTCACTCTTCGCCATCGATTGCTTTTTTTCGTGAGGGCGAGTTGTCCTATCTTCTTGAAAGGCATAGCATAGAGGGATTGGAGTTAAACATGCTCCGGGATGTCTTGGAGTCCATTTACAAGAAGTTTTTTTCAGCGGAGATTCGCGAGGATGTTCCTATTTTGAACCCCTTGACGGATTTAAAAATTAAACCAAATGATTTTAAGCAATACGTTCTCCTAGACTGTCGTAGTTTGGCGGAAAGGGAAAATGGCTTCATTCCCGAAAGCAAGTTTTTGGATCAAGAACTCGCCAACGAAATCATTACCGGCTGGGATAAGGACGAGAAAATGCTTCTATACTGCAAGGATGGTACGATGAGCATTCAAGCGGTTATTTATTTCAAAAAGCATGGCTTTAAAAACGTTTTTTGTTTGGACGGGGGTTATCAAGGTTACCAAGGATCTGAGCCAAATGCTTAACTAAATGCATAACCAAGGGCTTAACTAAATGCATAAACAAGGGCTTTAAGCATTTTTATTCATTAAAATCTTTTTTATGGTATAATTTACCTAGTCATGAAGCAGAATTACGAAATAACGTTTGTCCTATCCAACCAGAATGATACTTATTCTAAAGGCATTGAAGGGATAAAGTCGGTTTTCTCGGAGGTTGGAGTGGAGGAAACTAATTTCAAAGATTTGGGAGTTAAAACGCTTTTTTTTCCCATAAGAGAAAATTTGAACAATAGGCTAGTCGTTTTCTACGTACGCTCTGAGCCGGATATCGTTAATACACTGAGCAAGAAATTGAGGCTGAAGGACGAGGTTTATCGTTTCATCATTATAGCGTTGGAAGAGAGGGAACTTCAATTTCTAAATAAAAGGGACAAGAGGCTCAAAAATAGTTCCCCTGCATAGTTTTTTTTTAATCTCATCGTTTTTTTCAACCCCCTACTATTAAACTGATAATAGTGTTCTAGTTTGGAGTAGTTTGATGTTAGAATTTAATCTCTAGGCGATGTTCGTTAATGGAATACGGAATGTCTTGATGAAAAAATAATAGAGGGAAAACAAAATGGAAGTGATTTTAATAGAAGAAGTTTATAACCTAGGCAATCCTGGGGATGTTGTGAAAGTGAAAAGGGGTTATGCTAGGAATTATTTGCTCCCTAACAAGTTAGCGGTTAATAAGACTCCCTATTCCTTGAAAAAAATCAACGACAAGAGAGAGGAGTTCGCTAAAAAAATCGATGAAAAGAACCAAGAATACCAAGACCTGCTCAGCCAATTGAATGAAATCAAAACCCTAGAGGTGCCCATGTCTTCTAGTAAGGAGGGGAAACTTTTCGGCTCTCTCAATCCTTTAGCACTGAGCAACTTACTCCAAGAGACGCATAAAATAAAGCTGGATAAAAAATTTATCATCATAAGAGATCCTATCAAAAACATTGGCGAGTATCTTATTGACGTCGTTTTCAAAAGCGATATTAAGACTAGACTCAAAGTTTCCGTTATTGACAGAAAAAATTAAACTTTAGTTTTTATTTCCCAAGGCGGTTTTCATCCTTTGAATTTGCTCCCAGAAAAAAAAAGTAGTTTGCCTTTTAGTAAGGATGCTGAGGCTGCTTGTTTAGGGGCTCTTTTGTTAAACAATAACTTGTTTGAAGACGTTTTCACTAAACTAAATCCCGAAGACTTTTACGACGGTAGGCATAAGCTCATTGCTAAAACTTTAATTGCTTTTCGTTTAGAAAAGGGAGATATGCCATTGGATTTGATTACCTTGGGAGAGGAACTTAGGAAAAAAGACTTGCTGCATCGAGTCGGTGGGTTGGAATACATCAACTCTTTAGTGGACTCTGTCCCCTCCACTACTAACGTGAAAGATTACGCTAACATTGTTTTTGAAAAATCGTTGCTAAGGAAAATAATCACCATAGGTGGGGAGACCATTGACGAAGCGAAGCAAAGTCATTTCTCCTCGGAAGTTTTGGACAAATGCATGCAGAAATATTTTGCTTTGTCTTTTGAAGAATATAAAGATTACGAACACATTAGCAATTCTTTAAAATCAACCATTGACATCATAGAGAAAAACTACCGCGATCAAGGTTACGTTGGAATTAGCTCGGGCTACAAGAAACTAGATGAGTTGATCGTTGGTTTTCAAAAGTCTAACTTAATCATCATCGGCGGGAGAACGGGAATGGGCAAGACTGCTTTTGCCCTCAACATGGTGGAAAACATGGCTTTTGTAGCAAACGATAAATCCAATGGCGAGGACAAACTGGGGATCGGTTTTTTTTCTCTTGAGATGTCCAAAACAGAAATATGCATGCGGATATTAGCCAATCAAACGAACATTTCTTTAAATGAATTTAAGAATGCCTCTTTTAAAGATAGCAAATGGCAATCTTTAATCCAAACTGCTGACCGAGCTAAAAAAACTAACATATTAATCGATGATACTCCCGGCATCGACATTAGAGAACTATCGAGTAAAGCCAGAAAAATGGTTAAGGATGGCGTGGATATCATTTTCGTTGATTACCTTCAATTGATCACCGAGCAGGACAATCAAATTTCTCGCGAACAGCAAATATCTTCTGTTTCCAAGCAATTAAAAAACTTAGCGAGAACTTTAAACTTACCCATTATCGCCCTAACCCAGCTTAACCGCTCTGCTGATAGCAGAGAAGACAAAACTCCTCGCCTATCAGATATTAGGGAGTCGGGTGCCATTGAACAGGATGCTGATTTGGTCTTATTCATTCATCGAAGCGATGATAAGAAAGTAATTGTTCAAGGAACTGAGACTCTTGATGAGGCCTCTTTCGATAAAAGTTCTAAAAATCTTGCTAGTAGCAGCCCCTCTACCACCAATGACTTTTACGAATCGAAATTTCCTACGAAAATCTACGTTTCCAAAAATCGCCATGGTCCTATCGGAGAGGTAAAATTGACTTTCATTGGAAAATACTTGAGATTTACGGAAGACGAATATTAAAAAGTGAAGCCTATTTTCAAATAAAGATAGGGGCTGTTCACTAGGTTAAAAGAACTAGGGGGGGAGTTAGCAGTTAGGATGGTGTTGTCGCCTTTTAGGTCATTAAAAAACAACAGTTGCCAATTGATACCAGTAGCAATGATGAAATTGCTTAGCTTAGCTAAAATCTCAAAAGTGAAATGTCCCGAATGAGCCTGAGCGTCGAAATCATCTTGCCTACTGCTATGGTCAACAGAACCATCTGCTCTTAAAGAGTTTATTTCCTCCCTCAAAGAGATTTTACCAAAGTTGTAACCATAGCCAGTTCCTATTACCAAGAAAACATTGTTCTCGGGATTTTTTAAAAGGGGGAAACGATATAAAAAGCTAAAAATGAAAGAGTTTCCCGTCATATTATAAGTATAGCGAACGTAGTCGTCTTGATTGCTGATCCTTTGGATAGAGGCATCGCTTCTAAAAAAGTTATTTCTAATGTAATTAAAACTAAATCCCAAATCGCGATAGTAAACGTCAAAACCAAAATTAAAACCAAACGGAGGAGCTGCATCATCGAGACCATCTCGATAAGGTGAGCTAGGCTCGCTCTCATTGCGCATTCTTTTCAAATGTTCTAACTCGCTGGTTAAAAATCTAATGCTATTCGGCTCGCCAAAAAAACTAAATTGAAATCCGGCATAAAAAATAAAATCAACGAACCTAACTAATTTTAAGACTTGGTATTCTTCTAAATCTTGCTCGTAATCAGAGAGATCGCCTTCTTCATAGTTTTCGTTATTAGAAATTTCTTGGCTAAAGGCAACATTCGCAAACAAAAAAGCCAGCACCAGAACAGCGCGAAGGATTGAGGTCAACATTAATGCTATAATTGTAGCATTAGAAGTTATGTATAGAGTTGGTTTTGGTTACGATAATCACGAATTAAAAGAAAACGAAGAGCTCGTATTAGGAGGTGTTAAAATTCCCTCCCCTAAAGGCACCCTTGCTCACTCAGACGGCGACGCTCTCATGCATGCCATTATCGATGCTCTTTTGGGAGCAAGCGAGCAGGGTGACATTGGAGCGCATTTTCCCGATAGCGATCCTCAATATAAAAACATTGCTAGTGGTGAATTGTTAAAAAAAACTTTATCGCTAATCAAGGGATTCGAAATCGTTAATTTAGATGCCACCATAATCCTAGAAACTCCCAAACTAAACCCCCATTTCCAAGCCATCAAAAGCAATTTAATAACCATACTAGGCAGTGGCATTCCCATCAATTTAAAAGCCAAAACAAATGAAGGACAGGACTCCCTAGGGAAAGGAGAGAGCATCCAAGTTCAAGTGGTTTGCTTGCTTCTTAAGAAATAGCCCCGGCTAATAGTAATTGTTGGCGGGAGAGCGATGGCGAGAAATTGAGAGCGGCAAATTGAGAACGGATTATTTTTCCCGCCCAAAATTTAATTAAAGATCTTTAAATTAAAACTAAATTACTTTTAAAAGTAGGTGTCTTCTTGTTCTCTTAAAACTATTTCAAGATCTAAACATTCACAAACAAGGCAGAATAAATGCAGAGAAGCAGGTTTCCTATAATTCAATATTTTACTCAAATAAGAACGATTTAAATTAGTCATTTTCGCTAACTCAGTAACCGTTATCTTTCTTTTTTTCAAAATTTTTTTAATATTTTCAAGAAGAGAATGGTAATTGAATTTATTGTTAACCATTTTTTATCGATCTCGCTGGATGTTTCATTTTCGTTCTTACCAAACTCATAATTACTTCACTCTATTATGCACTTTCACGCTCACATTGGATGAAACAGCTGAAAAAAACTTAGAAGGAGTAAAAGCAATTTTACTTAAAAACATTCTTTTAGCTCCTTCGCAAGCATTTTAATCGCTGCATCTTCTCTCACTTAATCTTAGTGAAAAGAATTCATTTTTTAAACTAACTTTTTTAATTAGCACGATTTTTCTTCTTTAAAAACATTGATTAGCGATTAGTGATTAGAAATTTCATTGATAAAGTAGATATTTCCCACATTAGTCCTTTTTTTTCCTTGCTTATTTCTTCTAACCACTTTTATCAAATTTTTTTCCTCTAAAATTTTCAACGCCTTATTGACCGTAGGATGAGAAATTCCGCATTTGTAGGCTAATACCTCTATGGAAGGGTAAGTCTTTTTATGAGTAGAAAAGAAAATCAGGCAATTATACACGGCTATGCAGTAGGGATTCCTAACGACGTCTAAAAATTTATTGCTTATTTGATAAAAGTTAGCTTTTTTTTCGTCTTTGATTTCAACCATAATATTACTTTAAATATTATTTAAAGTAATATTATTTTATTATAAATAATTTAATTGGCAATATTTTTTCTAAAAGTAGAAAAAATTATCACTAAAGATCTTTTAGTAACATTTTTTTTATTTAAAATAAAATTATTATGAGATAATTTAGCAAGCTAATTTTGTGTGATCTTTCTTTCGTAGTTTGTTGAGTTAAAAACGTTAACGTATCAATGACTTTCAGGGACAGGTTTTTTTTTCTACTAGAAAAAGAGAAGTTAAACATCCATAGTTTATCGAAAATCATCAATTTAGCTAGTTCCAACATTCATAACTTAGTTTACAAATCCAATAAGGCGAGCAAAATGTTGCTTTTGCTATTGGAAAAGCATTTTAATATCAACCCTAGATGGCTCTCAGAGGGCATAAGCGAGATGTATTTAGCTCCTGATTTAAGTTTTTTCCCTCCTAAAACCACTAAATTAGTGAAAAAATTTGAAAAGTTACCGGAAAGATATCAAAACGAGATTTTGGATATAGTTGAACAAAAACAGCTGGAGCACTTAGAAGATTTAAAGGAAGAAAGGAAGTTGTCATTTGAAAAAACGACCCCTGTTCCCATTGTGGGCATCTTGCCTGCGGGAGGTAATAGAGTGCTCGAAGGGATGAATTTAGGAGAAATTGAAGTCCCTAATTTCATTATCAAATACGATATAAGCCTTTACTTTGCGTTAAAAATTGAAGGGAACTCCATGATTGACTGCGAAATATCCAGTGGAAGCGTGGTGCTTTTTCTAAAAACTCCCATGGTGAATAATAACGATATTGTGTTCGTTGATCTTCAGGATGAAGGAAAGACTTTAAAAAAGTGGCGTCATCTTCAAAAGGAAAAAATCATTGAACTCGTTCCTTGTCAGCCTGATTTTAAAACTTTATCTTTTCCTTTGAATACCGTAGTTGTGCTGGGGAAAGTCGTTTATAGCTTCAAAAAATTTTAAAAAGCAGTTAAACCATTGAACGCTCCTGGCATTCCATAGTTTCATTAATTTAAATTAAATGCTTTCAAGTATGTTAAAATTTTCATCGGGCTCGTCCAATAGGTCAAATTAAAAAAGTTAAAAAAAGTTAAAAAAATTCTTTCAAAAAAAATGAAAGCTATCCCGATTTTTTCTAACGCCCTTTTAACTCCCAACGCTTTGGTTGTTGCTATTGCCCTTATCGTTTTAATTAGTTGTTGATTTTCGAAGAAATGGATATTTGGAAAAAAATCACTGAAGAAAGTGAATTAGTCGTTAAAGAAAGCTCTAGCATTAGTTCGCTTTATCGAGATAACATATTGAGTTTTTCTTGTTTAGAGGATTGTGTGAGCAATTACATTTTTAGCTTACTTCGTAAGCATTTTTCTTTTGAGGAATCTTTTAAAAGAAAAATGAATGACTTTTTTCGAAAAAGGGAAAGCATTGAAGTGGTGAAGAAAGACTTATACGCTGCTTACAAGAGAGATCCTGCCTGTAGTCACCTGAGCAATGTCTTGCTGTTTTACAAAGGGTTTCATGCTTTATGCGTTTATCGTTTGGGACATTTCTGCCTTACTGAAGCAAAAGACGCTCCCACGGCTTTCCTGCTTCAATACATCTCCTCCATTGATTTTACCATTGACATTAATCCTTACGCTAAAATCGGTCAAGGCATATTCATTGACCATGCTCACAGCGTGGTTATTGGAGAGACTTGCGTGATTAAGGACTATGTCTCTATCCTTCAAAACGTCACTTTGGGGGGCACTGGCAAAGAAAGAGGTGATCGTCATCCCAAAATAGGAGAGGGAGTTTTGATTGGAGCGGGAGCGAAAATATTAGGAAACATAAAAGTTGGTGAGCATTCTATAATAGGAGCTTCTAGCGTAGTCTTAAAAGACATTCCTAAGAACAGCATTGTGGTGGGCATCCCGGCTAAAGTAATCAAAAAAAACCTAGAAAAGTACCCTGCTGATGACTTGAACCATTCTTTGATCAATTAGTTAATCATTGCTGAAATCAAAAGCTTAGGTCCGATTTAGCTTGACTTAACTTGGTTTAGATTGAATTGAAAATCGCATTAATCTTCCAAGACCCCGCGAAAAAAAGTGAATACTGAAACGGATTTTATTCCTTGATTAGCGGTGAGGAGCATTTTTGCTATCGCATTCACCGTCGCTCCAGTGGTGAAGACATCGTCTATGATGAGGACTCGCTTGTCGGTTAATTGAGGAGCAAACTTATTCACGAAAAAATATTTTTTATCAATGTCTTTTTTTCTTTCAAGTAGATTCCTCTTATGCTGGGCTAAAATGTTTTTGACTTTTTTTCTCTTGATGCATTTAAGAAATTTAAGGTTCAACTTCTTCCCTACTTCGCTAACCACCATGCTCACTGGGCAAAACTCCCTTTCAAATAATTCCTCACGGCTCAGCGTCAAGGGAACAATGACGTCAAAAGTAGGCAAATCTTTTTGAAAATATTTTGAAATGAAATAAGCAACCACTTTGTGATAACTCTTATGGGCTTTGAATTTATACTTTAAAAAAATTTCCTTCGCCATTCCTTCGTAATAAAACAAAGAAAAGTTTCTATCAAATGAAAATTCACCTGCCGAGGAGCAAGTGGGACAACTCTCTTCCAGCATTACCCCAAAGCACTTGGGACATTTTGGTTTTTCCCTTTTTTCATTTTCATTTTCATTTTTTGCTTTTGCCACGCATTTAAGGCATATCCTAGAAAAATCTCTGCCTTTCAAGGTAGAACTACAAAAATCACATTTGGAGGGAAAAACGAAATGAACTAAGCTAGATATCGAGAGTTTCAATTGTTTCTTATTATGGTATCATTACGATGAGGCTATGATTTTTTTATTAGTGGTTTTGTCTTCCATTTTATTATCAACTTTATTGTTAACTTTCAAGAAAAAAATTAAATTTTTCATCAAAAACAATCGCCTCGATAAGAAGTTAAATCGTTTGAAAAAAAACATCGCTGAGCAATCTCCGCTAAGCTCAAAAGTTACGATTGACGAATGGTTACCAGCGGAACATGAAGCAAACGACCTCCGCAAGATACTTACCCATGAAAGGCAAATTAATCAGTTGCTTTTAGCAAACCCCGTCTTAAAGGAGCTCCTTTATTCTTTATTTGAAGCTAAAACTTCAAACGAGTTCCTCGAGAAATCTCTGAAAAATTTCTCCACCATCATCAGCAATAGTCAATTAATATTTTATTTGAAAGAGGCGGGAAAAAACCAATTTAAGAAAAAAATGATTTATAGCGAATACCTTAGCCGATACGAAAAAATCATTATCCCCGATAAAATAAATGCTAGTTTAAATGAGAATCGTGCTTTATTGCGCGGATTTTCCCACTTAAAAACCACTAAAGATTATCAAGTGATTTACTTTTCGATCTTTGAAGATGCTCCCTTAGCGGTTCTAGCCATTTATTTTTCTTCTAAAAAGGACTTTTCTTACAAGCAAGAAATTCTTTATAAGTTGCTAAATATTTTCAAAAAAATATTCCTTTATCTACATAAAAACGAAAAAAACTTCCGAGAAAATAACCGACTCAAATCAAACCAATTAGAAACATTAACCCCATTCATTAAAGAAAAATTAAGCCCCTATTTTAAGGAAGCCAATTACTTTTTCCTAAATGTAGCCCTAACTCCTCATCACGAAAAGATCAATGAAAAAATGCTTAAAGAAGCCAGCAGGAGTCTAATAACGGTGCTGGGGAAAATGTTCTCCATTTCACCGCCATGGATTTATGAAAGCAAAAAACCGTTTCACTACTCTCTTTTATTTAACGAAAAAATAAAGTTAGAAAAAGTAAAAAACTCCCTTGACCATTTCTTTTACGACATTAGTTCTTTTAGCGAAAATGAAATAACCTTAAAAACAGAAGTGGAAGCATTATAAAGAACTCCAAGCCTGTTTTAGTTTATCAACCCATTGGTTGAAATGAATTTGCGGTCAAGTTTTTTTATTGATTTTAAGCCCCACCTCTAAAACTGAATTTTTATTGGCTTTTAAAATTTTAAAAGTAAACTTTTCAAACTCAATGACTTCGTCTTTTTGAGGGATTTTCTCGCTAATGAAGTTCAAGAAACCAGCCAGAGTTTGAAATGTTTGAAACTTATCTTTTTTAATCTTGCAGTTAAAATAATGATTGAAGTCGTTTATCTCCAAGGAAGCATTAATCTTATAATGCCCGTTGTCTTTTTGAATGAACACATTATCCTTGCGATCGGAAAATTCGCTCCTAACTCCAAAAACTTCATTGATAACGTCTTCCCTTTTCACCACTCCCAAGCTACCGCCTTGTTCGTTGACGATGACGGCTAATTCATTGCCCTTTTCTATCAAAAGATCGTAGACCTTATCGATGCTAACGCTCTCGGGAATGTAAAGGCATTCGTGGAGCACGTCTTTGGCTAAGAGGTTTTTTTTGCTGCTTTGAAAAATTTCTAAACTAGTAACGTAGCCAACTAAGTTATCTATTCTTTTTTCGTACACTAAAATGAGGTCAATTTTCTCTTTGTTGATGCTCTCCCTAATGGAATTCAAATTCTGGTCAATGGGCACTAGGAATAAATCAATCAAAGGAAACATTAATTCCTTTAAACTCAAACTATAGAACAAGGAAATATTTTTGACGATGTTTCGCTCGATGTCTTTGACCGATCCTTCTTGAAATTCTTTTTCAATGAGGTATAAAAAGTCTTCTTTAGAAAGTTTTTCTCTTGATTGGATTTTTTGTTTATCTAAAAAGAAACTAGTTATTTTAATGATGACGGAGATGACTGGAGCGAAAATCTTGTTGAACAAGAGGATGATTTTACTAGTTTCATATAACAAAAAGCGAGACCATTGCCTAAAAATGATCTTGGGAAGAATTTCACCGAAAATCAAAATGATCACTGTGCTCACTAACAAGAAGTATTCTAAGTTATCGATGAACCAAATGCTCCATAGTTTATCAAACGTCGTCACTGCAATGATATTAAAAAAGTTATTGCCTAACAAAGTTAAAGCTAAAACCAAGCCAGTGTTTTCTAAATATTTTTTTATTTTTAATGCCTTCTTATTTTTCAGTTCAACATCGTTAGCAAACTTTTCTTTATTGAAAGAAATGTAACCCGCTTCAGAGCCAGAAAAATAAAAAGAAAGCGATAAAGCCAACAAGAAAATGGTTAAATAAAGCAGCATTTTAGTTGGGCTTTAAAATCAAACTATTGATTTTATGGTTATAACTGGACTTTACAATGTAAGTAAAATACTCGTCTTGATAGGTTTGATTCCTAGTTGGTATTTCTTGAAATTTCTCCAACAAGTAGCCACCAATGGTTTCGGCATTTTCGCATTTGATGGCAGTTTTAAACTTTTTATTAATGTCATCAATGAGCACCCCAGCTTTGACGTAATAACTAAAGCCATCTATTTTTTTAATATGCAGAAACCCATCCCTATTGGCAAAATCACTTTTTTTAATCACTTTGTTAATGATGTCGTTTTTATTGACAATGCCCTCCACTCCTCCATATTCGTCGATGATCAAAGCGATGTTGCTGTTGGAATTAATGATCTCATTTAAAACTTCTAAGACGTTCTTGTTCTCAGAGATTATCCTAGGCTCATCCATGTATTTTTCAATATTCTCCTCGGAGATGTTTTTCAAGTTTAAGAAAGCCAATTTTTTTTTACTAAGAACTCCGACGATGTTATCTTTTTGCTTCCGGTAAATGGGTATGTTTTTATGAGGAAATGCCTTAATCACGTTGATGAGGTTTTTATTTTTATGCTTGTTTAAGTTAATGCCTTCAATTTCATCTCTATTGATAAGAAAGGACTTTATGGAAGTGTTGATATAACTAATAGTGGTTTCCATTAGCAAGCTTTCTATTTTTTTAAGCGAGCCTTCTTTCTTTCCCCTAGAGATAAAACCAATTAGTTCGCCTTTGTCAAGGAGGAAACTCTTTTTAATTTTCTTTCTATTGGTTTGAGTTAAAAAAATTTTGCTCATTAGCTTTATGACCAACATGATGGGTGAAAGAAAAATGTAGAGTAGATTCAAAACGGGAGTGGCTACGCTGATTAGAAAAGCAGTGTAACGAATGGCTAGCAACTTGGGAATGAGTTCAGCGAATACTAAAACCAGTCCAGTGAATAAGATTATGAAAAGAAAATCAAAAACGGTGTCGAAATAGACCCAATAATTTTTTAGTTTTTCGACATAAGTTGAAAAATAACTGAAAAACAACCTATTGGCTTCTATGGTGGCAAGAACGTTAAAAAAAATATTTCCCACTAAAATGATCATGATGAAATAATTAAACTCATCAATGATCTTGGTTTTTAATTTAGCAAAAAAACTTTTGCTTTCCCTAATCTTATTTTTTTGAATCTTGTCTAAAGAGAGAAAAGCCGCCTCAGTAGCAGAAAAAAAAGCCGAAAAAAATAAGCCTATCGCTAAATAAGAAAACAATAACGACTAAATGAACTTAACTTATTTATAACTCTCCAACGGTGGACAAGTGCAGTAAAAATTGCGATCTCCATGGACATTATCCACCCTAGCGACACTAGGCCAGAACTTTCTTCGTTTAACATAAGGCAGTGGGAAAAATGCCTTTTCCATGCTATACCCCTTGTCCCATCCATGAGCCATGTAATCAATGGAATGAGGAGCGTTTTTCAAGGGATTGTCGTCCTTAGGAGACTTGCCCTCTTCTATATCCTTGATTTCACTGCGAATGCATATAAGAGCATCGCAAAACCTATCCAACTCCTCTTTGTCCTCGCTTTCAGTAGGCTCGATCATGAGCGTGTTCGCCACCGGCCAAGACATAGTGGGAGCATGGAAGCCAAAATCCATCAATCTCTTAGCAATGTCTTCTGCTTGAATTCCCGTTTCTTTAGTAATATCCCTCACGTCAATGATCAACTCATGAGCGACCAGTCCGTCTTCAGCGGTGTACAGAACAGGGTAATGCTTTTCTATCCTAGATTTTACGTAATTAGAGTTTAAGATAGCAAAGGCAGTCGCTTCCTTGACTCCCTCGTTGCCTAACAATTTCAAATACGCTAGAGAGATGATTAAAATACTAGCACTGCCCCAAGGAGCAGCAGAGATGGCATTTTCCTCCCTACCCTCAATGGGCACTAAGCAATGGCCGGGCAAAAAAGGAATCAAATGCTTCTTAACCGCTATAGGACCCACTCCGGGACCACCACCACCATGAGGAATAGCAAAAGTCTTATGCAGATTGAGATGACAGACATCCGCACCAATTAGCCCGGGATTAGTATAACCAACTTGGGCATTCAAATTAGCCCCATCCATGTAGACTTGACCCCCATATCGATGAATCAAGTCGCAAATTTCCCTTATTTTAACTTCAAAAACCCCATGAGTCGAAGGATAAGTTATCATTAAAGCCGCTAGACGCTCAGCATTTTCCTTGGCCTTACTCTCCAAGTCACCTACATCCGTGTCCCCATTGTCCAAGCATTTAACGACGATGACCTTCATGCCCGCCAAGACAGCACTAGCTGGGTTCGTTCCATGAGCAGAAGAGGGAATCAACACAACATCCCTTTTGCTCTCCCCAATGGAATCCAAGTAGTTTCTAATCGACAACAACCCAGCGTACTCGCCTTGAGCCCCTGAGTTGGGCTGAAGAGAGACGCGGTCCATGCCAGTTATTTTTTCTAAAACTTCCTCCAAAGTGTCAAACACTTCTCTAAAACCCAACGCCTGCTCCTTGGGAACAAATGGATGCAGCCCAGAGAAAGCCTTCCAAGAAATAGGCATCATCTCAGCAGCTGAATTCAATTTCATGGTGCATGAACCCAAGGGAATCATCGACGTGTTTAAAGACAAGTCCTTCTTTTCTAAAAAATTCAAATACCTCAACATTTGACTTTCCGATTTAATGGTGTTGAAGATGTCGTGGTTCAAATATTCGCTGGTCCTAACAAGCCCCTCGGGAAAAGCGAACTCCTCTGACCAAGCCTTGTCGAGTTCAGCGAAGTTAACTTCGGCTTCGTTCTTCACTTGGCGAAACACTTCCAAAATGGTTGCCAAATCTTGCTCCTCACAAGTCTCGTCCAAAGAAATTCCCAATTTATCGCCAGCACTAAACTTCCTAAAATTCACCAAGTGTTCACTAGCCTTTCGATGCAGGCTATCTATAACTTCCTTAGCATCAACTAAAGTAATGGTGTCGAAATAAAAATCGTTTTCAATTTTGAAACCCAGTTTCTTCAGGGCTTTCACCAAAAACCTTGTTTGTTGATGTATTTTCATGGCTATCTTCTTAATGCCTTCTTTGCCATGATAAATGACGTACATAGCCGCTATATTCGCCAGAAGGGCTTGAGCGGTGCAGATATTGGAGTTGGCTTTCTCCCTTCGAATGTGCTGCTCCCTCGTTTGAAGCGACATCCTAAAAGCAACGTTGCCAAACTTATCTTTAGTTACGCCAATGACTCTACCGGGAACGAAGCGCTTATGTTCGTCTCTAGTCGCCAAATAAGCAGCGTGAGGTCCCCCATAACCAATGGGAACTCCTAGCCTTTGCGTAGAGCCAACCGCTATATCGACTCCCCACTCCCCGGGTGGCTTTAACAAAGCAAGCGATAAAATATCAGCGATGGAAATGGTTATTATTTTATTTTCCTTGAGCTTTTCAATTATTTCCCTATGATCCTCAATGTTGCCACTTTCATCGGGGTATTGTAAAACAACTCCAAAAAAATCGCTAAGGTTACTTGAACTCTTCAAATCACGTAGATCGCCTACTTCCACCACTATCCCCAGAGCACTTGCCTTGGTTTTAATCACTCCTATCGTTTGAGGAAATATTTTTTCGCTAACAAAAAACTTATGGGACTTTTGCTTGTTTATCCTATAAGCCATGAACATAGCTTCCGCAGCAGCAGTGGCTTCATCCAACAGAGAAGCATTAGAGACTGGTAGAGAAGTAAGGTCACAAACTATGGTTTGAAAGTTCAAAAGAGATTCCAGCCTACCTTGAGATATTTCCGCTTGATAAGGAGTGTATTGAGTATACCAGCCGGGGTTCTCTAACAAACACCTAGCAATGACTGGTGGCAGAAAAGAGTCGTAATATCCCAAACCAATGTAGGATTTGTAAATTTTATTTTTTTCAGCTATTTCTTTAATGTATTCCAAAAAATTCTTTTGACTGAGCCCCTCACCTAAAACCGAAAATTCTTGCAGCTTAATGCCATCGGGAACGACTTTGTCCATCAACTGTTGAAGGCAACCAAAGTTGACTTCCTTCAGCATCTCACTAACTCCCTCCTTGTCATAAGTACCAATATGACGACTCACGAAAGGATCGTGATTGGAAAATATTGTTTTCAAAATTTAAATGAAACTCCTTTTATGCAGTTTAGCCGTGAAAAACTTGTCCCTTATTTTGATTTTGATTTCATCGCCTATTTTGTACTCCTTAGGGACATACCCCAAGCCAATGCTCTTTTTCAAACTAGGAGAGAAGCAGCCACTAGTAACCACTCCTATCGGTTCGTTCGATTCGCTGCAGATGGTTTGCCCGTTTCTAGCAAACGCTTTTTCATCCATCATAAAACCAGCCATTTTTTTCTTGGGATTGACTTTATCGCTCTTGTAGTCTACTAACTTCTGCTTGCCAATAAAGTCCTTGGTAAAAGCAACCGCCCACCCCAAGCCAGCTTCCAAGGCGTTAAATTGATCGTTGATTTCATTACCATAAAGCGAGAAACCTTTTTCAATCCTAAGGGTGTCCCTCGATCCCAAACCACATGGTTTTATTTTTAACTTTAAAATTTCATTGAAGAAATCTTCCGCCACTTCATTGGGAACCAGCACCTCAACACCAACCTCTCCCGTATAGCCCGTGTTGGCTACCACCAAGTTGCTTCCTTTAAATTCAGCGGATTGAAAAGCAAAGGGCTTATCCAAACGATAACTCGGGAGCAAAGTCTTGATGTAATCCATTGACTTCTTTCCCTGAATGGCTAGTAAGCAAAAGTCATTGGAAACGTTGCTGAGTGTAACATCAAACTTTCCCTCGACATTCTTCGCCATCCAAGAAAAATCTTTTTCAACATTAGAGGCGTTAACTATGAGATAAAACTTGTCGTCGCTTTCGTAATAAACGATGATATCGTCTACAAAAGTCCCGTTTTCATAAAGCAAGGGAGAGTAAATACCCGAGCCCACGCTTATTTTTTTTAAATCATTAGAGATGAGGTGATTAATCGCTTTGTAAGCATCCTTGCCGGTCATCACGAAATTACCCATGTGGGAAACATCGAAAACCCCTACTTCCTCTCGAACGGCTTTATGCTCTTTTATAATAGAGTCGTAATACAAAGGCATATCCCATCCGAAAAAACTAATCGTTTTAGCCCCTAAACTAGAATGAATGTTATGCAGTGGTGTTTTCAATTTAAAACTGCTTCTAGTACATTCTACCATAAAGGGGTTATGGAATTTAAAAAAAATTATTCGCTAAAAAAAACTCCCTAGGAAAATATTTATTATATAATTAGCCACGTGATTGCGGGGAGGCTTTTGACGATTGTTAATAAATAAATTTGGTGGAGAGTTTAGGCTAATTGATAAGATTGTCAAACCCATTAGCAAGAAATATGAGGAAGTCATTCAGGGCCCCGGTGATGACTGCGCAGTCATAAAAATAGACGAGCATAGGAATTTACTCATATCGACAGATATGTTCGTGAACGGGGATCATTTCAACACGAAATTTTTCTCTCCTTTGGAAATCGGTTTTAAAATCTCCGAAGGAAGCCTATCCGACATAGCCGCCATGGGCGGTAAAGCCAAGTACATATTCGTTTCTATATCGTTAAAAAAAAATACTCCCGTGTCTTTCTTTCGCTCCGTTTATCGGGGAATTTACAAGAGTTGCAATCGCTACGGCGTGCTAGTTTTAGGTGGCGACATCACCAAGAGCAATAAAATTCAAATTAGCGTAACGGTGGTGGGCTTTGTTAACGACGATAATTTATGCCTAAGATCTTCAGCAAAGGTCGGCGACGTCATCAAAGTGACGGGCTCTTTGGGTGCTGGTTCTTTGGGCTACCATTTGTTCAAAAGAGGTTTTGTCGGGCATAATCACGTCAAAAAAAAATACTTGGAACCAAAATGCCGGTTGAAAATGGTGGACGACATTGCCCCCTTTGCCAATGCTATGTGCGATGTCTCTGATGGCCTTGCTTCTGAGATAAAGCACATTTGCTATGAAAGCAAGGTGGGAGCTGATATTTATAAAAAGAAAATACCTATTAAAAACTATTCTTATTTTGCTGCCAAAGCACTTAACTTAAGTGCTTATGATCAAGCTTTATACGGGGGAGAGGATTTTGAATTAATTTACACCGTGCCTAAAAGCAAAGCGAATGAAGTCATAGGAATAGAAATAGGCGAAATAATCAAAGAAAAAAAAGTCTTTCTCATAGATGAAGAAAAAAATTCCAAAAAAGAAATCACTAAGAGTGGGTTTGATCATTTTAAATAACTCAAAGCATTAAATCCGCTTGTAAAAGGTCAAATCATTGAAGGATGATTTAATTATTAGCAACAAGAGATTAGCTTCTAGGCTGATTTTGGGTTCTGGGAAATTTTCTAATAGCCAATTGATGCGTAAGGCCATCATCGAATCGAAAACGCAGATGGTGACCATGGCATTAAGGAGAATCGACTTAGCTAATCCAGAGGACGATTTTATCAATTCCATAGAAGGTTTAAATCTGCAGTTTTTACCCAACACCTCCGGCGCCAAAAATAGCGAAGAAGCCATTAGATTGGCTAGGCTTTCCCAAAGAGCAACTAAAAACAATTGGATCAAACTAGAGGTAACTCCAGAGCCAAAATACCTATTACCAGACGGAACCGAGACCCTGAAAGCGACTGAAGTTTTGTTAAAAGAAGGGTTTGTTGTCTTGCCCTATATCAATGCTGACTTCATCTTAGGGAAAAAGTTAGAAGAGTTGGGCTGCCCTGCCATCATGCCGCTAGGCTCTCCCATTGGAAGCAATCAAGGCTTAAAGACATTGGAGCAGTTAAAAATCATGATAAAAGAATCCAACATCCCCGTGATAGTAGACGCTGGGATAGGACGTCCCTCCGATGCGGCGCTCGCCATGGAAATAGGAGCTGAGGCGGTTTTAGTGAACACTGCCATTGCTGTTTCAAGCGATCCCATCATGTGTGCTAGGGCCTTTGCTTTGGCAGTGGAAGCTGGTAGGCTGGGCTATCTAGCGAAGCTCGCTACTGAAAAAAATTATGCTTCAGCGTCCTCTCCATTAAAAGGGTTATTGTGAAGTTTAAAAAACTAGAAAAAATTTTAAATAAAAATAAAAGCATCGTCATTTTTATGCATAACTTCCCCGACCCCGACTCCATCACCAGTGCTCTACTTCTGCAGGCAATCGTTAAAAAATTTAACTTGCGTTCTAAAATAGTTTATCAAGGAAACGTCACTAGAGAAGAAAATTTAAGCATGATAAAACTTTTGAAGTTGAAAATCAACTTTTTTAAAGAAAAAGAAATTGATAAATACGATTTAATAGCAGCCGTTGACTTCCAAAGGGAAAATAGCAATCATTCCATCCCTAACCCCCACTACCCAAGCATAACCTTTGACCACCATCCTTTGATAAGGAGTGTTTTCAAAAAAAAAAACTTCTATGAAATCAATCATCGAATGGGAAGCACTGCCACTATCTTATTGGAATATTTTTTTCACTTTAACTTAACTTTAAATAAAACTTTAGCAACTGCTTACGTTTATACCATACTGACCGAGACCAACCATTTTAACCGAGATCATACCAACAAAGACATTTTGTATTATAAAAAATGCCTAAACTTAGCTGACATAAAAGTTCTCTTTAAAATAGAAAACACTCCTAAAAAAGAAGCTTTTTACAAAATCTTGAAAAGTGCTTTAAACAAGTATCAAGTATTTAAGGAAATATTGTTTTGCCAGTTAGGCGAAGTTAGCAACTTGGAACTCATCCAAGAAGTGGCGGAATTTTTCATTAAAAAAGAAGCCATATCCTTCACCATCGTAACCGGCACTTTTAAAGGCACTGGAAAAGTTTGTTCTAGGACCAATGTTAAAAAAATTCATTTGGGCAATTTGCTAAAAGCGTCTCTAAAGAATTTAGGAGCAGGTGGTGGGCATGCCATGATGGCAGCGGGCAATTTCAAAGCAAAAGAAGAAGTGGTTATGAACCGAGTGATGAATAACATAAAATCAAAGCTAAAACTCTAACTCATGCCTAGACCGCTTCCCCCGTTTCCTCCGCTTTCTACTTCTTTGATAAGTTTCAAGTAATCCCCCAAAACCCTTGAAAAGCCCCTTGCCAAACTTTCAGCCACGAGAGCATGACCGATTGAGACTTCCTGCACGCCTCTTACTTGCTTAAGGAACAAAGCCAAATTAGCCAGATTCAAATCATGACCAGCATTGAGGCCCAAGTTTAACGATTTTGCTTTTTCAGCTATCTTCTCATATCCTAGCAAAGCTTTCTCTTGGTTTTTAGTTGAGAAATTTTTAGCAAAATAGCCAGTGTGAATCTCTATGCGATCAGCTCCTAGCTTTTTAGCCAAAGATAAGTTTTTCACTTTATGATCTAAAAACAAGCTAACTCGAATGTTTTTTTTTTTAAGCCGCTCTACCACTTTTTGGAGTTTAGTGAAATTTTCTTTAAGGTCCCAACCGTAATAAGAAGTCAACTGATGATTTTGATCTGGAACTAACGTTACTTGATGGGGTAAAGCCTTTTCTACTATGTTTAAGAAACCAAGGTAATCTTTATTTGGTCTAGTGAAAGGATTGCCCTCTAAGTTAAGTTCTTTATTGGCGTGATGAGTTGATATTAATTTGCTTATCTGCAGAACATCGCTACTAGTAACATGCCTAGCGTCGGGGCGAGGATGCAGAGTTATTCCTACTGCTTCAGAGTTTAAGACCAACTCAGCAAAATGCTTCAAGTCTGGAATGCCCTCTCCCCTAGAATTCCTAACGAGGGCTATTTTATTGAGATTAACGCTTAGCTTAACCATTTACTATTTAACAACGAACCACTCACGAACCACCAACTAGCCACTAGCCACTAGCCACTAGCCAGCCATTACATTAATTAACCACTAACGAACCAGTAACCACTAGGAGCAGTGGAGCGGCGGGAAATGAAATGGCGGAGTTGACGGGACTTGAACCCGCGGCCTCCTGCGTGACAGGCAGGAGCTCTAACCAACTGAGCTACAACTCCAACAAGAGTATTGTAACATAAATTCGTCAACCAAAATTATTTTAATCAATTTTTTATGGCTTTTCAATACTATAATAGTTTCATGGAAAACAGATATAGATTAGAAGTTGATTCACTGGGCGAACAAAAAGTTCTCCAGAACGTTCTCTATGGTGGTCAAACGGCTAGAGCCTTGGAAAATTTTCCCTTAAAGCATTTCCCCATATCCAACTTTCCCTACTTTATCATCGCTTTGGCTATGGTAAAGCAGGCCTGTGCTAGGACTAATAAAAAACTCAAACTCCTAAGCCCTCAAAAAGCAGATTTGATTGAAAAAATATGCTTGGAAATCATTGATGGCAAATGGCATGAAAATTTTTGTCTTAACATCATTCAAGGTGGAGCGGGAACATCAACGAACATGAATATGAACGAAGTCATCGCTAACCGAGCCTCGCAAATAATGAAGCAACCCCTAGGGAGCTACCAAGTACTGCATCCCAATAACGATGTCAACTTATCTCAATCCACTAACGACGTTTATCCCACTGCGGTTAGATTAAGCATTTTGCTTATCTTCAGCAAGCTATGCAATAACTTAGAAAAACTCTCCAAAACCCTGTACCAAAAAAGCCAAGAATTCCAAGACGTCATTAAATTAGGAAGAACTCAATTACAAGATGCCGTCCCTGTGACTCTAGGGCAGACGTTTCATTCTTATTTCACTACTCTAAAAGAAGAGTCGGAGAAGTTGAAGAGAGAAGTGGAACTATTTAGGGAAATTAACTTGGGAGCCACTGCCATCGGTACTGGGATCAACACTCATCCCGAATATAACCAATTAGTCGTTGATGAACTTTGTAATGTCACTAAGGTTCGTTTTTATCGTGCCTCTGATCTCATTGAAGCAACTTCCGACATGGGTGCTTTTGTCTCTTTTTCTAGTACTTTGAAAAGACTAGCGATAAAACTCTCGAGAATATGCAATGACTTACGCTTAATGAATAGCGGACCTAGAGGAGGGTTAAACGAAATCAATTTACCCCCTAGGCAACCCGGTTCCTCTATCATGCCCGGGAAAATAAATCCCGTGATCCCAGAACTCATCAATCAAATTAGTTTTCAAGTCATAGGAAGAGATCTCTCCATCACCCTAGCGGCTGAGGCAGGTCAATTAGAACTCAATGTAATGGCTCCAGTCATCGCCTACAACCTCCACGCCTCCACCAACTTACTCACTTCAGCCACTGAAATTTTAGAAAAACATTGCGTTAGGGGGATAACCGCCAACAAGGAAAGGTGTCGGGAACTAGTAGAAAACAGCACCGGCCTAATAACGACGCTAAACAACCATTTGGGTTATCAAGTCACTTCCAAGGTTGCTAAAGAAGCCCTGAGGACCAACAAGAAAATCATTGACGTGGTGGTGGAAAAAAAATACATGAGCAGGGAGAAAGCAGAGAAAATCCTAGACCCCTTTAAAATGCTAGAGCCCAATTTAAAAACAACTATTTTAAAGTAAAAAACTTTTCCAAGGCATTTATTACTTTATTCATTTGTTCGTCAGTCCCAATGGTCATCCGCAAATAATTAGCCAACTCCCCACGAGAAAAATACCGCACTAAAATATTTTCACTTTTCAAAAATAAAAATATTTCTTTAGCCAATGTAGTTTCTTGCGTTTCTTTCGGTCCTTGACCGCTGGGGGGAGAGGTTAAAACAAAGTTAGCCTTAGAAGGCAAAGTGGTGAAATTCATTTGCGAGATTTTTTCTACGAAACTTTTTCTAGTGGCAATGATTTTTCGGTTGTTGTGCTGAAAATATTCTTCATGGCTCAAAGCAAACCAAGCTATCTTTTGAGATAAAAAACTCAAGTTGTAAGGATCTAAGACTTTCTTTAAATTCGCTACGAGCTTTGAACTAGCAAAAACATACCCCACCCTAACGCCAGCTAAAGAATACCCTTTCGATAAAGTCCTCACCACCATCAAATTATCCACTTCTCTGACTTTCTCCACCAACGACATCCCCTCCTCGTCATTGAAGTCCTTATAAGCCTCATCAACGATAAATAATTTATCGGGATGTTTTTTAACCATTTTCACGATAGCTTCGTTATCTAAGGCAATGCCAGTGGGAGCGTTGGGGTTAGTTAATAAAAAAACTTGAAATTTCGCTTTACCCACTTGAGACAAATCTATCTTAAAATCCTTCATTTTCAAGATATTCATCTTACTGCGGTACATTTCAGCGTAACTAAAATAAGCACTATAAGTGTATTCCGTGAGAAGTAGTTCTTTTTCGTTTCCAATGAACGCCCTAAAAATAGCTGAAATAATCTCATCCAAGCCATTTCCAAAACAAACTTCCTCCAAACTCAAATCATTTCTCTCCGCTAGCAAAGCCACCAAATCCAACTTATCAATGGGGGGATAGTTCCTTAAGTCCTTTAAATCAAGGCCCTCAAATACCTTTTTGATACTCTCGGGCGGTGAGTAAGCATTTTCATTGGTGTTTAGCTTAACGATTTTAGGAGAAGTCGGTTGCTCTCCTGCCTCGTAGGCTTTCATATTTTCAATGTGTTTTAAAGCAAAAGACATCATTTGATGGATAAGTTTTCAAATAATTTTCGATGACTCTCGTTTACTATTTTCGTTTTGGCAATCTCTCTATATTCTCTAAATTCTTTTTTCCTATCTATTCTCAAATTAGCTAAAGCCAAAAAATAGTAGTAACTAAAATCCTTTTGAGATAAACTTTCTAATTGATTAAAAATTTCAATGGACTGAATGTAAAAGTTGTTTTGATAATACAAAATGGCTAATTTTTTTAAGTTAGCGTTGGTTAAAGTATATTTTTTTCCATATTTCTCTAAAACTTTAATCGCATCTAACTTGTAGCCAATATTGGATAAAATTCCCGCTTTAATCCTAGCCACGAAGTTAATGTCTTTTAAAAAATCTTCTTGCTGTTCATTCAACACATATTTTTCGTAAATGTTTATGTTCAGCATGCTAGTATAGAAAGCTTTGTTCAAATAAAAAAACAAAATGTTCCTCTCGAACAAAGCCTTGTTTTTTTCCCTATCCAAGTTGTTGCTGACGATTTTTCTCACCAAAGTTCCTAGGTTAGACCATAGCTTTCTACTCGTTCTAACCACTCTATTTTGAAAGTAATTCCTCCAAAAAAAGTTAGCGTCTCGCTCGTTCAAATAGCTTTTGATCATAGCCATGTAAAAAAGATTAAAGGGATCTTTTTTATTTAATCGATACAGCCTGTTGAATTGTTCAAATGATTTGGAGAAATTTTCTTGATAAAGGTATAAAACGGCCATTTCAAAAAGATAATCCTTGTTCAGTCTTTTGATGGAACGTTTTTCTTGAAGTTCTTGGATTCTATCCCCAAGGGTATTCGAGAAAAGGGAAAAGGAAAAAAAAAATATGCTTAAAAAAATCTTTGAAAAAGTTACTTTCTCAGACAACAATTTTTATATTTTTTACCACTACCACAATAGCATGGTTGGTTGCGACCTATTTTGTTTTTATTAACCACCTGATTAGACGTTAAAGTTTTCGTTGCCCCTTGACTAACTTGACTACCCCCAACCCCTTGAGGTAGAAAAGGATTATACTTGCTATAATTTTCTTGGTTGGGATTTCCGCCTTTGATTTGACTTTGGTTGAAAAGGCTCTCCTTTCTCTCAACTATCTCTTCTCGCAACAAATTAATTTTGCTTATCTGCTTAAAAAGTTGCTCCAAGATATCAAACTTAAAAGATAAAATCATGTCCTTGAACAAGAAAAAACCCTCTCTTTTAAACTCCAAAAGCGGCTTCTTCTCTCCATAAGCTCGCAAGCTAATGCCTTCCCGCAAATGATCCATGCCCAGCAAATGCTCTTTCCATTTTTTATCCAACGTCCTAAGCAAGATGTATTTCTCCACTTTAAAATAACCAAAATCCTTTATCAACTCTCTCTTAGCGTGATATTCTTGCTGGAGAAAGCGAATGACTTCACTCACAAAAGATTGATAATTTTTCTTTAAAGTAAGTTCCTTATCGAAATCAACTTTTTCAATCAAGAAAAAAGTTTTTAGCCAGTAAGTAAGCCTCTCGTAGAATTCATCTGTGATAACTTTTTTTTCCTCGGAAAAAAGTTCGCATTGAGTTTCAGTTATCTCTTCCAAATACTCAAATATTTCTTCTTCTAAGTTTTCTTTGTTTAGGAAAGTATTGCGTTCTTTATAAACGTATTTCCTCTGGACATTCATCACATCATCGTATTCCAAAAGGTACTTCCTGATGTCGAAATTCCTTCCCTCAACTTTTCTCTGAGCCATCTCTATTTGCTTAGAGATCCAAGGATGCTCGATTTCCTCTCCTTCCTTCATGCCCAACTTAAGCATCAAATTAGAAATTCTCTCCGATTGAAATCTCTTCAGCAAGTTATCCTCTAAAGATAAATAAAAAATTGATTCGCCGGGATCGCCTTGCCTTCCCGCTCGTCCTCGTAATTGATTATCGATCCGCCTAGCATCATGCCTTTCACTGCCTATGATCAAAAGCCCTCCCGCTTCCTTCACCCCGGGACCCAACTTAATGTCCGTTCCCCGGCCCGCCATGTTGGTGGCTATGGTTACGCTACCTCTTTGACCCGCTTTTTCGACGATGTTGGCTTCTCGCTCATGATGCTTAGCATTAAGGAGTTCATGCTGAAGTCCGTTTTTAGCTAGTTTCTTGCTTAGGGATTCCGATTTTTCAACGGAAGCAGTTCCTATTAAAACTGGTTGACCTTTTTTGTACGACTCTCTCACTTTAGCGATAATGGAATTGAATTTTTCCTTTTCAGTTCGATAAATGCGATCTCCCAAATCAACTCTAGTTATCTTTTTGTTAGTTGGGATCACCACCACCTCCAAGTCATATATTTTTTTGAACTCCTCCGCCTCCGTATCCGCCGTCCCCGTCATGCCAGAAACTCGCTTATACATGCGAAAGTAGTTTTGAAAAGTTATGGTTGCGATGGTTTGATTTTCCGATAAAATATTAACGTTCTCCTTGGCTTCTATTGCTTGATGTAGCCCATCGGAAAACCTCCTCCCCTTCATTTTTCTACCCGTGAATTCATCAATGATATGCACCCTATTGTCCTCAACCAGATAATCAACGTCTTTGCTAAATAACTTATGCGCTTTCAAGGCTTGGGAAACGTGATGCAGGATTTCGGAATTTTCCAAGCTATATAAATTTTTAACGTTCAACAACCCTTCCAAAGTCTTGACGCCATCTTCAGTAATGACAACGTTGCGATCTTTCAAATCAATGATGTAATCACCTGTTCCAGCTATCTCTCTCCCCTTTTCGTTTTTTTGAGCTTCTCGCAATCTAGGAATTAACTTATCAATGGAATAATATTTCGAAATGTTCGACTCCGAAGGACCTGAAATGATGAGCGGAGTCCTAGCCTCGTCAATTAAAATGGAATCAACTTCGTCAACTATACAGAAATGATGCTCTCTTTGAACTTGTTGCTCTTTGCTTAGCACCATGTTATCCCTAAGGTAATCAAATCCCAGTTCGTTATTAGTAGCGTAAGTGATGTCCTTGGCGTAAGCGGCTTTTCTTTGTTCTTGCTTCGTTTCATTGACGATATAGCCCACTTCAAGCCCTAAGTAACTATAAATAGGCTCCATCCATTCAGCGTCTCTTTTAGCCAAATGATCGTTGACCGTCACCACGTGAACTCCCTTTTCTTCCAAAGCAACCAAATAAGAAGTCAAAGTAGCCACTAAGGTCTTACCCTCTCCCGTTTTCATTTCGGCTATTTTGCCTTGAAATAAAATGATTCCACCAATGAGCTGAACGTCGAAATGACGCATTTTGAGCACTCTTTTGGATGCCTCCCGCACCAAAGCAAATGCTTCCGGCAATAGCTTTTGACAAGACTCGCCTTTTTTTATTCGCTCCTTGAACTCAGCTGTTTTTGCGGGGAACCTAGAAGGCTCTAGTTGGCTAAATTCCTGCTCAAAACCATTGATTTTATTGACTATTGCTTGAAGGCTTTTGACAATCCTTTCGTTTTTTGTGGAAAAAACTTTGCTTAAAACATTTAACATGAGCGACTATAGTATAATAGTATTATACTATAAATCAAATTAGCAAAAAATAATATTCTTGCTCGCTAGCGATACTAAAAGCATATTAATCATTCCCGATTCTTTTAAGAATTGTCTAACTGCCCTTGAAGTCAGCCAAGCCATCACCGAAGGAATAAAAAAAAATCAAAGCATAGAGAATTACGTTATAACTTCGCTTCCTTTAAGCGATGGTGGGGAGGGCTCTTTGGAAGTCATAAAAGAAAATTACCAAGCTAAAACGACTCGCTTAGCCGTAACTCATCCCCTACTAGAAGAGGAAGGAGAGAGCATAAAAAAAATTAGCTCGGAGGTCGCTTTTAATCAAGAAAAAAAATTAGCCATCATCGAGTCAGCCAAGTTATGTGGATTAGAATTAATTCCCCCCCCAAAAAGAAACCCCTTTCACACCACCACTTATCCGCTAGGAGAGGCGATAGAACATTATAAAAACTATGCAAGCGTGATTATAACTTTAGGCGGTAGCGCCACTAACGACGCCGGCCTAGGAATGCTGCAGGCTTTAGGGGCAGAAGTGGTGCTGGACGACGATCAAATCGCTAACGAGCCGGTGAAATTAGTTGATTTTTTTAAGATCAAAAAGATTAACTTAACCAATGCCATCAACAAAACTAGTAAAATCAATCTAATCGTTTTGGCAGACGTAGAAAATCAACTTTTAGGCGAAAAAGGTTGTAGTCTTGTTTTTGGTCCACAAAAATTTTTTAATCCCGAAAAAATCAACTTCCTTGATTTAGAAAATCGTTTAAAGCATTTAGTAAAAATCATTCATGAGAGTCACCAAGAGTTTGAGAAAGTTCACCTAATGAATAAAACCGGAGCAGCTGGAGGGCTCGGCTACGCATTGGCTCTCTTAAAGGCTAATTTCTATTCTGGATTCAACTATTTAGCTAAGATGCATCAATTAGAGAAGAAAATCGCTTCCAGTCAAATCATATTCACCGGAGAGGGATGCTTTGACGAACAAAGTTACATGGGAAAAATAGTCGGGCGAATCATGGAGCTGGTTAGGCAAAATCAGCCCCCTCAAGATTCGCTGAAAAAATTATTCATCCTAGCCGGAAAAGTAAAAAAAACCATTGCGGGAAACCCTTTCATCACTTTGCTAGAAACCAATGGGCAAACCAATGAGAAAACCAATGAAAATGCTTCTTCGAAAAGAGAAAAAATTGCGACCATTTTAGACCCTAAGACCAACTATAAATCCATCGTCGCGAAAGTTAGCAAAATCAATTTCAACGCTTAATAAAACTAGTTTTAATGGAGCATCCACTTAGCCGCTTGTAATGGCATTTAAAGCAAGGAGTTAATTTCACTCAGGTATGGCTTTAAATCGTTCCAGCAATCTTTTTTGAGTTGTTCGTCGAGCAACAAGTCCCGAGGATGATAAGTGAAAACCACGTCTATTTCGCGAAATTTTAACTTCTGTCCCCTAATGGAAGCAAAGTTATCTTTTTCAAATAAGAGCCGGTAAATGTTTTTTCCAAAAGCCAAAATTAACTTTGGTTGAATGATGTTGAGTTCGCTCATCAAATGTTCTAGGCAAACGCTTACTTTATTCAGCTGGTTATCCATCTCAAAAGTAGAAGCACATTTAATGGCTGAAGTGAAATAAACTTTTTTAACATCGATATTCAAGGCTTTTAATATTTTTTTAAAAAGTTGCCCCGCTTTATCTTGAAAATATTCTCCCTGCATTTGCTCGTAGAAGCTAGGAATATCGTTTAAAATCATGATTGAAGATTTCTTCTCATTGGGAATAGCCGCTCTTTCCTTTCTGCCTAGGGGGCATTTTACGCATTCATGGATCAGCCGATGGCGTTTTTTCAAATCGCTTTCTTTCTTTTGAGCCACTGGGGGAACTTTTAAACCAACTTGTTCCTCATCAACGATTTTGTGCTCAAAACCATTTCCAGAACCATTTTTTTTCTCAAGCGAATTTTTCAAATAATTAGCGATTAGTTTTTCTGAAAAACTTTTGCTATGAATGCCCTCATTATCCAAAAGCAAGGTTTCGTTCAAATACCGATAAAGCTTTTGATAAAAGAAAAAATGCTTTCTAGGGATTTTAATTTTCACTAGCCTAGCCCCCTCCCTTGAGTTTAGTTTTCGCTTCCATTCTGCTTTTGCTCTTCCCCTAGATTGACTTCATCGCCGCCAACTTGTTCATCGGGTTCAGATGGTGAAGGAACTTCATTCTTGTCCTCGTCACCCTCCTCATCCTCATCACCCTCCTCATCATTCTCGTCCTCTTCCTCATTTTCTTCCTTTTCTCCATTCTCTTCCTCATTTTCTTCTTCTAATTCACTTTGATCGATCTCAGGGATCGTCTCAGGAGTTGGTTTCGGGATTAAATTCAAATTCAAAGCAATGCCTAAGAAAATATCGGGAAAATGTTCTATGCTCGGCACTAAAAGAGAATACCTTACTCCTAAAAAGAGAGTCCCTTCTTTTCTAAGGCGATGGTAGAATTTTAAACTAGCTGAAAAAATGCCTTCGTCGTAATTAACGCTTCTAGGAATGCCAGTGGTAGCGTCAGCCAAATCATCAACACTAGAAAAATTACCAATGGTTTTGAAATCGTGAATTTTTCGCACCCAGCCTCCCCCCATTTCAAACGAGATGTTGTTTTTTGCTGAATAGTTGAAAAAAGAATAGCCCGCAGAAAGCTCCAAAGTGTGATACACTCGCTCCAACAGAGAACTCTGATCGTAGACGAAATAATTCGGCTTATAGTAGTAGCTCTCCCTTTGAAAATAATGATAACTAAGGAAGACCAACAGCCGATCAAACACGGAAAACCCATTTTTAATGAAAAAATTTCCCGCCACTGCCCTCTCTACTCTATCCAAATTAAACTGCCTTTTAATGGCTTCGTTATCAGCGGTGGAGAAGTTGATTCCTCCACTAAACTCAAAAATGTAATCTAAGGAAATACTAGAAAGATTAACGGGATTTAAAAAAAGAATGAAAAATATTAATAAGATTTTTTTTCTTAACAAAAATCAATTTTTTTGGCTAAATTTTTTCATAAAATCACATAACTTCTCGATTCCAGATAAAGGCATGGCATTGTAATTAGAAACTCTTATGCCTCCCACCAAGCGATGTCCTTTCAAGTTGACCAGCCCCACTTCTTCAGCCTCCCTAACGAAAAGATCAGTCAAATCTTCTCGAGCGATTTTAAAAGTAACGTTCATCAGGGAACGATGCTCTCGGCTAGCGGTAGGAACGAACAAATCATGCTCATCTATCACGTCGTAAAGCATGCTGGCTTTTTGAGCATTTGTTTTGCTAATGTTTTTAACCCCCCCTTGCTCTTCTAACCAATCCAAAACCAAATTCATAAAATAAATTTGAAAAACCGGAGCCGTGTTATAAAGGCTATTTTGCTCCTGCATAGTGAGATAAGAATTAATGCCCGATATGTCCGTGCGACATTTTTTCAAAACATCATCTCTAAGGATGACCACCACCAAACCCGCCGGTCCCAAGTTCTTCTGTGCCCCAGCAAAGATAACTCCAAAATCCTTCAAATCGCATTCCCTAGATAAAATATCCGAGGTAAAATCGCCCACCAAATAGTTTCCATGATGCGGCTTCGGGAAAGTTTTATATTGCGTACCAACAACCGTATTGTTCGAGCAAAGGTAAATGTATTCTGCCTCAGGAGAAAATTCCACACCATCCAACGGAGGAATGTAACTAAAACCCTCGTCTTTAGAGCTAGCGACAACTTTCACTTGACTGACGTTATTTGCTTCCTGGATTGCTTTTTTAACCCAAACCCCCGTCTCAAGGTAGTCAGCCGTTTTCCCAGCTCCTAGCAAATTGTAAGCAACTCTAAAGAACTCCGTCGTCGCTCCACCTTGAAAAAACAAGACGTGATAGCCACTGGCTAAGTTAAGAAAATTCAACAACTTTCTTTTGCAGTCTTCAATGATCTTCACGAACGTTTTTGAACGATGCGACATTTCTAAAATAGAATAGCCCAAACCAGCGTAATCAGCTAGTTCTTGCTTGACTTTTAAAACCACCTCCTTAGGCAAGGCAGCAGGACCCGGGGAAAAGTTATAAATTTCTCTCTTGCTCATGATACGTCACTTTTTAAAGTAATTAAGTTTAAGATAATTAAGTTTAAGGTAATTAAGTTATTTTTTTCTAAATTATTTTTCTTGAAAAAACCAAGGTAAAACAGGAACATATTGTAGCATGACATTGAATGGATTCAACTGAAATAAGTTAAAAAAACGGGAATTATTGCTGAGGACCAAAAATAAAAATTAGCCCTAAGGTCAAAATTCATATTAAAATTTTCCTAAGCCTTAACTACCTTTAGGAGAGATGGCAGAGTGGTCGAATGCGGCGGTCTTGAAAACCGTTGTGCCTTCGCGGGTACCCTGGGTTCGAATCCCAGTCTCTCCGAGTTGTAGTCGGCTAATAGGAGAGGTGGCTGAGTGGTCTAAAGCGGCGGTTTGCTAAATCGTAGTAGGGGGTAACCCTTACCGCGGGTTCGAATCCCGCCCTCTCCGCCATTAATTTTTTAGCGAAGGTACTTTTTCAAAATCATTCTCAACAAAGTCATTCTCAAAATGCCCCTGCGAGGCGGACAGAGCCATTTTCAGGAAATCAGGCTTAAAAAAATCTACTCGCATTGGAAAAATGATGTTAGCATAGCTCAACTATCTCGTGAGAACTATCTCGTGAGAAAACTCGCTTCAAGCGAACGCTAGGGAATAAAATAGCATGAAATAGAATGGAATGGAATGCTAGTGATTACGGTGAGAATGCCGGTTACGTTGCCAAGTATGGGCAAGAAATTTTGTCATTGCTCTCTCCCCAGCCCGAGGAATCCATATTAGACCTTGGTTGCGGAGATGGGGAATTGACAAAAGTCATTGCTGCTAAAAGCCCCAACGTCATGGGAATAGATTCTAGCCCTCAAATGATTAAAAAAGCCAAGGAACGAGGGGTTAATGCCCTCGTCATGGATGGTGAAGCCATGCCTTACGAAAACAAATTCGACGCCGTGTTTTCCAATGCCAGCCTGCATTGGATGAAAAACTCAGACGCTGTGATCGACAACGTGCATCGCTCCCTTAAACCGGGAGGAAGGTTTTGTGCCGAAATGGGGGGCGAGGGCAACATCAAGAGCGTAGTTGCTGCGATATACCGAGGATTGAAAAAAATAAAACTAAGCGGCGAAGAACACAACCCTTGGTATTTTCCCAACCAAGAAGAATATGCCGAAAAGTTAAAAAAGGCTGGATTTGAAGTCAAGAGCATAATAGAATTTTCTCGCCCCACCAAGTTACCCACTGATATCACTGGATGGTTCATAACGTTTGCCCAGCCTTTTCTTAACGATATTCCCAGCGACCAACAGGAAAACTTCCTTCAAAACATTCAGCAAGACCTCGCCGCTAAATTAAAAAACGAGCAAGGCGAATGGATTGCCGATTACGTCAGGCTGCGTTTTCTCGCTTTCAAAAAATAATCAACTACTGCCAATGAAAGCAATTGAAAACAACTGAAAACAAGTTGATAGGCAAGTTGATGGCATTTGCGTTATAAACGTTCTTCAGCCTCCATCATCAGCCTCCATCATCAGCCTCCATCATCACTCATCGCATTGACCAAGGTCATAGCAAAAAAAATTATTTCTCAAGCACTATGTTCTCTTTGGCATTTTTTTATCAAGCCAATGGACGCAGTGGATAATATTGCTAAAATATTTTTCTTTTATTTTATAATTAGGGCGGGCTGTCTTTGAATGAAGATAAGTTATAGGGCGTTTGAAAATTCCGATGGTGAAACCGTTGCTGGGCTCATTAAGAAGTTGTATGAAGAGATTCCTAGTGAGAAGTCAATGACTTTGGAGAAAATTCAGCGGACTTTTGCTGCCTTTTCGAAAAATCCTAGTTTAGGCGAAATCAAGTTACTAGAAAAAAAAGGAGAAATTTTTGGTTACGCTATCTTAGTTAACTTTTGGAGCAATGAATTTGGCGGGAACATTCTCATCATTGACGAGATTTACATTAAGGAAGAATTTCGCTCGCTCGGCATTGCCAGCGACTTCATTAACCATTTGGCTAAGAAAAGGCATAATCACTCCGTAGCAATACAATTGGAAGTCTCTCCCGAAAATGTAAAAGCTAGTGAATTGTATCGCAAACTTGGTTTTGAACCCCATAAAAACAACATGTTGGACTTAGATTTGTTAACCTCAAGCGAGGAACGAGAAGCAAAACGAAAATAAGGAACAAATTTCATTAACGAAACAATTAACGAAACAATAGTTATTGATAAGTGATGAGCGATGAAGATAAAATAATTTCCTTGGTGAAGGAATATTCCAACGACATTGAAGTAGAAAATCCTAGGACTGCTATCATTTTAGCAGCTGGTCATGGCAAAAGAATCAAATCCAGCACTCCCAAAGTCATTCACAAGATATGGGGCATCCCGGCTATTGTCCGGTTAGCGAAGACCATTGCTCCCGCTTTAAAAACTGAAAATCAAATCGTTATCGTGGGAAGTCAAGCAGGTAAAATCATCAAAACTCTCGGCAAAGCTAAAAATCGAACGTTCGTTTATCAAAAGGAACAACTAGGCACCGGTCATGCCATTCAGCAAGCGATAAAAAAAATACCCCCCAATTACCAAGGAGCTCTCTTCACTTTTCCCGGAGATTTGGGACTACTCAATAAAGAAACCCTCAGAAGTTTCACTCATTCCTTTGCTAAAAATAACGATAAAATGCTTTTGCTAACGGGAATCTATTCGGGAGATCCATTAGAAAATTTCTATGGGCGGATTTTAAGGAGCAAAGAAAAAGGCGAGGAAAACAAAATCTTAGACATCGTTCAACACAAAGACATTTTAAGCCTCAAACCGAGGGAATTTTTAAAAATCAAAAACAACCATTTCTCCAAAAAAGAACTTTTAGAGTTAAGCGAATTCGATTCGGGAATTTTCGCTTTTGACTTTGCGACTTTAAGGGAAAACATCTTTTCCATCAAACCCAACAACGTTCAAAAGGAATATTATGTAACTGATTTAGTCGCAATTTACTCCGCTAAGAACATTCCCTTCAACAGCTTCAAAGCAAAAAACATGGAAACCCTCATTGGTTTCAATGACAAATCAATCTTAAAAAAAGTGGAAATGACTTTTCGAAAAAATTATTACAACAAACTGAAAAACATAATTGGCATTGAAGACGAAAATCACTTCTTTATCAGCGAAAAAGTAATCCAGAGGCTAATGAAAAACGACAAGAAGCATGGTGCTTTGGACATCAACATTCGCGCAGGGGTTTTTATGGATGAAAACGTTTTTTTGGATAAAAAAATTAGCCTCGGAGCAAATGTTAAGCTGCATGGCAACATAACCATCAAGGCCAATGTAGTCATCGGCGACAACGTCATCATAACCACTTTTCCCGATCAAAAAGTGACCATAGACTCGGGCTCGGTTATCCTAGGGCATAACGTCATAAAAGGCAATGTGAAAATCAATAAAAACGTCACTTTGAACGAAGGCGTCAACATCACTGGCAGCAGCGAATACCCCACCGTGATTGGGGAGCGAGTGACCATCAATGGCTCTTGCTACGTTTATGGCTGTTTGATCGAAAAAGGAACGGAAATAGAGAGCAGCATTCTTATAAAAAAGAAAATCAAATGCCTCAAGTTACCCAATAACAAAACGCAGTCCATTAAATTCATCATTCCGCCCCCAGTAGGAATGGAAGCCATTAGCGAGATTAAGTGAAACCCATGCGTCATTTTCGAAAAAACGAAGCAGAAATCGAGACAACTGACAACGAGGTTCTCTTTTCCAAAGAAAGAAAAAATCCCGTTATTTTTATTCTTCATTCTGGGCAAATAGATTTAACTCACAGCTTTGAATGGGAAAAGCACGAATACAACATTAGCTTTTTCAGTTTTAACAAAAAACAATATTTCGGTTATGAATCTTTCACTCCAAATATAAAAAACGTCAAACTAGTAACCAAGGACAGGTCTACCATATCCGTCTTTCCACTCAACAATTTTAGTGAGATAATTGAATACAACACGAAGTTGTTTCCCATTTTGATTAGAGACCTTTTTAACAAATCCAAGAAATACGTTACCACCCTCAACCAAGTCATCAATAAAACTAACCAACTCAACGAATTCAATGGGAAAATGGGGTCGCTTTTGGCAAAATTAAGCATTGAAATCCCCCAAGAAGCCACCCACCTAACTCCTTACGTCAACAACTCCCAAAACGTTGATTTGGACAATATTAAAGCCTTCATCCATTCCAATGCCAGTAGGCCTAAATACCGAGAATTTAATCTCAAAAGTGGATTTATTCTGCATGAATTTTTCCAGCCCGACGTCATTCAAGAATTCATGAAAATCATCACCACTAGAAAAAAAATTGGTAAAATTTTATTTGAAGACCAAATTGACGAGCTGGCTAAATTCCACTTTTTCTTTGAAAAGACTTTAAAAGATTTGATAGGAGAGTTTAAAACTTTTTACCTAGATGAGAATTCTTTCATCAAGCTACTTAAAAAAAACGAAAATAAAATACCTGCGAAATATTACGATTTCTTTTTCAACCTCACTAACTTCTTCAGGAGCATGGTTTTTGAGAACGACTTTTTTAAAAAAATCGTTCTTGATGAACAGTACCATCATTTTTTAGATTTAAACATAGAAGAAGAAACTAAACCAGACCCCCCCGCAACCCATGAAGTCAAAGCGAGCGACAAAAAAGAAGCTGGTCAAGGACCGGTCATGATCAAGTTATTTCATAAAAGCAAAAACGAGCAAAGCACGCCTAGGGAAGTCATTAAAAAGTTTAATAATTACAATCGCCAATACATTGAATTCACCAAAAAAATTTACAAGGAAAAAATGGAGCGCCCCCTCACCAACGAAGAGGAAGATTTCGTTCACTTTGGAATCTACGATGATTTACTAGACGACGAGCAAGTTAAAACCACTAAAAAGCTAATCAACCAAGAGCTAGAAGGGCAGCAAGGAATAGAAAAGCTCAACGTCATTTACTTTTATCAATGGATTGAAAGAATCATTAAGGGCGATGAACTACCTTCTAACAACGACTTGGGAATGAGTTATCGTAAACATTTGCTTTACTTGGAGAGGTTTACCAGTAGAAAAAAAAAGCAACAAACTAATGAGTTGGAAAGCAAAATTAACTTCGAAATAGATAACATGTTCACGAGTATTTTAAATTCCTTTAACCGAGAAACTCTAAGCATTTATCCTCTCAACAAAATTAGTTTTCCCCCCAAAGAACCCGAAAAATTTGTGGTCACGAGAAAGAGAATTGAGGAAATCGTTAATGAAATAAAAAGCAAGGACTTCACGGTTTTCTTCCGAGAAACTTTACTAAAGTATGAAGGCAAGAATAATATCATTCAACTTGAAGTTGATCCCATCTTCGTCATTCTTCCCGTCACTTCTTCGAGGATTTCTTTTTGGCAAGAGTTGGTGGAGAACAAGAAGAGGAGTCAGGCTAGATTCTTTTTGCCCTTATATTACACTGGTGCTGATTTCAAAAAGAACCTCCTCTCTGCCGTTGCCTCCTATCGTTGGGAAATTTGTCGCACCATCAAAGGAGTTAACTGGCTAGATCCCGTTGATGGAGGAATCACTGGCTCCATGATGGATTATTTGAATTTTTACAAGAAGAACTCTTCCTTATCGTTCGAACAAAAAGAAAGGATTTCCAACTTAAGAAGAAAATTTAGAAACGACAACAAGAGGGTATTTGGCAATTTATACGCCACTTGGCTAGAATATGAAAGTCAAGGAGTTCTGCGTTTGAATGACTTGGAGAGGGAAATATTCTGCAAACACTTGCCGTTTAAAAAAAATATTCGCGACAAACTAATCAAGCTACCGCTTTACGAAAAATACATCACTCGTTACAACAACATCACTAAGAAAGAACTCGACGTGGTCACTAGGAGATTCAAAAATCATAAAAAAGAAGATTCCGATGAACTTTTAGAGGAAGTTAAAAATTTTATCGCTTACTATTCTAGTTAAGTTTTGTAGTTAAATTTTGAAATCTAATCGTATCAAGATCTTATTCAAAGAAAATCACATCATTTTTCCCATAGGTGCTTATTCTAAGCAAGAAATCATTAACGCACTCCTAATGCCCTTGTTAAAATATGAAGAAATCTCTACCAACAAAGAAGTACTACTAAGTAGTTTATTGGAGCGAGAAAGAAAAGGTTCAACCGGCCTCCAGAATGGTCTCGCCATCCCTCATTCCAAGAGCCACTTAATCTCCAAAGCTTACTTGAGCCTAGGCGTCAACGTGGAGGGCATTTCTTTTGATGCCATTGATGAAAAGGTGACTAAAATAATTGTTTTAGCATTACTACCCATTAGTTCAAGCGAAGTGCATTTAAAATTGATAAGTAAAATTTGTCGGTTTTTGTACGATGAAGAATTAAGAAAAAAAATTTACATTTGCTCCAACAAAAAAGAGATATGGCAGATAACCAAGAAAATAAAAAACTAAAATGAAAAAAAAAATTCGCATCGTACTAGGAGCAGATCACGCCGGTTTTACCTTGAAAGAGGATGTTAAAAAATATCTAAACTCCCTCCCCGACTACCAAGTCGAAGACGTGGGGACGAGCAATGATGCTTCCGTTGATTACCCTGATATCGCAAAAAAAGCAGTTGAGCGATACTTCGCTGACCCCGTCAATAGTCTCGCCATATTGATTTGCGGCACGGGAATAGGCATGTCCATTGCTGCCAACAAATTCCCCAAAATCTATTGTGCTTTGAGCTATGATTCTTTTACTGCCAAGATGGCTAGGCAGCACAACCAAGCCAATTTCTTAGCTTTGGGGGCTAGGGTGAATTACCATGAAGAAATAACTTCTATAGTGAGTAGTTTTTTAAACGCTACCGCTGAAACTGGACGACATTTAAGAAGGTTTAACAAAATCAAGCAGCTAGAAGGTGATAAATGAAACTGGAAATAAAATTTAAAAATAGCGTAAAAAAAATATTAATCGTTCATGCTAGGTTCAATGATTTCATCGTGAAATCTCTCTTAGAAGAAGCCATCAATGCATTAATGAAGCACCAAGTGGAAGAAAACGACATCGACACTCTCCAAGTTCCCGGTTCCTATGAAATTCCTTGGGCGATTAACCACGTGACCAACCAAAAAAAATACGATGGCATCATTGCCCTAGGATGCATCATTCAAGGCGAAACGGATCACCATGAAATGATCATCCAGCATTTAAACCTGCATCTGGGGAAAATAAGCATTGCTAAAGACATCCCCTTGAGCTTGGGAATATTAACTGCTAAAAACACCAATCAAGCCCTAGAGCGGGCGGGAATTAAAATGGGCAACAAGGGTTGGGAGGCAGCTCAGAGCGTTATCGAAATGATTAACTTAAGCGAACTCACCATTTGACTTCGTTGCTTCGCTTGAAAAATGAAAGATAAATCCAACAAGGACAATGAGCTATCCGATAAGGAAATAAAATCCTTGCTATATTCCACTAAAAAAACCACCATCGTCAATTCTCCTTTAAAGCCAAGACCCTCTTTAGAAATCAATGAAGAGAGTGCCGTCTTTGAAAATAGTTTTGAGTTTCATAAAATGAAAGCAGAATATTTTCCTTATTTTTTAATGATTAACTTTTTGTACATTTTTGAATTTCAAGAAACCAGCTTCAATGCTAGTTATAAATTTTTCAAAGAAATATTAATCGCTGAGGGAGTCAAAAAAAAACAACTTCCACCTTTTAAAAAAATTGCCAAAACCACTCGGGAAATCATAAAGCAACGAGATGAGCTAGACCAAAAAATAAAAAGCCGCCTCGTTAAATGGGAACTAGAGCGGCTTAGTTTGATCAAGAAAACAATATTGCGCTGGGGGATTTTTTTCCTCCTTGAAGAGAGGGAACTTCCCAAAAACAAAGTCATGCTTTATGCCGTCAAGTTCGCCCAATGGCTAGGGGAAAAAAAAGATTACCAATTCATCAATGGTTTACTAGAGCATTTCTATGAAAAAGAGAGTTAATTTTCCCCATCTCTTCCTAGCTTCATTCGTTTTCATTTCATTGATATTAACGCTCGTTATCGGGCAGCATTTTAGAACTGAGCAAGAAAAAGCGGAGTTCAAAAGCAAAATAACCATTGACTTGAAGCAAGCCAAACAAGAGATCGATAAAAAAAACTACTGGGCTGGGCTCAACATTTTAAAAAAAATGGACCATGACGAACTCTCCTCATTTCCCGATATTCACCATCAAGTTTTCCTATACCGGGGCGTCATTTATGCTAAAAAAAAATTGTACCAAAGAGCCCTGATTCATTACCAACTAGCCGAAAAGATCAAAGAATCTTCTGCGGTTAAACTCAGTCAAGCCATGATTTACGAAAAGCTAAACCAATTCACCAATGCTTTAAAATACTATTCCGCAGCTCATGAAATCGATTCGAAAAGCGTTTACAACTTAGAAAAGTTAGCTGATTTTCATTTCAAAGCAAAAAATTTTTCTAAAGCCAATGAATATTACGAACTTGCTTTAGCCAATGAAACGAAAGACAAAAATCATCGACTTTTGGTTAAAAACGTCGTGACTCTTTTCATATTGAAAAGAGCAGAAGAGTTTAAAAAATACTCTAGGAGAATTTCTTACATAGAAAAAAATATCAAATATAGGACTTTTCATTTGATGAACGTCTTTAATAGCTTAGAGGGGGGTGACTTGGCAGAAAGCATTGCCTTATTAAAAAAGCTAGTAGAAAATGCTCATTTAGAAAAAGAAAAACAAGAGAACACCTACTTATTGGGCTTATTTTACTTCATGAATGGAAATTACGAACAAGGCTTAAGCACTTTAGCCTTAAACGATCATGACCTAGAAAAGACTTATTTGAGCAAAGCTCATTTTTTAAACCAAGACATCCCCCAAGCAATCAAGGCTTTGGAAAAAGCGGGGGAGCAAGATCATTTTCTAATTGCTGCCTATTATTTTTATTTAAAAGACCATTATCGTAGCCTAGAGCACCTTAAGGAGTTAAAAGAACCCCATCACGAGAAAGCAAAAATGCTTTTGATCAAAAACTACGAAAAAATAAAACGAAGGGATTTAGCGGAAAAAGAACGAGCCAATTTGGCAAAAAATAGTTTTTTGGCTCAGTTGGAACACCTAAATTATTTAACGGAGGAAAAACCTAAAAACAGGAAGCTAATCCAAGAAACTTTCGAGAAATATTACTTAGCATCATCCAAAAGTGAATTGATGCTGATCTTCGTTAAGCATCAACTCGCAGCAAAAAACTATGGACTAGCTTTGAATTACTTGGAGAGGTACCTGCAGCAAGAGAAAGAAATTAACGATTTTGAATTTTACAAATTAGCTGGCGACTTGAATTATTATTCTAATGGCGATGATGAAAAGACCATTCGCTACTATGAAAAAACTCTAAACCACAGCCAAGACGAAATCTTAAAAAACCAAACGCTAAACAATTTAGCCTTCATTCACTTCAAAAACAAACGCTACCTAAAAGCAACTGACTTAATTTATCATGGTCTAGGAGCGAATAATGCCAACACTTCCGCTATTTTATATTATAATCTTTATGTGTTAAATGGCTATTTAATAGATTCGCTCAAGAGATATGACGATTCCTTCTTGCTTAGAAAAAGCCTAGGAAACATCAACTCCGCCACTCCCAAAGACTTAGCGAGCAAAATACATTTGGCGGCTAGCGTATTCTATTACGACCAAGGCAAATACCAAGAATATTTCCTTCATTTGAAAAAAGCCTTTCAATCAGATCCTAGCAACGTCAAAATCAATTATCTAATGAAGCACAGCAAGTTGAAAATTTAACTTTCAAACCACCATGAAAATAACCAAAAAATGCGAATATGCCTTAAGATGCTTAATTTACTTGGTTGTCAATGAGAACAAAACCCTCTCTTTGAGGACAATTTCCAACAAACTAGAGATACCTTTTAAGTTCTTAAGCTTGATAGTCATTGATTTGAAGAAAAGCGGCTTCATTGAAAGCGTGAAAGGTCCCGGCGGAGGCTATTTCTTAAGCCAAGAAGCGCCCAACTACACTTTCAAGAAAATAACCGAAGCCATTGATGGGAAATTGAGCAACTACAAAATTAACTTCGCTACCATCTGCAAGCAAGAAACTGCTTTTATCTCTCATGTCATCAAAGAGTCCCTAGACTTCGTCAATCAAGCCACTTACCGGAGCATGAATCAGCTAACCCTCAGGGACCTTGCCAACAAATACGTTAAAATATCCAACGTCAACGATAACTTTTCAATTTAAAAACAAGGAAAAACTAAAAATGAGTAACAACGAAAACTTAAAAAACAAAACAATCCTCATCACTGGAGCCAGTAGGGGAATCGGGAAAGCCGCTGCGGAACTTTTAGCCCATCGCGAAGTTAATTTGGCTTTGGTCGCTAGGACCACCGAGCAGCTAGAAGAACTTAGCGACAAGTTGCTGAAAAACGAGAAAAATAAAGCTAAAGTAAAGCATTTCACTTTCGATGTGAGCCAAGAGGAGGACGTTGCCAATTTGAAGAAAGGCGTTTTAAAAGAATTTTCTCAAGTGGACATACTCATCAACAACGTGGGAGTGGGCAAATATGGTGAGTTGGCTAGTTTGAGCGTTGCGGATTACGATTGGATGATGAATAGCAACATGCGAAGTAGTTTTTTAATCACCCGACACTTCGCTCCTGAGATGCTGGAGAGGCAATCGGGGCATGTCGTGTTCGTGGGTTCAGTGGCTGGGCTTAAGGGGCTTCCCGGGGAGGCCGTTTATTGTGCTAGTAAATTTGCCCAAACTGGTTTCGCCCAAGCTCTCGATTACGAATTTCGTAAGAAAAACGTTAAAGTAACTTTAATCGCTCCCGGGGGAGTCAAAACAACTTTCGGTTTTGGAACTGGAAGAACGGAAGGCGATCCCATCCTAGATAAAATGTTAGATGCTAACGACGTGGCTGAAGCCATCCTCTTTGCTTTGAACCAAAGCGAGAAATCGAGGGTTTTTTTAGTGGGGATGCGACCCATGTCAGAGCCGCTCTAAAGCCATTTTAAGCACGCTACCCTCGTTTCAGCTTGTCTCCCTCTTTTAGAGGGGGTGGTTGCCGCTTACTGGTTGTACTGGTTGCGGCTTACTGGTTGCAGTTTATTTTGGGGCTTTGAGTTAAACTTTAAAGTTTAAAGAAATTTAAAAAAGTTTAAAGAAATTTAATATTAAAGTTTAAAGAAAGTTTAAAGAAATTTAAATGCTGGAGATCTTCTTGCTCAAGAAATCGGACCAATCTTCAGCTAAATTTAGGCAGGGCACTAAAGTAAAGCTGGCTTCTTTTCTTAAGGAAGGAGACAGGGCTTCCATGAAGAATTCTCGGTTCTCGATGCCATTTTCAAACAGCGTCTCTAAGTTATCGCTAATGAAAGACGGACAAACGACGATTAGGTTTTTTATTCCCTCTTTCGCTAGTTTCTTCAAAGTCTTATCCGTGAAGGGAGTTAACCAAGGATCGGAGCCCAGTCTGGATTGAAAAGTGGTCAAATAATCGTTTTCCTTTAGTTTGAGTTCCTTGGCTACTAATTTGGTGACTTCAAGGACTTGGTGGCGATAGCAATATGGATGAACCTCGGAGTTCTTTACTTCGCAGCAGTCAGCTTTTTTTAAGCAATGACTCTTACTGGGGTCGGATTTTTTAATATGGCTTTCGGGAATCCCATGGTAACTAAAAATTATTTTTTGCCATTTTTTCTTCAAATAAGGTCTAATGGAGGCGCTAAGGGACTTAAGGTAACCCTTTTCATGGTAGAAGACGGGAGTGATGACTTTGGTTATTTTTTCATGGTTGGGTAATTTTTCTTCTATTTGCGATTTCCAAGACTTATTAACTTCTTCCTCAACGGTCAAATAAGTGCTCATCGCCCATTGCGGGTAGAGGGGAACGAAGACCACTTTGGTTATCTCGTCCTTTTTTAACCATTCCCTGACTTCCTTCATCACGTTTTCTATGGAAGGTTCATCGTAACGCATCGCCCATAAGACTTTCATCTTGGCTTTTTTTTCAAGGATTTGGGCTAGTTTTTCAGTGTAAATCTTCAAAGGCGAACCTTCTTTCTGCCAAATGGCCTGATAAGATTTCCTCGTCGTGGGAGAGCGAAAATTAACGATGATGCCATTGACTAAAATCCATCTAAACCAAAATGGCTTATCGATCACGTAAGGGTCCATCAAAAATTGACGGAGATACCTCCTGATGTCTTTTAAAGCAGTGGTTTTAGGAGTTCCTAAATTGATAATGACGCTTAACCTTTTAGACATGAAAACTATGCTCCTAAATCTTAAACTTCAATTCGTGTTAAGCAAAAGATAAACTCTTTTATGAAAGGTTTTTTTTTTAAAAATCTTTCGCAATTTAATTCGTGTTACAATTGCATTTCAACCTTTCATTTCAACCTTCCATTTCAATCTTGCATTTCGCTTCATTGTTTGAACTGAAAGCCCGGGTTAATCATGAAACGAAACTGCACACAGACCACGGCGATGTGAGTGTAGGGCAAATCTGCTAAACTAGCTGGTAAGTTCAAAGTCAAATCAACGTCGTTCAAATTCATCAGCCTTGGCGATATCCTAAGTCCCGAATTAATGTATTCTCGAGCATCTCCTCCATAGCCCAAATAGATATAGCCGTCTGGGGGATTGCTAATCGTGAAATTGCTAACGACAATGGTGGTTTCATTGGCAAAAGATACTTCCCCCCGCACGGAATAGCGCGTCCTATCTTGGGGAAAAGGAACTGAAGTTAAAGAACCTACGCATTCGGAATTGTCTGGCTCCAAAAAGCAAGCAACCGCCGGGATGGTGAATTCAGTTGGCTTGCTGCATGCCGACCATAAAGCGGGGACTAAGAAAATTAAGAGCAATAGGGGGGAGCGAAAAGGCTGCCGCATTGATTTCATGGTTAGTAGATTGTTGGATGAAGAGTAATCCTCCACCTCCTCGCTCGCATTGGAAATTGCTTTGTTTAACTTTTAAGTCACTCCGCGCTCTTTGAAAGCATCCCTTATCTCCGTTAAAATAGCCGGATCGTCAATGGTGGAGGGAACTGAGAAGTCTTCTTTCTGGCTTATTAAGCGAATGCTCTTGCGTAAAATTTTGCCCGAGCGAGTTTTGGGGAGGCGCTTGACTAAAATGTTTTTTTTAAAAGAAGCCACTGCTCCGAGGCGACTCCGCACCAAATCAATGAGTTCTATTTCCAACTTTTCGCTGCTTATCGTATAGCCGTCTTTAATGACCGACAAAGACAAAGGCACTTGCCCTTTGATGTCATCGTGAAGCCCAATGACCGCACATTCAGCGACCGATGGATGAGAGCCGATTATCTCCTCTATCTCTCCAGTGGACAAGCGATGACCAGAGACATTGATAACGTCGTCTACTCTGCCCATGATAAAAACATAGCCGTCGGCATCCTTATACCCCCCATCGCCTGCTAAGTAATAACCTTCCTTAAAAGCGAGGTAGTTCTCCTTAAACCTTTCATTGTCTTGCCATAGAGTTGGAAAACTGCCGGGAGGCAAAGGAAGTTTCAAAACAATGTAGCCAGAAGTGCCATCGGGAACTTCAACTCCCTCTTCATCCACTATTTTCACATCGTAACCGGGCACCGGAAAAGTGGAAGAACCAATTTTAACGGGGAACTTTTCCAAGCCCACGGGATTAGCCACGATGGGCCAGCCGGTTTCAGTTTGCCACCAGTTGTCAATGATGTCAATTTTAAGCAAGTTCTTAAGCCAATGGTAAGTGGGCGGGTCCAACCTCTCCCCAGCCAAGAAAACGTGCTTCAAAGAACTCAAATCATATTTTTTGCTGAGCTCACCCTCGGGGTCTTCTTTTTTTATGGCTCTAAAGGCAGTCGGGGCAGTAAAAAATAACTTCACTTTATGCTCCGACATCACTCGCCAAAAAGTCCCCGCATCTGGAGTTTTCACCGGCTTTCCTTCGAAAATGATCGTCGTGCATCCCTGCAGCAGGGGAGCATACACGATATAAGAGTGCCCAACCACCCAGCCCACGTCGGAAGCCGACCAAAAGACATCTCCCGCCTTGGCGTTATAAACCGTCTTCATGCTGTACTTCAAAGCGACGGCATGTCCACCATTGTCCCTGACAACGCCCTTCGGTTTGCCGGTCGTTCCCGAGGTATATAAAATGTAAAGGGGATGAGTGCCTTCTACTTCCACCCATCCAGTTGGTTCGCTACTTTCGACCAAAGCGTCAAAATCCAAGTCCCTAGTGGGGTTGGTTACGAAGTCGGTTAGTTGCTCTCTTTTTTTAACGATGACTTTTTCCACTTCATGTCCCGATAATTCCAGAGCTTCGTCTACCAAAGGCTTGTAGGCAATCACCCTGCTAAACTCTATCCCACAGCTAGCGGTGACGATCACTTTGGGCTTAGCGTGGTTTATCCTAGCAGCTAACTCTGGGGGAGCGAAGCCGCCAAAGACCACTGAATGAATGACCCCTAGCCGAGCACAAGCCAGCATGGACACGATGGTTTCTTCGATCATCGGCAAATAAATGACTGCAGTGTCGCCCTTCGCTAAGCCAAGCTTTTTTAAAGCCCCAGCGAATTTAGCGACTTTTTCCGTTAGTTCTCGGTAAGTGATTTTTTTCTTAACTCCAGTCACGGGAGAATCGTAAATCAAAGCAAGCGCATCTCCCCTCCCCTGCTCCAAATGATAATCTAAGGCTAAATAAGCGGTGTTGAGTTTTCCATCAGCATACCAACGATAAAAACCGTTTTCGTCTTTGGTCAATGCCTTTGTGGGTTTTTTAAACCATTGAATTAAGTCGGATTTGCTTTGCCAAAACTCCCCGGGATCAGCAAGGTAATTTCGATATTCTTCTTGATAACTCATTGAAATCTCCTATCAAATGAAAGTGGTGAAAGTGGTTTTTCAAAATATTTTTTCTTTAACGCACCCTTGACTCGCAATTCAAAATGCCTCTTGCGAACTAGGATCAGGCTTTATTCTATCATAAATAACTCGGAGGGTTTGTTTTAATTTTTCAAAACCTTGTTTATCTACGCTACTAAAAAACAAGATTTCACGGTGAATTTCTTGGGGGAAATATTTTAATAATGTCTCGGGGTCCCTTTTCAAATCAACTTTAGTGAATATGATATGAAAGCGCTTTTTGATCAAATCTGCGTTGTGAAACTCCAACTCCTTCTGTAGCTTTTTTAAATCGTTAAAAGGATTTTCCCTAGTGCTGTCTAGTAAGTAAAACAAATGAGAGGTTTTTTCAATGTGCTTTAAAAATTTAATCCCCAAGCCCTTTCCTTGATGAGCTCCTTCGATAACGCCCGGGATGTCCGCTAAAAGCAACTGCTGATAATCGTTCATTTGAAAAACCCCTAAAAAAGGATTCGTGGTGGTGAAGGAATAATTTCCCGTCGGAGAGCGAGAATTCGTCAAGGCGTTTAAGAAAGTTGATTTTCCCACATTGGGAAAGCCCACTAACCCAATGTCGGCTAGGAGTTTTAATTCCAAAATGATTTCTGCGCTTTGCCCGGGCAAACCCGACTGAGCGTAAATGGGTTTTTGCCGAGTGGCTGATTTGAAATGGTAATTGCCCTTACCGCCCTTGCCTCCTTTTAAAAAAGAAGTCTTATCGTTCCTTGAGTTGAATTCATAAATCACTTTTTCTGTGTCGCCAGTCGTTTTTATTTGGGAACCGAGGGGGACTTGGATGACCACGCTAGTGCCTTTCTTGCCGCTCGCCCTTCTTTTCATTCCCCTTACGCCATTGCCAGCCTTGAATATCCGCTTGTACTTTAAATGAGCCAAGCTATTTAGCTGGGGATTTACCTGAAAAACAACATCTCCCCCATCCCCTCCATCGCCCCCATCGGGCAAGCCATAAGGAATGTACTTTTCTCGCTGGAAAGATATGCAGCCCCCGCCCCCCTTGCCAGAATGCAGGTACAACTTAACTCGATCGTAGAAAATGTGCTTTTTCATCTAAACTATCGCTCGCCCTGAATCAGTAGCAATCAGCAACAACCAGCAAGCAACATAAGGCAGCAGAATCTACAGGCAAAGCAATAAAATCTAGCAAGGAGCAAAGATCACGAATTGACTTTAATAGCCTCGGCAATGAACTTGGCTACATTTTTAGAATAACCAAAATAATGGAGTAATCTTATCTTCGTCAAGGGGAATTTTTGCTTTTTTTCTTCTATGATTTCGGGGATATCGAGGTGGATGTGATTGCCAGCAGCTAGAAAATAAGGAAAGACGCTGATCTCGTTGACTCCTTCCCGCTCCACTAGTTCATCAATGGTCACCGATAAGCTGGGATCGGCTAGTTCTAAAAAAGCGACCCTCCATAAGTCGTAGTCACTGGTCATTATTTTCTTGACCCTAGTAAAAACTTCCTTGATTTCTTGGTTGGATTCCTTCCTCCTGCTGCCATGGGCTAAGAAAATAAAGCCGCTCCTAGTGGTTTTAAAGTTGGTTTTAGGGTTGAGGTTAGGGTTGAGGTTATTTTTCGACATATCCAATGAAGCAAAAGTGCAATTACAAAAGTGCAGTTAAATTGTATAATATAAAAGTTATTTTCAAATATAAAATAAAATGATTGAAAAAATTACTGATGGAAGAAAGCAAAGCGAAGACAACCAATTCGAAATTAGACCCCAAAGCTATTCTAATTTCGTCGGTCAGGAACTCATAAAAGAGAATTTTAGAGTTTATATTGCAGCGGCGCTCAAAAGAGGAGAGCCCCTAGACCACATCCTCATAAGCGGACCGCCCGGGCTGGGGAAAACGACTTTTTCCATGATCATCGCTAGGGAAATGAAATCCAACTTAAAAGCAACCACTGCTCCCGCCATTGAGAAAAACGGAGATATGGCGGCTATTTTGAGCGGGATTAAGCGAAACGACATCTTGTTCATTGACGAAATTCATCGCCTGAAGCCCACCATTGAGGAGATGCTTTATGGAGCGATGGAAGATTTTCATTTGGATATTTCCCTCGGGCAGGGAGCGACGGGCAAAATGGTGCGGATTAAACTGCCTCATTTCACTTTGATTGGTGCCACCACCAAGGCGGGAGCTTTGTCGCAGCCTCTTATCAATCGCTTCGGAATCACGGGACGCTTTGAATTTTACACCATTGGCGAACTAGTAAAGATAATTGCTCACAACGCTGGGCTACTCCACATAAAACTAAATCCATCAGGGATGAACGAAATAGCCAAGCGAAGTCGCGGGACTCCGAGGATACTCAACCGGTTGTTAAAGAGAGTGCGGGATTATGCCGAAGTTAGGGATGTAAGCGTCATAACTAAGGAATTGGTTGATTATTCTTTGAAGAAAATGAACATTGACGACTTGGGTCTCGATAGGATGGACCGTGAAATTCTCAAGTCCCTCATCGTCAATTTTAAGGGCGGTCCCGTCGGTTTGGAAAACTTAGCCACCACCGTCGGAGAAGACACGTCGACCATTGAAGAGATGTATGAACCTTTTCTCATTCAAATCGGGCTGCTGAAAAGAACCTCTCGGGGAAGAGTAGCTACGGAAAAGGCTTTTAAATACATAAATGTCGATGTTGAAGAAAATTTGTTTAACCGTCCTCCTCATTAGCCCCCTTTTTATAGTAACTCTCTACTCCGAGGAAAATCCCCTAACGATTCGCTTGCTCATCTATGAGGGCGATGGCAAGGACTTAAGCGAAAGTAAAAATAACCTAGCCCTAAAAGGAGATCAGTTCCGCTACCAAAATGAAGTTTACAGCATTCAAAGCAATAAAATGCTTAAAGTCTCTGCCAAGAAGCCCATCGTCGTTAAGGGGATCTCCTACTTTGGCAAGATAAAAATTCTTCGAAAGCAAAGAAAATACCAAATGATCAATTTTCTACCCTTGGAACTTTACCTTCAAGGGATTTTACAGGCAGAAATTTCTTATTCTTGGAACGCTGAAGCCATAAAAGCCCAAGCGATTGCTGCTCGCTCTTACGCTCTGTATTCCATGAATGAAAGCAAAGCAAAAAACTACGATGTCGTTAACTCGGAGAGGAATCAAGTTTTCAGCGGTGTTGCTAAAGTTCATCCCAACATCGCTAAGAACGTCTTAGCCACCAAGGGCGTCGTTATGGTTCATAGGAATAAACCCATTCAAGCATTTTTCCACGCTAGCTGCGGAGGAATGACGGAAAAAGCAGAAAACGTCTGGTCAAGCGCTGAGTCCCTTAAATATTTTAAGCCCGTTCGTTGTCATTACTGCACCACTCATCCCAAGTACGAATGGGACTACCAGCTAGGCAAAGACGAACTCCAAAGGAAGATCACTGAGAAACTCAAAATAAAAAAAGTTAAAAGCATTAAAATAACGAAAAAAACTTCCTCGAAACGGATAAAGAGAATTACGGTAACCGATGAGAAAAACAAAAAACATCATTTGACGGGTAATCAGCTGAGGATTTTGTTAGAACCTAGTAAATTGCTTTCCACTAAGTTTAGTTTTACTAAGAAAAACAACAAGTATTACTTCAAAGGCAAAGGCTACGGGCATGGAGTTGGTTTATGTCAATGGGGAGCTAAGACCATGGCTGAGAGAGGGTTTAACCATAAGCGGATATTGAAATTTTATTACAAAAACATTAAAATTAAGCCCTTGGATAAAAAAAGTTATCTCGCCCTAAAGTAGCCCCCCTTGTCTAAAATAGTCCTATCTCTAGGGAGCAACATAGGGGAAAGTAAGCTTAAACTAGCCGATAACTTAAAGCGGGCAATTCATTTGCTGAAAGAGAAAGTTAGCAAAATCGTTACTTCATCTCTTTACGAGACTAGTGCCGTTGACTATCTTCATCAAGCTAATTTTCTAAACCAAGTCGCCCTAGGAGAGACGAATTTACTTCCCCTAGAGTTGCTTTCCTTCGTTAAAGGGATTGAAAAAAAAATGAAAAGCAAGAAACTGATCCCCAAAGGACCTCGAATCATCGACATTGACCTCATTTTCTTCAATGGTTTAAAAATAAACCACGAGGGACTTACCATCCCCCATCCCGAATTTAGCAAAAGGCTTTTCGTCCTATTACCCCTGTTAGAAATTGAAAAAGAATTCGTTGACCCAGTCAATAAGGTTACAATAAAAAGCTACCTCAAAAGCAGTTTGTACAAATCCCAAAAAATAAGTCTGCTGAACTTACCGTGATAAAATTTTTAAAAGAAACTTTTTCTGCATCGCCTTGAACTCTGCTAACCCTAAGTATTTTGAAGTGCTGTTGAAATTAGCCCATGAAGCTAAGAAGATTGCCAAGCCCAACCCAGCGGTAGCAGCCATCATCGTTAGAGACCAAAAAATCATCGGTCAGGGACATACTAGGGAGTGGGGTAAGGAGCATGCTGAAATAATGGCATTGAATTCAGTCCAAGATAAAAAAAATCTGCTCACGAGCGAAATGTGGGTCACCTTGTCGCCTTGTCATTTCCAAGGAAAAACTCCACCATGCACTAAAGCGATCGTGAACTCCGGTATCAAAGTCATTCACATTGCTCTAAAAGACCCTCATCCCCAAGTCGGTCTGCTATCTCATGAATACTTGAAGAGCAAGGGGATAAAAGTAGTCGATGATTTTCCGCTAGAGATGAAATGGCAACATTTCAAACTCAACTATGACTTTTTTAAAAAGCAAATCATCAAAATGCCCGCCGTGACTTTGAAATACGCTATGACTTTGGATGGCAAAATAGCAACTCACAATTTCGATTCCAAATGGATCACCAACGACAAGGCTCGGGCTCAAGTACAAGCAGACAGGCAAAAAAGCGATGCCATTTTGATCGGGGCTAATACTCTTTTTAAGGATAACCCTAGGTTGAACGTTCGCCGAGAAAAAACGTCTTTTCAACCCCTCATCATCGTTTGGTTCAAGGGAATCAAGGAGGAGCAACTTAAAAGGTTGAGAAAGCTGAACGTGGTTCGCAACGATTCGCCCGTCGTTTTCGTCGTTCCCAAAGAAACAGAGAGTTACTTCTCGGCAGCCCTAAAGAGAGCATCGAAGAAGATAAACTTTTTAACTTACCCTACTCGGGATAGTCAACCCAACAACGCTAGCCCATCTATCTTCAGTAAAACTTTTATCAAGAAACTGGGCAGGGAATTTAACTTAAACTCAATTTACGTGGAAGGGGGGGCTAAGACGCTGAGTTTTTTTTTTAGCAAGAACTTAGCCGACAGGCTAGACTTGTACTTAGGCAATAAGATAATGAACGATGGTAAAAATGCCCTCTCTCCTTTCTATCATCATTTTTCCCCTTTGAAGAAATTACCTCAGGACGAGAGTTTGGCAAAAATGGAAGTCAGTTCTTTGGAAGGCAATTTGAAAATTAGTGGCTTCCTGCGTTCATCTTCCTGGCTTAAAATATGGCAAGAGGTTGCTAATCATTAGTCCCACTTACCTTAGTTCGTTCGAATTAGTTTGCTGCTGATAGTCGGTTTTTTCTTCATCGCTGTTCTTTACTCTACCGTTGGTTTTGCAGGGGGGAGTTCTTACACTGCCTTGTTGGCTTTGCCTTATTTCGCAGTCCCCTTTAGTTGGATTCCCTTGTTATCGTTAAGCTGCAACGTGGTGGTGAGCGGGAAATCTTTTTTTAGTTTTCGCAAAAACAATTTAATCGAAAAATGGGTTTATCCTTATTTGATCTTATCAGTGATCGCTTCTTTCCTAGGGGCATTAATTCCCCTAGAAGAGAAGTTTTTTTTCTTAATGATTAGCCTGATGCTCATGATCGCTGGAGCGGTCATCCTTTTAGAGAAAAAGTGGCTAATGGAAAGACCAGCGCCTACTTCCGTGTTTCGTTTGAAAAGTAGAAAAGTGGTGCCGGTTATTTTTTCATTGGTGGGATTTCTCTCGGGATTAAGTGGGATCGGCGGAGGTATTTACTTGTCTCCCCTGCTTCATTTTTTTAAGTTCACCACCTCGCTAAAGATAGCCTCGCTATGCTCGGTGTTTATTTTTTTCAATTCCATTTTTGGGGTTTTAGGGCAAATCGTAAAGAAAAACCAGCAAGCCACCCTTAGCTCTTTTGTTAGTTCTTTTGAACCCATTTGGCTCTTTTTATTGGTAAGTGTTTTTTTAGGTGGGGTAGTAGGCAATCATTTGACGCTTAAAAAATTATCTTTGTTGAAAATAAAACAATTAACTGGCCTTCTGATCCTACTCGTGGGCGTCGTTATTGGGATAAGAAACTATTGACTCCGCCCCTTAAGGAAAACACGTTGGAAGCGTCGTGCTTTTCCTTCATTTGCTTTACCAGTGTTCTACTAGTTATTCCCCTTTGACAAAAGACTAGGAAGTTGCTGTGCTTGTCTTGGAAAAATAGTTTTTCTAAAAAATCGTTCTTGGTGATGACGCGGCAGCCGCTCTCGGAAATTTTACGGCTTAAATCGGGGAAATGCTTTTTCTCTTTTCTAAGATCAACTACATAGAAGGGTTGGGGCATCTTCGACCAAGCAGTTTCCCAGTCAATTTCCCAATCGAAAATCGCCAAATCGCTGTTCAAATCAGCTTCTGTCTTTGACTTGGCTCGGCAAAGCGGACAATTTTCGTCCTTGAGCCAAGGAATGGCGTCTATTTTCCCGCTTTTTAAAAAAAAAATTTTCCTAAACTTCGACAAGGCTATGCTGGGGCTGGTGAGGGCTTCCAAAGCCATTAAAGATTGGTAGCTCCCTAAAATTCCCACGCTGCTCCCTAGAATGCCCACTTCATCGCAGTCACGCACGCATTTGTCATCGCTAGGAATTTTGGGCCACAAACAGCGATAGCAAGAGCTCTCCTCTCTAAAGTCTTTGAACAAGAAAACGTTCAAACTGGCTGAAAAACCATAAATGTTGGCTTGGATTAAATTTATCCGGCGCTGGTAGGCTATGTCATGGAGCAAGTAGGTCGTGGGAAAATTATCGGTAGCATCAACTATCAAATCCACTCCCTTGACGATGGCTGAATAATTAGCGGCGTCCAAATGAACGTCATGAGCCCTCACTTCAATGAAGGGATTAATTTTTCGTAATTTTTCTTGAGCACAGAAAACTTTTTTCTGCTTAACGTCCTTGTATTCATATAAAATTTGACGATTAAAATTGTCTAGGGCTAAAAAATCGCCGTCGACCAAAGATAGCCTCCCCACTCCAGCCATGGCCAAGTAATAAGCAGCCGGTGAACCCAAGCCCCCTAGCCCCACTAAAAGCACGTGGGCGTTTTTAATTTTACTTTGTCGCGCTAAACCCCAGCCGGGAAGCTTTATTTGCTTAGCGTAAAACTGCTTTTCTAAATCGTTCAAAACCTTCATGCTTCACTCCATCACTCTCCTTCGCTCCTTCGCTTCATTAGGGGATTATAATCGTTGAAAAACTCAGGGGCGGTGACTGCGATGATAGTTCCATAAACTCAAATCATCAGCGTAAATTTCTTTTTTCCAAATGGGTAGCTTTTTCTTTATCTCTTCCATCATCTCGCTTGCCGCTAAAAAACTTTCTCGGCGATGAACTCCACCAGCAATCACGATAACCGCTATTTCACCTAGCTTCCTCTGCCCCAAAAAATGACCAGCGAACAAATCAATGAGCCCATGCTTTCGGCGGATGGTTTTTAGCAAATGATTTCCTTGGGTGACGATCATCGCCTCATAGCCCTCGTAATGCAGCTCCCTTACTTCCCTGCCATCATGATGTTTTCTAACTCGCCCTTCAAACTCCACCTTGCCCCCCACCTCAGTGGAAAAAACCAACTGCTCCCGCCAAAGAGTAAAGTCGCTTTGTTGATGAAATATTTTAAACATTTAACCTCCAGCCTAGCCTCCAGCAATAGGCGGGATAAAAACCACCACGTCTTCATCTTGGCAAACATAACTTTCCTTTTGGTAGCTCTCGTTAACCGCTAGCCTAACCTCGTTTAAATTCAAGGCAAAAGCATGCTTTTTACGCAGCCGAGCGTAAAGCTCTTTAAGAGTAGTGGTCTCCTTTAAAAAGAGAACTTCTTCATCCATGCAGGACTCTTCTCTAAAACTGGCGAAATATTTTATCGTGATTTTCATTTTTCAAAATAGTTCATCACTTGCTTTTTCATGGTTTGCTCTTTCATAGTTTGTTCTTAGCCCACTTATAATCTTCAAAGTAATTCGTGTTGTACAAAACTTCTTGGTCCTTGAGGAGAATGGCTTCGTGATCCGCTTGTTCGATCATCTTTCTTGGGCAATGTTTGCCGGCGTTAAAAAAGCTCCTTATTTCTGGGAAAAAACTACTTTCGTAAATCGCACATAAAGGCTCAACGATTTTTCCCTTGGGGTTAAAAGGGTTGACATAGCAAGTTGCTTTTTTTTTATAGCCGACTTCATTCCTTGCTTCGATCAAATCGCTTAGCGTTTTGCTGGTCAAAAGAGGGATGTCGCAGGCTAATACCAACCAAGCAACTCGTGGATTAAACAAGAAGGCGGAAACAATTCCGTTGAGCGGAGTTTTCTCCTCAAACTGATCCAAAATGACGGGATAGCCCTGCTCGTTCATGCGGTTATTTTTTTGTTCCCGCCCCAAGGAAATGAAAGTCTTAGAAGTGTGCTTCTTTAAAAGCTCAAGAGCCCTCTGGTATTGCTTTTCACCGCGGTAAACTAAATCAAATTTGTCCCTGCCCATGCGCTTGCTCAGCCCACCGACGAGAAGCAAGCCATAAATGAGAGTTTTATTGGGATTTTTAGCGATCAAGTTATTGGCTTAGTTTTTCTAAATTGCTACTTTTATCTAAGTCGCTTTTGCCGCCTGTTTTCTTAAGGAGCTGAAGGTTTTTTATCACCATGTTAGAACTAATCGACTTGCACATGTCGTAAACCGTCAAGCAGGCGACGCTCACTCCATTCAAGGCTTCCATCTCAACCCCGGTCGGCGAGTTGGTTTTCACTTGACATTTTATTTTCAAGTCACTACCCAATAGCTTAACGTCGAACTCAACGCCAGTTATCAACAAAGGGTGGCAAAAAGGAATGACTTGAGCGGTATTTTTCACGGCCATCGTACCTGCGATGATGGCCGTTTTGATAATAGGACCCTTAGGGGAATTGATTTCGGGAGTTTCTTCCTTGCGGTTGAATTGATCAACGATTTCTCGATCTAAAACCACCACTCCCATCGCAATCGCTAGCCTAGCAGTTATTTGCTTCTCGGACACGTCGACCATGCGAGGTTGATTTTTTTTTAAATGACGAAACATTTTATCCCCCAATCAAATGCATGGGTTCATTAACGAAAGGTATTCTGGAAATGGGTTTTCGCCTCATCGATTCTAGCAAAACACCGTGGTATTCCTCTGGTTTTTTGTCTTTCAAAGAAATTCCTTTCTCTTTAAACAAACACGACCTGATCTCTCCCTTAGCCGACAAGCGCAGCCGAGAACAATTCCCACAGAAAGGCTTTGATTCCGAAGCGATAAAACCTATTTTAGCGCCATTGGATAAGCTAAATTTAAAGGAAGTCGAATCTAGGGCAGTTGGTAATCTTTTGAGTTCGTATTCGTTTTTCAAGCTCGCAATCACTTCATCGGCTTTGATAAACCATTTGGAGAAATTAGCCCTGACCACGCCTATGTTCATGACTTCCAAAAAACGCACCTCTATGCCTTCTAGGCTAGAAAAACGAACGAAATCCGGCACTTCCAAATGATTAATTCCCTTCATGAGAACGCAGTTCACTTTCACTTGAAATCCCATTTCCTTGGCTAGCAAAAGGTTGTTTAACACTTTTTCAAGGGAATTGCTCTTAGTGATTCGATGAAAAACCTGAGGGTTTAAACTATCTAAACTGACGTTAATGTTGGTTAGTTTGGTCTCTCTTAATTGCCCCAATAATGGTCCTAAACGAAGGGCATTCGTCGTTAAGCCAATTCTCTTCAAAGGCAAGTTAGAGACTTGTGCCACGATGGGTAGGAGATCCTTCCTCAAAGTTGGCTCTCCTCCAGTGAAACGAATTTCTTCCAAACCAAAACGAAGCAGATTTTTAACGATGTGGTGTATTTCTTCTCTACTCAGATTTTCCTTAGCATTGGAAAAAATCCTTTTCTCAGGCATGCAGTAATTGCAGCTAAAATTGCAGGCATCCAACAAGGAAATGCGGAGTTTCTTGAACTTCCGCCCTATTCTGTCCGCTACTTTAACCATCGGGTGAACAATACCATTATACCATTAGACGCTCCGGCAAAAATAAAAGCGAAAAATCTGGGATATGATTCCCTCAATGCCATGAATAATAATCCAATTTTTCGCCTTTAAAAAACTGATTTTTGTTTTGTGGGAGTTCGATAAAGCCATCGCTTTTAGCCAAAGCATTAAAGTCCCCGGAACCTTGGTGCTTGACAGCAACTGCTTGACCTTGCTCGTTCAAATGAACTAGTTGAAACAGGGTCAGTGGTTTGTTGAAAGTAACATCGCTGGCTAGTTCAATTTTTAACGGCTTTCGGTAAGCTTTTAATTTTTTAAACAAAAAGGAAATGACGTACCTTTTCAAGCAAACCAAAGCGGATTGGGGATTTCCCGGCAAGGAAAAAATGGGAATCTTTTTTCCTCTTCTAGTAAAACATCCTAAATAAAAAGGCTTTCCCGGACGCTGAGCAACTCCATGAAAAATTTCTTTCACTTTTAACTGAGTTAAAGATTTTTTAACGAAATCGAATTTGCCTTTAGAAATACCTCCAATGACGATGATCAAATCAAACTGTGCTAAAGCATTTTTCAACGCTTTCGTGGTTGCCTTAAAATCATCTGGTACTATTTCACTCGCTGCCACTGGAAAACCCTCGCTCTCTAGCTGCATTTTCATTTGCCAAAGGTTGGAGATTCTTATTTGATGGGGAAACGCTTTGCTGGTGAAGGGAACGAGCTCACTACCGGTTTGGATAACGGTGATTTGGGGTGGCTGCAATATTTTTATTTCTTTGACTCCCAAAGAAGTTAATAACGAAATGTGTTGCCTGAGAAGCCTCGTGTTTTTCGGCAAGGCAATCTCGTTTTTTTTCAAATCGCTTCCCTTCGGGTGAATGTTTTGGTTCTTTTGGTAGCCATGATTGTCCTTCAAAAAGGCTAGGGTGAGGGTTTTACCGGCAATTTTTTTTTTAACGAAAGTCAAATGTTCATAAGGAATCACCGTATCCGCTAAAATCGGCAAGACTCCGCCAGTATTGACTTCCCAAGCCAAAAGTTGGCTTTCAAGCCTCACTGGTTCATCGCCTGCTTTAATCATTCCCCTAACTTGCCATTCTCGCCTCAGGGTTTTCTCATCGTAGCGAATGGCAATCCCATCTAAACAGATTCTGTCATAGGGAGGATAATCGCGATCGGTCTTAATGGCTTTGGCGGTGACTTTGTTAAGCAGAAAATGGGCTTCGCTTCTTAAGACGCGAGCTAAGTCCAGCGTCTTGGTTTTAAAAGCAATGGGGATGGGAGCAAGCTTTTTTTCTGCTTCGCTGACTTCTAAAAGTTTTTTCATTTCAAAAGGACAAAACCACAGCGAGCTCTGAGACTACTTCGGAGCTACTTCGGGGGCTAAATTTCCAATCTAAATTCAGCCTAAAATTTCTTCCATGTTGAAAAGCCCCCCCGCAGGTCTTTTCGTCATTAAAAAATCAATGGCCTTGATGACTCCGCTGGTGAAAGCCTTGCGATTAAAAGCAGTGTGAGTTAAAACTATTTTATCGTTTTCGGAGAAAAAATAAACTTGGTGCTCGCCCACCACTCCGCCACCCCTTAAGGCAAAAACTCCAATTTCTCGTTGGTTGCGCTTGCCAATGTTGCCTTCTCGTTTAGTAACCACAGCGTACTCAGAAAACTTCTCGGCGTCTTGGATTTGGCTTAAGAGCATTTTAGCGGTACCCGAGGGAGCATCTTTTTTTTGATTGTGATGATGCTCGATGATTTCTATGTCATAATCGTCTTTCAAATAGAAAAGCGTTTGTTGAATTAGCTTCAAAAGAACGTTTATCCCCAAACTAAAGTTACCGGCTTTAACGATGGGAAATCGCTTGCTAAATTTTAAAATGCTCTCCTCTTCCGCCAAGCTATAACCCGTCGTGCCAATGATAAAGGGAGCTTTCATTCCCAAATCATCAGCCTCGCTAAGGGCAGAGAGACTGGCTTCGGGACTAGAAAAATCAACGATGAAATCAATTCCCTTTCCCTGCTTAGTTAAAAAAAAATGACCGTCTTTTAAACGAGTAAAAATGGGAATATCGCCTTCTTGGGCGTGATCTCCCCTATCCACTCCTCCCACGACATCGCTAAAGCATTTGGCGCTAGCGGCAAGGTTATTGTCGTGCATGAGTTTTATCAAAGCATTTCCCATCCTTCCTTGAATGCCAATGATGAAGACGTTTATCCTAGTCATGGCGATTTCTCTTCAAAAATATTTCCCCGACTGCTTCAACTTGGTTTGACTTGGTTTGACCTTGCCTGCTCTCATTTCCAACTCACTCATAAGTTTTAATTCCCTTTCTCAACCATTTGCCCCATTTTTGGTTGAAAGCATGGACTTTACGAGTTAATTTGCCTTGCTTGTTGTAAACAGCTCCGCCTTGATTGACCCATTCAAAAACACCCCCCACTAAGTTAGCTGCATTGTCGTAGCCATTCTTGGCTAATTTTTCGGTTATTTTCTCGCTGCGATAACCAACGGAACAGTAAACGATTATTCTCTTATGCTTAGGAATGCCGCTCATGGATTTCATTGAAAACTTTTTATAGCCCACCCAGACAGCGTTTTCGATATGACTAACGTCATATTCCGCCCGCTTTCTAGCGTCTAAATAAATAACGTCATTGGTGTCGCTTCGTAGTTCGCTAACGCTGACTTCTTCAACGGAATGAGCGAGCAAATCCTTTAGCAACTTGCTGTATTTAGGATTAGTAACTTCTACTGAAAAAACGAAATGAAATGAGAGAACGAGAAAAAGAAAGAGCATTGGACCAATTCCCTTTAAGAAGCTAAGTTTCAAAGAACTAAGTTTTAAAGAACTAAGTTTTGTTTTCACTTTCTAAACTCCCTTGCTTGCTAGCAAGACTGGGTAATTGTAATATCAACTTAAGTTCGCTCGGGGTAAATATTTTTTAATTTCAAAAACCAAGTTTAAACTCATTTAAATGATCCCGAACGACCACGAAATATTTTTTCATGACCGCAGCCATGGTATAATTATCCACTAGTTCCTATATCAAAGAAATCAAAAAAAAAATTTAACCAGATAAATTTTAACCAGATTTGACTAAGCTTAACTCAATGAAAATTATCTCGCTAAAATTTCAATAAATAAGATGAGTTTGAAAAATCTAACTACCAATCTAACTACTTAAGTGAAGTGAGCGAATACGGTGGCTAGAAAAATAAACTACCTTTACCTTGCGTTGGTAACTTGTGTTCTAGCAGCCCTCTTTTATCCCATGTTTTTGGGACAAGTTTTAATTGGCGATGATTTCAAGCCGCAGCAAGGCATTTTTTTAAACCTTGCTAGGTTTTACGGAGAATGGAGTCAAACTCCTTGGCTGGGCTATGGTTTTTTCCCCAGTAAATTCACTGTTGAAGACCTCTTCTTATTCTTACTGCCTGATTTTAACGGCTTCTCGACCAACATGACCTACGTCATGATAACCATTTTAGCATTGTTGGCTAGCTACTATCTTTTTAAGAGTTTTCGCTTCGCTAAGTTTCCTGCCTTGCTTGGCTCTTTGATGCTGACTTTCTCACCCCTTTACTACAGCTATGTGCGGACTGGGCATTTGGGAAAAATGTACACGGTCATTTACTTTGCCGTCATCTTTGCTCTGATCAACAAAATCTGGTATAACGAAAAAGAAACGAAGCTAATAGATAACGTTTTCTACTCTATTCTAGCAGCGCTGTCTTTGACCCTTGCTTTATTTCACAATGCTCTCCAGACTTATGCCTATTTTTTTCCGGTGCTGACTTTTTATTGCTTGTTCTTATTTTTTAATCGTGAAAATGGAAAAACGACTTTAAAAGAACATTTGGGAAAACACAGGCAAGGCATTGCTTTCATATTGCTAATTCCATTTGTTTTTTTGTTCTTAGGTTATTCAGCGATTGACACTTCTTATGTTCGCTTGACGGGCAAGCCGTTTTCATCCATTCTTCAAAGTGAGCCCAACAGTGAAAATGGCGAGAATGGCGAAAAAAGTTCCCTCAAAGCCGCTTCGGAGGAACAAGCCGACACTGCCCTAGACGCTCCTAGTTCCGCCCACTCAACTGATTTGAGCAAGAAAGATCGGGACTTAAGACAATGGGACTGGGCGACGCAATGGTCGCTGCCCAAGCTGGAAACGTTGGATTTCTTTGTTCCAGGGATTTTTGGCTTTCTATCGAACGATCCGGAAAATCCCTATTGGGGGGGAGTGGGGAGAAGCCTTTCTTGGAGCGAAAATCGCCAAGGTATTTTTAATTATAGCTTGGCTTCCAATTATTTTGGGATTTTCTTAAGCATATTTTTGTTTTATTCGCTTTTTTTCGTTAAGAGCAAAATAAAATGGCTTTGGTTGGGTTTGATTTTAATGAACTTATTTTTATCTTATGGGCGTTATTTTCCCCTATATGAATATTTTTATAACTTGCCGAGCATGGAAAAATTACGTAATCCCAATAAGTTTTTACTCATCCTTCATTTCTGTGTCTCAGTCTTGGCTGCCTATGGCGTTAACCATTTTTATCAAAAACTAAAATCCAGAAAGAAATCAACTCGAGAAGCTGGTTTCTTTAAGAAATTTTTAATTTTCGCCAATGTTGTTTTGATTTTAGGAATGGTCTTCGTTTTAGCCAACGAAAACAACCTCAAGACCACTTTCAATGGATATTTTAACAATAATTTAACGGTTAATTTAATTTACGAAAACATCATTTTCTATGTAGTGAAGGCTCTCGTGTTCTACAACTTAGCTTTATACTTGTTATTTTATTTAGCCAGCCGAAAATGGAACACGCTAAGTCCTAAATTGAGAAACTTAGCGATAGCATTTGCCTGTCTCCTGCTCTTGGACCAATTCTTAGTCAACAGGCATTATTTCAATTTTCAACCACCATCTACTGATAAAAGCGAATATTTGACTAATTTCTTCAAGCAGATGCGCAAGGAGCAAGGGCCTTTTAGAGTAAAAATAGTGTCGCCTGACAGTCCTTACTTGAACTATTTCAAATGGAACTTAGCTATCCCCAACGACATTGAACTGATGGAATACTGGGCTATTAGAACCGGTCGCCTGCCTCAGGGGGACTTGGATTATTTAACGAAAATTAATAATAGAGATCTCAGGGTTTATAAATTAGCTAACGTGAAATATTTGCTTTCCAATCGCCCATTAAAGCATCCGGAAATATTTTTAGTTGAAAGCCTGAGTAGCGAAGCAACTAGAGAAGAAATATTCATTTACCAAGTGAGGGACACTTTGGAGCGATTTTACTTGGCTGATGATTTGAGGGTCGTGGGAAGCCGGGAAGCTGAATTGGAAGTTTTGAATTCAAATGAATTTAAAATCCATTCTTCCGTTGTTTATAATTTAGATTTAAACGAATTTGAAAAAAATGAGGAACTTGGCTGGCTGTATGATTATCGCCAGAACCAAACCTCTAGGGTCACTAATGGAAGTGCCGTGCCGGAAACGGACGCAGAAGAAACTGGTGCTTTGGTTTTATTAAAGCATGACCCACAAGAATATGAAATAGAAATCAACATCAAAGAACCTAAAATATTGGTTTTTTTGAATGGAGGAAATCCAGACTGGAGGGCTTATCATGAGGGTCAGCCCATAAAGGAAAGGCACTTGGCGAACTATTATTTTAATTCTTATTTAGTGAAACCAGAAATGCGCAGGATAAAAGTCAAATTTGGTAAGTTGGAACCCATTTATCCCAAAGAGCATTTGTATTACCTCTTATTTTTCGTCCTTATGCTTGCGTTTTTAAATTTAAAAACCAGAATAAAGCCTTGAGTTAGTAAAAGGAGTAATAATGTCTAAAGTGAGTTCAGTAGTCAATTTTTTTCAAGTGAAAAATTTTTCAAAGTTCAATCACCAGTTAAATCACGTTATCTTGGGGATTTTCTTTTTTGTTTTTGGCCTAGCCAATTTCTCCATCGGTAGTGACATTGCTATGTTTTCCTTGCTTATGTTCGTGATTTTAAAAGAATTATTCATTAGTTCTAATGATAGGAAGAAACTGTTCTTTTTATTGCTGTCGTTACTTTCTTTGATCTTGGTTTTTAGCTTCTTGTCGTATAGGAATAGTTCCAATATTCTTTTCAAAAGAATTTTTCTTAGTTATTTCAGTTTGTTTTTTTCTACTTTCCTGCTAGGTTATTTTTTCTCGGTAAAGAAAACACCTTTTAAAAAAAAAGCCCTCTTAATATTTCTATTTGGCTTCATTTATTGGTTTTACCTTGCTTTTCTGCTTAGGAAAATAAATTTAAACCCCGATTACTACTTGAACATCATTAATCATAAATCTTTTAATTACTTATTGCTCACGAGTCTTTTTTTGGTTTTATTTCATTTGTTTCCCATCAAAAAAAAAACTTTTTTCTACTTTTTTATCTTGATGACCTTGGGTTTTTCCCTAAACTTAATTTATATCATTTACTTCAATGCAAACAACCTCCTTCAGGCCGTAGACTTTAAAACTTTAACCATAAAAGGGCGTGATTATTTAACTTTAGAGAAATTCTTCGCTGAGGGTCATTTTAGATTACTCAGCCCTTATCGTTCAGCGATCACTTTATCTTTGTTTTTTTCTCAATTCATTTTTCTTTTACTGGGAATGATGGAGATGAAAGTAGCTCCCAAGCTAAACAAGTATTTTTTTTCACTGCTAATCGTTTTTTTCATTTGTTTTCTTCTCAACTGGAGCAAATTTAACATCGTAGCTACTTTTAGTTTAATGATTGTCTGGAGTTGCTTTTTTATTAAAAAACGCAAGTACAAAATCTTCTTAACCCTAACTCTGCTATCGTCTTTCTTAATTGTCTTTACCGAAAACCCCGTTTCAATAAGAATAGAAAGTACTTGGAGCATGCTCACTAACCCCAAGGAGCAGGCCGGACTTGAGCGCTCAGTTTCTATCAGGTATTATCTTTACGAAATTGGCTTGAAAAACTTCGCTAAATTTCCCATAACTGGGACTGGTGCCTTTACTTTTGGAGATTATTTAATCCACTATCCCCAATACCACGATCTGATACATCCCTGGGTCACTACGCAAGCGATACCGCACTCCGACGTTATTAGTCTGTTGTCGGAAACAGGCGTGATTGGGTTTATGCTTTTTTATGCAGTGACTTTGGTGATGGTTTGTTCTTTTTTTTACCATTTTTTCAGAAAAAAATCGGTTCTCTCTTTGGCCGTTGCTATCTCCTTCATCAATTACGTCGGTAATGGGCTCACTGATTTTAACTTTAAATCTACTGAAATGATCATTTTGTCTTTTTATACCATTTTTTTCTTGTACCAAAATCAATTCTTGAAATTTAAAAATGATTCTAATTAAAAATCAAAAAATAAGTTTTAACAACGAATATTTTAAGAAAATAAAAAAGTTTTTACTAGACAAAAAGGTTAAATTTGAATTAATTGACAGCTATCCATTTGAAAATGCGAACATAGAAAAAATCCAACAAGCAAAAGTAATCATCGTTTTTGGCGGGGATGGCACCATTCTAAATACCTTTAAACACGTTAAAAATTTAAGAGAAACGTTGATCGTTCCCATAAACTTTGGCAAACTAGGCTACATAACCAGCATTCCTAAAGAGGCCTCCTTTGCCGTCATTGAAAAAGTGATTGAACTGGAAGATAACTTAAAAAATGACAACTTAAAAATAGATGAACGTCACTTAATAGAAGTTCAAAACAAAAAGAAAAAGCACCTCGTACTCAATGAATTGATCGTGACTGGCCTCAAACAAGGAAAACCGATCCGATTCGAAGTCTCTATCAACGGTAAAAACTTAATTCAATTTAAAGGCGACGGGATCATCGTTGCTACTCCGACCGGATCAACGGCTTATAATTTATCCGCAGGGGGACCCATATTAGCTCCCAATATTGAAGCATTCATATTGACGCCCATTTCTCCTCATTCCTTAAATCTAAAGCCAATCGTCATGTCTAAATTTGATGAAATCAAAGTGATTTTTGAAAACGAGCATGAAAACCAAAAAGCAATCATCGTTGATGGGGAAAAAAGCGATGAAAAAGTGGACTCTTTGGTTTGCCGAATTTCTCGTAAAAAACTTTCTTTCATAAAGCCTTATTTGGAAAACCATTTTGAAACCTTAAAACATAAACTTTTTTGGAGTAAAAATAACTATTGAACGAAAAGAGGAAGATTTTATTGAAAATGGTTTTGCTATTAACAAGCCCAATTTTTTTCGGGTTAATATATGGTTTTTTACCGGTTGAGCAGCAAAAAAATATCGATAATATTTACAGATTACCTGCTGAAAACGAAGTTTATGTCTTTGGCAAGTCACTTTTAAATCATGGTACCATTAAAGTCAGCGAGAAGCAAAATTGGGAAAATTTAATTGCTAAACTAAGGATAAACAAAAACTATTACCTTAACAGTGAATTAGCGAAAAAGGAACTCCCGAATGAATTTTTTATTAAAAAAGCAGTTAACTTTGATGACTATTTCATTAGAAAAAAAGACTCTAAAATAAAGAAGAATAATCATGAACGATTTAACACCAAACCAATCAAAACAAGACGACTTAGATATAGATGAAGATGTCGGACTCACTAGTGACGAACTTAGCGAGATCACTGACAACATTGACTTTGAGGAAATTGATAGTTTAGATAAAACTGAAGAAATCCCCTCTGATGAAATTGATTCTTTAGATTTAGATGAAAAAGAAGAGCCTTTAGACGATTTCGATCAAAAAGAAAATGAAGTCCTAGAGAGCGAAGAGGAAGTTGATTTATCCGAGGCGGAAGTTGAGAATGAAAGTGATTTTGCCCTAGACGAGGAAGCTAGCCAAGTAGAAGAGGCTACTCCTTTTCATGAAGAAAAAAAACCGCCTCCAGTTAAAGAGGATGCCCTGTCGCTCAATAAAGAACATGATTTTCAAACTGAAGAAGTCATAAAACTATCGAACAACGAAATGAGCAACTTATTATCGGGATTAGATGAACAACAAGGCTCCGCTTCGAATATTGCTAAAAAAAAGGTCAACAAAAAGAGCCCTCCCAGCCGTAGTAAAAAACCCAGTAAAAAAACTGCTTCGAAAAAAAGCATTAAAGTTAGTAAAACTGATAATAATATATTGCTGAATAAAGAGACTAAAGAGTTGCTTTTTTACTTAGATAAGCAACTATCTTTTATTCCCGATGAAAAGCTAGCGGAATTTGTGAAATCGCAATACTATGGCACTTATTTAAAACTAATGAATTCCATAAAGTAACCAATGTCATTGTTAAAAAAATCGCAAGATTTAGTCATTCAACAATTTTTAGAAGAAAAAATCCTGCCCTTTGAGAAAGATGGGAACTTGTATAAAGATTTCTCTCTAAAAAATTACTTAAAAGCCAAAGAAAAAAACACTTCCTACGAGAAACTTTGTCGAGTGTTTTTTGAAAAGAAACTCTTCATCCCACTCAATTATCCCCTTAAGCAATCTTTCGTTGAGAAAATTGACTTGCTTAAAAAATATTTGAATTTCACCACTATTTTTATTTTTCTAGTTAATCGCAACCTTGGAAAACTAAAATTAATTTACTCCACCGATAAAGCACTAGATAAAGAATATCCCCTAAATCCCCTACTCATCAAGAAAATGAACTTTATCAAAGATGAGGAGATCATGAAAAGTTTATCTTTTGTGAACAAAGAGAACGAACCGCTCAGTTTATACAGGGTTTTTGCTCCAAGAAATAGTTTAATTGGCTTGTTTTTATTTAAGTTAACGGATGAATACGACCAGTTGCTGATTAAGCAGTTGTTAAACAGAGTCTTTTTTTAATTTCGAACGATTGAATTGACTAGACCAATATTAGCCTTAAACGACAGCGATGGCGATGTTTTATACAAGCCTAGCGTAAGAGTGAAAGAGAAAAACGCATCCCTTGAAAAATTAATCAGCGACATGATTGAAACAATGTATGCTGCTAAAGGCATTGGAATTTCAGCGGTTCAAGTTAGAGTTTTACAAAAAGTATTCGTCATGGACATTCCCAATTCCACCAAGGGCCCGTTGGTTTTCATCAATCCAGTCATTGAAAAATTTTCTACTGATTTGTCTAGGGAAGAGGAGGGCTGTCTTTCCATTCCCAACCTTAGGATGAACATAACGAGAGCTAGGAGTGTTTTGGTCGCCTATTGGGATGAAAATTTTCAACCAAAAAAATTGGTAGCCGAAGGGATTCAAGCCATCTGCATTCAGCATGAGTTTGATCATTTAAATGGCATTTTAATCCTTTCTAGGGTGAGTAAGGGAGACAGGAAGAGGGTAGTTCAAGAATTAGTGGATTGCGGATACCCGGTTGATTTGGCTAAGATAGGTAACTTAGCTCGTTAAAATGGAAAAAAAGAAACTCCTCTTCGTTTGCCTAGGGAACATTTGTAGGTCTCCGCTGGCTCACTATGTGATGCTCAAAAAAATAAAAGATGAGGGCTTAAGCGATCGTTTTGAAGTCGACTCTTGTGGGATAGGGGCTTGGCACCAAGGAGAGAGCAGCGATCACCGGATGATAAAAACCGCTTCAAGGCATGGCATTTCCCTGAAGCATAAGGCGAGGCAATTTAACCCCCCTAGTGACGTTCGTAATTTTGATCACATTTTTGCCATGGATTTGAACAACTATCACGATATAATTAATGCTACTGAGGAAGAGTTGAAGCATAAGGTTAAACTTTTTCGCTGTTATGAAGAGGGGAAAGCGGGAAGTTTGGAAGTCCCCGATCCTTATTTTGGCGGCGAAAGTGGTTTCGAGAAGGTTTTTCAAATGGTTGATAGGAACTGCTCTTTGATTTTAAATAAAATAATAGGAAAATAAAAATGGATATTTTGATAGTGGTGGGAAGTAAAAGCGATTTGGATTTTATTAATCATACGAAAGCGATTTTAGAGGACTTTGAAATAAAGCATGAACTACGAATAACTTCAGCGCATAGAACGCCGGAGGAAACCAAGGCTATCATCACGGGAGCAGAGGAAAAAGGCTGTAAAATAATCATCGCAGCAGCTGGTTTCGCCGCCCATCTTCCGGGAGTTTGTGCTGCTTACACCAATCTACCTGTCATTGGCATTCCCGTTGATAACAGCCCCCTTAAGGGCGAGGATTCTCTTCATTCCATCGTTATGATGCCCGCTGGGGTACCCGTGGCATGCATGACTGTGGGAGTGGCAGGAGCAAAGAACGCAGCCCATTACGCTTTGAAAATATTAGCCTTGGGCGATAAGGTGGTGAAAGAAAAACTAGTGCATGCTAAAAACAAAATGCGAGAAGCCGTCTTGCTTAGCGACGAAGCTATTAATAGTTAAAAAAATAGTTAAAAATAGTTAAACTAAAATGGTGGAATTAAACGAGATCTCCTAGAACTTCTTTAGCGAATAGTTGATTTTTTTTCAGTTCTTTTAAAGTTCCCTTATCTATTATTTCTCCATTGTGAATGAAGATGACTTGATCGCAGTTTTCCACGGTTGTGAGGCGGTGGGCTATCATGATGATGGTGATGCTTTTGGGTAGGGATTTCAAAGTGTTTATGAATTCTTTTTCCGTTTTGTTATCTAAAGCAGCGGTTGCTTCGTCCATGATCAAAATCTCTGGCCTATGGTAGAGTGCCCGAGCAATTCCCAGCCTTTGCTTTTGTCCTCCCGATATTTTAAGCCCATTCTCACCAATGAAGCTATTTAGTCCCTCTTCTGTTTTCATGACAAAGTCATATAGTTGAGCTATTTTGAGCACCTGAGTGACTCTTTTTATGTTCACGTCCTCCTCTCGATAACCTAAGGCAACGTTTTTTAAAATAGTGTCGTTGGTGATGTAAATGTCTTGGGGGATGTAGCCTATCTTATAGGTCCAAACGTCGTTCTTATCGACCACGGATTTACCATCCACTAAAATGCTACCTTTAGTTGGTTTCAGCAAACCAATGATGAGGTCTATGATGGTGGTTTTCCCCGAACCCGAAGGACCGACGAAAGCGATTTGCTTGCCTTTGTTGATTGCTAAGTTGATGTTTTTTAGAACAAATTTATCGGTCTGATCGTATTTAAAAAACACGTTTTCAAATACGATGTTTCTTTTGAATTGTTTCAACTTTGAACTGTCCTTGAGATTTTGCTTTTCGAGTAAGGATATGTCTTTTCGAACCACTTCAATGGAAGCTTTGCTGGCAAAAACTTCGTTAAAAGTAGTCGTTATGTCTAAAGCTATGGGCAAAAGCCGCATGGCTGATAAAACGAAAATGCTCATTTTTATGACGATTTCTTCTTTGGACTGATTCTGCAAAATCATATAAATGATGGTTGAAGTCGTTATTAAAATTAAAACCGTTTCAAAAAAAATGCGTCTTGTGACGATGATTTTGGCAATTCTCAAATCCAAAAATTTAATTTTGTTGTTTAATTCTTTAATTTCGTTTAAGAAGAAATTCTCTTTTCCTACAACTTTCGTCTCTCTAAAGACGTTCAACGCCTGAAGTATGTAATTATTCTTCTTGCGATTATTGAACTGGTGAGCTTCGAAAGTGCTATGAATGATTTTCCTAGAGTACTTGGTAAAAAGGTAAATGGAAAGGGAGATGGTGAAAATTAAAATGAAAAAGGAAGAAAAATCCAGCCAAAACAAGAAAACTAAAGTGAATAAAATGGTTAGTAGATTATTCGTTAATTCCAACACTGGTTGAAAAAACCGATCAATCACTTGATTGACTTCATGGGTGATGTTTTGGATGAGGGTGGTTTTCTTTTGATTCACGTAGAATTCGTAGGGGGAATATAAATAGTTTTTAAACAATCGGACGGAGAGGTTGTTATTCAATGAAATGATAAATTTATCCCTGAAAACGATAAAAAAATAAGTGTAAATGTTCTTAAAGAAATAGCAGGCGATGATGAAAATGGCTGAAAAAACCAACAAATCATTTCCTCGCAGTGGGGAGTAACCTTCTAAAAAACCTTTTATGATCCTATTTTGACTGATGAGTTCGGGTTTCAATAAAGCAACCAAAAGAGGAAGAATGATTCCAATGCCGATAAAATCCAAAAAAGACTTCAAAACAGTGCCTAAATAAATCCATAGCAAGGTTTTTTTATTTCTTATGTTGATGAGCTGCATGATTTTTTTGTATTTAATCACCAGCGTTTTGAAGTTTTCTTTTGTTTTTAGAAAAAATTTTTTCATCTATTTTTCATATTTCACCCGATACCTATGATAGAATTATATTATCACCGTCTTTTTTTAGCAATTGTTTTTGAATAGCAGCGTAAGCAGACAACGCCGATGAGTAGCAACTGGATAGACCAACCTAAATACTCCAACGTCAAAAGCGAACAAGAAAATAGTTTAATCCCTAAAGGCTCTTGGCATCAATGCGCTAGCTGCAGCCAAAAAATAACCGCTAACGAATTAAATGATAACTTGAATTTATGCCCGCACTGCGATCATCATTTTCATCTTCCTTTTCACAAGCGGATTGCCTTGCTCACGGACGAAAACTCTTTTGAAGAAATGTTTAACGATAATAAGCCCAAAGACCCTTTGAAATTCCTAGATAATAAAACTGGCACTTACCTTAAGAAACTAAAAAATTTAAGGGAAAATGGACTTAATGAAAGCGCGATCGTGGGAAAGGCTAAAATGGCTGGCCGGGGAATCTTTTTAGGAGTCATGGTTTTTGAATTCATTGGTGGGAGCATGGGCACTGCCTGCGGAGACAAAATATACCAAATCATGAAGGAAGCGGTAAAAAAAAGAAGACCACTCCTACTCGTAACTAGTTCCGGTGGAGCGAGGATGCAGGAGGGAGTCCTTTCTTTAATGCAGATGGCTAAAACTAGCAGCGGAGTGGAAATGATGAAAAGGAATGGCGTCCCTTTTTTAGTTGTTTTAACCAACCCAACTTTTGGTGGAGTGAGTGCTTCGTTTGCGTCTTTGGGAGATATCATCCTAGCAGAACCGGGGGCTAAGTTTGGCTTTGCTGGGGAGAGGGTTATTGAAGCAACTGTTAAACAAAAACTACCCCAAGGCTTTCAAACCGTTGAGTTCTTGAAGGAAAAAGGTTTCATTGATAGCATTGTTCATAGGAAAGAACTAAAAAATTTAATAACTACTTTGCTAAGTATTATCGATAATAAAAACAAATGATGAAAAATATATCAAAAGTAATTTGGCTTATCTCTTTTCCGTTCAAATGTTTTAAATTTGCCTTGAAATCTCTAAATGGGGCGTTCTTTGTCGTTTTAACCAAACCTAATTACGAATCTCATAAAATAAAGGTGTCGTTGAAATTCACTGCTTTCGTGGTTGTTTTTTTAAGTAGTTTGTTTTTATTTAGCCTTGGCATCATTCTAAACGATGAGGTGGAAAGGAATTTACAAGCAGAGAAAAACAAACAAGGTTATTACGATGAACAAATGAGCGAAATGGAAACTTTTTACGCAAGAGTTAACGATTACGAGGAAGGCAATCAAGCGGAATTTGATTTGATTTTAGATGGCATTGGGGGCAAGGGTTCAAAGCCTTTTTCCTTCAAGAAGACCTTTCCCAAAATCAAAGAGACTGATTTCCCTAGCGACCTAAAAGCCACTGAAAACGAATTTCAATCCGTTATCGAAGCGGCTGATAACAACATCGCCGGCTATGAGCTATTGGAGAAATACAGCGTCGTCAAGAAAATCTTTCAAAGCAAAATACCTAATGGTTGGCCTTTAAAAAATAACGTTGGTTATAAAACTTCTGGGTTTGGCTTACGCCCATCGATATCGAATAGAGATGAAATTGAATTTCACGAGGGAGTAGACATTGCTTCCGCTTCGGGAACTCAAATCATTGCCACTGCTGATGGCGTGGTTTCTTTCTCGGGAAGTAAAAATGGGTATGGCAATGTTGTTGTCGTCGACCATGATTACAACTTCAAAACCGCTTACGCTCATAACTCTAAAAACTTAGTAGAGCTCAACGACGAAGTCAAAAAGGGTCAAGTCATAGCCCTATTAGGAAACACTGGTAGATCCACGGGCAATCATCTTCATTACGAAGTGAAAGTGGCTAATAGAAGCGTTGATCCTTGGCCGTACATCATAACTAGGTTTTAGTTTCTTTAATAGGAAGGCTATGCTTCCCGAAGTTATCCATTCTCTGTCGACGAAAAAGTCGTTTTCAAGAAAAAGCAGGGCTGCCAAGAAAACCGAGCCATCCAAAAATTCATTTTCCCAAAGTTTAACTAATGAAATCAATGAAATTGAAGGAGAGAAAAACTTAAACAACCAAGTCCAACTCTTAGTCAGCGACTTGAACCATCTGGGTGAAATTTTGAAGGAAGACCCCTCTCTAAAAAACTTCGCTCGCTACCAAGCCACTTTAGAAGTTTTCTTCAAAAGTTTAACTAAAAAAAGTTTCGGCTTAAAAAAAATCAATTCCCTAGACAAAAAAACCTTAGTTCAAAAAGAATTTCATATCGTGACCATCATCAACTTAGAGTTAGAATCCCTACTGGCTTTAATCGTTCAAGAACAAAAAAATAATATCGCCATCGCTGCTAAAATCGTCAAGATCAAAGGGATGCTATTAGACCATTTTAGTTAAGTAGTTTTAGTTAAGTAGTTTTAGTCAAGGTCTTTATCATGTTCATAAAAAGAGAAATAGCTAAAAGCCTGATGGTTGACTTGGCTAGCTTGGAGAAAAATTTCCAAAGTCGCCTAACATTTGAGGAAACTATTTTAAACTCAATTGCTAAAACTGAAAAAAAATTTGGAGATTACACTTCTAAGCTGAGTTTTCATTTATCGCCCTTGTTAGCCCAAAAACCTTACCTCGTTGCTTTAACCATTGAAAAGCTAATTAAAAAGAATCCTCATTTCATCAAAATTGAAGTCGTTCCCCCGGGGTTCATTAATTTAACTTTAAATCAATCTTGGAAAAAATCATTTTTAAAATACTTGCTGGAAAACGATTTGAAAAAAATACCTCATGAAAAAACGCAAAAAATCCTCATTGAATACGTTTCCGCCAATCCAACTGGACCGCTTCACATTGGGCATGGAAGATGGGGAATTGTAGGAAACGTGTTAATCAACCTTTTTCAATACGCTGGCCATGAGGTAGAGGGTGAATTCTACATTAACGACACTGGGAAGCAAATCACCAACTTGCTTAACTCGGTTGAAGCGATTAGGAACAACGCTCCCATTCCCGAACAAGGCTACAGTGGGGATTATTTAGAGAAATACAAAGACAACGACGTGGAAGTCGTTGCCGACATCATCAAAGAGCAAAAGGAGACCCTGAAGAAAATCAATGTTCATCACGATCGCTTTTTCAGTGAAAAAACCCTTTACTTAGAAAACAAGATAGAAAAAACCCTAAAATATTTAATAGACAATGATTTGGCTTACCGGCAAGACAATGCCTTGTGGTTTCGCTCGACCTTAGAGCAAGATGAAAAGGATCGCGTTCTGGTCAAATCAGATGGAAGCTACACTTATTTTGCGGTAGACATTGCTTATCATTACGATAAAATCAAGCGGGGCTATGACGTCTTAGTGGATGTGCTAGGAGCAGATCATCATGGCTATGTGGATAGAATCAAAGGAGCCGTCAAAATCCTAAGTCAAGGCAAAGTCAATCTGGTCGTTCTCATTGGCCAGCATGTTTTTTTGAAGAAGGACTCCCAAGCAATCAAAATGTCAAAGCGAGATGGAACTTTGATCACCCTAGAGGCATTGATCAATGAAATACCAACCGAGGTCATTAAATATTTTTTCTCCATGAAAAGCATTAACAGCCCCTTGGAATTCGATCTAGGCGAAGCCCAAAAAGAATCGCCCGAAAATCCCATTTATTACATTCAGTACGCTCATGCTAGGATTTGCTCTGTTTTAAGAAAAGCGGAAAAGGAAAATTTCAAAATGGCTTCTCCCAATGAAATAAAAGACGATTTTTTTGAAAAAACTAGTTTGAATGAAATCGTAGTTCATTTGATGGAATTTGAAAGCGAAATCCTAGGCATAACTCATCATTTCGAATTTCATAAACTCAATAACTACCTCTACACTTTGGCTAAACTATTTCACAAGCTCTACAACGAAGTTCCTTTTTTAAACAAAACCAACCGACAATCATTAGAATTTTCCGAGAGTTTATTACTTGTGTTAAACTTAATAAAAAAAGTGCTTGCTAAAGGCTTAAAGTTATTGTCCATTGAAGCTAAATCTAAAATGTAATCCCTTCGTTAATGCCTCCGTTAATGCCTTGGTTAATGCTTTGATGTTTTTCATTCGCCTATGAAAAATGAATAAGAGAGACCCCCTGCCACTAGATTGGATGAAGTTTTTAGGAGAGGAGTTCTCTAAAGACTACATGACCAATTTGAGGCTTTTCTTGAAAAAAGAAATCAAGTCCCATGTGATTTATCCCCCCATGAAGGAAGTTTTTAACGCTTTTTTTTTAACGCCTTTTGAACGAGTGAAAGTCGTCATCATGGGGCAAGACCCCTATCATGGTCTGGGGCAGGCTCATGGGTTATCGTTTTCAGTGAAGAAAAGCATTCCCATTCCCCCATCTTTATTGAATATCTTTCAAGAAATTTACGACAATTTTTCGATAAAGAGAAATTTTCAAAATGGAGAACTCACTTCATGGGCAAAACAGGGAGTTTTTTTACTCAATAGCGTTCTAACCGTGCGCAAGAACCAGCCGAACTCTCATCAAAATCAAGGCTGGGAAACTTTCACGGATAAAACCATTTCCGTCCTAAACGCTCAGAAGAGCAACTTAGTATTCCTTTTATGGGGTAAATTCGCTGCTGGAAAAAAAGAACTTATCGATCATGAAAAACATTTGGTCCTAGAAGCCCCTCATCCCAGCCCTTATTCCGCTAGCCGAGGGTTTTTCGGTTGCCGACACTTTGCTAGAGCCAATGCATTTTTAGAAAGAAAAAATCTAAAGCCAATAAATTGGGAAATTGACGATTAACTTTCCTCTGTAGAATTGAACTTATTGCTAATCTTTTCCCTAGATCTTTCGTTGCCTTTATCAGAAGATTCTTTCAATTTATCAATGATATTCTGCAGTTTTTCTGCGAAATCATCTAAGTATTCTTCAAAAATAAGAATCCTCATCCTTTTAAACTTAACATTGTTAGGCTGTAACTCCGAAATGGTGACGTAGCGATCACCATTTTCTTTTTTCTTGGCGTCGAAATAATATTTCCTTCCCCTAGCCTTGAAAAAATCACTAAACAAATCCTTTTCTCCTAAGTGCTTTTTATCCATTCTTGCGTATTTCCTTAATAAGATGTTGAACGTTTTATTATAACATTCAACATCTTGGCAAGAATTAAAATAAATTTTTAACCCCTATCGTCTTTTAATAACCGTTTAAATCAGTGAAAAAATTTTTTATCTCATTCATGGTACAATAAACGAAAGGTAAGCCATGGGAAAGAAAAGTTCGAAAGAAGAAAAAGCCAACGAACAAGTTCAATTGCCTTCGTTAGAAGAAGTAAACCCCCATGAATTATATCCTAGCAGCAACGATCAAGAGAAAAGTTCCATAAAGCGAATCGGTGGCTACCTCCACTCGGTAACTCATGTTAGAGATCCTAGAGATCATAAGGGCAAAATATTTAATTTAATCGTCAAGCCCCTAATGATTGAGCTTAGACCGCGCGATATCATGCAGATCATAGTGGGAGCTGCCCTTTTTGCCATACCCGTATCTTTTAGCGAAGAAGTATGGAGTTTGGGAGAGACTCTCCCCTTTACCAATATCCTCATTCTCACCTTCCTTTCCATTCTTTTAATTGCTAGCTTCGTTTATTTTAATTTCTACCGCTTTAACTTTAAAAATCACGTTTTTGAATACGTTAAAAGAGTTTTAGCCACTTATTTTTTATCCCTCTTGGTGGTCGCAGGCATTTTAACTTTGATCGATAAGTGTCCTTGGGGAGAGAATAACTTGTTGGCTATTAAAAGAATCATCATCATAGCCTTCCCGGCTTCCATGAGCGCCACGTTGAGCGATACTTTAAAATAACTAGGGGTGGGAACCTCTTTAAAATTCCTCCCTGCCAAGAAAAGAGGAATTACTTTTTTTTCCGAAGGCAAATATTTGGCTTCCAAATACGATCCTTTTTTAGAAGCAGAGCGAATTGTAAACGACATTTCTTGGCAAAAAGCAAAAACGGTGATTTTTTTGGGATTCTTTCCTTTTTATCACATTTACCAAGTTCTACTAGCTGGCGAGCGGCTTGATGGCTTGAAAATATTCATCGTGGACGAAAAAAAATTTGATGTAGAGATTTATCAAAAAATTATTCAAGCAACGAAAAAATCTTTCGCTGAAAAATCAAAATCACTTAGCGAAAATAGCAAGCCTGTCAATTTAGAACTAGAAAAAACATTTTTTGAAATAGGTGAATTTGCGAACATCCTTCATCAAATACCTAACGAGGAAATGCTCAAAACCGTCTTGATTGAAAGTCCTTACTTAACTGAAAAAAACAAGCAAAAATGCCAAAAAATTTTCACCGATTGGAAAAAGCAAAGGCAAAGCACCGTTGTGACGGAAGAATATTTCGCTCTCTTTTGGTATCTTAACGCCCTACGCAACTTAAAATTCTCTCCAATGTCGCTCATAGAAAATATTTCCCTAATCGGGGAAACAAAGATGGCGGTTTTGGTGGTCAGCGGATGTTCAGTAGAAAACAACCTGCAGCAAATAAAGAAACTTAGTAAGAGAATCCCTATTTTTTCATTAGCCGGCATAGCTCCTTTGTTATTAAAGCATGGAATACCTTTAACGGCCCTCATCAGCAGTGACGCAGGCTATTACAACACTTATCATTTTAACTGGCAGCATCAAGGCATTCCCTTCATCCTTTCGTTGACTTCGCCAGCGATTTTGAACCGCAAGGAACGGATTTTTTTTTTCATAGATTTGATTGAACTGCATGATTTCTGTAGCAATGATTTGAAACTGAATAGGAGGAACTTAGTTCCCATGGATGCTTCCGTCACTTTAACCGGCGTTAGGGTATTGGAAAAAATGGGGATGGAGACGCTTTTTATTTTTGGCAATGATTTCACGCACTCCCCTTTCAAAGCCCATGCAGTTTCTAACGGCATTGAAGAATTTGCTTTTCAAACTAACGATAGAAAAAAAACTACCGAAAATTTGCTTCATCCTTTGTTTGAAAATTTAAAAGCAGACCCCAATGATCCGAATGTCTTCATGGAACCCAAACTGCTCCTCTACCAAAAACATTTTCACGAGTTGAAAAAAAAAGCTTCGCTTAAAATAATCACTAGCGACGATCGGCTCACTATGAATAAAATCTGGGAAAAGGAACTCTCTAAAAAAGCAACTAGGGCAACGAAAGTAGTTTTTAATTCTAGGCGTAAAAAAGATTTTTACCCCACCATTCAGGAAAAACTTTTTTCAAAGCTTTTTTCATTAGGAGAGAAACTCATTGACGATAAACTAAAAAAATCTTCTTTGAAAAAACTGTTCCTTCATCGCCTGCACAAGACAATTTGAATTATAAAGAGAGAAATTTTTTAATACCTTTTCCAAAAAAGGGGATGAAACAAAGTAATGATGGTGAATAGCTCCAAGCGTCCTAGAAGCATCAAAAAAATACTTAACAATTTAGCAAAGTCAGAAAGCATGGCTAAATTTCCCTCTGAGCCCACATTTCCCAAGGAAGGTCCTACGTTGCCAATGCTAGAAGCAGCTAAGCTAAAAGAAGAGTAGAAATCTTGCGTGTCTATGAAAAACAAAATGCTTCCTAAAAAAAAGAAAATGAGGTATACTAAAACAAATATGAAGACATTCAAAACAACGTTGTCCTCTACTTTGACTTTAGCAATTTTTATCGATGAAATGAGGTAGGGATCTAATGACTTTTTAATTTGAAAAGTGAGCGACCTGAGGGTTAATAGGATGCGATACATTTTGATTCCCCCGCTGGTGGAACCTCCGCAGCCGCCTAAAAAAAAGAAAATAATTAATAAAGCCTGCAGTCCAAAAGAAAATTCGCTCATGTTGACGTTAGTGTATCCGGTGGTGGTTAAAATGGAAACCACCGTGAAAAAACTTATTCGCAGGGAATCGCTTAATGAGTTGCCTTGGGAAAGAAAATAAATAGCAGTGAAAACTAAGCTGCCTAAAAAAATCATGATCAAATAAAATTTAGTTTCGCTGTCTTGGAGAATTTTTCTTCTATTAGGAGTGATGAGCAATAAAAAAATCCCAAAATTGATTCCGCCAAGAGTCATGAAAATAATTGCCACCCACTGCACCTGAGGACTAAAAAAAGCCATGCTTTCGTTTTTCGTTGAAAATCCAGCCGTTGCTATCGTGGTAAAAGCGTGATTGATGCTATCGAAATAAGTTAATCCTAAAAGTTTATAAATAACAATCAAAATAATCGTCAAAGCAAGGTATAAAATCCATAATTGCTTAGCGGTATCGCGTAAATGAGGAGTTAAATTCTCTTTGACTGGTCCGGGCACTTCGCTTCGAAAAAGCATTTTGCTAGCCTTGCCTAAAGAAGGAATGATGGTAACGAAAAGAACAATGATTCCCATGCCCCCTATCCATTGACTAGTGGACCTCCAGAGAAGGAGCGACTTGGGGAGCGTATCTATTTGAGCAAAAATGGTAGAACCTGTTGTGGTGAAACCAGAAGTCGATTCGAAAAAAGCATTCACCCAGTTTTCTCCATAAAATAAAAAAGGAATAGTTCCTAGTATAACTATCAAAAGCCAAGTCAAGGTCACTGAGAAAATGGCATCCTTGGAAGTCAAGTTAGCTAGCTTGCTCTTGCCAAATTGCCTCATTAAAAAAGCTGCGATGAAAAAAAATCCAACTAGAATTAAACCCTCGTAAAAATCAAGAGAGCTAATTTCCCCCACCCCGTAAGCGTATAGGAAAAAAGCTAACAAAAGAAAGCTCATGAAAATGAGCGTACCGCTCAAGAAATATAAAACTATTCTATTATTCAAAAGAAATCAAATTATCTTTATGCACCACTTCGCTATGAGCTGGGTAGCCTAGGATTTGGGCAATTTTCGTGGAATGACTTCCCTTGATTTTAGTGAGTTCAAATAAGGAAAAATTAACCATTCCCCTAGCCAATAGATCCCCCCGGTGCAAAATATTACAAAAATCCCCTGCTTGAAAATTTCCCTTAGCTTCAATCACTCCACTAGCCAGCAACGACTTATTGCCTTTCAAAGCATTTTTAGCTCCTTGATCGATGAATATGTCTCCTTTAGCATCGTAGTTAGACCACAGCCACTTTTTTTTGCTAGAAATTTTTTTATAATTTTCATTGTAGAACAAAGTACCGTTTTGTTCCTTGAAAATGTTGTCATAAAGATTTTTAACTTTGCCGGAAGTGAGAAAAACGGGAATGCCCCATTGCCGAGCTAATTCACAGGCTTTTAATTTCGACTGCATCCCACCCGTGCCATATTCCGATTTGCGAAAATTAGCTTTTTCGTAAATGCTTTCATCTATTTTTTTAATAAGGGGTAAAATGCCTGATTGCCCTTGAAAATCATCGTAAAACCCCGCCACGTTAGATAAAATCAAATAAAGATCAGCCTCCACCAAACCACACGTCAAAGCCCCTAAAACGTCGTTGTCGCCAAATTTAAATTCATCCGTTGCTAGGCTGTCATTTTCGTTGATGATGGGTAATGCCTTTAACTTAAGGAGTTCTCTTAAAGTATTTCGAGCATTTAAATAAGCAATCCTATCTTTAATGGAATGCTTAGAGAATAAAATCTGCCCTACCACCACTTCTTGCTTAGCAAATGCTTTTTGATAATATTCCATTAGCTTAACTTGTCCAATGCTAGCTAAAGCCTGTTTTAACGGTAGAGAAATGAGATTAGCTTTGAAGTTAAAGTCAGCTGCGGCTACTGCCCCTGAAGACACTAAAACGATTTGTTTGCGTTGATTTCTCAGGGTAACGATGAGATCGATCAAGTTCTCAATGCTAGATTTGGCGATTTTGCCCTGTTGATTAACTAATATAGAACTGCCAACTTTAACAACGATGCGTTTGCTCTCGTTTAATTTATCACCAACTAAACTCAAAACCAAGCCTAAGTTAAACTCGAAGTCAAACTTGAAGTCAAACTTGGCGACTCAAAGAGCCACCCCATTAAAACAATTTAAAATCAACTCGTGGAAACAACTCTTGCGACTTTTTCCCCTATTCTAGCATAAGGGACTGCCATGAAAATTAAATAAGAAAAGTAATTAAAATTTGGTTTGATTATTTTATTTTTCATGGTTATATTGTATACTGATGGGGATTTCTTGAAGTTTATTAAAAATAAAAATATTAACTTGAGGTTATAACGATGGTAGAAAATACGAAAATACTTAGCGATGATAATTTTGATGACACTATAAAATCGGGTGTTTCTTTAGTTGACTTTTGGGCTGAATGGTGTGGTCCTTGTAAAATGCAGGGTCCCATCATTGACGAGATAGCCAATGAAATGGGAGATAAGTTTAATATCTGCAAACTAGACACTGATAAAAACATTGAAATAGCTCAAAAGTATGAAATCACTAGCATTCCTTCTATTATTTTGTTTAAAAATGGGAAACAAGTTGAAAAAGTGATTGGCCTTCAGCCTAAGGAAAGGCTCTTGGAGCTACTTCACTCTGCGGAATAGAAGCTAAATTCACGTTATCAACTAGTTTAAAATTTAAGTCCTGTAGGGCACAGGCTAGTTGTTGGACTCTCTTCCTCGCTAGGTTTCTTCGCTAGGGGTGATGCTTTTCTAATATTAGGAAATCTGGCGACAATGGTTTAGCGGGGCTCTGTTTTTAATTGTTTTTGCCGCCGCTCTTATTTTTCTCATGAATGAGTGCATCTTAAAATTTTGAATCGCAGCCCAAAAGATAATGGCCATTTATCTTTTGCTAAAATATTAAAATTCATCAACGCTTCCAAGACTTTAAAAGATTCCATTGAGCATTACGAGAGGAGACCTGCTCAGGAAAAAATGATCGAAAAAGTCGTTGAAATGTTGAATTTTGAAAAAATTTATCTATGCGAAGCTCCGACGGGAACGGGAAAATCGCTTGCCTACCTTATTCCCTCGCTCATTTGGGCTCAAAAAAAAAACGCTAAAATCGTCATAGCAACTCGCACGATAAACCTGCAGGAGCAACTACTCAAAAAAGACATTGAAATAGCTAGTAAAGTTTTTAAAAATTCTCTAACGCCGTTACTGGTTAAGGGAAAGAATAATTTCCTTTGCTATAGGAAATATCAAAGTCATAAAAAAAAACCCAATTTGTTCTCTTATTCTAATGAGGAAGAGACTCAAAAAATTTTAAACTGGGCGCAAGAAACCACCACAGGCGACAAAAACGAACTTCCCTTCGTGCCGAAAAACGACTTGTGGCAAGAATTTGCGTGTGAGAACGAATATTGCCGAATAAATAGGTGTCAGTTTAAAAATCGCTGCTTTCAAATTAAAAATCGCTATAAAATCGCTAAATCCAACATTCTCATCGTCAATCATCATTTGCTATTGTCGGATTTGAAACTCAAAAGCGAAACGAAAGCAAGCGATAATTTCGCTCTTCTACCCAACTACGAAATTTTGATCATTGACGAAGCCCATCATTTAGAAGAGATTGCCAGCCTTTATTTCAGCGATAAAACTAGCCTTCATTCCATCATAAACAACTTATCCGCTGTCATGAATTTCTCTAAAAGAGGAAGGTTAGCAAGCGGGTTATTAAAGAAAATAGAAGTTGATTTAAAGCTTCCTAAGGGTAAGTTCAAAGTGGCTTGGAAAATTTTTTTAAAAGAAATTCATGTTTTGGTCAACCAATTTTTAGCCAATGTTCCTCTTTTGAATAAAACGATAAATGAGTTCATTAAAATGAGTCAACGCGATTTTTTTTATAAGAACAAAGTTGATGTGCTCATTGACGAGGATTTTTATCAATTAGTTCATCAGCAGAAAAAGTTTCATAATGCGATCGAAAAACTAGTGAATTTTTTAACTAAAATCTCCCATCGTTTGGAGCGTGTTTTTTCTTTTTTAGCAAAAATGGAAAGTAGCAATCCCGATATGGAATGGCATTTGTTGGATCTGTCTGCTCAGCTAGGAGCAATAAAAAGAGAACTTGAGGTTTTTGAGCATTTTTTAACTCAGAAAAGGAATGATCTTTTTATTAAATGGATTAGTTTTGAGAAAAAAACTCATAAAAACGATGAAGCCATTTTTTGGCTGACGCCTCTGTGGGTGAAAAGCGAACTCAAGGAACTCCTATTCGCTAAATTGAAAAAAATTCTCCTCACTTCTGCTACCCTAAGCACTGGTAAGAAAAATTTTAATTTTACCCTAAGTCAATTGGGCCTTGAAGTCAAAGCAGCCTCCGGCGAAATTGCCTACGACTCGCTTCCTTTCAGTTTTGATTATAGGAAAAATTGTCGTCTTTTCATTCCAAAAAACTTTCCAGAAACCGCCGACAAAACTTTCATTGCTAAAAGCTTAGCGTTAGTTCTGCAGATAACTCGTTTCCTGCGGGGGAAAACTCTGGTACTATTCACCTCAAAAGAACAATTGAATAATTTTAAAGAGCAGTTACAAGCTTCTAGTTTAAAGGAAATCAAAATATTAACTCAAGGAGATCTCCCGCAATACCAACTGCTAAATGAATTAAAAAGAAACTCGCAATGCATCCTTTTGGGTTTAGATAGCTTTTGGGAAGGAGTTGATGTTAAGGGCGAGAACTTGTCGGCTCTCATCATGACGAAACTACCCTTTTCCACTCCCAGCAACCCCATCATAAAAGCGAAAATGAACGATTTGACCCAGAAAGGAAAGAACGCCTTCTCCGACTATTATCTACCCAAAGCCATCATAAAATTCAAACAAGGCTTTGGGAGGTTGATTAGAAGCACTCAAGATCGAGGCATTTTCATCCTATTGGACAGCCGAGTGATGAAAAGAAGCTATGGCAAAGCCTTTTTAGAGGCCTTGCCACCGATGAAAATTGAAACTGAAAACTTAAAATCAGTGCTCAATTTTCTAAAAAAACAATAACCGATCAAGGCTTAATGCTATGGAATAGTCCTATGCCTCGTCAAATTCAATGGTGATTTTAGCTTCCAAATCATTGCTCACGATCGCATTAGGAGTGCTATCGCCAACGCCAAAATCCCTTCGATCCATATCAGTCGTCAAAACGATTCCCAGTTTCTTCTTACCTTTGAAATCGATAATTTTACTTTGCGTGACATTGAGAGTGACTTTTTTGCTGACGCCTTTAATGGTCAAAACTCCCTGCAGTTTCCCTTTTGAGGCATTACCTCGATAAGAGGTGCTTTCAAAAGTGATTTCTGGGTATTTGTCCGCTTCAAAAAAATCAGCACTTCTCAAATGGTCATCTCTTTTGTCGTTATTCGTATCCACCGACGTTACTTGAATCTTACCGACTAGACTCTTAATCCTGTTCCTGTTGTCCAACTCCAAGTTGAAGTCGAAATCTCCGAATCTCCCAGAAACATCGCTTATTAGTAAATGAGCGATGCTAAAAGTCACATCAGAGTGGGCACGATCTGTTTTATAATTAGCTGTGAACAACGAAATGCTAACTAAAAAACTCAAAATGATTAATATTTTCTTCATTGTTTCTAATCCTTCCTTAAATTGAGTATCATTGAAAATGTGGAGGCGATGAGGATCGAACTCACTACCTCTAGCGTGCAAAGCTAGCGCTCTCCCAGTTGAGCTACGCCCCCTAAAACTATATTATACTACGAAAGTCAAAAACGGAAGCAAGAAATAGTGGGAACTCATTTCAAAAATTCCAATAAGTCTAAAGCTAAAACCAATTGAATAGTCTTTTTATCGACTTTAATGCCTTTTTCTTTCATGGAATTTTCGATTTCTTTAACGGTTATTTCGCTATTTTCCTTCCTTAACCTAACAATCTCTTCCCTAATTTCACCATCAACGAGTCTAGGTCCTTTGATAAAGGAAGCGTTTTGATAAGCTAACCAAACCTCCATGAAACGCTTGAGGTCGGAGTTTGCTTTTTCAAGTTCTAAATTGGTTTTTTCTAATGCTAAATTAGTCTCCTCTAATTTCTTTCTATTTTGAAGGATTTGATTCAAAATGTAATCAGGGTCGTTTTTTTGAATGTAATAGGCTGGATCTTCTAGGGCAGAACTAATTTTCTTTTTGACTTCATCCATGCCATCGTAAATACCATTAATCCTCACCAAAAGATCGTCTTTAAGAACAGAAAAATCGTAAACCAAATTGCCATCGTTATTGACTTGAAAAACGATTCCTTGAACCAAGTTGTCCTTAACATCTTGGTTATCAAGTGGAAAAGCTTGATAAAAAATGACTAAAGAATCGCCTTTTTCTGAAATTCTTAAGCTAATCCTACTGACTTGTTGAAAGTTATTAATGCCAATGTCGTTGATTAACTTTTTAATCCTTGCCTCTATGGAAGCGCCATATTCACTACTGGTGATGACATTGATCGGGACTTCTTCCCAACGTAATTCAAAGCCTTGTGATTTCTTTTCCACGTAGATCAAATCAATGGACTGAGCCCCAAGAACCGAAACTCCCAAAAAAATCATCCCTAAAAATAACGCTCTTAAATTTAGTTTAACCATAGCATATCAACTTTTAATCCATTCCTATTTAAAAACAACTGGCGTCAATGCTTCAATTGCTTTGCTTTTTCTAGTCACATTAACGCTGTAAAACAAATCGCTTTTTTCCATCACTTGGAATTCTCCAATGATATTTCTAGTGCTTTTATCGATCAAAAAGCCCTCTGATGATAATCCTTCATCGTTATAAAGAGCATTAATATATAAAATAACTCGATCATTAGGCTCGACGAAAATAACCATGCCCGTAAGCCCGTTTTCTTCTAAGTAAAAATCCATTAACTCCTTGCTTAAAGCAAATTTGTCACCTTGTTCCTTGGCTTTACCATAAACCTCATTAACAGTAGTGAAAACATCAAACCCAACCACGTCCAAAGACTCGATCATCTCCCTAGTTTTGTTATAAAACTTTATGCTGCCCAATCTGTCTAAAATAACTTGAACATCCGCTTTTTGTTTTTGAAAATTCGTTAACGAACTATAGTAAATGCTGTTTTTGTCTAATTTCGCCAAATTCACTTCCGCTAAATCCTTGGACTCATCAACGTTGGACTGGATCACTTTTTCGACTTTAGCAGAAACTCTCGTTGGGTTGAAAGAATTAATGATTCTTTGAATTTGATTTTCATAGTTAATGCTAAGGTTGACGACATCTTTCCTATAATTTTCCTCAATGGTTTCAATCCTAGAATTAAATAATTTTTTTTGATAATCTAAAAAATCGTTATTTCTAACCGCCTGATCCAATGCCTGTTGATCTAACTCACTCACTTTTTGACTGAGTGCTTTAATCTCCTCTTTAATGGTCTTAATCTCCGGTTCGTATTTTCCATTAATTTTATTCTTGGCGCTGTTAAAGTCCCGAGAGAACTCTGCTCTTTTTGCCCGCTCCAATTCGCTGCTGATTCCCGTGCCTCCTGTCAGGCTGGCTAGCCTAGCGTTATAAAGGGTCTCGGCTTGGCTGAGTTCAATTTTTCTTCTCTCCTCTAGTTTTTCTAGTTTCTCTCTATTTTCAAACAATTCATTTTTAAAGTTGCCTGCTTCTTTCAAAACTTTTTCAATATCAATGGTAGAAAACGTCTCCATGTTGAATTTTATTTTTTCTTGCCTCTCTTCAAAAAAGTTAATGATGAAAAAGGAAAAACCTATGAGCAAAAGGCAAAACGAAAAAAGAACCACGAAGCCGAGGTAATTAATGTTCTTTTTAGTGTCAGAAAATTTCTCCTCAACGGAGTAAAAACTAGGAGGCTCAATGGAGTGGTCGCTCATTTTTTTTAGAAAAATTTTCTTAGTATCTTCTAAACTAGCTGATTTAGTAGATTTTGACTTATCGGAAATATTCTTCTTAATTTTTTTGTCTTTAGATGTTTTTTTAGGCTTTTTTTCCATTTTATTTTTTCTTCATTAGCCAGCCACCACGCCAATCGCTAGGAGGCCTTTGTCTGGTTCTAGTTTCCATAACTTTAGAGACTTCGAGATGCTCTAAGTCCTTAAAGATAAGGTTAGCTTTTTTCCAACTACCATGATAGTAATAGCTCAGTCCTTCTTGATAACTTTTGACTTCGTTAACTAAAATCTCACTTAAATCCTTTTCCAAGATGGGAGTGTAAATGGTTTTCGCTCTAGTTTTCCCTTTTACGATCACTCGATCTATTTCTAAAAAGTAAATGCCTGAATCTGGCATGTTTTGCTCCACATCGTTTTTAACATACTCGGAACAAATCATCGAAACTCCATATTCCCTAGTCAAGCCTTCCAGCCTAGAAGCAGAATTGACATTGTCTCCTATCACCGTGTTGGTCATTTGCCGATTAGAACCAATGTTACCGTAAAAAACCTCTCCTCCATCAATGCCCACCCCCACGTCTAACATGACGGCTCTAAATATTCTCTCGTTGTCTTCAGTCCAACTCTCGGGATTTTCCGCCATCAATTCTCTCTTCCTCTCAATCATGATGCTCCTTAATTTCTCAGCATCTTCAATGATTTTAAAACCAGAAATGATAGCTTGGTAGGATTTGTTTTTATCTCCATCCAAAGCACCGTAAATAGCCAGCAAAGCATCTCCTATAATAGAGCCAATGATCCCATCCCTATCTAAAATACTTTCAATGGATTCGTTATAAAATAAGTTTAGTAACTTTATAACGTCGTTGCCCAAAGTTTCCGTCATGAGAGTGAATTTTTTTATGTCAGTGAACAGCACGCTGAGTTCTCTTTTTTCTCCTTCCAAACGGATGATTCTTTCCCTATAGGCTTTTTGAACTAAATCGTTAGAAACGAATTTTCTAAACACTTCTAGTAAGTTTTTCATGGTTAAAGATAAAGAATTGAGCACCACTCCTAGATAAGTCACTTGGTCATTACTCGCTCCGGTCAAATCAATCAAGTCTAACCTTTTTTTCTCCTGCATTTCCATGAGCCTATCAGTAATCAACTTCAAGTAATTGGTTAATCTGTTGATAAAGAGAAAACCTAAAAAGCAGCAAATGATCGTTATGACGATGATGATGGTTGAAACTAAAAAGGAAGCGAGTTCTGTTTCACTTTTATAAGAATTTTCCTCCTCAGCCCGAATGAAGTAAATATCGAATTCCCGATGATAATGATAAACCCCAACATAACGATCGTTAGCATAGTTAAAAGAAAATTCCGTTACGCTGTCCTTGCTGAAGTTATCCACGTCCATGCTGGTTAAAATTTCTTGATTCAGCTCAAAATCGTCTTTAGTGGAAAAAACTAACTTATCTCTTTCTTCATTGAACAAGGCAAAAGTTAAAGAGAATTCTCCGGGAAAGAGCTTTTCTATGCTTAATTTGAGCGATTTAACGGCTTCTTCAAAATCGTCAGTGTAGGCATAGATCTCATATTGGTTGTTAGCAATTTGAATGATTTCTTTTAAGTCCTTGATTAAAATAATTTTTAAGTACTTTTCCAGCAAATTCTGATTCATGGAAAGGTTGATGTAGTTGGTAGTAAAGTTAGAAATTAATAAAAAAATTCCAAAAACAAAAACTATTTTAGTGCTTAATGGAATGATACGGGTTTTCTCTACCTTTTTCCCTAAAAAGTAGTCAACTATTTTTCCAAACATCTCAAGAAGAAACAAAAAAATTTAACTGACGAACTACTACCACCCATTACGAATTTTCGTGAAGATTTCATAAAAGTCCAAACTCCCCTCTTTTAATCAAAATTGGAAGTTAAATTATATTATAAATTCAGTAGAAAATGATAATATGATTCGCTTCTTAATTTTTAATTCGTAACTACATTTTCAAAAAACATGCATTTCTCTTGGGTTTGAAAGAATTTGACAAAAAAATTAAACATAGTATAATTAGGGTTTGATGTTCAATACTAGCATTTGTCTTAAAGTCCTTATGCTTTCCACTCTACAACAGGGTTCTTGCTAGATTTTTTTAAAAAAAGGATGTTTTTAATTTAAAAATGAGAAAACTAATGAAAAAAACTGTATCTTGGTTTGATGGTCACGAATTGAGTCAAAGTAGTGATAAAAAGAAAGACGACCAAGTTGATTATTTGAGGTTGCTCCCCTTCATGATCCTTCATTTAGGATGTTTGGGAGTTATCTGGGTGGGTTGGAGTCCCTTTGCCTTGATATTTTGCTTTGGCTACTACTTTATTAGAATGTTTGCCATCACTGGCTTTTATCATCGTTATTTCTCTCATAAAACTTTTAAAACCAACCGCTTTTGGCAATTCATGTTCGCTTTGCTAGGGGCTGCTTGCGTGCAGCGAGGAGCACTCTGGTGGGCATCTCATCATCGCCACCATCATCGCTACTCAGACACCGAAAACGATTTTCATAGCCCCAAAAAAGGCTTCATAAGGAGTCATGTGGGTTGGATAGGAACCAATGGGGCCTTTAGAACGAGGTATGAACTCATTCAGGATTTTGCTAAATACAAGGAGTTGGTCTTTCTCAATCGCTTCGATACTTTAGTTCCCATCTTGTCGGCAGTTTTGATTTTCTTACTGGGTTACGCAGTGAATATTTACTTCCCTCAACTAAACACCAGTGGCCTGCAGATGTTAGTCTGGGGTTTCTGCATTTCTAGCGTGCTGCTTTTTCATGGAACGGTGACGATTAATTCACTTGCTCACATGTGGGGCAGTAAGAGATTCGAAACCAATGACGACAGTAGGAATAACTTCGTTTTATCGATTATAACCCTTGGAGAAGGTTGGCATAACAATCATCATTATTACCCCGGCACGGTGAGGCAGGGATTTTACTGGTGGGAAATAGATGTGACTTACTACATGCTTCGAGTTCTGCAGTTTTTTAGAATCATTCGAGATTTAAGACCCGTGCCTAAGAAAGTCTATCAAGATGCTAAACTCGATAAGTTGGTTAGAGTCGATGAGAGCGATGAAAAAAGGTAACTGGTAAAGGTAGCTGGTTATTTTTTGCTTCAACTTCGTTGTAAAAACCATCTTTATTCAAATATTTAACTAAACTTAATGTAACTTAATTTAATTCGTAGGAAAATTGACTTTAGATGCTTACGGAATGCTTAGGATAAAGTCATTTGAAGAAATCATGGTTCTTCATTAAGGGGAGTTTGGTTAGGATTTCCTTTTTTAGGCTTGAAATGGGCTTGCGGTCGCAGTTAATTTTTAAGTTGGCTAGCCTTTGATATATTTTTTTCCTGTGCATGTATTCGCTCTTTAAATCCTTTCTTAAAAGAATAACCCCTCTCTCAGAGAAGTCCCCAATCCTCTCCTTAAGCAAATCCCAGCTAATATGAAGGTAAATGACGATGGCTTTTTTTTCTCTAATGACGTCCTCAGAATAGCAGGCTGATCCTCCCGTGGCTAAAACGGTTTTTTTGAATTCAATTTCGTTTAAAACTTTTTTCTCAAGTTCTAAAAATTTAGTCAAGTCCTCTTGGTATTGATCTACTATTTTGTAAAGGTTTAAATAATTAAATTTTTTTTCAATTAACTTATCTGAGTCTAAAAATTCATAACCTATTTCCCTCGCAATCAACCTCCCCAAAGTGGTTTTTCCCGACCCCGACATGCCAATAAAGATATAACCCCTTTGATGCAGCATTTTTTTAAGTTTAAAATGAAATGGCGTTATATGTGGCTTTGATGTTCTCGGTGGTTAATATATTAGGCAAAATATAGGACTGAAGTTCGCCTTTTCGATAATAATAATAAACGTCCAAAGGTATCCCAACTCGATTTAGTTGGGAAATTTTTTCAGCAATGAAAGGATTCGGCTTCGTCCAATCAGCAACGAAATAGGCAATGTCGTTCTCTTTAAAAAAGTCCTTCACGGCTTCGCTTTCCAAAACCACTTCATTGACCTTGCAGTTAAGACACCACTTAGCCGTATAATGAACGTAAAATAGATTGCCATCTTGGAGTTGATCCTCAAAGGCTTGAGAATTGAAAGAAGCATTTTTACCATATCCGGGGTTTTTCCCTGCTGCATCAACGTAATTCAAATCAGCAAAATCAACATTAACTTGTTTTTGCGGGACTGCAGTTAATACAAACATGGTGGTTAAGAAAATCAAAAATCCATAGAACGCTAGGGGATGAAAAAGTCTGAGATAGCCTCGAGGTTCTCGGTTGGGTAACTTCCCCCAAAAATAAAGCAAAAAAGCCAGCAAGCATAGGAAAAGTAATAGATCAAACGCTAATTCGAAAGAGACCAGAGCGTTCAAAATGCTGAGGAACCAGATGATGATTAGAAAAATGGGAAACGCTGTAACTTGCTTAAAAGTTCTCATCCAAGGACCCGGCTTGGGTAAGTAACGAGAAAAGCCCTTAAAAAACAAAAGCAATAAATAAGGACTAACGAAGCCCAACCCAATGATGGAAAAAAGAATTAAAATCAATGGCGTGGATCTAGTTAAAGCATAACCCATGGCTATCCCCAAAAAAGGAGCGGTGCAGGAAGTCGAAAACAGAGTCAGCAAAACCCCACTAAGAAAATTTTCTAATATTGCCCTCCTATCGGCATTAATTTTCGAACTCAAGGAATAGCTTAGCGGAACATTTAGCTTAAAAACATCCAGTAAATTAAGGCTTAGCACCCAGAAAATGATGCTTAAAATTAAAATGTAGAAGGGATTTTGAAATTGGATTCCCCAGTTAACTTGATCACCTAAAATTTTTAACACGGCGAACAAAGAACCTAAACTAAAAAAACTAATAAAAGATCCCAAAATAAAAGCTAGGAGTTGATTTCTTTTAAAACTGCCTGCCTTTTTAAAATTACCTTCTTTACTACCAGTTATTTTGATTAAAGAATACGCTTTTAAAGTCAACAAAGGAAAGACACAAGGCATGAAGTTTAACAGCAAGCCTCCCAAAAAAGCTAGGGATAAAACCAAAGCCAAGCTAGTTGGTAAATTCTCTGTCTTCAATGAAATAAGGCCTTTTTTAGGAACATCGCTAACTTTTCCTTCAAGAACGCCTTTTATGGTTTCTGGCGGGAAGCAATACTTATCATCACAGGGCTGAAAACGAAAAGCGAAGGGAATTTTTACAACTGAAGCAAAAGCTCGATTTTCTGCTAATTGAAAGGAAACTTCAATGGTTTCATCTTTGCCGCCTTCATAGACGCTCAACTCCTCTTCATAATAAGTAGCGATGACTGGCTCGGGGTATTTTACTTTGATGGCTGCTAGTTGGTCGTGAGCAATGAGTTCTAAAACGGTGGGGATGTAATTTGAAGATAGGGGTTGGTTGGAATTGACGTGGAATTCTTTTTTTAGCGAGAAAGTGAAATAAAATCGATAATCTCCTTCGCTCTCTACTAATTTCGTTTTCCAATTAAGGTAGCGATGCTCGCCTGAGCTTTCAAAACTAGCCTGCAGGGAATCGGGAAGGAAAACGAAACTCAAAACAAGAGACGAAAAAAAAACCAACTTCATCAACTTTGCCTTGCCTAATTGTCTTAGCGACTTCTTCATTAATCGGATGCTCTCATGCTTTTAAAAAAGCAACATTAAAATGCTTACTCCTAAAATTAACGTCATTTGCTAGAAAAACAATTACTTTGAATAATCACTTTAATTATAATTTAGCAAATTTTTAGCAGCGGCTTTTTTTAAAAGCCTCCTTTGGAAATTCAATAACTTCGTTAAATCACTTTTCTTTCCCTTTATTTCAGCACTTATTCTAAAAACAGGTTCCGTCTTAGATCCCCTAAACCAAACGAAGCCCTGTTTCTCTCGTCCTTCATTGTAAAACATGGCTTTAAGCCCCCCGCTGGCATTTTTTGAACGATTGTAAGGACCTATTTTCGTTTCAGTGCCCTCGTAATTAACGAACTCATATTTAACAAAACCCAACTTTCTAAACCATTTGCCTTGAAGTAAAAATTCTTTTTGAAAAAGGACCACGTAGTTTTCTTTTAACTTGCTTTGGCTTATCTCACCATCAACGACGACTAATGCTTTTTTTTCGAAAAGGGATGAAGAGTGGTAAAAGGCAATCTTTTCCATCAAATGAGCTAGAAAAAAGCGATCATCCAAACCCAGTAATTTTTGGGGTAACTGTAAAATCTTTACGGCTTCTTCTTTTAAAGAAATTCCGTTTTTGCTTAAAAAGAGGAGTTTATAAAAAGAAAAACAAGTTGCGAGCGGATCTCTCACCGTGGAAGGAGCAATGATGCTCCCGCCATTAGACCCCTCCCCCATGATGCGAACGAAATAACCTTCTCGTCTCTTTATTTTTCCTAACTCCAAAACGTTAATTTCTCCTACCTCAGCTCGAAAGACTTTCGTATCAAACAAGCTAGCGATTTTTTCAACGTTCAAAGTCGTGGGTCCATTGACGATCAAACATTTTTTTTTCATTTCTCCAAAAAACAATTTTAAAAAAACCAACTCGCTTAAAACCATTAAGCTAAAAATGCTCTGGGCATTGGGAACGATGACTTGGCTTGGTGATTTATAGAAAGCAAAATTGCCCCGATCACCATCGCAGTCCACTGCGTAACCCCAGAGGATGTTTTGCTGGGAATGAGTAAGAAGATATTTTTTCAAATCATTTAATCCGTCTCCCTCGGGAACTATTTGATGATTGAAAAAACCTAGTTTTTTATTTAAGGCGACTAGTTTAATGTTATTGAAGGCAAAAATCAACTTATCGGCTGATTTCAACCTAGAGCTGCCATTGAAATCGCAGACTATTTTTTGTTGAGGGATTTCTCTTATTTTCTTTAAGATGAGTTCGTTTCCTTGACTATTCACTTGGTTGATCAAATCGTTGTAGGCTAATTCAGCTGAACTCGTGGCTGCTTTATTCTGCAAGTTTATTTTTCTCGCTAGGAAGCGACTACTTGAATTGAAATAAAGGTTAATGACTTTTGAGGTTTCATGAGAGTCAAAAAATAACCCTTTAAAACTAGTAATGAGCTTGGAACTTTTTTCTTCTGCTAACACTTCTCCATTGCCCTCGCCAATTTTAAAACCATTATAACCCACTGGATTATGCGAAGCAGTGATGTATACAAAACCAGAGAATTGCTTTTTCACTAAAGCTAAAACTTGCGGTAAGCAAAGAACGTTTAAATTCACATATGGGAGTTCGTACAGGGAAAAAGTTTTCGCTAAAATGGTTTGAATTGCTAATCCGGTGGGGCGACTATCCCTAGCAAGAACGATTTCTCGACTCGCTTTTTGTTGCAGGAAGAAGTTTTTAAGGTGGTAGGCGACTAAAATGACGAAGTATTTATCCGCTAAACTAAGTTTTTTATCGTTGTTTTCTGGATCCTCATCGTGAGAAAATATTTTTCTCCATCCCGATATGCTCATGGTGGTTTTTTTTAAAAAAGCTTCTGGGTTGCTAAAAAAAATATTTGCTTTCACGGAAACGAAACGAGAAGCCTAATAATTAAGCACTTTATCCGTTAAGTTAAAAATTTTTACCATCAAAGCAGCTCTGGTCCACATGCCGTTTCTCACTTGACGCCAATAAATCGCTCTTTTATCCTGATCAACGCCCATTTCAATTTCACTTCGCCTAGGAAGGGGATGAAGAATAACCGAATGAGGCTTCAAAGAACTTAAATGCTTAACTTTAAAACAATAGTCCTCTATGTCGTAAGGAGGCGCCTGTTTTCGTCCCTCTTCAAATTCATATTCACTCTGCAGGCGAGTCATGTAAACAGCGTCGGACTTTTTGATGGCTTGGGTAAAATTAGTCGTTTCCGTGAAAGCGATTTTTTTAGTGCTTAAATAATTTTTAATGTCGTCTTCTATTTTATAACTTTCTGGAGAAACGAAAATTTGCTCTATGTTTTCAAATTCCGTCAAAATGTAACTTAAGGAGCGAATAGTTCTTCCTCGTTTGAGATCACCCACCATGGCCACGGTTTTATTTTTAAAGTCGCCTTCTTTTTCAAAAGACTTTCGCAAAGTATAAACGTCTAAAAGAGCTTGAGTAGGGTGCTGTTCTTTCCCTGAGCCAGCGTTGATGATGGGAATCGGTCGGTCGCCTTGATTTAAAGCCCAAGCTCCCCTTTCGCTGGAAAAGGCTTCTGGGTGTCGCATGATGATGATATCGAAATAACTGGAAAAAGTCCTTATGGTGTCTTCAAATGACTCCCCTTTCATCTCAGAGGAAGTTTCCGAGGAACGCACATCAAAACTCTGCAGGCCCAAAATATGACAAGCGCTGCTAAAGGAAAGAAAAGTCCTAGTGGAGGGCTGAATGAAGTAAAGCATAGCCCTTTTATGAGCTAAGAGGGAGGCTAGGAATTCATTTCCCCTGTTAGACTTGGCTATTTGTCTGATTTTATTAGCTAACTGAAAAATTTCATCAAGGGCTTTTCTGTGAAATTGTTCAGCGAACAAAACATGAAATATGTTTTTTTGTTTGAAAAAAGTTATCTTTTCATCAATAGAAAATCGTCGGAATTCTTCCCATAAAATATTTTTCTTCACTAATTCAACTAATCAAAAGACCTCTGTATTATAGCATTAAAAAAACAAAATCAATGCCTCTCATCTCCCTTGAAAATGAAATGAGTTACTTTAACCTACTTAAAAGCAAGGGATTGACTGGTGACTTACTAGGAGATTTACTAATGAATTTAGGGAGGGGATGGGGGTTTTGATTTTTATTAATGAAATAAATTCTTTTTAGAAAAATTGATTTCATAGTAAGATGAGGTGGAAGTGAAGGTTTTTGTCAACGGGTCGGAGAAGAAAATTCTTTCCTCAATGACGATCAGCGAGCTCATTGGGAGTTTGAAAATAAACTCTCAAAACGTGCTTGTTGAAGTGAATAGAGAGGTCGTGGTGAAAAGCGATTACTCCGCCACGGTTCTAAAGGAAGGAGATGAAATAGAACTCATTAGGTTCGTTGGGGGGGGATGAGTTGAATTCAATCCTTAGCACTTTTAATGACAATGAAATTTATTTCGTAACCAATGAGTCCTTGTCGCTTGGCAGGGGCGATTATTTCATGGTGGAGCAGGTTATCAAGGCTGGAGTGAGGGTGATTCAGCTTAGAGATAAAAATGCCACTAAAAGAGAGTTTTTCACCAAAGCCTTAAAGTTGAAAAAATTAATGGACCAGCAAGTGAGTAAAGTGGTTTTCATCGTCAACGATCACCTTGACGTTGCTTTAGCGGTAGGAGCAGACGGAGTTCACTTAGGCCAAGAAGATTTGCCCGTAAAGTCAGCGAAGAAAATTATTGAAGCATCAAAGCAAAACGTCATCGTTGGAGTCTCTACGCATAACTTAAGGGAAGCTCTGCAGGCGGAAAGAGATGGCGCAGACTACATTAACTTGGGACCCATTTTTTTCACTAAAACAAAGGAAAACAATTACCCGCCCATTTGCTGGGAAAACTTCGCTATGCTTAAAGAAATAATAGAAAAAATAAAAATCCCTTTCAGCGTGATGGGTGGGATTAAACAGAAGCATTTCGCTCCTTTAATTGCTCAAGGAGTGAAAACGGTTGCTTTGATCACGGAGATAACTCAGCAAAAAGACATTAGCAAACACGTCGGTCAATTGGTTAAGGCTTTTAGAGAAGAAAGAAATGTTTTTAAAAAAAAGCAAAATAACTTAGTCCTTGAATTGGAAAATGGGGTTTAACCACAGAAAACGTTTGGCTACTAAATGGCGAAATTATCTTGAAAATCAAAGCCGTTGAAAGCGAGGGTTGAAATTCTAAAAATGAAACCAAGGAATATAAGTTATAATACTCAATTATAGTAAAAAAGGCAGGGCTCAATGGAATTAAAAAAAGAAAAGGAATTACTAGATGATTTCGACATTAATTATAAGTCGTTTCCCAACTCCGAAAAAAAATATAGACGAGGTGAATTATTCCCTAAACTCAAAATTCCCTTTCGAGAAATAAAGTTATCTCCCACTAAAAAAGAAAATGGACCCGACGAACTCAATCCTTCTTTTGAGAGTTACGATACCTCGGGGCTTTACACGGATAAAAACGTGACCATAGACATTAGAAAGGGCTTACCGGCTATCAGGAAAGAATGGATTTTAAGAAGGGATGACTGCCAAGAAATAGACCAACCTTCTTCAAGTTACCGAGTTTTGAGAAGTAAAAATCAAAAACTCGTTCCCATTTCCTTTTCCAATAAAAACAATATTTTGAAGGCTAAACTGGGAAGAAACGTTACCCAGCTTCACTATGCCAAAAAAGGTGAAATAACCGAAGAAATGGAATACATTGCCCTGAGGGAAGGAATGCCAGTGGAAAAGATTAGGGAAGAGGTCGTTTCGGGAAGAGCCATTATTCCAGCTAACGTCAATCATTTGGAATTGGAGCCTACTATCATTGGGAGAAACTTTTTAGTTAAAATCAATGCCAACATTGGCAATTCAGCAGTGACTTCTAGCATTAAAGAAGAGGTGGAGAAAATGACTTGGGCTTGTCGTTGGGGAGCGGATACGGTGATGGATTTATCGACTGGCAAGAACATTCACGAAACGAGGGAATGGATCATTCGCAACTCTCCCGTTCCCATCGGAACTGTTCCCATTTACCAAGCATTGGAAAAAGTAGGAGGAGTTGCGGAAGATCTCAACTGGGAAATTTTTAAAGACACGCTCATAGAACAAGCTGAGCAGGGAGTTGATTATTTTACCATTCATGCTGGGGTTTTGTTGCGTTACGTTCCCTTAACTGCCAAGCGCCTCACTGGCATTGTCTCTAGGGGCGGCTCAATAATGGCTAAATGGTGCCTGTCGCATCACCGGGAAAATTTTCTTTACGATAAGTTCCCGGAAATATGCGAAATCATGAAAACTTATGACGTTAGTTTTTCTTTAGGCGACGGGCTTCGGCCGGGAAGCATTAAAGACGCCAATGACGAAGCCCAATTTGCTGAACTCAAAACGCTAGGCGAACTCACTAAAATAGCCTGGAAGCACGACGTTCAGACCATGATTGAAGGACCCGGGCATGTTGCTATGCATCAAATCAAGGAAAACATGGATAAGCAATTGAAGGAATGTCATGAGGCTCCATTTTATACTTTAGGACCGCTGACCACTGATGTTGCTCCGGGATATGATCATATCACTTCCGCTATTGGGGCAGCGATCATAGGGGGGTATGGCACCGCCATGCTTTGCTATGTGACTCCTAAAGAACATTTGGGTTTGCCGAACAAAGAAGACGTCAAGCAGGGCATCATTGCCTATAAAATAGCGGCTCATGCGGCTGATTTGGCGAAACAGCATCCTTTGGCTCAAACTAGGGACGACGCCCTTTCTAAGGCTAGGTTTGAGTTTAGATGGGAAGACCAGTTTAATTTATCGCTGGACCCCGAGACGGCGAGAAGTTTTCACGATGAGACTTTGCCGGCTGAGGCGGCTAAAACTGCTCATTTTTGCTCCATGTGCGGTCCTAAGTTTTGTTCTATGAAAATAACCGAAGACATAAGAGAATACGCTAAAAAGAATAGCCTTAGCGATAAAGAGGCATTGGACAGAAAGTTAGCTGAGAAATCCCAAGATTTCAAAGAACTTGGAAACGAAATCTATACTTCCGTTTAGGCATTTGGGCATTTTTGAGAAAAGAAAATCTTTTCAATGATCTTGCTATTTTAATCATTGGGGGAAAAGGAGAGATAGGTGGCACTTTCGTCAAAGCCTTTCGAACCATTAACGTAAAAGTTCACATCTTAGACAAAGATAATCAAAGTGATTTAGCAAAATACCTTAGCTTAGTCGACATTGTCATCCTGAGCGTCCCCATTAGCCAGACGGCTGCTATGATAAGAAAAGTGGCTCCCCTTTTGAACGAGCGACAACTTTTGATGGACTTTACTTCTATTAAAAAAGATTTCGTTAACCTCATGAAAGCCAACACTTCTGCTGAAATCATTTCGCTTCATCCTCTTTTTGGACCTTTGAAAAACATTGAGAAGCAAAATATCATTTTAATAAAAATAAGAACCAAGGAATTTTATTCTAAAGTGAAGAAATTACTTAGAGCATTGAAACTCAAAATCGTAGAAATAGAATTAGAAGAGCACGATAAATCGATGACCATCATTCAATCCCTCATCCACTTAATGGCTTTTGCTCTAGTGAACACCATTGACGAGCTGCAGTTTTCATTTAAAAAACTCCACCAATTATCAACCCCGCTCTATCGCCTGCACATGGATTTAGCCAGCCGCTTGCTTCATCAATCACCAGAACTCTACACGGACATTTCCATTTTGAACCCCTATTTGAAAGAAGTGGGGGACGCTTTTCAAAATAACTTGAACTCTTTATTGGAAACCATCGCTAAGCAAGACCGAAAAAAGTTCATTCGTTCGTTTAGGAAAAGTGCTAATTTGCTGAAAGATAAAAAAGAAGCATTCTTAAGAAGCGAAAAAATAATGGAACATTTGGCGAAACTCAAGTAGATTGCCCCGACCAAAAATATTAATCATCATCAATAAACTCATCGGTGACAATGTCGCTGCCTTAAACGCAGTCTACTCCCTATATCGTCATTACCTTGAAAAAGGTTTTTCATTTCACCTCTTAGGCTACCCCTACAGCATCAAACTTTACGAAAAATTAATTTCTGCTGAGAAAATATTTTATTTAAACGATTCTAAAGATTATCATCATAAAGTCAAAACGAACGTTCTAAAGTTGATTTTGAAATTGAAAAAAGAGAGATATCAAATGGCTTTTATTTTGCCGGGAGGATTTTTTTTTGCTTGGATAAGTTTTTTATCGCGAATAAAAATGCGAGTGGGACATCAAAGCGATTTCAGAAGTTTTTTGTTAACTCATCCCATTCCTTTAAGAAAAGACATTCCCAACTATCGAAATTACGACAACTTGCTAAATGCCTTTAAGCCCTCTCTTCGTTATCTAAAGTCACCACTAATGAAAACTAAACTCGATTTTAAAAAACATGGCATAAGAACACCCTACATCGTAATCTCACCAAAGTCTTCAGAAAAAAAAAGAACTTGGCCGAAGGAAAAATTTAGTCAACTAAGCGAAAGAATAAAAAAAGAATTGAAAGTCCAAATAGTTTACGTTGGTTTAGCGACTGAAAGAAAATCCATTGAAGAAATGATCCTAAGTGATGAACTCAACTTAGCGGGGACAATATCTCTACTGGAAGTGTTTTACCTCATTGAAAATTGCCAGTTTTTCGTTGGCAACGATTCAGGACTAGGCCATATTGCTGGGCAATTAGGAGTGCTTTCCTTTATCGTCTTAGGTCCTACTAATTTCGTTTTAAGCAAACCTAGAGGAGACCAAACTCATTTGATTTACCGCGAGATCCCCGGCCTTTCTGCTTTTGAAAGAAGAAAAAACCCTCCCCAAGAAGCCAACATTGACGAAGTGACGGTGGATGAAGTGTTTAGCAAAATTCAAAAACATTTTTCGTTTTCTAAGAATGCTTCTTAACTAATTTTTTTTAAAATTACACTCATAATTCAAAGGAATAAGCCAACTCCTATGATGGCTAAAAAGCTCAAGATTAAATTTAAATAAACTGGTAGTTTGAAGTAGATCAAGATCAAGGGCAGAAAGATGATTAAAAACAATAAGCTAATTTCTTCCGTGGAGTAAAAAACTTGTGGGAAAATCAACGAAGTCAAGACCGCTATGGGGATTGAGTTCAAATAGCTACGCATGAACTTTGAAGGCTTGAACTTGGAAAAAAGCAAAGGCGAAAGCCGAATGAAAACCGTGACCGCCGCCATGAGACCTATCGCACTAAGGTAATCATTCATATTTTTTCCAAACTTTGTTTTTTGGGTTTCTTCTCTTTCCACAAAGTGAAGAACAAACTTCCCAACAAAGAAGCGAGCACTAGGGCAACAGCGGGATTGAAAAAATTTCTAAAAAGGAAGTTGAAACCCATGGTGATTAAGGCTAGGAAAAAATAAATTTTGTTGCTTAAAATTGCTTCAAAAAACAAGATGATAAAAAGTAAATAATACAAAAAATGGATATTCTCTTCCACGTACCAAGGAAGTTCATCGATGAAATGAATGCCCACTAGCGTGCCAGCGTTCCAAGCCAAATACAGCAAAATAACGACCGCTAAAAAATGACGATAAACCAATTTTTTATCTTGGTTAAGGGAGAATAAAAGGTAGTTTTCATCAGTGATACCGATGAGAAGAGAGATTTTTTTTAAAAGAGGAAGTTGCTTTATTCGATTTAAAAAAATAAAACTATAAACCCACATCCTGGAATTGATGATTAGAGTCGTCAATGTGATTTCCCATACCCAAGTGCTAGTCTTGAATAGTTCAACGGCTACAAACTGAGCCGCACCTGCGTAAACCCAAAGCGATAACAAAGCGATCTCAACCGAACCCAAAGGGGAACTCTTGGCTAACAGCGAAAAAGAAATGGATAAAAAAAAATAACTTATGGCAACGGGAAAAGCTAAGCGAAAGAGATTAAATTTCATGCTTCATTTTTATGCTCCACTTTCATCTCCCACTTTCATCCTTCTCTAAAAGCTCCAAATAACTTTTTTTAAATAACTGACTAAAATACTTGATTTCTTTTTCCCCAACAATGAGCGGGGGAACCAAACGAATGCTCGCTGAACTAAGGGCATTGACGATGAGCTTATTGGCAAAGCATTGCTGAACCAACTTCCCAGCGTCAACTCTTGGCACATCGAAACCAATTAAAAGACCTTTCCCCCTGATGTTAGAAATCTCAATGGGCTTGGGAAAATGGCTTAATTCACGTCGCAGCAACTCACCCATCTTTGAAGCTTGGTCAGCTAGTTTTTTTTCCAAAACTTCTTCTAGCACGGCGCGAGCAACTCGCATGGCTAGGGGTTGAGAAGAAAAAGTGCTTCCATTTTCACCACTAGCGAATAAATCGTATTTCTCTTTAGTTAGCATAGCTCCTATAGGAAACCCTCCGCCTAATCCCTTAGCCAAAGTTAGAATATCGGGAGTTATGCCATAATGCTCGAAAGCGAACATTTTTCCCGTTCTACCAATGCCAGTTTGAATTTCATCAACGACTAACAAAATATTTCTTTCTGTGGTTATTTTTCGCACCTGAGTAATAAAATCCTGAGAAACTTCGTTAACCCCGCCCTCTCCTTGAACCAATTCCATGAAAACTGCTGAAGTCTTATCGCTCAACTTTTTTTTGAAATCGCTTAAATCGTTGAAAAGAGCATGTTTTACTGCAGGGATTTTGGGATTAAATAGCTTTTGCCAACTTTCTTTTCCCGAAACCGACATCATTGCCAAAGAACGACCATGGAAACTATTTTTAAAACTGATGATTTCAGGGGCGTTTTTCTTGAATAAACTCGCATGCTTGCGACAAAGTTTCAAGGCACTCTCATTGGCTTCCATTCCCGTTGAGCAGAAAAAGACTTTATCCATGCCACTGATCTCGCAAAGCAAATCAGCGAGCCTAAGCATCTCATCGTTGTAAAAGGCCGGGCTGCAGTTGACTAAAGCAGAACTTTGCTCTATCAAGGCTTTCTTAATGACGGGAGGGCAATGTCCCAAACTATTGGTCGCCCAGCCACCAACGAAATCTAAATACCTTTCGTTGTTTTGATCGAACAAGTAAAGGTTCTCTCCCCTCACGAAAACGTTTTCCAACCTACTCGTTACATGCAGGAGTTTCTTTTTGAGTGGATTTAATTTTTTCATAAAAATTGCTAAAACGAACTTAAGTTAAAGCCTTATTCTGTAATAGAGAACTGCTGAAATGATGGTGAAAATAATGTTACCAAACCAACCGGCAATGACTGGGGGTAATATTTTAATTTGCCCTAGGGAAGCTCCTATGTTGTAGAGAATCATGTAGAAAAAAGCCAGAATGATGACGTAAGTAAAGGAGAGGATTAAAATGGCGTTTTTAGAAAAAGTGGATAAAGTCACGCCTAAAAAAAACATGGTCAAGCTAATGAAAAGAAAAGCGTTCTTCCTGTGATAATCAGTCCACCATTTATTGGAATTTCCTCCGATGGTCTCCAATTTTTGAGCAATTTGTTTGCTTTGTTTAGCCGATAAATCCTTAGCATCGTGAATTATTTTTTCGAAAGCATTGGGAGGATCGCCTAAATTAAGCACTGCCTTTTCTGCTCGCATGAATTCAACCCCATTGTTAGTTATTTCTTTAACAACGTAATCATCTAGTTGCCAATCGGTCTCTTCCTTGTGAGTTATTTTTTTAGTTGATAAAATTTTTTCGAAATGTTTTTTTTCATCTAAATAAACGATACTGACGTCGCTAAAAATTTTTTCATTAACGTTGTAATGGTTGGCAACGTAAATCTTATTATCTTTACCGAATTGAACTAAATTAACCCTATCTTCTTTACGAAAAAAATCCCTATCTTGAAATTTTCTAAAGATGGACATGTGCTGTTGATGGAAAGAGTAAAAAAAATTATCTTCATTCAACAGCATGAAAACACAAAACAACAAATTAAAAATGAAAATAGGCAAAACGTTAAACCAAATTGATTTTCCTGCCGTGTAAATGACGATGAGTTCGTTATCTTCGTTGAGCTTGCCCAAAACATAAACCAAGGAAAACAAACTAGCCATGGGGAATAAGTAGGTTATCGTGAAAGGAATTTCATAAAGGAAAAAAAACACATATTCGCTGAAAGGAGTTCTGTCGGAAATCTCAATGAACAAATTAATTTGCTCCGTGAATTTCAACATTATAAACAAACCAATGAATAAAAAAATTAATCCTATTAAAAAATAGAAATATTTAAAAAAAATGTACCTCTGCAAAATGGTCATTGTTTTTTTTTAATTCTTTTGCTTTTTTTATTCCTCAATCACTTGAGGCACAACAAAAGCTCCGTTTTTGAAATCAGGAGCTAATTTTTCCGTCTCGCTCACGTCTAAAGATTTTTTGACTTCGTCTTTTCTAAGGTTGCTTTCGTTGTCATCTAAAATGGAAAAATTTTCCGAAACCCCATCAGTATCAACTTTTTGAATTTGGTTAATGAGGGCTTCTAAATTGTTTAAATCCTTTAACAACTCTTCTTTTTCACCCTCTTCTAAATCTAGTTTAGCCAAATTTGATAAATATTCAATCATTTCTTTATCGATCATTTTAACCTCGCTTTAACGAACTTCGTCATTTAGCATACTTAAACATATTATCAAGCGATCGCTTAGCCTTGAAGATAATTTCTTCCCTTAAAGTCACTTCATCGTCCTTTTGAGGATTTTTCAAAACTCGCAAGATATCCATTAAATTATTGCTTTTCATATACCGGCACATGGTGCAGCTGCCAACGAAATTTTTATCAGGAGATTCTATTTTCAAACGATCCGCTAAACCACATTCCGTTAAAAGCAAATAATTTTCATGATCGGTTTTTTTAACGTGGTTGATGAGTTGGGAAGTGCTACCAGCAAAATCGGACTTCGCCACCATAGCCGAACTGCATTCTGGATGAACTAGGACTGACAAATCCTGATACTCTAATTTTAAGAAATCAATCATTTCTGGGTCGTAATTTTCATGGACATAACAAGTGCCCGAATGTAAAACTATTTCCTTTTTAACTCCCCTTCTCTTCATTTCAAAAATCAAATTTTCTCCCATCAACTTATCCGGTAAAAAAATGATCTTGTCATTAGGAAATTTTTCCACAATGTCGTAAACATTGCTGGAAGTAACGATGACATCGCTATGAGCCTTGACATCGGCGTTGGTATTAATGTAGGAGACAATGGCATGCTTAGGGTACCTTGCTTTTAGTAACTCCACTTCCTTGGAAGTGATCGAGTCCGCTAGGGAACAACCATTTAGCTTGCTAGGAATGAACACTCGCTTAGTGGGATTAATAATTTTAGCAGTTTCAGCCATGAATTTAACCGCCACGAAAATAATGACCTCAGCTTTTGAATCTAAAACGTCTTTAGCCAACTTGTAGGAATCTCCTACGAAATCGCTAACCCCATAAATGATCTCGGGGCTCACATAAGAATGAGCTAGGATGACTGCTTTTTTATCTTGCTTGAGTTGGTTGATTTCATTGATGATGGGAGTGAGTTCAGTGCATTTTTTTAAAGAGTATTTGCAGACATTACCACCGATTTTTATTCCCTTCAGCCTATTGAATAACTCCTCTTCCGTGATGAAAACATCTTTGTTGAAAGTCAAACTCATGGCGTTAGTTGTTTAATAATTTTCCTCTTCTCTCGAAAAAAGTTGGATGAGAATAATAGAAAAAACTATATAAAGCATGGGGTTTTAAATTAGCAAGGTTTTCCAAATAAAGCCTCCTCAAAGCACTCACCAAACTCTCTCCCTCCCCTAATGCCTGCTTAGCATAAGCATCCGCTTCGTATTCGTTTTTTCGACTAAATAAGTTGGACAGAGGAGAGACGAAAAAACCAATGACATTGCTAATCAACAAGAAAACTAAAAAAGTCTGAGCTATCTCACCGGGAATTAAATCAAAGGCTAAATTGAAACTAGGGAAAATGGTTGCCCAATGAAGAAGCTTGAAACCCACGAAAGTCATCAAAATACCGACTAAAAAGCCTTTTACAATATGCTTTTTTTTGTAATGCCCCACTTCATGAGCAAAAACAGCCTTGAGTTCGTTTATTTTTAATTGTTCAACTAAGGTATCGAAAAAAACTACCCTCCTAGATTTACCAAAACCAGTAAAAAAAGCATTGGAATGCTTGGAGCGTCTCGAACCATCCATGACCAGTATTTCTTTGGTATTGAACTTGAGCTCATTGGCAAGGTGAATGACTTCGTCTTTGAGTTCTCCATCGGGTAATGGAGTTAACTTATTGAATAGGGGTAAAATGAACTTAGGAAAAATGAACTGCATTACTAATTGAAAGCCAATGACGATGAACGAGCCCACCAGCCACCAACTGTTGGGGAATAATTCAATCCCACTAAACAACAGCAAGGCCAGAGGAAATGAAAGAACAAAAGAAATGACCAGTGATTTTAAGAGATCGCTTAAAAAGAGTTTAAAAGTCATTTTATTAAAGCCAAATTTCTCTTCTAAAACAAAAGTGTTGAAGAGGCTCAGGGGCAAAGAAACGAAAGAAAGCAAAGTCATGAAAACGACGATGAAAAGAGCATTAATTAAAATTTCACTTTCAAAAAAACTGCTCACTCGATCATAAAAAAAAGGAATGACACCAGTTGAAACGACTAGGAGCAGAACGAGTGCAGAATAAACGATTTTGAACATGCTAAAGCGTCCCTTGGCGACGGAGTAATTTATCGTTTTATTCAAAGTTGCTTCATCCATTATTTCTTGGACTTGTTGGTCTGCTCTATTTTTAACGATGGAATTCAAATTGAACTTCTCTAAAAGGAGTTGGGCAAACACTTTGAGTAAGAGAAAAACAATGAATATCTCAAATATCATCGACAAATACCACTTATGCCATTCAAGGGAAAATTATTAAAGGAATTCATGGGCGGAAAGATAAATTTAACTTTTTCAAACCCTTTAAAGTCATGTTATAATTATACTATGCTATTTTTTTAGCAGTGATTAAAGGAAAAGAATGGATAAATCTTATTTGAAAAAACTAGTTGACTTTAAAGGCAATCGCTACGTCTTGACGAAGGCCTGCAATGAATACGCTAAAAAGGTGCGTTATTTATCCCCCGATGACTACGAAAAAGTTAAGAGTAAGGACTCCATACTCGCTCTGTCGCACATGCTAGAGGAAGAAGTTTCTTACACTTTAGAGAAACCGCAATTTGAAGAAGACGATCTCACTAGGGAAAGCATTTTATTTGATCCTAAGTTTTCTCCAGAAAGCGATAACAAAGAAAAAAGTGAAGAAGCAGAGATGAGTGAAAATCCCGAAAACCCATAAAAGTAACCACCAAAATCCATTAAAAGCAAAGCAATATTAATCACTGGTCCCACTTCCTCGGGCAAAACTAGTTTAGTTCATCGACTAGTTAAAAGTGGGGATCTCATCGTCAATGTTGACTCCCAGCAGTTTTACAAAGGGCTAAGCATCGGAGTGGCTAAACCTAGTCGCTATTATTTAAAGAAATTCAACTATCAATTAGTTGGTTTTTTGGATCTGAACGCCAGTTATTCCTGTTTTGATTTTCTACAAGCGGTGAGAAAAATCGTTGCTCATAATTCAAAATTAAGAATTTACTTGGTGGGCGGGAGTTCCCTTTATCAAAAAGTCATCGTGGACGGACTAAGTGAGATGAATGAAATCAATCCAGAAATAAAAAGAAAACTAGCAGAAGAACACCGAGAGGGGAAAATGACCCACTTATTAAACGAATTAAAAGCCAAAGACCCTGAATGCTATCACTCCATAGATAAGAAAAATCCTAGGAGAGTTTTAAGAGCCTTGGAAGTGATAAGAAGCGGAATGCTTTTTTCTGCTGTACGAAAGAATAGGCGAGGAAATGAATTAGACGTGCTCAAAATCACTCTTTTGCCACCTAGAAAAAAACTCTACGACAACATTGACCAAACCATTGAAAAAATGTTCCAACGAAACTGGCTTTTGGAAGTAAACCACCTCATTGAGAAAATGAACGTCGAACAAGTTTATCAAATAAAAGCGATTGGTTACCGAGAGATAGCTGACTTTATATTGAAAAAAAATTTAAGCTTAGAACAACTTAAAACTAAAATCAAACAAAAAACTAGAAACTACGCCAAACAACAACTAACTTGGTTTAAAAAAAAATTAACTGGAATCATTTTTCATCAATCCAAGGAAAAAAAGAGTACAATTAGCGACTACGATGCTAAATTAGATGGTTGGATATTGAAGCGTTATTCCATTAATCCAACTAGTTTCGTTTTTGATCTTAAGGAACTAAATTATAAAATTGAAGCGTTTTTCACAGATTAAAAGTTCAGTCAAAATCGTCATCATGGCGGGAGGCAAGGGAAGCAGGCTATGGCCGAAAAGCCATGAAGAGATTCCCAAACAATTTAGCCATTTTGGCGATGGAAAAACGCTAATTGCTAAAACTTACGAGCGAGCCTCAAAATGCCTTCAGCAAGAAAATATTTTCATCAGCATTAATCAAAAGCACAAGGGTTTAATAAAAAAGCATTTGCCAAACTTATCGCCTAAAAACCTCATCGTTGAACCGGAAACAAAGGACACAACCGCGGCTATTCTTTTTGCAGCCTTAAACCAAAATTTCCAAGACGACGATATTTTATTTTTTTTGCCCTCCGATCATCACGTAGAAAACGTGAGTGCTTTTAAAAAATGCTTTGAAGAGGCCGTTGATTTAAGTTTGGCTACTCAACAAGTTACTTTGTTTGGGATTGAGCCCACTTTTCCCGCTGACTGCTATGGGTACTTGAAAATAAAATCCAACGAAAACAAAAAAAATCTCATCATTGAGAAGTTCATTGAAAAGCCAAGTGAACTAGAAGCAAAGGAACTTTTGAAAAAGAAAAATTATTTGTGGAATTCTGGCATGTTCTTGTTTCCCAGAAGCATTCTTTTAAAGCTAGCCCTAGCCCATGTTCCCGACCATTTTCATAAAATAACGAACTATTATAAAACCATTGAAAAAAACCCCAGAAAGGCACTTGAGGACTTTGGAAGTTTGAAGAAAATATCTTTTGATTATGCGGTGATGGAGAGAATAAAAAACATGAACTGCATCAAAGCTAATTTCTCTTGGAGCGATATTGGCACTTGGGAAGCAATTTACCAACTTTTCAAAAAAGATGAAAACGGCAATGCTTTTCTAGGAAATGTAACTTCATTCGCTAGCTCCAACTCCCTAGTGGATTTAGAAAATAAAAAAATTAACTTGATTTTAAATGGGGTTAAAGATCTTTTCGTTATTCAAAACGGTAATAACATTTACATCACCACGAGAGAGCGAGAAAAGTTAACCAAACAAATCGTTAAAAACTTGACCGTAGATGGAGGAGATATTTTAAGTTGAAAAAAATAAAAATAGGTTTGATTGGCGTCGGGCGAATAGGCATAATGCATCTGCAAAACATTTTAAAATATTTTAGCCCCCTCGTAGAGGTGAAATATTTAGCGGACGCATTCATTGCTCCAAAAGTTAAAAAATGGCTAGTCAAAAATAACTTAGCGTTGGTGGGCGATGTTGAAGAAATTTTTAACGACGAGGAAATACGCGCTGTCATCATCTGTAGCCCAACGAGTACTCACTGTGATTACATCATTAGAGCAGCCGAAAATGGGCAACATGTTTTTTGCGAAAAACCGATTGATTTAAAGCCCAGTGCAGTGGTCAAAGCTCTGGAGGCCACTAAGAAAAACGGAGTTCATCTGCAGATTGGCTTCAATCGTCGCTTTGACAAACATTTTCTGCAGTTAAAAAAACAGCTAAAGCAAAAGGAAATGAAAGACCTGCAGTTGCTAAGAATAACTTCTAGGGATCCCAGTCCCGCTAGCTATGATTATCTCAAAACTTCGGGGGGAATTTTCGTTGACATGGCTATTCACGATTTCGACATGGTGGATTTTTTGATCCCGCATCGAGTCGTTAAAGTGAGTTCCCTGGGAAGCAATCTCATCGTTGCTAAGTTGGACCAAGTGCCCGATGTCGATGTTGCGGTTACTACCCTTGTCTTTGAAAATGGCATCATTGCCACCATCGATAACAGTAGGCAAACTTCTTATGGTTACGATCAACGCATCGAAATTTTAAGCAAAAGAGGCCTACTGATAGCAGAAAATGAAAAAAAATCAACCGTGAAATTTTATAAACAAAGTGCTGTTCATAGCGATGTTCCTCCATGGTTTTTTTTAGAGCGCTACCAAGAATCCTTCATTAATGAATTAGATTTTTTCTTCAAAACGATTCAACAAAAAAGCCCCCAAAAACTCTTGACCGGTGAAAATGCTTTAACTTCCTTGCTAATAGCATTAGCAGCTCAGAAATCTCTTGAGAATGGGAAAGTGGTTTCTTTAAAAGAAATTAAATATTGAATAATTACTTAGTCAAAGTTGCTAAATTTCAAGAAGCTCATACGGCTAATTTGATGAAGGGGGTTTTGGAAAACGAATCCATTTTCGCTAAGTTAGAAGGAGAACATGCGAGCAGTGTCTTGCCGATTTTCGATAATTTCGTTTACTTGAGCGTTTTTAAAAACGACGTGAACTCGGCTTTGTCGATTTTGGAACCGTTCAAGAAGAAATTTGATTTCACCATTTTAATCAATTTAGCTTAATCCATGCGTTTCGTTTTTCGTTTCATCCTTAATGAAAAATTATTGTTTTTCTTTTATTTATTCTTTACTTTCCTAGGCACGTTCTTCTTAATCTCGCAAATATTCGTCATCGCTAACATAGCCAGTTTCACCATTAACATTGAAAAGGCGAAGCTAATTCCCGAAAACTCTTTTTTAGCGAGTGAGTCTTCTAGTCTTTGGGAGTTCTTATTTCAAGCGATTGAAGTCTATAGGAGTGAGGGGAATATTGGACTGACGAAATACATTATTTCTTTAGAAAACACTACTTTTATCCTCCTATTGGCATTAATCATTTTGGTCTTCACCACCATTTCTCAAGCTGTGTTGTTTTTAAAAGACTTCATCGCTAATTATTTTTCTAAGAAAGTGGGTGCTCATGTGAGAAAATATTTTTTTGGTCGAATGATTTATTTGCCCATTGGGTTTTTTCGACAAAAGCAAAGCGGTGACTTGATATCTCGGGCTACTAACGACGTGAAAGCAATTGAAGACGACTTGAACTCTTTTTTTGAATATGGGTTTTTTGGAGTTATCTTCTGTTTAACTGGATTTGCCATTTTAATTTACCTTAACGCAAAATTCAGTGCTATTTTATTCGTCACCATCCCCATAATCGCATTGCTCATTAACCTCACTTCGAAAATCTTTAAAAAAATGACCGTAGCCATTCAAGAAAAACTCTCCGATTTAACTAACCAATACCATAAAGTCATTTATGCCATTGACGTCATCAAAATATTTACTAAAGAAGAATTTGAAAAAAACAAATTTCAAAAAGAAATAAAAAATTATTTAAAGAAAGTAAAAAAGCAAATCTTTTTAGATAAGCTCAATCGCCCTATCAATGAAATACTCATAGTCGTCATTGTTATCGTCATTGTCATTTACGGTAGCAGTTTAATTTGGCAAGATGAGATCACCATCGACACCTTGCTCACTTTCATCTTAGTGCTGGTCTACATTTCCCAATACATTCAAAGGGTGAATTACGCTTTTTTTTTCGTTAAAACGAGGATGAAAGTATCGGCTAAGCGGCTCTCGGAAACGCTTTATCAACATGAACTAGAAAACGTTCACCAAAATCGAGAAAAAAATTATTCCTTGGATGGGAGTTTAGAATTTAAAAAAGTGAATTTCAGTTACGATAAAAATATTCTTAAACATAATTTAAAAAACATCACTTTTAAAATTAAAACAGGTGAATTGGTCGCTTTAGTGGGAAGTTCAGGGCATGGGAAAAGTACCCTACTCAGCCTAATTCCATTACTCCTCACTCCCGATGAAGGCGAAATATATTTCAACGACGTTAGCCACAAGGAAGTTAATTTAAAAAAACTGCGCGAGCACATCGCCATCGTAACTCAAGAAAATATTTTATTCCCCGGGACCATAGAGGAGAACATTGCTTATGGCAAGGAAGGGCCCCATGATTTTAATGAAATTCAAAAAGCAGCGCGGCTAGCTTATATTCACGATTTCATTAGCGAATTAGCAAGCGGTTATGAAACGCTAATCGGAGAACGAGGAGTTAAATTATCGGGCGGACAAAGGCAAAGGCTTTGTTTGGCTAGGGCTATTTATAAAAACCCTAAAATACTCCTTCTCGATGAAGCAACTTCTTCCCTAGACAGCGAATCGGAAAAAAAAGTTCAACTTGCTTTGAAAAAAAATTTCTTCAACAAAATCACCACCTTTATCGTCTCTCATCGCTTAAGCACGATCAGCAATGCTAATAAAATACTCCTACTTAAAGATGGTGAAATAAAAGAAAGAGGCACTCATAAAAGCTTGTGGAAGAAAAAGAAACTCTATTACCAACTATTCAAAAGCCAACTTCAAAAAAAAAAACCTTGAAAGTCATTTCCTTAAAAATCATTTAAAAATCGCTTCGTCCGTTAAAAGAAAAGTGCCTTCAGCCACTCTAGTCGCCTCTCCAATCATAAATAAATTTTTACCCTCCGACCAAATGATCTCAAGCTCCCCACCTAGCAAATCAACCATGATTCGCTTACGAGCGACCCAACCTTTTTGAATGAATAAAGCAGCAGTAGCACAAGCTCCCGTTCCACAAGCTAGCGTCTCCCCCACTCCAGCCTCAATAACCCTTAAAAAAATTTTATCAGCAGTTGAATTTAACTTAACGAATTCCACATTGACGTTCTCCCCAGCAAAAGCTTCATCTTTTTGAAGTTCCTTAGCTTCACTTAGGTAATTAAAATCAAAGTCCTTCACGAGTTTAATCAAATGCAGATTTCCCATGGAAACCAAAAAATATTCACTCCCTCGCCTCTTAAAGGAACGAATGACTTTAGGAACTCCCATATCAACTTTAACTAAAGCAGCTGGATTTTGATTTTTAAGTAAATTCGTTTTTATCAAACCACTTTTAGTTTTAAAAACGAGTTTTTTTTTCTTAATGATTTTCTTATCGTAAACGTATTTGGCCAAGCATCTTATCGCATTGCCGCACATTTTAGCTTCACTACCATCGGGGTTGAAAATGACCATTTCTAAATCGTAATCATTTTCACCGATAAGAGGTGGTTTTAACAAAACTAACCCATCTGCCCCAATTCCCTCAGCAGGCGAAGTAAAAATTTTAGCTAACGAGCTTAGCTGGAGAGTGGTAGTGAGATGATTGGAGAAATCTTCTACGATGATGAAACTATTTTTAAGGCCATGCATTTTAGTAAAGTTAATCGCTAGCATTTTAACTTATGTTTAAATTATCGATCAACCTAGTTGAGCCAATCTTGGCGGCTAGAAAAATCCGCCCTTTAGTAAAATCATTTTCTAACAAAGCTAAATTTCCGTTGTCTCTTATTTCAAAATATTCCACCATTATCCCCTCTCGTTCAAGCGAAGAAATCGATTCTTTTTTAAAAAAATTAAAATCAAAATTCCCTTCTACCATTCCTTTTTTCGCCAGTAACAAATAACGATGAATCAAATGGGCTTTTTCTCTAAGCTCCTTGGTTAAATAGCGATTACGCGAACTCAGGGCTAAACCATTTTTTTCTCTAATTATCTTTGACTTATAAAGTTTTACGTCTAAAGCGAACTGGTCAACCATTTCCTTGATAACTAAAAATTGCTGATAATCTTTTTCGCCAAAAATAGCTATTTTCGGTTTTAAAAACTGAAACAACTTAAAAACAATGCTAGCCACTCCATGGAAAAAATGAGGTCGCGTCTTCCCACACAAAACATCAGCCAAATAACTAGGAACTTTAATCGTAAAAGCGTTTTCCTTGCCTTGGGGAAAAAACATTTTTTCTTGCGGTAGAAAAAGAAAATCCACTTTCCTATCTTCAAGCAACTTTATATCTTCACTGAGAGTCCTAGGATACTCAGCAAAATCCTCTCGGGGGGAGAACTGGAGAGGATTGACGAAAATGCTCACGATGACTTGGTCGGCTTTTTTTTTAGCCAAATCCACTAAAGCCAAATGACCTTCGTGGAGGTTACCCATGGTAGCAACTAAAGCCGAGTGGTGGACTTTATTCCCATGCTTGGATAAATCCCTTTGATTTTCGATAACGATCATAAAAGAAAAGCTTCCTCGTCATTGGGAAAAGAACGCTTTTTCACGGCTTCGCAGTAAACGGCGATTGCCTCGCTCACTCCCGAGCTATTTTTCAAAAAATTTCTAATGAACTTCATTTTTTTATCGCTCATCCCAAGAATATCGTAATGGACAGCGATTTGACCATCGCAAGCATTACCGCTTCCGATACCGATGACCGTCATGGTCGTGGTTTCAGTTATTTCCCTCGCAATGGGTTTGGGAACGCATTCCAAAACCAAAGCTAAAACTCCCAGCTCCTCTAGCCGCTTGACTCCTTGCTTTAATTTCTCAACCTCGCCAATGGTTTTACCAAAAACGCCGTATTTCCCTATCTCTAAAATGGATTGGGGGTTGAGCCCCAAATGACCGCAAACTGGAATGTGATTGGACACCAATTCCTCTATGGCTTTTAGATTACCTTCGTTAGCCCCCTCCACTTTCACCATCTTGGCTTTTCCTTTTTTAATGAGCAGCCCAGCGTTCCTCAGGGCTTCGCGAGGAGTGCTGTAACTTAAGAAGGGCATGTCAGCCACCAGAAAACTTTTCGCTAACCCCCTACTCACGCATTTCGTATGGTAAAGCATTTCCCTCGTCGTGACCGACAAAGTGTCTTTTTCTCCCTTAACCAACATGCCTAGGCTATCTCCTACTAAAATCATTTCAACTCCACTGCTCTCAAATAATTTTGCCTGAGTGGCGTCGTAAGCCGTCAAAGCAGTTAGAGGTTCTTGCTTTTTCTTCAGTTCTTTTAAGTAACCTACATTGATGCTCTTCATCATTTCACTCCTTGAAATTTAAATTATAAAGTTAAAAACCAGCCCATAAAAGAAATTTAAAGGAAAAAAATAACTCCTTCTAAAAGAAACTCCCGGCAGAAGAAACTCCTTTCCCTGAGGTTTTTCATTAAAAGATTGCTAACGAATGAAATTGGTCATGAAAGTGCTTTTCATTAGAAAAACTTCCCCTATTTTCTTGAAAATAAAGTTCAACTTTTTTCATTCCTTCGTTTCGTTTGAATTGCTCAAAAGATCAGTTGAAAAGTGAAAATGGAGAAAAAACCATTTAAAAGTAATTGATGTCATATTATAATTGGATCAGCATGCATTCGTTATTAAATTATCTGCTGCAGCTCCCCAGTTGGATATCGGGAACTCTCATCGTTCTGGGGGTGGCAGCCATTTTCTTTTTGGGTTTTAAAACGCATTCTTTTTTTTATTTTTTAAGAGATAAAAAAGCCAAAAAGACCCTCGCTCAAGACAACGAAATAATGCAGAAGAGCCTCAAAAAGCTTTGGGAGGAGGATAAGCTTAGTTGGGAAAAGAAGATGGTTGAAATAGAAAACGAAAAAGTGGTCTTAAAAAGACAATTGGAAGATTATAGAAGAAAACTCTCTGGTTTTCAAAAATTTACTTTCATATCTAGGAAGCAAAAAGAGTTTTTCTATAAGATTTTAATCGAAAACGAAACCTTGGAACAACTTTTGGAAAAGCAACTCGATAAAATCAGCAAACTGCAGAAAGACGAGTCCAAAGGGAGAATCATGCTTGCCGAACAAAAAGAAAAGTTTTTCAAAGACCTTTTAGAAAATCCCGCCATCAAAGATCACATCAACGACCAAGTGAAAAAGTTTCCCACCAAACTCTAAATTCTAAACTCTAAATTTGACCTCTTAGGTTTAGTTTATTTAATTTAACAACTTGCTAACTGATTCGCCGCAGTTCAAGTTATGAATGACTTGAGCAAACAAATGGGAAACATCCAGTTCATCATACCAAGGACAAGTGCGAATTTCCTCGGGTAAATTAACTGCATTAGTGCCAATGATTTTTTTAAATAATTTTTTTTCGTAAGCCAATTCAAACTGACGAAAGCCATTGCTAAAATAAGGAAAAGCAACCGCAATATAAACGTCTTTAGCTCCTTTTTCCTGCAAAAGTTCTAAAGCTGAAATAACCGTTCCTCCAGTGGCGATCATGTCGTCGCAAATCAAAACGTTTTTGTTTTTAACATTTCCCACTAACTCCATTTTAGCAATGGTGGAACTTTTAGAATAATCTCTTACTTTGTTGATGATGGCTAATTCAACTTTAAGTTTTTTAGCGAAAAACAATCCCCTTTTAGCAGATCCAACATCTGGCGAGATGACCATTAAATCGGTTAAATCCAAATTGTTCTCAATGTATTTGATTAAAACCCTTCCCATGTGGAGATTTTCAACGACTAACTTGCTAAAAAAGCCCTCAATGGACTCGGAGTGAATATCCAAAGTGATGATGCGATTACATCCCGAAAGTTCCAATAAGTTACCGACCAGCTTCGCAGTTATCGGCTCGCGTCCTTTTTTCTTATCTTGACGAGCATAAGGGTATTGCGGGATGACGGCTGTTATCCGGTAAGCTTCGCTGTAAAAAGCCGCATTGACTGCACAGGCTAAGGCCATGATGTTATCGTTGATGGAGTTCTTAGAGTGGTTGGAGTGGTTGTCATCAAACAACTGGACGATATAAAGGTCTTTATCGCGTACGCTCTCATTGATAACCACTTTCATTTCTCGATTGGCAAAATAAACTTCTTCGAACTTGGTTAAAAACGCTTTTTTATCGCTTGGTTGTTTTTTTCTTATTTTTAGCAAATGATGGCATAGGGTTTTATTAAATTTCTCTCCCGAGGCTAGTGAAATGATTTTCAACTCTCTTATAAAACGATTAACCATAAAGCGAACAGCAAGCGACTAAAAAAGTTTTGCGTTGAATTTAACATTAAACGAACAAAACTAACTTTTTTCCCCAAAAATATCAATTATAATTTACTCGTGAAATCTAAGTTAATTGTAGCATTAATCGTCACTGGTTTTATTTTAATCGCAGCTTTTTACTACTCCAAGAGCAAGGAGGAACTTCCCTTTGAAGTTAAATTTATAAATGGTTTCGAAGAAAGCGAAGCCGTTAGTTGGCGACTCCAATGGGAAAATCACGACCTAAAGGCACAAAAGAAAGACGATGAATGGTACTTGGAATCTCCTTATTCATTAAAAATTAATCCCAGCAAAAGCAGGTCCATCGTTGATAATTTTTTGTCATTGGAGAAAAAAAGTGCAGTGGATGAGGTGAGTGAAAATTGGAGGCAGGAAAAAATTAACGTTTACCAAATCAAATTTAAAAGAGACCAAGAGTTATTTGAATACGTTTTTACTGAACTAAACTACTTCCCTGATTTAGATTTAGTTCTCCTAGAGTACGATGAAAAACAATATTTAGTTGAAAAATGGTTTTTATTTGGTTTGAAAAAAAAAGCCACGGAACTTTTCTCGAGAAATATTTTCAATCTCAATCCTTTAGAAGTTGAACTGGTCACTACGCCTCTATTTAGCTTCCAAAAAAAAGGTAGCGGCTGGGAAATTTTAAACCAAACGAAGCAGCCGAAAAATCTTAAAAAACTCAACAACATCGTGGTGGGATTAGCTTACTTAAAAAGCGATGAAGTCGTTTTGAATGCAGAAGAGAGGAGAGACATCACTAGCCATGCATCAAGAGATTATTCGCTAAAACTAAAGGATAAGCTAACAACGAAGGATTTAAAATTATATCAAATAAAGGACCAATTTTACGTTTTGACCGACGACTTTCTTTACCGCTTGGAAAAGGATAATTATGCTTTCTTTGATTACCAACTAGACGAGTTATATCAATGAAGTTGTTTTTCATTTTAAGCTTAATAGCCATTTGTCTCTATTGGCTTAAAATCAAAAAAGTCAAGGGGAAAGTTAAATTTTCCCATCAACTGATTTCTGCGATCGTCTTTTGTTTGTTTTTGGTGCTCGCTTACTACCCCGCCGTTTATTTTCAAGAGTTTTTCTTCAACAATAAAAAGCAGTTGCTTACAATAGGCGAAGTTGAACTAGTTGACGATTCCTTAAATTACCTTGACGCAGCGAAAAACTTGGGTTTCTCTTTCGATGAAAGAGAACAAGTTTATTTCTTGAAAAACGTAACTAAAAACGAAATCACTAAGCTCGATGAAGACCAGCAATATTTCGAAAATTCAACTCCCTTCATAGACTTATCTCTAAAAGCAGCCTCACTCAAACTAAACCCTCGCTTTTACGCTACCGGCAACAAAATCACCGCTAAGCTAACTTTAAGTCAAGGAAATGTCAGTAAAATTTTTCCAGAAGAAAGTAGTTTTCATTCTTACACCTTAGCTCCCACTGGAGTGATATATTCTACCTTGAACCCCCAGAAACCTTTTTTAGAGCTATTTTATCGAGATTTGAAGGGAGCATCTTGGAAAATACTTGCCCCAACTCTAGGGCATAATTATTATCCCTATTATTGGCAAGGCAAGGGCATTTTATATTTTCTTCACATCAGTAGAATCACCGCAGAAGGAAAAGCGGCTTTCGTGCATAGCTTGGTTCATTACCATTTAGACGAGAAAAAGATTTTATTCAACACCGTGATCGGGGGAGAGGAAAAACTAAATTTAAGAGCCCTCAAAATACAAGGAGATCAGTCGGGAAGTTATTTGGCTTATGGTTCTCTCGCACGGGAAAACAAAATCAACTTTTTTTATTACCCCAATGAAAATGTCCTTGAAGAGCCCATTCATTTTTACTTAATTTTTGAAGAATTAAGCAAGATTCATTCTTTTAGTTTCAACCATGAAGAAAGCGAATCCCTAGGAATGCTTTTAGTGGGGCAGAAAAAAATAGAAAGCGGAGGAACATCTGGAAAAAAGTCGCTTTTCAAAGCTAGTCTCCTTAAGGAAAAAATCTCCACCATTCCTTTAGACATCGCTTTTTACATTCATCTCTTAATTTTAGCAACTAGTTTCTTATGCTTAGTCATGAGCATAAAACAACTGAAAGTGAAATTAAGGGAAAAATAGGGGGAAAATTTTTTTGAAGAAAAAATAAAAAGCGATGGTTAGCAAGAAAATAAATTTCCAAAACCAATAAAAAACTAAAACGATGAGCGCTTTGCGATAAGAAGTCTTTAAAAAAATTTTAATCACCCCGTAATTCATGAACAGACCGAAAAAAAAACCAATGATGGTGCCAAAAATAGGCACTATGGAAAAAAGCAAGCTGCTCACCAATAAAACGAAGTTATTTAAAAAAGTGATTAAAAAGGAAAGCGAAAGGTTTCTTTTTTCAACTTCAGCGATGAAAGCGGATAAATAAGTGACCAAGGACAAAACCAAAAATAAAAATAACAAGAAAACAATGAACAAACCCAAACCATAGCTGAGGAATAAATCTGGGTAATTGGCGATGAACTTTAATATTCTTGAAAGTAATTCGGAATTTTCCAAAGGCTATTTTTTGTTAATTTTTGTTAGATTTTTTTTATGAAAGTTTCTTTGTAAGGGCTTTTCGTTCTAATTATCTTCAAATGTTTCAAAGCATTTTCCTTGCTTTTAAAGAAGCCAACCCTAACCAAGTACAATTCAGCGTTGTTTCTTTTCTCAGTGGTGATGAAGACGGGATATTTCCTCTTGGCAAATTGTCTTTTGATTCTGTTGGCTTTTTCTTTACTAGAAGTAGCGATCACCTGCAGATAAAACTTCCCTCCGCTGACATTGCTGTTAGCTTTATTGCTCGTGGGGCGGGCGGGCGACTTTCTTTTAACTTGCTTAGTGGAAGTGTTTTCTCTCTTAACTTGATTTTGCTGAGCTTCGCGAAGGGTTGTTTTTCTACTGGGAGAACCGTTATCCAAGCGAAGTAAATCACTGGAAGTGAGATTGTCATCAAAAATGATTTCACTTTCGTTGTTGAGTGGATTTTCGTCTCTTGAGTTGGAAGTGATGTCGTTTTCAATGGACGTTCCTTCATTGCTTGAAATCACTCCTATGACATAGCCTAAAAAGAAGATCAAGCCCAAATTGAGAACTAGGATGAAAACGGCTAAGGTTAATTGACGCTTGGTTAAATTGATAATGTAACTAAATCTCTTCTTGTCCATCCCTGAAAAAACAGCCTCCGATTACAGGATCGACATTGGAAGGCTTAAATGTGAATCGCTTTAATTTTTTTTTTTATTCATTCTAATTTTATTGGCTTGAGTGATGATATAATAAGCCAATGAACGAGGTTAATGAATTTTTTAAAATAAAAGGTTTAGGAAAAGCTAGGTTTGAAAGCCCCTTGCCCGAAAAGCAGGGTTTTGTAAGCGACGACGAAAAAGTAATTAGAAACATTCGTTTCAACGTTAAAAAAGTTGATCCGAAAAACATTTTACGAGAAGCTTTTGAAAAATCTGGACCTAGAAAGCTGCTTTATTTTAAGCCCAACATCACCAAGGCAGCCATTGTAACTTGTGGCGGCTTATGCCCGGGCCTCAATGCCGTCATTAGGGGATTAGTCAGGCAGTTATGGAATCGCTATGAAGTTAAAAACATAGTTGGCATTCAATTTGGTTATCATGGTTTGGGGAATCAAGGAGAGAGATTCATAAACCTTCACCCTGCTTTAGTGGAAGACATTCATCAATCTGGTGGGACTTTTTTAGGCTCTTCTAGGGGAGCGCCTCCTGTGTCGGAAATGGTGGATAATTTGATTTCTAATAACATCAATATCTTGTTCACCATTGGAGGAGATGGAACGATGCGGGGTGCTTTTGAAATCGTTAAAGAAATCGAAAAACGGGGAGTGAAAATCAGCGTGGTCGGGATTCCCAAAACCATTGACAACGATGTTCCTTATGTAATGAAATCATTTGGTTTTGAAACGGCTGTAGAAAAGGCTAGCGAAGCCATATTAGCTGCTCATGAAGAAGCGCGTGGGCATTACAATGGAGTGGGATTGGTTAAGCTCATGGGACGGCACACTGGCTTCATTGCCGCTACTTCAACTTTGGCTACTGGTGTGGTGAATTATTGCTTGGTTCCCGAAATACCTTTTGAACTCAATGCTCCTGATGGGCTGCTCAAATCCTTAACCCAAAGGGTTAGCGACAAAAGACATGCCGTCATCGTAGTCGCCGAAGGCTCTGGCATGGGGCGTATTCCCGGGGAGGAAAAAAAAGATCCCTCAGGCAACCTTGTCCTACCCGACATTGGGATTTATTTAAAAGAAAAAATCAATCACTATTTTAAAGAAATAAAAACCAAGCTATCTCTAAAATACATTGACCCCAGTTACATCATTCGCTCATCGCCTCCCAACAGCTTCGATAAAGTTTTCTGCAACCGAATGGCCCAAAACGCTGTTCATGCCGCCATGGCGGGGAAAACTTCCCTTCTCATAGGTAACTGGCATGAACTCATGACTCATGTTCCTTTTGAAGCGTTAAGTGGGAAAACGAAATCCATCAATCCGCAAGGCACTTTGTGGTTCAATGTTTTGGAAAGTACTTCGTAGGCAGTAACTTTGCTTAACTTACTTATAAAGTTTTTTAAAAAGTCTTTTAATCATTTAGAAAATAAATTCATTCAATATAAAAAAACAACGACTAAAAACGAATATAATTCTAAAGTTTTTTCCGTCTACTTTTTTTTTGTTTTGATACTCCTGTTAATCTTTTTTAGAATCATTTATTTAAACGTAACTAATTTTAAGTTCAACTTCACTGCCGATGAAAAGTCTTTTAAAAGAGCGCTCATTGTCGACGATGAAGACAACGTTCTTGCTTTTTCCGAGCCTAGGTACAATGTTTATCTCAATGGCAAAACGAGCACGCTTGCCCAAACGGAAATAGCTCCAATAGCCGATGAACTAAATTTAAAAGAAGAAAACATCGCTAAGATCATGGAAGAAAAAAAAATAGTTTTGCTGAAGAGATTCACTACCCAGAACTACGTTAAAGAAATTTTAAAAATAAACAAAGATAATTTATTTTTGATTGATAAAGTGAACTATCGTCGCTATCCTTATAAGAGTCTGTTGGCTCAAACCCTTGGCTTCGTTGGGCATGACGGCAAGGGTTTGACTGGACTAGAATTCAAATACGAAGATGAGCTAAAATATAATGACGATGAAGTTAGCGATAAAAAAGTTGTTTTAAACGTGAACAAAGACTTCGCTAGGGAGCTAGAAATTATTTTAAAAAACTCAGTCATTCAAAACGAAGCCAAATCAGGAAGCATTATCGTTCAAGAAATTGACACTGGCAAAGTGATCGGGATTGCTAATTACCCTTCTTTTGATTTGAATAATTTCGTTAAACAAAATCAATACTTATTTAAAAATTTAAGCATTTCCACCACCATTGACCCGGGGTCAATTTTTAAAATCATTTTCATCGGTTACTTAATAGAAAAATTTAATTTAGACGTCAAAGAAAAAAAATACTTCTGCCGAGGTTATTATGAACTAGAAAATGGCGAGATAATAAAATGTCACGCTCATCATGGAGAAGTTTCCCTAGAGGATATCATTAAGTTTTCCTGCAATGCCGGTATCATTGAGGCAACTGAAATCATTTCCAATGAAGAGATGTATGCTTTTTTGAAAAAAATGCTCATCGGAGAAAAGTCCGATATTGATTTGCCCGGCGAAGCTAAAAGCAAGATACCCCCCTTAAATGAATGGGGCCTTAGGACTAGAGCCACCATTCCCCTAGGGCAAGGAATTTCCATCTCCCCTATTCAGTTGTCAGCCATTTTTTCAGCTTTCATTGGGGATGGTAAAATTTTACAACCGCAAATCGTTAAAGAAATTCAATTCACTAAAAATGGTTATGAAAAAAACAATTTGATCACCAAGCCCAAAGTCATGAGCGAAGTCATCAAAGAAAGCACGGCCCAAGATTTAGTGGAACTACTCATCTTAGGCACTATCAAGGGAAGCACGGGAAGCAGCAGCCGCAGCACTGGGCTTCAGGAAGTCTTTGGCAAAACGGGCACTAGTCAGCTGGTTAACTTAAGATCGGGGGGGTATTACATTGACCGCTATGACTCTATTTTTGCTGGTGGCTATCCTAGTAGTGATCCCAAGTATTCCATCTTAGTCATCGTTAACGAACCTAAAAAAGAATATTACGGGGGGAAAGTGGCGGCTCCTATTTACGCTGAAGTCATTGAAAAATTAATTTTTTATTATCAATTAACCAATGAAAGGATTATTGAAAAATATAATCAAGAGCTAATTGCTCAAAACGTTTACAACGAAAAAGTCGTTAGCCTATTTGGCGATACCGTTCCTAATTTCATGAACTTATCTTTAAGGAGTAGTCTGGAACTTTTCGCTAACTTCAAAAAAGTAGCTAACAAAAAAATAAAGCTAAAAACCGAAGGAAACGGTTTCGTCTTTAAGCAAACTCCCCCCGCTTCAAGTGAAATCAAAGACAATGATGAAATCACCCTTTTCTTCAAATGATCGTAATAAAGCAAAATAATCGTAAAACCATTTTATTTTACCAAAAATCCCCGAGCGAATTAATTCCCTTGTCCAGTAAATTTTCTCCGGACGTAGAAGGAAAGAGGATTTTAAATCACCAAATGGACCAAAAAGCCAGTTTGATTTTTCTAATTGGTTTGGGGAATTTTTACTTGGGGTTGGAGGTTTTAAAAAAATACCAACAACAACCCATCATTATTTTCGAATTCCTAGATGAGATCGTTAGCGAATTTAAAAGTTGGATGAAGGATTATTTTAAAAAATTCTTAATGAGAGGAAAAAACGTTTTCTTCGTTGGTAGGAAAAACTGGAGCCGGCAAGTCAAGGAACTCATTTATTCGCTCAATAGTCAAGATTCGATCATTTTTCAAAATCAAAAACAAGTTTTGCTTTTTCCCCAAGATTACGAAGAGATTCCCAGTAAAATCAATCATTTTAAAAAGCAAAAGAAAGTTAATCGCTCCACCATCGCTAAGTTTGAGAAAATATGGTTCAAGAATCTAATTAAAAATACAGCGAAAATCATCCGTAGTTATCCCATTAAAAAGTTAAAAAATTGGGGAAAAGGGGAACTAGCTGCTGTCATTGGCGCTGGTCCTTCGTTAAAACTCGACTTAGCGCTCTTGAAAAAGCAACAATCTGAAATGATTATTTTGGCAGTTGACACCGTTTTTAAAACGCTCATTAATAACGAAATTTATCCCGACTTGGTCATCAGCGTTGACCCGCAGAAAATAAATGCCAAGTATTTGGAAAATCTCCCCAATGAAGTGGTCGAAAAAACCATTTTAATTCACGAACCATCCATCAACAATTCTCCTTTAAGAACTTTTGCTAAAAACGTGGTTTTCGATGCTATTTTTCCCTTTTATCAACTCATTATCAAAAACATAGGAAGCAAGGGGGAAATAGAGGTAGGTGGATCCGTGATCACGGTTGCCTTGGAAGTAGTTCAATTGATGAATTTTAAAAAAGCCATTTTTCTAGGGTTAGATTTATGTTATCAAGAGAACGAGTATCACTTACCGGGAACTTTGTATGAAGAAATTTGGTTCTCTAAAATTAATCGTTTTAAAACGCATGAAATGATGCTCGCTAAAATAACCAATCCCCTTGATGAGAGAAAAACTTTCAATCGCTTGAACTCTCCAGTTTTCACCGATACGAAATTTGAACTATTTAAAAACTGGATAGAGAGAAAACTAGAAGATTCAACCAACTTATTCAATGGCTCTAAGCTAGGCGTGGAAGTTCGCAACCTGCCTTTCTTGCCTTTCGAACAATTTTTACAAGAAAACCCTTCAAAGAGCAAGAAAAAATTCCTCAAGGCAATGCATGACGAGCTTGATCATCATTTCACGGAAGGGCCTGCGGGAATAAGCGATAAAATTAAAAAGTTAAAGTCAAATATAAAGGAGTTGATTTTAGAATTCCAAGAAAATTTAGGGCAAATAAACTCCTTGCTTCAAGAAACTGACTTTAGAGAACATAAAAATTTAAGCAAAATAACTACGTTTCAATTAAGCGATAAAGTGAAACCATTCGTGGAAATTTTGCTGCAGAAATCCATTCATCAACTAGATAAAAAAGAACATATCTCCAATCAAATGATCGAAACTTTTTACCGTGAAATTAGCGACGCACTTAACGTTAATTTAAAATATTTTACTAAAATAAAACTATAAACTATGAAAAAAATCTATTATCATGACTACAGTCACGAAGGTATTACCTTCACTTATTATTACAATGAAGACGGGAAAGTCGTTTTGATTCAATATCATAGCAGCAACAAAAAGGATTGGTTAGCTAAAATTGAAGGCTTTAACCCAGAAAAAATCAATAAAAAGTCCCTTTTTATTGAAGGCCAATTCAACGACTACTTCACTCATAAAAAAGCGTTGAATTTAGAATACGAACTCTTGGGCGGAACAGACCTAGAGCGAAGCGTCTGGCAGGCACTCACTGAGATCCAATGGGGTGAGACGGCTAGTTATTTGGAAATAGCCCAAAAAGTAAACTGCTCTTCCGCTAGGGCAGTGGGCAATGCAGTGGCGAAAAACCCGCTCAGCATCGTTATTCCTTGTCATAGGGTGCTTCATGAAGGAAAAAATAAAGTCGGCAAGTATGGTGGGGGAAGCGAGATTAAAAAGGCCCTCTTGGAAGTTGAGGGTTTGGTGCTGCCTTGATGGGTGCTTTTGAATTAACCAAAACCAATGAATGGCAAAAATTAACCCATCTCGCTCCAAAAACCAGAAGCCTTAGGGAACTGCTTTTAGAAGAAAATCGTTTCCGCGACTTTTCTTTTAAAAATGAATACTTGCTTTTGGATTATTCAAAAAACAACCTTGAAAAAGATGGCTTGGAAACCCTTTTCAAATTGCTAGAAAAAATGAATTTAAGGCAAGCAATAAAAGCCATGTTCTCGGGAGAGAAAATAAACTTCACCGAAAATCGCTCCGTCCTCCACACTGCTCTTAGGAGTGGGGGCAATTCAGTTCAAAGCTCCCTTCCATTAAACGACAGCAAGACTTTAAAGGAAATAACTACCGAGCTCGCTAAAATGAAAAAACTAAGCGAGGAAATCCTTGCTAAAAAAATTTCCTCCGACGAGCCTGCTATCACGGACGTGGTCAATATCGGAATTGGAGGTTCTTACTTGGGAATAAAGTTAGTCATTGAAGCCCTAGGAAACTATCAAAACCATTTAAAAACGCATTTCATAGCCAATGTGGACGGGCTAGCCCTCGAGGAAATTTTAACGAAAATCAATCCCAAAACGACTTTGTTTGTTCTCGTTTCTAAGAGCTTCACCACCAAAGAAACTTTAACCAATGCCTTGACGATTAAAAAATGGCTGCAGAAAAGAACCACTGGAAACGTTTTAGAGAAATTCGTTGCTGTCACTGCTAACGAAGAAAAAGCCATGGAGTTTGGTTTACTCAAGGAGAACATTTTGCGTTTTGGTGATTACATAGGGGGGCGTTATTCTCTTTTTTCGCCAGTTGGTTTTAGCATCATGCTTAATTTAGGGACTAAAAATTTTGAAAATTTATTGGCTGGTGCTCATGAGATGGACGAGCATTTTCTAAACGCTGATTTTTCTAGGAACTTACCCATTTTGCTTGCCTCTTTAGGAATTTGGCAAATCAACTTTCTTAACAACTCTAATCACCTCGTCCTTCCCTATTGTCATTTCTTGCGCTCGCTCCCTAGTTATCTCCAACAACTAGACATGGAATCTAATGGTAAAAGCATCACTAAAGCAGGGCAAAGAGTCGCTCATGCCACGGGGCCTTTTCTTTGGGGTGAAGTGGGAACGAATGGGCAGCATTCTTTTTATCAATCCCTTCATCAAGGAACGCAATCATTCACGGCTGACTTCATTGGCGTTAAAACCATGCCGGGGACTTATGCTCACCACCAAAAAATATTATTAGCCAACATGTTAGCTCAAAGCGAAGCATTAGCCTTGGGATTGAACGAAGCCGAATTTCTTGAAAACTCAAAAAACCTTAACTTAACCGAAAGCATGATCCCTCATCGCCTGTTCGCAGGCAACAAACCCTCTAATGTTTTGATTTTAGAAAAATTAACTCCCCAAGCCTTAGGCTACTTAATCGCTTTATATGAGCATAAAGTGTTCGTTCAAGGTTTTTTTTGGGGAATCAATAGCTTCGATCAATGGGGAGTGGAATTAGGCAAGTCAATAGCCAACCGAATCGAAAAAACCCTTGGTGAGAAAAAAATCACCGAACGATTCTCGCCTTCAACGACTGCCTTGATAAAATATTTAAACTCTTGAGTGAAAAATTAAACGTGAGAAATTGAGCGAAAAATTCAATTTCTTTTCAGAGAAAAATTTTAAATGAAAAAACGAGTTTGTCCGAAGTTATAAGTAACTCAAAGTTAAAGAAACTGCCTTAATTTTAAGCATTTAGCCTAAATATTTAGCCTAAGCACTTTTAAGGCAGTTTTTTATAAAGGATTTTTTGATTATGATTAGATCGCTTTGGACAGGGGCTACGGGAATGAATTCCCAGCAATTCAACATCGACACCATTGCTAACAACTTATCGAACGTGAACACCACTGCTTTCAAGAAGAACCGAGCGGAGTTTGAAGATTTGATTTACCAAACTTTACGGACAGCAGGAACTCCCGCCACGGAAGAGACAGTGGTGCCAACTGGTATTCAAGTCGGTCTAGGAGTGAAAACTTCTGCTACTCAAAAATTGTTCGATCAAGGCTCGCTTAGGAATACCGACAACCCATTGGACATAGCTTTAGAAGGAAAGGGGTTTTTCAAAGTCATTCAAATAGATGGCACTGAGGCTTATACTCGCGACGGGAGCTTTAAAATTGACGCTAATCGACAAATCGTCACTAGCAATGGGCTGAGGTTAAGTCCAGAAATCATCATTCCCGAAAACATAAGAGTCGATAGTCTAACCATTGACAAGCTGGGGCGAGTGACTGGAAAAGACATCGACACCAATGAAAGCGAAGAGATTGGGCAGATACTCACTTATCGCTTCATCAATCCCGCTGGACTACTTAGCTTGGGGGAGAACCTTTACCAAATCACGGAAGGCTCAGGACCAGAATTCGAAGGAACCCCGGGCCTAGAAGGGCAGCCTAGGACCATTCAAGGTTTTTTAGAAATATCAAACGTCAAAGTCGTCGATGAAATGGTGGACATGATAACTGCTCAAAGAGCCTATGAACTCAATTCCAAATCCATTCAAACCTCTGATTCCATGCTCCAAACCGCCATCGCTTTGAAAAGTTAATAACCCTGTAAAATCATAGCCAACCATGATTAATCGCTAAGGGAACTTGGCTCTTTTTCGCAAGGCAGTGATTTAATTCTTTTATCAGTTCATCCACCTTCGCTAGTTTTAAATGGCGGTTGGGATTTAAAATGGCTAACGGAGTTTTGCCAAGATGAAGCACTAGGAAATTATTTCGAATCATTTGGGGAACTTTATGGTTAGAAAATAGCTTTTTAAAAACGATTTTTTTTCCTCGGTAAAAAACCGAGTTTAGTAAGTTGATTGGTTGAAGCTGAATGGAAGTTAAGTGAGGATTGCTTACCTCAATGAACGAAGCAGAGTCGCTCGCGGAGGAGGGAGATTTCTTCTCAGCTGCCGAGTTAAAGAGAATGGTCGTTTTATGCTGAGTCACGCAGGAATTGGACTTTAAGACCCGATCTTGGTAACGAAACTCCGCACCAATGATTTTGTAGCTATAGGTAACCTTTCTATCTGCTAAGGGGAACAAAACCTTACTTTTCAAACCCGTTGCTATTTTTTCGTTGATGGAGGGAAAGAAATTTTTACTAAATCTCTTCTCGGGATAAATTTCGCTAATTAGACAATGGAGAATCGCTACTCTAAGTTCCGTGCTCAGATGAAAGAAATCGTCTTTTAGAAAAATGAACCCCAGCCTAACCTCAGCCCATTTTTCAGCGATTTGGTCTTTTTTGATTTGGTTGGAAAGCAACAGCTTTTTAGAGAAGAGCAACACGTTGCTTTTCCAATTACGAAAACGCTGGTCTAAGTTTTTAAAAATTTCATTCCTCAAAAAATTCCTTTGATACTTATCGTTCAAATTAGAGCTGTCTTGTAAAAACTTTACCTTTTGTTCATCAACGAAATCCTTTATTTGCTTTTTAGGATAAAAAAGCAAAGGACGAATGACCTTACCTTTCTTAAAAGCATGCATGCTAACCGCTGCTTCTAAAGAACTGCCCGCCAATAGCTTTAAAAAAAAAGTTTCTAAAAAATCATCTAAATGATGCCCAGTTACGATGTAATCTAGTTGATTTTTTTTTAGTATTTCTTGAGCCTGTTGATAGCGGACTTCCCTTGCTTTTGCTTGGACGTTATGGGGGTATTTTTTTAAATCGTGAAAATGAAAATAATGCTTTATTTTCTTAGCGAAAGCAGTTTTTTTTAAAAACACCTCTTCCGCTTCGTTTTCATAACCCCTTAACCCATAGCTGCAGTGAAGCAAGGAAATATTTTCAGCCGCGATGAAGCGAGTTAATATTTCCACTAAAGCAGTCGAATCCATTCCCCCAGAAAAGAGGATTAAGTACTTCTTGGTTAAGGGATTTTCTAAATTAAAATCAAAACTTTCGGAAACCTGTTTAACGATATTAGGTTCCAAAACAAAAAAATTCTAAAGAGTTGAATGCTTTTAGGGAAGTTTATTTTTTCTTAGGTGCCTCTTTTTCAGCCTTTTCCTTTTTATCGCTTTCAGCACCCTTTTGCTCTTTCTCGCCCGACTTAGCTTCTTCACTAGATTTCATCTTAGAAGTTCTCACCACGCTAACGATTGACTTGTCGGGAGATTCCAAGGGAACAATCCCCTCTTCCAAAGTCAAATCCCGCAAGTAAATTCCCATATTGATGTCCAGATGACTTATATCGACTTTGATGCTTTCGGGAATTTCATTAGCGGAACAGGCAACGAATAAGTTATTAGCGAATTTTCTAATGATGCCCCCTTTGGATATACCAATCGGCAGCCCCACCCATTCAACGGGGATTTTAATGTTGATTTTTCCCTTTTCAGGAACGGCGTAAAAATCCACATGCTCCACCAATTGATTTTTAGGGAAATAAGATAACTCCTTGATGATAGCGGGATAGCTTTTATCAGCGATTTTTAAATCAATGACGGAATTGGAATTGATTTTATTGAAAACTTTGTCAAACTCCTTCCGCTTTATCGTGATGGGAATGTTTAACTTTTTGTTGTACACCACTCCCACGACCTCTTTATTGCGAATAGCTTTTTTAGAAGACTTTTTAGCTTCTTCTCTTTCCCAAGCAACCAGTTCAAAACCACTCATGAGCACTTACCATTTCCTTTCTAAAACTGGGGTGATAGGACTCGAACCTATGAATGACGGGACCAAAACCCGTTGCCTTACCAACTTGGCTACACCCCAAAAGTTTAATTTACTTTACCCACCAGCAACCCCAAAAACTAAAGTCATTCAAGAGCATCCCAAAAAACTCCTCTATCAAGGAATTTTAATTTATAAACGAATTTAGTTTTAGTTTTTAATTGCTCGTAAATAAAATCCATGGTAATTATATCATCAAAAAAACTAAAAAAAGCAGAACCAGAACCGCTTAACAAAATATAGTTCGTTTTTTCCAAAACCATATTAAAGAGTTCGCTCAGTTTAGGGTATTTTGCTAAAGTTTTCCTTTGAAATCCATTGAAAAGAGAATTTAAAAATAATTCATCAACCTCCCTCTCGTTGCGTGAGCCTTGCCTACGAGCCTCATTTAATAGCAAAAGTTTTTCCTTCAAAGCCAAAAAATCATCGCTGTAGTTTAGCTCCAAATGATCGTCATAAGCGACTTTAGTAGAAATGTACTCATCTGGATAAACCAATAACAAAGGCATCGTCAGGCTAAAACGAAGGGGCTTTATTCTCTCGCCCACTCCTTCAACGATCGCCAAACCACCTTGAATGAAAAAAGGAACATCGCTACCGAATTGCTGAGCGATTTTTATTTTTTCATCATGACTTAATTTCAAATGAAACAACTCATCAAGGGCAACGATCAATCCCGCTGCATCACTGCTGCCTCCACCCAGCCCCGCTCCAATGGGAATGTTTTTTTTAAGGGCAATGGTTAGGCTAGGAATGGAAAAATTAACTCGAAAATAACGATAAACTTTTTCCAATAAATTATTTTTCGTCAAATCATAATCAGGGGTTTTAACGGCAACGGTGGGATTTTCTCCTTTCAAGAAAACCACGTCGTCGTCATTAGGGTGCTTTTTTTTAGAAATAAAAAGCTCATCGAACAAGGAAATGGAGTGAATTAAAGATTGAATTTCATGATGAGAATTGATTTTTCGAGGGCTAGCTAGGAAAAGATTTATCTTAGCATAGCATTTAACCCTCACCCTTTCTATTTCTATTTCCATCTAGTATCTTTTGCTTGTTAAAACTATTTTATAAACTGAACGACATTGCCTTTTTTAATGGAATTAATCAAAGCGTAATCCAAGATCTGAGCCGTGGCAAAATAGTCACCGACTTCCACTAAATCAACTTCCCCCAACGCTCTGCCTTCGCTGAGTATCCTTATTTTATCGCCGCTCTTAAGACCATGCAGCTTTCCTAAGGAAATAGTCACTTCATTGCTAGAGACTTCAACGATTTCTCCTTGAGGTAAAAGGTTTTCTTCAAGGCTTATTTTAAATCTATTTAGGACATGGCGATAACGCTGATTGCCCCGACTGGTGATTGACTGCTTTTTCAACTCTTCGGCTAAATTCATTAACGAAAAATCAAATTTCAACGCCGCCTGCTCGTCTTGCCCCGCGTAATTAACGAAGAAATTGTGATTGTAAGCATTGTCTAGGGCTAAATTTCGTTTTATTTCCTTTTGCCATAGAAATTCAACTTTAAACAAAAACGACTCCAAGAGTTTATCGAGGAGCATTTTCCCCAGAACAACATCGAAATAAGGGTTATCAAATTCATCTTTCAAAGGTCGATTTTTTAAAATAATATGAACATTGACTTGATGTTTAGGAGTAAAGTTGTTCACCAAAGCTTGGTCTAAAGAGCTATTTAATTCCTTTTCTAATAATTCAATTTGCGTTTTTATTTTGAAATCGTCCATTTCTCCTGAACTTCGATTGAGCCTTTCAATGATCTTCAACTCTTCCAAATAATCCTTTAACCGCTCCGTATTCCTCAAATAAGTAGCATAGGCCATTCGGAATTTAATGTCAAGCGGACTGAGCTTTATTCCCTTCCTAAAATGACTCCGCGCCCCCTCATAATTGCCTTTTTTCTGCAAAACATTTCCCAAAGCATAATGATAACTAGCATACTTTTCTCTCAAGGGATTTTCGAGAGTAGTGTTCGCTAAAATGAGCTCTTCTAAAAAGAACCTAGACCATTCATCGTTTTCGTTCCTAAGGATCAGTTCTTCCAACGGGAAAATAACTTGACTTAAATTGTTTTTATTCTCTAAAGTGAAAAGCGAATCTCCTGACCTATTGAGCAGCAGTTCAACGAAAACTTCTAGTTTCTTATAATAAGAAAACTCCTGCTCGTTGTTTGCTCTTTGTTTTTTTAAATAAGCAAGCAGAGGTCGCCAATTCTTATATAGGAAATAAATTTCTAACTTTTTTCTTATATAGGGAAAGTAATTTTCCTTTAAATCAATAGCTGCATTGATGCTGTTTAGGGCCTTGTTAGGTGACTGGGCTAGCAAATAAAATTGACTCTCTAAAAAAAGGAAATCGCTGTCTTTAGGATAAAGACCTCTAAATTCATCTAAATGCCTTCTTAAAAGAGTTAAATCAACTGGCATTTGCCTTGTTATTAAAGTTCCCCTCAGGCGATACCATTCCATGGTTTTGCCGGCTATGGTTTCGTATTCGTTTAAATTTTTTTGAGCAGAAAAATATTTTCTTTGTTCCGTGAAGATTTTTGCTCTGAGCAAATAAGCGTCTTGATAAAAAGAATTTTTAAGCAGCAAGGCATTTAAAAGGCTTAAAGATAAGGGATAATTTTTCTCATAGAAAGCAACTAAAGCCTCCAAGTAGTCAACCTTGTCGGAAGTGGTCCATTTTTTCATGAACTCCAGTTCCCTTTTGGCTTGGTTTAAGAAATTTTTCTCCAAATAAGTTTTTAGCAAAATCTCTCTTAAAGCAAGGTTGTTAAAGTTGTTTTTTTTTAAAGCCTCTCCTTCCAAGAGCACATCGTCGAAATTACCTTGATCGAAATTTTTTTCTAAATTAGCGATTTCGTTTTCAACGTTGCCCCAAATTTCGGCAAAGAGAAAAAGCGCTAAAAATAAGGGTATTTTAACCAGCAAAATGAAAAACTATCTCTTAGATAAGACTAAATCTATGTGGCTGATGCTTTTTTCGCTAATGATGATTTGGTTTTTAGTTTTGCTGTCGATAGAAGTCTTTTCGTTCACTAAAGCTAAATAATCATTGAAAAAAACTCTGCTTTTTTCGTAATGCTCAATGGATTTTTGAGTTCCAGAGTTTTTTTCAGCTTTTTCAAAATGCAACTTGCCGAGAAAGAATTTAACTTTGTCTTCGCTCAGTGCCTGAGAATATTTTTCCGTTTCGATGACTTCATTTAAAACTGTGACGGCTTTATCTAAGTTGTTCTCCCTTAAAAAATTCACGTAATCTCCAAAAACTTCTTCATCATCGGGAAACGAAGCTAAGAGCCTATTGTAAATTTTTTCTGCTAAAGTGAACTGTTTATTGCTCTCCAAATTCTTCACGAGAGCAACCAATTTTTCTTTGTCGTTGCCAATTTGGTTAACGATTTTTTCTTCATCAGCTGAAGAATCTCGGGAAAATTCGGTATTTTTTTCCGCATTCAAAATGGCTTCGTCAACCACTGCCATGATTTTACTCGCCTCCACCACTTCTTTATCCTGTTCATAACCACCTGAATTCCTACTCCTATAAAAAGTTCGCTTGCTCTCCAAAAGCTTATCCAAATAACCTTTGGCTTTCTGTAAATTTTCGAGGTAGTTTTCATTTTGATTTTTGAGGCTATGTTGATAAATTATTTTGGCAGCCGTTAAAGACCATCTAGTGTTTTTATAATCTATTTCGTTTATTTTAGCCAAATGTTTAGCTGACTTTTCCGGGTCTTTATTGAAATTGACGCTTCCCACGTAATAATGAAGGGCTACGTTGTTGGGGTTAAAAGCCAGATTTTCTTCAACTACTTCTTCCGATTTTAAAGTGTACTCGTTAATCATGGCTAAAAGTCCCTCTTTCTCTCCTTGGGGAGCAAAATTAATTTTTCTCTTCAAGAAATTAACCTGAGTTAAATATTGACTCCTTTGATACCTAGCATAATAAGCATATATTTCCAAAGTCAAAAAATCCCAAGCGTAGGAGTTGTAAACGTCTTTATAAAAAATTTTATACTTGTTCCAATAATCCAAAGCGGTTATGCCTTTAAAAACTTCGTCAAAAGGCTTAAGCAAAGCCAACTGCAGCGTTTTATCAAAGTCGTTTTCGCTAAAGGAAAGGTAGCCTTCGCTAGCGAGTTGCCTCGTGTACAGATTAAACTGATTGACACTCATGTTGATTTTAGTGATGGCGGCAATGGTTTCCTGCAAACTCGCATAATCACCCCTCCCACCATGTATGTCCAAAGCATCCACGATGGCATATCTAAAAGGAGTGACTTTAAAAGCCAAGCCAAATTGCTTCAAATACCAAGGACCTAAGTATTTGAAATCTTGTTCGTAAAGGTAGCCCCCGCTCCTGAGTTTTAAATCATAGATTGAGCGATCAATGTAGTTCCTAGCCGTCCTCTTAAGACCATCTAAATTATTGAGTTGGTATTTACGATCGAGAACTGCCTTGAACTGCGGATTAACTCCTTGAAACAATTCGTTTTTGCGATTCCTAAGATAACTCAAACTTAATTTCTCAATGTTCGCTCTTCTCCAAGTCACGTAAACAGGGCGATCAGTGGAATAGAGTTGAAAATCCCTAATGTCTTGAACTAGGCTCAGTTCTCTAGCGCTCGTGTTGAGAATGTCGCCGTAGAGCCTTGGAAAAACATTACCCTTTTGATCGAAAAAATCAACGTCAGGTCGCTTGTTTTCCACCAAAGCAAAGTATAAAAGAGAAAAAACTTGATTATCTCCTCCCTCGGTCATAAAAATAGAGTTGGGCTCCATGCCCATGAGGAAGTTCTTGCCGTAGTTGTAGTTCACCCAATTAAGGGAGTTATCGTTTGCTTTCAAGTTTTTCTTGTATTGAAAAAAAGAGTCGAACTCACTAGAAAAATCCGACCCCACTCCCCATGTTAAAATGAAGAAAAGCAATCCAAATAACAAAGCGTTGACGATAGCGATGGTTCTCTTGTTCATGAGGGGTTACTTGCTCCTTCTTGATGGCTCAGGGAGGTGCTTGAGGAGGTACCTGAGGTTGTGCTGGAAACGGCTTGTTCGTCTTTTTGCTTGAGCAAGATTTTGCTTAAAAGAAAATGGCTTAAGGAAAGCATTTGATAAACTCCTAAAGGAATAAAAATGGAAATTAGAAAATAAGAATAAATATAAAAAACTTCAATGAAAAAAAGGTCTTGGTCGTTGAAATCAAACTTAATGTACAAAGTCAAAGCGAAGTTATAAACTAAAAAAGAAAAAACCAACAACACCAGCCACAAGCGACATCGCCGGAACAGTTCATAGCCCCCTAGAGCTGCGATGAGAAAAAAGGGAGTAGAAAACTGAGAATAGTGAACTTTGGTGATTAACAAATTTAGCTGAGTTAAGACGTTGTAGAAGCTAATTGGCAAAGGATTGACGGGAAACTGCTTGCGATTGATCATGGTGAAAAACTTAGCCAATTTACCCCACCAAGTGTCTAATTCATTGACCCCACCCCAGTTGAGAGGTGGATTGCCATGGGCTCTAATGAAAATGTAGAAATAAATGGCAAATCCCAAGAAAATCATGCCGAAAAATTTGATCGCTAACAAGGATAAGCGATGAAATAGTTGGTTATAGGCAATGCTCTTCTGGGCTAGCAAACGATAATACAAGTAATATGCCAACAGCAAAAGGTAGCAAATGACGAAGACCGTGACCCCCGGTTTTAAGTTACTAAACTGGTTTACGAATAAATTCGATTCGTACCTGACGATGTAATAAAAATAAAAAGCCCAAGCCAAGAAGATTAAAAACAAAACGAAGGCAAAATGGCCCTGATGAGTGCGGAGGTACGCTTTGAAGTTCTTTCTATTCAAAACTTGAAAAAATAAAATAAAAACGCTCAAGAAAACTAAAGTATACATCTGGGTGATGATGATGGTCTGATGACCGCCCAGCCCTATTCCCAACAAAAAAGCAAAAGCCAACAAATATTTTTCGCCCAAATAAAGGTCCTTGCGCTGAGTCTGCATGACCTTGTCTTGCCACTTCAAGAGAACGTAAAACATCAAGGGATGAAAAAGAGCCGAAATCGTGTAAACTTCGGTGGTAACCGACTGACTCCAAAGGGTCTTAGACATAGCGAAAGCAATCGCCCCCACCACAGCAGAAAGGTAAACATAGAGCTTATTGGAGTGGAGGGAAAACATAATTTTAAAATAAACTAAAATAGCGAAATAAACCGTCAAAGCCCCACAAAAAGCAGAAAATAAATTGACTCGCCAAGCCACGTTTCCCCAAGGAATGAAAGTAAAAATCTTGGCAAAAAGAGTGTGGATCGGATAACCGGGAGCGTGAGCGACTCCTAAGTAATAAACCGCTGAAGTCAATTCACCATTATCTCCCGCGGATACTCCCGGGGTCAAATGAAGGGCATAAAAAACGAAAGCAGCGATAAAAACGAATGCGGCTATTAATTTATCTTGAAAAACTAAATCGTAACTCCGATAGTCTTTCATCCATTTTTTTTGAAAATCCTCGCTCTTAAAAGCCATTTATCTGCCAATCATAACATGAACCAAGAAGTTATTTTCTTTAAAATAGCGCTTAGCGGCTTTTTGAATTTCATCTGGTTCCATTTTCATCATTCGCTGGAAGTCTCTTTCCCGTCGACCTTGACTTCGCCCATGTAGCTCTAGTGAAGAATAAAGCTCGGTTTTGTACTTTTGCCTCAAACTGCTTTTATAAAATTGGTTGCTTAAAATGGTTTTAGCTCGCTGGATTTCTTCTTGGGATATGCCGTTTTTTTTGATCTCTTCTATTTCTTTTTGAAAAGCATCCACTAGCCAGCCATATTCTCCTTTGCTGAGCTCACCCAAAGAACCATAGAAAATGAACGCTCCATAATCAAGGGAAGCCTTGTAATAAACCCCTAGGCTATAAGCCCTGCCTCCCATTTTCTTTCCATTCCTCTCATACCCCTCGCTTCTTAACTTAAAAATAGGCCCTCCCAACCCCGAGAGATAATTCTCGATGATTTTAAAAGCCATCTCGTCCGAACTAAACTTAGGGGCAGCAAAATAACCCATGTGAATATGAGTTTCCCGAATGTCTTTTACGTGGCTAAAATGAATGCTTTTATTGCCGTGGTGAACTAACTTTGGAACGACGATTTTTTTATTTTTAAGCACGTTTTCATGACCCAATGTTGCTAGCCAGTTTTCCATTTCAAGGGTTTTAGGAGCATTTGCTTGCCAAGGAGCGGTCATAGCCCATGCTTTTTTCTCTCTTTTAAGGTTTAGCAAAAGTTTATTCAAATGATCTAGGGTGATTTTTCCCACGGAATTTTTAGTTCCCGATTGCGGTGCCGCGTAAACGACGTTATTGAAAAACTTTTTCTTAAAAGCGAGTAAAGCTAAGTTTTCCAGCCTTTCTTGGTTTCTGGCTATTTCAAAGAGTTGATTCTTCTTTTCAAAGCGAAATTCCTGCAGAGAAAATTCCTCGTTCAAAAGCATGGACTGCATGACTTCCATGGCAAGCGAATATTTCTCCTGTTCGCAAGTAAAGCCGAGGGTTAGAGAATTTTCGCCAACGTGACTGAAGAAATCCAGAGCATTTTCTCTAAAAAGACTCACCATTTTTTTCTTGCGGTATTTTTTATTGGAAGTGAAAAGCATTTTCGTTAGCAATTGAAAAACGCCGCTAGGAAACTGAGCCTCATTCGCTTCCGTCAAACTTTCGAAATGCTGGCCTCCCCTTACCTTCAAAATCACATTCACAAGGGGGTTAAGCTGCTCACGAGCAAAAATTAACTTCATTCCATTAGCAAATTGTTTTTTTGCAATTTTAGGTTTCTCGTTGACTTCGTTTATTCCCTCGAATTTCTCGCTTTTTGATGGATTAAGCGGAGTGGCTATTTTCTTGGTTGAAACTCTCTTATCTCTAGCTAAAGTCTTAAGCAGTCTCTCTTCCAGCATGGACAAATTTTTCATGCCCTTGGATTGGGGGAAAACTTTTCCTTGAGCAAAATTTTTCTTGGGAAGGAGCAGGAATAACTGGTAATTGTCTTTTAAAAAAAATTTACCAACCATGTTCACAAGGTCACTTCTTGATAGTTGCTTAACTGCCTTCAAATACGTTTTTCTATAAGTTAAATCGCCAACGTGTTCAAAGGAATATAAATTACCATAAGCTAATTCCATGAAACTTTCTCGTTCCTTAAAAATTTCGTTCATGAAAGCCATCTTGGCTCCCTCTAATAAGGAATCATGAAGGAAAAGATCGATTTTCTTGAAAATTGCTTTTATTTCCCCAAGGACTTTGCCAATGGTTTCTCTAAGTCGCTCATTGTTAGCGTGCTTTTTGAGAGTAACGTTGACATACATAAAGCCCTTGTTCCTATCAAAGCCATAAACCGTGCTAATTGCCTCCACCAGTTTCTTTTTTTCTAGGAGCTCTTGATAAAGCAAGCTCCCTTTGCCGCGACCGACTACGTAGCTAAAGATTTCACCAGCATATCTTTCTGGCTGAAAAAAATTAGCCGCTGGAAAAACCAAGCATAGCTTAGGAAAAACAACTTGCTGATGAGTGACTTCAAAGCTCTTTTGCGGTTCAAAAGGAGTGGCTTTGAATTCCCGATGACTTGGTGGGGGGAAACTTTTCCTCAATGACTCGCTTAGTGAGTGCTTTTTAAAAAAGGCATCGTTTACTTCCTTGAGGGTTTCCTCTTCACTAATGTTGCCGACGATGGATAAAGTCATGTTTTCGGGTCGATATTTCTCAGCGTGAAAAGCCTTCAAATCCACCTGAGTGAGCTGGCTAAATATTTTTTTTATTCCTATGATGGGGTATTTGTAAGCAGTGGAATTTTCTAAATAATACTCCAAGCATTGATAGAAAAAATCATTAGGGCGATCGTAGATCATGTCCATTTCCGAGAGAATGGTGCCTCGTTCGTTTTCCACTTCATCGTTGGGGAAGAGGGGGTTGAAAATGAAATCATAAAAGGCATGAATGACTTTGGAAAAATGCTCGCGAAAAAAGGAGAAATAATAGGCGGTGTGCTCGTAGGTGGTGTAGGCATTGAAGTCGCTTGCTCCCTTGCTTTCTAAGTAATTCGAAAAAGCATCTTTTTGCGGGAACTTTTTAGAACCCAAGAAAATGGCATGTTCAACGAAATGAGATATCCCGCTTCCCAAATACTTTTTCTCGTTAATGGAGCCAGTTTCATCTATTTTTAAAAAAAAGCAAACTAAAGGAATCCGCTTATCTTCCTGCAAAAGGAGCTTCAAACCATTTTTAAAGTGAAATTTTTTCCCACTCTCTCGCAGTAAGGGAAGAGGGAAACTAGGCTCGTGGTTGTTTAAAAAAAGTTTCAAATCAAAAGTTTCGAAGCAAGAATTTCGAACCAAAGGCTTTAAATGGTTGGTCTTTACGTTAATGATCGACTAAAATTTTAACGAAATACGAACTACCGAATATTACAATAAAATTTGGTTTTAAAATTCAAAATAACTAAGTTATTGAACTAGAGTAATTTGAGGGTAATTTGAGGCTGATTTGAGGCTGATTTGAGGCTGATTTGAGGCTGATTTGAGGCTGATTCACTTGCTTTTTTGCTGAGTAAGTCCTAATAGAAGTTTTCAAAAACTCACTCCTTCATGTTACAATATCCTTTTGAAATTAATTGCCGAAGCGAAATTGACTTTAATTAAACTTTAATTGACTTTAATTAAATTTAAATTAAACTTTAATTAAAGTTTAAAAAAATTAGCTTTAGCAATTTTAGAGGGTTAAAGATTAGTAGTTTGAATAGAGAGCGGGCTATGATGAGAGGGAATTCAATGAGGGGGAATTTAATTTTTTTATTTCAAAAAATCAACCAAGCAAGCAATTGATCAAACAAGAGACAATGAACTAAGGGACGGGCATACCATGGCAATAAGCGAGAAAGCAATAAAAGAACAACGAAAGCATACTTTGAAATCGACTCATTTAAAAAATTTGGGGGAGAAACTATCGGGAAAAGTGCGAGACGTCTACGTTAGGGGTGATAAAATATTTTTTATTTCTAGCGACAGGCAATCTGCTTTCGATCGTCACATCGCTACCGTTCCTTTCAAAGGGCAGGTGCTAACTCAAATCTCAACTTATTGGTTTGAAAAAACCAAGTCCATCATCGATAATCATTTCATTGCCGAAGTTGATCCCAATGTTTTGCTGGGGAAGAAACTAGAAGTGTTTCCCATTGAGTTTGTGGTGAGGGGATTTTTAACGGGAGTAACTTCTACTTCAGTTTGGACGGCGTATGCAAAAGGCGAGCGGGATTTTTGTGGGAATAAGCTACCGGAAAACATGAAGAAAAACCAACCTTTCGAAAAGCCCATCATTACTCCCACCACGAAAGACGAAATTCACGACGAAAAAATCACTCCTGAGGAAATCATTAAAAAAAACATCTTAACCGAAGAAGAGTGGGAATATTGCAAGAAAAAAGTTTTAGAACTTTTCAATTTCGGTCAAAAGTTAGTTGAAAAAAACGGGCTAATCCTAGTGGATACCAAATACGAGCTAGGCAAAGACGAAGAGGGAAAAATTTATTTAGTGGATGAAATTCATACTCCCGATTCTTCAAGGTACTGGTTGAGAGACTCTTATCAAGAGAGGCTGCGAAACGATCAAGAACCCGAAAGCATTGACAAGGAATTCTTACGATTATGGTTCAAGGAAAACAGCGACCCTTACCAAGACCAAGAGTTGCCGGCTCCTCCAGAAGAACTAGTCGTCGAACTCGCTAAAAGGTACATTTTGCTCTGTGAAAAAATAACGGGCAATGAGTTTGAGGCTACTGTGGGTGATATTGAAGAGAGAATCTTGAGAAACTTGAAAGCTAAAAGTTATTTATGACTTTTGGTTTTCTAAATTTTCTAAAGATATTTTTTTACGCAGCTCTTTCCAACTAACGATGAACAAAGTGGCACAAATAGGACCAATCAAGATTCCTAGCATGCCCATGACCACCAGTCCCCCCAAAGAAGACATGGCAACGATGGCCGGATGAAGCCCTGCCTTGTCGCCCACTAGTTTCGGTTTAACAACGTTTTGGCTGAGTAATATCACTCCCACTCCAAAAACCAAGATGATAAGCACCGCCAAGTATTCTCCGGTGATTATTTTGTAGATCATCAAGGGAACTAATATGGTGTTAGTTCCTAAAATGGGCAGCATGGAAAAAACCGTCATGATGACTCCCCAAGTAACTGGTGAGGGGATGTCTAAGATTACGAACAGCAACATTCCATAAGTTCCCTCTATGATGCCAACTAAGAAAATTCCTAAAATGACTGCGGAAATGATTTTTCGGCATTCTTCAAAGAAATGTTCCTTTTCCTCTTGACTAAGCGGGATGAAGGAGTAGAAGTTATTTTTTATCGCTCGATAATCTTTACAAATGAAAAAAAACAAATACAAAATGATGAAAAAACTAATGATTAAGCCACCTAAGTTTAAAACTCCATCCCTTATAACCGTGAACAAATAGCTAAAGCCCTGATCGATGTAAGCAAGGACTTTTTCGAGATTGAAGAGTCCCTCGTCATCACCAGAAGACAGGAATTGCTTATAAAACTCATCTAGTAAAGGAACGCTCCTAATCTGCTGTGTGATCAAAAGGTAGCTTTCGTTGATTTTAGTGATGAAAAGAGAATAATTCCTATTTGCTTCTATGGAAATGAGAAAAATAACTAGGAAAAATGGGAAAATAACCGTTCCAAACACTAGGGCAGTGCTTAAAAAAGGAGCTAGTTTAGCGTTGGTTTTTCTGACAAAAAATTCATGAGGCTTCTTAAACAAGAAACCCAAAACGAAAGCCAAAAAAATGGCAGCTATGAAAGGATAGAGAACGTAAAAAAAACTAACGCTAAAGAAAACTAAAACAACGACGAAGAAAAGTTTGGAGATTTTGGGCAAAAATGAACTTAAACGTTTTCCTTCATTTTGGGTCCATGAGTAACTTCAGACTTCTTAAACCTTCTCTTCTCCTCGTCCCAAACTTCCAAAATATTTCGCTCAATCCATTTTTCCTCCGCATCCTCATCGGGGACAATCGCCTCCACTGGGCATTCGGGATCGCAAGCCTCGCAGTCAATGCATTCATCGGGGTTGATGACGAGCATGTCGTTTTCTTCAAAAAAACAATTCACTGGGCAAACCTCTACGCAGTCGCCATACTTGCATTCAACACATGCCTCTGTAACAACTCTAGTCATATCGCTACTATCACTCCTTTTTGCCTCCTTTGAAATAGGAAAAACCTAGCGAAATTCTAACATAGCTTAACTTCAAAAATAAGAAAAATAAGTTCAAAATGGTAACTATTTTTTTCTTTAAAAGAATAATTTTATAATATCAAAACCAATCCCTTAAAGAAGCTTTGAGGAAACTTTGAGGAAAACTTTGAGGAAAACTTAAGCAAAGGAGAAATAAGGTTTGAATAAGAAAGAACTTTTTGCTAAAAAAATAGAGCTACGTCATAACCTTTACAAGAGTTTCTTAATTCATCTGCCATTTGGGGGGATAAAGGAAATTGCGTTAATTTTTTCTTCGTTCAGGAATCGAGTGGAAAAGGGTTTCATTAACAATTTTACGGACGAAAATTCCCTTGATTTGATCCGATCCTTTTTCAAAAATCAAAAAATACCCAAAAGCAAAATCAAAGACTACCTCTTCAAATTCATTCAAATCCTAGAAAGAGAGATAACTTTGTTCGATGCGATAGAAGATGCTATGTTTCAAGAAATTAACGAAGCTAGCAAGGAGAACCAAGGTGCTCTCAGCTATTTTTTAAACAAAGTCGATAAGGACTGGAAATTAACCGACCTGTATCGCCATTTGGAAAATTATAAGATTAGGATTGTCTTAACCGCTCATCCAACCCAGTTTTATCCGGTTTACATCCTCAACATCATTGAAGAGCTATCGCTGCAAATAAGCAATAAAAACATTGAAAACATCAACAGCACTTTGAAGCAATTAGCCTACAGCAGTTTTTTGAACAAGAAGAAACCCACCCCTTTTGAGGAGGCGAATAGCATTGTCATTTTCTTAAAAAAGATATTTTACGAAGTCATCTCCGACATCGAATGGGAAATAGAAAGCAAAATAAAAAATAACTTGCCCGAGAAAAAATACCCTGCTAGGCTGAAGCCTTTGATTGAAATTGGCTTTTGGCCGGGAGGAGACAGGGACGGCAACCCCTTTGTCACTCATGAAACCACTAAAAAAGTGGCTCTGTTGTTAAAGGAAGCCATCATCAAATGTTACATTAACGACTTAAAAGTAATAAAAAAGAAATTAACTTTCAAGCTAATTTACGACAAGATCGACGGGGTCATGGAAAAGCTAAAAAATATTTTAACCGACTCGAAACTCAGGAGCGAAAAATACCCCGTTGATTTTTTAGAAAGGGATCTGCAGGACGTCATTCAAATTTTAATCGCACATTACGATTCGCTATTTTTGGATTTGGTAGAAAAATTTTATAAAAAAGTAAAATCATTTGGTTATCATTTCGCCAACCTTGACTTAAGGCAGCATAACCAAGTGCATGCTAAAGCGATTAAGGAAATCGTTTGTCATTTCAAGGACTTTTCTTTTTACGAAAAATACCAAGAGGCAAGCCTAACTCAAAAACTTCAGCAACTAAACGATCTGCAGGAAACGATGCTCGAGCAGAAAATAGATATAACGAAAGCAAAAGGTTTCTCTGAGCTGACTTTAGAGACTTTAAAAACCATTGAGCAGTTTTTCATTCTCCAAAGAAGCAACGGCGAAAGGGCTATTAATCGCTACATTATCAGTAACTGCGACAAGGCGAGTGATTTGCTAGAAGTGTTTTTTTTATTCAACTTTTTAAAACCCCAAGGGGAGAATTTAAAACTAGACTTAATCCCGCTTTTCGAATCAATTGATTCTCTTACTAACGCCAGTCAAATCATGAATGATTTGTACGCGGTAGAGGCCTACAGGGAGCATTTGAAGAATAGAAACAACGAACAAACCATCATGCTAGGTTACTCCGACGGGACTAAGGACGGGGGATATTTAGCAGCCAACTGGTCCATTTACAAAGCCAAGGAAGATTTGACTAGGATTTCTCAAGAAAATGGGCTTGAAGTCATTTTTTTCGATGGTCGTGGGGGACCACCGTCAAGAGGAGGAGGCAACACCAACAAGTTTTACAATTCCCTAAGCGATAAAATCAACAACAAGGAAATCCAACTCACCATCCAAGGGCAAACCATAAGTTCTAACTTTGGCAGCCGAGTGGCGGCTAAATTCAACTTAGAACAACTATTCATAGCGGGACTGGAAAGCAAAATGTATTTTAACCAGCAAAACCAAATCAAACAAAAGCATCGCGATTTGCTGAACTTAATGGCTAAGACCAGCAACCGCAAGTACTTAGACTTGATCTCTCATCCTGAGTTTACGAGTTATTTGGCTTTTTTTACTCCGATCAATTTCTTCGGCAAATCAAACATAGGAAGCCGCCCCGCTAAGAGAAACGATGGCCAAGAAATCCAATTAAAATCCTTAAGAGCCATCCCCTTCGTTAGTTCGTGGAACCAAATCAAACAAAACATACCCGCCTTTTATGGCCTGGGCTCTTCTTTATGGGAATGTGAAAAACAGGAAGGCCTAGGAATTCTCATTGATTTGTATAAAAACTCCCTGTTTTTTAGGGCGTTATTGGGCAATACTGCTCAATCGCTTTTGAAGACGAATTTTAACTTAACCACTTACATAAGAGAAATACCTCGCCATGGAAAATTGTGGGAAGAGCTGCTGCAGGAAAAGGAATTAACCGAAGCGATGATCTTGAAAATAACTGAAAAAAAGGAACTGCTTTTGGATTCTCCGATTAACCGGCAGTCCATATTGCTGCGAGAAAAAATCGTTCAACCGCTATTGGTTATCCAACAATATGCGATCGCAAACTTATACTACTCCAAGCAAGGTGAAGTTAAAATTAGCTCCAAGGACCTACAGGCTTATGAAAAAATAATCATTCGCTCGCTAGCCGGCATTATTAACGCCGCAAGAAATTCCGCTTAAAAACATTCAACCTAAAAACACTATGAACACTATGAAAAAGAAAAATAAAAAAATTAATTTTTTCAAGCCGACCATTTCCAAAAAGGATTTGACCACCGTGTTGGAGTGCCTAGTAGAGGAAAACTTTTGTCATGACGCTTTCGTTCGCCAGCTAACTAGCGATTTTAACCAATATTACGCCAATCACGTCCGAACTTTCCTCACTAGTAGCCCATCCGCTGCCCTTTACCTTATTTTCAAACTCATTGATTTGAAAGAAAAGCAAGAAGTGATCCTGTCTCCGCTCACGAATGCTTACGTGGTGAGATTGCTTCGTTATTTTAAGGCAGTTCCCGTTTTTTGCGATTTGAAGAAAAACGAACTGAGCATGGACGAGCGAGATTTAAAGGACAAAATAACTGCTAAAACCAAAGTCGTCATCGTCAACCATCATTTTGGCATTCCTCATCCTTGGGAAAACTTGGATTTACTGGGGAAGGAGATATTAATATTAGAAGACGTGACCAATGGACTTGGAAGCAGATCGGGGAGCCATCTCTTAGGGAGCAGGGGGAAATTTGCTTTTTTTTCCTTGGATTTCGATAAAATCATCACTGCTGTCAAAGGGGGAGGCATCATTGCCCAAAAACACGACCATGCTAAACTAACTCATATTTTGAACCCGAAAAACTGCTTGGAAGACAAAATGAATTTGCTCCCTTTAGATTTTAAATTGAACGATTTGAACGCAGCTTTGGCTTCATCGGAATTGAGTTTGATCGACAAATTCATCGCTAGGAGAAGGGAAATCGCTGATTATTATCGTCATTCCATAGACAAGAGTTCCCACTCTCCTTTCTCATTTCCTAAAGACGTATTTTATAACCATAGCTTCTTTCCTTTCTTCACTAGCAAACCTTTAAGCAGGATGAAGAGCATTTTTGCCAAGCACCATGTGGAAGTGAAGGAAATAACGGAAGGAACTGCCTACGAAACGCAGCTTAGCGAGTTAGAACAGAAAAAGTTGAAAAACCTCCACCATTTGCGGCGTAATTTGCTTCTAATACCACTTTATCCAACTCTTAAGAAAGAAGAGATTGAGCGGATTGGCAAACTAATAACTTTAAGCGGATAAAAACTATTTAAAAATGAAAATCTTAGCAAAAATCACTAGGGGGCATGGAGTGGCATCGGGGAAGAACAAGGAAGGGAATTACCCCGAGGGCACTTTGAAGCTACAGAAAAAGTATTTTCTTGAAAGGGGGTTAGATTTAAAGGATTATTTTTTGGGGACAATGAACGTCAACATTTATCCTTGGAAAATGAAAATATTACAGCCGAAATATTTTTTCGAGAACGTCAAATGGTCGCCTCATATTTCTGCTGAAAATTTTTATTTCTTTGATTTAACCATTTTTTTTGAAAAGAAATCTTACGCTGGTTTGATTTACTTACCCGATCCTAAAACGAAGGAAGAGCATCAGCAAAAACCTTTTACTTTGGAAATATTGGCTCCTTTCATCCCCAAAATAAGCTATGAAAGTGTTTTGGAGATTGAAAACGATGAGCAACAAATCACTTTCTATCAATGACGATTTTTGTCTTTTTACCTTGACTGCTCTTGGTTTTAAAGTCAGCAACTATGATAAAATTATTTTTCCATGAGTAGCATTTTAATAGTAGATGACGAAAAGAACATTCGCGAGGGATTGAAAAAAGTTTTTCAGCCAAGTAATTACCATATTTTTCTAGCTGCCAATGCTAGGGAAGCCCTTGACATCATCATTAAAGAGAAAATTGACTTAGCCATTTTAGATATTCAACTGCCGCAAATGTCAGGAACGGAGTTGTTTCATAAAATAAATGAACTGGAGGAAAACTTGCCCGTGATCTTCATCACTGGGCATGGCAGCGTAGAAACTGCCGTCGCTGCTATGCGGAATGGGGCTTTTGATTTCTTAACGAAACCCATTAATTTAGAAAAACTGGAACTAGTCGTCGCCAAAGCATTGAAAATATCGGCTATTCAAGAGAAGCAGAACGCTTTGATGCTTCAAGTGAAAAGTTTTGAAATTGAGAAACTCATCTTGGGTAATTCTAAACCCATAAAAAAACTACTCACCACCATCAATCTAATAGCTAGGGCAAAGGGCAATGTTTATATTTATGGAGAGAGTGGGACTGGAAAAGAACTCGTTTGCGATGCCATTCATCATTTAGCCAACCAAAAAAAACCCCTCGTGAAAGTTAACTGCGCTGCTCTCACTCCAACCCTATTAGAAAGCGAACTTTTCGGTCACGTGAAGGGAGCTTTCACGGGAGCAGATCGCGACAAAGTGGGTCGTTTTGAACAGGCTAACGGAGGGACGATTTTCATCGATGAAGTGAGCGAAATACCTTTGTACACGCAAGTGAAATTGCTGCGCGTTATTCAAGAGAAACAACTCGAAAGGGTGGGAAGTGGGAAAGTGATTAACATCGACATTAGGATCATTAGCGCCTCTAATAAAAATTTAAAAGCCGAAGTTGCCGCGGGGCGATTTAGAGAAGACTTGTTTTATCGTCTCAACGTTTTGGACGTGATCGTTCCTCCTTTACGGGAGAGGAACGGCGATATTGAGTTCCTAAGCAAGCATTTTTTTAATTATTATTTAAACGAAAATCAAAAGCAAGCGGTGGTTTCTCCTAAAGTTTACGCTGCTTTTAACAATTATCCTTGGCCGGGCAACATAAGGGAACTACGCAACATCGTTGAAAAAATGGTAGTCTTTTGCCAAGGGGAGAAAATCGATTTGAAAAACCTCCCGGCTGACATAAAAAAAAACAGCAATTTCAAAGAATATTATGAGATTCCCTTGGGACTTAGCTTAGAGGAAATGGAGAGAAAAATCATTTTAGAAACCGTTAACTTTTGCGACGGCAACAAAAGCGAAGCAGCTAAACTTTTAAAAATTGGTAGGAAAAAAATCTACAATTTAATGGATAAATGATATTTTCTGCTGGGCTGTACTATGCCATATTACAATAGGTAAGCAATAGTTAAGCAATAGGGAAGTTTCAAGGACTAGGAGAAGCTTAGTGAGTTCAATTGAAAAACTATTTTAAAAGCAACTACTGAAGAAATATTGACTTTGACAAATTTAGTGAGCCGTGCAACTTCCTGCCGAGAGGTTTTGTTTCATCCTCTAGAACTGCCTTCGTTCGTTCAAAAAATCATCAAGCGTTTTCGGGAAGCTAATTTTCAGATTTATTTAGTGGGAGGAATTGTCCGAGATCGCTTATTAGAGATTGACAACAGTGATTATGATTTTACCACGAATGCTCTTCCCGAAGAAGGAGAGAAATTATTTCCCAAATCCTTTCCCGCTAGTGCTAAGCATGGTACGATAGTAGTCCAAGACGAAAAAGGAATTCCTTACGAAATCACCACTTTTAGAAAAGACGGACCTTACCTAGACCATCGCCGTCCGGAAAAGGTAACCTTCACCACTGAGCTAACGAAAGACCTTAGCCGGCGAGATTTCACCATCAATGCTTTGGTCTATGATTTTAAGACTCAAACCATTTTAGATTATCATAAAGGGATAAGCGATTTAAAGAAGCAAATTATTAGGACCATAGGAAATGCTAAGGAAAGGTTTAACGAAGATGCTCTTAGGATGCTTCGTGCCTGTCGTTTTTGTGCTAAATTAGGTTTTAATTTGTCCGAAGAGACGCAGTTAGCCATAGAAGAAAACCGTCACCTCATCAATAACATTTCTCAAGAAAGGATAAGGGATGAGCTCAGCAAAATCATTTGTTCGCCCCAACCTAGCAAGGGAATGGAACTACTAAGAGAGACGAGGCTGCTGGAAATTATCTTACCAGAAATTCAAAACACTTACGGAGTTAAGCAAAACAAGTTTCATGAATTCGATGTCTACTACCATTCTCTTAAAGTATTGGAAAAGATAAAAAACAATCGGACCCTGCGCCTAGCTGCTTTGTTGCACGACGTGGCCAAGCCGCTCACCAAGCAACAAATTTCTAAAGACGTAGAGCCGACTTTTTATAAACACGAAATACTCGGTAGCAAAATGACTAAGAAAATCCTTGGGAGGTTGAAATTACCTAAAAAGGAAATTCAACTCGTTAGTCATTTAATTCGTCATCACATGTTTTATTATCAAAAGGTTTGGAACGACAGCACGGTGAAGCGCTTCATTAGAAAAGTAGGCAAGGATAACCTTGCTCTGTTGTTTGAACTTAGGAAAGCCGATCGACTGGGCAAGGGAAAAGTTAAAATAACCGAGAACAACGACGACTTAGAAGAGTTAGCGGCTAGGATTGCCACCATCATGGAAAAAAACGAATGTTTGGATTTAAAAGATTTGAAAATTTCGGGAACTGACCTCATGGAACGGACTAATTTAAAGCCCGGTCCTTTGATCGGAAAAACTTTAAACCATCTTTTGGAATTGGTGATGCAGAACCCTGAATTAAATAAGAAAGAAGTGCTCGTTAGTTATGCTGAAAAATATTTAACGAAAAATCACTTTACTTCATCTCGTTAGTTTTTATGCTTAGAAAAAAAAAACATTTAGCTTGGCTTTTATTCGCTTGGTTGTTTTTTGGGTTATCTTCTTTAGAAACCATTTATTCCCAAGAAGTCATCAACAACGAATTCACCACTGGGCCTTATCGAAACGAAAAGCAAGTGATCAGGCTTTACAATGGAGCGACGACTTACGAAGATTTTTTTTTCAGCAAACAACTTTTGCAGTACAGCATCGATAACCTCATTGAAAATCATTACGAAGGAGCCGTGAACCAACTTTTATCCACGGGTGACTTTAGTTTTTCCGACAACTACGTTTTCACGTTCCTAGGGAACTCTTGGCTATGGAACAAATATTACTACAATGGGGTGAATGTGAACGACGCTTTTTTTTCAGGTAAAACTTATCATAAACTTCCTCCCCTAGGCAATAGCGTCACCTTAGATGCTATCAACGGTTCTTTGGCGCAAGATACTCAAAACAAGGGAGAGGATTTTCTCTACCAAGAGATAACCATTGGAGGGCTAGGGCAGCACATCCCCTACTATCGCTTTTTATTCGATCACTACACTCAACAATCCCCTCAAGTAAGTAGCAATCCTCCGACAAAAAGCAGAGACCTTGTGGGTTCTTTTAAATCGTATGGCAGAAAAACCTTTCCCTTTAAGTCTAAGGGAAGAGAGTTCGTTTACTTGAACGATATTTTCATTAACTTGCAGAAGAGAAATTTTGCTAAATTCGATGGAAGCGGTTTCGATGGGTTGTTTCAAGATTCGAGTCTCGCGATAACTTTGAACAACGAATTTTATCGCCCTGCTCAAAACGACGAAACCATCGGTATCTTAGCTACTTATCAATATAGGAGTAATTTATTTGCTGAATTTTATTTCACTCCCGAACAAGCGGCTAATTACAATGGCTTTGCCCTTACCGCTTATTACCTAAGCTCTCGCCTACTCACTCAAAAACATGCAGTCACCTTAGCGACGAAAACCATCCGGCAAAATGGCCTACAGATTAGCAAAAACATAATCCAGCAAAGTGGGGAGGCGATTTACCCTTTTTATCCCTCGGTGAGCACTTTCGAAATAACTCAAGATAGTCTCTTAAGCTATGGGTTTTCTCTTTTATATCAAGATTTCCTAAAAATAAGTTCAAGGCTCAACAATTCCTTTACCTTCGTCAATCCTGAAAGACGAGACTACCTCTCAACGACTTTTTTTAGCGAGGGCAATCCTTCCAACGATGTGGCTCTATATTTGAGCGAATGGACAGCAAAGCCATTTTCTTATTTTTTATTAGAAAATCAAATTAGCTTAGAGTTCAACAAAATTAAAAGGACGGGCTTCTTAGCCGAAGGGGAAATTGGCTTAAGCATAAATGGCTTTGCTATTTTAAACGAAGAGAGTTTGGTTCGCTTTGCTCCTTTTTTTAATTTTGGGCTCAACATTTTAAACGATTATTTTCAATTCCTTAGGATTGAAATTGGCAGAAAAAACATTCCCTTTTCTAGTCAATATCCCACTTTTTTGAGCGACGCTTATCAAAGTGCTCGAAACTATCTCTGGGAAGATGCTAATAACAATTTAACTTATGAAAGCGGTGAGGAGAGTTCCATCCTGCATTCCACCACAGGCGGGAAATATCATCAAATAGAGGGTGATTTTAGGCAGCCGCATTACTATTACATTGACATCCCCTACAACATCAACGTCGCTACTAAAAACGAAGTCCTCCCCTTTGTTTTATTTGGCTCATCGCTTCATTATAGAATATTTAAAAATCAGGTTTGGGTGAAGCCGGGGCAAGGCAACCAAGGTAGCTACGAAACCATTGAAGGGCAAAGGGTTTATTTTCCGGCCTACGGAGAGAAGAACTACGTTGTTTATAACTTACCAAGCGATTTCTTTCCCGCAAGAGGAAGGAACTGGTTCAATGATAGCCCCTTTTATTTAGGAGGAATCATAAAAATAGCTGTTCAGGGAGTTCGTTTCTACATTAGTTTGTCTTTCATAGCTTATCTCATCAATGGGATCACCACTCTAGGGAATGGACCGCTTTATAACAGCGGAGGAACCATCAATGAAAGTCAAGCAGACCCCAATCAAAACCAGCGCAACGTGGGGCGGCTGGATGGGGATCGTGCTTATATTGGGAAGCTATTGGTTAACTTTTGGCCAACTGATTTCATGTCGATAACGGCCACTTTAAAATACCAAGATGGACAGCCCATTGGGAAATGGGGTTACTATAAAAGTGGTGATAGCAATAACAACAACGTTGCTCTAGTAAGGGAAAGCGTTAGCGGGGACAATATCTTGCTGTATAATGGAGAGTTTGGAACTAGGGAAGATGCCTGGTACATTTTTGATTTGAAATTTTTATTCCTCTTGGACATTTACCAAGAAAACGATTTTAGCATTTACGTAAATTTTTATAACTTGCTGGATGCGGGTCGCTCATTGTTAGAATTAACTTTTTTTGCCCCTGATCAAGGGACTAGGGATGTGATTGAAATCCAAATTCCTCGAGGAATACAAATTGGTTTAAAGTTCAACTATTGATATGGCATTGATGTTTTTTTTCATCGCTAATAAAAGTAGGTTTTGGAAATGGTTGGGATAGTATTTTTTTCTGGAATTGAGCCCATTTCTCTATATTTTTTTTTTGCTATATTCATAGCGAGTGTCGTCCGAGGGCTAAGCGGGATGGGAGCTTCAGCGACAATTTTACTGCTCTTGAGTTTAGTTTACCCGCCGGCCTTGATCATACAAGTCAACTTTGCTTTAGAAATCACTGCTAGCTTGTTTTTGTTACTGATATCTTTTAAAGGAATTGATAGTAAATTCATTTTGAAGATCACTCCCGGTTTTTTGCTTTTTACTCCCGTTGGTTTGGCGTTAATTCACGAAATAGATTTTGAATTAGCGCGGATTATTTTTTCGACGAGCACGATTATCTTTGCTTTGATTTTAATTAGAAATAAATCGGTTTTCAAAAACGATAAAAAAATAGTGGTTAATGTCATTTTGATCTTGGGGAGCTTTATGGCTGGTTTCATGAATGGTTTTGCTTCCATGGGAGGGATTGCTATTATTTTTATTTTACTGCTTACCTCTACCAATAGCGAAAAAATTAGAAGCACTTTGATCGTGTGGATTCTTTTCGTCACCATTTACGGCCTAGGCATTGAGTTATATTACGACCGAATTTCCGATCAATTTTATTCGCTTTATTTTTCTGCTTTGCCGTTTTTATTTTTAGGCAATTACGTTGGCTACGTTTTATTTAAGAAACTGAACTTAAAGGCTTATCGAAAATTCGTCTTGATCTTTCTTTTGCTTTTAGCCGCTATGAATTTAAGTTCAATCCTATTTTTTTGAAAGAAGTATCCTTTCATCCATTGAAAAATGGATTTAAAAACCTTTGAAAACCTCTAAAGGAGATATTTAAGCGTTTTTCTATTTAAAAAAAACCCGATTAATAGTACAATTAATCTTCTTGAGGATAGAGAGCTGCAGGAAAATATTAAATCCGCTTTGTTTTTTGGTTCTGAAACGGGAAACACTAAAGAGCACGCCTTTGAAATTCAACAAGAATTATTGGGAACTCATTTGGAACTGCAGAGGGATCCCATTGATTTTGCGGATGCATCGGTTAGTGAGATGACGAAATACGATTTCATCATCATAGGCTGTCCGACTTGGAACATAGGAGAGCTTCAAGCGGATGTGGAAGCGGTTTATGAAGACTTAAACGATTTGGATTTTAACGGCAAGCGATTTGCCCTTTATGGAGTGGGAGACCAAGAAGGCTATCCGGACAATTACCAAGACGCTCTGGGAATACTCGGGCAAAAAATAAGGGCGCGCGGCGGCCGGTTAGTGGGCTTTACTCCCACGGAAGGTTATCGTTTTCAAGATTCCAAAGGAGTTGAAGGAGGGAGTTTCTTGGGCTTGGCATTGGATGACGATAACCAAAAGGAAATGAGCCTTCCTAGGATTAAAAATTGGATAAAACAAATATTAATAGAAACAAAAAAGTAAATTTATCGAGGTAAGAATGAACAGTAAAGTAAAACACAATTTAATGAAAGAAGATTTAACCTACTATACTTCTGGTAACAATGCCGAAATCGTTGAACTCGGCAAATACGATTTCATTCGCTTAAAGGGAAAAGGCAGAATATTAGGTGCTGGCTTCAATACTAAAATTGATGGGATTCTTTTTTTTTATAAAATCTTACAGCAAACATGTAAGAAGCAAAGCATTAATTTCACCATTCCCAAGTTGGAAATATTAAAATGGGTGGAAGGGGATGATTTTCAAGAGCAAATTGCTGAAGATGAATGGCATTGGATTGTTTTACTAAGAAACTATAGTTTCATTAACGAAGATTTGATCGAAGAGGCTAAGGATTTTTGCTTGCGAAAAAAGAACTTCGCCCTCGCTGAGGAAATAACCTTGGAAAACATTTATATCGGAAAATGCGTTCAAATTATGCATTATGGGAAAATCGGCTCGGAAATTTATTCTAAAAAAGAACTTAAAAAATACATTTCCATGAACAATTTGAAAGAAAATGGTTTCTACCACGAAATTCATTTATCCTATCCTAGGAAAGTGATTCCAGAAAATATGAAATGCATTTTGAGACAGCCAATTGAATAGAGTCTTTAAAAAAATCGCTTTAGCATTGATCTTGCTTTGGCTTTTTAGTTGTGGCAATGGGGGAGAAGCAAGAGGTAGTGAGGGAGTTGATCCCGATTTGGCTCAAGGGCAAAGGCAATATCATTTAAGGAAGTGCGTTGATTGTCATGGGGTTTTGGGAGATGGCAATGGTCCAAGGACTAGGCTCTTGGGAATTAATCCTCGAAATTTCAGCCAAATAGCGGCTTACAAGCAAGGCTATGGCGTGGAGGAGATTAGCGCAACGCTTAAAAGCGGAATAGTCAGCGACCCCAAGAGTCTAATGCCCAAGTACCCTTTTTTAACCGATGAAGAGAGGAGGCAGATTGCTCTTTACGTCGTTTATTTGAGTACTAATAAAGCTGGTTTTTAAGCAAGTTTTTTTTTAACTGGGCTTCTTTTGATTAGAGAGAAGGTTTATAATTCTCTTTCCATTTAATATCGTTAAGGCAAGGAAGTTAAAAAGCAAAAAGAGGAAGGTGTTGAACCATAAATTTTCTTTTAAAAAAGAACTAGCGAAGCTATCTAAATCAAAACGAAAAAAATCTAGGACCGCAAAAGCAATTTCGCTTAACCAACCAATGAACTGACCTACGAGCTGGCTGAACCAAGGCGAGGGGCTGGCTAGGAGAACGAGGGAATAAATGAAAATGAGCGGGATTAAGAAGATTATTAATAAATTATAAAAAATGCTCAAGTAATTGAAATAGCCAAAATAGTAAAACAAGACAGCACCAGTGGAAAACTGCGCTCCTAGGGAAACGATCACTAAGATGACGAAGCGATTTTTTAATTCATATGCCTCTATGATATCTACTGCTAAGCAAATTCCCCAAACTCCTAGAAAACTTAATTGAAAAGACAGGCTGTGAATTTCTTGTGGGGAAATTAAAACCACTAAGTTAAACGTTACCAGCAAAACGAAATTGAGCGGTCGTGGCTTATCTAATAGCTGCAGGACGAAAAAGAAAACTATCATGAGATAAGTTCTAATGATGGATATTTTGAAACCAGTCACCAAAAAATAAATGGGGAAAAGAACGATGATGGCGATGAAGAAAATGGTTTTTTTGCGAAATCCCATTAAGCGAAATAGGGAAAAAAGGAAAAAGAACAATATCCCCGCATGCATGCCCGAGACGGCTAAGAAATGGTAAGTGCCCGTTTTTCTAAAAATTTCCACTATTGTATGGGGAAGATAATTCTTGTCACCAGTCATTAGCCCATAAACTAATCCATAACTAGGATATCCCACATAGGTCGTTATCTTATCAAAAATGGCTTTTCTTAACTTAGTGATGAAACTAACTTCGTCTTTAATTACTCTCACGTACTCACTAGCAACAAAGGACAAAAATTTTATCCTATTGCTTAAAAGATAATCGCGATAACTAGAATCTTCGCCGGCAAACAAGTCAATGATGTAATAAGGAGAGTATTCTATCTCATAGCCTACTTGAAGGTTGGTGAGTTTGAACCTCATGTTCACGAAAGCATTTAAATCTTTTTCCCCTTGCTTTTGAAAAACCGTTTTGTCTTCTTCAAGCGAAATGATTTTGGTTAAATTCACTTGCACTTGAAAATAATTTCCTCTAAAGCCGTTGATTTGAGTTACCTTCCCTTGGAAGCGATATTTTCCCTCTGCCGCCAAACTTAAATTCCCCAAGTCGCGGCTGAAGTTTTCATAACCTAAAAAGAAAATGAAAGCGACCAAGAACGATAGGAGCGAGTAGTTCAATGCCTTTTTGAAATAAGGATGAACGATGAATTGATTAATCAAGAAGAGGGCGAGAGCCATTAAAGAAAAAAGGGCGAGGGAATGCCCCCTTAAATCGTTAAAAAAAGTCTGCAGTATTGTCGAAGAGTGCGTAAAGGCACCGAGGAGTAAAGTAGCGGTGATGAAATAATGATAAGACAACTAAACCATGACTTTTAAAAGAACTGGACAATGATCGGAACCAAAGAAGTCGTTCAAATAATCGCAGAGCATGACTTTTTTAATAAACGCCTCATGGCAAAAAAAATAATCGATTCGCCATCCAACATTGCGTTCTCGTGCCCTAGTCACTAAATGCCACCAAGAATAAACGTCTTTTTTACTTGGATTGTAATGACGCCAAATATCCAACCACCCGCTCTCAATGAAATTGTCAATCGCTTTTCTCTCCGAGAGATGAAATCCTATTTTGCCTTCGTTTTCCTTAGGCCTAGCTAAGTCAATGGCTTGATGAGCGCAATTAACATCTCCAGCCCACACCACTTCATACCCTTTTTCCAAAAGATGGTTGGAATAATTTAAAAAATCAGCGTAGAACTTTATTTTATCGTCCCACGCCTTGGATGATTTTCCACCATTGGGCATGTAAGTGCTTATGAAAGCATATTGCTTTCCCTTGATTTCCATCATCGCATTAGCCACCCTGCCCTCTTCGTCGTCTTGGTCCTGCATGCCTTTGGAAAAGGAAACTTGGGCAGCGAGGTCCTTTCTAACCCATATGGCCGTCCCAGCGTATCCTTTTTTTTGAGCGGGATTATAAAAAGTTTGGTAGTCTTCGTTCTCCAACAAGAAACTGCTGAGTTGCTCGGGGTTTGCTTTGATTTCTTGAAGTAGAAGCAAACTGGGATTTTTTTTTTCGATTAATTCCTTGAGAGCACCTTTTTTTTCGATCGCTCGTATGCCGTTGACGTTCCAAGATAGTAAGGTTAGGGAGTCCATGCTAAGTTTTTTCGCGACGATGAAAAAATATATTATAATATGGGGCAAAACGAAGGGAAAATTTTTTTTAAATTGAAAAAAATATTCATTGATGGTAGCGAGGGAACAACTGGGCTAGAAATTAATCAACACTTAAAAGCCCTAACCAACATCGAAATCATAAAAATAAGTGAAAATAAAAGAAAGCAACTAAGTGAAAAAGTGAAATGCTACGAAAAAGCTGACTTGGTGGTTTTATGTTTGCCGGACCAAGCTAGTTTAGCAGCAGTTGAAAAAATAACCAAAGCCAAAATCTTAGACTGCAGCACTGCCTTTAGGACTCATCCCCAATGGGTTTATGGCTTTGCTGAACTAAGGAACAACCGAGAGAAAATAAGACGAGCTAGGAAAGTCAGCAATCCCGGCTGCTACGCTTTGGCTTTTATCGCTTTGTTCAAGCCTTTAGTGGAACTTCGTTTGCTCGCTAGTGATTTCATTCCCTCGGTTTGGGGCATCTCGGGCTATACTGGAGGAGGGAGGAAAATGATTGAAAATTATGAAAAAGGCGGCAAGCAACTTCCTTTCCTGCCTTATGGGCTGGGTCTAAATCATAAACACTTGCGAGAGATGAAAACGATAACTGGTTTAAAAAACAATCCCATTTTCCTGCCCTCTGTTATTAGCATTCCTAGAGGGCTTCTCATCATAAGCAGCTTGACTGGGCAGACTTTGAAAGAGCGTCAACTCACTCCCGAAAAAATATCAAAAGCAATGAAGTTTTATTATGAGAACGAAAAGCAAATAAACGTTTTAGCCCTAAGCGATGAACTTTTGATGGACGAAAAGTTTTTAGACATTGAAAAAACCAACCACACCAATCAATTGGATATCATCATCAGTAGCAACCCAGACCAAGACTTGCTCCTCATTGCTAGGATTGACAATTTAGGGAGAGGTGCTTCTCTAAACGCCCTAGAAAACTTAAAATTAATGCTAAACCTCTAAACTACTCTAAACTAAGGCAAAACCCATCCCCAATTCAGGGCAAGCCAATCATAATCCTATGAGCAGCCTCGTCGGGTCTTCAATGGAGTTCTTGATATGAACCAAGAACTGCACCGCTTGAGCTCCGTCAATTTGTCGATGATCGTAAGTGAGCGCAACGTACATGATGGGTTTGATTTTAATTTCATCGTCAAGGACCACTGGTCTTTTACTGATTTTATGAAGCCCTAAAATGGCAGATTGGGGGTAATTGATAATGGGAGTGGAAAGCATGGAACCGAAAACTCCCCCATTGGTGATGCTGAAAGTTCCTCCGTTCATCTCTTCTAAAGTCACTCGATTTTCCCTACCCCTTAAGGCGAAATCTAAAATTTGTTTTTCTAATTCAATGAAACTTTTCTTCCCCACGTCCCTGACCACGGGAACGATGAGTCCCTTGGGAGTCGCAACGGCAATGCCAATGTCTTCGTAATTAGCATAAACAATCTCCTCCCCCTCAATTTTAGAATTAACCACGGGAAAAGCCTTTAAAGCGAAACTAGCAGCCTTCATGAAAAAGGAATTAAAGCCCAAGCCCACTTGATGCTTTTCTTTGAATTGGTCTTTATACTTACTCCTTATGGCAATGACCTCGCTCATGTCGACTTCGTTAAAGGTAGTTAAGAGTGCCGTTTCGTTTTTAGTGCTGAGCAACCTACTGGCTATCGTCCTCCTAATCCTACTCATCTTCTCCCTACGAATTTGCCTATCCCCACTGACTTCTTTCCCTTTCTCATCAAAGATACCTTGGACGATGGGCTTGCCGGAAGGAACCTCGAGAGAGGGAGCTTGGGGAACGAAATCTTCATTCCTTATCCTACCTCCTCGACCGCTTGGCATGATGCTAGCGGGATCAATGTTTCCTTCCCTAAGGAGTTTTCTAACCGAAGGGCCGGCATGAGGGGAGCGATGAGTTGCCAATTTTTCTTCGCTCTCTTCCACTTTTTCCCTTTTCTTAGTATTCTCAGTATTCTCAGTGGGAACTTGCTCTTTTAATGAATCTTCTTTCTTTTCGCTAGGAGCAGGGGGAGCATCTTCTATATTAGCAATGACGTCGCCGATGTTAACCGTGCTGTTAACCTCAACCTTTATCGCTAACCTCCCACTCATGGGAGCTCTAATTTCCAAAGAGGCTTTTTCAGTTTCTAAATCAGCAATGATTTCGTCCTTTTCAACCATATCGCCATTGCTTTTATACCATTTGCTTATTTCACCTTCGCTAACGCTCTCTCCAGCATTGGGCACAACCACTGATCTATCCATTTTTAACTCCTCTAACTGTTTTGTAAAATTTAATTTCCTTCAAAAGCACTCTGAATTACGTTTTTCTGATTGGCATCGTGAATTCTTTTCATTCCCGAAGCTGGAGAACTGGAAATGGAGCGACAAATGCATTTCAAGCCTAAATTTCCCAAATAAAATTGAATGTGCGACCAAGCTCCCATATTTTTCGGTTCTTCTTGAACCCAAAGTTTTTGCTTGACGCCCGCATATTTTTTAATGACTTGCTTTAAATTATCAGACGATAAAGGATAGAGCTGCTCCAAACGCACTAGAGCAACGTCGTTTATTTTTTCAACTCTTCTATGATGATGGAGATCGTAATATATCTTACCACTGCAGAAAATAACTTTAGTGCATTTTTCTAAAGCGACTTCTCGGTCGTCAATGACTTCTAAAAAGTCGCCCTTGGTTAACTCGCCAAAGTCAGAGATAACCTCAGGATGCCGCAACAAACTTTTAGGCGACATGATGACTAAAGGAATCCTAAACTTCGATTTGACTTGCCGCCTTAAAACATGAAAAAAGTTGGCGGGAGTAGTGGCATTGACGACATACATGTTGTTCTCAGCACAACACTGCAGAAACCTTTCCAGCCTAGCGCTAGAATGCTCCGGTCCCATTCCTTCATAGCCATGAGGAAGCAAAATGGTTAATCCCGATCTTCTTTGCCATTTGCTTTCAGCAGAAGTTATGAACTGATCAATGATGATCTGTGCTCCATTAGCAAAATCACCAAATTGAGCTTCCCAAATGACCAAAGCATGGGGACGAGAAAGGCTATAGCCATATTCAAAACCCAAAACCGAATACTCCGACAATGGACTATTCAAAACCCTGAGGGTAGCATTTTTATTCAAGCATGCCTGCAGAGGAGTGTAGAGCGATTCGTTTTCAACGTCTTTCAAAAACGCATGGCGATGAGAAAAAGTTCCCCTCACGCTGTCTTGTCCCGATAATCTCACTGATATTCCCTCGCTAAGCAAAGAAGCATAGGCAAGCTGCTCTGCCATAGCCCAATCAACGACTTTATCTTGGAAGAAAAACTTCCTACGATGCTCTAAAATTTTAACGAGCTTGCTGAATAACTTTATTCCCTTAATTTGAGTGGGCTTTTCGAATATTTTCACTCCTAAGTCATTTAACTTACTGAGGCTAATTTTAGTGGGGTAACTTTTTAAAAAATCACTTTGTTTGCTAGGCCTGATGCTCTGCCAGTAACGATTTAAAGTGCTCACTTCCACGTTTGATTTTTTCTTTTTAGCATTATCAAACTCGCCTTCCATAGAGTTTTTTATGTCTTGGCTTATCCTATTGACTTCTAGGGTTTGATAAACATTTTCCTTGATGATTTTCTCCAAATAAATGTCGTAAATGCTTTTCTTTTTGCTAATTTTTTCATACATGATGGGCTGAGTGAACCGAGGCTCATCGCTCTCGTTATGTCCCCTCTTGCGATAGCAATTAAGATCAATCCAAACATCGGTCTGGAACTTTTGGCGAAACTCAATGGCTAATTCAAAAACATAAACCACCTTTTCCACATCGTCTCCATTGACGTGAAAAATGGGCGAATCCGTCATTTTAGCCAAATCAGTGCAGTAAATGCTGGACCTAGTTTCGTTACTACCAGCCGTGAAGCCAATTTGATTGTTAATGACGATGTGAATGGTGCCTCCATTGTCGTAGCCCCGTACTCTGCTCATGTTAGCTAGTTCGTAATTAACTCCCTGACCCGCCACCGCCGCATCGCCATGGATCAAGACGGAAACTATTTTGCTTTGGTTAGAGTTATAGTATTTCTTGCATTTTGCTTTCACCATGCCCTCTACGATGGGATTAACCGCCTCTAAATGGGATGGATTGAAAGCTAAACTCAAATGAATTTCTTCGTTATTAATCTTTATATCGGTTGATTGTCCCAGATGATATTTCACGTCCCCATCGCCTTTGACATCTTCCGGCAAAACTCCCCCTTCAAACTCAGTGAACAAATGGAAATAAGATTTTTCAAACGTGTTGACCAAAACATTGAGCCTTCCCCGATGAGCCATTCCTAAAACAAATTCCCTAAGGCCCAAGTGAGAGCCCTTTTTAATCATCATGTTTAAAGCTGGTATCAAGGACTCGCCTCCCTCTAAGCCGAATCTCTTTTGTCCAATGTACTTGGTCTGGAGAAAATTTTCGAAAACGGAAGCTCGGCAAAGCTGATAAAATATTTCCCTCTTTTTCAAATCGGGGAAACTTGCCTCTCCTGCAGTGGGCTCTAGCCGATCGTAAATCCAACGCCTAACCAGATTATCATTGCAATGAACGAATTCAATTCCTAAAGTAGAACAATAAGCTCCCTCCAAGTGAGCAATAATCTTCCTAAGGCTGCTGCCGGGTATTTTTAGCTCCTTGCTAGCCTTAAAAACTTTATCTAAATCCCCTTCGCTAAGGCCATGGTAACTAAGCTCTAGTTCTTCAATTTTTCTAGCGCCATTATCATTTAAATTATCGTTCGCTCCTAAGGGATTGATCTCAGCCTTCAAATGTCCTCTGGAGCGATAAGCTTGAATGAGCTTAGTGACGGAGACTTCTTTGGGATCGTTAGTGAAAACGCTCCCTTGATGGGCGGCTGTTTCTTTTTCTCCGGTCTTGAAGAAATCACCCCACTGCTCGGGAGCGGAATTCGCCTCATCCTCTAAATACAAACTCTCTAAATAACTGATGCTGCTATTGTTTAAAGAAGAAAAATCTTTACTTTTACCCAAGGTACCCATAATCGCTAAATTTTATTATGAATAGGCAAAAAACAAATAAATATTTCAATTTTTCAAAAATTTAAGTAGATCGTAAATTTATTAGGTTACCATTTTTCCATCCTTTTCTTGTTTTGATTGATAACAACACTTGGAAAAATAGAGGTTATTAGGAAGTTCGGGAGATAGTGGGGGCATCGTATGATTGAATTAAAGGTATATAGCAAAAATAGTTTAATTTATGAAGCATTAAGCAAGTTTGGCCTTTCCATCAAAGAGGTCGACATTTCCTTAGTAAAAGAGGTTATTAGCCTTAATTTAACGAAGGAGTTCGTGGTTTTTTATGTTTCCGATGATCTTGAGTTTAAAGAAGTTTTTAAATATTTTAAAGAATGTCAAGTTAGCCCCAATAGCTTGAGATTTCTCTTCATTTTCAATAGAGACGTCGGCAAGCTCAGCGTGAATTCACTAAATTTGAACGTTACGCAAATTATCTTTTTCCCTAGCAATAGAAAAAGGGAAATTAGTCATAAGTTCAGGAAATTTGTTTTCACTAATCGACTTTTAATCAATAAAAATAAACTGGAGAAGAAATACAATTTCATGAAGAATTTTCTCCATAACCATTTGTCAACCGATGCAATTCAAAAGATTTTTAAGGACTCCAATAAAGACTTCATTGAAAAGAAAGGAGATTTCATCATCATTTACTTCAAAATTTTAAACATAGAAGACTTTTTTTATTTAGAAATTGAAAAATTATTTAATTTACTATCCGACATTTACACTGATATAATAGATTTAACTTCAAAACAACAAGGCATGGTCCTTAACATCATTGGAGACAGTGCTTACCTCGTGTTTGGCTATCAAGAAACTAGTCAAGAAAATCAAATCAGGAATAGTTTGAACTGCTGCATGGATATGGAAAAATTCATGACGACTTTAAACAAGTATAACCCTTATGATTTTAAGAAAAATCTAGCTTACAATATCGCTGTCGTTGCTGGGCAGTTTTATTTCGGTAAAATGGACTCGGTAAAATATAAAAACTTTAACATTTTAGGAAAAGATTATAACGAGATTTTTTCGTTAATCAATTTAAAAAACAAAAACGAGAGGTTCTATCACAACATAGTTTTCAACAAGAATTTTAAAGATAAACTGCTAAAATTTGCAATTTACAAAAATACTAATAAAATCATTAGTTTAAAAGATACCAAGCAGCCCATTGAAGCTTTCAGCATATTAAAAAGCGGTTCAACATCGCTTGACGATGGATATGCCAAGGCTTAACGCTTACAAGGTAACTACCCATATATTCTAAAAACTAAAAAAGCCAACCAACAACGAATTCCATTCTAGGCTATTTCATCAGGACAGAGCAGAAGATGGGGTCTTGTTAATTTCCCATAAGTAGGGATTAAACAGAGATTAAACAGGAATTATAGTCATTATAGCGAAGGGCACATCAGGGCACATCTCGCCTCGCTATGTAACTCGCTATAACCCGCTAAGGATTTTTTTAGAACGTGAAGCTTAGTTTAAAATACCTACCCGGAGAGCTGTCTAGTTTGAGCTTACCTTTGAGTTCTTTTTCAACTTTGGATTTGATCAAGCTCATCCCTATCCCCTGTCCACTATCTATGTCTTTGTTTTCCTGAGTAGACACTCCCTCCAAGAAAATGTAATTAGCAATGTCTTCTTCCGAAAGGACTTTGTCACTTGAAACAAGTTTTTTAGTTAACAAAATGTTCTTTATCTTTTCGGGATCAACTCCTCCTCCATTATCTTGGTAATCGAAAAGGTTGCTAGTGCCGTTCTTTTTAAAGTTGATAACTACCTTAGGGTTAGAGTTGTTCTGTAAGTTAGCCCCATTAAAACCATGGGCAAATGAATTTTTAATCAACTGGATAATGATGTCCGCTAAACTTTTCTTTTTATCATCGCTAAGGGAGACGAAAGTAGCTTCATCTATGCTAACATCGGAAGAAAAATTGATAATGTGATCCGGTTTAGCCTGCTTAATGGTCTGGTCAATGAGATAATTGAGATTTTTTAAGGAATAAGTCTGAACCTCCGCCTCAGTACTATCAGCCCCGCCAACCTCTTCGCGAGCCCCTCCTTTCCCCTTGACGGACAAGTCCGTTTTAGCAACTTTCACGATCCCAATCTTATTGCCGATCACTAAATAGCCATCAATCTTGTTCTTAAGTTCGCCAATCAAATAAACTAAATTAAGCGTATCGCTGAGCTCTATTTTCGGCTTGTAAATGACTTGGTTAAAGGATTCCTCAAGGTCATGCATAAAAGTGACAATCTGGTTCAATTTTAAGACGCTTGCCCTGCCCTTGAAAGAATGAATGGAAATGTAAATTTCTTTTAAAGTAGAATGGTAATCGGAACTCCCCTTAAGTTTTGAGTTAAAATTGCTTATCTCTTCGTTTATCTCATTAAAAAAAGAGTTAACATTGGCCGGATCGCCATGAAGCAACTCAGAGATCATTTTTATTTCAATGTTTTGTTTTTCCTCTTCCTCTTTGATCCTGAGCCTTAAGTTTTCTTCGTTAGTCCTATCGGAGATATGAACCAATATTTGGGGTTTCCCCTCATCTGATTCTATGGAGTTAAAACTAAAATACAACCACTTCTTCTTGGTCTTGCTAACTCGCCGCTCTTCATCGAAAACTTCAATGGACACCTCCACTTTTTCTAAGGGATTAGCCTTGGCAATCATGCTCTCCGGCACGTCCTTCCTCACCACCAAATCAAAATATCGCTTGACGTATTCTATCGTTTTATCGGGGAGGTTAAGCCTCTTCTTGAGTAGCGTAAACAAATTCTTGCCCTTGAAATCATCCTCGGTTTCCAAGATCTCCTTCAGTTTCCTAGAATGAGTTTCTAGGAAATTAAAATTCTCATCCAACAAAGTGATCCCATCATCAATGTTCTCCATTATCCTCTGGGTCTGATCCTGCATGATGCTAAGATCCCTAGAAGTCTGCATTAAGCTGATGCCGGTTTCTTTATACTTCTCCAAAACGCGATCTAAGTTGATCCGCTTAAAATAAACATAAAAATAAGTGCTAATGAAAATAACCGCATAAACTATCTTAATGGCAGTCTTAAAGTCAGTATTTAATAGATAATCCTTATCCCAAAAGACAGCAGTAAAAGTAAGGAAAATGATGACGTTAAGGATAATGCTTCTCCTACTGCTAACTAAAAAATTAGAGATAAGCGGGAAAGCAACTAACACCGCCATGCTCTCATAATGACCAACGTCTAAAGTGTAAAAGGAAAACCGAAGGATGAACGACATCAAAGAAAGGAAAATCACGCTAACGAGAAAGTTAGTAAAAAGGAAAAAAGGATGACCTTTCTCGGAAAAAGCGTCAAAAGTAATGACACTAAAAATGTAACCAACGTTAATCTTCTTTTTGCGCGCCCTTTCTTCATCGAAATCAAAATCGGCAAATTGCCAAACGAAAAGCACTAAGAACAAAAGCAAGAAAATCAACTTCAAACCCACCAAAGCATAGAAAAACCCTTGTTCCAACAAAGAAGCGTTAAGGTTGGGGAAGATATCAAGGATGTCAATCCAATACTCGGAAACGTAAATATTAACGAAAAAGGCTTTTAACTGAATTAAGTTTACCTCAAGGAATAAGGTAACTAAATTGAAAATCTCCCAACCCAAATAAAGGTATAAGTAGAATCTAGCAAAATTGAAAACATAAGTGTTTTCAATGTTTTTATAGGAGAGAGAAGATAGAGATGGGGTTTGCCCTGCGTTGGCTTGTTCCATTTTAATTAAGTCTCAAATTTATAAGACAAAATCACATGCATATCTCCAACATCGCTCGTAAAGGGAATCATAATGGTCGGAATATCCTTATTAGTCCTACTAAGGGTAGTCGCTTTGATCTCAGAGCCTTGAAAAACAGTGGGCAGGGAAATGTAAATTCGATAGCTTTCAATGCCTTGTTTCGCATTACCGGCAATGATGTTCACCAACTCTCCGACGGTATCGAAAACATCTTCATCAAATTCCACCATTTCTTTTTGCCAGTACTTGGAAGAGACTTTCATAGCCACTTCCCTTTTGAAACCTAAAATGACCGATCCGCGAACCTCACCGCTTAAACCAATGATCGAAATGATATCAAAACTACTCGCCGTGGCGTCGTCATTCGTCATTATGTAAGGTAACCTCTCATTGACCTCCAAACTCAAAGTCTTATTAAACAGATTCTTGAGGGAATCTATCACCGGAACTACGAACTTGTTGTTATATGCTGACACTATTCATACACCCCCGCAAATTAAATTTTTTTTAAGATCTCCATTAGATCTTTTTTAACTATCGGCTTAACCAAATAATGATTAACTCCGCTTTCCAAAGCTTCAATGATATTGTACTTCGCTGCTTCAGAAGTTATCATAACGATCACTGGACGATTTTCATAAGCGTTGGAATTGATCTTCTTAGCAATCTCCAAACCATTTATTTTTGGCATGTTCCAATCCAGTAAAATCAGGTCAATTTTCTCCTTACCAAGCAGTTCATCTGCCTTCTCTCCATCTTCTACTTCGAAAAGCTCGCAACTATGCAGAAAAGGTATCTCATCAACCATTCCTCTGATCAACTTCCTCATTAACTTGGAATCATCAACTATCAATATTTTTTCCATAACTTTATCTTCTATCTAACTTTTAAAGTCAACCTTTTTTAAAATTAACCCTTTTAGAATCAATCTCTAACTTCTATGAGACAACATTTACATTGTATCATAGAAGTAAAAATAAAAAAACAAATTTTAAACATTTTTTTTATTTTCAGCGATGTTCTGGGTTCTCGTAATCAAAGCGACAGCCAGCATCCCATTCTCTCCTTTGATTGCCATGAGCCGGTATTCCTCCAGCGTCAACCAACATCCTAGCCAAATGAAGGCAGTTCCAAGTCATAAAAGTCGTGTTTCGGTTAGTAAAATCGTTTTCCGGACCCCCACTGCCTTCGTCCAAATAACTAGGACCCGGACCAGCCTCGCCTAACCAAGCAGCATCGGCTTGGGGGGGGATAGTGTAGCCTAAATGTTGGAAGGAATAAAGCAAATTCATGGCGCAATGCTTACCCCCATCCTCATTACCTGTGACGAGGCATCCAGCCACCTTTCCATAATAAGCATATTGACCATTGTCGTTCAAGTCTCCAGAACTAGCATAGAGTCTTTCAATGATTTTAGTCGCCACTGAGGTTTTTTCTCCTAACCAAATGGAAGTGCCAATGATTAAAATGTTAGCCTTTTTAACTTTTTCGTAAATTTTAGGCCAATCGTCTTTTTCCCATCCCTTGGAAGTCATATCGGGATAAACTCCAGTAGCGATGTCGTAATCCACAGGACGCAAAATTTCACATTCAACTTTATTTTTCTCCAATATACTCCTAGATATGTTCATGAGCCCCTCCGTGTGGGACAACTGGGGGCTCTTTTTTAAAGTGCAGTTGAGTAACAAAACTTTCAAATCGGAATAATCCCATTTCGACTCACTGCAGAGCTTCTCTTGATAAGAATTCAATTCTTTAGACATTTTCTTGACAATCCTCCTCTATATGATAAAAATTAGGAATCTAATAAATAACGAAGTAATTAAGTAATTTCAATCGCTTATTTCAATCGCTTGCTTACTTCATTGGCAAAACGTTTCCATTTAAACAATCGTTATTTTACTGTAAAAAGAGAAAAAAAATTCAAATTAATGACTATTTTTAGGAATTTTGTCTTTTATATTATGATATTTTAAAGATAATTCCAGACAAGCCCCCGTTTCTAATTGCCCCACGGTGTTTCGATAAATTTCTTGCCAAGGGGTTTGATTTTCACTCAACTTCAGTTTCGTTTCTCTTTTTCTCTTTTCCCATTCTGCTTCGCTCACTAAAACATTAGCGCTAGAATCATTCAAGTCAATTTTTATTCGATCGCCATTTTTCACATAAGCAAGCCCTCCTCCGAGGCAACTCTCTGGAGTAGCATGAAGAATAGAGGGGCTTGGAGAAGTTCCCGATTGTCGCCCATCTCCCAAGCAAGGAAGGTATTTTATTCCCTTTTTGACTAACTTTTCCGGTGGGCGCATGTTGACCACTTCTGCCGAACCAGGCCAACCCACAGGACCAGCGTTTCGAATGATTAAAATAGAATTTTCATCCACCTCAGAGCTCGGATCGTCGATCTTTTGATGGTATTCTTCAATGCCGTCGAAAACAACTGCCTTACCCACCAAAACATCCCTAGGATGATTTTTGCGATTAAAAAAACGCTGGTAAAATTCCTCTGAAATGACGGAAGTCTTGATAATGGCTGAATCGAACAAGTTCCCTCGCAAAATTTTAAAACCTGCTTTCTCTCGCAAAGGCTTGTCGTAACTAGCGATGACCTCAAAGTCCAAGATAGGCTTATCTTTAATGTTCTCTCCAACCGTTTCGCCATTGACGGTTAAACAATTTAAATTTAACTTTCCTTGCTTGGCTAATTCATTCATAACTGCTGGGACTCCCCCCGCATGATAAAAAGCTTCCGAGAGGTATTTTCCCGCTGGCTGCATATTCACTAACAGAGGAATGGCATAGCCCTTTTCTTCCCATAAGCCAATAGGCAAATCTATCCCCACGTGGCGAGCGATGGCAGTGATGTGGGGTTGGGCATTGGTTGAGCCGCCTAGGGCAGAATTAACCACGATGGCATTTTCAAACGCTTCTTTGGTTAAAATGTTTTCTGGCTTGATGTCTTTTTGAACGAGGTCAACGATTTTCTTGCCAGTCAGGAAAGCCATTTCGCCCCTCTCCTTATATGGTGCTGGGATAGCAGCACAACCGGGCAGCGACATCCCTAAGGCTTCAGCTAAGGAATTCATCGTGGAGGCAGTTCCCATGGTGTTGCAGTAACCCACGGAAGTAGCGGAGGAGGCTACTATGTCCATAAATTCCTTATAGTCTATTTTTCCTTCGGCTAAATCCAAACGACTTTGCCAAATCGCCATTCCCGAACCCGCTAACTGACCTTTGTAATAACCATCGAGCATGGGACCACCGGTTAAAACGATTGCTGGAAGATTGACGCTTGCCACAGCCATGAGGGCACTAGGAGTGGTTTTATCGCAGCCAGTGGTGAGTACGACTCCATCAATGGGATAGCCGTGAAGTATTTCCACCAAACCTAAGTAAGCTAAATTCCTATCCAACGCAGCTGTGGGTCGTCGCCCCGTCTCTTGGATGGGATGAGTGGGGAATTCTAGGGGAATACCGCCTGCCTGCACAATGCCGTCCCTTACTCTTTTGGCTAAATCTAAGTGAACGCGATTGCATGGAGATAAATCCGAGCCGGACTGGGCGATTCCTATGATGGGTCTACCAGACTGCAGTTCTTCCCTAGTGAAGCCGTAGTTTAAGTAACGCTCTAAATAGAGGGCGGTCATGGCTGGATCGGCGGGATTGTTAAACCACAACTCGCTTCGCAAGGAACGCTTTTTCAAGGTTTTCTCTTGATTTTTCAATTAGTGGAGCGCATAGTGAAGAGCAAGAACGAGGCTACCTCGCTCGGCAAATCTGGGCAAATCTGGGCAAATCTCGATAAATCATTTGGATTTAGCAAAGTTAATGGGGAGCACTCTTGTCTCGTCAGTGGGGGAGAAAAAGTAAACGTGTTTCTCTTCTACGCCTACGCTCAAATTTTTATTGGCGGGATATTTATGAATGCCTTTTTGATCAATCAAAAATTTTACTTGATTTAGCTCGCAGTTGATGTGAGTGGTGCTACCCAGATGCTCTACGGAATGGATTTTTAAATTCATTTTGATCGGGAGTTTGCCATTGATGATCAAATGCTCAGGGCGTACTCCTAAAATGATCTCATCGGGGGAATAATCTTTATGAAAAGCGATTTTCTTTTTCCCAACGTTCACGTATTTATTTCTGCTGCCTTGATGCATTTTTAACCTTAAAAAATTCATTTTTGGAGAACCAATGAAACCAGCCACGAAGAGATTTTTCGGATCGCCATAAAGCTCCAAAGGAGAACCAATGCCTTCCACCCTACCTCTATTGAGGACCACTATTTTATCGGCCAAGGTCATGGCTTCTACTTGATCGTGAGTAACGTAGACGATGGTGCTTTTTAGCTTGCGATGTAGGTTGGAAATTTCAAAACGCATTTGATTCCTAAGCTCGGCGTCCAGATTAGACAAGGGCTCATCGAAGAGAAAAACCTGCGGGTCGCGAACGATGGCTCGACCAATCGCCACCCTTTGCCTTTGACCTCCCGATAGCATCTTGGGTTTTCTTTCCAAAAGCTGGTCCAACTGCAGAAAACGGGCAGCTTCAAGAACTTTTTCCCTCCGCACATCTCGCCTAACCTTGTGCATCCTAAGCGGGAACTCTATGTTTTCGCTTACGCTCATGTGCGGATAGAGGGCATAGGACTGGAACACCATGGCTACTCGGCGATCAGAGGGATCGACTTTCGTCATCGGCTGGTTATCAATGAGCAGTTCTCCTTCGCTCGTCTCCTCTAGTCCAGCGATGATGCGGAGCAGGGTGGATTTTCCACTGCCGGAAGGACCAACGAAAACGACGAACTCCCCCTTCTCAATCTCAAAGGAAACGTCTTTAATGACTTCATCTTTACCGAAAGATTTGCTGATTTGCTTAAATTCTACTTGCTTCATATCGTGATTAACCCATTTTTTGCTTCAATACCTAGCGCTAAAGAACGACTAGTTAAAATAAATCAGCATTAACTATAACATTTTTTATAAAAAAAAGTTTTTTTTTTATAAAAAAGGATGCAGAAGAGAATTTTTTTTTCCTCTGCAGGTGGGTAAAAAAAAAAATTAATCGCTTAAATTAAAAAATTAATCATTTGAATTGCATAAAATTATATAATTATAGGCATTAATCTTGGTTTGTCACTTGACAAGCGAATGGGTTATACAGGTTAAATGAATCAGGGCGTTTTTAGGATTGTTTTAGGACTGAGGATTAAGAACTAAGCTGGTTTGTTGACCAAAAAAAATATTGATTAAGGAAAGACATTTATGAAAAAAATTAAAATGAAGCTTTTAGCCATGGTTGCCTTCATGTTAGTTCCGATGGTTTTGTTCTCGGGAACCCTCATCATTAACACGGATACCTCCGACCCAGCTCCCAAGGCTGCCTTTCAACAGTTGATTGAAGACTTTGAAAAAGAACATCCCGACGTTAAAGTGGAATGGAACATTTTCGATCACGAAGGATATAAGACTTCCATAAGGAACTTTTTATCCGCCAAAGGAAGTGCTCCCGACTTAGTGGCTTGGTATGCGGGGAACAGGATGGCGCCTTATGTTAGAGCTGGTCTCTTTGAAGACGTGAGTGACTTATGGAGTCAAAATAACCTCGGCAAAACTTTGAAATCTTCTAAGGCAACGATGACGATGGATGGGAAGCAATGGGGAGTTCCCTATACTTACTATCAATGGGGAGTTTATTATCGTAAAGACATTTTCAAGAGATATGGGCTTAGCGTCCCGAAAACTTGGAATGAGTTACTCAATGTTGCTAAGACATTGAAAAGCAATGGCGTTACTCCCTTCACCATAGGGACTAAGTACCTTTGGACCACGGCTGGATGGTTTGATTATTTGAACTTAAGGCAAAATGGCTATCAATTTCACATTGATCTTACTTCCGGTGGAAAAATACCTTACACGGACAGAAGAGTGAAGAAAGTATTTAGCCTCTGGGATCAACTAGTTAAGCCGGGTTACTTCATTGAAAACCATAGTGCTTATAGTTGGCAAGAAGCCCTGCAGTTCCTCGTCAAGGGTGAGGCGGCTATGTATTTGATTGGTAACTTTGCCGTTGCTCCTTTGAAAGAAGCTGGTTTGACCGACGATCAATTGGGATATTTTCAATTCCCAATCATCAATCCTAACGTTTCCATCGCAGAAGATGGACCAATGGATACTCTCCACATTGCTAAAAACGCTAGGAACAAAGAAGATGCTAAAAAGTTTTTACTTTTCTTAGCTAGGGCTGACGTGCAGACTAAAATCAATGACATTTTGGGTCAATTACCCACTAATGCAGATTCTCAAGTTAAAAACGATCCTTTCTTAAAGCAAGGTTTTGAAGTTTTATCGGAAGCTGACGCAGTAGCACAATTTTACGATCGCGACGCTCCAGCGGAAATGGCTCAAGCGGGGATGAAAGGGTTTCAAGAATACATGGTTAAACCCAATCGCAAGAATTCCATTTTAAGAAGACTAGATAGGGTTAGGAAAAGAGTATATAAGAACTAATTTTTTAGAAATTAGTTCGCTAATAAGCAAGGGTTCGTCCTCTTCATTTTTGGGCGAGTCCTTGCTTATTGAGACGTTATTAAGGCATTATTGAGGCATTATCGAGGCATCATGAAAAGCAGTTGGTTTCGTAGGAATCAGAGGAGGTTGGCTCCGGCGGTTTTCTTAGCCCCGGGAGTGCTGATCTTTATCGTTTACGTCATCTACCCCATTTTTAGCAGTACCAGCATCAGTTTTTACGAATGGGATGGGTTGAATCAGCCCGTCTACATTGGCATTGACAACTATGTAGAATTAACGGAAGACGATAATTTCTACGTTTCTTTAAAAAACAATTTCATCTGGCTGGTTTTGTACATGCTATCCATTCCCATTGGTCTTGCCATTGCTTTGTTTTTAAATCAAAAGGTTTTCGGCATTCGCTTGGTTAAGTCTTTGTTTTTTGCCCCTTTCGTGGTTAGTCAAATCGTAGTTGGTCTCACTTTTAACTGGTTTTACGATCCTAACTTTGGATTGCTGATTAAAGTTTTAGAATTTTTTGGCATTGAGAAAGTGGCTATCTTGGCTAATGAGGACACGGTTACTTATGGGATAATCGTAGCGGGGTTGTGGCCGCAGATAGCTTACTGCATGATTTTATACATAACGGGGCTCAACAACATCAACAGCGAACAAATAGAAGCAGGTCGCCTAGATGGGGCGAAGGGAATGAAGATGCTGTGGAATATCGTTTTACCGCAATTAAGGCCGGCTACTTTCATTGCTGTCGTGGTCACCGTCATTGGGGCTCTCCGGAGTTTCGATCTCATTTCCATCATGACTCAAGGTGGTCCTTATGGCTCTTCTAACGTGCTTGCTTATTATATGTTCGAACAAGCCCTGAGCGAGTATGGGTATCGCATGGGTTATGGGGCGAGCATCGCGGTGGTTTTGTTCCTCATCATGATGGTTTACATCACTATTTTCTTAGTCAAAATGTTCATTGAGGAGAGGAAAGAGAGTTAAAATGTATCCCAAACCGATTCAAAAGACCGATATAAAATGGCAACTCGTTTATAAAGTACTCCTGCCGCTTAGCTTGCTCGTTTGGATGCTGCCGCTCTTATCAGTGGCTCTCACTTCCATAAGAAGTGCAGGGGACATTACGGCGGGCAATTACTGGGGATTTCCTAACGAGCTCAGCATCGTAGAGAACTACAAGAGCATTTTTTTAGACTCGGAGATAGGTAACTTCATTTTAAATAGTTTTAAAATCACCATTCCCACGGTTATCGGTGCTCTTGCATTTAGTTGCTTAGCGGGCTACGCATTGGCAGTTTATCGCTTTAAGGGCAATTTGCTGCTTTTTTTCATGTTCATTGCCGGTAATTTCGTTCCTTTCCAGATTCTCATGATTCCAGTGCGCGACCTTAGCATTCAGTTCGGTTTTTACGACAGCATTAGTGGGTTAGTTTTCTTTCACGTTGCTTTTCAAACTGGATTTTGCACTTTTTTCATGCGTAACTTCATCAAAGCATTGCCTTACGAGCTCATCGAATCATCTAGGATGGATGGGGCGAATGAGTTTAAAATATTTTTTCTAATCGTGATGCCTTTGGTGAGGCCGGCTATTTCTGCTTTGGCGGTGCTTATTTTTACTTTTATTTGGAATGATTATTTTTGGGCAACGGTCTTGATTCAAGGCAATCACGCCATGCCAGTGACGGGAGGCTTGAAATCTTTGAACGGGCAATGGATTGCTGCTTGGCATTTGGTTTCGGCGGGCTCTATTGTGGCTGCTTTTCCCCCTGTTATCATGTTCTTTCTCATGCAAAAGCATTTCATATCTGGCTTAACCTTTGGTGCTACGAAAGGTTAAAATAGAAGCTAGAAAAAAAACCAACTAATTGGTAACGGAGCGGTGGGCGAGTAGTGGGTGAGTTTTACGAATTTTACGAATTAAGGGGTTGGGATTGTTCTCTCGTTTTTTTTGCCGAGCCCAAAAAGGCTCCCTCGTTGATTTATTGGGGAGAGCGGCTCAGCAGTTTAGCTGAAATCAAGGGATTAGTAGAAGAGAAAAACCCGGTCTTGTTTGGCGGCCTTGACGAGAGCCTTCTGCTCAACTTATTTCCGGAAAACACCAAAGGCTGGATCAACAGACCACCGCTTAAAGTTCACAACGATTTTTACAACAGCACTGCCAGCGATTTTACTTTAACCAAAGTTCAAAAAAAGAAAAACCCAACTAGCGAACAAATCACTTTTCTCTTACAAGATCGTCAAGTAACGGTGGGCTTGAACTTCATTCTCTTTGAAAATGGGCTGCTAACTATTAACAGTGAGTTCACTCATGAGCTAGCCGAGCCCTTGAAAGTTGAATACTTCTCCAACCCCCTCGTTCCCGTTCCTAGCCACCATTCTAAAATAAAATATTGGTCGGGGAAATGGTGCGGGGAATTCACGGCTCAGTCCACTTCGTGGAACACGGGGATGTTTAGCTTAGAAAATAGGACTGGTAGAACGAGTCATGAATTTTTTCCCGGGCTCATCACTCATCCCCGTACCACTGATGAAAATGGGGGAGAAGCCCTCTCGGCTCATTTGGGTTGGAGTGGTAATTGGTTCCTTCATTTGGAACAAACTGCCATGAATGAAAAGTTAATCCATAGCGGCGTTTGTTATTTGCCTAATGAAAAACAACTTAAGCCCCTAGAGACGCTCACTTCTCCGTCGCTTTTCTTAGCCAAGTCCTTTAGGGGGTTCAGTGACTTATCGCAAAAGCATCATCAATTCGTTCGGGAAAATTTTCTAAAGAAATCTCCTAAAACGAGAAAAATTCATTTCAACACTTGGGAAGCCATTTACTTCCAGCACGATTTAACGAAAATCAAGCAGCTAATTAATCTAGCCCAGCAAATAGGAGTGGAGAGGTTCGTCATTGACGATGGGTGGTTTCAAGGAAGGAATGATGAGAGCTCTAGTCTGGGGGATTGGGAAATAGACTCATTGAAGTATCCCCATGGCTTTGACGAAGTGGTCGGGCTCATTGAAGAGGCTGGCATGGACTTTGGTTTGTGGGTGGAGCCGGAAATGATTAATGCTAAATCCGAACTTTTTCAAAAGCATCCCAATTGGTTTCTAGGAAACGAAAAGTCGCTCACCGTTAGGAAGCAATTCATCCTCAACTTAGCTCTAAAGGAAGTGCAGGATTACCTTTTCAAGACCCTCGATCACCTGCTTAGGCGGTACCCCATTCGCTATTTAAAATGGGACATGAATCGCTATTATTTAGATTTCACGCAGGAGAGCAGTTGGACGAAACCCGTGGCAGAAAAGCAAACCCTTGCCCTATACGCTTTGCTGGCTAAGCTAAAAAAAGAGCATCCTGAAGTGGAAATTCAAAGTTGCTCTTCGGGAGGTGGAAGGATTGATTATGGCATTTTAAAGTACGTCAATCGCTTTTGGTTGTCAGACCACAACGATATGCACGATCGCATTAAAATGCATAGCGAAGCGAGTCATTTTTTTCCGCCGGAAGTTTTTGGCAGTCACGTTCACCCATCTCCAAGTCATACGAGTGGGAGAAAATTGAATTACGAGTTCATTGGTTTGGCGGCTGCTTTTGGTGGTCATTTTGGACTAGAAATAGATTTAACGAAACTAAGCCCAGCAGAGCTAAAAATCTTAGCTACCAGCGGGAGGCTTTATAAAGAATATCGCAACTTTTTACAAGAGGCTAAATTTTATCGCTTAGAAAATCGTTCCCCTAGCCATTTAATTCATTTGTATGTGAAAGGGCGGGAATTCGTGTTAGTGGTATTTCAACTGAATTCTTTACCATTCAAAATCGCTCCTTCCATATCGCTCGCAGGATTAAAACCAAATCATTATTACAGGATTAACTTACTAGCAGGACCAAGCGTCTATGCGAGTGCGGTTAGAGAGCAGGAAACCAACTTAACCACCAGCGGGCTACGGCTTAGTGGGAGAGTCTTAGCCAATCAAGGCTTTAAACTACCATCAGGGTGGCCCGATCAAGCATGGGTTTACCTTGGCGTGAGCGAGGGCGAGGCTGGCGAGGCTGCCTAGTGAAAAATGTTTAATTCAAATGTTTGATTCCAATGTCTAATTCTTTTCAGTTTCTTGATTTAAACCAGCAATCCGTTTTAATCACGGGGGGTTCCAATGGCATTGGGGCGGGGTTGGTGGAAGGATTTTTAAGGCAAGGCTGTCGAGTGGCTTTTTTAGATAAAGACGAGGATAATGGGAAAAAGTTGATGAAAAAGTTGGCTTCGGATAAACTTTTTTTCTTAAAAACTGATTTTAGGAATTTCGCTGAAATCAAGCGCTCCGTGAGGGAGGTGATTAAGAACTTCCAATCATTAGACGTTCTGGTCAACAACGTCGCCAACGATCAAAGGCACACTTGGCAAGGGACTACGGAGGGAGAGTGGAACGACATTTTGGCTATTAACTTGAGTTCTTATTTCTTCACCACTCAAGCAGTGCTAGGGAACATGATCGAAAACCAAAAGGGAAGCATCATTAACTTATCTTCCAATAGTTACCTTTTAGGACTTTCTGGCTATCCGGGTTATTTAGCGGCCAAAGCGGCGATCGTTAGCTTAACGAAAAATCTGGCCAAGGAAATGGGCCAGCATAACGTAAGAGTCAATGCTCTATTACCGGGATGGGTGATGACGAAAAAGCAAAGAGAACTCTGGGCAACGCCCGAGGCAATAGAGCAGTGCTTAAAGGAGCAGAGTTTGAAAGAATTAATTTCCGTTGCCGACATGGTGGGTCCGGCGTTATTTTTAGCCTCTTCGGCTAGCCGGATGATGTCGGGGCAATCCTTGGTGGTGGATGGGGGAAGGGCGTGAATTAAAAGCATTCATGGAGCAAGCCTTATGGTAAAAACGTTTTCTACTTTAGCATGCGACTTGGGGGAAGGTCCTTTTTGGCACTTTGAAAGGGGGAGTTGGTTTTGGTTTGATATTAACGAAAAGAAACTCATTGAAAAAAAAAACATTTCTAGTGCCGAGAAAATAATTCACTTCGACTTTCAAGTTAGCGCTGCTGGTATAGTGGACGAAAGTCGTTTGTTGTTGGCTAGCGAAAGAGGACTCTACCTTTTAAACTTAACGAACGAAAAAATGGATTTCGTTAAAGGAATCGAAGAAAAAAATCCCTTGACTAGATCCAACGATGCTAGAATTCATCCTAGTGGTGCTTTTTGGATTGGCACTATGGGGAAAAAAGCAGAAAAAAAGGCTGGTAATATTTACTGGTACCTAGAGGGAAAACTCGTTTTAATTTTCCCTAAGCTAACCATCCCCAACTCCATTTGCTTCAATAAAACAGGCGACAAGGCTTACTTCACTGACACTCCCACCCAAAAAATCATGCAGGTCAAGGTCGATCCCGCCACTGGACTACCCCTTGAAAAAGAAACGGTTTTCACCGATAAATACGCTCATCCCGATGGCTCTATCGTAGACGACGAAGGCAATCTCATTTGTGCTCATTGGGGAAGTCATGAAGTCATTGCCTACTCACAGACTGGGGAAGTGATAGGACGCTATCGTTTTCCTGCTTCCCAAGTTACTTGTCCGGCTTTGGGGGGAGAGAAATTAAACGAGCTTTTAGTAACGAGTGCTAGGGAAGGACTGAACTCCCAAGAACTGCAGCAGGACCTAGAGGCTGGGAAAATTGCTGGGAAAACTTTTCTCATGGAAACGAACTTAAAAGGCAAAAGAGAGCCCCTAGTGAAACTTTGAATTAAAACTTTTAGCGAAAGGATTTAAAAATATTTTGGAAACCACTAAAAATAATGACTTAAAAAATAATGGTCTAAATAATGATCTAAACAATGATCTCTTAGGGGTTTGTTATTACCCCGAGCATTGGTCGGTTGAAAAATGGCTCGCTGACGTGAAAATAATGAAGGATTTGGGCTTGGAATGGGTGAGGATAGGAGAGTTTGCCTGGAGTAGGCTAGAGCGAAAAAGAAATGATTTCAACATCAAATGGCTGCGAGAAATCTTGGATTTGTTTCACGAAAAAAACATGAAAGTCATTTTTGGAACTCCCACCGCTACGCCGCCGAAATGGTTAATCGATCAGCATCCCGACATATTATCGGTTGACCAATGGGGACAAGTCCGGCAATTTGGCTCGAGGAGGCATTATTGCTTTTCTAGTTTACGCTATCGCGAAGAAGTCAAGCGGTTGTTGAGCTTTTTATTAAAGGAAATAGGCTCGCATCCGGCTATAAAAATGTGGCAGACGGACAATGAATATGGCTGCCATGATACGACGCTTAGTTACAGCTCTGACGCTAAAAAGGGGTTTAGGAAATGGCTAAAGGAGAAATATCGGGAAATCCATCGTTTGAATGAGGCTTGGGGGAACGTTTTTTGGAGCATGGAATACCATGACTTTGATGAAATAGAACTCCCAAACTTAACCGTTACGGAAGCTAACCCGGCTCACCAACTGGACTTTCAGCGTTTTAGTTCCGATCAAGTCATTTCCTTCAACAAAATCCAAGTGGATTTGATAAGAGAACATCAAAGCGAAGCCAAAATCACCCATAACTTCATGGGCTTTAGTTTTGATTTCAACCACTTCAAAATCTGTAAGGATTTAAGCCTGGCTAGTTGGGATTCTTATCCTTTAGGGTATCTGCAGAACTTCGTTGAAGACGCTAAGCATAAAAAAAAGTACTTACGCAAGGGAGAGCCCGACTTTCAAGCGTTTTATCACGATCTCTATCGCAACTTAAATGGCGATTTCGCCATCATGGAACATCAGCCCGGAGCGGTTAATTGGGCTAAGTACAATTTATCGCCTACGGGAAAAACCCTGCGTTTATGGGTCTGGGAGGCTTTGGCTCATGGGGCATCCTTCGTTAATTTCTTTAGATTTCGCCAAGTCCCTTTTGGGCAAGAGCAAATGCATGAGGGGCTGCTTTTTTCTAACAACGAGCCCAACAAAAGCTATCACGTGGTCCAAGAGGTGGCGGCAGAGATAAAGAAAGTTAATCTAGCAAAAAGAGAACATCTGGCGGAAGTGGGGATTGTCTTTGATTACGAAAGTCATTGGATTTGGAAAATACAGCCACAAGGGGAGAATTTAAACTATTTTGACTTGCTATTTTCTTGGTACCAAGCCCTTAGGAAAAAAGGGATTAACGTTGATTTCATTCATCCCGATTTTAGCAATTACCGAGACCATAAGTTATTGATCGTCTCGGGGCTAACGAGAATTGACCCTAGGGGGCTGGAAGTTTTAAATGAGCTTGCTTGTCCGGTTATCATCGGTCCTAGGACTGGAAACAAAACTGAAAACTTTCAAATCCCCCCCAACCTGCTCTTGGAAGAACTGCAATCGCTTTTAGGCATTCGCATTCAAGGAGTGGAAACCCTTCCGCCTGAGGAGGAAGTTAGCATTCTTCGCGAGGAAAACGCTGCTTTTACCCGGTGGCGAGAATTTATAAAAGTGAGCGAACCTGAAACTCCTAATGTTCCTGAGGCTTCTGCAGTGAAAATTTCCTTAAAAACTTTCGACGATTATCCTGCCTTCGTTGAAAAGGGGCGTTTTGGTTATTTGGCGGGGATTCCCAATGCAGCGTTATTGGAAAAAATTTTGCTGAAGTACCTTGAGAAAAGCAACTTGACTCCCCTGCCCTTGCCCGATGGAGTTCGGTTAGTCAAAGACAAGGAGCGCAGTTATTTCACGAATTATGGTAATAAAACCCAAAACCTACGGCATTTGCTAGGGTCCGCTAAAATATTACTGGGCTCCGAGGAAGTGAGCGAGAGTGAAATCACCATCGTAGAAACGATTTGAACTGCTTTCCTTAAGTTAAGCCTTGCCGCTGCCGCCTTCTCTTCGTTCAAGTTTGAGGTTCAAGTTTAAGGCAAATTCAAGCGGGGCTGGTGATTTTTTTAAATTACTCTTATGGTATAATTAAGGGAAATTGGTTGGTTTTAGCAAGGTTTGAAGAGAATTTTAATCACGGGCGGAGCTGGTTTCATTGGGAGCAATCTCGTAACAAGGCTGCTAAAAGAGGCTCAGGTCCTCTGCCTAGACAATTTTAGCACGGGAAGCCGAGAAAACATTGCTAGTCATTTGAATTCAGCGAATTTCACTCTTTTAGAGCACGACGTCATTCATCCCATTGAACTTGATTTTATCGACGAAATTTATCATTTAGCCTGCCCGGCTTCTCCCCCTGATTATCAAAAAGATCCCATTTTCACCATTAAAACGAATTTCCTAGGAACTTTAAACGTCCTTGATTTAGCACTCAAGACTGGGGCTAAAATTCTCCATGCTTCCACTTCGGAAGTTTATGGGGACCCTTTGGAGCATCCGCAAAAGGAAAGCTATTGGGGGAACGTCAATCCCAATGGGATTCGCTCCTGTTATGATGAAGGGAAAAGGATAGCGGAAACCCTCCTCGCTGATCATTGGCGGAAACATGGGCTTGACGTGCGCATCGTTCGCATATTCAATACTTACGGAGTTAACATGAATCCCCACGACGGTCGCGTAGTCACTAATTTCATCGTTCAGGCTTTAAAAGGCCTTCCCATCACTCTTTACGGCGAGGGGAAGCAAACGAGATCTTTTTGCTACGTTGACGACCTCATTGATGGTATAATTAAAGCCATGGGATCGAATGACTTTCCCCCGCGAGAACTGAAATTAGTCAATCTGGGCAATCCCCTTGAGCAGACCGTCTTATCTCTAGCTGAAAAAATCCTTGAACTGACCTCTAGTGGGTCTAAATTGGCTTTTAAGCCCCTGCCTTTAGACGATCCAACTAGAAGAAAGCCTGACATCACTTTAGCTCGAAAAATATTGAATTGGGAGCCGAAGGTTTCGCTTGAGGCCGGCCTTAAGAAAACCATTGCTCATCTTAAAAAAACCAAAGGATAACGAAATTGATCAAACTAGGAGAACTGCTACCTGCTTTCACTTTATACAACCAAAACAACAAAATCATCACCGATAACAACTTTTTGGGCTGTATTTCCGTTTTATATTTTTATCCCAAAGACGACACTCCCGGATGCACGAAAGAGGCTTGCGGGTTTAACGAATCTTTAGAAAAATTCAACGAGTTGTCCGTTCCAATTTATGGAGTGAGTCCCGACTCGGTGAAAAAACACAAGAAATTTCACGACAAATACGGGCTTAACTTCAACTTGATTTCCGATCAAGAACTTCATTTGGCTAAGGCGATGGGAGTGTATGGCGAGAAGAGCCTTTATGGGAAAAAATACTTAGGCATCCTTAGAACGACTTTCATTATTAACAAGTTCAAAAAAATTGATTACATTTTTGAAAATGTGAAAGTAAAAAATCACGTGGAAAAAGTATTAGAGAAAGTACGTTCGCTATAACCTTGTTCGTAATTGACCTTAGGAATACCAAATGTCCGATGAATTTCATCAAAGCTAAGTTGGCTATTGAAGAAAACTCCCAAGAAACTCATTTTCGAATCTTGTTGGATGACAACGAGTCGATCGACAACGTACCGGGATCGCTAGAGAATGAGGGTTACGAAATCACGAAAGAAAATTTCTGCCAAAATCATTGGGAAATAGAATTGAAAAAATAAAGGAATTAGATAAAATTGGATAAAATAACGATAAGCAAAGAGAATCTGGAAACTGGGCTTCGGGGTATCCCAGTGGGCTACTGCACTACTAGTGAAGTAAGACCATTAGAAGGGCTTTTTTACAAGGGCTATCCCATTAAGGAACTAGCCTACCGGGAAGTGGAGGAAGTCATTTACTTGTTATTTAGGAACGAGTTGCCGGCCGCAGAAGAACTGAATGCTTTTAAAAAAGAACTAAAGGCGAGAAGGAAGTCGCTTGACTTAGCGAGGCTAACCAAGCACTTGGAGTCGCTACCTAAGACGGGGCATCCTTTCAAATGGTTTTTATCGGCCATCAATTACTTAGGGCTAAGTCAAGCCACGGGAGACATCAAAGAAGATGGCTACAACTTGATCGCCACTTTACCGACGGTGGTTGCGGCTATTTATCGCATCAAAGAGGGGTGGGGGGACTTGATCGCTGACGATGAGAATTTAGATTTTATTGAGAACTTCATTCACATGCTTAATCCACCCCAAAAGAATGCTCATTTGCTCGAGCTAATCAAAGTCTTTGAGATTCTGCATTTCGATCATGGGGGGGGGAATTTATCCACTTTTGCTGGCAAGGTCATTTCATCGGGGCATGCGGACATTTACGAATCGATCTTGGGCTCCATGGCGGGGTTGGCGGGTCCTCTCCATGGCAAAGCCAACCAAGAATGCTTGCGCTTCATTAAAAAGATTCATCAAGCGATAAAAAACGTTGAAGACGAAGAGGAAGTTTATCGTTATTTAACGAAACTCTTTCAGGAGGGAGGCAAAATATTTGGATTTGGTCATGCGGTGTTGCGAGTGGAAGACCCTAGGGCAACCATTCAATATGAGCTTGGTCGGAGAGTCGCTCCTGATGACGAGTATTTCAAACTAGCCCTCACTCTTAGAAAAGCTGGCACTAGTTTTTTATCGAAAATTGAAAAAATATCCAACCCCTACCCTAATGTTGATGCGGTTTCGGGCACTTTGTTGAATGCTTGTGGTTTGACGAATGAAAACTATTACACCATTTTGTTTGGCATGTCGCGGGTGGTGGGGATCACCGCCCAGTTGTTTTACGAAAGACTAGAAGCGAGGAATAAAAAGGGAACTCCCATCATTCGCCCCAAGTACATTTACTCGGGACCCAGAGCGAATTAATCAGCTAATTAATCAGCGAGTTGATCAGCTAATTAATCAGCGAGTTGATCAGCTAATTCATCGGCGAGTTCAGCGGCGAGTTCAGCGGCGAGTTTATCATTTCAGCCAGCTAAAGCAGTGACTTTGTTGCGGCAAAAATGGATGGCGTCTAAAACGACTTCTTCGCTTATTGGGGTGTTGTGGTAGAGCATGAGGGTGTAGATCACTTTTAAGATGGAGTTTATTTTCCTTAGGGAAATGAAGTTAGTTCGGTTGGCTTCTAGGATGATGTCTTTAAGCATTTCGTTTTCTTGAAAAATTTCTTTTAAGTTTTTCTTACGAAAGGGGTTGGCAATTTCTTTTTTTCGCGCAATGCTCCTAGCGACGTTTTCCAGCATGGTAGAAGAATTTAAGCCTTCTTTTCCTTGATACTCCTTGTTGTCTAATTTGTTAATGAACAAAATGATGTCGAAGCGATCTAACAAAGGTCCCGATAGCTTGCTGTAAAAGCGGCTCATGCTACCTTGGCTGCATTGACACATTTTAATGTCATCGCCATAATAGCCACAGGGGCAAGGGTTCGTGCAGGCTAAAAGAACGAAGTCGCTAGGAAAAGTGACTTGATCTTCCACCCTGTTGATGCGAACGTTTTTCTTTTCTAAAGGCACCCTTAGGCTCTGCAGGGTTGCTTTGTTAAACTCGGAAAACTCATCCAGGAACAAATAGCCCTTATGAGCTAAAGTGATTTCGCCCGGCTCGGGGTACTTGCCTCCTCCGATCAAAGAAGTGGAATGAATGGTGTTATGCACTGTCCTAAAGGGGGGTTTTTCAATCAAAGCGTCCACGCTAGCGTCCTTCGTGTTATGGATACGAGTGACGAAAAAAGATTCCTCTTTGCTTAAGGCGGGAAGAATGCTCGTGATTCGCTCCATTAGCATCGTCTTACCGCAGCCGGGCGGACCAATGAATAAGACGTTCAAGCGATTGATGACGGAGAGCTGCAGGGCTATCTTCGCCACTCGGTTTCCTAGGACATCGCCAAAATCTAATTTCTCCTCCACTTCTTTTTTGCTGGCTTCCACTCTCTCCCGTTTCACTTCGCTCATTTTTTCGTTCAAGGCTTCGTTCAAGGCTTCGTTCAAGCCTTTTTTGTTCCAGCAAGAAGAACTAGGATTGTTTTCTAAGACGGCGATGGCTTCTCTTAAATTAGCCACGGGGAAAAAGTGGTCTTTTTTTTCTTCAAAGCTGGCTATTTTAGCGATGTTTTTAAAGGGGAAAACGTAGCGATATGGCCGGAGCTGCATTAATTTCTGCAGCGTAGCAATGAAAAAACCTTCCACTTCCCGAACATCTCCATTCAAGGATAGCTCACCAGCGATCAAGAGATCGTCGCTGACGCTCCCCGCTTGCACTTGTTTCGAGGCTAATAAGATGCCAATGGCTATGGGTAGATCGTAAATGGGGCCTCGCTTTTTAAGTTTAGCGGGAGCTAAGTTGATGGTGATGTTGCCGGGGGGGATTTTATAGCCATTTTCTTGGATGGCTTTGAAAATCCTCTCCTTTGATTCTTTAATGGCGGTGTCGGGCAAGCCAATGATCTCAAACTTAGCCAAGCCCAAAGACACGCTCACTTCTACAATAACATCCACTGCCTCTATGCCGCGTATTCCATACGATAAAATCTTCACTATCATGATAGTCTCTCCAATCTTTTAGCAATCTCTTATAGTTTTATACAAGTTTTATACAAAGGAAAGGGAAGAAATGATGAAAAAAAAAACTAGCGAAGGAAAATCATTTGAAAAATAGCAATATTAACAGGAGGCAGCAGAAACTAATGGTGGATAGCACGGCGATTTTTAAATTTTTGCTAGAAATCCTTTTGACCGTCTTCCCCCCTAAATAAATGCCTAAAAAAGAGCCCAAGGTCATCAAAGCGGCTATTTGAAAGTTGATATTTCCACCTTTGGTATAGACGATAGAAGTCAAAAAGGAAAGCACTAGGGCAATTAAAATGGAACTGCCGACGGTTTGCTTGGGATTGAGTTTGAAAAAAAACAACAACACGGGAATGATGAGCACTCCCCCACCCACTCCAGTAGTCCCTATGATCAAGCCAGTCAGTAAAGCAATGAAGTAGAACAAAAATTTACTCTTGTTGCTCTTGTTTTTAGCGGTTAGCGTCTCGTCTTTACTCAGGAAGGTTTCTCTAAGCATCACGATTATCGAGAAAGCGATCACTGCCAAAATGATGTAATATAAAATATTTTGGATTAATGCCTCCCTTTCAGTTCCTCGGTAAAGGTCCAAGTAATAATTGATCAGGATGGAACTCACCACTACTCCTAGGGAGCTGGGGATTAAAAAAGCGAGGGAAGTTTGGTAATCAATGGTTTTGATTTTAGCATGCCGAAGCATGGCTAATACTTTCGTCAAAGTCGTGTAGAAGCTAGCCGTTCCCACGGATACGCTAGGGCTAAAGCCAAATAACAGACTAATGGTGGGAATAACCAAAACTCCTCCCCCCACCCCAGTCAAGGTGATGATGTAGCCTAAGACAAAACCAATGATTAACGCTAGCAATAGAATAACGACAACTACAATTACAACAACTTGGAAGAACTCCTTACTTCAAGTAAAAAGACTTCTCTAAAGGGCGAAGCGGTCGCTTGAACCAAAGCGGACGACGTAAGTTCTTAGGACCCGGGGCAGGGCGAGTTTTTTTAAGCCATTTTTTATAAACTCCCATGGATTTTTTAGTGTCCACCATGATGTCGCCATAGCGATCTCCTTTTTCGGCTTTGACCACCCTTACTTTCTGATGCCAGCAATGCATTCCGCTAATGGGATCGGGATGAACGGGGAAAGTGATGTTTTGATGCACTCCGCCATCTTCCCAGAAAATTCTGCTGCTATCCAAGTCGTCGGTTTTAGCCGGGCTTATTCCCGCTGTCTTCCTAAGGAACCATTTTCCCGCTTGTTCTTTTATCTGCACCGTGTTCATTCCCCAAAGGTTGGAGTGCGGATCGCTTTCCCTACGCCATCTGCCCAAATGGTGCGAGCAGCAAACGGTCCCGGGGCGAATGCCCTCCGTGGGCCATATTTTAATGACGAAATAACCTATTTCCGTCATCACTCTAACTAGTTCGTCTTGGTGGAATCCCAAGCGACTGATGTCGCTAGGATGCATCCATAAGGGATTGCGATTGCTAATCTCCATCAACCATTTGGAATTGGCTGACCTAGAGTGGATGAGCGTAGGAAGGCGATAAGTGGGAATGAGGGGGAAGTCGCCTTTTTCGTAATCCATGTTTTCCCAATGAATGTGGCTTTTGATGTACTCGGGCAGGGCATATTCCCCCCATTTCCAATCAACCATGGTCTGAGAGTAAATTTCTTGCTTCCTAGAAGGCGTGGGGTAGCCCCTTACTTTTTCACCGGCAACTTCGACTCCAATGACTTTGTCTTTGATTTTGATCTCGCTGGTCCTACGATCCACTTTGCTTTGCTTGAGTTCCTCTTTGCTGAGCAGTTCCTCTTGCTTTCGGTAAACTTCTCTGGTGATTTCAAAAGCCCCGTATTTCTTCATGTAGTCTAGGGGAGTGATTTTCTCGGCTTTGGCTTTTTCCTTTAGACCCGGCACCCTGTCGAAGATGTAGCGATAGTATTCATCAATGGTTACTTTTTGGTTTTTCCTATACGGCGAAAGAAAATGCTTTTTGATGCCTAGCTCGCCATCGGGATCTATTCGCCAAGAAAGTTCGAACCAAAACTCATCCTCTTCCCAGACTTCGCCGGGGTTAGCTTCGTAGGTAAAATTGATTTTCGCTTTATTTTTACGGGCATGAACTTTTAAAACTGGCTGACGAAACCCTATCCATAGACCAGCGTGCGTCTCATAACTCACTAAATCATGCCGCTCAGGGGAGTGTCCCATGGGCAAAACATAGTCAGCGTAATAAGCCGTTTCGTTCCAAGTGGGCGTCAAAGCGACATGCAAGCCAATTTTCTCTTCATCCCGCAAAGCCTCGATCCAAGAAAAGCCATCGGGATAAGTCCAGACGGGATTGAAAACGCGAGTGAAATAAACCGACAGTTTCCCGCGATTTTCCTTTAAAAAATGCGGAAGCAAAAAACTCATTTCGAAATGAGCCAGAGGGTATTCGTTAGGGAAGTGAAGTTCGTTCCATAAATCAAAAGGAGAGGTTTTAAAAAAAGTTTCTGGATGAAATTTATTCCAACTATTGGGTAATGTTCCTCCTTTCGTTCCTACGCTACCCGTTAGCACCGTTAAAAAATGGAGCGTCCGAGAAACTTGCCATCCCCCGAGATTACCACTAGCAGCACTTCGCCAATTATGCGAAGCGAAGCTAGTTTTAGCCTTAGCGATTAGCCTAGCCACTTCAATGATTTTCGCTTTGGGTATTCCCGTTTCTTTCTCCGCATATTCGGGAGTGTATTTTCGATAATGATGCAGCAGAGAAGCAATGAAATCGCGGAACTGAGGGTTCTTCTTGCGATGGACTTCTTTCAAGTAAGCTTGCCAGTTGACCCAATTCTTCAAATACTCTTCATTGTAAAGTTCTTCCTGTAAAATAACTCGCGCCATCGCCAAAAGAGCAGCCGCCTCGGTCCCGGGATAAGTCGGCAGCCAATGATCGGCGCGACTAGCGGTGTTCGAGAGTCTGGTGTCCATGACGATGATCTTAGCTCCCTGATTTTTGGCTTCTATGATTCTTTGAGCATGGGGGTTAAAATAATGACCCGACTCTAGGTGGGCACTGATGAGCAGAATGACTTTCGCTGAGCCATAGTCGGGCGATGGGCGATCGGAACCCCCCCACAGCATATAGCCCAACCTAGCCCCAGCCGAGCAAATATTAGTATGGCTATTATGCCCGTCGACTCCCCACGCTTTTAAAATGTTATCCATGAACCCTTCGTGACCGGGGCGACCCACGTGATACACCACTTCGTTCTTTTTGTCGGCTTTTATGGTCTTGCGAATCTTTTCGGCTACGTCGTTCAACACTTCGTCCCAACTCACTCTTTGCCATTTCCCCTCTCCGCGCTTGCCTACTCTTTTTAAGGGATAGAGGATGCGCTCGGGGTCGTTGATTTGATTGATGGTGGCGGGTCCCTTGGCGCAGTTCCTTCCTCGGCTGCCCGGATGATAGGGATTGCCCTCGAGTTTCCGCACTTGGTTGGTGGCTTTGTCAATGTAAGCCACTAAACCACAACCAGCTTCGCAGTTGAAGCAAACGGTGGGCACTAGGCGATATTTTTTTTTCTTTTTCTTGGGAAGTTCGCTAGCATCGTATTCGCTCCAGTCGTCCCATTTTTCGATGGGAGGGTAATGGGTTAAGTTCCCGTCGTCGTTTAAAAAGCTCTCCCTCTCTTCCTGTTTTTCAATTGCCGGGATTATCTTTAACTTCTCCGCCATTTTTTCAATTAGCGTAGTCTTAGTTTTCATCGTTCATCTCCTATTATCCGTTTCTATCGTTCGTTTCCCATCATCCACTTCAACTCAAGGGAATCAACTGAGGAGCCTTGACCCACAGATGAGTGGAGAGGCAAATCCCTCCAATGGCTAAAAAACTAGCGAAGGCAAAGCCAAGCAAACCAGAACTCAAAAACAAAAGGACTAAAGGCAAGAGAGAACCCAAGAAAAGAACTCCTAGGTTGAAATGATTTTTATAATCTTTTTTGAAAATAATGTCGGAGGCTTTTTTGGCATCCACGGTGGGATGAGGCATTACCCGCTCGAGAGCAATCAAAAGCAAATGCCCGAGAATGCCGGCTATTAAAAAGAAGTTCCAGAAAGCGATGGTGAAGAAACTGATGAAACCAGCTAAGCTAAGCAACATTAAAACCGCTGCTCCACCAATCAAAGCGTGAATCCCCATGTGAAAAGCCAGTAGGGGGTTCTGCCAAAAATCCCTTGCTTTCGCTTGCCCGAGCAAAAAAGCAGTATAAATCGTCGTCAATGCTGCCAAGGGGAGGAGCAAGAGGGAAATGAGAAAAGTCACCGGCTGGGGAAGAAGAAAATAACTAAAAACCCACAATCCCAACATGGCTCCAAAGGCACTGATGATATAAGCCCCCTTCACTAGCCAAGATTTGAAATGCGGGCGGAAAATAACGTAGAGGAAGCGCTTGGGCTGATCCAAATCGAGTATCAAAAACAACCCCGTGACGGCGAGAAAAAACAGAGTCGCTAAAGTGCTGGTCAAAAGCTCTCCCGCAGTAAGTCTCCCAGTAAGGCTCACTAAAAACGCTAGGGAAACCACTCCCGAAGCGATGGCTTTGGCGATGATGTAGCCGGTTATCTCCCAGCCCCATTGGACTCCCTTGTTAGGCGAATCGTACACTCGGCGAATGTTTTCCTTGAGCACTCCCTTGGCTTTTTTCAACATGGTGAAGGGGTCGCGGGTGCGGGGGACGTGGACTTGCTCGCCTTTTTCCGCAATGACTTCATGAGTCGCGGGAAACTCTTTTTTGTTATCCCCAGATGATTTGCCGGCGAAGTGCCCTACTCCCTTGCTCTGCTCGCTCCATAGGTATTGCTCGCTAGGAGCTGACTCGGTGGGGACTAGAGAACTCTGATCTCCTTCTACATAAAAGAGTTTCGGCTTAGTGCCTTTTTCTATTTTTCTACTAGAAACCTGTTCACGGGCTAAGATTTTAGCGATTTTGGAGTTGGGGTTTTCCATGTCTCCCGAAATGATCGCCTCCGTGGGACAAACGTTCACGCAGGCTGGCTCTAAACCAACTTCCGTCCGCTGACTGCAATAATTGCATTTCGCAGCCGTTTGGCTATTAGGATCGATGTAGAGGGAATCATAAGGACAAGCCTGCATGCAAGCCTTGCAGCCAATGCAGCGCTCGTTGTTGAAGTCAACGATGCCATCGCTCCTAGTGTACAAGGCAGAGGTGGGGCATATTTCGGCGCAGGGAGCATCATCACAGTGATTGCAGCGCATGACGGAGAACAACCTCCTCGAATCGGGGAACTTGCCCTTCTCAATGTATTTCACCCAAGTCCGATTGACTCCAATGGGAACGTCATGCTCCGCCTTGCAGGCGACCGTACAAGCATGACAACCGATGCATTTCGTATTATCAATGACAAAACCTAATTTCAAATTCAACTCCTCCTAAATGTCTAACCATACCATTTTAACCATACCATTTTAACCATACCATTAATTAGATCGGCTAGTAGAGGAAAAGAAAGCCCTTTAAACTAGTAAAATAATGGGAATTATAGTTTTTACTCTGGGGACGGGGGTTCCCTTAAAAAAAATTTGAAAAAGCGAGGTATTGCTTAGGATTTAAGAAATTAAGTTTTTTTTTCCTGTTTTTTTATTGTTTTTCTATAAAAATGGGTTTTTTAGCCTTGAATTCATGGTATAAATATTTCAATTAAATGAAGAACAAAATTCTCATTACAAAAAGGATGATTAAACATGAAAAACTACGCCGTGAAGGCAACTCTGCTGGCAATGACGCTATTCCTAGGAGTGCTATTGACCTTAACGAGTTGTGCGGTGGATGAAGTAGCCAGCGCTCCCGACATCAATAACCCCAGTCCCAGTGGTCCAGACATCAATAACCCCAGTCCCAGTGGTCCTAACCCCAGCGGTCCTAGAACCCCTGAGCCCAGTGAGCCCATCCTAGCGGGAGTCGCTTACAAGCCTTTTGCCGGGCATAAGAATAAGTTCTCCCTAGGGGACTTCGATTCGCCTTACTTGGTGCGGTTGGATGACTACACTAACTTCGTTGCGAGCAACAGCAGGATTCTCCTCAACGACGCCCCCCATCAAATAACCAAGACTAACTATCAGGGGAACACTTACGTGGGGATTGCGGGCTTTGATTTTAACGACTATAGCACTTTCACAGGCACTTTCACAGGCAATAATAACGCTCTCACCATCAAAGTAAGCTTAGCCACCACGAACGGGAGCGCCATTACCAACGGGGCGGTGGCGAGTCGCTTAATGGTGACCGCTCCTACGCTGATCTACACTTGGCAAGACCTGCAGGGAATGAAGCATGACCTAGCGGGCGAATACGAGCTCAGGAGCGACATTACTTTCCCCGACAAGGGCAATCAAGGGCTAGCGGCAGCGGGATTCGAGCCGGTGGGAGATGATAGTGCAGGAAATCACTTCACCGGGAGTTTTGCTGGTAATCGGCATGCGATTGCTAACTTATCCATTGATCGTCCCGGGAGAGATCGCCTAGGAATATGGGGGTATGTAAATAGTGCTGACAGCGTGATTAAGGACTTCGTCGTAGACCATGCAGGCATAGAGGGTAATAATAGAGTAGGCAGCGTGGTGGGGCAGTTACACGCTGGAATAGTGACTAATGTGGGGATGATGAGTAGTGGAGGTATGCGTGTTTCTGGATTTAGTAGAATAGGAGGCTTGGTGGGATATAATTTTGGAGCAAGATCAACCGTGAATGGCTACGCTAGGGGGGATGTTACTGGAACTGGGGTGGGTAGTTTTAATATAGGAGGCTTGGTGGGAGATAATGAGAGTGGAGTAGTGAGTGGCTACGTAACGGGAGCAGTTTCTGGAAAGGGTAATATAGGGGGATTGGTGGGAGAGAGTAGTAGGGATGGAAGAGTGCATGGCTACGCTACGGGGGATGTTACCGGAAGTTTTAGAATAGGAGGACTGGTAGGATTTAATGATGGGGCAACCGCGACGGGCTACGCCACCGGAGCAGTTAGGGGAAATCACGATGTAGGAGGCTTGGTAGGACATAATCATGCTGGAGTAGCAAATGGCTACGCCACCGGAGCAGTTACTGGAAATAGCGAAGTAGGAGGCTTGGTAGGAGATAGTCGAGTTGATGGAGGAGTAAATGGCTACTGGGATCAGGCCAGAAGTGGGGAAGACGACGCTGTTGGTGGTGGTGATTTTATGTTTGACGGAGCAGGCATCTCCGCCATCGCTAACGTGGTTTACGACAGCGGGGCCGGTACTTACACCGACACTGGGAATGGTAATGCCATGGTGTTTACCAATGCTGCTTTCCTAAGGCTTTTCGACTTGCCGAGAGCTAATAATGTTACTTGGCCGGACTTGAAGGTAGTGCCTTGAAGGCAATGCGGGGAAAGTCGGTGCGGTTGTTGGGGGCGGTGTTCCACTGAGGAGGCGGCAGTTGTTGGGGCAGCAAGGGGGCGGGTTCGTAGGGAAGCGTAGTGAGGGAGAAAATTCCGCGGGGGAAAATTCGGGAGTCGTTGGGGGCAGTAAGGGGGCGGAAAATTCGGCGGGTTTTTTTAAAAAAATGAGTTCGCACTCCTTTCGTTCATGATATAAAATATCACTTTAGAGAACTTTAAAGAAATTTAATGGACTTAAAGAACTTTAATAAACTTTAAAGAACTTTAACAAAAATTTAATAAAATTTAATGAACGAAAGTTGGTTCATTATTAATTTTAAGAGGAAAATGAACATGAAAAACTACGCCCTGAAAGCAACTCTCTTGGCAATGACGCTACTCCTAGGGGTGCTATTGACCTTAGCAGGCTGCGGAGCGGCTGAAACTGCCAGCGCCATTACCTCTAACGTAGATCCCAGCAGTCCAGACATCAATAACCCCAGTCCCATTACCCCTAACGTAGATCCCAGTGTTCCCATCTCTAGCCCCCCTGAGCTAATAGAGAAGAGGCTCACTTATAAGCCTTTTGCAGAAGGTCATGACGATAAGTTTTCTCTAGGGGACTTCGATTCTCCTTACTTGCTTCAGTTGGCTGATGGAATGGCTGACTTTACCATTGATAATGGTAGTGAAATTCTCTTGAATGGCGTAGCCTATGGAGTGGTTAAGACTAATTATCAGGGTAACAGCTACCTCGGCATTGCTGATTTTAGCTTTAGCGAGTATGCTAGCTTCACCAAGGCTAACGCTGAAGTGAACCTCCAAGTGAGCTTAGTCCTAGTTAACCGGAACGCCATTGTCATAGGGGCGATTTCCAACAGCTTGGTGGTGAGTGATCCTAGGGCTATTTACACTTGGATGGACCTGCAGGGAATGAAGCATGACCTAGCGGCTGATTACGAGCTCAGGAATGGCATTACTTTCCCCACTAGGGGCAGCGAGGGACTGCCGATGGAGGGATTCGAGCCGGTGGGAGATAATACTGCAGGAAATCACTTCACCGGGAGCTTTGCCGGTAACGGGCATAGGATCACCGGCTTATCCATTGAGCGTTCCAAAGAGCATGTAGGAATATGGGGGTATGTGAGTAGTGCTAACAGCGTGATCAAGGACTTCGTCTTAGACCATGGGGGCATAGAGGGGAATTGGAGGGTAGGCGGAGTGGTGGGAACGTTAGAGAGTGGAATAGTGACTAATGTGGGGATGATGAGTAGCGGAGATATGCGTGTTTCTGCAAATAGTTTTGTAGGAGGCTTGGTGGGAGTGAATGCTGGAACCGTGGCGGGCTACACCACCGGAGCAGTTACTGGAACTCGTGTAGTAGGAGGCTTGGTGGGAGTGAATTTTGGAACAGGAACCGCGGCGGGCTACGCTACTGGAAGAGTTTCTGGAAATAGTTTTGTAGGAGGCTTGGTGGGATGGAATTTTAATGGAAACGCGACGGGCTACGCTACCGGAGCAGTTTCTGGAAGTGGTAATTGGGTAGGAGGCTTGGTAGGATGGAATGATGGAAACGCGACGGGCTACGCCACCGGAGCAGTTTCTGGAAGTGGTTTTGTAGGAGGCTTGGTGGGATGGAATGATGGAACAGGAACCGCGACGGGCTACGCCACGGGAACTGTTAATGGAAATGCTGCGGTAGGAGGCTTGGTGGGATATAATAATGATGGAACAGCGGTGGGCTACTGGGACATAGGGAGCACTGGGCAGAATAATAGTGCTGGGGGTACTACTGGCATCTCCGCCATCGCTAACGTGGTTTACGACAGCTTATCTGCTACTTACACGGACACTGGGAATGGTAATGCAGTGATGTTTAACAATGCTTTCTTAATGCATTTCAATTTGCCGGGGGCTAGTGCCACTTGGCCGACTTTGAACGCAGAGGATTCTTTCCCGCGACCACCGAGCCCATAGGCAGCAAGGCAGCGGCAGCGAGGTGGCGGGTTCGTAGGGAAGCGTAGTGAGGGAGAAAATTCCGCGGGGGAAAATTCGGCGGGTTTTTTTAAAAAAATGAGTTCGCACTCCTTTCGTTCATGATATAAGTAGGTTTTAGCGAGTTGAATTGTTGCTGTGAGTTGAATTCTTGCTAAATTGCCGCTAAATTATCGCTAAATTATCGCTAAATTATTGCTAAGGGGACGAATAAGTATCGAAATATGCTAAAAATAGCCTCAAAGATAGCTTCGAAAATGTTCGCCTACGGGCTGTTGTCGTCGTTTCTTGTCTTCGGGGGATGTACGGTAGATAACGCCGTTAGTAGAGCCCAGCCCATTCCCTTCAACGAAACCATCAATCAACTAGGCAATCCTAGCAATGATAATGGCGCTATTCCCCGTGTGGATACTTCTACTCTGCTGGACAGGATTACCGTCACTTACAAGCCTCTTGCTAGAGAACAAGCGAGTGAGTTCTCCCTAGACGACATCAGCTCTCCCCACCTGATCGAGATAGCGGGGGTTGATTTTGCTAGCGAGGGCACGATTTTTCTGGGCGGGGTAAGTCTTGATTTGGTTAGGAAGGACGATGGAGGGGGTGCTTATTTGGGCATAACCAACTTCAGTCCCAGCGACTACGCTAGTTTTTCTTCTACTAACAATAACAATAATGCCTTGCTTAGGCTAAGGTTTCGCACTGCTGATGGGAATTATCGAGTTGACATGGCTCTCGCTAGAGTGAGCATAATACCCCCTACCATGACTGCTCCCTCTGTAGTAACGGCTGGGGCTAGCATTGACACTACCTATAAGCCCTTTGCGAGTGGGCACAATGGTAAATTCTCCCTAGGGGACTTCGATTCGCCTTACTTGGTGCGGTTGAACGACGACACTAACTTCGCTGCTGCTCAGAGCATGATTTTCCTCAACGACGTGCCGTATGGAGTGACGGAGACTAAGTATCAGGGCGACACTTACGTGGGGATTGATGGCTTCGGTTTTGGTGACTACACTACTTTTATAAATGCTTTGCTAAGCAGTAGCGCTACTTTGACTATCAAGGTGAATCTAAGAGCAGCGGATGGGACTTACATCGCTAGCAATGAGACCATTGCTAGTGGCTTGACGGTGACCGCTGCTACTGACATCTACACTTGGCAAGACCTGCAGGGAATGGAGCATGACATAGGGGCAAGTTATAGGCTCAGGAGCGACATTACCTTCCCTGCTAGGGGCAGCGAGGGGCTAGATGCAGCGGGATTCGAGCCGGTGGGAGATGAGAGTAAGAATCGCTTCACCGGGAGCTTCAATGGTGACGGGCATAGGATCACCGGCTTATCCATTGAGCGTGGGAGCAGGAATAACGTAGGAATATGGGGGTATGTGGATGATGGTAACAGCGTGATTGAGAACTTCGTCGTGGACCATGGGGGTATAAGGGGTGGTGAACGCGTAGGCAGCGTGGTGGGAGAATTAGAGAATGGAACGGTGAATAATGTGAGGATGGTGAGCGGGGTAAGTAATGATGTTTCTGGAACAACCTATGTGGGAGGCTTGGTGGGATGGAACTCTGGACTAGTGACGAATAGCTCCGCCGAGGGAGCTGTTAGTGGAAATAGTAGTGTTGCTGGTGTAATAGGAGGCTTGGTAGGAAAGAATAATGGAGCTGGAGTGGATGGCTCCGCCACGGGAAGAGTCTCCGGACACACTAAAGTAGGAGGCTTGGTGGGAGAGAATGAGGGTGGAAGAGTGAATGGCTCCGCCGCCGGAGAAGTTTCTGGAACTGGAGGTGGCAACAATGATGTAGGGGGCTTGGTGGGATTTAATCATGGAGCAGGAGCAGTAGTGACGGGCTCCGCCACGGGAAGAGTCTCTGGAGACACTAAAGTAGGAGGCTTGGTGGGAGAAAATAATGACGGAAGAGTGAATGGTTATGCCACGGGAAATGTTGAGGGAAATGCAGCTAATGTAGGAGGCTTGGTGGGAGAAAATAATGACGGAAGAGTGAATGGTTATGCCGCGGGAGATGTTAATGGAAATGCAGCGGTAGGAGGCTTGGTGGGAAATAATGCAATTAACGCAGAAGTGAATGGTTATGCCACGGGAGATGTTGAGGGAAATATTAATATAGGAGGCTTGGTGGGAAATAATGCTGGAGAGGTGGCGGGCTATGCCACAGGGACTGCTACGGGAAGAAATAATACAGGAGGCTTGGTGGGATTGAATTTTGGAACAGCGGTGGGCTACGCCACCGGAGCAGTTACTAGAATTGGAACTGCAGCTAATCCAGGAGGCTTGGTGGGATATAATAATGATGGAACAGCGGTGGGCTACTGGGACGAGGGCAGCACTGGGCAGGCAGATGGCATTGCTAGTAGTAGACCCGGTTCTACCTTTAACGGAGCGGGCATCTCCGCCATCACCAACGTGGTTTACGCCAGCACAGCTGCTACTTACACCGACACCAAGGGAACTACTGCTACCAGTGACGACGTCGTGGTGTTTGACGATACTGATTTTCTAGATCATTTCACTTTGCCGGGTGCTAGTGCCACTTGGCCGACTTTGAAGGCAGCACCCTGAGGGTGACCCCCCTTGAAGGCAGCACCCTGAGGGTGACCCCCCTTGAAGGCAGCACCCTGAGGGTGACCCCCCTTGAAGGCAGCACCCTGAGGGTGACCCCCCTTGAAGGCAACACCTTGAAGGCGGCAGTGAGGCAGCGGCGGTGGTTGGGGGCGGGTTTTTTGGGGAAATGAGTTGCTGATCCCTTATTTCATGGTATAAATACCTTTTAATGAGTTAAATTCTTGCTAAAAAGAGGCATAAACATGAAAAACTTGAGAAACATGAGCAATAACAGGCTGAAAGCAACTCTCTTGGCAATGACGCTACTTTTAGGAGTGCTATTGACCTTAGCTGGCTGCGCAGTGGATGAAACTGCCAACCCCAATGATCCTAACGTAGCTCCCAGTCCCAGTGGTCCCATCCCTATACCCCCTGAGCCCATCCTAGCGGGAGTCACTTACAAGCCTTTTGCGAGCGGGCATGGGAATAAGTTCTCCCTAGGGGACTTCAATTCGCCTTACTTGGTGCTGGTGGAAGACGATAGCTTCGCCACTGCAGGTAGCCGGATTATCCTCGACGACGCCGCCCATGAAATAACCAAGACCGACTATCAGGGTGGCACTTACGTGGGGATTGCGGGCTTTCGCTTCAGTGACTACACTAGTCTCATCAGCACGAACGACACTCTCACCATCAAAGTAAGCCTAGTGGCAAGCGACGGGAGCGTCATTGCCGATGGGGCGGTGGCGAGGGGCTTAATGGTGACGGGGGCTACTAATATCTACACTTGGCAAGACCTGCAGGGAATGACAAATGACCTAACGGCTGATTATAGGCTCAGGAATGGCATTACCTTCCCCACTAGGGGCAGCGAAGGACTGCCGATGGAGGGATTCGAGCCGGTGGGAAATCTTAGTACTGGATTCACGGGGAGTTTTGCCGGTGGGGGGTATGGCATCACTAACTTATCCATTGATCGGCTAAATCAAGTAGGAATATGGAGTTTCGTGAATAATGCCAATAGCGTGATCAAGGACTTCGTGCTGGACCATGGGGGGATAAGGGGTAGTGATAACGTAGGCGGAGTGGTTGGAATACTACGCCTTGGAATGGTGAGCAATGTAGGAGTGGTGAGCAGCCGAAGGAGTAATGTTACTAGCACTGTTGGTAATGACGTAGGAGGCTTGGTGGGAGAGAATGAGGATGGAACCGTTAATGGCTATGTCACGGGAGATGTTAATGGAAATCTTAATGTAGGAGGATTGGTGGGGAATAATGCAGTTTCATTTGGAGCGATGGGAACCGTTAATGGCTACGCCACGGGAGATGTTGAGGGAAGGAATGATGTAGGAGGCTTGGTAGGAGCGAATAGTGGAACCGTTAATGGCTACGCCACGGGAGATGTTGAGGGAAATGATCGCGTAGGAGGCTTGGTGGGAGATAATCAAGCAGGAACTGTGAATGGTTATGCCACCGGAGAAGTTGCTGGAACTGGTGTTATAGGAGGCTTGGTGGGAAGGAATGCGAATTCATTTGGAATGGGAATCGTGAATGGCTACGCTACCGGAAGAGTTTCTCGAACTGGAACTGGTGCTATAGGAGGCTTGGTGGGAGAGAATAGTGGAACCGTGAATGGCTACTGGGACCAAGCCAGCACTGGGCAGATGAGTAGCGCTGGGGGTACTACTGCGGTGGGCATCTCCGACATCGATGATGTGGTTTTTGCCCCCCCTAATAGGCCCCCTAATACTTACTGGAATGGAAGTACACAAGTGTTTAACAACGCTACTTTCTTAATGCATTTCACTTTACCGGGTGCTAGTGCCACTTGGCCGATTCTCAAAGCAGAGAGTTCTTTCTTACCGCTGAGCCCATCAAGCCCATAGGCAGTAAGGCGGCGGCAGTGAGGCGGGGGCGGTTGTTGGGGGCGGTGTTCTGCTGGTAAGGCGGCAGTGAGGCGGGGGCGGTTGTTGGGGGCGGGTTCGTAGGGAAGCGTAGTGAGGGAGAAAATTCAGGCGAAATTCGGGGGTTCTTGGTGGCAGTAAGGTGGCGGCAGTGGTTGGGGGCGGGTTCGTAGGGAAGCGTAGTGAGGCGGCAGTGGTTGGGGGCAGTTGTTGGGGGCAGTGTTCCGCTGGAAGGCGGCAGTGAGGCAGCGGCGGTGGTTGGGGGCGGGTTCGTAGGGAAGCGTAGTGAGGGAGAAAATTCCGCTGGAGGAAAATTCAGGCGAAATTCGGGGGTTCTTGGTGGCAGTGAGGCGGCGGTGGTTGGGGGCGGGTTTTTTTGGGAAGCGTAGGGAGGGAGAGAATTCCGCTACGCTCCATTAACGGATGGAGCGTAGGGTAAACTTATTGATTTTTTTGTTGAAGATAAGAGACTTCGTTACTCCGTGCCGTTCAGGGTGGGCCATTCTCCATCGTTTCCCGTAGGAGTGAAATGATTTAAAAAAGCAGCGTTGTTAAACACCCTAGTCCCACTGTCGCTATCGGTGTAAGTATTATTAGCCTCGTCGAAGGTCACGTTAGCGACGGCGGAGATACCCACTGCGTTGAAAGCGCCATAGTTCAGACCAGCACCATTTACAGCACCACTCGCTTGGGTAGTGCTTTCATCCCAGTAGCCATTCACCGTCGCATAGTTCTCGCCTACTAGGGCTCCTACACTACCACTGCCGGAAACTGCTCCGGTCACGTAGCCGGTCACGGTTCCGCCATTGTCGCCGGCTAATCCTCCTACCGTCCCACCTGCCGAAACTGCTCCAGTTACGTAGCCGATCACGGTTCTATTGTTTTGTCCGGCTAATCCCCCTACTAAGTTTCCAGTGCCACTTACCGCTCCGGTCATATAACCATGCAGCGTTCCACTATTCACCGCCACTAAGCCTCCGACAAAGCCCCGTCCCGCGACATCGCTTCCGGCGCTGCTCACCACTCCTACGTTGCTCACCATTCCACTGCGTAGCTGTGCGACCACTGCCGCTACGCTGTTGTTACCCCTTATGCCTGCATGGTCCACGACGAAGTCCTTAATCACGCTGCCAGCATCATGCACCACTCCCCACATTCCTACGTTATTCACGCTCCCACGCTCAATGGATAAGTTAGCAATCGTATGCCCCCCACCCGCAAAACTACCGGTAAAGCGGCTACTACTAGATCCCACCGGCTCGAATCCCGCTGCCGCTAGTCCTTCATTGCCCTTGTCGGGAAAAGTAACGTCGTTCTTGAGGCTATAATCAGCCGCTAGGTCGTGCTTCATTCCCTGTAGGTCCTGCCAAGTGTAGAGGTTAGTAGCCCCTGTCACCATTAAGCCACTGGCAATGGTCTCATTGCTGGCGATGTAAGTCCCATCCGCTGCCACTAAGTTCATTTCAATGGTTAGCTCAGCGTTCGTGCTCGTGAAACTAGCGTAGTCATTAAAAGCAAAGCCGGCAACGCCCACGTAAGTGTTGCCCGCGTAATCAACTTTAGCAACTTCATAAGAATAGCCATTGAGGAAAATACTGCTCCGATCAGCAACAAAATCAGCGTAATTGTCCAACTGCACCAAATAAGGCGAATCGAAGTCCCCTAGGGAGAACTTATCATCGTGCCCACCTGCAAAGGGCTTGTAAACGGTACTAGGCTCGGGAACAGCTGGCTCGGTTGGTTCAGCTGGTTCTGGTTCAACTGGTTCTGGGGGCAAAGCGATGGTGACGTCATCAGGGGGAGCGGCACTGGGAACGACTGGTTCAGCACCAATGTCAGCGCATCCCAGTAAAAAGGCAACGGGTAAGATTAATCCATGTAAAAGTATTTTTAATTTGCTATTTTTCATTTTTTTTTCCTTTCTTTTTTTTTCCTTTCTCAGGGAAAGGTTTTTATTATAAAAACGGGGTAGGTCTGTCCAAAACTAACCTAAAAACATACTTTATAGTAATGAGCGTCGCCCTATAAAACAAACCAAATTGAAAAAAAGAAAAGTTGAAAAAAATCGCTTGCCTTAAAACCAACTATAAACGAAAAATAACCAAAAAAGCCCCTTCCCGATATAAATTCACTCTCCCCCTAAAATTCACTCTTCCTAGCGATGTTTTCGACGTTTTTTAGAGGCATTTTTCACCCCTTTTTTGAAACTCCTTGGCAGGAAAAACCTCCCGAGAGAACGACTTGAAGCCAACGCTTTAAAACTCAGTTTTCCTTGTTTCATGCCTCAGGAACTCCAGACGCACGGCTTGGCTGTCGCTGAAAGCGCTTCTAGGGTTATTGGCTGCTTTGGAGTAGGACGGGAGTGAAAGAGCCCGAAGTCACTTCGTCGATGGAAACGTCGGATAGTTTCACCGCTATCGTGCTCCTCGGGGGTAAGCTCAGCCCCCTTTCAAAGAGATAAGGATCTCCATTGATGTAGGAGCCGATCACTCCGAAGGGGTATCTTTTGCTAGTGTCGTTCTCGATGTTTAAAGTGAAGGAGATGTTTAGGGTGGTGGAATTTTCTTTTGCCCGCGCTATTCTATTTTTGAGCTTATTGGGGGCGACGATGCCTAGCATGACGTTGTTGTCGTTGCCGAGGCGGATGATAAAATTTTCCTCATTGGCATTAGCTTTGATTTCATGGTAAACGAAAACGGGAATGGTGAAATGAGCGAAAGTGCTGAAACCCTTGATGGAACATTTGTCGTATTTTGCGTCGGGGAAAATGCCGTCAATCTGATCCACTATTTCCCGCAAGGAACTAGAGGGCTTGGTGGAGTCTTCGTTAGAGGTGCAGGAGGTAATTTGGGCTAATAAAATGCCGGGGAGAACTTTGTCTTTTTGGCTAACGATCTCAGACACTTTCAAATCCAACTCAACGGAGAAGTCACAGCCACTTAAGCAGAAAACAAATAGCAGCCCAAGCAGTAAGGCAGAAGTGGTTTTCTTAACGAATTTCATTTTACGCTCAAAAGGCAGCAGTTACAACAATTACAACAGTTACAACAACTAGCCCTAAAATTATACTTTACTTTCAAAAATAAAATCAATAAAAAACGATTTTTCGTCTCCTCCAATGAAAGGACATGGTTCACTCATGGTTCACCCATTTGAGCCTAGCGTAAGCAGATGACGTAAGCAGATGACAGATGACAAGCTCCACCTAATTGGCGGATTAGCCGGACCGACACCTAGAAGCAGTGGCGGGGTCTTTAGAGACAACGGGCAAGGATTTTTCTAGTTAAGCTTCCCTAGTATGCTATACTTAAGCCATGCTGAATACTCAAGACAAACAAGAAATAGAAGAACTGGTCGAACTAAAAGTTAAAGCTATCCTAAAAGAAAACAACTATGATATAAATATTCGTCTTGTTAAGATAGAAGAAGAACTAAAACATCAAAGAGAACTGATTCAACAAGTCATCCATACCATGGACAAACGCTTTGAAAGCGTGGATAAGCGGTTTGAAAGCGTGGATAAGCGGTTTGAAAGCGTGGATAAGCGGTTTGAGGACATGCAACATTACATGGATAAGCGTTTCAACCAACTCACTTGGGTGATGGGGACTGGCTTCGTGGTGCTGGGGACGATGATTAGCGTGTTTCGGCTTTTGGGGTAGGTTGGCTAAAGTTCACGTCATAACGTAACCGGGGCATTGTAGTTTGCTTTTTTTGGATAAAAAACCCCTATTATCAAGAAGGGATTCTTACTCCAGTTATGATATTTTCTTGTAGTTCCCAGAAACAAAGTAATATCATGCTTGCTTAAGAATTCTTCTTCGTATTTTTTTCTAACGTCCTCTAAAACTTTTTGCTCACTATTAGATCTTCTCAGGCAGTTCCAATATAATTGCCCAATTTCCCAATCTTCTATCATTAGTCTAGCTTCTAGGTTGTTTTTATCAGTAAAACTATAATAAAACTTGTAGGGGAGTTTTTTCAGTATTCGGATATCTTTTTTAATTTCTGGAAACAACTCTAATTGCTGCTTTTCATTTTCTAATGCTTTTAAAATTTTTTTATTCCAATTCCTATCTGTTTCTTCATAAGAAAACTTGGTTATTTTTTTAGGTTTAAAAAAGCATAACGAAAGTTCGTTAGCTTTTGCTTTAGTAATAACTTCTTCAAGGCTAGAATAAATAGTTGTCTTATGATTTTTGAAAAGGATTTTTTTTCTTTTTTCCCAATTATTTTTTGTCTCAATTGGTTTTTCTGTAATTATTTTTATTTTTTGATTGATGAGTTTGTAACTCTCAGGCCTTGGGACAGAATAGTTCCTCTCAATATCTACTTCTAACCATTGATATTTTTTATATTTTTCTACTTCTTTTAAATTTCTAAAAGGAATTGGGTAGACCCTTCTCCATTCTCCCTTTTCATTAATTCCAGCAGTGCATACTATTTCAAAATATTTTTTTGAAATGTTGGGATAAGTTTTAACTAAAATAAGAATTTTATCTTTCACAAGTGGACAATTTCACAAGAGAACTCTTTTTTTAAAAGTTCAATTATTATGCTCCTATGACAATAGTTGTGGTCTTTTTCAAAGCAAGTCAGCATAATCCTACTGTATTTCTTAAATAACTCCAAAAGATCATTTTTAGCTTTCTCAGTAGGAAAATTTTCTTTGTAAGAAGCAAATACCTTTTTGTAATCTTCATCAGTAGCAAGATTTTTCCTTTTTGAAGAATCTATTCCCAAATAGTCAAAGTGAAGGTAGCTAATTTTTAATCTATCACAGATTTTTTTCAATTCTTTTTTAGAGAATCCATATTTTCTGCTAAAGGCATTCTTTCTAACATCTACAATGAGGTTAATGCCTTTGTTTAAAAGTTTATTAAAATAAGTATCTACAGAAATTCCTTCGTAACCCATAGAAAATAAGGCTTTATCTTTGTCATTTTTTTTTGGGGTATTTTGTAGATAATTTGAGACATTATTTAGTTTACCAACAAGTTCTTTATCTTCTTTTGTTAGTGATTTGAAAAAGTTTTCATTTTTTATTAAAGACCAGTAACCATTTTTTTCTTCTATTAATTTATAGTGAGCACTTAGAAGCTCTAAATCTTTATCTAACAAAAAAGAAAAAGGATTAGAGAAAAATTCACAATCAATAAAGTCGTAGAATTTAGCCTTGTCTTTCTTGAGACAAAACTTAAAAATAAGGTTCTGCAGAGCAACTTTTTCTCTAGAAAAATTAGGAGAAGTTTCTAGGATAGCTAGGACTACTTTCCTTCTGTAATACATAGTAAATTGTACCTTGTAAATAAAAAATTTATTTTATAAAGTTATGATTTTTTAGTAAAAAACCCGCATATTGTACAATAAAACCTCGACAAAGTCAACTAAAAAACTGAGTCACCCCCCTCACTTCACCATAAGCCCCACGTAGACCCCCACTCCGCCGCCGAGTAGTAATGCCGCTGGTATCCCGATAACCGCAACCCAGAAAAGCAAGTCCCCTTGGTTCCTCAAGTAATTGTTCTCCTCGTCGTAGTCGCTGAGGAGTTCCTCTTGCCCTTCAAGGAGCTCGCTCTGTTCAGTGATGATCGCCTCCTGCTCCTCCACTCGCCCTATTAGGAGGGGATAGATCTCCATGATGCGGACCAGCCGCAGTGCCTCAGCGGGGTTATTCAAGTCAATCCGCTTCTCCAAGAAAGCCGGGGGATAGTCAATCCCAACTAAGGACTTGATTGCTAATAGTAATGTGATAATCTTTACTTTGGATCTCATGAACTCTCTCCTCATACTCTATTTGTTTTTCAACTATTTTCTCAACAATGACTTCCCGCTTGCTGGCGAGTTCCTCCTTCGCTTCTCGTAGGTCGCTTTGATGCTGGCGGTTCAAGTAACTCCAGACCCCACCTCCACCGATGAAGACCCCTAAGAGGAACGTAACCCCCAGTAGCTTAAGATTGGCGGTCGTAATTCTCATAATGTTGCTTTAAGTTTTCCTCCAGCAAAGTAGGACTCTAGTATTCGTTTGGCGAATTGGTGCTTCATTTCTTCTTGCTGCTTAAGTAGTTGAAGCCAATGTAAGCCCCCACCACTGCGGTCACGAAGGGCATAATGGTCTCGATGAGCCGCATGGTTAGATTGAAATTTTCCGTTTGGTTTAAGAGAGCTTGAACGAGCGAAACAAAGATGAGCAATGCCAGCAACAAGGAGAACAAGAGAGCAAGGAGGAACTTGCGGCTGCGATATTTTTCGTTGAGTTGCTTCATGCTGGCTGGTAGGGAAGGTATCTCGTCCTCCCGTCTTGCTTCACGGCTCTTAAGGTTTGCTTTCGGTTCTTGGTGGGAGAGACGTAACTCACATGCACCCAAGCAGGGTTGTCCTCGCCGAACTCCCAGATGAGCTGGTCGTAGTCGAGGCTGAGCAGTGCTCGAAAAATATTGCCGTTGGTGATGGGGGAGTTTTTGTTATCCATGTCGATGTCGATGGCTTCGCCCTTACAATGTTGGGAGCGACTACTCCCCCCTATTGCTCGGTTGAGTTCCGCCGATCTATACCCCGACGAGATGTAGAGAGGCTTCTCCCACCTCGCCCGTAAGGGTTCGAACAAGTTGATGGCTAAGTTACTTAATCTCTTGATGACTTCTTCGCTTGGCTGGTTATCGATGCCGAGTCTTAAAGCCGTCATGGACTTGGTGAGTTCGCTCAGGGTTAAGTGCGGGGTTAAGTGATCGCTTATTTTCATGACTGGCTCCTTTATCGCTTTAACAACTTTATCAACAAGTTAACCACGTCCAATCCTTCAGCAAGGATCACCATGAGAATGAAGATGAGCCAGTTAATTTTTTGATTGATTTGGTTATGCTTTTTCAAAATCAGCTTGCTGTTGCTCTCTTCGTCCTCTAATCTCTGCAGCATGCCTTTGTTGCCATTGCCGTCAATGAGCTTGTTGAGATCGTTTAAGTTTCGTCTGGGCATTATTCTTTAGCCACCTCCACTCTCTTGGTTTCTTGACTCAATAGTTGGTAATGTTTGAAATGCTGGTAGTTCCGGTTTACAAGAGTTAACTTAGTGGAAAAGTCAATTTTTTTTGTGTCGCTATACACAAAGCCATTCCTAAAATAGTTCTTACGTTGACTAGGATGACTTTGATTGCGGACGATGTTTTTAAGCTTAATCTGCAGCTGATTCTTCCCATCCCTCCTAGTGGGTAGGAAAGTAACTTCGCACTGGTAATCCCCAACGCAATACGCATCCCCCCCTGTATCGCGTAAGAAAAAATAAATGTAGCAGCCCAAAAGGAAGCGATCGTCATGGGTTGCCGCAACGACCTTATTTTTCTCCGCTGAGAATTCTGGAGCAGGATAAAAATTCGCCTCTAATCTCAAATTATTCAAGAAAACCTTCTCGCCAAAATACGCTACGGAAAAATAAGCGCTCCCCACGGTGGCATTGTCTTTATCGCGTCTGTATAAGAGGGTCTTGGCGTAGACATCCATTTTAAAATTCAAAATAAAAAAACGATGACGCTCCGTGCTCGCAAAAGCATAGGAATTAGTCTTTGACTTATTGGCTTCAAAAACCGTTCGGCGAGTATAAGGAGCACTGCCATCTAGGGAGTGTCGATCAATTACTTCCTCATCGAGGAAAGTGACCGCTTGATTATAAAAATCATTAAGTTTAATGGAATAATGAAAGCCCGCTATTCCCTCCGCAGGGAACAAATCACTAAGCTCAGCGTAATAAGTTCCTACCTTACGCTCATTGTAAATTTCCTCCATCATCGTCTTATAATAAAACGCCCCATAGTTCAAGGTTGAAAGAAAATCACCATTCAATCCAAACCGACAACCTTCAAAATAACAATGACGAAAAACAAAATCATTCTTCAAATTAACGAAATGACAATTCTTAAACTTTTCGTTTTCCCGCTCCCCATTAAAGAGGAAAACTCGCACCAAATAATTGCTTGCAATATTGCCCTGACTAGAAAAAAGATAATGAACCCGATTAAACCCCAAATTGGAATAAGGCAGCACAACGCTATAAGGCCCTATCGCCAAAACATAGCGATAACGAGGAACTTCCTCGCCCTCTTCAGCGTCGCTGTCTTCAGTGTCCTCGCCCTCTTCAGTGTCCTCGCCCTCTTCAGCGTCCTCGCTCTCTTCAGCGTCGTCGCTATCTTCAGCATCCTCGCCCTCTTCAGTGCCTTCGCCCTCTTCAGCGTCGTCGCTATCTTCAGCATCCTCGCCCTCTTCAGTGCCTTCGCCCTCTTCAGCGTCGCCCTCTTCAGTGTCTTCGTTCTCTTCAGCGTCTTCGCCCTCTTCAGTGTCTTCGTCCTCTTCAAGCAGTATTCTCCTGAGCGGGGGATAGGCTCTCTCCTTGCTGTCGTATTGAAGCGAAGTTCCAAAAACTTCTTCCTCGCCTTCTTCATGAGCGTTTTTGATTACGCCAAAAGGATAATAAAGCATAGCTCCCTGCAAGGACGTGGTCAAGCTCCCCCCATCCAAGGCTAAGCTAGCCACTTCTATTTCTTCGCTGTCTTCGTTATAGGAGAGCAAGTTGTACTCTTGTTCGACGTTTAGTTTTACCGAACCATCACCGATGATCTTGATCTTGCCTTGATCGAAGAAAGTTAACCCTTGGTAGAAAAAAGCCCTGTCCCCATCGTCATCGTCTTGGATTTGATAACTCTTGAATTCAAAAAACTTCGCCTTAAAAACTTCAGCGTTAATTCGCTCGGCTAAGCTTGGAAAAGGCTCTCTAGCACTGATGATCTCTTTCGGTTTCGTTGAACCAGTGCCCACTCGGTTTATCCTATTTTCCAAGTCATCGCAGTAGCCAACTAATCGGTTGAAGTTACGCAGCAATTCGCTTTTGGACAAGTTACTGCTCAGGGACAAAGGTTGATAAGGCATGATTTTCTCCTTTTAGATTTTGTTTTTCCAGCAGCGAGTTTTTCAAGGGTAATTCACTCCGCTGTCATAGTCGCTCCCGGCAATGGGTTGCTTGCTAGCCGTTTCGTATTCAAGGACAAAAAATTTCAAAGCATATTTGTTCAAGGACATGGCTAAGGTTTTCTTAATCAAAATGGTTTTCATCGCCACCTCTTCGTGAAAGAAATGCACTTTAGTGCCTAGAGCGGTGAAAATGTATTTGGGTAGCAAATGAAAATGATGCTGCTTAATTTTTTTATCCTTAAGCGTTATTAAAAAATCCCGCTTCTCCTCTTCCGCCAAGAAAACGTTTTGCTTTTTTTCAATCTTACCAATGTTGATGTCGAGGAGCGAGCGATCGTTAACGCAGACTCCGCTCACCAAATTGCGATAAGTTCCATCGAAGTTCTTAGCCACTGAGAGGGTTGAAAAATCCCCATCACGAAATTCATCCTCGCCAATGTAAGCAGCTTTGATGGTGTTTTCGTCATCGTCTTCTAGTTCCATGTCGTTCATGACATCCTCGCCGGTTAATTCCAAAAAAGCCTCTTGGTTTTCCCAGCGCAAAACATTGCCTTGAAAAAGCAGCACCCCCACCCCAGTGCGATAATAAAGGTATTCCTCTAAGTCTTTTAAAATAGCGACCAAAGTTTTACCCTTGCCCCCACTCTTAAAAGCAATGTCTGCGATCGGCAAAACCACCTTACTAATGGCAGGGATTTTTTCCAGCACCCGAGCAACCGGCATTCCGCTTTCATAGTCCAACTTAAAATCCAATTTATTCAAATGCGTCTCTTCCATTTCATACTCATAAACTTTTAGCGGATTGTTTTTCGACCTAAGCACACTCCTGCGCTTGGTGATGATCCCCGAGAAAGCCAGCGCCTTATCGAGTGCGTTGTAAAAGACCAAGGGATTTTGCGAGCTGTTGCCTTGATAAAAAATCTTCACCACCACTTCGTCGCGTTTGTTGAACAAAGCAGTGGAGCGAATGGTGAGCCTCCTTCTGGAGGGATAAATTAATTTCTTGTAATACTCACTCCCCTCTTCATAAGAAAACCCCAGCAAGCTCCTAGAGACATTCCTTCCATTCACGGTGATTTTGAAATTAGGAATCTTGTTTTGAATGCTCTTCATATAAAAGAAATTATCCGCACTTTCCCAAAAAGGATCGCCTCCTTGAACTCCTCCCTGAATTCTTCCCTCAGCTCCTAGATTAGAATGGCTCACCTCGTTGCTCTTTAATCCCATTGCTCCTTAACCTCGTTGCTCCTTAACCTGAGGCCTTCTTGATGAACTGACCTATCTGCACTCTAACGAAGTAGATGTCGGCTTCTTGGTTTTTGCGAAATACTTCCAGCTTATTTAGGAAGCAATCTTTTTGGGAAATCAAATTCCTCGTCCCTTGAACGAAGAAATTACTCCTAGAAAATTCGTTCAAATTTTCCAGTTCCGCCCCATTCAACAAAAAAACGAAATGAACGATTTTATCGTAACCATAGCAAGAAGTAAAAATTTCGCCCGTTAGCGACCTCTGGGTCTTATGGTAGTTCTTCTGTTCCACTTGATTTTCCAAGTAGGTGACGATCTTCAAAGTCACTTCGCCGTTGCTCACTGCGATCATAAAATCACGCTCCCTTGAATCACGTTCCCCCGAATCATGCTCCTCCCTCTCCTAAAATATTTTCCAACTGATGACCGATTGCTAGGGGGTCGCTATTTTCAATGGTAATGTGATAATTATTGGTCACGGTAGAGATGTTAGGGAGTTCCTCCGCTAAGCCCCGAGAGGATGAAACTGATTTAGAATATTTCCTTTCCCCCAAGGCATTTTGCCCTAGAAGATTTTGCCTTAGAAGATTCTGCCTTAGAAGATTTTGCCCTAGAGGATTTGGGGCTTTAAAACTTGCCGCGGCAACTCCCAAGAGCCTAGCCCAATGCTCCGCTACATCCCAATTCTCTGAGTGCCCTGAATGCTTAGGGAAACGAGGCAACCGAGAACTCCGCGCTACTCCTCCGAGGGGCTTGGAGGAGGCGTTGTTTAGCGGTGAAATTTCTCTTGCCCTGAAAAGGCTTTTAGCGGCCCGAACCCTTCGCCCCCACCCCGCCAGAGCCCCGCTTGCTGTGCGGAGGTTGCTGGTAAAGGGAGTGAACTCCTTGCTGAAGTTCTTGCTGAGCTCTTTGCTGAAGTTCTTACTGAGTTCTTTGCTGAACTCCTTGCCTATTTTCGCTTGGATCGCCCCCGCGAGCTTCTCTACTTGTCTTTCATTCATAGCTCCTCCTCTTGAGAAGCCTCTGCTCTGCTCTCGTCAAATGTTTCAGGATGATTTTAATCTCCAGCAAGCTCATCGCTTTAACCGCCTCGTACCCATAGCCCCTTTCCATCAATGTCTGAACGATTTCGCTCCAGTCATCATGGGAGCTCGGGCTCCTGTTTTCTGGGCTCCTGTTTTCAGGGCTGCAGCCAGCCCAATCTGCTTTCCCAAGAGCAACCAGTAATCGTAAATTTCGTTCACGAAGCGAAGCAGCCAGCGCACATCGCGAGTGGCTTGCTGGAAGAACTTATTCCTCAGGAAAAAACGCTTATACCAAGGAATGAATTCGCGTAGTAGCAGCCAAACTTTTCGAACGCAGTTCCCATAAACCAAGGAAAACATTTCGCTAGAATTCGTGGTCGCGCTTTCAATCAACTTTTTTAAAGACGCTTTGAAACATTGGTTGGTCCGCTTATCGATAGGAAGGTCAATGGCTCTCTCCTCTTCTTTAGCCAACAAGTTGAGCAAGTAAAAACTAGCGGAAATGTCTTTCAAATGCTTAAACTCCTGCCCCGCCGGCAAATGACCTAGCTCCACTCGCTGCCTGCCAATGGCTAAAACGAGTCCTTCCCCAGTCCAGGCGTCGATGAGTGACTTTTTCATTGACTATTCCACCTCCACTTTATTCAAATAATAACCAACGTTGCCTTTTAAAGCAGTGAAGCCATCGAGCTCGGGAACGATTTCCACTTCCAAGCCTCGAAAATTTTCTATCCGCTCGTTGAGCGAAATCACTTTTATTTTGCAGTTGGAATACACCAGCCGATTGATCTTGCCTTCGTCGTCCCGCCCTTCAATGGTAACGAAAAAACGCTTGCTTTCAATGCTCCCCGAGGGCGAACTCGCAATGGGCAAATCCCCTTGGTCGTCCAGTTCCCCGCTAAAAGCATATTGCAAGATTTGCCGATTCTCTACGTTAGGAATTTTAAAAGTCACCGCATTAGTGCGCGAAACCAACACCTCGCGGAGAGCAACTCCCCCATCAGTGATGAGCCGCTCGTAGTTGTCTTCTTTCGTAGGAGCAACTTCATAAGCATGCCCAAAGAGAAAACCCCGGTAAGACCCCTGCTGGGCGATCCCCCCCGCTAGGTAAGCTTGATAATTACCCTCTGTGGGCTTCTCACCTAGTGTCGAGATGGTTTTATCCCTCTCCCCCCTTAGATGCAGCGAGCTCCCTTCATATTCGTCAATGGGTCCTTGATATATCCGCTCCGCCACGTAGACTTTTTTTAACTTCTCTAAATGTTCCGTATCTTGATTGAGTTCATTTAAGTTCGCATACATTTCTTCATCCTTATAAAATCATCCTTTTAAAATAATCCTTATAAAAAATTCACCACCACTTCATAGACCAGCATATCCCTTCCCATTGGGGCGAGATGCGTGACGGAAATCCCCCTGAGCGACAGAACGAACCCCGGCCACACTTTAGTAGCGATCAGCTCTTCAAACTCCCGGAACAAAGCACTCTCCTCGTCGTCATCTGCTAGAGCAAGCTTAATCACCGCTTGCTGAGTGCGGTTTTTTTTAAGTTCTATCCCCAAGAAGAGGACCACTTTGCCTCGGTGATTGCTCGGGACAGCCCGCCCCGGTCGCACTTTGACTTCTAGGGCACTTTCAATGGCAGCAATCACTTCCTTTTTAACTTCAATGATGTTTAAGGCCATAAACGATCTCTCCATTACTTTTACGATAGAATGTCTGGGCGTAGCTCTCGTCCACTTCAAAGCGTTCCCCCTCAATGACGAAATGACTCACTTGCTCCCCAGAAAAATCCTCTTTCAAGGAAAGACATCTCGCCCAGATCAAATGGAGAACCCTGCGGGGGAACTGATTCTTCACTCCCTGAAAATCAAGGCTAACCAACTCATCGAAAACCAAGCCCTGCAAACGAAAAGCACTCCCATCCTGGAGAACAACCGTCACCAGTTTCCCCCAAAAATCATCGTGAATGGTCGCAACGTCGCTCGCCCAGATCTCTTGCTCCTTTTCCGGCTCCTCTATTTGCTCCTCTTGCGGCTCTTCCAGCTCCTCTTCCGGCTCTTCCAATTCCTCTTCCGGCTCTTCCAATTCCTCTTCCGGCTCCTCCATTTGCTCCTCTAGTTGCTCCTCTAGTTGCTCCTCTAGTTGCTCCTCTAGTTGCTCTTCTCCTAGTTGTTGGTTTTGTTCTTCCATCGTGGGACTACCTTCGCCTACCTTCATAGTACTGCTTAGACTACTCTTAGGCGACTTTGACCCTGAGGTATTGCTCGCTATTTTGCAGGAAGACAAAGAGAGCACTATCGACGATGAGAGCCCCATTGCCTTCTTCTTCGTTTTTAACGAATTTAGTGAACACCCTTTCATAATACCCAACATCGGCGCGATTGAGCGAACCAAAAGCCAATCCCAAAGTGGAACGTTTGTTCAAAAACACCAGAGTGTTCTCCTCCACTTCCGCATGGGAATAAATATTGGCATTGATGAAGGGCAGCTTGCCGAGGAAAGCAACTTTATCGTTCCAGTCATTGACGGCGAGGGAGCCGGCAGTGATGTTCTTGTTGTCTAAGATTCCCCGCACTTCTTCGCTTTTGAGGAGGAGCATCAAGACATTGCTCCCCACCATGATGGTGTCGGGAAACACTTTCGCTTTTTTGGCGTATTGCTTTTTCCATTCCAGCAAGTTTTTAATGACGTTGGCACTACTGCCATTCCACTTTTGATTGCCGGTTAGCGTCACCACTTGATCGCTAGCTACGCTATAGTCCACCGTCTCGTCTTCAGCGGCGATGGTGCCTTCGTTGAGAACGCTGATGCACATTTTATCCAAAGTATTTTGATACAACGAACCCACTTTAGTAGCTTGGGCTTCGGCTATCTTTTTAAAACGCCGAACTCCATCGCTATTCATGAGCTCGCTTTCTTTAGGAAACAACAACTGATAATCCCCCACGTCGATGCTGATTTTGGTTTTTATTTTAAAGGGATAAAAACTAGTTTTTTTATAACCCCGTTTAGCGAAAATATCGCGCTCCTTTTCATTGATGACGAATTTGAATTTCCCATTTTCCGCAGGAACTTTAAAAACCACCAAAACATCCTTCCCATTATACCCACTGCTATCCAAAATCTCCCTTTCAAAAAAATCATTCCTAAACCTACTCGTCTCTATTAGCTTGTTAAATTTTCTCATTTTTTTCTCCTTTCTATTCTAGCGTCTCCGCCCTCATTCACACCACGCCTGAGCAATGATCATGTTTTTCCGTAGCTCATCGCGCACGTCATCTGGCGAATAATCCTCGTGATAAGTGAGCTTAGCCAAGTTAACTTTGCCAATGTACAGGATGCGTCCCTTAGCTCCGTCGGCACAATCCGCCAAAGCAATGCCGAACATGTTCTCGTTAACTCCAGCCGAGCTACCACCCGAGCTACCACCTGAAGTACCACGGCGCTGCTTGCCACTAAGGACCGAAACCGTCTTATCGGCATTTTTCTTCACCACCGCATGCTTGGTCAAGGCACCACTAGCCACCCTAGTGACCACGTGATACTCCCCACTCACCAAATTCTCGTATGCTAAATTTTCCGTCGTTATATTCATGTTAAAACTCCTTGTAATGTTGCCATTTTTATATTCCCTGTTTTCATATTGCCATTTTCATATTGCCATTTTTACGTTGCCATTTTTACGTTGCCACTTTTTCCGTTAGAGCAAGCGTTGCTCCCAATCACGTTGCTCTCCAACCCGTTGCTTCCAACACGTTGCTCCCAACCCGTTGCTCCCAACCCGTTGCTCTCCAACCCGTTGCTCCCAATCACGTTGCTCCCAATCACGTTGCTCCCAATCACGTTGCTCCCAATCACGCTGCCTCCCAATCACGTTGCCTCTCCGCTCCTGCGTTTTTTTTGGATGAGCGCTTCTAGGGCATCGTCTTGCTTGGTTTGGAACTCATCGGGTTCTTGAAAGTCGCTTTCTTTAGCCGTAGCGATAACTCCGTGGCTATTCGCCTGCCAGTCCAACTGATTACGCTGAAGGATTTCCTTTTTCGCCACTAAAAAAGCCACCCCCTTCTCGATGACTTTCATTTTGAAAGCCTCCGCACCGGGAAGGCTCAAAATAGCCGCCACTCGCTCCCGTTCTTGCTGCCTTCCTGCTTCCTCACCTCGTTTAAAGGCCTCCATTTCCCAGACACGCCTCGCTTCCACTTCTTTTGAATTAAGTCTTAATCCGTCCTCTGTTCGTTTGTTCATTTGATCTGCTCCTATTTTTTGTTTAAAATCTTCATAGCTAAGCACTTCGTCGACCATGCCCACTTGCTTGGCGTTAAAGCCCATGAGCGTGTCGCCCCGACCATAGCGACGCTTGATTTCTGCGACGCTCCTGCCCCTGCTCCGAGCAACCGCCTTAAAAAATATCTCGGCAATGTCGTTCAGCTTCTTCTTCAAGTTCGCCTTCCCCTGCTTAGAAAAATAATCCATCCGCTTCTGCGGGCTATCGTCGTTGACCACGTCCTCCATTTTGATTCCCTTCCGCTCATAGTAGGCACGATCGTCGTAGATAGTCGTCACCACCCCAATGGAACCCACCACCGCCGTTTGACTAATGACTAGCTTCTGGGCACTAGAGGCAATCCAATAAGCCGCCGAGGCAATCATCCCGGCGCTATAAACGTAAATGGGCACCACCTCCCTAAGGGAGTAAAGATAATCCGCCAAGTCAGCAATCCCCGCGACCGTTCCGCCCGGGCTGTCGATTTTCAAAACGATGATCTCCGGATTTTCCATGAGCGCCCTCTCTAGGGCTCGCTTCACTGCTTCCAAGGAAACCATCCCCAGCAGCGCCCCAATTTCTCCCCCGTAGAGAATGCCGCTTATTTTGATTTCATAGACTCTACTCACCTCCTTCATCCAGCCACCGAGCTCACCACCAAGCTCAGCAAGTTTAAAATCAGCAACTCCTTGCTCAGCAACTCCTTGCCCCTCAGCCTTCGTTTCCGCAGCCTTATGAAGCTGTCCCTGAAGCTGTCCGTGAAGTTGTCTTAGCCTCGCCCGATCCAAGAGAAAAGGCTGAACGAAATCAATCACGCTTTTACCTCCCTCTCATCCTCTTCAGCCCCTTCAGCTTCATCCTGCTCACTCTCTTGCTCTTCGTAGTCTATCTCTTCATCTTCTAGTTCCATTTCTTCTTGCTCTCCTACGTTGTTTGCTTCGGTTAAGCCATATTTCTTCAGCAAGTCTTTTTCTATTTTCCTTTGCTTGAGTACTTCTTCAAAGTCCAGTCCCTCTTTAGCTAGTTCGATTTTCAAAGTGGTTAAGTTATGCTTGAGGGCGTCCACTTTAGCTTTGGTTTCCATTTGGGGGTTGATGTTTTTAACCGAACGAGCGACGAACTTCGGTCGTAAGTATTCGTATTTAAAATCTTGGTAGCGCGGGAGAACCAACTTCCCAGTCAGCACTAAAAAGTCGATGATCTCTTCATAGCAGACGCTGAGGAAGTTTTCAATGAAGTGGTTGCGATAATTAGCAAAAGCCAAGTCCGCCAACTCCTTGCTTATCCTAGTGGAATAGTTTTTCAAGAAGCTCTGCCGGGTAAAAGAACGCTTGACGAAGTCGGGAGGTATCAACAAATTACTGGCAATCAAATTAATGGCAAAATCAACGAACTTATCGAAATTGCTATTCGGTCTTTGCGATGAAAAAGTTTTCAAGTCCACTCCCTTCGGCAAATGAATCGACTGCCCAGTCCTAATCTTGAGCCTCCCCAGCTCCAGAGCCGGTCCTTGATAGTTCTCCTCTTCTTTGATGACGTAGTTGAGCATGGAAGTAACTCGCGACGCTTCCACTTCATTGGCGATGTACTCCGACAAGCTATCGCTTAGCTTCAGCACGGAAATGAACGGAGGCAGCCCCCTCGTTTGATTGGGACGATAGGGACGATAATAATGATGAAACACTTTTTTACCCTTAAGATAGGCTTCCACTTTCCGCCCCCCTATCCGGTAAGCCGAGAGATGAGCCGAGAGGTGAGCCGAGCCCCCTTGCTTCCCGTAGACGATCTCCTCTACTTCGTTGCTTTCAATGATCTGCACTTTGAGTTCTCCGCGAACGACGGGGAAATGAAAGAAGAACTCCCCATCCGCCAAATAACTAGAAAAAGCGAGCTCCGTTATCGTCTTGAAATTTTCATCGTTAATCCCACATTTTTTACCGAAGATGCTAAAGGATTTCTCGATCCTGCTATTGACCTGCTCCCCCACTTCCCCACTAAACCCAATCGTTTTAAAATCAATGTCGCTTTTGAACTTAAGCCCCGAACCAATCACCCCATCGATGATCGACTTGTAGATCGAGGAAATGATCGCCGAGTTCCTAATCAAATCCCGCGCCCGGCTTTTAGCTTCGCTCAAGTTAAGCGTCTCCTCCTGCGGGGAATACCACAGAGCTTCCAAGGAGTTTTTGTTCTTAATCCGGTAAGGCGAGAGCCCGAGAAAAGTTTTTATTTTTTCAATCATAATCCTGCTATTGACCTGCTCCCCCACTCACGACCGCTTGACGTAAGCCCCGAACCGCTCACTCCATCCACGATGGTCAAATCATGCGCCCAGCTTTTAGCTTCATTAAGCGTCTCCTCCTGCGGGGAATACCCCAGAGCTTCCAAGGAGTTTTTGTTCTTAATCCGGTGAGCTGAGTAAGCTGAGTAAGTTGAGAGCCCGAGAAAAGTTTTTATTTTTTCCATCATAATCCTAAGCATTGACTCGCTCTCCCGCTCTCCTGCTCCCCCACTCACGACCGCTTGACGTAAGCCCCGAACCGCTCACTCCATCCACGATGGTCAAATCACGAGCCCGGCTTTTAGCTTCGCCCAGCGTCTCCTCCTGCGGGGAATACCACAGAGCTTCCAAGGAGTTTCTGTTCTTAATCCGGTGAGGTAAGTAGGGCGAGAGCCCGAGAAAAGTTTTTATTTCTTCCATCATAATCCAATCATAATCCTGCTATTGACCTGCTCCCCCACTCACGACCGCTTGACGTAAGCCCCGAACCGCTCACTCCATCTACGATGGTCAAATCATGCGCCCAGCTTTTAGCTTCATTCAGCGTCTCCTCCTGCGGGGAATACCACAGAGCTTCCAAGGAGTTTCTGTTCTTAATCCGGTGAGCTGAGTAAGCTGAGTAAGGTGAAAGCCCGAGAAAAGTTTTTATTTCTTCCATCATAATCCAATCATAATCCTGCTATTGACTCGCTCTCCCACTCTCCTGCTTCCTCACTCACGACCGCTTGACGTAAGCCCCGAACCGCTCACTCCATCCACGATGGTCAAATCATGCGCCCGGCTTTTAGCTTCGCTCAGCGTCTCCTCCTGCGGGGAATACTCCAGAGCTTCCAAGGAGTTTCTGTTCTTAATCCGGTGAGCTGAGTAAGCTGAGTAAGTTGAGAGCCCGAGAAAAGTTTTTATTTTTTCCATCATAAGTAAAACGTTTTTATAGGCGACGCATCCCCGCCCTCTTCATGGAGGCGGCGCTCGTAGGCAGCGATCTCCTTCGCCAATACCGCCAGCTTTTGCTTGACCACTTTGTTCCCGGCAACCGAGTAGCCCGCCGTGCTGATGGTTTTGCAATATTCCTCTTTCAATTTAGCGAGTACTTGTTCGTTAGTTAATCCCATGAATAAAAGTTAAACTGAAAAACCAAAATTCCCAACTAAAAAACCTCTTTAGAATTCCACCCTACCTCAGACTCCCACGTTAGGACTAGAATGGTCGTTGAAAAAAATGATTTTGTTGGATAACTTTTTTTCGTTGAACAAGAGACCCGCTTCCGCGTAAGCCGGCAAGTCCAAGTTCAAGAAATAAAAACCAGCGAGAGAATACACTCGGCAATCGAGCACTTCGTTGGGTTGATTTTCCTTTTTAACGTACTTGTGGATGGTCTCATTTTTAGCATCGACTATTTTTATTTTTCGCTCGGAAAAAAGCCCCGCAAAATACTCCTTGCCATAGTCGGGCGACAGCGGAAAAAAATAACGATTGTCCGCACTCCCCACTTTCGCTAATTCATGGTAGATAAGATCCTTCGCCGCACTCACCCCCACCAAGATCGGCTTCTGCTCGCTGTCCCGCCGCTTTCCAATGATGGGGTAGCTCGCCTTGGGATGTCCTTTGATGGCATAGACTCGCTCCGCCCAGTTCGCCTCCGCAAAGTCGTAAACCAATTTCGTGGCATAACCACTATCGATGAAAGTCACCCCGACGCTAAGGGCTCTCCCACTCTCATGCTGAAAAGGTCTGGTGATGAGGCGGCGGAGCTCCCGCCAAATTCCCGGGCGATGCAGCTCGCCCTGCAGCACGTATTTGCCAATCCCATAGACTTTGCCTACTCCATAGCCCACCACTTCCGCTTCTAGGCGATTGCTGCCTACGTCCACTCCCATGGTGAGCACGAGAACGTCCTCGGGAACTTCGCTGAAATATTTTATCCGCTCCTCCAAGTAAAAATTCAAGTTGCGACTTTCCCCCTGCTCTCCTTCCCAGACCTCGCCCAAAACTAAGTTGGAAAAAGTCTTCAAGGCAGCACTATCGTTTTTGCTCCGCTCCCACTCAAGGAGCACGTTGCCCCAGCTCGATAACAAAGAAACCAACTCCGATAAATGATAGCTTTTAACTCCCGCAAGAACATTTTCCTTATCACCACCCCCAGCCTTACCCTCAACACTTTCCTTATCACCACCCCCAGCCTTGCCCTCAACACTTTCCTTAACACCACCCCCAGCATTACCCCCAGCCTTGCTCTTAACATCGCCGCCAGCATCACCCCCAACATCGCCCCCAGCGTTGCCCCCAGCATCACTCCCAGCATTACCCCCAACATTACTCCCAGCCTTGCTCTTAACATCGCCGCCAGCATCACCCCCAACATCGCCCCCAGCGTTGCCCCCAGCATCACTCCCAGCATTACCCCCAACATTACTCCCAGCCTTGCCCCCGCCGCCGCCCGCTAGGGTGCCCGCTAGGGTCTCCCAGCAGTGCCCGTCAGGGTCTCCCCCAGCATCAGCCTTAACCTTGCCCCGAGCATTACCCCCAGCACCACCCCCAGCATCACCCCCAACACCACTCCCAGCATTTTCCTTATCACCACCCCCAGCATCACTCCCAACCTCGCCCCCAGCGTTGCCCGCAGCATCACCCCCAACATTACCCCCAACATCGCCGCCAGCATTACCCCCAGCATCAGCCTTAACCTTGCCCCCAACATTTTCCTTATCACCACCCCCAGCATCACTCCCAACCTCGCCCCCAGCGTTGCCCGCAGCATCACCCCCAGCATCACTCCCAACCTCGCCCCCAGCGTTGCCCGCAGCATCACCCCCAACATCGCCGCCAACATCACCCCCTGCATTGCCCCCAACATTGCTCTTATCACCACCCCCAGCATCAGCCTTAACCTTGCCCCCAGCATTACCCCCAACATTACCCCCAACATCGCCGCCAGCATCAGCCTTAACCTTGCTCCCAGCATTACCCCCAACATCACCCGGTATATTCTCCTGCCGAGGCTCCAGAGCCTGCCCCCAATCTCTTTCGCCGCCGCCCGCTTGGCTGCCCGCTTGGGTGCCCGCTAGGGTGCCCGCTAGGGTCTCCCAGCAGTGCCCGTCAGGGTCTCCCCCAGCATTACCCCCAACATCACTCGCAGCCTTGCCTCTAGCGTTGCCCTTGCCCCCAGCATCACTCCCAACATCGCCCCCGCCGCTGCCCGCTAGGGTGCCCGCTTGGGTGCCCGCTTGGGTCTCCCCCCGCTGCCCGCTAGGGTCTCCCCCAAGGCTCCCCAGAGCCTGCCCCCAACTTTGCCCGTCAGGGTCTCCCCCAGCATCACCCCCAGCCTTGCCCTCAATATTTTCCTTATCACCACCCCCAACATTACTCGCTATATTCTCCTGCCGAGGTTCCCAACAGTGCCCGTCAGGGTCTCCCCCAGCATTTTCCTTATCATTACCCCCAACATTACTCCCAGCCTTGCCCCCGCCGCCGCCCGCTAGGGTGCCCGCTTGGGTGCCCGCTTGGGTGCCCGCTTGGGTGCCCGCTAGGGTCTCCCCCCGCTGCCCGTCAGGGTCTCCCCCAACATTACCCCTAACATCGCCTCCAATGTTGCTCGGAAAATTTCCTTTAGTAGGGGAGAACTTACCCGCTCGTAGGAGTTCGCCCTTCTTGGTTTCGGGAATCAAGGCTTGGCATTTGGGGCAGGTGTAGCAAATGTCGTCCCCCTCTTTGACTTTTTTGCGGGACAAGTTTTGGAAGAGCAAGGGAATCCAGGCAGAACAGCCGGGGCACCGAATGGTGTAAACGTTTTGGTCCCCCGAGCGATACAGGCTATCGGCGAAGCAAAATTCCTTGACGCTAGGGTTGCCGAGGGTCATGATCTTCGCCAAGGCAAAAGTTTTTACTCGAGCCCGGAGCAAGTTCAAGGCATTTTGATTCTCCCATTTGGAAATTTCATCGCAAAAAATGTATTTGAAGGAACGAGAAATCAAATTCTTTTCGTTAACCGGATTCGTGAAGTAAATGAACCCCCCGGGAAAGGATCTCAAATGAACGCTGTTGCTCTCTTCCGTGAAGACGTGCTGGAGTCCGCTTTCCTTCAAGGTTTTAGCGAGACGAAATTTGGAGAAATCCTCCACCAAGTCATCGCTCGCGGTCACGAAGAGAATCGGCGAGGGGTCGTTGAAAATAATGTAGCTGATGAGGGCAGCGATGAACTGAGTCTTGCCTACTTGGGAGGAGCTTTTGATGTGAACTTCGCGGACTTCGGGACGAAAAAAATCCCGAGCGATCTCTTTGAAATAGGGCGTCGTGCTGAAGAGGTATTTTCCAGCTAGTTGAGAATGAACCAAGACAACGTTGCTCTCGATCCAATCCACGGGGTCGCTAACTTTAAAAGGAGCGAGGTTAATAGCCAGTCCCATTTTGGCACTCTCCTTCTGCACTTGGGTAAAAAAATCCCAATGCTCTTCTTGAAAGAGCTCGTTCACTGCCAAATGCCGAGCCCGCTCGCCCTGCAAAAAAAAATAAGGCAAGTCCCTAAGCAAGCGAGTTACCACGGTTCTTTTAGCAAGGTTGCTCCGTTGAATGAAGCGATAGAGCAAGCTTTCCACCGAGTCCTTAGCAACGATTTTCTTCTTCAACTCCTTTATTTCAAACTCCTTTTTTTCCTTCTCCAAGAGCTTGTTAGCAATGCGCGCCTTCAGCAAACTTTTCGTAAGCCAAGAACTCTCTTCGCGATCAGCTCCTGCCCTTTCAGCCCCTCCTTTTTCACCTGCTTTCTCACCTCCTCCTTTTTCACCCCCTGCTAGCAAAACCGGCTGCGGAAAAAAATCCCGGTATTTCTCAAAATTTATTTTTCCGCCCACTTTGGGAATTTTTTTCTTCTTAACGATGAGGGAAATAGTCGCCTCCGATTTTCCCACCCGCTTAGCGATTTCCTTTTGAGTTAATCTCATCTGCTTGCCCTCCTCCTTAGCTTCTTCATTAGCTTCCTCATTAGCTTCCCACCTAGTTTCCTACTTAGTTTCTTACTTAGTTTCTTACTTAACTTCCAAAGAGTAGCCATTTTCTTTTTTAGTAACCGTGAAGCATTTTATTTTCTTAATGAAGCTTAGGAAGTTATAGAAAGTAGCTCGGCTCCACCCGTAGCTTTCCCTAGTAATCACCTCGTTAATGATTAACCCTTCTTCTAACATCATGTTAATAATGATCGAATAGATCACGTCTTTTTGATTGCTCATCGTCAACTCCTTATCATTTTTTCCTTATCATTTTTTCCAAAACTCATCCTAAAAACCAAGGCTCCCCAGAGCCACGCTCCACCAAGGCTCCCCGAGCCCCCCTCCCAACCACGCTCCGCCATCCTCTCTCACCATCACTCCCAACAACGCCCTTCAAATTCCTCCGCCATGCCCGTCAGGGTCTCCCCGAGCCACCCCCCAACTTCTCCTGCCGAGCCTCCGCCAACCTATCTCACCATCACTCCCAACCACGCCCTTCAAATTCCTCCGCCATGCCCGTCAGGGTCTCCCCGAGCCCCCCTCCCAACCACGCTCCGCCATCCTCTCTCACCATCACTCCCAACAACGCCCTTCAAATTCCTCCGCCATGCCCGTCAGGGTCTCCCAGAGGCTCCAGAGCCTGCCCCCAAGGCTCCCAGAGGCTCCCCGAGCCACCCCCCAACTTCTCCCCCCGCTGCCCGCTTGGGTGCCCGCTTGGGTGCCCGCTAGGGTCTCCCCGAGGCTCCCCGAGCCTCCCCCAACCTCGCCCATCAGGGTCTCCCCCCGCCGCCCGCTTGGGTGCCCGCTTGGGTGCCCGCTAGGGTCTCCCCCAAGGCTCCCCGAGGCTCCAGAGCCTGCCCCCAAGGCTCCCAGAGCCACGCTCCGCCAACTTCTCCCAGCATCGCTTGCCATATTCTCCTGCCGAGGCTCCCCGAGCCCCCCTCCCAACATCGCTCCGCCATCCTCTCTCACCATCACTCCCAACCACGCTACACCAACTTCTCCTGCCGAGGCTCCCAATCTCTTTCGCCAGTGCCCGCTAGGGTCTCCCAACCTCGCCCATCAGGGTCTCCCCCCGCCGCCCGCTTGGGTGCCCGCTTGGGTGCCCGCTAGGGTCTCCCAGAGGCTCCAGAGCCTGCCCCCAAGGCTCCCAGAGGCTCCCCGAGCCACCCCCCAACTTCTCCCCCCGCTGCCCGCTTGGGTGCCCACCCGGGCCTCCAGAGCCTGCCCCCAATCTCTTTCGCCGCTGCCCGCTAGGGTCTCCCCCAAGGCTCCCCGAGGCTCCAGAGCCTGCCCCCAACATCACCCACCAACTTCTCCTGCCGCCGCCCGCTTGGGTGCCCACCCGGGCCTCCAGAGCCTGCCCCCAACCACGCTCCGCCATCCTTCAACCACGCTCCGCCAACTTCTCCAACCTTGCATCCCAACCACGCTCCACCAACCTATCCCGCTATATTCTCCCCCCGCTGCCCGCTTGGGTGCCCCCAATCTCTTTCGCCGGTGCCCGCTTGGGTGCCCGCTTGGGTCTCGCCATGCCCTGCTTTCTCCCTTCGTTTCCGTCGTCAAGGCAATTCCAAGCAAGTTCCGGCGAGGCGAAATTCAACGAAGTTTTTTAAGCAACTTTATTTCGTATTGCCCTTTCTCGTTTTTCTTCATTTGAACGAATTCCCCATGTTCTTCAATGAAGGCGAAATCTCGTTTGATGGTTGTTTTGCTCACCTCGTAAAGTTCCGCCAACTCCTCAACTCTAAAATAATTGTTAAACTTTAGTGCCTCGCTCAGGATCATCAAGACCCTAACCACTTTGGAATTCTCTCTTTCATGATCTACGCTATTCATTTTTATTGTAAAAAGCAACCAGCAAACCAACTCCCCATCAGTTCCCTTCAGCAGTTCATTGCCCTTTGCTTTTTTTATCCTCCTTCGTTATGTTTAATTGCTGTGCTCCTTCCCGAGCCGCCGCGTCCCTCGCTCGCTGCACTCCCCGCCGCTCCTAATCGCACTCCGCCTTTTTCCCTCCGCCATTTTCCACCAATGCCACCAACCTCACCATACCTCGTTGTTCATTTTCTTTTATTGCCTTTAAAGCAAAAGAGTTTAAAATAACTTTTGAGTCTGGTCATTTCCAGATAGCTAGGGAGTTCGTTTTCGCTCAAGTTAGAAATCAAAATGGTGGTCTTTCTTAAGAAATGATTTTCCGTCCTGCGGTTAATGACGTTGTGCAGCAAGTCAACGCCATAAGTGCTGGTCATGGTTTCGCGACCAATTTCATCGACGATTAAGATGGGGACTTCCTGCAGATTCTTTATCTTCTCTTCCGCAAAGATCCGCGAAAACTCAAAAAAAGTCACGTTCATAAAATCCCAGCGCAGCTCACGAGCAAGCAACTCATAAGCCAAAGCATAAGCATAAGTGGTTTTGCCACTCCCACATTCGCCCAGCAAAAAATAAGCCGAGCAAGCATTTTTCTTCTCGCAATTAGAAACGATTTTCTCCTCCGCCAAAAGGTCCGCTTCGCTATTTTTCACCACCTCCCGCAGATCACCCAACACCGCATAACGCTGAAAATGATACTGCAGCCGACCCAAAGTATGCTTTACCTCCGGAGAGAATTTCCGCTCGTCACTCGGTACCTTGCCACCCAGTGGCTTGCTATTAAGTTCGTTTTTAACTTCCATCATTTTTGTCCTTTAATTTTTCTCTCCACCAACCGCTTCAAAGCTAACCCCCCGCTCGCCACTCCGCGGCTCATCACTCCGTCGCTCATCACTCCGTCGCTCACCACTCGGTGGTCTGCAGCTCAATGACTCGCCACTTGGTGGCGTGGTTGGTGGTACTGGTAACCCCACTGGTGGTGCTGGTGCTGGTGGCTCGCCCCCGGTGGCTTGGTGACCACTGGTGGTACTGGTAACCCCACTCG